>NZ_QGTQ01000030.1 GCF_003182255.1 Paenibacillus cellulosilyticus | reverse complement strand
ATGGAATCCTTCTTCGGTCATATGAAAGATGAGGTTAATTTCATCGATTGCCAAACCCTCGATGAAGTAAGAGAACGCGTCGCTGATTATATACATCAATATAATACTGAGCGATATCAATGGGGATTAAAAAAGATGACCCCCGACGAGTTCAGGGATCATCTAATTGCTTGTTAAATTAAGATGGTCGCTTTTTAAACTGTCCACAAAACGGGTCACAGTTCAGATGTATGGGTTGTTTAATAAAACTTCACGTTGTGCCTCATTAAAATATTTCTTGTTCATGTCATCCCCTCCGTTGCATCTTCCAGTATACGAAAAAGTACCCACAGCCCAAACACCTTTTTTCAAAGTGTCCAGTCTATGGGTACCAGTTTATGTTTACCTACTCCATTTATTTTGTTTAACATATAGCGAATTGAAATAAATTTTTTTAAAAAACTCCACTCAATCTTATAAAACAAAAAAATGCCACATAAAGTAGGCATTTTGTCTTTGGGCCATCTCAATTAAGATACTTTTGCATCTCCTATAACGAATGCAATGTCTTGATTGTTGTTAAATTCAAATTGTATCCTCAATTTAAGAACTCCAGTAATATCTACATTAAGATCAATTGGTAAATTGCCACCGATTAAATCTGTACTAGTATAGAGTAATTCACCATCTCCAAAGATCTTGATTACACCGACAGATGTGGAATTTTTATATATATCATCAACGCCGATTTTCCCTACAAATTTTGAGTACTTTCCGTTAAGATTATAATCAACTGTTCCGGATAATGCCTTATTCCAAAAATCATTTGGAAAATACATTCCTATTCCGTTTACATATTTGTTCTCCGCAACAATAAAGCTACTTCCGTCTTTCCATTTATCAAAACGTAGCCCATCAACTGCTACACCTTCTGCTCTCGCATAATCAATAGAACTCAAGTACTTAAATGCCCCTTCTTTCTTCCCAATCCAAATCGTTTTACTTTTACCTTCCCATGTTACTTCTTTACCTACCGCTTCAGCTGCAAAACGTAGAGGTACATAAGTAGTTCCCTGGTAAATAAAACCTTGACCGGTAGTTGGCTTCATTTGTACCCCATCAACCATATACTTAAGGTTATCAATCACTACCTCTATCTTAGTACTTGTTGCTGCATAAGCAGCACCACCAGTAATCATTGTTCCAATTAGCAATCCTGTTACTAGGCCTTTAAGTTTATCGCTCACATGCATCCCTCTTCCTATGAAATAGTAATTCCAAAGATCCATATTTCGACATAAAATCTCAGAATCCTTCTATTTCCAACCTAATAGAAGTTTGCATGGTTTTAAAGACACCGGTATGTTACACCTATTTAAAGATATATCCCTTTATTCCTTTTCAAGAAGTACCAATTTATCACAATGACCGTACAACGTAAACGTAAAACAGCCCTCATCTTGATTACAGGGTGTGGACTGTTTTACGCTTACGTAGGAGCGAGATCAGGATTCCAAGTGAGACTAATACATCGTTTTTGTTCTTATCATTTAGGAATTTCATTACTTTACTTATGGCATAGTTCATGGCCAGTTCGGTTAAACACCTTCATATTAAAAGTCGTTCAGAGCAAAACGTATGTTGGATGGGTAGTTAATGTTCTTCAAAAGTCCAATTAATACATCGTGATAGCATAAGAATTCTTTCTCAATGATGTTTGCAATTTGTTGGGAAAGTGCGTCTTGCCCCGTCAAGGTAGAGAAAATATCCACCAGTATATTCAGAGTCAATTGATTGCCCTTCTTCAATGCGATGACTAGGATGAGATGTATTGCCATTAATTGTAGCTCACTATGCTGTGTACCTTTATAAATTTCTGCAATGCGTATTGAAACATGATACCATTCCTCATCCTTACACCTTGCTCTACCTATGTTCTTCTCAACAGCATGCATGAAAGGAAGCATCACCGTCTCATGTCTTGAACATTCTTCCAGTATATTGAGTGGCACAGAGATAAACGATTTAATAAATACCCAAAGAACTGCATCCGATTCCCCAATATCAACTGTCGTTAGACATCTTAATACATGATTCACGTCTATGGTAAAATCATTAAATTCATAATTCATTAAACTACTAAATGAGTAACCTCCTGATGGCAACGAACTATTAATAATATCGTCCCACAACTCTTGAACAGTTTGATACCGTTTGGAGCGATCTTCTTCCATAGCTTTACCAACAATATGCTGATAAGTAATAAACGATTTAAATCTATTCTCAGGTGATGTTCCACTAAATATATAATAAAGCAACGCCCCAAGTGAAAAAACATCAGACAGAGCATCAGCATTTTTCAAGCTTTCTTTCTGCTCAGGGGCTGTATACGCATCTCTTCCGTATAAAGCCTGCGAGTATCTTGTGATGGAAGAAAATGATCGATGATCTTTTGCCAAGCCAAAATCAGCTACTTTTGCCACTACACTGTCATCCTTTTGTTGGAACAACAATATGTTTTGAGGAGCCAAATCCCGATGACTGATTTTATGCTGATGAAGATATGCAACACCACTTAGAATATCCTTGAAAATGTTTAACTTCGTCTCATTGGGTACAATATGATTCGAAGATATCCATTTATCTAGAGAAGATGTCGCCAACGGCATTGTGAATAGCACTGGATCACGCTCTACTTGTATCTTGTTAATCTCAATGATATTGGGATGCGCGATATGATCTCGAAGCAAATTAATCTCTGTTTTAAAGCGGTGTAAATATTCATCCCCCTCTTTCCCGTAGGATTGTATAAAATATGACCTTTCAAATAATACTTTACAAGCCAACTCTCTTCTTTCAATCGGATCAAAAACTCTGTACACCTGTGCAAAAGATCCCCGATCAATTTTCCTCAAGGGAACTAGCTGATAATGTCCAGACTCCTCACTATTTTTTCTACCCAAAATCCATAAACGCTGCGCCAATTTATTAGCTTCCGGACAGAACAAGATGCCATAATCCTTAAATAGTTTCTCTACTTGTTCTTCTTCGAGTATCTGAAGAATTTCAACACCATTATCAAGATAACTTAATACTTGTAAAGCAAATATCACCATCTTACCGGCATCCGAGTTAAAAGCTAGTGCATGATAGTCCCCTCTAAGCTTATAAGCAAGCAGAGGAAGATAGATATCTCTGTTAAATGGCAACTGCTCAAACAGGTTCTTTATTAAAATTAGTAAGCCTTTGAGTGATTTAGAGTTTTTTTTATAAGCGTAATGGACAAATGGTGCATTTTTGTATGTCTTAATAAACGAAATAAATTGGTAGAATGAACTTTCCATCTGAGCTTCACGTAAAAGTATTTGAAAGAATTCCATCTTTTCTGCATCATAACGCCGCTTATCTTCACTTTTTGATGTTAAGTTCTCTCCGTAATACACTTGCAGAAAATCATTTAGATCATATCCATTAAATAAATCTCGATACTTACTTTTTCGAATTTCTTTTTCTATTTTGTCTGCTGTAATCGGTATGGCTCCTTCCTTCCTATAAGCCGAGCCTAAAAACCCGTTTAATACCCGCAATTCATCAGCTGATGGATTTTCAAGATAAATTTTAGTATTCTTGGTAATTCTTCCATAACTTCTGTATTTTTGATGAAAAAGCCAGAACACTCTTTTAAAACCATCATTATTGCGAAAAACCTGAACTAGTTGCTGTAATGATGAATCCATCAGTTCGTTTCCTCCATTCTCTAAGCCGCTTTTTCTTGTTATTATCTCTTTCACCGTTTTCATAATGTTATACCATAGGCTCAGGGTTCGTCTCAAGTGATTCCCCCGTTGGGAAGCGGTAACGTTTTTTACCATCCCAATGATACTTTACTAGCCCGAGAGTCGACGAGCTAATTGGGCGAACAATTTCAATAATGGAGAGTTTATCGACACTTTCGTAGCACCCCCATAGCCCAAAAGCGTTCATAATATAATCAAAATCAAGCTGATGAGCAAGCTGAAACAATTGCGCGGTATTATCTGCATCGACTCCAGCAAAAGCCTCGTCAAGAGATATAACCCTTGGAGCTGTCGATGATGCGTCTTTGTATTTTGCCGCGATTGCAGCAAAAAGCGGCATGTAGATGCTCATCGCTTTTTCACCGTTAGAGTACGTATTGAACACGGTGTCAGTCAGGTCGCTGAACCCAACTTCGTCTCCCTTTTGGGATCTGATGGTGAACACAAACCACTTGCGGTAATCCATAACCTCACGGATTTTGTCTCTCAATGAGAGATGTTTATCACTTTTTGCAAGACTACGTGCATCTTCGATCTGGCTGCGGAAGTGCTTGGATACTCTCGCTATGTCTTCATCAATGATCCACTCACTATCCCGGCTTAAGATATCAACCAATTGTTTAGTAGATAGTGAACCAAGTTTCCTTGGAAGTGCATCCCATCGCAACTGAATTTTAATATTGGTAGACATGTTGCCCAGCATCTCGTTGATACTAACGGTCCAATCACGAGCGCTTTGGATACGTTGCACGACGGTAGTTCCAATGTCATCGATCAAAACCTTCTTATACAGTTCCTTTTCTTCAGCCTCAATCAGTTGTTCGTCGTTCAAACGTTGTTGTTTTCTCTCCAATAGGAGTGTATTGGGAGTAATCTTTTTGTAATCTACGGTAAAAGTAAGTATAAGACGTGTTGTTTTTTCCCGCAGTGCAAGCCAGCCTTCATCCATTTCTTCTCCGATATCCGCACCCTCGACCTTGTGTAGGTCCGGTTTGTAGTCATGAAGATCATGTTGCGCACCATAAAACTGCTCATTAAGTGCAATTTCTAGGTCAGTGCGTTGGAGCTTGTGATATGTTTCCTCCATGCTTATCACCGTCTCTTCTGGAGACCAATCAGATGGGATTGTTGCACTTCGTTGTTCTTCTTGGAATTTCTTTTCCCACGCTCGAACCAGCTTTTCAAGCCCGAGCAGCCGGGTCAAGTTCTCTTGCTTATTTTTCTCTTTCTGTTCCTTAAGAGTTTTAGCAGTAACCTCCAAGTTTGAGGCAGTGATGATGGATTCACTTAGCACGTCCATGCGCTTGTCAATAGCTTCAATCTGATCGCTGATATCTTGGAGACCTTCATTTTTCAATTGTTCTTTAATCAGTGCAATCGTAAGATTTGCATTACTAATGTTGGCCTCTTCTGTACCAATCTCCTCTTGGGTCTCCTCCAAACTTCTCCTCACCATCTCATATACTTCTTTCGCCCTACTTACAGCCGCGGCCAAACTCGTGAGCTTCTCGCGCTCGACCCGCAGATCCGTAAGGGCGCCTATGTAGTCGCCGCAGCGCTTTAGAACATGACCATAAGCATCTTCATCCATGCCAAAAGGATATTGCCTTGTACGCTCTCGTATGGTTTGTTTGAATTGGGTGTACTTTTTTTCAGCCTTGTCATACTCATCACTACGAGCATCAAAGGTTTTTTGGGATACGATAAAACTGGTTTCCGTTTCTTTTATATCCCCATAACATTCCTTTACCTTAGTTGGGATTGGCATCTGTGATGCCGCAAAAATAATTTTTCTTTTCTCAATCTCCAATTCACGAATACCTTCTTCACAGCTAAGAATACGCTCATTGCAAACTGTAATGATCTCATCTAACTCGCCTAAAAGAACATCACGAAGGCGAACCCTGGCTTCTCTTCCAACATAGTAATACGACAATTTCGCTGCACTGCCAAGGCTCCATCCTCCCGAAAATCCACCATCCTCTAAGATATATCCTTCTTCGTGCGTTGCAACCGATATTCCCTCCAAAACACTACGAATGGTTTCTTCATGGACCCCTTTTGTAGAGACCGGTGACAGATAGTTACTAAGGTTATGTACTTTTCGTGTTCTAACTTGCGTTATTACGGCTAATTTTCGAGCCTTCTCATCATCCTGAGGGTTTACAATGATGGAATGAATCAAACCCACTTGTGTAATTGAAGACTCCAGTGCTTGCCTAACTTGCTCTGGCACATATTCTTTAAACTCCACCAATTCATAGAAACGGCCGTGCGGGATATTGGCATTTCGAAGCTGTTCCGAATGCTCTTCTTGGCCTGGGGTAAGCTCAGGGGATACTTCTCCCAATTCAACTAGGTTCCGCTTTTTGTCTGATGCATATTGGAGTTCTTTTCTTGCGCTCTCCAACTCCTTATTCATCAGAAAAATCCGATCCTTAACGCTTTGCAGTCTCCGTTCTTGCACCACGTTCTTCCACTTTTCAAGGGCTATAAGATTTTCCTCATCCCGATACAACTGATCGACTGCTAAGCGCAGCATTGATTTTTCTTGCTCCATAACTTGGAGTGCTTTCGTATCTTCGGCCCATGAAAGAACAAGGGTTAGAAATTCAGCACGCAGGTTTTCAAAGAGCTCATCCAATCTATTAAGCGCTTCTTTATTAGATTCCAATGCTTCTAGTGCCGTTTCTTTTTCATCCCGTTTTGTCCTCTCAACGAAAGCAAGTTGCGCTAGCTCAACGAACCCTTCTTTTATTTCCGTAATTTCCGTGGAATACTCTTTAATCAAATCATTCCATACGGTAAAAGGGTAGGTTTCGTCATCCCTCGAGCTTTCGAAGAGTTTTGCCTGCCGCTCATGTTCGGAAAAATAGATTTCTTCTGCATTTTCTGATAACTCTACAATCAGGTCATGAATGTTTTTTCTTGTATTTGAAAGATTGCCTACTTCTGTTTCGCATCGATTTTTAGCCTCTATGTACTGGCTTCGTTTATTGCTGATTCGTTCTTTAAGGATTTCTAACTTATCCTCAGACTCTGTCATCCTCGTTTGATTAGTCTGCAATTTGTCGAACAACGAATTGGTCACTAATCCCTGCTTTTGTTGATTCAACGAATCTCTTTCTGCCCTCATCTGAGTAACCTCAGCAGCCGCATCTTCCATACTTCTCTTGAATTTTCGAATTTCATCATTACTATTATTTATGCTTGTCCGAATTGCCTTCTCATTCTCTTGGACTTGTTTTGTTTCCCTCGCCACCGTATAGGCAATGTACCCTTTGTATATGTCGTTTACATTGCATAAGGTAGTCAGAATCTCAATTTCCTGCTTTGTCTTTTGCAACCGGACCTCATGCTTATCAATTATGTCTATCGATTCGGTCAATGGATCAAGCTCTTTTTCCGTAAGTTCCTGAAGTGATGTCGAAAGGATCTCATTCACCACGCCAGGTTTGAGGTCGCGAGATAGTTTAGGGCTTCTTAAATTGAGCAGCAATTCGACAAGGTCCCGAAACATCTTTACGTCAGGGAAACCAAACAGCCGGCGGCTGACTTCTTCCATATACTCCTCTTGAGATTCCGTGAAGAATGTATGAGGCCCTAGGGCTTCCCGCATGGCTGGTTTATTTTTGACAACTTTCTGAAGGTTACCACCAACCCATTCCTCATCAAACAAACGAACTTGTCTTCCGATCCTTCTGCCATCAGAGAGAATAAAATACCAGCTGTTCAGCCTGCCAGTGTCGCGAAAACCGTGCATTCCAATGCCCGTAGTAATATATTGGTTACCGTTTTTATATTCAAAATACAAGTAGCCGATCCTATCTTTATGACCGCTGATTGATTCCTCACCAAGCAGTAAATCGACCATATGTCGATCCCTTGATCCCATTGGATCCAAACGGTTAGCACGCTTGTTTCCATCAATAAGAACAGGCACTCCCATCGTGGTAGTGATCGTTTTCCCACTTCCGTTTTTGCCGCGAATAAATAGCTTACCCTTCGAAAACTCAAACTCACTGTCGGTGTGGTACCAAAAATTAAAAAATCCAAGTCGATTCGGATGAAACCTCATCAAGATCGTTTCCCCCTTTCTCATATTCACCGGTGACACGACCAAGCACATCGTATATATATACATACCCGTTTTCTTCTTTTGCAAATTCAAAAGATTTCATATATGCGAGTGCCCAAATCCACACTTTTTCTGCAGATTCCCTTTGGTATGTAATAGACCAGCCATGATCGTTTATCTCTTTAACTTGTGTAAATATTTGAAGAGCTTGTTCAAAAGTGAATGTGAGGGTACCTGTTTCATCAGGAACAATCGAGCCGTTGTTGATAAGAGCCCATAAGTATGTACCAAGCTGAGTTGTCATTAAAGAAAGAGTAGAGCTTTTGTTTTGTGCTGGATAGTATTGCCCGTAGAAATGTCTAGAGTGAGTCATCATGAACATAGAGGGGTATTCCTCAAGTTCTAAATGATCGAACTCTTCAGCGGCGTTACGGATTAGTTGAGCTCCGTACTCCCTCATGAGAATACTTTCGTCCTCAGATAGTGCCACTCTTTTTACATTTGGCTCTAAAAACATTCTTCTCATAAATCGATGTTTTGGTTGGACCCCTTCGCGTTTCTCCTCTTCAACCATGAAGCCCTTAAGAGTATCAAAAGAACGAACAGCGGAATAATCAAAATAGAAACTATTTACGAAATAACGCAAAAACGATGTTGTTTCAAACAACATGTCGTGTGAAACGTTATCCTGGAACTCATCAATTTTTCGATCAAAAGTCTTAACGACGAACAACTCTTCGCAATATTTGATGGCTCGAACAAGACTTTGGCGAACCGATCTGTTTTTCCATACAACCTCACTGGCAGGACCGGGATAGTAGTTAATAATTGCTTCACAAACATCTTGCAAAACGAATTGCTGGCCTTCTCCCTTCTCCTCCATGTAAGCGATAAAACAAGAAAGAAAGATATAATCCATTGGGTGCAGGAACGATTGGATTCCCATCCATGGCTTGGCTTCAACAGGCGTTTTCACGAGTTTTATATAGTCGGGCTCCACGATTAGACGATAGCGAAACCAACGATCAAAAAATTCTTTAAGCTGCATCGACTGGCGAAACGTCGAGGCATACAAATCCGGTAGAAGTTCTTTTGAAATCCAATAGTTTTGGAATAGTGCATACACACAGTACTGAAGTGGATCGTCCGATACTTGTTCACTCATTCGGCTTCCTCCATAAATTGAATTTCAATATCACCCATAGTCAGCGTCCCATCCGGGCAGCGCAGATATTCAAGTTCATTCGATAGAAAACGCATCTTAAAACGTCGGCCTTCTTCCGTAATCCCATTACCGTTTGAAGAAACCGTCGCACGACCAACCATGTCCAGGATAGCTTCACGTACCATGGGATGTGCAACAGTAATGTCACGAATTCGTATGATTCGATCTGTGGTGATAAGTTCTAAATATTCTCGTTTCAGTTCCTCGTTTTTTTGATGCTCGTTTAAAAGTGCAAATTCCTTCATTGGGTCCTCGTTTACCGTTTGGCTTCTTTTTCGAGCACGTCCTGCTCTTGTAGTTTTTCGCAATTCAATTTCATATGGATCGTTTTCCCACACCGTCTGATACGGATTAGCTCCAGTTTTCGGTAGAGCAAAGACGTGGCGAGCTTCCTGAGTGCCGAACATATATGAAGCGATCATATGACACTCATCAAGATTTTTTGCATCATAAAACCATCGTGCGATCTGCAGGTAATCATTCTTACGGCTTTTGTATTGGTAGGCTTTCTCACCAATTTGCTGTGCGATGCGAAGCACTTTCGAGATCGCCCCACGTGTCTGTTTAATCAAAAAAGAAAAGCCTGATTCCCTTCCGTCTTCCTCAATGAACCACGATTTTAATGCATTCCATTCTGCAATACGAGCCCCTTTAGCAGCCCCCACATCATACTCCTCTTGAGAAATAAGGAACTGCGGGAATTTTCTCTCAAAATCAACTACAGCCTGGATGGTATAATCAATATGCCAGGTCGGCATTTCTCGAAGGCGCTTTTGTATTAGCGTTCTCTTTTCCGCGATGTGCGCTACGAATCCGTCGAGATACGATACGAATTGTCCTTTGTATGGGATAAAACTTTCAGATCGCAAAAGCTTCTCTGTGGATTCTGCATTAATTAAAGATAAATAATCGGAAGTATCATTTCGTAATTGGTCATGCCTTCGCATTAAATCTCGCCATATGTAATATACTTCTTCGGGGTTGGTTAAGTGGTTATTGGCAATTTTTGCGAGTTCTTCAAGAATGCGGTCAGCCACTTGCTTCTCCAATCCACCTCGAATGGTTCCTGCCCTCTTCTCCGTTGCAATTAGCATTCGTTCGATATCAATCAATATTTCCGACGCCTTATAGCGATACTTTTTCTTTTGATAATCCTCGTAGCTGGTCGCTTTGGTATTGTCTTGAATGACCTCGAGATCGCCCCACTCTACAAGCATCTTCAAATCCGTTTCCAGGTTCTTTTCAGTATATTCTAGTAACTCAAATCGTCTCCAGTATTCGGAATTTCGTAATAATTGATAGACTTCTTGAAACGATAAATACGAAGAGAATTTTAAATGCTGTTCATAAAAAATTCGCACGATGGGGCGGTATTGTTCTGTATTATCTGTATTTAAGTATTGAATTGCTTTGATTCGGTTAAATATACTCATAGACGCTCACCCCTAATATTTCAAACTTAGTTCTAATCTATCGATAGTTTTAAATTAAACTCCCATAATTGTATCATAATCACATATGGTAAAACCTATAAACTCAGCCTTAGCAGCATAATGAAGAGAAATAAGTTTGCTACTTCGCTCGTTTTCTGATGCTCATTACAGAATCGCTTCGTCTTAGTTACAATAAAGCAGTATGGAAACGTGATTGAGTCAGATGTTCTGCTTTCTCTCCTTTGTGAAACAAAAGACAATCCCCTTCCTGTTATAGAAGAGAACTGTCTTAGTTTTGTTCAAATAATTTATCACTTCTTCACCTTATAAAACTCATGATACAGCTTCATAAGCGCCCGCTTCTCTATCCTTGAAACATAGCTCCGTGAGATCCCCAGCTCCTTCGCGATCTCCCGCTGCGTCCGCTCTTCCCCACCATGCTCCAACCCAAATCTTCCCACGACGACTTCCTTCTCACGATCATCCAATATGTCGAGGTTCCGATAAATCTTGCTCTTCTCGATCTTCAGCTGTACCTTCTCGACCACATCGTCAGCTTCAGAGCCGAGGATATCGATCAACGTAATTTCGTTGCCCTCTTTGTCCGTTCCAATCGGGTCATGCAGGGAGACATCTTTCTTGGTCTTTTTCAACGAACGCAGATGCATAAGTATTTCGTTCTCGATACACCGCGCGGCGAATGTCGCGAGCTTCGTGCCTTTGCCTTGCTGGAAGCTCTCGATCGCCTTGATGAGGCCGATCGTGCCGATGGAGATCAGATCCTCGAGATCCTCTCCGGTGTTATCGAACTTTTTTACGATATGCGCAACCAAGCGAAGGTTATGCTCGATCAGTAAATTGCGCGAGTGCTGGTTTCCCTCGGCCATGAGCTGAAGATGCTTCAATTCATCTTCCTCATGAAGCGGCTGCGGAAACGCATTATTTTTGACATAAGAGACGAGCAGCGACAGCTGCTTAATGAACAAGGCAACAGCAGCGAACAATCCCATGAACCGTACACCCCCATGTTGGTAGGCCGGCGTGAAGCGATCCGTGTCGAAATGACTCGCCTCTCCCAGCGCGCTTTGAAGTCGGTTCTACATTGTATGTAGGCGCGCGCCCACTCGTGCATGTACACGGGAAATCGTTGCTGCTGCTTCATCTGCAACCGTTATCTCTTACCTTCCTCTAGCCCCCTCCTGCCATCGTAACATCAGCAACTCTGTTGTGAAGAACGCCATACATCGCACTATTGTTCCGACAAGCGGCGCCACGAAACGCCTATCCACGCTGCTCGTTAGCTTGACCGTATCATTTTGTGATACCGCCGTTGTTCTGCCCCCGGTGACTCAATCTATAACGCCCGAAGCCGGTTCGTCCAGCGATCTTTATTGTCGATGAGCTTCTCGTAGACATTCATGATTCCCTTCACTCTCTGCGTCACTGCCAACCGGATGCAGCTTCACGGCGGACTGCATATGCTTGCGATAGTCGCTTGGCGTCATGCCGACGCTTTTCTTGAACGTCCTGCCGAATGAAAGCGGCAGGTCATAGCCGACCAGCGACGCGATGTCATTGATCGGCCGATCGGTGCTTGCCAACAACTGCTTGGCACGCTCCATGCGAAGCGTGAGCAAATAGTCCGCGAAGTTAACGCCGGTATGCTCCTTGAAGAGCTGGCTCACATATTTGCTGTTGATGTTGAATTTGTCGCTCAGATGCGTCAAGCAGAGCTCCGAACTCCAATAATTCGCCTCGACGTATTCACGTATTTGATGGATCGTCTGCGCACTGCTCTTCGTTTTAACCAGCTCGGCGACGCTGTGCTGCGCCTGCTGACAGATCTCGACGATCGCGGCGGCGATTTCGTCCATCGATTCCCGCTCGATCGCACGATGCCATTCAGGCAGCAAGCTTCCCTTCCAAAACGAAGACAGCTCGTGAGGAAGTTCCTCCATCGCCTGATTCAAGCCGCTCTTGAAGTATTCGAACAGATGCAAAATTTCGTCATCGGAGAAGTCGCCCTCTCTCATGTCATCGAACAAGCGCTCGACGGTTCTGCTCCAATCCTGCTTGGCTAATCGAAGCTCCTGGGCGATCCGATTCATCTCTCCGTAATAGCCATGCGTCTTCGGACCTCGCTGCTTCGGCGCGTCCCTGAAGAACAGCACGCGATCGTATCCGAGAGACAGCTTGTACTGCAGCGCGAATATCGCGTGCCGATACGACGTCCGCAGCGCCTCCCACTGATTCGCCGGGGTACCGACCCCGATCGTCACCGTAAATCCGAGGTGGCTTCCGACCCACGACCGGAACGAATCCAATGTCGCCGCGATCGGCGGGCGCGTCTCAGCGGGTGCCTGGAGGTACACGACGGTCATCCGATTTTTCCGATTCCACTCCGACCAAGTCTTGCCGCCGCACGTTGACACGAACTCTTGCAGCACGTTGGCAATCGAGAACTTCATCAAGTTTTGATCCGACCGCGAGGGATATTTCCGTTCGAACGCCTGATAATGATCGATCTCGATGACGAACGCGATACCATCCTCGAACGTCTGCGGCAGATCCAGCCTGAGCAGCGTCCGGTTCCATTCTTCCAAGTGCAGCGGCTCGTCGGATTCCAGCAATGTTGCGAACGCCTGCTTACGCCGATTCAACTGCGTCTCCTGCACCTGCGCCTCGTGCAGCGCGTTCTCGTCAATCAGACGGTCAATCGCTTTCTGAATGAAAGCGAATTCATCATTCGCCACCCCTTTGCCTGCCACCGCACGTGTATCCGAACGGGACTGTATGAGCTGTACAAGCTGTTCAATCGGCCGATAATTCCGCTTCGTGATGAACAGCGTATACGCCAGACTGAACACAATCGTCGCGATGCCAAGCACGATCCAGATTCGCGAGATAAACTGCATCCAACTGAATGCAACGCCAGTTTGAAGGCCGCTTACGAATTCCCAATTGTTAACGCTTGAATGAAGTCGGTTCATCACCATGCGTTCTTCGATATTGTCGGCAGTGGACGAGAAGACAAGTTGTCCCGTCCCATCAAGAATGTGCAGGTACGATACGTGCGGATCGATAATATCCTTAATTTGGCTTATTAGAGCATCAACCGACACATTGATGACAACAAGACCTTCCCCACCCATCGGCAGCCGCGCTTTCTGACTGAAGGAGATGACACGGTAGCCAGGATGATCTTCGTTGTCGTTCATATTATCATTGTACAAGCGAACATCCGACCACGTCCGGTCGGCGAATGCCCGCTGCGACCACTCATGGAACAAGAAATCCCGGTCTCCGAATGTCTGCGCCGATTCGAATCGGCTTTCCGCCAAGATCATATTATCCCGAAGACGATACAAGTAGATCGATTGGATCGCCGCATCGTCAAGGATAAGATACCGAACCCGTTTCAGCGCCTCATAGTTCAGCATCCGCAATTTGCTCGACTCGCTGCCTTCGTACCGGAAAAACTCATCCCAACCTTCGCCGAGCTGCATTTGATTGATGACACGCTGCTCGATAGACTTCAGATGGTTCTCGACGGTATGAATAACGCTTTCCGTGGAATACCGATTCGTGCGTTCCGCTTCCTTAAGCGAAACCTCGTTGATAATGAAAATCGCCAAAAACACGATGACGGCGATCGTCACGTACAGGGAAGGCAGATACGAAAACACCGTTTTCTTGAACCATGTTTTTTTCATGCGAACCGTAGCCTCCTACTCCTTGACCGAGCCAAGCGTCATCCCGCTGACGAAGTACCGCTGCAGCCACGGATACACGATTAGAATCGGCACTGTGGCGAACATGATGCTCGCCGCCTTCAAGCTTTCGGAAATCGTCTTTTTCATCTCTGCGCCTTCAATCGCGGTAATATCCGAAATCATGTTGTTCACCACCATCTGATACAGTTTCAACTGGAGCGGAAACAAATTCTGATCGTGAACATAAAACAATGCATCGCGGAAACCATTCCATCGCCCAACGGCGTAAAATAGCGCCAACGTCGCGATTACAGGCAGCGAAAGCGGCAGCACAATTCGAAACAGCTTGCCAAAATGCGTACATCCATCGATCTCGGCCGCCTCGTGCAGGGTTTCAGGAATCGTCGTACGTAAGAAGGTGACCATAATAATCATGGAGAACGGACTAATAAGCCCTGGCAAGATGAGTACCGACATCTTATCAAGCAGTCCTAGTGACTTGATTAGCAAATATTCAGGTATTAATCCCCCGCTGAAGAACATAGTGAACACAATGAACAACATCACCGCTTTACGCCCCTTCAGCTTGCCGTTCGACAGCGGGAAAGCCGCGAGCGTTGTCATGAGCATCGCCAGCAGCGTAAAGCCGACCGTCAATAGTATCGTGAATCCGAGAGCGCGGAGCATCGACTTATCATTGAATACGCTGGAATACGCTTCCGTCGTGAATTGGATCGGGAACAAAAACACCTTTCCCGCCGTGATCGCGCTGCCCGAGCTGAACGAGACGGATACAATGTGCACGAACGGCGCTAGACAGAGGAGTACGCAGCAAGTGATAATGACGAGGTTGATGACATCAAACCATGTCGTTCTCCGATTTCTTATCATGCTATCGTTCGCCTCCTCAAATAATGCTTTCGTCGGTCGTCTTCTTCGAGACGTAGTTCGCCGTCAAGACAAAGGCAAGTCCGACCACAGCCTGGAACAAGCCAACCGCTGTCGCGGTCGAATACTGGGAATTCTGAAGCCCGACGCGATAAATGAACGTGCTCAGCACGTCCGAGACATCACGCACCATGACGTTCCCTATAATATAGGGGCGGTCAAAGCCGATGTCGACCATATCCCCGATTTTCAGAATCATCAGCACGATGATCGTCGACCGAATCCCAGGGATCGTTATATGCCAGATGCGGCGCAGTCGGCTCGCACCGTCGACGTCTGCCGCATCGTACAATTCCTTATTAATACCCGTCATCGCTGCGAGGTAGATGATGCTGCCCCAGCCGATGCTTTGCCAGATACCGACGCTCGTATACGTCACTAACCAATAGCTCGAATCCGAGAGGAACGGGATTTTGGCGATACCAATCTTAGCAAGCAGCAGATTAATGATGCCGTAGTTGGTAGCAAACAGCTGATACATGATGCCGCCGATGATGACCCACGAGATAAAGTGAGGCAAATACAGCAGCGTCTGAGAGAGCCGTTTAAAAGAGGCGAACTTTAGTTCATTCAAACAAATTGCCAGAAATATAGGCGCGGGAAATCCGAAGACGAAATCCAGGCCGTTCAACAGGAATGTATTTCGTAAAGCGGTATAGAAGTCTTCCATGGCGAAAATATTACGGAATACGTCAAGTCCGATCCACTCGCTTGCATTGACTCCTTTGAACGGGTTGTATTCCTTGAACGCAATAGTCACACCGTACAACGGCATGTATTTGAACACAAAGAAGTAAGCGATTACAGGCAGAAGCATAATGTAGAGCTGCCAGTAGCGTTGCAAGTAGTGAATGGCGCGCATGGGTCTCCCCCTCTTATAGCTGCAATACAAGAGGGAGGCCCCTTGTATTGCAGCTGACTTTTTCTTATTTGTTCATCGCTTCGTAAGCCGCCGTTCGTTCCGCGATAACCTCGTTACCCGCAGAGCTCATGAAATCCTTGAGCGCTGCGTCGTAAACCGTGTCGAATTGATCCGGCTTCGCCATCATCGCTTTCACCAATAATTCCTCGTACTTCTCCAGCATGATGGTTGAATTCTTCGCTTCCGAATCGAGCGGTTTATCGAACGCGATCGGCTGCCGTACCGCGTCTTGGCTGGACATTTTGCGATTAGCCATCGCCGCATCCCGGTGCTTCTCATCGATAACAAGACCGTTGTACGCGAGATTCCGCTCTGCTGAGCCGAAGTCGATGCCATTCGTAATGACTAACATATCACCCGTGTTGAACAGAAGCTTCTTATCTGCATCACTGCCGTTACGCACCGGGAAGCCATCAACGACATCATGATGTACGCCTTCTTCGCCGAATGACATGTATTGAATCACTTCGTCTTGCGCCAGCCAGTTCAAGTACTTGATTGCTTCAGTAGAACGTTTACTGAAAGACGGCACTATGATGTACATTCCGCTTGGCGTGTATGCCGGCTGACGCGTCTTTCCTTCGAAATCCGTCCATGGCAAGAGCGGCGTCACGCTCGAACCGGGCACATTCTTCTCGAGCTGGTTGACTTGCGATTCCTCTCCGCCAAAGTAATACTGCGTAACGTCCGAAGTCATAATGCCGGTATATCCGTTGACGAAGTTCTCTTCCTTTTTCTTCTTGTCTTTGTCCAGTGCAAAGTCGGGATCGATCAACCCTTCATTGTACAGCTTGTTCAAGAAACGTACGCCGTCCTTATGGCCGTCTGCCAAGATCGGATATTCCCGCGAGCCGATCGTAACGGAGCGCAAGTATCTCGCCTCGTCGGATTGCTCCTTGATGAACGACCAGATGATAGGCTCGTAGGAGTCCGGAGTCAGCGCGAAGGATAACGGGAACGTACGATTACCGCCAAGGTTCATCTCTTTGAATTTCTTAAGCGTGTTGTATGTTTCTTCCGTCGTCTTCGGCACTGGCAATTGTGCTTTATCGAGCCAATCCTGACGAATAATGCTCGTGTACTTCTCCAGATTGACGCGCCGCGCCACGACTGCATATTGTTTATCATCGAAGACTCCGTAATTCATCGCGTCACCGATATAAGACTGCAGCTGTGGACCATTCTCGCTCAGCAATTGCGTCAAATCCGTCAAACCGCCTTGCTTCGCCCAATTATAGACAGCGCCAGAGTTATACGTGAAGCTGACATCCGGAGCCGTTCCCGCAGCCATGAGCACGCTCAACTGGTTAATCTCATCGGTACGCGGCACAGGCACAAATTCGAGGTCAATATTGTTCGGATCACCGAAGTTTTTCTGAATATATGCGATCATCTCGTTATTCGTAACGGTAACACCTTCCGGAGCGTTGCCCCGATCGAAAACTTCCACGCGCAGCTTAACTCGTTCCTTCGGCTTCTCCACCACATTCGTATCGGCTCCTTTGCTTACGGCCGATTCACCGCTTTCCTCCGATTTGCTGTTATCACCGCTGCTGCAGCCCACCAAAACCAAAGCGAAAACCATGCACACGAGAAACCATTGCATTACCCCTTTTCGAAACGCTTTCATCGGTTCGTAACACCTCACTTTTTTCGATTGCGCCACTGCCGCGTCTCAACGTTGAAGCGCTTAACTTGTGGTCGCAACTGAATCATACGAAAGCGCTTGCAAAACAAGCAATATACATGTTTCCTAGCATCATGTAATGCTCCAGATTCGGCCTATCTTTCCTTGATTATAAAGGGAATTCGTCCTGCTAGTCCCTAGAAAAAAAACGAACCGTTCATCGTTTCTCCCCTGCTCTTCAAGTCTCCAATCGATATAATCGTAATCAAAGAGCTGTCGGTGCCTCGAACGAACAAGCAGTTACAATAAAAAAAGCAACCTGCTTGTATAAGCAGGTCGCTTGAATGTTACTGGTACCAAGCATTCGCCAAATTGCTCGTGAAATTGGAGTCTTTCATCGGAACGTTCGCATCACCGAAATCCGTTGTATTCAGCGCATCCCTAGCGGCAGAAGTTAAATCGTCCCAATCGATCAGCGGTTGAGTTCCGCCGCTTTCACTAGTTGAATA
The DNA here is from genome assembly GCF_003182255.1 of Paenibacillus cellulosilyticus. Lineage (GTDB taxonomy): Bacteria > Bacillota > Bacilli > Paenibacillales > Paenibacillaceae > Paenibacillus_T > Paenibacillus_T cellulosilyticus. Next base: position 62,723 of record NZ_QGTQ01000030.1, on the reverse strand, counting down.
CAGCGCGTGGTTGACAGGCCAAACGCTCTTGTATTCCAGCTTGGCATGTGTTCCGCTTGTGTTTGAACTGCTCGGCGCAGCGTTAAGGAAGTCTCCGTGCTGAGAATAAGCAATTGATAATATTTGAGGATTTGCAGCTGCAGGATTATCAATCCAAATGACGGCCGCTTCCCAATCATGTCTGTGACCCAATCCCGAAGAAGGCGAATCTTTGGGCATATACCATGCATACATAATGCCGTACACGCCGTTATACCATGCTGCACGCGAGTAGACCTGTCCCGTACTGGAATCGCAGCTGGCACTCGATCCTCCGGAAGGGCTTAAGCCTCCGCTTGTATTTCCTTGAGCGTCTACTGCAGGGAAAGGTACGCATCCGTTTGTAACCTTCAAGGTCGGTTGAAACGTTTTGGCAGCAATTTGTGCAGTCGTAACAGGAGTTACTTCGGCAAAGCCTACAACTTGATCGTGAGCGATCACCGCTGCATACGCCGTTGAAACCGTTATGAGCATTGACAAAACAAGTAAAAATGACAACGCTTTTAATTTGTGCTTCATGTCATCATTCATCTCCCTTTAGGCGAAGTATTACAGGTATAACGACCTCCGGAGTCCCTGTTGCCTTAGCATAAAGTAGAGCTCTTCTAGTGCTCAACATGTATTTTTCTATAAGCATACAATTTTCTCGATTAGCCCCCCATTATATATCCAATAGTTTGTGAACAAGAACAAGAAACAGCAGCAAACGATCCCTTGAACTTTACACCTCTAGTTGATTGGCTGGCGTGAAGTCGGCAGTATCGTAATGACTCGCTGCTCCAGCATGCGCCTAAAAGTGTACGTTCAATCGAAATCGTTGCTGCTGCTATATCTGCAACCGCTTATATCTTATTTTCCTCTATACCTCTTGCCGCCTTAACAACAGCATACCCGCTGCAATGAATACCGAGCAGAGCACCAATGTACCGACAAGCGGCGCCACGATGTGCGTATCCGCCACGCCCATAATGACATTACTTGCCGTATCCACTAGGTGGCTGGGCGATACCTTACGAAAGAAGCTCCCCAGATACTGCGGCACCATCGTAAGCACCAGATACAACACGAACGCAACGCCACCCGCTCCAACCTGGCTTTTCATAAAAGCAGAGCAGCACAGCGTAATCGCAACCGTCATCAGAATGTACGGTACGTACAGCAGCGTCCCTAACATCGCATCAAGCCAGTCGACCTTGTCGAACATGATCTCAGTATAATAGGAGGAGATGATCATGCCTGCGAAGAGACTGACAATGACGAGCAAGGAGCCTGCAATCAACTTGGCTGCAAAATACCCGACATAGCTGATCGGCTTCGCAAACACCATCGCCATAACGCCCGATGCCCGTTCTCCAGCAATCTCCCCCATAATGATCAGAATGATAATAATACTGCCGAGCGAGCCGAACTTAGGCAGCAGCGATCCCATTACGTCGATAACGGACGGGTCCGGAATTTGTATAATCGTCCCCTCAGGCAGATTAGATGCATCCTTGAGTAGCGTTGGCAGCATCTTCAACGTAACCGGCTGCATAATCGTCAGGAGTGTGAACACGATGGGAATATAGAGGATCTTCAAACTGCTTCCAAGCTCTCGGAGCTCCTTCGACAACATAGGCATGAAACCGATCATGATTGAACCACCTTCATGAAAATTTGCTCCAAATTCGCCTCTGCCACCCGATAGTTCGTAAATCGGATACCATGACTGACGAGCAATTGCGGCAGCTTCTCATTGGCAGCCCCGATATCTCCACACTCGATGGTGAAGCTGTTCCCCTCGTGATGGATCTTCTTGAACACAGGCTCTGTTTGCAAAATACTTACAAGATCCACTGTCGTCGGCTCGATGGTCAAATGGATCATCGACTCCTTGTAGCTGCTCTTCAGCTCATCCATCGGCTGGGACAGCAGCACCGAGCCCTTATCGATAATGACAATGTGATCGGCTACCCGCTCCACATCGTCTAGAATATGCGTCGACATGAAGATCGTCATGTCCGACTTCAGCTTCTCGATGAGCTTGAGCACATCGTAGCGCCCCATCGGATCAAGCGCCGATACCGGCTCATCAAGCACAAGCAGCTTCGGTCGATTGATGAGCGCTTGCGCGATGCCAAGACGCTGCTTCATGCCTCCGCTGAAGCCGCCGATCGCCCGATGCCGTGCCTCCCAAATCCCGCACAGCTTCAGCAGCTCCTCCGTTCGGGCGGCAATCTCCTTCTTCCCCAGCTTGAAGATCTTCCCGACCCAATGCATCCACTGCTCCGCTGTCATATCGTTGTAGAAGGCTGGCGCCTGCGGACAGTAACCAATCTCCTTCCGAATATGCAGCGCATCCTTCATAACATCATAGCCAACAACTTTAACCGTGCCTGAAGTCGGCTTTGCTAGACCGGTAATAATTCGAATGGTCGTCGTCTTGCCCGCTCCATTGGCGCCAAGGAAGCCGATACAGCCCTTGCCTTCAATCGCGAAGGAAACATCCTTCAGCGATTGCACATCACCGAACGTTTTGGCGAGTTTATTGCATTCGAGAATAGACACTTTATCGCTCCCAATCGTTGATTAATCGCGGTGGCTTAATACTTTTTCCGACCAAAGATCAGATAAGCGAGCGGACCAAACATCTGAATGAAGATGCTGACCAGCACCCATATCACCTTCGGACCACGAATGCGGCTGCTATCTCGGCGGATGATGTCAACGAGCGCAATGATAAGCAGCAATGCTTGCAGAATAATAAGGGGTAACAGCAATTTCAAATCCATAAAGTAAACCTCCCAATAATGAGTCATCATTAAACTAGAACGTTAGCTAGATATAAGACCGATCGGATTCCTCTGTCCAAGCAGTATCGCCATTCCAACGGGCATCCATCCGACTATAACCTCGGACATCCACATTTCCTAGCCGATCCTAATCATGCGTACTGTAGCATTCAGTCTATCTGTTATATATACACTATAACAAATAGACGTGATGAAGTAAATAGATGATAGCTAATCTCTATTCGCAGTTTTTATGAAGCTGTAGTTCATCTACGGCAAGCTCAAGAAAATACCGTCTCCTAACCAACAAAAAACCGCGAGCAACGAGCGCTCGCGGTTCCTTGTACTCTTCCTGAACTCCTACAACAACTTAATTCACTACGCCTTCGCGAATCCCGACGAACACTTCGCCGTCTGTCACCCGAACAGGGTATGTCCGAACCTGACCTTTATCCGGAGCAAGCACTTGACCGTCCGACAGGCCAATTCTCCAATCGCAGATCGGATCAAACAAGATGTCGCCCGATACGATGCCTTCCACGATCGTACCGCCACGAGGTCCTGGGCTTCTGTTCTCAAGCGCATATACATTGCCTTCCGAAGTTCGGAATACGGCAATCTCTTGCTCTTCCAGCTGAACAACTCGGCCTAACCGCTCTTGATACTGATCCAGTGTTCCAACCGAATAGTAATGGTAGTCTTTGTTGTCGACAGGCTGGGCCGCGCCTTGGCCGCTCTCGAACAGACGTTCACGCAGCTTCGGATTGTCCAGAATATCTTTCCACGGCTCTTTCACCTGACCTAGTGCAAGCTCCATTCGCTCGGCGAGCTGTTTGCGCTGCTCCTTGTCCTCCACCACAGTCTGGATGACCGTCTTCATTCCGATCCGTTCGATCCAATCCGACGTCCGTTCCAGGTACTTGCCCGTCTCCCGATAATACTGCATGAAAGCGGATGCGATCTCCAGAAGCTCTTCATCCGTCGTGACCTTGCACAGCAGCTCAGCAAGTCTCGATTTGATGCCGCCGTTACCACCAACATAAATCTCCCATGCGCCTTCGTTGCCAACGATGCCAAGATCCTTGGTCGAGGATTCAGCACAGTTACGCGGACAGCCGTTGACCGCCATCTTGAATTTCGCCGGCATGTCGAGTCGTTCGAACTTCTTCTCCAGCAGAATGCCCATTCCCATCGAATCCTTCGTCCCGAAGCGGCAGAACTGCGAGCCGACACATGTTTTCACGGTGCGCAGCGCTTTGGCGTAGGCATATCCCGAAGGCATCCCCAGCTCTTCCCATACCTTCGGCAAGTCATCTCGATTGATTCCGAGCAGGTCAAGCCGTTGACCGCCCGTTACCTTGACGAGCTTAACGTTGTACTTAACCGCGACGTTCGCAATAAGCTGAAGATCTTCCGGCGTTGTGACGCCGCCATACATCCGCGGAACGACGCCGAATGTTCCGTCCTTCTGGATGTTCGCGTGCATCCGTTCGTTAACGAAGCGTGCATCCCGTTCATCCTCATGCTCTTTGGGCCATACCATCCCCAAGTAATAATTGATCGCGGGACGGCACTTCGAGCATCCCTCTTCGTTGGTCCAGCCGAGCGCATATCGAACCTCTTTCGAAGTAATGAGGCCCTTCTCCTGAATATTTCTTACAACCTCGTCCCTGCTCAGCGTCGTGCAGCCGCAGATGCCTTCCTTCTTCGCAGCAGCCGAGTCGTACTTGTCGCCGAGCACATATTGCAGGATTTGTTCGACGACCGGACGACAACCGCCGCAGGAACGCGATGCCCCTGTCGTGACTTTGATTTCCTCGACTGTTGTCAGTCCATGCTCGTTGATCGCATCAACGATGTGTTTCTTCGTGACTCCGTTACAGCCGCATACAATCTCTTCGTCTCTTAGCTCCGCCACTGTGTTGCCGGTTTCTGCTGCGACCGCGCCCATAAGCCTTCCATGGATCTCCTCGGTCATGACAGTGCCTGTGCGGATCCATTGCTGCAGCCGTGTAGCCTCTTTCCCGTCGCCGACCAACACGCCTCCGACGATTCTCCCCTCGCGAAGCAGGATTTTCTTATAAACGCGCCGCCATTCATCATGCATCCGTACGACCGTAAGGTCAGCGGCGTCCTGGAACTCCCCGGCAGAGAACACGTCAACGCCCGAAATCTTCAACTGCGTGGAGACAATCGTACCTTCATAGGGCTTAACCTCTGCTCCGACCAAATATTTGGCAAGCACTGCCCCTTGCTCGAAGAGCGGAGCTACTAAGCCATAACATATACCGCGATGTTCGTTACATTCGCCTACTGCGAATACATCCGGTACGGACGTACGCATGTAATCGTCCACGACGATGCCGCGGTTCACTTCAATTCCGGCCGCTTTGGCCACTTGTACGTTCGGCTGAATACCCGCTGCCATCACGACGAACTCTGCTTCAAGCACCGTACCATCGCTGAACTTCAGCCCCGATACACGGTTCGTTCCGAGGAACTCAACCGTTTTCCTGCCCGTTGCGAATTTCAAGCCTTGGCTTTCCAGCTCAACTTGCAGCATATGAGAAGCGGTATGATCCAGCTGCCGCTCCATCAAATCCTCGAAGATGTGAACAACGGTAACGTCCATGCCCAGCTTCAGCAGACCTTTCGCCGCTTCCAGCCCAAGCAGACCTCCGCCGATAACGGCCGCCTTCTTATATTCATTCGCGGTACGAAGCATAAGCTCGCAGTCGGCGATATCCCGGAAGCCAACGATGCCCTCCTTGTCCACTCCCGGAACCGGCAGCATGAAAGGCTTCGAGCCTGTCGCAATAATTAGTTTATCGTAAGGAACTTCCATTCCATTGTCTGCAATAACCTTTTTGCCGATTGTATCAATAGCTGTGACCGAAGTGCCGGTGAATAAGTTGATCCCGTTGTCACGGTACCAATCCCAATCGTTAAGAATAATATCCTCAACCGCTTTACTCTTCTCAAGTACATATGATAACTGAATACGATTATAGTTCGGGTAGGGCTCCTTGCCGAATACGGTGATCTGATAAGCATTCGGTGAGAGCTTCAACATATTCTCCACCGTGTTAATTCCCGCCATTCCGTTACCGATGACGACTAATCGTTCGCGTTCCTTCGAGTTCATGGCTTTCCCCTCCTAAAGATCCTGCTTGTTCGTCTCTCTCTGATTTCTTCAGCATTCTAATGACGGAGTATTTAGAAATATCAGAATACTTATTTTAAATAAAACCCTTATTAAAGGGTTCTAGATTGCACGCTGTACTCTGTATTAGATGGAGGTTGAAGCGTACGATTCATTCAGACACATTTTTGCAATGTAAAAGATTTGCCCCATATGCTCAGAGTAGTGGACGGCGCATTGGTGCAGCATATCCAGATTCGTACGTTCTTTCGCCCGAACGGTCTGCGTCCGAGCCAGGTCTGCTTCTGTGAGTCCCTTAACGGTCTCGATGAGGAACCCGAAACGCTCCTCGACGATCGAGAGCAGCTCTTCCTTCGTAAGCGGATTTGGCACGAAATCCAGTGCACGGTCACGCACGACATCCCGCAGCAAAATCCCTTTCTCCACCCGCTCCTTCATGTTGCCGATTATATGACGGATCAGCGTAGCGATGCTGTGACTTTCATCACTCGGCCTCCAATTCAGCTGTTCATCGTTCAATTGCGAAATCGCTTTCAACAAGCGGCGGCGGATCTCCTCGAACTTCGCAGCCAGCCAAGTCTGATTAAATGTATGATCCATACAGATTTCCTCCTCTATTCCAAGCCTCTCAACCATTCTAGTTTGGTTCAAGCGTACGCGACCGAAACACCTGCACCGGCCCGTGCCACCGCTCATCCTCTAGCATTTGCTGCTCATACGAGCCGCCTGTGTACGCTTCAAGCACTTGATTCCAGAAGTAGTTAGCCGGTAAATTGCTCTTCGTCTGTCTCAATTCCCATGTGCCGGGGAACCGATCAAACAACTCGAACGCAGCCTGCCTGCCGTAGCCCTGTCCTCTGAACTTACGCATAATGAAATAATCGCCAATTACATTCGTCCGCTCCGCCTCGCTGAGCTTGACCAACTTGCGGGGAACATCAAGCATGACAAGCGCGAAGCCCGCAATCTCGCCATTGATCCGGAATAAGCAAGGACGACGGTACTCGTCCGTCCACTGATGGTCCAGATATTTGTACATATACAACCCATGCTCATTGAGCGCATGTCCATCGAACTCACTAGAATCATAGCGGTACAGCTGAATAAGCTGGGACAAAATATTTTTGTCATGATACGGGATAAGTGTTACTTCCAACATGTGCGAAACAGCTCCTATCGGCGACGAGTCGGTCTCCACAGCTTGCCCTTGTGCAAGATGAGGTCAGAGATGATAACCGCTACGATAAACATGGCAACATACGTTAGAAAATGATGCGAGTGAAACACATAAGTCGGAACAATCCAGAAGCAAATCAATGCAATGACCAGGTTCACCAGAAACGACCAGCGCTTCAATCGGTTATACATCGCGGCTGCACCTCTTCTATTAAGAATCTAGGGGCTGATTGCGCTCAATTAGCCAGCAATCCCTCATCTCGCCTTCGTGCCATTCGTGGGATTCGAGCAGCTTCACGCGATTGAACCGGCATTTGTCATACACGCGCAGTGCTCTCGTATTCCATGTTTGCGGATCCATGATGACCTTTGCTGCTTCCTTCTCACGGAACAAATATTGCACCGTCGCTTGAACCAACTTCGTACCAACTCCACGATTCCAGAACCTCGGCTCGCCGATGAATTGATCCATGCCATAGATGTCACCGACGACATCCTGGTAGCCGTACTCCTCTCTATCCTCATCATCAAGTGGATAGAACTGAATATATCCGATCGCTTCTTCCTCGAATTCCACGATACAGCGAACTTCTTCGTCATCATCTCCTCGATAGAAGTGCTCCATCACGAGCGCATGATCATGCGGCCTGTCCCTGCCTTCATAGAATTCGAGTACAACCGGGTCGGACAACCAACGCACCAGCAACTGGGCGTCATCAAGCTCTAATCGCCTTACTGTCAGCTGATCTTGCTGGTACAGGACCATGTCTAATCACTCCGTCATTGGTTCGTAGAGAATAATTCGATTGCCAAACGGGTCTGTTATACTAATCTCTCTGCTGCCCCACGGCATGCTCTCCAGACCTGGACGCGCGTATTTGTACTTTTTATCCGAAATCTCCTTATACAGTTCATCGATCCCTTCAACTTCAATACGAATCGCTGCGCCTGGGAGACAGTCGCCGTAATGCTCACTGATGTGAAGGAGGATCTTCCCTCGCGACACCTGCATATACAGTGGAAAATCCGCCTCGAACCGATGCTCCCAATCGATCTTGAATCCGAGAAAATCAATATAAAATTCCTTCGCCTTGCTTTCGTCCAGCATGCGCAGAATAGGTACAATCGTGTTCAGCTGCATAGATTGCTCAACCTCCTGATCGATCGAATAGTCGATAGGTTCATTATCAGATACGGAAGCTTTACTGTCACTATCTGGATGCGATTTACTTATGCCTCTTCACGAACCGATAGCCTGTAATCTCGAACCCTAGCTTCTTATACATTTCGTGCGCAGCCTTCCGTTCCTCCTTAATGCCACTCGTGAGGTACAAGATATTGGAACCATTACGAATTGACCAGTCCTCGACATAATGGATAAGCTGTTTGCCGATGCCCTGCCCCTGCAGCTCCTTCTTCACGACAAGCGCAGAAATATACGTTACGACATCATCCACCTCATAGTTAGTCGAGATGCGAATGCCGATCATTCCAACAACTTGTCCATCCTGCTCCGCAACGAACGTATGATAGAACGGATTGGATGCGATGACATCCATCCTTCGCTGCATCTCATCAACCGTAGTTGGATACCCTAGATCCTCCATTAAATCTGCAACAGCCGCCAGATCGGCTGGCTCATAAGCACGAACGATTGCCATGTGTAAGTTCCTCCTTTATTCAGTCTATTAATAGTCTCGGTTTCTCAAATCTTCATCTCGAAAAAAGACTGTGAATGACTCTACCTGCTCGTAACCTTGCAGCAGGATGACGTATTCGCCATTCTCAAAGCTGTATCCTTGATCAAAGGTTTCCGAATAATTCTGATCCAAGAAAGCAGCCTCCGCTTTCTTTATTGCATCACCTTTCTTAATTCCATATAGAGAACAATCCGATCCGTAGCACTCGACCGCATCTACACGACCGAACATCAAGCTATTCTTATCCGTAGGAATGCTGATTCGGATGCCGTAATCCTTATAATCACGTCCATGCCCGCCGAAGCCTTCCATATACTCTCCCTCACCTAACTTAGCAACTACTTCATCCTCCGTTTGATGGAACCGCACTCCTGCGGCATCTAAATGCTGATTAAGATGCTTATACGTCTCGTGATGCTCTACACGTGAGATAACCAGATACAGCAACGCTATGAACAAGGAAGCCGCGACGAACACCGTTAATCTTACTTGTGTATTGCTCAACGACCGAACACCTCCGTTATGTATGGCAATCGGTTGCTGCCTATTTTTTATATTTCTTCAATGATCGAATGTCCTCTAGAACGATCCTTACAAGTCCACTCCCATTGCTCATGCATGCGAAGCTTGCCATTCGATAGCAGCTCAGGTGTAGACTTGCATATGCCAGTCATTAATTCGCCCTGCTCATTGTGGTGATGATACCTCATATCGAGTGCACCTGTGTCATCAACGATTGCAATCAGATGCCCCTTCAAGATGCCGCCACCTGAATACTCTGCCCAAACCGTCCGCCCCTGCTGAAAATAAGGAAAGACCGTATCATCGTTCACTTCACCATTCGCGGTGTTGCTGACCGTACGAAACCGTCTTTCATTATAGTCGATCCCAAGTTGTGACGTTCGATTCAACTCCTGCATATCTCGCCCTTCTAGCTATTAGCTCCAAGGCAGCCGATCAGTAAATTTGTCCCTCAGCTCTTCATCGGTCCAATCTGCGAGCTTAAGCAGAGCGGCATATGGATCGCCTTCGAGCTGAAGCAAGCTTGCGAAGGCAGGCTCAGTCTTCATCCCTTCAAGCTTTCGAGCAATGACGGCTTGCCGCAAAGGCTCTCCGAATAAATTGAGCAGCCGATCCTCAATGATCATATGAACGAAACCGTTCTGTTCTTGTGTCGGTTTATTTTGACCAAAGAGCTCAATTGGCCACCCTTCAATCGTGAAGTTCGCCTTGACCCGCTCTATCCCATCTACGATACGCCTCGTAATGGTAAATCCACTGTAATGTTCAAAGTGTTCTTTAACCACTCGTTCAAATGCTGTGAAATGCTGCACGTTACAAATAATGTCCAAGTCGCTGGATGGGATTTCAATGAAGATCGGCACGGTACCGACAAGAATGGGATCATATTCATGGAGAATGTCGAACACCTTATGAGCCCTTAACAAATGAAAAACTTCGGCCTGCAGCATGCTGCCATGCTGCAAATAATTAAGATCGGTCCAATCATGGAACTCTTCTACTTCGTCCTGAACCGGTGGCGGGGAGCTATTGATTTTGTCCTGCGTCAGGGCTTTCAGCAGGTCTTTGATCTCCCCTATATCCCGTGCCATACGGGAGTTGTTTATCGCCCCTTTAATGATTGAATATAACAAATAGTAGCCGATAAACGTTACGATTAACCAAATCACTATTATCGTATCGATCACCTTTCTTTACTTGTTACAAAATGTGCTGCTTTCAGCTCATCGATCCAGCGGCTATCATTGTCTCGACGGCCGAATGGACATCCTCGAACTCCACCTGCTCGTCGAGTGCCAGAAATTGCTGTTTGAGCAGTTTCCCTTCGCTATAGAAGCACCGATATTCGTAACAACCTGGATCGAATAACAGCTTCTCTAGACTTTCCGGTATGTTAGCAGCAAGACCTACGTTCTTCGGATGCAAGATCCACTGCAGCTCTTTCCAGTCCAAGATACCTTCGTCCGTCTTAATCGGCGTTTCGTACGTGTAGTCTTCAGGCAGTTCCGCCACATAGGTGTACATTCCACCCGTCATTGCACCATCGACCACCCACGTAACGATGCCTTTGAACTGGATCAAATCTAGTACAATCCCAGTCTCCTCCGCCACTTCCCGAAGAATACCTTCCCTTGGCGTTTCATTCGGTTCGAGCTTACCGCCAACACCGTTCCACGCCCCCATCCAGCTGGCTTTCTCGCGATTCAACAGTAGTACTTTACTTCCTTGTCTTATAAAACAAATGGTGTATTTGATCATTGATGTAAGTGCTCCTCATTAAATCTCTTCACTTGTAGAGTTGAATTTTGCTGCAAAATCGTTCTTGCTCCCGTGGAACACATTCGTATCCACATACCCGTCAATGCCTGCGATTCTCGCTCGATGATTATACTGCCAGAACGTCCATTCCCGATCACGTCTGAGCGTCGGGTATTTGATAATATCCATGATCCAAATCTCGTAACCCTCGAAATGATCAGCTATATAAGTATTAAACGTATCATAAGTCACATACAGGATCGGCCTTTGGTTATAAAAAGCTTCGAGCTTCTCGCACAGCTGCGTCAGTTGCTGTCTGATCCCGTCCGCATCCTTATCCAAGGCAATCTCAATGTCGATCACTGGTGGAAGACTATCTTCTTCCTTGGGAACGACCTCTATGTAATGCTCTGCTTGATCAACTCCAGCGCTCTGCGTGGTGAAGAAGTGATAAGCGCCTCGCTTCAAGCCGACGCGCTTCGCTCCTTCCCAATTCCCCGAGAACTGTTCATCCGTCATATCCATGCCTTCGGTTGCTTTGATGTAAGCGAACTGCCACTTCGAATCGGCGCTCACACGATCCCAATCTACCATACCTTGAAAGTGCGAGACATCAATCCCCTTCACCTCATATCGCAGTGCGAACAAGCTGTTATGCCAGATCACACCGCGGTATTCCAACGCGCCTAGAACGAGGAGAATCAATAGAATGATGCTGGTCTTCGTATATTTTAACCGCTTCTTGAACATGATTCTATTATTCTCCTCCACTATTACTTACTAGGCTTATTCGCCACATACGTAATACAATTCGTCATCAATGAGACCGGGGCGCCGCCCCGGTCGATCGCATATTCCAACGGTTTAACCAAACGCTGCTTGATGTCCCAGTCAGCGTATTCGGTATCCAGCAGATGAAGCATCCGATCCGTTGACAGATTGATCTCGAACATCGGGTCCAGCTCAACATTCGTCTCTACCGTAACCTCACGGATGCTGGAACCGATAATCATACAATTCACACCAGACGGCTTCGTACCCGCCGCCATCTCTTGGAGCTTGCGCTGTAAGGCAAGCTCCGAGCTCGATGCTCGAGAGAGGACACTGCGACGATGAAATCATAGGCCTCAGGCTCGATGTCAAAATGCTCAATGTCCGACAGCCTTGCATCCATATAGTGCAGTACATTGTACTGTTCGCTGTACGCAAGCAGCTTGTCGATGGCTGACTGCAGAAGGTCTACACATACAACCTTGCCGTTCCTGCCTACCAGTGACTGCGCAATTGGAATGCTGTTGCGTCCGATGCCGGACCCTAGGTCCAGCACGTTCATCTGATCATAATCAGTGAACTGCTCGAGTTGATCCAGCACGGTCTTGACTGGTTTATGCAGCCAGGAGCCCGGCTCGAACAGGCTGCAGCTGTCATAACAAGCATCGTGATACCGCTTCTCTTCTTGACGTATATGTTCTACGCGATTCATATGCGGTGCTCCAAACTCCATTATTTTTTACGACGGGATCGTAGGGCTATTAGTTTTCTGCCAACAGCAACTACGACAGCATATAGAATGAAAAGTGCTAACTGCTACGGCGTCACAGGACGGATATTGTCTTGGCTTTTGAACCAGTGCCGAATGCCCTTCCCTGCGAATGGCTCGTCTGCGAACCTTGGGATGACATGAAGATGCGCGTGGAAAATATGCTGTCCGCCAACGCTGCCTGTGTTCCAACCGACATTGTACCCATCAGGCTGATACTCGGCATCAAGCACCGTTTTAACCTCTTGCAGCAATGCTAACGTGTCCAGCCACTCTTCTTCGGTCAGATCAAATACGGTCTCACGATGCTGTTTCGGAATAATGATTCCTGAACCGATGATCTCCGGCTCCTTCAATTGCAAATACATGCAAGTTTCATTGTCCATCATAATGTGCTGGTGCTCCAACGTAATATAACAATACTCACAACACATGAATGACCTCTCCCTTATCTATAAACGTATCCCTCTTGTGGGGTATAGCAATCTACTTATGCCTCTTCATGTTTGTCGATTATTTGCCATTGCCAATGATGCAGCTTGACCTTAAGTCGGATTGGCACATTAGATGAGCCGTAACTGGACAATCCCGTATCCGGATCGATACCTACGAATGTATAGTTGACCCATACCGTACCTCGTACGAAAGAATGAAACCCGCTGCCGATGCTCAAACGGAATTGGACAGCATCTTCATCCTTGCTCAGTGGATAAGCCCCGCGCCGAAAAAACTTTCGTAACGCATCATCGGTCACACGATAGTCGTCTATCATTGTCTGATCCTGATCAGGATGTAAATAGAGTGTGCGAATGGTGCTCTTTACACTTGCGATCATCCTTACATCGATTGCGATATAGACAAGAAGCAGCACGACCAACCCAGCGATAAAGATGCGGATCTTTCTCCGCTTCCGGTTCATGATATTCCTCACTTAGAACAACACATATTTTACGATGTCGAAGTACTTGCCTATTACAGGTACGAGCAGAAACAAAGATAACATACCTACGCTAATCACGAGTCGTTTATCCAGTCGTGCCGTCTCCAGCAAGAAATAAATGAGAGCTGTTCCTCCACCGACTATCCAATAAATGAACAGTTCTGAATCTCTGTACGTATCGGTCAAGTATGGGAATAGCAAACCTCCAAGTGCATACAGGATGCCTTGAGCCCCTCTCTTCTGTGCGAAGCTGGCATACTGTGCAATGAGATCAACCAATACCGAGCAGGCAACGCCATACGTAGAAGTAATGAGCAGTATTGCAATTCCTATGTAAGATCCATAAAGAAAAGCTCCTGCACCTGCAAGCATGCTGAGCACAAGCGAGCACGCCAATGTACAGATTAAGCTCGCCCCTGCCGCAGAGAATGCTTTACGAAGGACATAGTAAACCACTTTATGCTCAAGAAACGCAGGAAATTCGAAGCTCTTCTCATCCTCTATTTGCTTCTGCTCATGCTCATAACCACAGCTCCAGCAATACGCTGGATAATCCGCATGGCTGCAGTCCTCACACAGTGACTTGCTGCACTCGGTACATTGCTTCATGGATACTCGATCTTCATGATAGGCGCAGTTTATGTTGTTCATGTTCCACCTCGATTGCTGCTGTGCTATCTCATTTCAGCCGATGGTGATCGCTTGATTCGCAATTCGAATGAGTGTCTCGACTAGAAACTCATGTTCACGCTTCAGCACACGTGCGCTCAAGCTGTCGACGGTATCATTGTCCTCAACCGGGACCGTACATTGGCTAATGATAGCTCCTGTATCGTATTCCCCATCGACTAGATGAATCGTAACACCCGTCTGACGTTCGCCGCTGCGCAGCACCGCTTCATGGACGTGACGTCCATACATCCCATGTCCGCCATGCTTCGGAAGCAGAGACGGATGAATGTTGATGATTCGACCCGCATAGGCATCCAGCGTCGCTGGACCTAGCCGCTTCATGTAACCAACTAGCATCAAGTAATCAATCTCATGCCTCTTAAGTGTCTCTAGGATTTGCAGATCGAGTATCTCTGGCTCTGGATGTGTAACCGAAGAATAATGATAGGCTGGCATCCCGAAGGTGCGGGCTCGCTCCATCGCGGTAGACGTAGAATTGTTCGAGATTAGCACGGCCGGCCATGCATTCAGGCGCCCATCTGAAACCGCGTCCAGAATTGCCTGCATATTGGAGCCGCCATGCGAAGACATAAAGCCAAGCCTCAATTGTTTCATCATGGATTCCCCTAACAAGAATTTTTGCTCATCTGCTGCTGCGATGGATATACCTTAATTTGTTCGCCAGCCCTTCCTCTCTATCAGTAACTGAATTTGTGCCATATGATGCCGATTGTGCCAGACCAACCGCTGAACAGCGGTATCAATCGTAATGATGCCGAGAAGTCCGGTTTGCAACTTTCGCTGAAATTGATCTTCACTTAAACGACTCAGAAGAATGACTAGTCGTTTGTGCAGCGCTTCCAGCAAAGTGATAGACAACTCAATCGGTGCATCGCTATAGTCGCTAAGTTCAGCGAACAAATCTTCTCGATAGGAAGAAGCAGCAGGCTGATCCTCTGTGAGCGCCCTCCTGAGCCGTAGGCAGGCATTCGTGTCGTTGTCCGCCAAATGGTGGATAATCTGTTGAATGCACCAACCCTCTGGACGATACGGCACTTTCAGCTGCTCAGGGGTAAGATCTCGTACGAGGTCCCGCAGTTCGTCGGTCAATCCTGCGATTTGATGGATCAGCTGCCGACGATCTTGTAAGGTGGGGGCTAAATTGGGCTCAAATTGGCCAATGGGATAACGTAATGCATCTACTACTATCATGATCTCACCTCCTTCATAAAAACATTGGGTTGTAGTAAACCCTTCAATGCTGATCCGTATCGGAGTAACTCTTCTTCCTCGCAGCACTCCCCCCTTCTAACGCTTCTCGCAGCTCCTTGATCTGCCTTGCCATCGAAGACATATCATCCTCTGCGTCCTGCGCGACCTTCCGAAGTACGATGCCGAGTATAAGGAAGAAGATCGACAGGACGAAGAATACCACGGTCCATAACGTCCACAGAAAATGATTCGAATTAACAATGTTATACTGAATAATCTCTTGAAGATCGCTGAGCGAGTAGGCAATGACTGTGATGAGCAGACTCAAGCTGCTCAGCGTGAAGAACACCTTGTACATGCGATTCGATCGTTCAAAATAAGGCAATCGCGCTTCCCCCTTCGCCTGACGATATTACAGCTGGAATCGCTCCTTCACGATCACTGCAACCTGCTCGGGTGAAAGGTTGCTGTTGTTTATTCTTATGTAGTTCTCCAGATCGAATTCTCCTTCGAAAGAATTCAATCGATGCTTCTCCATTGTTTTAACTAAATCGTTTTCTGAGAAAGTGATGTCACGCTTAGTCGGCTTATGCGCCAATCGATGAGGGCTGCGATTACGGACGAGCCGCTCTTCCACATTCGCTTCCAGCTCCACAAAGAACGTCTCTGCACCATTGGATTCGAACAACTCCCGAATTTCCCGAATATAATTCCAATCGTCCTCAAGATCGAGCGCCCATACGAATGTGAAGATAAGTCCCGGCAGATCGCTCTTCGCCACTTCCTCGAATATCGCCTGTCGGAATTGACGAACGAGCCGTTTACCCGGCGCCGTACTGTAGCTGAAGAATGGGGACACAAGCTCGATGGTCATGTGATTGTGGAACAGCTTGAGCGGCGTGATACGTTCCAGCTCCTGTCCAACCGTCATTTTGCCAACAGCCTGCGGTCCGAATAGGATCACTAGCTTCATCTGACTCCCTCCCCTTCTTCCTTATCACGGAAACATGTCATTGCATGCCTTCAGCATGAAGTGCATATACGCGATCGCATCGGCTTTGCGCTGCTTTCTTGAGGTATAAAGCGAGGTGCCGCCGCCTCGACGTATTCGAATGGATTCATGCAAAATCGGATGCCATTGCGCCGGCACATGCTCCAACGCATACTCACCTGCTCTAGCTTTACTGGTTACCTGCCCCTCGCGGAAGGTATACCACAATCGGGTAATGCCAAGGACACCCCACTCCATCTCAGACCCTCTCAGCCATACGAGGTAGGAGTAGAGTCGACGTGGATCAGATGCTTTGAGTATCCAGTTCGCCCAATAAGTATTGAGGTTAAGGTGCATGTTACGGATGAACCGCTGCATGTCGATTTCTAGACCCAACTCTTCAATTGCAGGACCAACCAGCCGAATGCCATGATGCTTCAATTCGTACCAAGTCACGAGGTTCAGTTCAAAATAGCCCGCCCGCTTCAGCTTGCCATCCGAATAATAAGGAAACGGCTCAATGTCATCTTGCAGCTTTCCTAAGTCAGCCCAAGTGACATAAATGCCTCCCATTCGAGACTTCGGATATCGCTTCTCCACTTCCTTGTGTACGTTCATGACGTGCAAATATTGATAGTCCGTCAGCCGAGCCTCCGTGATAGCAATGAAATCAATATCGCTGCAATGGACGTAATAATCACCGAGCGCAATTGAACCATACAGGTAGAAGCCTTGAATAAGCTCGACCTGCCGCTCATTGATTCGTTCCAAATAGTAGGCAAGCATCTCATCAACGATTGAAGGTAAAGCTTCGGTCATGCTGCGCACCTCACATTTGTCCAGCGATCAAACGCTCGGCTTCCAATGGGTTAATCCTTCGACTCCATGCTCTGCCTGCCAGGACAAGAACTGGTCGATATTCCGTACATCCCAGTCGATTACGGCTTCATAAATTTGAATCGAGGGAGCTTGAAGACCTGGTGTTTGCTGGATGTGCTGCTTAATGTCCAGAATCGCATGCCTCTTATCGTCCGTCAGCGCCGCTTTCAGCGGTTCGACCAAATCGCGGGCACATGGACCTGGGTGATCGTGCGCCATAAGCCACATATCGAGCTTCCACTCGATGCCGTCTTCGTGGCGGTACTTCATTTGATAGTAGATGCCCTGATCTTCCGTATCGAGCAGATTTACGTACTTCGCTGATGTCACATTCGGATGCTCCACACATTGCGCTAGCACTTGGAATCCAACTGAAGCCTTAGGTAAATCGCAGTAGATCTCCATATCAATATCGGGACTAATCATCAATTCATAGGCGGTTGCACCTACAACAATCGGCTCTCCGACCTCCCGCCATCGCTCGAGCAGCTGCAGCTCGCGTAAAATCTGATGAGCTGTTTCTTTCGTTCTATCTGCCTGTTCGACAATTGTCATGCTGTTAACAGCCCCTTTATTCCTCTCTTACCATTTTCTTGGGGAAAGCAAACGTTCGCATGGAACAAAAAAGTCTGCAACCTCCATTGCAGACCAACCATGTTCAGTTTACTTCAATAATACGTTGTGCCTCGTATGGGTAGTCGATTTGTTTCTTGAAGGCTGCTGCCGCTTCTGGGTGGATGAATAGCTCCGCGAGATAGTTCGCAAGGTCGATGGATGTGGAGACGCCGCCGGCTGTGATTAGGTTGCCGTCCTTGACGATCCGAGTCTTGATGGCCTCGTCGCAGTACGGCCCCAGCAGCTCATAAGCATATGGGTGGGCTGTTGCTTTGTTACCTTGGAGAAATCCTGCTGCGCCAAGCAGCAGCGCTCCTGTACATACGGATATCAGAACCTTCACGTGCGCCGCCTGCCTGAGCCAATCGACGAACTCTTGATTGAAAAGAAAAAACATCAAGCGGGCACTTGATGTTTAATTGTTTTATATATAATAATCAGCAAACAGCATATTTGTAAAGACATTCCACATCAAGTTTGTGACGAATTAATCGAATCTTTAATTATTAGTATCATTTGAAGGCAGATGTTAAGATACCTGCCAGAGCCGGTGGGCTGCATACAAGCTCACCCCTTGTTCTTACGAATCTCATGCGCAAGCCTGTACAGCTGTGCGATATCATGCCGATGACAGCTCTCGAGTCGCGCAACTGCTTCATCAATATCGATCACTTCTACTGCTATGACCTGCTCGCCGTCTTCGGGATTCAAAGGTTGCCCGACCAACTGGACTTCACCATACCCGACTAATCTTACGAAATGAGGATGCGGAATATAGGGCCTATACGGCTTCGAAGCACTTGATTCGCAATTGAAGTATCCGAAGCGTTGGAACGAGACCAGCTCAGCTCCGAGCTCCTCCATCATCTCACGTCTTAGCCCGTCTAAGTAATGCTCTCCCAGCTCTAACGTACCGCCCGGCAGCTCCCAGCCCCCATCCGCAATCTGGAATATAACATACTGATCGCCCACACAAGGGATGATGCTCACATTGCTCACACGCGTTTCATCCGCATTCATGCCAAGTTCGAACCTAGCTGTAACAGGCCCCCACACAATCGCATTAGCGAGTGCCGGATATTGGTTCAAGTCAATCATCTTTAAGCTCTCTCCATGACATAAGGATGTACGCTGCCTAATTCGACTTCCTCATAGCCGTAATCCAGCAGGCTTGTAATGACCATCCCATGACAGACGACGATAACCTTCGAGTAATCGAGGTACTTTGCTAGCGCAGCCCTTGTTCGATCTACGACACTTTGTTTCGTCTCCCAGATCTTTGGTTCCCCTTCAGGGTGCCGCCCTTCATGTGCGAAGAACTCCTTGGTTAAGGCAGTAATCTCTGCATGTGTATTCAGCTCGAAGTTATCGGGAATCCATTCGTGAAGATCATACTCAACGAGGATAGGCAGCACTAATTGTCGATTGATGATAGCAGCTGTATGTAGAGACCGCGTGAATGGAGAGGACAGAACTAGTTCACTTTCTCGAATAAAAGGATGCGCATCAACGATTTGTTCTGCCTGCTGCAGACCGTTCGCAGTCAATGGTACATAATCTCTCATTGCACCTCGCAAATTTCTCGCATTCTTGAATGCCCAATCCGGCTCTGCGTGCCTGACCAAATAAAAGGTTGTCATGATTGTACTTGTCCCTCCTTGAAGTATGTTATCCCTTATTGAGATGACAAAGCCACCCTCACAGGGATGCGAGGCTGGCCCAAAGGCGACTATGACTTTGAAAGCTCGAAGGTGAATCCCAATGTTCTGGATACCTATTCTACATGTTTGTAGGTTCATCCTCCGTGGAGAACGCAGCTTTTGTTTTATTGAACAAATCTTTGCCGATAAAATTAGCACTGACAGGTTCGATTCCTAATTCTCTTGCCCATATGGATAGCTGACCTACGTGATGCACCTCATGGACGATCAGATGCTTCAATATCTCCGCTTTGCTGAACGTTTGCGTCATCCATGGTGCTGTTATGTATTCATACTCGAGGTTCTCCATCTGCAATGCAAGTAGGTCATTGCGAATTTCAGCTCTCAGCTGATTGGATAATGCAGCAAGTGACTGTATGTCTCCGTATGCTGCTGAATCAAACTCCATATCCGGCTTACCTGCTATAACACAGACCCAGCTGTACTCCACATCGATGATATGGAACAACGTTTTCACTATGGAGCCTAAGCCTGCTTGTCGATCTTTGGTGAGCTCCTCCACGGGTAATGCCTCAAAAGCTTGAAAATACGCATCTCGAACTTCCCAGTTATAGAGGATTAAACTTCGCATAGGACCCCCCTCTTCATTAGCGCTTTGATAACCAGCCTCTGCCACGAAGTATCCTCTCTATCGGGAAGCTTTTTTCTTACGAGGCTTACCGATCCGGTAAATCACATACCCCAACAACACTAGAATTACCGTTGAAATCACTTGTATAACCGCCGTTGACCATACAAAATGCATGCCATTCTCCCCTTTTCGAGTAACTATTGTCGTTGAACCATCTCTTCCGCGAGCTTCTTCAGCTCGAGATTGCGATGCTCAAGAAATCGTCTCATGTACCACTTCAGCACCAGCCGTTCTGCAAGGAATCCAAGCGGGCCGAGCGGCGCTTCGAATTCCAGTACATCGGTCATTACCGTCTTGCCGTCCCGCTCTTGAAAATCATGCGTATGCCGCAGTCGTTTGAATGCGCCTTTCTGCATTTCATCAACGAATAAAGTTGGCTCCTCATACGCTGTAATTTTGGAAGTTAATCGCTGCCTAACCCCCAGATGTGTTGCTTCAAACGTAACCGTCTCGCCCTCTCCAATCGGTCCAGACGTGACGCCGTGAATCGCTCGCTCTCTTGTATGCTTCCACACCGTTCTCGTATGAATCTCGATATCCCGCGCCAGGTCAAAACATAGCTGTATCGGAGCGTCGATCTCAATCTGTGTCGTCACTTTAATCAAAACTGTCCACCTCGTTAGCCATTCATTGCGATCATTGCGCCGCGCTCATCAAATTCAGACTTCGGGTTAAAGGCAACCTCCCAGTAGTTGTTCTCTGGGTCTAGGAAACCGCCTGTCCTGCCGCCCCAGAATGCGTTATTTGGTTCGTGAACGATGACTGCGCCTGCTTGGCGAGCCAACTCAATCACCTTGTCCACTTGTTCGGCGTAATCAGTGTTTATGCTTAAGGTTACACCTCTGAAATACTGCGGCCCCGCTGGCTTCGGCAGATCGATACCTTTCATCATCTCCTCGATCGGCCAGATCGACAGCATGCCGCCAGCTGTTAAGAAGACGCAATATTCATCATTGCTCCACTCGGTTTCTGTCCATCCTAATCTCAGATAAAATGAACGCAGTTCAGGCAAGTTCCAAGCACCAATCGTTACGAGACTTACTCGTTGTGGAATCATAGGTTAGCCTCCTTCATCTGTAAGGCATACATTCAGGGTTGTTTGCCCTATTTCTCAACAATCACGAGCGACAAGGATGCATTCGATTGACTGCCACTCATCGGATTCTGACTTACGACCTTCCAGCCATCAGCTAGAAGCTGATTAAGCTCACTCACGTTATTTTTCTTCTCCGTTAGAAAATAGACGACGATTGCTTTCTGCATTTGAAGCCTCCATCAAGAGCGTTCAGCTCAGATATGATATTTTACACATAAGTATAAATACCTCAGGGAAGGAAGTGATAACACTCGATTCTTCCTCCTGCTGTTCTCCCTCTGGAATGACCTGATTATCATAACCTGCACCAATCATGATAGATGCTATTGTTTCTTGTTCAGTTGAGAGTAAGATCTCATTCACAGGATGCATCATGCGCGATTGTGCCGCATCCGATTTAACTCTCCCTTTCGCAGAAGCAACGCTGTTCCCTTCTCGGAACGCCACCGTCCATAGCTGCTCATCATTAGACTCATCCATCGTGGAGAAATACAGCTTATGCCCTGCACTCGGATCACCAACTTCAGATTCGAAGCTCATTAGCTTCTCTTGCATCTTTCCGTTGACGTAATGCTCGATCCAAAATTCTATTTGTGTCTGCTCTTGCATATTGGATAGGTCATATATAATTGCATTAACTGCTCCAGCCGCCTTCATCGTCGCATACTCGTTGTCTTCAAAAACGATAAACGTCATCGCAACAGCATCATTCTTATTTTGTTCCTTAACCGATTGCTCATTAACAACTTTAGCAGTTTCCGTTGATCTAGAATCACATCCAGCGAGCAGCAGCAAACAACTTAGCAGGATAACGTATCTCCTAACACTTGCTATTTGATCTCCCCCTCATGAATAACGCCGAACATTCCCGTCATTCCATCATGGCGATTAAAGCCGTATCGATTATAAAATGGCTCTTTGCCTTGCGAGGCAAACAAGCCGATAAAAGCTTTCTCTGGCGCATGGTGCTTCAGATAATCGGTAATGACATCCATGATCTGTCTTCCAATCCCTTGATTCTGATGCGCTGGCACAACAGCAATGTCCTGGATATAGAAATAGATCATTCCGTCCCCTACCACGCGGCCCATCCCAATAGTCTCGTCACCATGTTGAATAACAACGCCGAATAAGGACTGCTTCAACGACTGTTCAACTACGTCAAGGTTCAAATAATCGGCCCAGCCAACCGCTTCAAATATGCTCTTATATTCTGCGAAGGTCGGTAATCTCAGCGAGGTCGTATATTGTGGTTGGTTCATAGGTTCTCCTTTAGATGCATCGTTGTTATTATTGTTCCAGCCCTGCTATCTCCTGCTCGATTATCCGAACGATCTCATCAACAGGCAAGGTCCCGTTAATAACGACATCTGAATGAGGCTTGATCGTAGTCAGCATACTCTCATAACCAAGTCTTCCTCTTGTCAGATAGAACTGCATTTCATTCATGATCTCTTCCGTATTCATGTTTCCGAAATCTCGTAATATCCGGCGCGCCATGGCAATGTCCAATGGGGTATCGATAAAAATCGTTAGATCGATCGTCTTCAGATTATTATGTAAATTGGCAAATGGATAATCCAACAGGACATACTCGACTTCACCGGAATGTATGAGCTTCGTAATATCAGCTAGAATGGGATCAATGTTCCATTCGTTATGGTTCGCTCCTCGTTCTACCCAGTCGAGGATATCATCAGGCCCTGCAAGATCATACTCATCAAAATACAGTGCTATCGCATTCGGCAGTCTTTCACCCAAACGCGAGGTCACCGTCGTTTTCCCTCCGCCAGAGACAGCGGCGATAGCAATTGTCATAGGTGTCCGAATGTCGATTGTATTCAGCCTCCTTCTCAATCACAATGATTTCTTATAATAAGTCGCAGACTCCTTATATCCAATTGACTCATAGAAATGCGCAGCTCTGCGAGTCGCCAACGCAACCAGCTTCGATCCTCGCTTGTGCGCTCTCGCTTCAACTTCGTTCATGAGTTGATTACCGATATTTTGGCGCCGAAATTCTTCTTGTACGAAGATCTCCTCAACCCAACTCACCATGCCATTCGCGTAGAAGGTCTGGTGATGGAAAGCGAGCACATAGCCAACAACTGTAGAGTCGGACTCGGCAATAACAAGATCAACATGGGGAGCTGTCACAAGAGAGGAATAAGCTTTCGCAAAAGCGTCCCGCTCCAACACGTAGCTTGTCGCTAACTGAGAAGCCAATTTGAAGAGTTCATTGCAATCACCCGTTGACGCCGTTCGAAGTATGATCGTCATTACCCGCCCCCCTATCTACTCTTCAATTCTAGAACCGGATATGACGAAGTGTTTGCTTTCTTCTTCGCTGCCCATGAATTCAATGAATCTCCACAGCTCTTTCTCCGGGTTATCCTGCGGTATGTACGCTTGCAGCATCCATTTGTTGTCTAGCTTCATATAAAATCCACCGTATTCATCGGCATCCACTGCAACGATGCGCAGCGGCAGCGGCACACCATCAACTAAATAATCAAATCTGGACTGTCCATTCATATCCAGCCTATCAGCCTCTTCCATCCAAACATTGCCCTCATAGGTTAGTACCCATGGGCATTGTAGATGGATCGCATATTTGTACACGGTTTTCCTACCGAGTATTCCTTTTGTTGTCGTTGGCTCACCAATGGAGAGCCACACCATGTCTCCTGCTCTACCAATCTTGTATATGGTTGAACCGACGATATGTGTCATGATGAATAAGATTTTATCTCTCATGTCAATGATCCTTTCGGCACCAACAGAATCAATCAAACTTCGTTATTGGTATTGTATCCCATCTAATTATGGTTGGCACTATTTTCTTGCAGCGCAAAAAAGCACCACCTGAGACCTTTCACGGTCCGAGGCGGTGCGTTGAACATTCTTCTATTCGGGTTACTTCATTACTTCTTCACGATTGGAAAATAAATATCCGTTATCGAGTCCGCCGCATGCGGGCCTTTATTCCGTTCATCATAAACCTCGATATTATAAGAACTTGCCAGCTGGTAGTCGCTGTTATTGAGCCATGTGGAGTACAAATAATGATGAACAGGACCAGCGTTGTCGGCTGCGCCTTCGAACGAGAATACAACATATTCACTTGGTTGTACTTCCCGATAAACCATGCCATCCGGCAGCTCTTCTGCTGCCGCTACTTCAACCCCAATGAAAAACTCGAACTTGTCTGTTTCAGGATTATAATTCTCAGGGTCGGTTGACAGGCCGAACACTTCTCGCGTATTGATCTCGTTGTTGATCTCGGATCGTCTCGTATTAAACTGTTCCGACAGTTGAATGGTAAGACCCGATTCCACATCTCCCAGCGTCACATTGGCCGCAAGCCCTGCTAGCAGCATACCCTTTCGTTCAACAATCCGACTTTCCACACCTAACGCCTCCGCCTCATAGTCATAGAATTGTTATGCCTACTCTATCGATCTTTCTTGAGGTCAAACCTGTGTGCGACAATGAATGAGATACTCAGGGAAAATTCTAACAATTTATTTCATATTTTTCAATTAAATCCTTTGCATTCATTCAAATCAACTTTCATATATTTCCCCTCAAACGTTGTCTGTCTTCACATGCAAGTTGCCGAATTTTGTACCCATCGTTTCGTTAGCCCCCTGTTGTATACTCCTTATGTAAAATAGAGAACATGACCGCGTCTACGTACTGACCTTTCTCAAAGTAATAGTCCCGTAATAGGCCCTCTTCTCGTAATCCAGACTTCACAAGCAGCTTTCTTGAGCTAATATTATCCGGATCAATGAGTGCCTCAATCCGATTTAACTTCAATTCCTCGAACCCATAAGCAATAACCGCCGCGAGCGCCTCCGACATCAGCCCTTGCCGCCAGTACTCAGGAGCTAGTTCATAACCAATCTCTGATTTATTATGCTCCTTCGACCAGCTGTGGAAGCCACAAGTCCCGATGATCCGATCCTCACCCATGAGCGTAATACCCCATCTGATCCCTTCCGAGCGCCTGAATCGGTCATTCCACTGTTCAATTAACTCTTCCGCTTGCCTCTGCTCCGTGAAGCTTGCCAGATCATAATATTGCGTCACTTCATCTTGGGCAAAATAGTGAAACACATCCCCCGCGTCCTCATTGCGCAGCTGGCGGAGTACTAATCGATTCGTTGCTAGCTTGGGAAAATCGTTCACGTTCGTCTCTCCTCTACCTCTTATCACTAACGGGTAACCATTCCTTCAACAGCTCTTGAATCTCCTGCGCCGTCTGCTGGATAAACCGCTCCACCCGATCTGTTGTAAAATAAATCGGCGTAATATGCGGCTCGTTCCTCGTATCCCGCAGCCATTCCACCTTCTCATTCCGATACTGACTCACTTCTTGTTGGGTCACGAACGGGTCTATCGTGTACCCATCTGTCTGGCGCAGCAGCTCCGTCCAACACTCCATACCTCTCGTCGACCGAATGAGATCGAATTCCACCTGACTGACTTCCTCATTATAGATCCCCCGCATCTCGCTTGGTCCGCCTGTATATGCCTGCTCGAAATCGGTATATAACGTTTCGGTCCACCTGAGATCGGTATAGATATGTGAGAAATAACCCAGAACAAAATCTTTCCATTCCGGCTCTTCATATAGCGGCCAATAGGATAGGAACTTGTCCCAGATCATTTCCTTCGTTGGCATGATTCCTTGATGAACAAGGTGCGTGAAGCCTTTCTGTTCGCGAGTGACATGGCTTCCTCTAGCATGGATGGAGTCTGGAGCGATGCTGCCAATTAGAAGCTGTCGGGTTGGTGAACCCTTATAGATGCAATCGGATATTGCAAAATGCACCATCGGCCAAGGCAAAGATATCTCCCTCTTTCTAGCGTTATAGTCCATCGTGGTCGTGTCTGCTAACTGTTATTTAAACCGGTAGGTTGCTATCATTTCGCCCCATGGTGCGATTCCCGCCTCAATAAACCCGACCCTTGCATACAGATTCTGAGCAGACTCATTGTTTGGCTTATAGCCAACATGAATAACATCTGTCCGATCTCCTTTTCCCGCAATGTCATCTATAATGAGCTGCATGCCCTGCGTACCGTATCCTTGACCTTGATACTGCTCGTCGATCATAAACCGATATATCCAATAATTAGAATCATCGCTGTCCAGCCCATACATCGCGAAGCCAACTATAATATCGTCCGAATAGGTAGCCTTCGTTACAAATCCAGGAATAAACTGTGCCTCTGCGATCGAGTAAAGATTAGAGGCAATGTTCCCCTGCTGTTCATCCGACACTTTCAATTGGATACACGCTTCCCAGTTATGCTTATCGACATCTTTTATACGAATCAATGAGTTAGTTCCCCCTAGGTTTCTTCTTTATAGCCATGCTGATCGAGCCCAGCAGCGATTAATTTTTCCGAACGCCACTCGCTGGACTTCAGTCCATAGATCACACGATTAAGATAACGTCCATTGATAAACTCGTAATCTCTTAACTCACCTTCACACTGGAAGCCAAGACGTTCAGCGATCGCACGACTTCTCGTATTGCTCGAAGCTGCTCCGATTTCGATTTTGTTCAGATGAAGTTCACTGAAAGCGTAGTTTATGAGTGCTCGAATCGATCTTGTAATGATGCCTCTTCCCTCAAACTCCTGCCCCAACCAATAGCCAATCTCCGTCTTACGATCATCTTGATTGATATATAAGTAACCAATAGAGCCTACTAATTGATTGTTATCCCAAATTCCAAGCCAATAGCCGTCATCCTTCGCAAAACGTAGACGTGTCCGCTCAATGAAAGCTCTTGAATCATCCGCATGGAGTGTCATGCTAGGAAACTTCAACCACTCTCCGATGTACGCTCTGTTACGGTCTATTAATCTGTACAACGCTTCCGCATCTCTCGTTTCCAATAGAGAAAGGTGTAGTGATTCATCAATTTGATACTTGAACATATTGGCTGCCCCTACCTAGTCCACTGCGAGTTTGATTTCGAATTCGATCTCGTGCTTAATCGGAATACCTTCTGCATTGTACAAAGGAATCGTGGGCTTATGCAGCCTAGCCTCATCCACTGCATTCAAATGGATGGCCTTCATATCGAAGCCTCTCTTCTGATAAAAACGGATGGCTTTGATATTATCGTTCGTGGTGATGAGCCACAATCTGCTGAGGTGCTCGGTAATCGCTTTATTTTTCACCAATTCTATTAATTCCGTTCCGATACCTACATTCTCGCTGTAGCTGTTCAATGCCACGATCTCACACTCATTGTTGCAGATGTCATACAGAATCAAGCCTTGCACGTGCTCATCCTTTCGAGCCAGATACCCCGACAATTGCCGTACTTTATGTACCCGCCCCCTCGAAACAATGGTATCTCCTCTAATTGCTGCAATTTCCTCCGAGCATCCGCTCGTTATAGCCTCGTAACGCATCCGCCGATCTCCTCCTGCACTTCACATTCCTAAAATTGGTATGCCAAAACACCCAACCTAGATTGCTGTATCTTAAGTTGGGCCGTGGCCATATTGCATTAATTCAATGGTTGATCCTGGGCGATCAGATCGAGTGTTTATCCTCATGGAACTCCACCAGAAACGGCTGCAGCTCCGGCTTCAAGCAGTATTCAATCCGTTCCCGGAAGGTCATCCATGTTACCATTTCCAGCGCTTCTTCAATTGGAAAATATCCCGATTCCAGGCTCTCCGAAGTTGGCATCGGCTCACCACCAATCGGCTTGGCGAGAAATAGCATATTACAGATCGATCGCCCGACATTTTGGAACACACCGCAATACTTGACGATCTCAATATCTACGCCGATTCTTCCTTCGTCTCTCGGATCGCCGCCTGGATGAGCGACTCTCCTTCCTCTACGAGTCCACCCGGCATCTCCCAGCCTCGCATAGGTCCGCGAATGAGCAAAATCTCATTGTATTCATTAAGCACGATGGCAGCTGCGGATACGTAATGTTGTGGATGACTCATAGCGATTCGCTCCTTTTAGTTAATATCGGTTAGAAAACCTTCAAGACGATTCTTCAAGTCATTGTGCCAATCCGAATCAATAACGCTATAGATGATATAATCCCGATTGTTATATTTTTTACGAAAAATACCTTCTCGGACAGCGCCCAATCTCTCGATCGCTCGCTGCGAGCGCAAATTATCTGGTGTTGTGATGATCTCCACTCGATTGACTGCCAACGTCTCGAAAGCATGCCGCAGCATCAAATACTTCGCTTCTGTATTCACCCTCGTTCGCCAAACCTCTGGAGCATACCAAGTCGATCTAATATTCAAATTGTTGTTCTCCTCCGAAATGCGCAGAAACCGTGTGGAGCCAACAACCTTGCCCAACTGCTTATCGAATACTGCGAAAGGAAATTGCTCCTTACGTTCGCGGGCTTCAATTGCTTTGGCAATAAAGGCTTGCATGTCCTCTTCACTGCGAATAGCCGTGGGATACAGCTCCCAAATTTGAGGATCACGGGCTGCTTGGAACAGAGGGCTCAAATGCTCCGTCTGCAATGGGAGTAATTCAATTCGCTTGCCTTCCAACTTGTCAAAAGTAAACATGTATTCCCTTCCTTCAAGCTGGAGTGGTTGAATCCGTATCACGTTCTGCCAACTGCTGCATTTGCTCAATTGCAGCTATAAGTTTGCTTGGGCTGTCGATCTTCATGAAATCGCTCTTGATCGATGAATGAAACCAGACCGCATGGACAACATGAAGTCCTGCTGCCGCAGCTCCCGGTAATTCATCAGATCCCCCATCACCAACGAATATACACTCATCAGGCCCTACACTTAGTCGGTTACATGCCAAGGTATAAATGTCCTTATCTGGCTTACACATCCCGACCTGATAGGAGAAAATAACATCATCAAAGTATTCGCCAAGCGCAGAATCCCGCCAGCCTCTTACTTCTTCTTCCGTACAATTGCTAATGAGGCCGATTCTGAACGAATTGTTCTTTAAATCTCTCAGCATCTCTAACACTTCCGAATGGATCTGCTTGAATGGCATTTGCTTCTCCTGGACTCTGTCTTGATAAAGTGAGTCGATATTCTTCTCATCCACCAACAAGCTCCGTGAAGTAACCATTGCTTGAATGACTTCAGGGAATGTAGCGAATTCACCACGCATCCGCGCGTCATGATGCTTATGCCATTCAAGCTTGAAATCCGCATGGGATAAGCCTAACAGCCGCATGTAATCATATTGACGATTAGAGATTCTCTTGCCGTCCGCGAATTCAGTGATCAACGTTTCGAACAAATCGAAGAAGATCGCTCGTATGCTCATATTGGCTCCTTATCAGCTGAACTCATCCCATAATACAGGATATTATTGGAAGTTATATTTTTAATTAACCGCTATGCTATATTCTAAATCTCATCCCATTCGTGGATCAGACTGACTTCTCGTTCCGGTCTCCACTGATTAATCCCCTTCGCATCCAGCCACCTTGCAGACATCTGCCATAGCTCTAATACACTTGACGCTTCTTCCGCTGATGCTTGTCTAATCGTAAGCTGTTCCACTGTTATCACCTGCTTTGCTTGATGTATGAGACCAATTCTTCAACCAGCTCATCTGCCGGTTTTAATCCATCCAATAGCACGTCCGCACGCGCATTGACCATCTGTTGCAGGTGTCTCATAACCTTTCCTTCGTACTGATTGTAACCCTCTACGTACTGAAGGACTTTGGCTAAGCGCACTTCTTCGGAATCGTTGATGTAATCGTAGGTCAGGTTGCGGATGATCCTCCGACTTAACGAGATTTCAAGCGGGATATCGATACTCACACTCCCATCAATAAGTTCGGACATGCCTTCCCGCAATCGGCCAAATGGCTCCTCGACCACAATCGTTTGCGCGGGGTGTATCGTTCTGCCCCAAGGGTCAACAATCGTGGAACCGTTAATTAATTCGCGCAAATCTCTAATGAAGCTGTCATTCTTAATTTCACTAGGATCGACGAATTCCCCGGCTTGCAGCCTTTCGAACAATTGGTCTGGGTAATGAAGCGTAGACTGATAAGCATCAAAATAAAAGCTCACAGCATCCTCGAGCATTTCCACCGTCTTCTCCATTAAACTGCTCTTGCCCGCTCCAGATGGCCCGCTAATGCTAAATACGATTGGTTTCATTTTGTTTACCCCCGATATATTTACCCAATTGTTTACATAGTAGCTTTTATTCTACTATAATCTACCATTATGTCTATTTAATAATTGGGCTAACTAAAAAAGGCCACTCTCTTAGAGCAGCCTGCTTACAGTTCCATGCGAAGTCGGATCATATCCCGGCATTGGATGCCATCCTCATAGATCTCTTCCTCATAGTTTCGGACGAAATAATCCACATCGACACCAACGATCCTAAACCCGCACCTCTGATATAGCTTCAGCTGATGAATACTTGAATTACCCGTTCCAATCTCGATTGTCTTGTAGTTTTGATCACAATATCCATCCGGCGCTATATCCTTTCGACAAGCCTACAACGATAGCTCCACATCTGGGCCGCAGCCAGAAAGGCAGTCATCCCAGTTTCCTTCCATATACAAGTCATGACTTACCTTGCCCTTATACATAAAGAGAACCAGCGATTGACCTTCCGTAAGAGGTGCTCCTCTAAACGGAAACTTAGCCCAGTTCTGTCCAATCCTTCGATTGATATCCTCTTCGCCTGTGTAGGCTCCGAATGTGTACATCTTGTCCCATTTAAAATCTGTTATAGCCGCAATTTTCACATTCGTCTTCTTCTCATCCGACCCATGCATCTGCCACGACTTCTCGAACTGGCGATCATGATGAGCATGTACAAGGTACCCCATGGCGAGAAGCAGCACCGGAATGAGATTAAGTTTGATGATGGAACCCCAATATTTCCTCACGACAACGAATATAAGTACGCCAATCTGCAAGATGACTAGCGCCCAGAATAACAGCGAATTCAAATCCGACTCAAAATAAAAAAACTTATATAAGAGGCATATAAATATCAATCCGTTAATCGTAATCTTTATCTTTGTTCTCATAAGACCAAGTCCCTTCCCCAAGCTATTGAAGAAGAACTGCTGAAAGCCTATCCCCAGAACATTCCTCTATCGTCCGCATCAACAATTTGAAGCTGCGTCTCAAAGCTTTCGTCCGGTATGATGTCCTCGACAAAATGCCATTTGTTTCTGCTATCTTTCCAATAGACCTTCCATTTGCCATCATCCAGTCGGAACTGCGCAATGTCTAATTCCACCCACTCCTTGCTCCTAAAAGCGGGACGCTCCTCGATTAACGTTACGTTGTTACCTCTAATTTTGTAGCTCATTCTAATCTCGTTCCGAATATGGAACGGAATCTTCTGATCAATATACAAGCTCAATATCTTTTCTAGTCGTTTCTTTGTGAAAGGATCTAACATCATGCACCTCTGTTATTATCGTTTGCTGATCAGCTAACCTTTTTTTCCCCGATACTGCGCCGTTCTTAATTCCAACACATATGCCTCAAGGTCGGGCATGCTCTCATTTGTTGCCTGCTTAATTGCAAGTTCAATATCGTAAGGCACTCTAACCAGTTGAATACCAAACGAAGTAAGCTCCGAGCTGTTTAAGCGACCTTCTAGCACGGCGTAAGAAGCTTGAGGGATTTCCAAGGGGTTGCCTACACTGCCCGTGTTGAACAATGTCTTACCGGAGAAATTTTGCACATATGCATTATGTACGTCACCGTATCCTGCTGCATCCGCTTGGCCTTCTCGCTCAAAATGCTCAGAGCCATCGAATAGAGATATCCTCCGTTCCTCTGATTCCCATGGTTGAATTCGCTCATACTCGCTGCGGGGAGAAGCATGGAACAGTCGGATTAGCCGCCCGCTCATATAGAACTCGATTCCAAATGGCAGTTGACTTAAGTACATCATTCTCTCCGGTCCCAGCTTCGATTGATGCCACTTTACGGCTTCAAACTCACTCGGCTTGGATACAAAATCATCCCAATTGCCTCTAATCACCTTATCGCATGTCCGCTGCACCAAATCTACTACAATATCCGAGCTCGGTCCTTTGCCGATCAGATCGCCAAGGCAATATATATTGCTAATTTGACGCGCATTAATATCCTCTAACACGGCCTGCAAAGCCGGCAAATTCCCGTGGATATCCGAGATAATTGCGATTCTGTCCACCAGCTTACCTCCTGCCGTTTAAATCTTTATTTTGGTCGCAATACACTCATTACTTCATATACCGCCCAAGCTCATTCTCATCCCACACCTGCACTTCAATATATCGCTCCGGTCCTTTATCCCCGTCTTTGTTCCAGTCCTGAGGGAAGCCGTATTTCGCAATAAGCTCCATGATTTCTAACTTCGTGTATACTTGCTTCCTGTACGGTTTATCATCATGGTAACGCATTGTCGGGAACAGATCGCCGTATGTAAAACTTACCGAATCGTCCATGAAGTTGTCCCAAGGAATCTCAATCACATCTGGATTCACATACCATGATTTCAGCCAGTCACAAGGCCCAAGCGTCATATAATGGGGGAATGAATTGCGAGGCTTCCCGCCCTTAGCTATGAATCGCTCGCGCGCCATAGCTTCCAGCTCTCTTCTAACACGCATATAATCTTCTGATCGCCGACTCGCGAAGGTCGTTCCACTCAACCGGATTTGGTTGGACACTTCCTCCGATTCCTCACTCGTGAGCTTGGACAAGTTCCTGAACGGTCCTAACTCTCGATCAAAGTAATGGTATAGTTTGTAGGTCATAAGATTGGTCCTTTGTATCAAAATAGTAGGCTATCCGCTTCTTCCTATCACTTGCTCTACCACGACCTTGAAATCATCCAATTGAATGTTCAACTACAAATTCGACTTTGCCATCCATTGCGGAGGTCGTCTCATAAACCGCTCACTGTCTCGAATAAACCCGTATCTCTCATACAGCCCATGCGCATCCTTCGTACCTAGAAGCCCTGTCAGTCCCTCCAGCACTGCTTCGCTCATGACCGCCTCAACTAGCTTCTTACCGATGCCATTGCCTCGATGCTTCTCATCTACAAAGACATCACATAAATAGAAAAATGTTGCCCAGTCCGTAACAACGCGCGCAAACCCAACCTGCTGCTCGCCGTAGAAGACACCGACACAATACGAGTTCTCAATCGCTCGAATCGTCCGTTCGGGAGGCCTTGTATTCGCCCAATAGCTCTGTGACAAAAAGGCAACGACAGCCTCCACGTCAATCTTCGACTTGTCATCGCTAATAAGATAGTCTTGGTACACGACTTCCATCATCCAGCCTCCTATGGTCGCTTAAGCGTCGAATGGACTTGCTTATCGAACGGTTGTCGTTCCATCCAGATGTCCAACGACAATCGTGCTCGCCATCTGAACGAACAGGCCATGCTCGACGACGCCAGGGATTGTTTTGATCCGCTCACCTAATTCCCCTGGACGCTTGATTTCATCAAAATGACAATCGACGATCCAGTTCCCATTGTCCGTTATGAACGTCGATTCATCAGCCATACGCACGACAGGTCTGCAGCCCAGCTGCTCTAACCGTCTAATCGTAAGCTCTGCTGCGAATGGAACGATCTCGATCGGCAGCGGAAACTTGCCTAACGTCTCCACAAGCTTGGACTCATCCACAATAACCACGAACTCCTTACTGTTCGATGCGATAATTTTCTCCCTGAGCAGTGCGCCTCCGCCGCCCTTGATCAGACTAGACTCACCATCCACCTCATCCGCACCATCAATCGTGATGTCGATTGTTTCCACTGCAGAGAACGGAATAATCGGTATGCCAAGTTGATTGGCGAGTTGTTCCGAGTTCTTCGAGCTGGATACCGCTTGAAGCTGGAGTCCCTCTTCCTTCATCCGCTCTGCGATGCGATGAATCGCCCAATAGGCTGTGGAGCCCGTACCCAGTCCAACCGTCATTCCATCCTGAATCAGTTCAACTGCTTTATCTGCTGCTGCTTTCTTAGCGTTCATTATTCGATACACCTCAGTTCTAAATAGTAAAATC
This sequence comes from Paenibacillus cellulosilyticus, assembly GCF_003182255.1. GTDB lineage: Bacteria > Bacillota > Bacilli > Paenibacillales > Paenibacillaceae > Paenibacillus_T > Paenibacillus_T cellulosilyticus. The sequence goes on along the minus strand of NZ_QGTQ01000030.1, from coordinate 28,242 downwards.
TCTATTTACGAATCTTAATCTCATCCCGACAGATCAAGCTTGCGATTGCGATACCCGCTAGTACACCCGAAATCGGGGCGACGACAAGAATGCCAATTGTATTCGTGCTTGTCGTCAAAGCCAGCTTAGCAGTAACAATTCCTATCGTGATGATAGTCACTATGCACCAAAACTTGATTTTACCCAGCCAATGGATGTTCCTAACTTTGTTTGGATCCGAATAGACAGGCGTCCTGAAGAGCATCCATGCTAGCAGAATGAACTCTGCTGCCATTCCAATAAGAGATAGTAGGTATTGGAGCAGCTTGTACAAAGGTAAAGAGAAGTATTCATGTTGAAGGGAAGAATGCCGAAGTACGAAATAACCTGACTCATGCGTGAATGCATCCACAAACAAGTGACTGTAGAAACCGATGATCACCGATACGATGAAAACAATCCAGCTCCTCAAGCTCCGTAGATCGACCAATCGGATTCGTTGGTAAGCTCTCACATCGAGTTGAGCAATCGATGGAAGGTGAGAGGTAAATGACTTGATCATAAGGTGAGTAAGTATCAATAGGATTACACACAACGGAATCGTTTCAAGAAGGAGCCCTTTAAAGGTATGCCCGATCGTCTGGCGCGGTTCAAGTGCAAGGAAATACTCGAAATCCGGAGACATGCTGCCCAAGATCAGACCAGACACGCTCAAATAACGCGGTTTCACAGCTTTCAACGGAATGGCATACAACGGATGTGCGAAAGTAAATGGCGTATGGATCACTCCTTCACGATCTGCCAAACGAATGTTATCCTACCTATAAAGAAGCCGAGTGCGGCTAACAAACACTCGGCTGAACGATTGGCTCGGATGGGTTATCCCCTTCTCATTCATTCGCTGACTGGTGCGCTTTTTGCAGAAAGCCTTCTCTGTCTCACAGGGCCAATAATTAGGGTATGAATAAGAATGAGCAGCATCCCTAGGCTTATCGCATGATCTGCTAGATTCGATATCCCTCGCCCAAAATCCAAGAAGTCCGTCACCTTACCTAGCACGATCCGGTCGATCGCATTCCCAACAGCACCACCGACGAAGATCGCTGCACCACATTTCAATACCATACTATTCAACGAACCCTTATGGTAAAGGTAAACAGCCCCTATCGTGATCAGAATAGCCGGAATGACAAAATAAGTGCCGTATCCTTCAAAGCTGCTCCCCATTGCACCAGAGTTCTCGAAATACGTCAATCGAAACCCATCCCACACCGGGATCGATTCTCCTAACTCCATACGGCTTCGAATCCACAGCTTAGCACCCTGATCGAGACAAACGATGAGGACTAGTAGGGTATAAAACATAAGTTCACCTCAGCTTTATGAAATTGGAAGATACCTTATTCAGTAATTATATTCCTTGATGGCACAATTCTCGATATGAAATCGATAGAAATCTTCATTGTTTTGATCTGTGAAATACGCATTTATGACCCTGCTGACGCCACCATGTGTGACGACTAACACGTTCTGGTTACTGTATGTCTTTTTGATTTCATCCAGCAGATTATAGACTCTCTGTCCCAACTGCAGGAGTGACTCTCCGCCAGCAAGTCGGAATGGGAAATGCTTTTTTGCCTCTTTAAAATCAACGTTGTCACGATCGACGCCTTCGTAACATCCATAGTTCTGTTCGGTTAATCTATCGTCGATAATGATTTCCTTCTCGATTGAACATGCGATAATTTCAGCTGTTTGCAATGCCCGGCTTAATGGGGAAGATAGGATAACATCGATAGGCCTGTCCTTGATGGATTGCGATAATTCCTTTGCTTGTGTAATTCCCTTGTTCGTTAACGGGCTATCCGTAATCCCGCATACTCGATTCTCGCTATTCCAAACCGTCTGGCCATGCCTAACTACAAATAGTCGCATAGGTTCATCTCCAACAATAGTTGTATTTCTGAATCATTTATCGGCTCGTTCCGATCGCTCTCCGAATTTGTTCAATAAGAATGTTCTTCTCGCTTTCCGAGATCCCATCAGCAGACAGCTTCCTAGCTGCAATTGGTATGAGCCATGGTACGACTTCTTCATAGGTAAGTCCAGATAACCTCGTGTATTCATCCATGAATGTGTTGATGATGTCTTCCTTGATTTGATCGAATGACATCCTCATGATTTCTGGAAAGTCTGACGATAATACCGCATACCGAATCATGACAATAAATTCGGCCAGATCTGCTTCGGGGTTGCCAAGCGTAGCGTTCATCCAGTCGATCAGAACGGCTTTCCCATCATTTTGAACAATAATATTGTTCGGATTCGGGTCGCCATGGCACATACATTGCTTAAGTGGCAGGCTGTCAGTGAGGAGCAGGACGGCCTCCTTCTCTTCGTTGCTCAAATAATTGGCGCTGTCGATACAGCCCTTCATAACCTCTCTCTGATTAGCCAACTCGATGTCGTTAAGCGTAATGTTATGTAGTTGATACATTAGCCGAGCTGTCTGCCGAAAATCATCAAGTTTAACATTTTCGACGCCAGCAGCGTTTACGATTTGATTGATCAATCGCTTCGTAATCGTTTCACCTACGATTCGTTCTGTGACGATTCCCGGTCTTCCGTCTACATCTATAAAATCGAACGGTTGTGGTACAGGCAGACCGTTTTCCCAGGCAATACAGTTGTTGAGATACTCTCCCCTAGCCGAATCATAAAGGGTATTCTCCTTGGCCAGTTTAATCACTTGGTTATTCGGTAGCTCATACACTTCTGAACAGCCGCCTTCTCCCATTTTGGCGCCTAATGTGATGGTCATTGAATTCGATCTCCCTTATATGTTCTGTTACAAATCTATTAACCTCTTTACCCGAAACCTCCAAATAATACATCCAGGTACGATTGGAACTGTTGAACGTTCATACGAATATCCTTCAGGATTGGTTACTAGTATTCCTCTCCATCTCTAACTACCCTTGCATGAGGTTCTTCACGTTCTCATGAGGTAAAATCGGATAATTCCTCACGAAGCTCCTCGATCTCCATCAGGTAGTTTTGCAAAGACGATTTGTGATTGCAGTACTGTGATGCGACTTTATTTTCTTCCAAATGCTTACGAAACTTCTCTGGATAATATATTAACTCCTTCACACCTCGGTTAAATTCATCGCAAGGTACACTAGGATGATCCTTCATAACAGCTTGAACATAGGGAACTAGAGGATTTCCAATGCTGTTTAATACTTGGGCGATCCGTTCAGAGCCAGGCCAATTCATATCTTGCAGCCATTCTAACATCATAGGAATAATGATTTTGATTCTTGGGTAGCCAAATCTTGTAATGACCTCGGCAGCTCCATCCCATAAGTCCTTACCATTTGGTTGAAGCAAGAGATGCATATCTCGATCTTTAATAAAGAGCAGTTGTTCAATCGCACGTTCTCTCATCTCATCGGAATTATTCCATGAAAGCTCCATAATTAACTTGTTAAGATCTTGCAACAGGTTCACCTACTCTTATTTTCAACCTCTGATTCTATACTTCAATGAGTTCCTTGATCAACAAAATACCGAGACAGACAACAGTGATTCGTATGTATTTTCTCAAGCGACGCACCCTTGATATTTCTCTTGTAAAAGATTGGCTATGTTAAATTCTAATGTTGATATTTGACCATAAGAAAACCGCCTTAGTTGAAAAGGCGGTTCATTGAGCTATCGTTCCCCGAAAGCTTAATGATATTGTTAACCAACTGATTTTATTTGTATAAACATATCAAACTCACTTTCATTGTCCTCACCTTTATATCTGTGGTCGTAAACCTCAAAACAAACAACATCGAACTGTTCGTAATTGTTTGTTCCGAGCCAGCTAATGAGTCCTTCAAAAGTTTCATTAATTTTGCCCAGAGGTCCTTTGTGCGTAACCATTGCATACTTGCCTGCTGGAATTTTGTAGGAATACATCCCTTCAGGTACTTCACTATGTATTGAAGTTTCAACCCCTGCTAGATAGCCATGTTCGTTTCTTTTAATTAATCCAATGGTTTCGATTTAATTCAACCTGTTATTAATCTCGTTTATTCTGTTAAACAAAGCTGGCCAGACATCTCCAGGATTAGTTTGTTCCCCAATCTTGCCCATTCCGACAATCATGCGTTCAGAAAATTCAGCCAATGTTGGTGTGTTAATCATCGCCCATTCGTCTCCCTTACAAGTTGAGTTGAGTTGAGTTTAATTTTCAATTCAACATAGACTCAATATCTCCTCCTAATTATTGTAATTAATCTGCCCGTCAGCTTAACAAGGATAAGCAGAAAGCCGAAGTTTGGTATTCGTGTCGGTCACAGAAAACAGGCACGATTTGACTAACATATTTTTCTTATTCGATGCGGTATTCTCATATTCCTTGCTGTCCAAATAACGGAACCATGCCAGATAGTGTTGCAAATAGCTGTTTACGTTTTGGATATGATACACGCCTGCCTTTTCTGAGTACAGAAAGTAAGTCTCATCCATCTCAACAATATCTTGAAATGCTTCGGTTGGAATCTGTTTTAGAGCAGAGAGAATCTTATGTCGCCAGTAAAACAAGGTGACATGCGTGACTTCATCGTTTAACTGCTCTGCACATTTTCTTAGTGAAAAGCCCTCAATCATGCATTCAATAAAACGAACCCAAATATGAGGTCTTCGAGTTCGTTGGAGAGGGGTGTTTGTAAGGCCATTGAACGTTTGACGACAGGACTTACAACGGTAACGTTGACGTTTAACCTCTCCAGTACGTGTTTTTACAGCGTACTTTCCAAATCGCACGACAGAATGATTTTTGCAATGCGGGCAAACAAGTCCATCTTTATGCTTCTGCTCTTGAATTTCATCAATCGCCCGAACTGGAACGTCGACTCCTTTTATTCGGGACTGTAAAAAGTAGATCTAGCATATCAGCAAGCTTTTTCATTTCCTTTAAATCCATGGGTCAATCATCTCCGAACAGTGATGTTACCCTTATTATAGAACGTTTGTTCGCAATTATCAAATATCAACAACAAAGTTTAACAAAGCCAAAAGATTTAGATCTTCCAATCCACAATGCTCTTCGATCTCGTATATTTAATAAGCCGCTCGACCTCATTCATGACACGGGTTCTACCCTTCTCATTCGTCCACCAATTTTCCGGTCTCGTATTGTTATCCAATACACCACATAAGCTATACTCGATCCATTCTGGCATATAGGTTTTCATCGTTAACAAGCATCTTCTCAAATGAAAATAATTGGTGACTAACAGAATTCTTCTAATGGCCTTCAGACCATAAATCTCATCCAGAAGAGACTTTGTAAACAGCGCATTTTCAAACGTATTGTTGGATCGGGTCTCAAGAATAATATCAGATTGCTGCGCCCCCAATCGAAGGGCAGCATCCTGCATGGCCATCGCCTCTGGCGGGTCCGACTGTCCACCGGACATAATGATCTTGCTCGCTCTATTACTGTGCAATAGTTCAACAGCCTTCGGAACTCGATATACGGGAGCCGTGATGCTGCCAAACACAAGGACGACATCGCCGATCAACCCATCGTCATTTAGATTTTCAAAAATGATTCTATTGATCATTGTATGATCCAAGTCTTCGACACTGAGTTCAGATAAGAGCATTTAGTCCTCCTTGAACCGAAATTGTATGGATTTTTCTCAACGCTCAAAAACCGTTATTACATAGGGGTTATTAGGTACTAATGTCCAGCTGCATAACCTAGCCATCCAATTACAGCATATACCGGTATACATAACACCAGAGCAAGTAAACCTTTATTCCTTCTTATAAGCTTAGCTGCTCCTGAGTAGAACAACGGGAATACTAGCCCCCATATAATGAAAAATGGCGTTCCCGCTACATGGCCAGAACAACAGGGTCATCAACTCTCGCCCCCCCTTATGAATCAGCCTCAGATTACCCCTCATCGTAATTACTCTAGCATTAGCTCCATCGGCTCTTTGCAGTGAATGTAATCGTTTCTTTGATAAAACTCAACGCTGTTCTCACTTGGCCAGACCATGATGAATTCATATTCGTTCTCAGCGGCCCATTCCTTGATTTGAGTCAGAAGTGTCGATCCAATGCCTTGCCCTCTGAAGGATGGCAGCGTATAAACATTCGTCATATAAACGAAGGGGTTCGTCTTTTTGCCCGGTCGTGGCACCTTATTAATCAACTCGAGGTAGATATGAGATACGACTATATTTTCATCCTCAGCTACCCAAATAAACCATTGCTGGGAGTTGATTGCTTTCTTTAAGAAGCCCTTAATTTCACTATGATAATCGGCATAAACCTTGTCCGTTATTTCGAGCTTCGAGTTGTATTCCAGTGTGAAGTCCAACCGCATTTGAATTAGTTTTTCGATGTCATCATCTGTCGCGAGTCTAATGTTCATATACTCTCCTCATATCTTCCGCCTCTAAGAAAGGCTGATACATCATAAGCGCATGATTTTTCGTAATCAATTCATCCGCAAGTAATGTCCCGTCTAGATTGTACATTTTTCTATAGATTGCATTGCTCCGCACGTATCCTCCCCAATATTCTTGGGATATTCGATGCTCTTTTTCATACACCTCATACGTATGCAAAGGGGGCCTTGTCGTTCTCCATTCACCATACAGGTACGCGTCATCCATACAAAGGACAAGCTGATACGGCTCATCGGTCGGATTATAGATCTGCAGGTCAAGGTAATTGTAGGAGCAAGTAGCTCCGCTGCCGAACGGCTGCGTACGATTGGCGTCGGGGAATACGTCATAACTATGCCGATGCCTTTCCGTAACAACAAGCGGCGTGTGCAGCGTAATCCAGTAAATAAGATTGGATAATTGGCAGAGCCCGCCACCAACACCCGGCTTGAATCCTCCGTAAAATAGTACCATGCCCTCCACATAACCTTTCCGTTTCGTCGGATTGCCGATTAGCTTCCAGTACGAGAAGGTTTCACCGGGATAAATCGTGATCTTATCCAGTTGCTGGATCGCAATCTTCAAGTTCGTAATCTTATTATATTGCAGCCACATATCTACTTCCTTAAGCTTGCGAAGCAAAGGGGTGTGATGCTTAGAGGTTGTAATCGGAAGCTCTTCCTTCTCGAGTCGAACAGCATACTTGGCATTACCGAATAGCCAGACCAGGCGTCTTTTGAGTTTAAAATAATGAGATCCTGCCATCAGTCTAAGCCGCGACCGCTTGATTGGTTTCATAAGTTCCTCCGATCCTCTCTACTCAATGGCATACTTGTCATGAAACTCTTTAATAAGCTGATCTCTTTTTACTTTGCCGACTAATAGACTCGTCTCATCTTGATATCTGGTAGACATTAGATGCCATGCTAGCTCGACCCTCAGGCTTAACCCTAATGGTGAATATTTGATGATAACCGTTGAGAATATGATTAGCAAAATAGACAGGTAGATAACCTTTCGACGCATAGCTTCATTAATCTCCTTGTAGTAATTGCTTCAACTTTGGCCCTAACTCCGCTAGCTTCGTTCTAATAAAAGGTTCTGTTGTCTCTGGTACGTCATTCAAACTATAAAATTGAGCATCCAACACTTCGATTCCATCCGGCTGAAGCTCACATTCATATTCTAGACAGATGTACGCAATGACTACATTGTAATATTCGTGGCCATTCCGTAGTTTGGTGAATAGCTCTTGTCCAGAAAAAACGCCGAACAACTGTAGATTTCCAAGGCCTAAGTTTATCTCTTCTTTAACTTCTCTCCGGATGCAATCTTCTGTCGATTCCCCTAGCTCCATAAGTCCACCTGGAATTCCCCAAGAGCCATCTCGATACTGTACCAACAAAATTTGTCCTAACTTATTAATGATTGCGACACTTGGTCGAACGAGTATCAATGCTCGATTGCCAACAACTTCTCTAAGCTCTTCAATATATCCCATAATGATTCTCCTTATGTAAATTGAAATAAACAGAAGTAGAAAACCGAATATTAATTACCACAACACCCTTTAATAACCAATATAAACCTACAAGAAACAATACCTTTACAAGAGGTGTACTTTTGATGTAAAAATAAAAAGCCTGCATCTAAGTTGCAGGCTTTAAGCTTGTTAGTGGAAGAAATCAATGCTGCCTCTTTTCCCTTTTTCTATATTTTATTAAGTCAAAGACAACTGTACCTAACAAGAAAGCGATAATAAATGTATTGGCCCTCATAAAATCAAATTCATCGTGCGGCGTGTGTGTTGACATCGTAAGAATAAAACATGCAGCCCCAATGAATAGGTACATAAAATATCTGCTTCTAACCTGAAAATATAGATTAACCATAAAAGAAAATAATAATGATAGAACGAGTCCTAGCGAAGCAGATAACAATTCATAATTATGATTAATAAAGATATCATATTCAGTTGGGGGTAATAGAATGGGTTACAGCATCTCTATAATGGAATGCATATCTATTATTCAGATACATCAGGAACGTTAACATTAGTAGGTAACAAGTATAATTGAATACCTTCACCATTAATAAGTTCACCTCCAGTACTATAAAACTGCACAAGCGTCAGCCTCTTAGCACAACGATGCATTATGTAGTCATTGCTTTTAATTTATTCAACACCTCTTCCCAATACACTTTCATCTCTTCCCGCACTTCCAAGCTGCCTAAGTTCTCCTGATGGAAACTAATTGTAGTCTGGTCTTTACCTTTCGCAATGGTTCTGACCTGTACGGTTGAGGGCTTTGCCCAACTTTCCCGCTTCCAAGTGAGTCGGATATTCTCATGAACATTCACCGTTCTTATCTCGCCGGTTATGCCTTCGCTGCTCTGGTATTGATGACCTTTTTCAAAAATCACGGCCGCATGTCCTAGCCATAGCTCGATCCCTTGAGTCGAAGTAATGAGATCCCAAGCATCCTCTACCGCGATGTTGAAGGTTCTTCTAACACCTACTTGGAATCCGGTAGATTTGGTTTGTCCAACAACTTTGGCCTGCATAGCATTCTTCCTCCTTACACAGCTATATGCTCGATTTCTTGATTCATTTTCCTCTCCGCTCGCTAACTCACTTCTTCTTAAACATAGCGTAAGTAAAATAGATAATCCCACCAATACCCAATACCATAGAGATACCAAACAAAATCCATACCGTCTTCACAAGCTCATCGCTTAGACCATTTCCTACGGGACCAACCTTGGGCTCGAAAAACTTATTTTTCTTCCATATCCCATAGAATACGAGAAAGATGGATGCCATCAAACCAACCAGATTTCTTTGATTAATGGTAGTCCCTCCAATCTAAAGTATTTCCACTTTCATTCATCACAAAATCTTCTGAAAGCTGCCAATATCCAATCTTCTACCGAATTTATATCCTACTTCCTTAAACAACGCACATTGCTCATATCCATTCTTCTCGAATAGCTTGATGCTGCGAGCATTCTCCATACAAATGGTTGCGATCAGTGTATGGAAGCCTTGCTCCCTCGCCGTGCCCTCAATAAATGCAATAGCTTTGCTGCCGATACCCTGGCCCAAATAGTCAGGCTTCAAATAAATCGTCACTTCCGCACTGACATCATACGCCTGCTTATTCTTATATGGAGCGAGAAGAACATAACCGACCATTTCTTGATACTCTTTTATAAGACAGGACTTAAATTTGGGATTCTTATTTAGCACAGACTCTCTCATTTGATCCATGTTCAACTCTTCAGTATGGAATGAGATGGTGGAGTTCATCACGTAATAGTTATAAATCTCTCTTACTTCTTGAATGTCATCGATCGTGATTTCTTCGAACGTCACCGTATTCACGAGCAGCCATCCCTTTTCTGTTTGTAAAATGGTCCATCGCATGCATCAGCGCACGAGTGCTGAAGTGACGATTACGTATTTTAACCAAGATCACTCTTGATCCGCTCGATGCTTCTCTTCGCACGTTCGTTTAACGATCTTTTATCCTTCAAGCTGTAATTCTCCAGTTCATGTCCCGTATCGATCTCTAAAGGCCTATTGATAACATCCTCAAGGATTGTATAAATAATCTTATATGCTTCAAGCTTGAGGTCAGCACTTATGGTTTTAAACTTCATAATGATCTCAATCATCTTCTCCGCGTACATCAGCTTAACGATGCTATCTGAGCTCAATACATTTCTCGAAGCGAAGGTCATCACATTCCTAATAATCCGCTCATCCTGATAATTAGCTGCGATTAAATCTAGTCGATCTACCGCAGCCCAGTCTCTAATTGACAGCTCACGGGTATATTGGTCGACCATTTCATTGAACCAACCCATCTCTATTTCCTCCGAAATGTCGTAACCCTTATACTCTTCCAGTACACCTTCTCGATACATCCGGAACGTATTCCCGTCATAGGTAGTAAACAGTTCTTTTGCTCTTTCTAATGGATTACTCATACAACACCGGCTTTCTAAAAATTTCTTCCAAACGGTTCATTTGGGCAGCTGCTTGCCGTTAAACTTCATCACAGCCCTTTCAAAATCTTACGCCCACTTTCGTGTCACTTTCATTAAACTAGTCTTATTGAAGTCCAGCTTATAAATATCCGGCATCGTCGTCGATTCCCAGAACTCGAATTGATAGCATTCATCAAAATAGTTCATCATTAACGTCATAATATCCCCGTGAGTTCCAATGACTATTTTCTTACCCTCGTAGGTTTCGAGTAAGCCTAATAATATCATTACCGCCCTTTGCTGGGCTTCTGAAGAGGACTCTCCATCAGGGAAAGAATAATCGAAATCGCGATATACCTTCAACTTCGATTCTTTGAACTTATTCTCAGGTATTTTTCCAATTTCTCTCTCCCTCAGGTCTTCCATCAATAGAATTTCATTCGTTCCAGCAGCATCCTTAATGGTTTGTATTGCACGTTCATATGGACTTGATACATAGTAATCAATTTCTTCATTATGTAAAATTACACTAACCTTACGAGCATCTTCTTCACCGGTATTCGTTAATCCCCGTGATCGTTCTTTCCCAATCTCATAAGCAGATTCTGCATGTCTGACAAAATATATCGATGTCGTTGTTTCCATAGAGATTCCTACTTTCTTTACTATGCTCCTGCTTGTCACAGATTGCTTGACACCAACGCATATCAGTGGAAAAATGCTTTCCTCTCTTCTCTGTTTGTCTAAATGAGCATCTCTTATACTCCACATGCTGAACCCCGTTATTCAAATTCCCAGGGCACTTTTCATCATGATATCTGGGAAGTTATTCAGTTTTACTATTGGAGTGTGATTATTTATCTTATTTAGTTCCAGTATATTCATTTCTGTTATTGGTAAATATTCTTCAATTAAAAAATCTGTCATTTTGACCATATCCGTCATTGAACCAAGAACACTTCGATCATACGTCTTTGTGAACCGAATTGAACTTGCATTCTCTATGTAATTCTTTATATTGGAATCTGGAATGCCCTCATAAGCAAGATTATCGATTAGCGAGCTAACAAAAAGTTCATTAAAGTCCCTAAAGTGTTCCTTCTTGATTCCAAACAAAATAAAGCAATATCTAGTCTTATTATTCATAAGAATGAGGTTGTTCCTTCTTGCCATACGAAACACGTTAGCATGCCAACTGAATAGTTCATCATTTGTTGATATATTCGTTTCTTCAACAAAAGAGCTTAGTTCAAATAGCTTTTTCGTACAAGAGATTGTGATCATAAAATAGATCCTTCCTTAATTGAAAGTGATGTTCAAAAAACCAACGGATCTCTCAGCTCCGACCACTGCATTGTCGGAGTCATCTCTGCATCCATCGTGATAGTGCCCACCATTACTTCATCTCTATTCGGATGACTTTGATAATCCTCCAACATGAACGCGACAATCCTTGAGAAACGTATTCCCTTCAACTCACTCATCCGTTGCCAATGCAATTCACCCTCGTCTGAATTCACAAAATCGGTCTTTGTCGTTCTCCCAAAATAAACAAACTGTTGTCTGATCTCATCATTTTTAATTCTGAGCAGGATATATCTTAGCTTCAGATCTTCGATGTCTGATTCCGCGATCCCCGATTCCTCAAGGATTTCTCGATAACAGGCCTTCATTGGTGAATTCAATTCATAAGGCTCAAGATGTCCACCTAATCCCGTCCAAAAAGGTTCATCCGATACCTTACTTGTCTCTTTCTTCATCAGCAGAACCTTATCTTCATTAATAAGAAATGCCGTTGACATTTGCCGGATTTCCAAGTGCCTCATCCTTCTTTTATATCAGACTTATACCTAGCAGCTCACTAAAGCTGCTCAGCTTAACATCTTCCTTCCAAATTCAATTCACAGGAAAAATAAGTAATAGAGCTATTGTCCAAACAATCAATGCAAAGAACAACCCGCTCCAGAATAGCTCTACTGTATAACGCTTATTTTTAACAATCCTTTGAATCGCTCTCAATAAGAACAATACAAACAAGTACCCGATTACCGGCATTGCAAATATTCCTACATAAGCAAATACAATCATAACTTACCCCCATTGAACTAAATTAACAAGAGAGCTGTTTGATTAAACTTACTCGAACTACTTCATCCCAGATCGGACCTCGTCGTACTTCTCTATATCCAAGCCTTTCATTCAACTTCAAGACATGCAGATTACGTTCTTCTGTGTGGGTATAAATTAAATTCACAAGTACTATCCTTGCTTCTTCTTCGAGTTGTAATTTTAACTTTGTAGCTATCCCAGATCTTCGATGGTCGGGATGGACCCATAATTGAAAAATCTCAATAAAGCGTCCGTCTTCTTGAAGCATTCCCCTATCGAGTTCGCGGAAAATGGTCGGCCATAAGTACTCTCCCTCTCGATTGACGATCGAGTACATTAATAATCCAATTCTTGCTCCAGTTCCATCTTCACAAATAAATGCTCCCCTGTCTGCCTCTGTTACAAATCTCATGATCTTCTCTCGATGTAATCTCAACTCTTCTTCAGACAATTGATGTTCTACAGATAAAGTCACTCCTTCATCTTCCAGATCAATTTGAACCATAAAATCAAGGTCGCCGCGATTCGCTTTTCTGATCAGTTCTCGTCACCTTCTTGCGCAAATTAGTTATGCTATTACTAACTTAACAACCATACTCTGCCTTCATTGAAATAAGTAATCTCCGTATCTTTACGAATAATTCCACTTAACCCCCCTTTATAATAGGGCATTAATTGATCTGCTTTATGTATATCAATCCATTGAATATCTGAGATTTCTTCTGGTCTAACTAATTCCTGGTTGCCACCTATAATCTCCGCTCTAAAAGTAATAAATAACGCATGTTCCTCGTACTTCTCCAATATGGCTTCATTGACAGCTACTATACCAAACACTTTAATATCGAATCCCGTTTCTTCATTTGCCTCCCTGATAGCAGCTGCTTCAAGAGACTCATCTTCTTCTACAGCACCACCTGGAAGTGACCAACGATCATTGTCTTTATTTTTCACCATTAATATTTTTGTTTTCGATTGATCGGTAATCAACGAGTAAACAACATTGATTCTCTTCATAGAGCTGCCTCAACCTCCTCGATTATTTTGCTCTCAATGTAAAATACAACAAGTTATTCTTCATATCTGTCTCTTGATTTAAATTTCTCGGATAACGCGTTGCTCAACACCTATATTCCTTTAATTGGTATTGTATCCCATTCCTTTCCCGCTGGCACTATATAATTGATATACAAAAAAGTGCCGAAGCTTCAATCAGTTTCTCCAAACCGATCGGCTGTCAGCACTTCACAATTAGCTTTTCTACAAATCCTTCTTTAAAAAATAATGCGTATGCCGACCGGCATTCTCTATTGTTCCATAGATCTGGAATCCTTCTTTCAAATAAAAGTCCAACGCTTGAAAGCTCAGTGTATCTAGTTTAATAAAATCACATTGTTTCTCTATCGCCATCTTCTCTGCTTCTCTGAGCAGCGCTCTTCCATAACCTGATTTGCGTTGTTCTTCTTCAACATACAAATAGTGAATCTCCAGCCAATTCCAACAAAACTCTCCAACAATACCTCCGAATATCTCGCCGCTATTATTAACCAAATGCAGCTTCAATTCTTGATAGCGTCCTTTCAGATCATCCGGAAAATGCTTGAGATTAAACGTTATCATCTTATCCCTTACGTAATCTTTATTCTCAGCATCAATGTTATTCGATATCACTAATGACATGTAAACCACTCCGAATCTTATATAGTATGGACCCGACGACTGTCCCTGTCATGCAAGGTTCGGACGTTTTCTTTACGGGTTAGATTAGAATGAAAGTAAACCTTTAATGATCCTGATTCCCCTGTTACTCATTTCCGTTGGGTTTTCCTTATATTCGCTTTGAACATAATGGAACGATATCCACTCATAATGCTCTAAACGTAATAAGCTAGCTATTTGATGAACAGGATCTCTTTCTGCAAGGTCGTCGAAATCAGAAACATAGAAGATCTTCGTTATATCTAGTGGAGTTACCGAAGTGAGTTTGTTGGGGTTTTGATTAATGAGTTCTACCATGCGTTCTCGATTATATTCGTCTTGATTAATTTCAATGTCATCTTCCCATGTACATTCATAATGAAACGTGCGTTTATTCTCATCATATATACTAATTGACCAGCCATGGTCTTCCGCATTTACGAAATGAACCAATACACTCTTATTGCTTCTGATCAGACGTTTATTAGGTTGAAAATTCTTCCCGCTTGGTAGGATGGTTACCCAGTTATTACTTGCCGGATAAACATAACCTTGCAGCCAGGCACGTTTCAGCAACTTAACTCCATCATTCTGATCCGTTGAGAACAGATGATAACTTTCGCTAAACTCGCTCATATGTCAGACTCCCTTCTATGCCTAACTCTCACTTCGATTGCTTTATATACGCACTTCCTAGATCCATTAGTCCCCTCACAAAAATACGATTATGTTCTTTATCATCCTTATACTCATAAATCCAAACGGGCCAAATATAATCGGCCACGGTCCGCTTCCCAGATACTGCAATACCAATTGTTTCACCAAGATTGTCTGTATCCGATTCTGAATTGGCACCTTTACTTATATAAACATTATTCTCGAATCTAAGGGTATCGCCCATTAATGTGTACTTTTCTATCCAGACTCGTGTGTTCAAAAAATAAAGCAGTATACCTAGCAAGAGTAAAATAACTGCTAATCCAATAATCTTCCGACTGCATACAAAAAGTATTTCTATACAATTTCACCTATCCTTACATGTATTTGATATTCAAATATTCTGTTAGTTTATCTCTTACAACATTCCATTCCGAGTTCAAAATGCTATATATATTAGTATCTCTGATGTGCCCATTATGAAGGATCATGTCTTGTCTTATGGTGCCTTCGTATTGGGCCCCGATCCGTTGGATTGCAAGGTTTGATTTTTCATTTTTAGCATCTGTTTTAAATTGTATACGTAAAAGCTGTAGGCTTTCAAATCCATACTTAAGCAACAAATACTTACATTCGGTATTAACCCTAGTTCTCTGTACTTTAGGGTCTAACCACGTCCCTCCAATTTCAAGTTTTCGATTTGATAATGATATGTCTAAGTAGCTTGTACTGCCTACAATCTCATTCGTCGCTTTATCCATAATTACAAAGGGATATCTTACTCCCTGCTCCTTCAATCTCATCCACGAATCCATTGTATTATGCATATCTTCAATTGTAGAAATACTTGAAGGACTGTATCTCCAAAGTTCATGATTACCACTAACATTAAACAGCTCTTCTACATGCTCGTATGAAGCTGGTATTAGCTTTATCCTTTCACCTTCAAGCTCAATATCTCTCATATATAATCACCTTAAGATATATTTTATTGGGACTATTCATGAATATATCCTCCAGACATTCCGAATGGAATCTCAATTTCTTAATGGCACCAAGGACATTCAATCATCAGCAGCACTCCATCTCAATGTAATCTGGGTTAAGTCATGTGAATGTACCTACCCATACAAATATACCACTACCACTAAATAATGGTAATGGTATACATCAACTCTTTAATTCCCTTATTCAACACGCTTCTATTGAATGCCGCTGCCGTTCCTATTCTTTAGCATTCATCACGATCTCATTTAGTTCTTGCAGTATCTCTTCTTCATGCTCTCTTGGAATATTAACGATCAGTATGCCTCCGAAAACAATTTCAGCTCTGCCATCATATCTTACTACTCTGTTCATGATGCTTTCGATTTCTCTCGACTGACTAGTCTCCTGAGTTAACAGCCTTGCATGCCTTACCAATTCCGATTTCTTGATTGTCTCTATGTAATAAAAGATATCTTTATCTCTTCTAATTCGTATTACGTCTCCATATGATACACGATCATAAAAGATCGGATTCTCTTCAATTCTGATCGTTTCAGCATCTATGCGAAGACCATCTAATACTTCAATTTCCCGTCCATCTTGATCGAAGCATAGGTGAAACTGTTCAATCTCTTTCATACTTATCACCTCATCAAGCTATCTTCATTCCAAAGGTCTTGTCGCTTCTTCCAATTCACCCTGAGCATCTAAATACCTTTCTGAGAGTCAACATATTCGTTCGTCGCATTGACGTTACCCCCACTTTCTCGGAAGATGCTAAATCTCTACGATGTAATAACCAAATGCATTTATGATTTGTGTTCCATTGAGATAATGGATTCGTTGATTCCTGCCATAATTCAGATGTTGATGTCCGTGGAGTAACAATCGAGGGTTATATTTATTGATCAATTCTACAAAGCATTCAAACCCTCTGTGACATAGATCTTCACCGTCACCAATCTTGTACGCCGGAGCATGCGTAACAACGATATCGATCCCCTTATTCCTCCACAGCTTATATTTTAATTTAGTGATCCTTCGCCTCATTTGTCTTTCGGAGTATTGATGTTCCCCTGGAGAATACCGATAACTCCCACCTAGACCCATAATGCGAAGGCCTTTATATTGTACGATTACATCTTCAATACATTCGCAGCCCTCTGGCGGGCTTGTCTGATACTTCGCATCATGATTTCCGTGCACATACAATAAAGGAGCATGAATCATGCTCACCAAGAATGATAAATATTCAGGCTTGAGATCCCCACATGAAATAATAAGGTCGATGTCTTTAAATCGATTCGGATCAAAATGATCCCATATATATTTCGATTCTTCGTCGGAGACAATCAATAATTTCAGCATATGAGCCCTCCGGTTTTGACTTGGAGTCACCAGACGCAGCCAACACTGAACTATCGATTTACGATCGTGATTCGATTTCCATCCAAATCATCAAATACAAAGAAGGAGAGATCATCAAATGACACAATATCCCTTACAAATCCTCCTGCTTCAGTAATCAACTGTTGCGCTCGGTTAAGGTCATTCGCAACGAATGTAAATAATGGATGCTTCGCCGGTACGAATCCTTCTTCCAAGTTGCTATCCAATACAATGTTCGGAGATGGAATATCAAGATTATAAATGTTCTCATAAGGCCCTGGCTTAATGGTCAAGCCTAATATACTGCTATAGAACTTCACAGCATTCTCCATGTTTTTTACGGGTACAAATACAAAATGAATTTGGTTATTAATTACCTTAATCTCGTTCGTCATTTCCTCATCTCTCCATTTCGTTTTTTGTTTTGTTTTACAATGGCTCCCACGAGTTGCTTTGTACTTCCCTAACGATATCATTTTCGATTTCCTTCAGAACCTTATTTCGGTCATGAGAGACATCATAGTACTTGATATCATGCTTCTGAAACGATTCTGCGTAACGTTTATTACGACTTACTAAAGCCTCGGAATATTTCAGCAGTTCATCATCCTCCATATAGTAGCTCCAGTCGATGATGGTGTCATACTTCTTCATTGTGTGATAAATCTCTTCTGCAGATCGATCCAAATAGCATATCCCCACGACTATAAAATCATCTTTAGCAAAATGTTTATAGAACTCATTTAAGTCTATATCGCTGCCTTCAATAACATAATTAATACCCTTTTTTCTCGGCGGATCATCATTCAGTTCTTTTAAATATTCAATTATAAAAGGGGTAGACTTACTTACCTCCATGATTCCGTCTGGTTTCTTTATAACCTCAAAGTCTGGAAAAGCTCTTTTCATGGCTTCAACAATTGAATCAAGCTGAACTAGGTTGTAATTCAGTCGCTTACTGATCTCAAAAGCCACTGTTGATTTTCCTGCTCTCGGAATGCCTGTTATAATAATATTCTTGTTTGTTTCATGCAAGTATTTGAGTCTTTCCACTCTTGTTTTCTCCTTTACCGAAGTCCATACATCTTTGTCTTCAGTATCCCTTCGATCTCTCCAATACCTTAGCAACCCCGTCATCATCATTGGTATCTGTAATTTCTTTAGCGATCTCTTTTAAATCACCTACAGCGTTTCCCATTGCGACAGGCCAACCACAGATTTTGAATAATCCGACGTCGTTGTAATCATCACCGAATACCATTACTTCTTCGAGAGGAACTCCTAAGCGCTCACATAATAAAGTGACTGCTGTTTCTTTAGAAGCCTTATCTGAAGAAATTTGAACAAGCTCTCCGTTATCCGTAACGACAATATTCAGTTTGTTTGAAAATCTCTCTTTCAAAGAATCAACATCTATCTTTCCTGAACAAAGAACCTTGGTCGCTTCCTGCTTCTTGAGCTCATCCAATGATTTAATAACTGGGAACTCTCTCACCTTCGTTACCGATGAATAGTCATATTCCTTCAGGCTCATCCATTCATCCTTCACTTCCAGATTTATATCAAGCTCTGGATTGTTAGTTATACAGTAGTCTAATAATTCAGCAGTAAGCTTTGAATGAATCAGTTCATGATGATTAATACCTGTCAGCGGACATTCTATATAAGCACCGTTGTAATAAATGAAGGAGCCTATTCCTCTCAAGTCTTCCGGCAGAAAGTATTTCACCGATCTTGGAGGCCGTGCCGTGGCAAAGATAATTTTCATTCCTTGCTGATGGCACTTCATGACAGCATTATAATTCCTTTCCGAAATCTGCTTTTCAGAATTTAGAAAGGTTCCATCTAAATCTAATACAACAATGGAAACCTTCATCGAGCACTCCACTCAATCAAATTAATTGCATTGCCATCGGGATCATATACATCAAAATCAATATGAACATTTCGATCGGAAGACCAGTTCTTGACAGGGCCAACCTTTACACCTTGCGCTATAAGCTTCTCGTGTAATTCCAAGACATTATTGTAGTTTAAATTAAAGGTCGGATAGTCTTGAGCTTGATAACCCTCTGTCTTAATTAAAGTGATCAACGGTGAACTCTCATTAATGATATAATTAGCAATTCTGCCGCATTCCTCAATATTACGTAATTGAAGCCCGAGTATATCAGAATAGAAACGAAGAGATTGTTCGAGGTCAGTTACCCTTACAAATACTGCACCCATAAAATTTAATGCCATATTTAACTCCTCCATTTTCGTTTGTATTTTATTAACTTTCAAACTCTTGTATTCTTCTTCCATTCTCAAATCGCTCTTTAAACCGACCTTTTGTATATCGAACAATAATCTTGTTCCAAAATAGTTGTGCTGGCTTGTTGCTTTCTAATTGCTTGACTTCCCAATTCCCCTTATGTAAGTTAAAAATCTCCTCCGCTGCTGCTTGACCGATTCCTTCACGCCTATACTTCTTCAGTACAAAAAACTCTGCAATCGAATAATATTTTCGCTCTTCTGTCTCGATATATCTAACCAATACAAAGCCGACATACTTTTGATTCTGCATGATTACATACGGGAACCGATTACTTCCTTCTTTCCAGTAGTCTTCTAAGTAGGGATAGTCCTCAAATAATCCATTTTCTTGGACATCACTATTAACAAATTCCGAGAAATCATAGATGTAATATTGCATCAAATTTCTGACCACTTCTTTATATTCTGGAGATGCTTGAATCAGCTGAAAGCTCATTTAGATCTACCGTCCTTGTATGATGTTTAATGTGATTATACTTTCTACCAAGGTTATCTTTGAAGAGAATGTCAACAGAACAATTCCCATAATTAATAGAGTCCATATAGTCTAAAACAAACTCTAATTGCGGAGTAATAGGTAATTTTGTTTTTATGTACTTCCATGCGATTTAACCCTTTCGTCTAAACTAACCTTCAATTGTTCTCTTCTTTCTTTCATATTCCGACCGATTTGTAATGAACCACTCCAAATAAATAAACATGAGAATATAATAAGCTTTTCGTAGAATTGTTCTGGATTATTTCGATGTATTAACAGAAATGGAATGATTGCAGATACAAATATAAAGAGCAGCTCGATCACTAATAACTTGTTCCACCCCTTCTTAGTCGTACTTAATCTGCGCTTTATTTTCGAGTAAATGTACTTATCGAATAGATAAAGAGAACCCCCTACTCCCAACACGACTATACAAAATTGAGCGATATTCTGTATCTTGTTATTATCGCCGATCATATTAATGCCCATGAAAAATAGCATAAAGGCAATAAACGTACAATAATATAGGTACTTCATGCTTCCTCCCTTTTAGGCATCTCCTTATAAAAGGCTTGTGCAATTCCACCTGTCCTACAAGCGATGGTGTCGCTGTCCCCTCCTAGAGAATGCTTTCCATAACATAGTGCTCCTTAGTCATTCGACTTCCTATTCATCTTCAATGAGTGAAACTCCAATAGGTGTCACTATGCCATCCATACTTATTGAATTCTTGTTCTTTCTATATTGAATTAAATTCTCTTCGCCTTTATTAACTGCCCACTTTAACAATACGTCTCGCTCACCTTCGAAAGAATATAGCGGAACACTATATCCACAAGAAGTTTTAACGATTTCAATTTCAGAAACAATAATTTGTCTATAGCCAGGCAGCAGATCGAAGTTAGGTACAAGCTTATTCCATTCATCAGTGTTAGGCAGTACTACTCTTCCATTGCCATATAGCCTTAATATTAATGGCTTTCCTTCAAATGAAATAAACATAAAAGTTAACCGACTACTTTCTGTAATATGTGCACTTGTTTCGTTTCCGCTTCCTGTCAAATCAAGGTATGCTACCTTATTTGGCGATAGTATTCTAAAGACATCATGCCCTTTGGGTGAAATATTAACATGACCGGTCGATGCAGCTGATCCTACAAAAAATATTCTCTGCTCTTTAATAAATTGTTCATGATCAGGCAGTAATGATTCGAATGTAGTTCCCAATTTGATCACCTCAACATATAAAGTGAAGTTCCGGGATTACAGATAATGTTTATGCGTTCCTGGCTTTCCAGTATCACTTCTATATTATTCCAAACAATTCCTCCAACCGATTGAATTTTATAAACAAAAACACCGGACTCAAATGATGGATGCCTTCCTAGTAATGGCTCTTCATTTGATCCGATGTTAATGAATACCTGCACGTTAGACCGTTTTTAGTTGCATGACTATTTCATCTACTAACTCCTTAACATCATAATTCTCAGCATCAATGATTATGTCTGAATACATTTCATATAACGGACATCTCTCTTGATATAGTTGTATCAGGGATTGCTTTTCCCTTAGAACAACCCCTCTTTGTTTCGTATCTTCCAGACGCTGCTGAATCGTCTCAAAGCTTAGTTTCAAATAAACCACAGTACCAATATTTCTTAAATGTCTCATTGCTTCATCCCCGTAAACTACACTCCCGCCTGTAGCAATAATGGAGTGATCAACGTTCAATGAGGCATGAATCCGGTTTTCAATAGCAATAAAACCATCTATACCCTCTTGTTCAATTATTTCTTTTAATAAGCGATTTTCTTGGTTTTGAATGACTACATCACTATCGATGAAATCATAACCATACACCTTCGCCAAAATTACTCCGACAGTGCTCTTCCCTGCGGTCGGCATACCAATTAGAATGATGTTCATCTAAATTCTCCTATGGTGATCTCATTGAATGTCGATTCTCTAATTAAATCCTTCACATAATGCAATCCTAGCAGATTATCTACTCAAGCAATCTTCTTTATGGCAGGACCTTTTGGACTTAGTTATCTTTTCATTCATAGCGCAAATATTTCTTAAATGCTTTACTTACTGTACTATCGTAGCCGATGCTCGCAAAGAAGTGATGAGCGCTTTCACGTTTAGAATTACTTAATAACATAATTTTCGAACATCTAATACTTCTGCAATAGCGCTCAGCATAATCCATTAATTGCTGTCCGATCCCATTCCCTCTCAACGTTTCATCCACTACAACATTCTCAATAACTCCGTATGACATCGATCCATGTAGTGCTTCTAAACAAATTGTTAGGGTCAAGGTTCCTATAATTTTATTGTCGCTCTCATAAACATATATAAAATTCTTCGAGTCATTTCTAATTTCAATAATTCTTTCTTCTACTACATTTAATTTCTTACTATTTGGAAGCAGCATTCTATAGAGACGATATAACTCTGAAACATCACTCGCTTCGGCTTCACGAATCATCTTATGTTCTCTCCTAATGATGAATTAAATAATAAAGTTCGACCGGCTTAACAAGGGTAAGTACATCCTCGAATGATTCCCTCAGAATCTTCGATTAATCCATCTGCATTACCAATATTCTGCAAGCCCCATTGAGGGAATTTTACCGCTAATTCAACATTACCAAGATACTTATGAGTACGTGCAATTAACAAGGCTAGTTTTAGATCAAGCGGCCAATGTCATCTAACCGATTAGATCTTGCAACGATCTCATCTAATTCAATTGATGTAATACTCTTGGGAAACTCCTTGAACTGAGAATAATAATTCATGCCTTCATTCAAAAAGAGCTCTCTCATCTCCATAATAGTATCTAGGGCCTCTTCTTCTGTTTCACCATATGAGAACCATCTTTCACGCTCCACCTTCAGCCAATTTGCTTTTTTGTTCAGCCGTTTTCTAAACTCACAATCATATGTAGTAATATCAATCGGAGGCTTTATTTCATTAAACGAAATAGGCAGAAAATCCAAGTGCACACCCATTTCCATTACACAAGATCCACCATACTTATCTGCTTGAATCACCAGCGTATAAATAAAGTGATTATCATTTGTCTTAACAAAATGATGATCACTCCCCTTAAACCCGAGCTGATGAAGCCTTGGAGCAAAATGCTCTTTGATTAGCTTTCTAAACTGTTTAGTATTCATGCTTTCATATCCTTAGTGTCATTTCATCTAACGTTTCAGAAGTCATAATCATCTTTAATATATGGAATATAAATATAGTTTTGATCAACATAGATTAAATACAATACATACCCAGCAACCAATACATGAATAATAAATAATGAGTAATACACCCTAGCCTTCTTCTTGTAGATCAACAAGAGACTAGCACTCAAAATAACTCCCAATCCAACACCAATATATCTACTATAAATATTGAGACGTAATAAGTGGGCTGCCGAAACCGTCCTAGTCTTTAACGCCCATTCAAATGTGATCTTATCTATCACTAAGTAAAAAGCTATTGAATACACAAGCAGTAATAAAATCGTTAATACTATGATTTGAATTGATCTGTAGCGCTTCAATATTACGCTTCACCTACATTTTAATTATTCTCTTTTCGAATCTTTTTGTATGAATATATCGCTAGTAATACTAATAAAACCGGTACAACCGCACACCCCGTAATTGTCAGGATAAATTTACTATAGCTTGCATTAGGATCATCAAAAAACAAAGTGCCGACAACTAACAATAATGTACATAGCGCTAATCCTAGGACGCCAGGTAACCCACAACAAACCAATACCAAGATCCAAAGCCAGCGAGGTCGTTTTTTCATTAAGCTAACTCCTCTAGAAACTAACTACAGTTTTAGTCCTGATTAATTCTTTGACAAGCTTCTACTTGACTGGTCTTCAAGTCCAATTAACCAGCTCTTTACTTCTTCTAACATGCCCAATGTTATTTGATGATTTACTTTGGAGTACTCAATTGATCTCACTGATTTTATTAAGTTGTTTTGTTCAACCACTTGCATAAAATATCTCTGACTATCGATGGGTATCGTTGTATCTTCTGTACCGTGTAAAATAAGCAGCGCCCTCTGCTGTATATTTTTTATTGATTGAATCGGATCTAGAGCCTGAACTACACCTTTATTTATCCCGGCCCAAGGTTCTCTGTTGTCTCTTTCACATATTTGTTCCTCAAACCTTACCCATGCACAAGATCCATTCATTACAACTGCTGATTGAATAGCGGTGTGTTTCGTGAAAACACCTGCTGCAATAAATCCACCTGCAGAATTCCCAATTACGCCTACTAACTTGTCCTCTTTAACTAATTCATCGATTATGAGGCTCGACTCTTCTACCGCCTGAATAACGACGTTCCAATACTGCTGTTGTAATACCTTCGGATCATAATAATTGAGCTTTCCTCTCGATCCGTGGTACGGGATTTCAGGTTGAGATAATTAAATCTATCCATTAAATTGATTCCTGAAATCATTTTGAATTCCCCATATTTCATGGAGAGGGATAGCTTTTTTTAAACTTTTCTCCACGTCTTTGCCCTCTTTGGACCATAGATATGGAAATACTGAAATCCCTTGATCGTATTGTAATCCCTTCAAATCATTAATCCAATTATCCCATCTAAACGTCTCATAGTACTGATTTAGATCTCCATTCAACACCCAATTAATAAAGTCTGTATATCCCTTCCCCGTATCTTCCCACTCTAGCGTATCCGGAGCAAAATAATAGATATTGCGGGAATGATTTTCGAATTGGCCTGTATTAATTGCAAATAAGCCTCCAACTACGTCGTAAGCTATTACAAACCCTTCTTCGAAGAGAGAGCTATGCTTATTATTAACAAGGGATCCATATATCCGGGAATGACCCGATCCAAGTATGCACAGCCACCCGTTATCAACGATCAAGCCACCACTCTCTAGCGCAATGGCACCCATCGTTGATCTGTTCGTTATTTGCAAATGATAAAGCGCTTCTTCACCCTGAGTTCTATTATTCTCGAGTATTTCTATATTTAATTGTGAGTTGCGAATCCATTCTCTTATCATCGCCCATGTATCCGCTTCAACAATAAGGTCTGAAATTTCTTTCATGATTACACTCCTATCAAATAACCCTCATTCATCTTTTGATTATAATTCCCTCAAAAATCTATCCTCAACTTCGTAATCCAATCTCGGAAAATCTTTAGGGTGTAACTCATCGGGTGGATTGTTAAGTTCCCATGTAACCGTCTTCATAATTCCTTCTTCTAAAGTTACAATTTCTTCATAACCTAACTCTACTCTTATCTTTGTCGTATCAATATCCCAGTTCTGCTGGAAATTCAACTCTGGATATATCAATTCTGCAGGTAATTGGCTTCTTTGAAATGTATGTATTTTCCCATTCCATTGTAGTGAAGTTTTTATTGTGTTAAGCCACTCATATTCTGATAATGTTGTACTCTCCCCCACATTATAAATCTCACCTGCAGCTCTATCGTTTGTTGCCGCCAAAGCAATTGCATGTGCCACATTCTCAACATATCCTCGCGAAGAACGCCAGTTAGCAAAGAGATCATCAAAAATAATGCAATCACGTTTATCATAGATGCGCTTAGCATATTTATACAGACGATGGGATGGATCACCAGGACCATATACCATTGGCAATCTTAATATTGTTCCTACGATGTTAGGGCATTTCATTATCTGCTCTTCAACAACAATTTTTTCATACTCTCCACCATACGGATATAGTCTCTGACGTAATAACGATTCCTCTGACAACGGGGTTACTGCTGCTCCACCTTCAAGCCCAAGCACAATACCATATGCACGGTAGACATCTATACTACTCAATACGACCATTCTATTTGCTATTCCCTCCAATGAAGCGATCGCCATTTCTGCATCTTGGTTCGTATAGGCTCCCATATGTATGACAACATCGGGTTGAAATTTTGCAAATTCGGATCTAAAATCGAAAAGCTTCTGTCTATCCCCTGAAATGTAGCATATATTACTATTCGAGAAATTAGTGTTTTTATTGCCTCTATTAAAGAGAGCCAATTCATGACCTGCTTGAGATAGTTCCTTGACTAAGAAAGGACCAATAAAGCCAGTCCCTCCAACTATTAATATCTTCATTGCGTCACCATCCTGCAGATGATTTATAAGCTTTCTCCCGATTTATCTTCTCTTAAACTTATTGAGAATCACTCTAAAAATCTTCGTATTTTTCTTTTTCTTTAATACTTCCAAGATACTGTTATCTAACCAATTCTCATACCATTCATAAAACCCTAACCTATTACCATTCCTTATTAATGGCATCATTCCTTGGTCAGATACCATTCCATCTAACCAAATGTTTCCTCTTTCCTCGCCAGATACAATTAACAGCGTATAATAACCGCATCCTTCATGACTTAAAGCCAATGTACCTGATAAAGATTGCTTTAGAACATCGTAGTTATCATGCTCATTATTAGATCTAGGTTCCCATTTATCTGTATAAGGGAATGAGTACCTAAGATAGCTTTTCTTTAAATCTTCATCTTCCCAAATGTAGTTGTCATAATGTTCATGATAGTTTGTTAGTGGTAATAACCCATAACAAGGTCCACTTCCACCATTGCCAATCTCACATATAAAATAACGATATTCAGAAGGGATAACAATACCATTTTTCATTTCGAATTCTTCAACTTCTTGTTCAGATAGTTTCGGATTTAATAAATAGTTGTGATAATTCGATCCAAATATCTCTTGCTTTTTATCTAGAGCTCTTAGCCTTTCTAGCTTATTAGCTAAAGCTTTGTAATCCCTCTTCATGTACTTACCTTCTTTCAATAAACTTCCTTCTAATTCTAACTAGATATTCATTCATTGATTAGTCTAATCGGACTCATTTCGTAAATTGATCTTTCTCTGCCCTAGCACTACAATAGCTGCTCCATCCATGATAAAGCTACACTTTCTTATTTGTTACCAAGTTGTTCCGCCAAACCGATTAGAAGTCCTTCGATTCCACGAATGTAGCAGAGCCGATACGAGTCCCCGTACTGAACCACTTCGCCAACAACCTGAGCACCATACTTATTAGTAAGTCTGGATACCATTTCATCAATGTCTTGAACTGCAAACATGACACGCAGATAACCGAGGGAATTCACAGGAGCAGTTCGGTGATCTGATATTGTAGGTGGGGTGAGAAATTTCGAAAGTTCAATCCGGCTATGGCCATCTGGGGTAACCATCATGGCAATCTCTACGCACTGAGAACCTAGTCCGGTTACGCGACCAGCCCATTCACCTTCGACAGTCGCTCGCCCTTCGAGGTGCAAGCCAATCTCCTCAAAGAAAGAAATTGCGTCATCAAGGGATTCTACAACGATGCCGACATTGTCCATTCTGAGTAATTTGTTTGCTGTCATAGTTTCAACTCCTCGTTTGGGTTTTCGGGCATGTATAATAACGTCTTTGTATTCACGAATCCTAACTGGCTTAAAAGGCACTAGCCCTTTTAAAATGTCTTTTTATAAATTGAAGTCGTTTTATACGATGATCCTAAACATATCTTCACTAAGTAAAGAATTTGACCAAGGTGCTCAGAATAATGACTTGCACACTGTTGTAAAACTTCATATACGATTTTTGCTTTCCCTCGCACTTCTATACTTCTTAATAAATCTTCATTACTCAATTCTTTAATGCTTTCGATCAAAAGCTTAAATGAGTTATCTATTTTATTTAACAACTCGTCTTTTGACACATACAACTCTCTACTAAATTCATTATCCCTAGATCTCACGTCTTGAAATCCATGTAGGCCCGTTCCAATCCTTTGATTAATATTTCCTTCTATATGAACAACTAAATTTGCAATTGTATTACTTTCATAATTAGGTCGATAGTTTAAATCGTCATCCTCTAACTGCTCTATTCCTTTCTTTAGGGTATCTCTGATTTCTTCAAATTTACTTACTAACTGCGTAAATATTAAATTATAGATCTCCATCATTTCTCTCCTGTCTTTGTGAGATTTAAATAGCAAGAACTGTGGAGTTGTCAAAAAAAGTGCAGTTTGAAAACACACTCATACAGAAACCCCGTTACTAAGCTGCCTGTGACAGCATTCTTTCGCGATAAATAGCA
>NZ_QGTQ01000029.1 GCF_003182255.1 Paenibacillus cellulosilyticus | reverse complement strand
CCATCTACAGGTGACAGATTGCTCCGTCTTTCCCGATCTCCTCATGCGAGGAAATCGCGTATCCGGTATTAGCATTCGTTTCCGAATGTTATCCCGGTCCTGCAGGCAGGTTGCCTACGTGTTACTCACCCGTCCGCCGCTAAGCGTCAGAGGTGCAAGCACCTCATCAACTCCGCTCGACTTGCATGTATTAGGCACGCCGCCAGCGTTCGTCCTGAGCCAGGATCAAACTCTCCATAAAAGAAGTGCTTGTTTAGCTCATTTAAAACATTTAAACTGACAGTTTCGCTCGTTGTTCAGTTTTCAAAGAACAATTTCGACAACTTTTACATCTTACCAGATGTTAATCAGTGTGTCAATAATTTCTTTTGTTTTGTTTCGACAACGTTCACTATCATATCATGTGGCCGCGTGTCGTGCAAGCTTTTTTTGAATCATATATTGAAGATGTTTTCTTCAATCTCGATTCTATTAAGCTTATCGGCGTCGTATCTCTCGGCCGGAATTAGAATATATCACGATCGGTTCATATATTGCAACTACTTTTTATCATTTATATTGATTTATTCAAAGAATAATAACATCAAAGCTCAGAAATACGGCTACAAGAACGAAAAAACGGCTGTCGAATGACAACCATTTTTTCTCCATGAATCTATTCTCTTTCTCCACTTTTCTTATTATAGCCTAGCAATGACTTATTGACGCATTCCTTTACCACCACCTGCACCGCCTGGACCTCCACCTCCATGTGATTGGGTAATTTCAGTGATCTTCTCTCCATTGACTGTAACATCGCCACCATTCAACTGCGCTGTACCATCCGCGTCAAAGGCAGAAACTGCTTCAACATTAATCGTTCCGCCATTAATATAAATATCACCATTTGAATCAAATGCATCCGTATCACCGCTGGCCATACTGACATCAATAGTACCGCCATTGACTTCAATTACGACATCGGAATCAATTTTTTGCGAGGCATTGATGCCATCATTGTTGGCATACATCTTAATCTGACCATCATTGATCTTAATAGAGTTTGCCTCGATGCCTTCCTCACAGCTCTCTATATTGATCGTGCCGCCATCAATTTGAACGAAGCTGTTGCCGCGAATAGCATCATCGGCTGCCTTAATATTCAATGTCCCGCCTTTGATATAGATATAACCACGAGTAGTATCCTCATCGTTCTTGCTATTCAGCGCATCTTTACCAGAATCGATTGTAATCGTTCCATCACTGATCAAAATAGCATCATTGGCCTCAAGAGAATCTGTAGATGACTTAATCGTATATTCTCCTCCTGTAATTTTGAGATCATCCTTAGAAGAAATACCATTCCCTTCAGTAGATACGATGTCTAAACTTCCAGTTCCATTCAGGGTCAAATCTGCTCTAGAGAAAATAACAGCATCCAGGTTAGTATCACCATCCGCAGCATAGCTTCCGGAAACCTCCATATAGTTCTCACTGTCAGCAGTAGATGTAACGAATACTTTATCCGCCTCTTTTACATAAATAGCAGGTGCATCTTCATTCGTAATACTTACGCCATCAAGGACAACTTGAACTTTGGCATCCTCTGGAGCATCAACGACTACTGTCACATTCTCTACTTCACCACTTAAGACGTATACGCCTTCTTTATCTAGCGTAACATCTTGTTCGCTTTCTAAATTAATCTGTGTGGCAGCTGTTAGATCTGCCGTCTGTTCCAAATCACGATCACTGAATAATTCCGATGTGTCAAGGGAGGCGGTTTCAACTGCTGCTGCCGACGTTTCGTTTGACGACACGGTCGTATTTGTTGTTGTTTGAGATGTTGCAGTAGAAGTATCGGTGTTAACCTCTGCCTTCGAGCATCCCACAACGGCTACTGTGAGTAATGCCGCCAGCGTAATGGCGCTTAGTTTTTTCATCTTTTTCGATTTCATAAGTGAACACTCCTCGTATAGTCAATCTATCTTCTGTTTTTTATGAAAGCATTACCGCCTCAAGGGCTTAATTAAATCCTAATGCAGTTCACTTAAATCAAACTTAAATCGTGAATCAAATGTTCCATTCCAAAAGAAAAGGTAGCTCCAAAACAAAAAAACTCAGACTTATCCGTCTGAGGAAGGAACGTAAACCAATGTTCATATGCATTTCAAAGGATCTTGTCCTTCGTTATCATGGTTGTGTAATTGCTACTCTAAAGCCGAGATCATCTATCTTGAAATCGGGCATGCTTTTCCTTCTAACCGTGGAACCACAATTGTTGGCAACCTCGGCCCAACTGCCACCCCGGAACACTCTATAGTCTCCATATCGTTCAATATCATAGAGATCCCAACACCATTCCCAGACATTTCCGATCATATCGTAAAGCCCCCATGGATTAGGAAGCCGTGTTCCGACTTGTTGAACGGATCCATTGGCGTTTTCTTGATACCATGCGATCTTATCGATTTCATCGTACCGATAGCCCTTCGTTCCCGCTTTGCATGCATACTGCCATTCGGCGTCTGATAATAATCGAAAACCATTCGTTTTGGCGTTAAATATCGTGTTCTTACTTTCTTTTGTGATTGTGTAGCATTCGGTTCGGCCAAACAATCTGGACAATTCATTACAGAAGACAATCGAGTCTAGCCACGAAACTTCCGTAATTGGCAGGGTATTCATGATTGGTTCTACTTCTTGGTCATACATGACGGAATGATACAAATGCTGGGTTACCGGATACTTCATTACATGGAAGGGTTCGATCGTTTCAGTCCATGTAATAACCGTTCTTTTACTACCTCTACCCGGGTCGGATAAGGTGTAATCAGAACTTAGCCATTTATTCATATTCATATAATCGCGTAATTCAATGGTTCCGCCTTCTATAGGTACCATCAGTTTCATTATATCGTTTAGAAAAAGCTCGTTGTTACGGACTGTCAATATGACCACCTCCACATAACTTGTCTGCAGTAATATGTCTACCGGCTATAGTCATTCTCTATGATAGTTACTATCCAGAGCAGTACTTTACGTTCCTTCAGTCTAGCTGCTGCTCATAGATCCGGTTTTGCTTCAGCCAATCGGTTGCGAAAGGTATAGCTTGTTGGAGCTCTAGCACTTTACTAACAGCTTGACCAATCTTACTTTGTTTAACTTGATGTTGTGCTTCATATTGCTCACCCAGCGCGATGAAGTCATCTGAGTCGTAGGCATAGTCCGTAAACCACTTCCACGCGCGTTCCCCATTCTCGATCATCGCCGTACCCATTTGCTTCGTAGGCATATGGCTTAGCATTGTTTCGGCCAGATGGAAGCTTGTACACGAATCGTAGTCAACACCAAGCAGCAGTACCTTTGCATTGATTTCGTATAGCTTGCCCAATGGCGAATCGCTCCCGAACTGAGGAGTTAACGGATGGCCGGCCATCAGATAGGCCGCATGCTTGCCGTTAGCGCAGAAGGAAACTTGCGGATGATTCGAGCGAATCGTCCTGGGATACGTACGAAATAGTTCCGCAATACGCCCCATGCACCTTGTCGGGGTGATTGCAGGGTCGAAGGCTGGCATTTCACGATAAATAATATCGATCCATTCCTTAGGCACTGGAGGAAGCGCCCATTCGGCAGGATCTGACCAATCTGTGCTCTGTGCTGGCATAATTATCGTTCCTTCCTCCCCAACAACTTCAAGCAGTGCTTGTATAACTGCCTGTGCTCCACCGCACACCCAGCCCATACTAGATAAGGAAGAGTGAACAAGAATTTGATCGCCTGGTTGAAGTCCTAATTGACGAAGATCATGTACGAGGCTTGTTACCGTGATCGGAGAGCTTGTCTGATCAACAACATCTTTCTCACTCATTGTCCTTCTCCTTATATTCATTCAATATGTAGAATCCAATTGCCACGAACATACCTACAACGATGTTGAAAATAAAGAGAACCGCTTATCCATCTCCAAGCGGCTCTCCCTCATCTAATTCACGTTATCCAACAGGCACTTCGTGCAGTTCGCCCCGCTCCTGTAAATAAGCCTTCAAACAAGCGCCAGTATGCGATGCTGATTCTGCCATTACTTGCTCTGGGGTACCCTGTGCGACGACCAGACCACCGCCGCGTCCCGCTTCTGGCCCAAGATCGATGATATGATCCGCGACCTTGATCACATCGAGATTGTGCTCAATGACGAGCACCGTGTGCCCCGCATCGACGAGACGATTGAGGCAGTCGAGCAGCTTCTGGATATCTGCAAGATGAAGACCCGTCGTAGGCTCGTCGAGAATGTACAGATTATGCGCACCGCGCTTAATCTTGCCAAGTTCCGCTGCTAGCTTGATCCGCTGCGCTTCGCCGCCGGACATAATCGTTGCCGATTGTCCCAGCTGCAGGTAACCAAGCCCAAGCTGATTCAAGATGTTTAGCTTGTGTGCAACGAGCTTCTCGTCTTGGAAGAACGGTTCGGCATCCTCTATCGACATGCTCAATATGTCGTTGATCGTCTTATCTCTGTACTTGATCTCCAGTGTTTCAGACGTATAACGCGCACCTTTGCACGATGGACATACCGTCTCAACGTCAGGCATGAATTGAAGTGCCGTTGTAATCGTTCCGAATCCTTTGCACTCCTCACACCTTCCACCTTTAGCATTGAAGCTGAATTGCGTTTCCGTATATCCACGTTCAACAGACTCCGGCAGCGAGGCGTATAATGTCCGAATACGATCGAACAACCCGACATATGTGGCTGGATTGGACGTAGGCATGCGACCGATCGGTGACTGGTCGATGCTGATGACGTTCGACAGCAGCTCGTACCCTTCCAGCGAATCATGCGCACCTGGAATGATGCGAACATCTTGGAACAAGTTAGCGAGCTTCTTATAGAGCACTTGATTGATAAGACTGCTCTTGCCGGAACCCGACACGCCAGTCGCGCAGACGAACATGCCAAGCGGAATGTCAACGTCGATATTGCGCAGTGTATTCTCCCGCGCTCCGACAATTCGCAATACACGTCCGTCCGGCTGCCGACGTTTCGCTGGCAAAGGAATGGTACGTCTTCCGCTCAGATATTGCCCCGTCAATGAGTCAGGATGCTTCCTCAAATCCTTAATCGTTCCTTGTGCGACGATATTACCACCGTGAATCCCTGGTCCAGGACCGATCTCAATCACATGATCGGCCTCTGCAATCGTCTCAACGTCATGCTCGACGACAATGACTGTGTTACCTGTATCACGAAGTTTCTTCAGCGTCTCAATCACTTTACGTCCATCTCGTGGATGCAGTCCGATGCTCGGCTCGTCAAGTACATACAGCATGCCCATCAGACCAGAGCCTATCTGAGTCGACAACCGGATCCGCTGGGCTTCACCGCCAGAGATTGAGTCTGATCGACGGTTCAAGCTCAGATAGCCGATACCAATATCGATGAGCAGCTTAATCCGTCCCGCCAGCTCGTGCAGAATCGGTACGCCAACCGACTGCAATCGCTCAGGAATCACAAGACTATGAAGTCGAGGCAGCAGCTCGTCAATCGGCATTGTACAAGCTTCGTGGACCGTCATGCCGCCAATCGTCACGAGCAGACGCTCTGGCTTCAGCTTCGTACCACTGCATTCCGGACATGTATGCTCGACCATTACTTTCTTAAACATGCTTTCCTCGTAGCCCTTCACATCCTGCTTCTTCCGCGAGTTCCGGTACCAGCGATCGATATCGCCGACGATACCATCGAACGTGAACATCTTCCCAACATGCTGCTGAATCCATGGTGCCTGATCGTTCGTCTCTGTTCCGAGGAACGGGAAGCGCTCACCTTTCGTACCGTGAAACAATAGATCGTAATCGCGCTTCGACATTTCGCGAAGCGATACGTCGAGATCTACTCCGAAGTGCTGTGCCATGCTGTAGATGACCATGTTGCGCCATGCTTTGGGGTTATTCATTTTGTAGATACGTTCACTAAGCGCACCTCTGCGAATGCTTCGATCCGGATAGTCAATCATAAGCTCCGGCTTCGCATACTTATATACGCCAAGACCTAGACAGGTGCGACATGCACTATCTGCATCATTGAAAGAGAAGTAGTGCGGCAGCAGCTCCCCCACGACTAACTGATGCTGCTCACAGCCGAAGTCGCGGTAGAAAGCCTCCCCTTCATCCTCCTCTAGCTCTTCACGGTCAACCGCTATATGTAGGAAGCCTTCCCCTATCTTCAATCCTTCCTCGACGGACCGTACAAGAGATTTATAGATCTCGCGACTAACCAGAAACTTATCGACTAACACCTTCATTTCATACTCGGTATGTTCATCCAGCTCGATGTTATTGCTCGCATCATGAATTACGCCGTCAATCCGGTAAAGTCGGTACCCCTTCTCGCGGATCTCATCGAACAGGACGGAGTAATCTTCTCCATAAAGCTTGGTCACGGGCGCATAGATCTCAACAAGCTTCCCTTCCAGCTTCGTCACGATATGCTCGGCGATCTGGGCCGGCGTCTTCACCGCGAGCGCTTCACGACAATGCGGACAATGAGGAGTACCAACCGTTGCGAACAAAAGGCGTACGTAATCGTAAATGTCAGACATGGTTCCAACCGTGGAACGAGGATTCGGTGTCCCAGTCTTCTGTTCAATGGATACGACTGGCGACAAGCCGGTTATGTAATCGATATCAGGCTTCTTCAGCTGCGGGATATAACGCTTCGCATAGCTCGATGACAGCGATTCCAAAAATCTTCGCTGACCTTCGCCATAGATGACATCAAAGGCGAGCGTTGATTTACCAGAGCCGCTGACGCCCGTAATAACGGTAATTTGATCGCGCGGTATATCGACGGAGATGTTTTTCAGGTTGTTCTGCCGCGCACCTTTGATCGAAATCGATTTATGCATCTTATCGTCTACATCCTCTCATCCAGCATGAAATAAGCGAGCTCGTCCACTTCAACTCGACTCTTGGGCGTCAGCTTTACTGGCGAGGACGCTTTGTCGATAAAGCCCTTCTCGGCCAGCCATTCCGTCGCATGTACGATCAGCCCGTCCTCCATGTGATGCTTCTGCTTCATATCTTGCATGAGATCGGAGAACGATCGCACATCCTGCTCGTCTTTCAAGTACGCGAGCAATAAGCGGAACAACTCGTCCTTATGCTGCAGCAAATATTCATCCGCTCGCTTAACCGCTTCCATCATTGACTCTTCATCCTTCGTTCCGTGAACCAGCCCCGTATACATCCAGTCGAAGAAGCCAGGATTATATCGAAGCGCCTGATGAATGACCTCGCGAGTTGGAATGTCGCGATTCAGAATGACTTCTATCTGCGCGAGCTGCTCCACAATCTTCATCATGAACACGAATGAATAGGTCGGATCATGCTTCACCGCAATCCATTTCTCTGCTTTTTCTAAATTGACGATCGCTATAGAAGCAATCATCAACAGTTGGATTTCGCGGTCGCGATCTCCGACCTTGCTCATCCGTTCGTAGATATCCCGCACAGCTTCGTCTTTACAATAGACAAGCTTGCTTTTGTATAGAAAGGAATGAAGGGCGCTACCCTGAACGACCCGCTCGAGCGTCTTCCGAAACTGCGTACGCGATAATAGATTCACGCTGAACACAATGCCATCCTCAACGAGATGAAACGGTGCGTACGCCCGCTTCTCATCATCGCTGACGAGATGCACATCGATGTCTGACTTCTCCCACACCTGATCGTAGGACAAGCTGCCTCCTATGAAGATTGCAAGGATATGACTGTCCTTACTCACTCGTTCGACGAACGTCTCCATCGCTGTACGGTACTTCAGCTGCAAAGCTTCACTCATGAACACCCTTCACTCCCTCTGGTTCGAGACGGAAAGTTCTTCCATCGAATGTTTGTTCTCACATTCTACCAGAGAACACCGAAAAATAGGAAGTGTTGCAATAAAAGTATTTTACAATTTTCGAATACCGCTTTCTTACCGCATAAAATACGCATATGCCTCGCGTAACCCATCATCAAAAGAAGTCATCGGCCGCCATAACAGCTCCTGCGACGCCTTGTGATTATCGAGGCAGCTGTGCTCTGTATCCCCTGCTCGAGATGCGGTATGAACAATCGGATGATCAGATCCATGAATGGCAATCAATTGCTGAGCCAGCTCGTTGACCGAAATACTTTGGCCAGTGCTGACGTGATAAGTGCCGCCTCGTCCGAGCAGCGATGCCGACAGGAGCGCTTTCACAACATCGCCTACGTAGACGAAGTCACGCGTCTGATTGCCATCTCCATGTATCATAATCGGCTGTCCCCGACGCAGCTGGTTCATAAACAGCGGGATGACGTTACCCTCACCTTGCGGCATTTGTCTAGGACCATATACATTTGAGAACCGTAGAATCGTATACGGCAGTTGGTTCAGCTCTGCAAACAAGTGGATGTACTGTTCAGAGAACCATTTGGACAGCGCGTAGAAGGACACTGGGCTTACGGGATCACTCTCGGTCAGACGATCGCGATCGGTTGATCCATAAACCGCAGCAGTTGATGAGAAAATAAACTTGGCTGCACAAGCTCGCTTGCATGCCGTTAATAAGTTGAGCGTTCCCAGTACATTCGTTCTCGCATCATACACCGGATCAGTCATTGACTTAT
Organism: Paenibacillus cellulosilyticus; assembly: GCF_003182255.1. Taxonomy (GTDB): domain Bacteria; phylum Bacillota; class Bacilli; order Paenibacillales; family Paenibacillaceae; genus Paenibacillus_T; species Paenibacillus_T cellulosilyticus. The sequence continues at coordinate 72,872 of NZ_QGTQ01000029.1, read as the reverse complement.
GCACATTCGCTTGTCCTGCTAGATGAAAGACGACCTCCGGCCGTTCGTGAACGATGAGATCATACGCCTCATCCGATGCGACATCTAATGCATGCAGCACCGCTCCCTCAGGTACATTGCTCTGACGGCCAGTACTAAGGTTATCAATAATCGTTACGCGAGCACCGCTAGACAATAGGGCAGCTGCCAGATGTGATCCGATAAATCCCGCTCCGCCTGTTACGATTGCCTTCAATGCGTTCCACCTCTCTAATTATACTAATCCTCTATCATATGGCTCATCGATTGATATTGGCTCAATGTTTGCCCCCACAATCCATATATTCTGTTCACTATGAACGCTTCGCCCATGAAACGCGTACGATTACAACCAATGGAACGGATTTCCGCCACCCCCAGAGGCACTAACCCGTCATGCAACGGCAGATACACTGCTACTTCAGCAGCTAGTAAGTCAATGGATCAATTGATACGATTAATGGAACAAAATAACGAGCTTCTTCGTTCGATCGAACAACAGCAGCGCCGAGTTGCAGCGAGCGGAAGCGGATCGGTTATCGTTAGGATGTAGCGTTTACTCAATACCCTTTTATTTACAGGTATAAAAATGTAACATTCTTCGTGATTTTACGTCTACGAGGTATCTGCAATAAAAAGGGGAATGTGGAATGAATATGAGATTGCTCCTAGGTATCCTTGTCATGATCGCCGTTATTTCGGGGTGCACGGACGGAGAGAAAGCGAACACTGCGTACAAGCTTGAAGATGTAACGCAAGCAATGGAAAAGCAGGGGCTGCAGCTGCTGCAAATTCACCCCAAAGGCGGCACATCACCTTTCGCAAAGCTAAATGACGTTGACGCGGTGACGTTTGCTATTGATACATACAAAATGGGAGATGTCGCTGATGAAGTCGGTTCTTCGGTTGCCTCGCTTGTGAATGTGTACATTTATGTGTTCGAATCCGACAAAGCTCGTATTGAAGGACATGAGGCGTTAAACGATCTTCTCGCCCGGGCCAATTTTGCAACAGCCCCTAGCGTGTTTGCGAACAAGAATATTATCGTGATCCATTTCAAGGGCACAGACGAGAAGAAAGAATATGACGAAATGATCAAAACAGCTATTATTGGAATGTAATTGGGATCATCGGAGGCAAGCTTCATGCTTGTTGGTAGGAGCAAAAAGGGACAGCGTGAGCTAAATCGCCACGGCTGTCCCTTTTTTTACGCTGAATAGGTATGTAAGAATGCTTGAAGCTGTTTGATATGATGCCCATCATGCGCAATGAAATCCGGTACATAATGATCGACGGCGAACGGATGCCCGTCTCCATCTTGGTGCACTTCTACCCATTCCTCGTCTGATAAGGTGCGCAAGCGCTCCAAAATTTCACCTCGATAACGAATCGTCAGCTCGATGAGCGCAGTCTTATCCTTCGTCTTCGCATATTCCACAGCGTTACGATTGAACGCGTCGAAGTCCAAATGTTTGAGCGTTAGCGGATGATGGGCTGCTATTGGCGCAATCGCTTCCTCTAGAAAATACTTGTCCCATAACATGATGTGCGCAACGACATCCCGTGTCGACCACTTACCCGCCGCGAGTGGCGCTGTCCATCCTGCATCATCCAATTGCCGCAATGAATCAACGAATGTGAGAAGATATGCAAATTCATCCATAAGTTGTGCTCTGCTAGTCATGAACAACCCTTCCGATCTATGAGTGATTGACTTGCAAATGAACATTCATAAATTCCTGTGCAGGTCCTTTATTATCCTTCCGTCTCGTTTCAACGAACTGATCCATGGTATAATCCCGTATCACTTTGATCCAGAAGTGCTGTGCAGGCGTGTTCCATTCAAACTCACTAACTCTCCATTTCCCTATATGTAAGTCAAAAACCATGATAGCCGCTTCCTTGCCCACGCCTTGTCTCCTAAACTTCCTCAGAATGAAGAAATGATTCAAATAATAGAGATCTTCCTCGCGTAAATACTTAACGACAACGAACCCAGCTAACACTGCATCCACTCGAACAAAAAAAAGATCGTAATCCGAATCATCAACCAAACTCCGAACATCAAGACTAGTGAGGTACAAGCCATTGTCGTTGATGTTCGCCCCGCTCCATTCAGACAGATCATAAGCAACAAGCTCGAACAGATTCTTTAACGTATCCAGACCATCCAATGAAATACGCTCTAATGAAACTGCCACACTATCACTTCCTTCGAATATGATCTAGATCGAGTATACAATAATAGGTTCCACTAATGAACGCGAAAGAAAGAAAGAAAGAAAGAAAGAGACGTCCCAGTCCACGGAACGCCTCTCCTCGATTACATTAGTTCATACTTAAAACTATGTTCGGAAATATCCATTCGCCGCCGGATTCTCATCCTTGCGAAGTCCCGCACCTTCCGGATTGCGTACGGCCACATCGAGCAGCCATTGGGTAAACGTCGCAACCTGCATCGACTTCAGCTCCTCTAATGTAAAGAAGCCCGCCGCATCCACCTCTACCCCATCCGGGATCGGTTCGCCGCCGACATATTCCATTTCGTATGCAATGTATACGTTATGAACCGCCGCACGAGGCAGATCTCTCAGCGCCACAATGCTGATTACGCGAGCATCGACACCCGTTTCCTCGCGTACCTCGCGAACGACCGTCTCTTCGATCGGCTCCAGCTGTTCGATATAACCGCCTGGATTCGTCCAGTTCCCCTTGCCCGGTTCCTGCGCTCTGCGAACGAGCAGCACGCGGTCATCCCGCATCACCAATGCGCCAACGCCGATGCTGTAGCTGCCCCAGTGTACATAATTGCACGCTTCCGACGAGCATGCCCGCCGCTCCACGCCGTCCATGACACGCGTTTCCATCGGATGGCCGCACTCCACACAATAATTGATCGCCATCAGTTCATCCACCCCTATCGACTTGTCTCGTAAACGAGTCGTTTTGTATTTCCCTATGATAGCTTGTCTGAGACGATCGTGCCACCCTCCCCTACGAAAAATAAGGCCGCTTCCGCGGCCTCACTCGCTAACCTTCTACGTTGTGCTGACCCATAAGTCGACGAACTGCGGAACCGGCATCGCCTCGAGTGCCTCGGGCGCTTCGAACAGTTGCAGGATCGGCTTCGCCTTATCCTCCGCCAATCGGCTGCGCAGGTTCGTCTCGAACTTGCGCCACAGCAACGGTGTTCCTTCCGCACGTCTTCGCCGATGCCCTGGCGGATATTCGACCTCAATTCGCTCCGTCCCTGTGCCGTCGGTAAACCACACTTGCACCGCGTTCGCAATCGAGCGCTTATTCGCATCCATATAATCAGCGGAATAGCGCGGCTCCTCGATTACCGACATCCGATCGCGGAGGAAATCAATGCGTGGATCTCCCGAAGCTTCATCCTCGTAATGATCTGCGGTCAGATCACCATGCAGCAATCCTATCGCGACCATATATTGCAAACAATGATCGCGATCAGCCGGATTATGAAGCGGTCCCTTCTTATCAATAATTCGAATCGCAGACTCATGCGTCGTCAATTCGATATGGTCGATTTCATGGATACGATCCTTCAACTGCGGATGAAGGACGATCGCCGCTTCCACTGCGGTCTGTGCGTGGAATTCGGCAGGGTAGCAGATTTTGAACAGAACATGCTCCATCACATAGCTTCCGAGCTCACGGCTTAAGGATAAGGAACGGCCTTTATACAAAACATCTTGAAATCCCCACACAGGTGCACGCAGCGCGGATGGATACCCCATCTCGCCCTGCAGCGTCATCAGGGCTAGTCGAACAGCGCGGCTGGTGGCGTCGCCCGCTGCCCATGACTTGCGCGAGCCCGTATTCGGCGCATGGCGATAGGTCCGCAGAGAATGCCCGTCAATCCAAGCATTCGAAAGCGCAGCGACAATGTCGTCACGCGTCCCTCCTAGAAGACGGGTGACAACGGCGGTTGAAGCGATTTTGACCAGCAGCACATGATCAAGACCAACCCGGTTGAAGCTGTTGTCCAGCGCAAGCACGCCTTGAATTTCATGCGCTTGAATCATCGCCGTGAGCACATCGCGTACGGTGTAAGGCGTTTGACCGTTCGCCATGCGTACACGGCTGATGTAATCGGCGACCGCGAGAATGCCGCCGAGATTATCCGACGGATGCCCCCATTCCGCAGCTAGCCATGTGTCATTGTAATCAAGCCAACGGATCATACAACCGATGTTGAATGCAGCGGTCACAGGATCAAGCACATATGAAGTGCCAGGGACGCGTGCTCCATTCGGGACAATCGTACCCGGAACGATCGGACCAAGCAATTTCGTACAAGCGGGATAGTTCAGAGCCAGAAGCCCGCAGCCAAGCGTATCCATCAGACAATATCGAGCGGTTTCAAACGCTTCATCGCTAAGATGGCTATCGCTCGCATCGCTGGCGTAATCGGCAAGCTGCACGAGAAGCGAGTCCGGCTCCTGCCGGCTCCGAATATAAGAGGACGACATCGCGTCACCCACGCTCATGCAGCGGTACCCAAGCTTGACGATCCGGTCCGGTGTATTCCGCGTTCGGCCGAATGAGCCGATTCGCATCTCGCTGCTCGATAATATGCGCCGACCAGCCGCTTAGACGGGAAACGACGAACAACGGTGTGAACAAATTCGTCGGTATACCAAGCATGCGATACGCGGATGCGCTGTAGAAGTCGAGGTTCGGGAACAGCTTCTTTTTGCGCATCATGACCAATTCAATTCGCTCGGAAATATCGTACAAGTTCCAATCGTCGGCATGCTCGGCAAGCTTACACGAAATGGCTTTGATAATATCAGAACGCGGGTCGGATACGGTGTAGACGCGATGGCCAAAACCCATAATGCGGCGCTTCTGGAGCAGCATCTGCTGGACGCCCGCCTCTGCCTCTTCAGGATTCGAGAACGCCTCAATAAGCTCCATCGCCGCTTCGTTGGCTCCCCCGTGCAAATTGCCGCGCAGCGTTCCAATTCCCGTCGTCACTGCCGAATAGAAATCGGACATCGTCGATGTCGTCACGCGTGCCGCAAACGTCGACGCATTGAACTCATGCTCGGCATACAGCGTAAGCGAGACATCGAGCGCCTTCGTGTGCATCGGATCGGGCTTCCGGCCATGCAGTAGCATAAGAAAATGCTCTGCGATCCCGTCTTCCGTCCGTGTATCAATCCGAATGCCGCTTCGATGATAATGAAGCCAATAGAGCAGAATCGAGGAGCTGCATGCAAGGAGCCGCTCAGCGACTGCTGTCGCACCTCGTTCATAGCCCTCCGGCTCGAAGGAAGCAAGCGCCGACACCCCTGTTCGCAATACATCCATCGGATGCGAGTCCGCTGGCAGCTGCTCCAGAATCGTGTATAAGGCTGCGGGCAGCCTGCGACGCTCGATTAGCCTGCTGCGGTAGTCCGACAGCTCTTCCTCATTCGGCAGCTTGCCGTACAGCAATAAGAACGACGTCTCCTCGAAGGAGCACAGTCGGGCCAGTTCATGAATGGAATATCCCCGATACGTCAAGTCCCGCCCTTTCTTCCCAACCGTTGAGATTGCCGTCTGACCGGCGATGATGTCAACAAGGCCACCTGTTCTTTTGTCAGCCATTAGGCTCGCCCCTTTCTGCCCCAAACAATCGATCCAGCCGCTGCTCAAACTCGAGATAATTCAAGTGATCATACAGCTCTGACCTCGTCTGCATCTGCTGTACCGCTCGCTGCTGCGTCCCATCCTGCCGAATGGTTTGGAATACGTGAAGCGCCGCCGCGCTCATCGCACGGAACGCAGATAACGGGTAGAGCGCAAGCCCGACACCAGCAGTACGAAGTTCTTCCAGGGTAAACAGCGGTGTCTTACCGAACTCGGTCAAGTTGGCGAGCACCGGCACCTTCACCGCTTCCGCGAATATTTGGTACACCTCCAGCCGATCGACCGCCTCTGGGAAAATCATATCTGCGCCTGCTTCGACACAAGCTTGTGCCCGTTGTATCGCCGCCTCTAATCCTTCCACTGCAATGGCATCCGTGCGCGCCATAATGACGAAGTTCTCATCCTCACGGGCATCTACGGCGGCCCGGATACGGTCCACCATTTCGTCCTGACTCACGATCGCTTTGTTCGGCCGATGGCCGCACCGCTTAGCCGACACTTGGTCTTCAATATGGACGCCAGCCGCACCAGCACGCGTCAACTGTTTGATCGTACGCGCGATCTGGAATGCACTGCCGAAGCCGGTATCGGCATCGACGAGAACAGGCAGCTCCACCGCGCTCGTGATGCGACTGACGTCTTCGACAACATCATTCAACGTCGTGATACCTAGATCCGGTACGCCAAACGATGCATTCGCAACGCCCGCACCGGATACGTACAACGCGCGAAATCCGGCGCTTGCCGCCAGCATCGCACAATAAGCGTTAATGACGCCCGGCAGCTGCAGCGGCTGTTCGGCTTCAACGGCTTCACGGAAGCGTAGACCGGGGGATGCTCGCATGGAAGCTCACCACCTTCAACGTAAAAGCTGATTGCTGATGACGATCCGATGAATTTCATTCGTGCCCTCATAAATCTGTGTAACCTTCGCATCGCGAAAAAGCCGCTCTGCCGCATACTCCTTCGCGTATCCTTGCTCGCCGCACCACCGCACGGCCGCGGAGGCGGCTTCCACTGCTGTATCGGAAGCGAACAGCTTCGCCATTGACGCTTCCTTCGTACAACTGCGTCCCTGCTGGCGAAGCGCAGCGGCGCGGTACACGAGCAGCCGCGCCGCTTCGACGCGCGCGGCCAGCTCAGCATGCGCCGCTCGCGCTGCTGGCGGCGGCGCAGGGCGCTTCGCGCCTCTCTTCGTCAGCGCTGCGGTAAGCAGCTGCAGCGCTGACTCCGCGATGCCAAGCGCCTGCGCGCCAATGCCGATGCGCCCGCCATCCAGCGCGCCCATCGCAATCGTGAAGCCTTCTCCTTCGCCGCCAAGCCGCTGATCCGCCGACAGTTGCACCCCGTCATACAGCAGCTCGCACGTGCTGGAGCCGTGCAGCCCCATTTTGCGCTCGCGCCGACCGATATGAAATCCTGGGGTATCCCGTCCGACAAGAAAAGCGCTGATCCCACGCGTTCCACGGTTCGGATCGGTCACGGCAAATGTAAGATATACGTTCGCGGCCCCTGCGTTCGTAATGAACAGCTTCGACCCGTCCAATCGATAACCATCGCCATCGCGCGTTGCACTCGTACGAATCGATGCTGCATCTGAACCCGCCTGCGGCTCAGTCAAAGCGAAGGCGCCCAGCCACTGTCCGGATGCAAGTTTGCTAACATACTGACGCCGCTGTTCCTCCGTCCCATGCTTAACGATCGGCAAGGTGCCGACCGACGTGTGTACGGACAAAATGACGCCAAGCGTCGCGCTTACTCTGGATAGCTCATGGATGGCGATAATATACGAAATGAAATCGGCGCCCGCTCCGCTCCATTCCTGCGCGATCGGAATGCCCATTAAACCCAGCTCCGCCATGCGCGTGACTAGGTGTATCGGGAAAGCCTGCTCATCGTCCCTCTCCAACTGCGGAATAACGTCTGCTACTTCTGTCTGTGCGAACCGTCTGACTTTGTCTCGCATGGCTTCCTGCTCTGCTGTCCATCGGAGGTCCATCGCTGATCCCCCTCTCGCTGCTTGATGCCAGCCTCTGCTTATGCCTAAAGCTGATCGCTATTGCTCATGCTCATAGTTGTAAAATCCACGCCCGCTCTTCCGTCCGAGCCACCCCGCCTGCACATATTGCCGCAGCAGCGGACATGGACGGTATTTGCTGTCTCCGAAGCCTTCATGAAGCGTCTCCAATATCGCCAAGCACGTATCAAGCCCGATAAAATCAGCCAGCGTCAGCGGCCCCATCGGATGATTCATTCCGAGCTTCATGACCGTATCGACCGCTTCCGGCGTCGCTATCCCCTCATACACGGCGTAGATCGCCTCATTGATCATCGGCATCAGCACACGATTGGACACGAAGCCGGGGAAGTCTCGCACTTCGACCGCTGTTTTGCCAAGTGATGCTGTTAATGACCGAACCGCCTCGCATGTCTCATCTGAGGTTGCAAGTCCGCGAATAATCTCCACCAATGGCATGATCGGCACCGGGTTCATAAAATGCATTCCGATTACGCGGTCCGCCCGCTTCGTGACCGATGCAATCGATGTAATCGGCAGCGAGGATGTATTCGTTGCTAGAATCGTATGCGACGGACAGCTGGCATCTAGCTTCGCGAACGTCGCCTGCTTCGTCGCTATATGCTCCGGCGCTGCCTCAATGACGATGTCGCTGTCACGTACCGCGTAAGGCAGATCGGTTGAGAGGGTAAGACGCCGTAAAGCTTCCTCGCGTGTTGCGTCGGTCAATCGACCCTTGGTAACAAGTCGGGTTAATCCCGATTCAATGGAACTGCGTCCTCGCTCGAGCGCGGCATCCACAATGTCGACAAGTGCGACACTGTAGCCACTCTGAAGCAGTGTCTGTGCGATCCCGCTTCCCATCTGCCCTGCCCCGATAACGACTGTGTTCTGGATTGGCATGGGATTTCGTTTCACCTCGCCTCGCCTGGCTTCTTCATCCGTCTACTCGAATTAACATAGCGTCGCCTTGACCACCACCGCTGCAAATCGCTGCGATTCCAAGTCCGCCGCCTCGTCTTCTCAACTCATAGGCAAGCGTGAGGACGATTCGCGCACCGCTCGCACCAAGCGGATGTCCGATGGCAATCGCGCCGCCGTTCACATTCACTTTGCTTGCGTCCCAATTAAGCAGCCTTCCGCATGTAAGCACGACGACCGCAAATGCTTCATTCACTTCAAACAGGTCAATGTCTGCCAGCGACACACCTGTCTGCTGCAGCAATTTGCGGATAGCGCGAGCAGGTGCTTCCGCCAGCTCATTCGGCGCCATGCTTACCGAAACATGCCCTATGATAGAGGCGAGAGGAACATGACCGCCGTTGTTCGCCGCCTTTTCCGACATGAGCAGCAGAGCTGCCGCCCCGTCATTCACGCCTGGCGCATTGCCTGCCGTGATCGTTCCGTTCGTTTGGTTCGCCAGAGTAATTGGCCGCAGCTTGGCGAGCTTCGCCGCACTCGTATCCGGTCGCGGGCATTCGTCGGTATCAACAGCACCCGTCTCTGTCGTGACTGGCACTATCTCTTCGGCGAGCCGCCCCTGCCACAGGGCAGATACGGCTTGCGAATGGCTGCGAAGCGCCCACTCGTCCTGCTCTTCGCGCGTAATGCCGTATAGCGAAGCCGTATGATCTCCGTGCGCCGCCATCGGAACGCCTTCGAATGCACAAAGAAGCCCATCGTGCATCATCAGATCCGTCATCTCCGAGTTGCCCATCCGTATGCCCCACCTCGCAGAATGTACGGCAAATGGTGCGCTCGTCATACTCTCCATGCCACCTGCGGCGATAATGTCACCATCACCTACACGGATGCATTGCTCCGCAAGTGCTATTGCCCGCATGCCGGATGCGCATACTTTATTAATCGTTTCAGAGGGCACGCTGCCGGGCAGCCCTGCTGCAATCGAAGCTTGCCGGGACGGGATCTGACCGGTGCCGGCTTGAATCGCCATGCCCATGATGACCTGCTCCACTTGCGTTGGTGCAACACCGCTGCGTTCAATTGCACCGCGCAGCGCAGCAGCGCCAAGGTCTGATGCTTTTATATTTCGATACATGCCGCCAAACTTGCCGAATGCCGTCCGTGCTCCGCTTACAATGACTGCTCCGCGCAGGTTGCTCCCTCCTCACGTTGTTCGCAATGGATGATGAACGCGAGTTGAACGAGTTGATGTGATTCTATCCTTAACGCTCCACTAGTCCGCCGATACCGACAGCTGTCTCCAGCGTCATCGCATCGCGGAGCATCCGTTCCACTTGGTATTCCTCCATGTAGCCGCAGCCGCCGTGAATTTGTACCGCCTCTCTTGCTGCCATTGTCGCCGATCGCGCTGCATACGTCCGGGCTAACTGGACTTGAGTGGCTGCATCCTTCGCCCCTTCGTCCAGCAGCCAAGCCGCCTGACGAACGAGCAGCCGCGACGCTTCCACTGCAATCGACATGTCGGAGAGCTTGAACATAATGCCCTGCTGCTTGCCGATCATTGTGCCGAATTGTTTGCGCGACTTCGCATAGCTGGCCGCGGCATCCAATGCGCCTTGTGCGATGCCAACGGATTGAGCGGCTGAGCTTAAAGCAAACAGGGTTCTAGTTTCTCGCAGCAGACTGCGAACGCGTCTGCCTTGTGCAATCACTTTTGCTGCCGAGGATGAAATAGGGATTGCCAAGGTCAGTTCCCCTGTCGGGAAAGCTCCCAGACCAAGCTTGCTTATTGCGGCGCTGAGAGAGGGTTCGATAGCATCATTTTTCAACCAAACCGCAATTGGCTCTCGTTGTTCATTGCTGGTGTGGTTTGTGATGCATAGATAACCGTCCGCTATTCCCGCGTTCAATACGAGTGGATGCGTTCCCAATAGCGATGCTGTTCGTGAATTCGATAATCCTGCACCCGCAAGCTTATTGCCCGATGTAAGTGAAGCAAGCAGCTCCGTTCGTACCGCTTCGTCTCCGTACCGATATAACGGCCAGACTGCACCTGCCGTATGCGCACTCAACACAGATGCGGTCGATGCACACACTTTCGACAGCTCCTCCAACACAATGACATAGGCCAGCCAACCGACGTCTGCCCCTCCGTATGTTTCAGGGATAGGGACACCCGTCAACCCAAGCTCCGCCATTTGATTAAACAACGACCGATCAAACCGTTCAGCAGCATCCCGTTCAATCGCGCCAGGAGCGACCTCTGATTGCGCAAAATCACTTACGACCGACCGCAGCATCTCCAGCTCTTCCGGCAGTTCGAAACGCATGCCCCTCCCTCCCCGACGAGGCTCTCGCAGCACCATCCATCTCTTCCCCTCGCGCAGCGGACAAGACCGGACGGTATCCGTGGATACCCATGTATATGAGCAACAATTTGTCCGACATAACAGGCGTATCGCTGGTGAGAAAATGAAAAAAGAGCCCATGAGGGGCTCTCTTCAGGATGCTGCACTCCAGTATTGCTTAGGTGACTCGATTAGCATGGAAATCGATTGTCGATTGTAGCGATTTATTTGCTTGCGAGCTTCATAACTTTACTTTTCAGTTCAGATTTTTGTCTCAGACCAACAAATTGATCCATCACTTTGCCATCTTTGAATAGTAATAAAGTTGGAAGGCTTCGAATGCCATATTTTGAAGCCAATTCTCTCTCTGCATCAACATTGACTGTAAAGATCGACACTTTACCCTTCAACTCATCTGCCAGCTCATTCACGATCGGAAGCTGAATTTTACATGGGCCGCACCATACTGCCCAAAAATCGACCAAACATACACCAGATTGAATCGATCTTATAAAGCTTTGACTCGTTAATGCAGCAGCACCCATTGACAATGCCTCCTTAAAAATCAAAAATGATGAGCGACTTTCACTGGAAAAGGCGCAAGAAGCATTGGATCGAGTATTGAACGCTCAAGCCCGTTTCCGTCCTGTATTGCATATTACAAATTCTGAGATCTAATTATGAGTCCTTAACAAATCAGCCGTTCAATTACGAGCAACTTACCATCAAAAATTAAATTGTTCCTACGCTTCATGTCTCATCTTTGTTCTAATTTAAAAGTCGTCTGCGCCAACCCCGGATAGAAACCCAAGTTTCTATACAGCTCTTCGGCTGGATTCCCAAGCGTAACGAATAAGCGAAGTACCTCATAGCTATCCTTCAACTCATTCAAGGCGCTCTTGATCAAATGCGTTGCGATTCGCTTGCCGCGATATGACGGCAATACTGCAACATTTGAAATTAACGGCCAGTCCTCCCACATCGAAATCAAACAAATAGCTGCCACATTGTTCTCTGAATCATATACCATGCTGGATGCGTTCCGAATGCTATCTAATTGGTTATGTTCGAAGAAATATTCGAGCGCTGATGTGTGTTGTTCAATCGTATTGTCACCTGGATACCCAATGCGATCTCGACCTGAATAGCAATGATATAGCAGCTCGGCAATTTGCTCGATATGCTCTAGTTGCGGAGTGCTAACGGTAAAACCTTCTCCTAATTGCTGCAATTCAAAGCTTTCTGTTGGTCTAATCATTACACGTCTTGATTCAGTGGGCTCGAATCCCAGTTGTAGAAAATGCTCCGTTTGATAAGGTAAAATGCCGTAGGCGTGAATCGGCTTATTAGAGTCAGAGATTAAGATCAATCGTTCCTTTAACTGAATGAATACGGAATGTGCATCCTCATACGGCGGAGCTAAGAAGAAGGATGAAAGCAGGTTTGGTTCCATACACACCCCACCAATCCTTCGGTTGTGATGATAAATCCAATAACTAGGTGCATCTTCATCGAAGATGGAGATTCTTCTATCCCAGCTTTGTCTGAAAAATATATTGTCACGATACGTCGTGTAATGGATTGCGAAATCCCTGATCTCAGCTTTCCTCAACTCAAAATGATTATTAAGAAGAATTGGTAGTTCAAATGTCATGTTCATTCCTCCTACATAAACTGCCCTTTTACACCGCTCTCGCGCTTGGCTCTGAACCAATGAACAATGCAGGAAATATTATCCATATACAACATCGTACTGAAAGATTTCTTTTTTGTAAATCTATCTTTAACAAGAAAAAGCCCCCGTACCCGGAGGCTTCTTTAGTGATAGAGTGACAAAGTTATAAAACCTGTGGCAAACCATGTTGATACATGACCAGACAATCCGTATTCCGTCTCAACGTTTCGATCGTTACAGGGTGAGGAGCGGCGTAAATTGTCGGGTAATCGATTTCCCCATATTCCTGACGAATTGGGAATGCGAGCTTTTCTTCTTGTAGAGAAAACTCCGCTTGAATGCCTTGCTTATTCCCTCTTGCATCGAACCGTAACCAGCGGTCCAATTCTGAGATATACGCAGCATTCAGTGCATGAATACAGTAGCCGGTATCCGGCGTATCTCCGAGTGTTAACCGCTGATAGCAGTAGCCCGCGGGAACCCCTGCTCTTCTAAGAATCGCACACAGCAAGTTCGATTTGGCATAACAGATGCCTTCCTTATATTGCAACACTTCCGATGCGTTGCAAGTCACTCGATTACTCTGAAGGTCCCAGGAATGATGGATCTCATCTCGGACGTACTCGAATGCTTTTTGAATAAAATCGACCTTATCGACTGCCTCTTCCCGTAGAGTCGCTGTTAAATCAGCGATCGATTGTTCGTTATAATCGACTTCTGCAGTCGCGATCAAATAGTCGTTCAAGTCTTCGGATTCACAAACTATTGTCATCGTTTCTCCACCTCTTCCATTTCGATCGACCTTGTAGAACTGCATCAAATCGGAATATTGCATAATTATACTTTAAAACGCAATATTATTCACTATATTTGCAACTCATCAAACAATCCTATGCAGCTAGCGGATGCCAGTTCTCTTAATCTGCATATAACAAGCATCACAAGATGCTAACGGTTACGACGGGGCCTATTGCGTTACTTTCACCAGTATCATACTATCAATAGCCTTGATAGCCTCGCTGACAACCGTTATTCATACGAAACCTGTCATTTCAGTGCGATAGCCGCTTCAGCAACCGTTAAACATTCATCCGATTCCGACGAGTCCATCTTCGTCTTATGCCAAAATAAAAAGCCGCAGTAATTTGCGGCTTTCTTTCTTCCATACTATTCAAACAGCTACGCGACCTTAAAGCCGACGCCGTCGCCTTGCGAATCAAATTGCAAATATAAGTCCTTATTTTCCAAATACCAGAGTTGTTCCTCCAGCATATAAAATTCAATTCCTTCGCTCTCTACACGTATGCGAGGCGCACTCGACCGCTCCTTCATAATGCCGAGGCTCATACCCGGCACTACGCTGCCGCAGCCTCCGAGCCGAACGTAAATATGAAGCTGATCGCCAGGCTGCAGCTCCATCTCATCAATGTACCAGCGTGCAATCGTCGGTTCTACAATAATTCTCATCGCTTGCAGCTCCCGTCCCATGAAGAATAGGTTTCTAATCTAATCGTATCGTGAGTCCGCATCGTTCTCAAATGCGTTTTTTCACAATTTGTCCATTCCATGCCATGCTTCTTCCTGCTCTAGCTCAACGAACCTACGATTTTGAGCACTGCTGCACGCGTCAGCTTATTACCGCCAACCGACAACAGCTTTGTCGTTGCATGGGCGAGAGCCAGCGGAATTTTGCAGAAGCTCATTGCTGGACCATCCTTCAGCTCTGCGATATAATCATCAGCCAGCTTCAGGTTGCGCTTCGTATATTGCAGCATGTCCTTCAAGTTCCAACCGTCCGGGAAGAAATCGACGCCGCGCTTCAAATCCTCGTCACGGTTGCGCATAATGTTAACCGCTTGCAGTCCTCTGCCGAATGCGACTGCTTTATTCATATCCGATGCAGTACCATCGTACCACTGCCACAGCTCGGACAGCATCTCACCCACCATGCCGGCAACACTGTAGGTATACCGATCTAGATCCTCTTCCGTACGAATGTCCCAGCCTGTATGTACCCACTCAGCCATTTGGTCCGACATTTGCTCCGTGTAGCGCTTGACGATCGGCAGGGCTGTAGTTGGGCACAGATGGAGCCAATCGTTCAACTGGAGCGTAACCGCAGGAAGTTCAGATTGGTGAGGAGCGAACAGCTTTGTAATTGCTTCAAAGGGCTGTTCCGTACGAAGGGCATCGCGAACACCGCTGAGCAGACTGCTCTTCAAGCCGTCCGATAACTGCTCGTGATCTTCAATCTCGTCTATCGCACGCATGCACAAGTAGCCGGATGTAACGGCTTCTTTCAAGCCTGGAACCAGTCGGCTGATCGGAATATAGAATGTCCGGCTCGTTTGTTCCAGCATTGTCATAGCATCATTCAATACAACGTTAGTGATGACAAACCCCTCCAACTAATACTCGCGTTCTTCGTAAAATACCCGTCTTTTCATTATGATACCATACGTTTGTCCGATGACCAAATAGGGAAGTTGTGACGAATATCACAGATATGCATTTCATATATTACAGTTCCATACTTATACACACTATCTATGTAAAAAAGCGGCAGGCGAGGAACTTTCCATCAGTCCCACGCTGCCACTAACTGTATCATTCGCACGATTAAATTGTATTATTGCTTCTTCTTTTCAGCAGTTCATTCTATTTCTTTGCAGCTCCGCCCGTAACCCGTATTTCCTTCTTTTCTGCATCCCAGATGACCTTGAAGCCTGTTAGCTCTGAGATGTTTCGCAGCGGCAGCATCGTCGAATTCGCAATAACGCGTGAAGCGGTAATCTTCACGGTCTCCCCGTTAAGCTTAACCACATTCGTTAGCGGAATATGTGTTAACGTTCGATCGCCAATGACGGCAGTGACGGTCTTCTTCTCGTTGTTCCATGTGACCTTCGCTCCAAGAAGCCCGAACAACTCTCTCATCGGTACGAATACCTGTGATCCTAGAATCACAGCTGGATGATCCAATTTGACAGCCTTGCCGTTCACCAACAACTTGCCATCGTAATCATGCAGCACCGGATATCCGTGATTCTCAGCTATCTCTATCATGGAAAGCTTCGAATTTGTAATAACCGCCTTCGTACCAATCTTAATCTGAGGGAACAACCAATGAATCTCGTCATTGTTCATTCGTATACAGCCTGAGCTGACATACTTCCCGATCGACTTGCTGTTGTTGTTGCCATGGATCGCGTATGTGGTACCGGCAGTTCCATTCACATCAAGCCCCATCCACCGATCGCCCAGTGGATTTTTCGGATCTCCGCCCTTGATATGATCCTTATAATAAGGACGGTTTTTGATTTTGTTGACGATTTCGAACGTTCCTTCCGGCGTGAGCTTATTCGTTCGACCGGTTGCAACGGAGAAGGTGCGAATGAGTTCCCCACCTTCAAAGAAGGCGAGTTTGTTCGTCTTCTTATTGATGACAATGAGCTGGTCACTGCTTGACTCAGCAGCCGCAGCAGCAGTACCGCTCGCATTGGCAAAAGGCAACAGCAACCAGACCAGTAAACACGCTAACGTAACGAGTCCAGTCTTCCTTAGATGCGATTTCAGAACTAGACAACCTCCCATTCATATATTGATAACGTCAATATATGAATGGGACAAACGAGGACAGCACTTAAAATACGTTAAATTTTTTACAAAAAAACCAGACAGTTATGATCTGCCTGGTTACTCTTGCTAACAGAAAGCTAATTCTAAAACGTAGGTAAATTGTCTAAGTTATTGTCGGTTCGACCATCGGCATCAGAGCGGAGATGCTCATCGCCGTCACGCCCACGGAATACATTCAGATGTTCGATCTCGTTATTTTTCACCATAGCTTGGGCGGTCTTATAATCAACAACACGACCCGACGACAGCTTCAAGTCAACGATATCGCCATCTCCGTTTTTACGTACGGCTACGACTTGCTCCATGTTTTGGTTCATTTGTAATCCCTCCCTACCCATAGAATGAGCAAAAGGAGCAAAACTATACGAAAAAAAAGCTCGATCCTTCTTCGAGAAGAGAACCGAGCTTCTATTATTCTTATTCGCCGGACATCGTGCTGTCCTTCAGCATAACGTCATGCGCGCCGCCTTCTACAAGGCTCGTCGCCGATACCAGCGTAATACGAGCTGTCTCCTGAAGCTGCTCGATCGAGAGCGAACCGCAGTTGCACATTGTCGATTTAATTTTGCTAATCGTCTTGTCGAGGTTTTCTTTCAATGTACCTGCATACGGTACGTATGAGTCTACCCCTTCCTCGAAGACGAGGGATTGCTTGCCGCCTGTATCATAACGCTGCCAGTTGCGAGCGCGGTTCGAGCCTTCGCCCCAGAACTCTTTCACGAAGTTGTTGCCGACTTTCAGCTTCTTCGTTGGGCTCTCATCGAAGCGTGCGAAGTAACGGCCCATCATGACGAAGTCTGCGCCCATCGCAAGTGCAAGCGTGATGTGGTAGTCGTGTACGATACCACCGTCGGAGCAGATTGGCACATAGATGCCAGTTTCTTCGAAGTACTGCTGACGAGCTTCTGCAACCTCAATGACAGACGATGCTTGGCCGCGGCCAATGCCTTTTTGCTCACGCGTAATGCAGATCGAACCGCCGCCGATACCGACCTTCACGAAGTCTGCGCCTGCTTCAACGAGATACAAGAACCCTTCGCGATCAACCACGTTACCCGCACCGATCTTCACGTTGAAGTTTTCTTTCACCCATTTGACCGTATCGTACTGCCATTCCGAATAGCCGTCCGAAGAGTCGATAACAAGAATATCTACGCCTGCATCAACGAGCGCGGGAACACGTTCCATAAAGTCCTTCGTATTGATACCGGCACCTACGATGTAACGCTTGTTCGCATCGAGCAAGCCAAGCGGATTTTCTTTGTCCGCATCATAGTCTTTACGGAAGACGAGATGCTGCAAATTCTGGTTCTCGTCCACAATCGGCAAGCAGTTAAGCTTCTTGTCCCAAATCAGGTTGTTAGCCTCAGGCAGCGTCATTCCGGATTGACCATAGATCAACGACGAGAACGGCGTCATGAATTCACCGATTGGCTTATCCAGCGAATCACGGCTCACCCGATAGTCACGGCTCGTTACGATACCCAGCAGTTTACCGCTCGACGTTCCGTCCGCTGTAATAGCAACCGTCGAGTGGCCATTCTCTTCCTTCAAGCGAAGCACATCGCGAAGCGTCTGTTCCGGCTTCAGGTTGGAGCGGCTCACAACGAAGCCCGCCTTGTATTCTTTAACCTTACGAACCATTGCCGCTTGATCCTCAATGGACTGCGAACCGAAAATAAAAGAAATACCGCCGCATCTCGCGAGAGCAGTCGCCATATTGTGGTCGGAGACAGACTGCATAACCGCTGATGTGAACGGTATATTCATCACAATGTCAGGCTGCTCGCCCTTCTTGAATTTCGAAACTGGTGTTTTCAGCGACACATTGTCCGGTGTACAAGTTTTGCTCGTTAGGTTCGGGATGAGCAGAAACTCGCTGAATGTGCGGGATGGTTCCATATAATAGTGTGCCAATGCTCTCAACTCCTCGTCGTATTATAATTTAAAACAAGATAACAGATTTGCGCCAAGCCTGTCAATCATAAGTGATGCCTAATCCAGAACCTTTTCACAACGTTTCCATCTTCTTCTGTAAAACTAACATCCTGCAGCCCGCCGTTGCGAATAATGGTTCTTGCCGAAGCTTCGTTACAGTCGTCACAAACCACGAGCACGTTTTCGATGCCTAATGCTTTCGTCTTCTCTAGTGCCAGTGCTAGCAGCTGCGTCGCATAACCTCGTCTCCGTTCAGAGGGACGAATACCATATCCGATATGACCACCACAATTGAGAAGCTTCTCCGACAACCTATGTCTTATGTTGACTGCACCAACCACTTTATTCTGATCCGTTACCAGCCAATAGGTGGAATCCGGAACTCTGTTGGCCGGCAGATTCTCGCCCTTCTCGTTATCGAATAGAGATTGTACCATTGCTTCAAAGTCCGACGGATCCTTGCTGATTACCCAGGGAACCATATCTTCACCGCTATCGACCCAATCCTGATAGAAATCCAAGTACTCATATCGAAGCTCCGCCGTTGGTTTAACTAACCTAACATACTCCCCCATGCTTCTTCCTCCCCATTTAATACTCCATGTCTCGCTGCTCCTCATCCGCCATTGTTTGTATATCTTCCGCAGTAATGGTTATGATCGGATATCCGTCCTCTTCATGCCGCTTCAGCGCCTTCTGCTTCATATACTTTGGGCTTGCTTCTCCCGCATCCTCATCGTATAACAGCAGAATCCCGTCCGTACGCCGCAGAAGCAGCTCATCGCGAGCAGTTAACTGCCAGACCCCTTGATAAGGCTGTTTGCTGACGAAGGCGTAATAATCGACATGGTGCAAAATGCCTCGGTAATAGTCCTGTTTCTCCTCTTTCCACTTCTCTTCCGGGTTCGTGTATGCGGCAAGAATGGATAGCTTAAGCTGCGGATATGTCCGCTTCAGTTCAATGGCAACCTCACAGGCCCATAAGTCAACACCGTATTGACCGGGCGTGACAATCCACTCAAGCCCTTCCTCGATAAGTGGGATAAGCCGCGACTCGAGCGCCTTACGTATGTACGGAATGCCTTTATGCTTCTGATCGTAGATGCCGAGTTCATGCGCTCGATATCCGGTAACAAGTAAACTTTTCATCCGTTCCCAATTCTCCTTGCTATAACCTGACATGGGATGATTGTACCGCCGTACGCACATCGTGTCCATGCGGTATAGAAAAAGGCTGCATGGGCGAATCGCCTGTGCAGCCTTGCTTTCCTCAGCAATCATTAACCAGTTGAAGGTTTGTTCGGAATTTGGCCTTTCTGGTTCCTGTTCGTTTCAGTCGCTGCGGCTTGATTATCCTCAGCTTGTTGACTCACAGCCTCGAAAGCCTGCTGCTGTCCGTTGAAATTCTTTTGTTTACGGCCCATTGTCTTCGCTGCCTCCATCGTCATCGAGTTTAAATGCCGCTCAGCGAGATTTAGGATGTCCAATTACTCGACCTCTATGCCCTTCGTCTCTTTGCCAAGAAGCAGCACAGCTGCGGCTCCAATTAGGATCGTAACGAAGAAGATGGAGAAAATCGCTGAGATCGGTGTGCTCCGTTCAACCAGTGCACCGACGAGATAAGGTCCAATGACACCGCCAACACGACCAAAGGATGCTGCAAGACCAACCCCTGTCGATCGGATTGGCGTCGGATACAGTTCTGGCGTATAAGCATACATCGCTCCCCACGCACCAAGATTGAAGAACGATAGGCCAATACCTGCTGCAATAAGTACCCCAGTCGAGGTTGCACTGCCAAATACGATAGCGCAGACCGCTGTCAGAATGAGATACGTAATGAGCACGAACTTACGGCCTGCTCGTTCGATCAAATATGCAGCTGTGAAATAACCAGGCAGCTGTGCCAGCGTCATGATGAGCACATACTCGAAGCTGCGAACAAGGCTGAATCCTTTCATTACCATTACCGTCGGCAGCCATAAGAACATGCCATAGTACGACAGGACGACCGTGAACCATAACACCCACAACATGATCGTCGAACGACGATGCGAGCTCCTCCAGATCGAAGCAATCCGGCTGCCGTACGACAGTGACTCATCGCGACGCGTCGTGAAACGGGCTGGGTCCTGAATCGCTTGGCGCAAGTAAAGGGCATACAGTACCGGAACTAGGCCGATGGCGAAGCCGATACGCCAACCATAATCTGGAATGACGAAGTAAGCGATCAATGCCGATAAGATCCAACCACCTGCCCAGAAGCTCTCCAGCAGCACGACCGCCTTGCCCCGTGATTCCGCAGGTACTGATTCCGAGACAAGCGTCGACGCAACCGGAAGTTCACCGCCAAGTCCGAAACCAGCCGCGAAACGCAGGATCAGCAGCACTACGAAGCTGCCAGCAAGGGCAGATAGGCCGCTTGCAACGGAGAAAATGACGAGCGTCCAGAGCAAAATGGTCCGTCTGCCATAACGATCTGCTAAGATGCCCGCCGTTGCCGCCCCTACTGCCATTCCAATGGAATTCGTAGCGGTGAGCAGACCGATTTGATGAGCGCCAAGTCCCCATTCTACGCTTAGCGCAGCGACAATGAATGACAGCATGCCGACGTCTATTGCATCGAACAGCCAGCTTAGCCCTGCACTGAGCAGCAGCTTGCGTTGATGCCGATCGCGGCTTGCGCCTGTTTTAAATAAGATCGAATTGTTCATGTCGTTAGAATTCCCCGCTGTTATTTGAAACATGAGCTATCTTACGTATCATTAATCGGTCTCTCCTACCGGTTCACCAACGACATTCCAACGATGCGCGTATTTGACGAGCATTGGATGCATTTGACTGGACGAAGGTCCTGACGTAAGCAGCAGCCGGATTCGGGTAATCCACGGTTCGAACGACTCGTAGCCGGCGAACAAGCTGGCCGTCTCCGGCGAAAGGAGCAAGAATAATGGTTTGCCGTAGGTTTCCGTCAGATGACGAAGCGCGCTATCGATTGGCGTGTACTTCTTGCGCTTGCCTTCAAGACCTTCGATCGCAACATCTGCCGCATCGATTGATCGGCGCCAGTCATGAAGGAAATCCAACCTTTTGTAATATGGCCGCACCGGCTCCTTCGACATCCGCTTGGCCGTCGATTCATGCAGTGGGTAGAGTACGAGCTTCTTGAACGACATGCCCTTCATCAACTCAACCACCTGATCAAGCTCCTCATCCGATACATGCTCGAACGTGTCGTAATAGACCAATATACCTTTGCGTGAATCGATTGGTGGCTCGTATCCGAACGGTACTTGGATATTGTTCTGCGCCACTCGCATTCCTCCTTGACTACAACGATTGTAGAAACTTCTCGATCCGTACCAGCGCTTCTTCGATCATCGGCAGCGAGGTCGCATAAGAGCAACGAATGAAGCCTTCTCCACCTTGACCGAACACATTGCCAGGCACGGTTACAACCTTCTGCTCGAGGAGCAGCCGCTCAGCGAACTGCTCGGATGTCAGCCCTGTTCCAGCGATAGACGGGAACGCATAAAACGAACCGAACGGAACATGGCATGGAAGGCCGATACGACGGAAGCCATCAACGATGGCTTGGCGGCGAACGTTATAGCTTTCCACCATCCGGTCCTTCTCCGAGAGACCAATCCGCAGTGATGCTAGGCCTGCGATTTGACCGAGAATTGGTGCGCACATCATCGTGTATTGATGAATTTTCAGCATGGCAGCAACGAGCGGCTGCGGTCCGCAAGCATATCCAACGCGCCAGCCTGTCATTGCGAAAGCCTTGGAGAAGCCGTTAATAAGCAGCGTCCGTTCCTTCATGCCTGGAACAGACGCAAGGCTTACATGCTTCGTACCATAAGTCAGTTCTGCATAAATTTCGTCCGATAATACGATGAGGTCATGCTCCTCTGCCACTTGCGCAATCGGGAGCCAATCCTCATAGCTCATGATGCTGCCAGTCGGATTGTTCGGATACGATACAATCAGAACCTTCGATTTCGGTGTAATTGCACTGCGCAGTGCTTCCGCCGTAAGTTTGAAATGGTTCGATGCATTCGTCTGCACTTCAACCGGCTTACCGCGTCCGATTGCAGCAATTGGCGCATATGAGATATAGCTTGGCACTGGAATAAGAATCTCATCATCAGGTTCAATCAATGCACGAAGCGCAAGATCAATCGCCTCGCTGCTCCCTACCGTTACAAGGACTTCATCTGAGGGATCATAACTGACATTCCAGCTGGTCTGCACATAATTCGCAATCTCTTGGCGCAGTTCTGGCATGCCTGCATTCGACGTATACGAAGTTTTTCCCTGCTCCAGAGCGATCATGCATGCATCGCGAACCGGCTTCGGCGTTACGAAATCAGGCTCACCGACACCAAGCGAAATAATCCCTTCTTGACCTGCTGCAAGATCGAAAAACTTGCGAATGCCCGACGGCTTCATCTCCCGTACGAGCGCCGCCAGCCGGCCCTCGATTGATTTGGATTTGGTTACAGTTAACGATTGACTTAGCATTGGCGGATATCTCCTCACATCAGGATCTTTGAACGGCGTTCAAAGTCACTCCTCTTCAATTTGAACAAACAAAAAAGACCCGTCCCCAATAAGGGACGAGTCTGTATAACCCGTGTTACCACCCTAGTTCCGCTGCCAACGACAGCGACACTCCATCACGCATCTATCAATGCGCTTCCTTCTAACGCTGGAATAGCGGCCTGGCCTTTCGGCCCGCTTCTCGGAGATAGCTTTCGGTTACCGCCTGAACGTTGGTTTTCAGCAACCCAACTCTCTGTTAGATCAGTCGATTTAACGTACTCATTCTCGTCAATGAATTTGTTGTTCGAGAAATATGAAATTACTCGTTATTATACACCCGTCATCGCAAATTGCAACGGCAAAGTTTAAAGTTTTGTCCAAGCGAAACGGAAGAGTGTAAAACGAACACATCTGACATGCAAGCGTAAGGTTATCGATCAGACACGCTAAACCGGATAGCGAAGTATGGTTTGAAGCTTACTGGGATCTACCTTTCGAGCATCGGACAAGTAAATCTCCCGATGATGTATTTGGAAAGTCCGAACGAGTTGATTCGATTGGCAAAATTCGTCCATAAGTGCAAATGTCGCCGGCTCCTCATCATTTATGCTTCACGCCATAGACTAACTTCTCTGCCTTGCGCCATTCCAGCTTCATCGGTGTTATTCCTTTCTTTGCGCTACTTGCCTGTAACCACTTCTACCGTTCTTGTTGATTGGTTCCAGTTCACGGTAATGCCAAGCAGATTGCCTATATCCTTCACAGATACATACAGCGAGCCATTCAACGTTACCGGTGCAAAAGAAAGCTCCTGCTGTGTGCCGCCAACCTCCGCATAAGCTTTGCCTTCTGTGATCGTAAATACGCGCTCCTCGTACGTGACCGTTGCCGACTTCGTCTTGCTGTCATAGACGACTTGTGCACCTAACGCCTCCGTCAAGAAACGAAACGGTACAAACATCCGGTTCGCCGCTGTCATCATGCTCGGCGTGAATTCTCGCAGCTCGCCGTTAAGCGACAGCTTTGCAGCTGTCCTCGCGTATCCACTCGCTGTTTCCTCGGCGTCGGTAATTGGTTTGGTCAGCTCCGCCGACAGTAAGAAACCATACAGCTTATTATCGGCTTGTACGATTAGCGTATTGCCGGCCGTCTGGAACGGACCATAGTTGCGTGCATGAGACTCATAGCGGAACTGCGCCTTACCCGTTTTGACGTTGTAAGCCAATATGGACCCGTCCGTCTGTCCGATATACATACCCGAATCTATTAGGTCTAGTCGGCTGATTGGATTGTCTACACCATCGTACGGAATGTAGGTATGATCCAGAAGCTTATTGCCGAACAAGCCCATATTATCCGCTTGGCTGAAGTATAGCTTTCCGTTGTATGGTCCTGCGATCCAGCTGCCATTCACTGAAATATACGCCGGTTTTGATGTTGTCGGGTCCGCCTGCAGGCCATAGCGATACACCCCGCTGCCACCAGCACCAATGTACAAATCATTCCCGTCGATTACGATCTGGCTTGAACGTTGAACGATTGTACCCGTACTCGTCTGCGGAGATGGATACGACTTCGATTCGATTAATTCTCCCGTGGTCAGAGATACAACATCCAGCTTCGCAATTGCATTCTCGGCGTCATCCACGTTCGGCCATTGATCTTCGAAGTAGAGCTTATCTCCGTCCGTTCCAAGCAGCGCGGAGTGGCTGCCGGCTAATCGCCATAGCGTCTTGCCTGTCTTCGGATCGATTGCATAAGTCGTACCAACCGTAAGCGCCCCCGATTCGATTGCATAAAAGAGCAGCTTTCCATTCACAAGCTGTGGCTGATTCGTATTGAAGAATTCATCATTCCGCCATTTCAGTTTCCCAGAGGTAAGATCAACCGCTGCAACCGTAGTGGAGTTGAGGACATATACAATTCCTTCAGCTTCAGATGCCATTAACATATTAATCGCGTCAGGTTTCGTGCCCTTTGCGTTCATAAGTTGAAACAGCTTCGAACCTTTTCCCGATTTCGTATCTACTCGGTACACGACACCGCTATCATCGAATACCAATACATCATTGCCAGCTATCGCAACGGCTTGCATTTGCAGCTTCTTACCAAATGTCCACTGTGTTTTTCCGTTAGACTCATTGATGGCATTCAATACGCCAGATTTCACGAACAATACGTTATTACCAGCCGTCACTACGCTTGGATTACCGTAAATGATATCTTGTGTAGATTTGCTGAGTTCGATCGACCAGCGAGGTGTCGCCAACGGGATGTTTGTCTTATTGCTAATCGTTGGTCTGGCAAAGCTAGCATTCACCCCTGAGACGCCTTGCGCATATGCCGATGCACGAATGACAACCGAAACCGCTAATCCAACTGCTAAACAGCCTACAGCAACCTTCGTCCATTTGGTCCGCATGAATCGCTTCCTCCGTTTCCATTTTCAGCCTATCAATGCGTTCGATGCATTCATAGACTTACGGAGACGATGGAAAGTTGCACAGATCTGCGAAAATTACTGATCAACAGCCTTAACAGCATTGCTCCGACCTGTATTCAACAGCTTCAACAGCGGCGGTGTAACGAGTGTCGTAACAATAACAAGCACAATTGCGGTTGTAAAATAACGCTGCGGCAGCAGCCCGGATTCCAAACCGGATGCGGCAAGGATAAGGGCCACTTCTCCACGTGACACCATGCCCGCTCCGATCATGAGCGCTGACCGGCGGTCAAAGCCAGTCAGCCTTGCACCAATTGCACCGCCAATCAGCTTGGCGGCGATCGCGATAAGCGTCAGCACAAGCAGAAAGACTAGCTGACTGCCGATGCCTTCGAAACGGACATTTAATCCGATGCTGACGAAGAACACGGGAACGAATAAGCTATAGGCGATCGGATTTACCTTCTCCTCAACTTCATGTTTGAAACGCGTCTGCGAAATCGTGATACCCGCTGCGAATGCACCGATGATGCCAGCCACCGCCATTTCTTCAGCGAAATAGGCGTAGCCGCATACAAGAACGAGCGCTCCGCTCATGATAGGTTCGCTGACACGAAGAGAAGCGAACCATTTCATGACCTGTGGAACAACGAACAAGCTGACGATCACGATGAGCAAGAAGAAGAGTCCATTCTTTATCATAATTTCGCTGACCGAACTGCCTTCACCGGTACCCAGTACACTCATCATGACCGCGAGCAGAATCACCACAATGACATCATCTACGACAGCTGCTCCAAGAATCGTTGTCCCTTCACGGGATTGAAGTGCATTCATCTCTTTCAGCGTTTGAACGGAAATGCTTACCGAAGTCGCGCACAACAGCATGCCGACGAATAGCGATTGCCCATTCGATAATCCGAACGCGATTGAAGCGAGATATCCGCCGACGAACGGTGCGACAATGCCACCAACAGCTACTGCAACAGATGAACGCCAATTGCGCTTCATTTGGTCAAGATCGGTCTCAAGCCCTGCGATGAACATAAGCAGAAGGACGCCGATCTCAGACATTTCATTAATGAACGGCTCCGGCTCGATCCAATGCAGCGCTGCAGGCCCTAATACAATACCAGCGATCAACTTGCCAAGCACAGAAGGTTGACCCAATCTTACCGCTAAATCCCCTGCAAGCTTCGTGCCCGCAATAATCAACATAAGTGTTAATAAAATTGACATACCCAATTCCCCTTTCATTGCCGACCAATATGAATGCAAAAAGAGCCTGTAAGATACAGGCTCTCCAAAAAGACAGAGAAATCCCGTAAATGACAGACTCCACCGATTTATTGCTTATGAAGTTACAAGTATTATATCGTTGATGCTACGGCTTCGCAATTCCACCGATCCACCCATACACGGATGACAAGGCATCCTGCTGCGCGTGACGCCGCATCGTATATCGGTATGTATGCCGCTCATCATACAGCTTCGTTACTTCTGCCACGAGCGTTTCCGCGCTAAGCTGCTCTTCCTCGAGCACCTGGGCATAGCCGGCCTCTTTGAAGGATGCAGCGTTCAGCAGCTGATCCCCTCTGCTCTGCCGCTTCGACAGCGGAATGAGCAGCATCGGCAGCTGCAGCGACAGAAATTCGTAGATCGAGTTCGAGCCAGCACGCGTAATCACGATATCAGTCATCGCGAGCACATCGGGCAGCTGCTCCTGTACATACTCATACTGTCGGTACGACGAATTCTCGATAGACGGGTCAATGCCACCTTTGCCGCATAGATGGACGATGTAGAATCGACGAGTAAGCTCTGGTAAAGCAGCACGCACAGCTGAATTAATCGCACGCGCACCTAAACTGCCACCCATAATGAGCAGCACTGGCTTTGATGCATTCAGGTCACAGAATGCACGGCCGCGCTGAGCATCCCCTTGACGAATTTCTTCGCGGATGACAGCACCGACGTGGCGCACTTCAGTGCTGCCTGCCTTAATGTATTGCGATGTTTCAGGGAACGTCGTACAGATTCCCGTTGCGAAAGGCATTGCAATCCGATTGGCCAAGCCAGGTGTTAGGTCCGATTCATGAATAAGAATTGGCGTCTTGTTCATCCTGGCCCCTAACACGACTGGTACGGAGACGAAACCACCTTTAGAGAAGACAACATTCGGTTTCAATCGACGAATGAGGCGATACGCCTGCATGACGCCTTTCACAACCTTAAACGGGTCCTTCGCATTGCGCCAGTCGAAATAACGCCGCAGCTTACCCGTAGCAATCGGATGATACGTGACGCCCTCCAGCGGTTCGATCAGTCTTCGTTCAATGCCATCAACGGAGCCAATGTAGTCGACCTTCCAGCCATCTTCAATAAACTTCGGAATTAGCGCGAGATTGACCGTAACATGTCCGGCGGATCCCCCGCCTGTGAACAAGATCGATTTCATGCCCGTCTCCTTCCATGGTAGACGCCTTACTCGACGTCAGCACCCGATTCAAGCTCTTCCTTGCAAAATTGTGCAAATGCCGCAAGCTCTTCATCTTCCAGATCAATCTCCAAATAGCGATCTGTCGAGCGTTCGCGCAGCTCGTATTTGACGATTCGCGAACCGCTGTCTGCAACACTGAAAATAACCCGTGCATAGACGCCATTCTCGCTATACAGCTCATCGTCATCAGGTACGTCTAGATCTAGAATGAATTCATATCGTTTGCCGTCCAGAATGCCGAACGGATCTTTTACTAATTCTACGCTGTATTCCGAAATGTTTAGCATGGTGCCATCCTCTCTGTATTGGACGGTAAGAACCGCATAATCTGTTCTCGAACCTCATCGTTCTCGAGCTGCTCTCCGAAGATCGAGACTGTACCGCTGTCACTGCTTGTGCGAATAAGCCGGCCGATCCCCTGCCGCATGCGAAGCAGCATATATGGCATATCGACCTCACGGAATGCATCCTTCGCGTCCTTCCGCTTTGCATCGAACACCGGGTCATGCGGCGGGAACGGAAGCGCCCAGATCAGCACATGCGACAGCGACGGCCCTGGAATATCAAGTCCTTCCCACAACGTCACCGCGCACAGAATGCTGCGCTCATCGCGCTGGAACTCGGAGATGAGGTGGCTGATTTCTGCCGAACCCTCATACAAGAAACGGTAGCTGCGCGCTTCCGGATAGCGAGTCAGCTCGGCTTGGAACAGATGCAGCTCTTCGAATGATGGGAACAGCAGCAGCGAACCGCCTTCAGCTTGCTCTAGGCTGCGAAGCACCTGTTCCATTTTGGCAGCAGAAGGGGCCGATGGTTCTGGATAAAGCACAGCCTTCATCTGCTCCTCATAGTTATATGGAGAAGCTACGGTGAAAGACAAATAATCGCTAATGCCAAGGCTTTGAGCAACATAGTCGAAGGAGCCGTCAACTGACAGTGTAGCCGACGAGAAGACGACAGGCATTCGCTTGCCGAACACCATCTCCGCGAGAATTTCCTTCACCTTGCGCGGCATAATGACCAATGTGATACCATCCGCGCCATCGTCCGTTACCCATGAGATGAGTCCTTCTGGACGCTTGAACAACGACAATGCAAGTCCGATCATCTCGAGATGCTCCTCGACAATCTTGAGCTGATAGTCGTCAATCGTGAACAATCCGCTCTCGAACACCAGCTCTTCTTCAATCGTCCCGAGCAGACCGCTGAACCGATTGATCTCCCGCAGAAGCTCCTCACTCAGCACAACCTCGCGCCGATTCGATGCAGGAACACGAACGCTGTGCTTCGCCAGCAGCTCGAACAACTTTTCACTCGCTCCGATCGCATCCTCGACGGCATAGGCAAGCGATTCACGCACTTCTCCTTCGAGCAGCCGCGTAATGATGCTCTCGAACAACGAGTGCTTCAGCTTGTAAGTGAGCGCGCTTTGCGCCGCTGTCTCGAGCAGATGCCCCTCGTCGAAAACGACTGAGCTGTGCTCTGGCAGCAATGGCAGTTGGCCCTCCCTTTTACGCGCATCATAGGTCCAAACGTGTTCCATATAGAAATCATGCGAGCAAATAATGATATCTGCCGCTTTGCGATAATGCTCGCGCGATAAGGTCTGACCACAGCGATGGCGCTGATTGCAGACGAGACAGTCTTGGAAGACGTCCCAGCCGATCTGTCCCCATTCGTCATCCGACAGCTCCGGATAGTCCTTACGGTTTCCGTATGGATGGAATGACTGCATCGTGTCTGGACGATGTACAAATTTAGGCAATCCGCTGTATATGGTGTCATAGATCTCAGATGCCATTTCATCAGCACGCACATCATCCAGCTTGTTCAAGCAAATATATTGATCCGGCGATTTGCCAAGACGCGCATCAATCGTCAGCTCCAGATGGCGAGCAAGCTTTGCGATATCTCCCTCCGGCTTCACCAGCTGCTCGATCAGCGACTCGTCAGCGCAGGCGATAATCGCAGGCTTGCGCGTATAACGGGCATAGCAAATTGCATAGAGCAGGTAGACAAGCGTTTTGCCAGTACCAACACCAGCCTCTGCAAAAATCGTTTTCTTCTCGTTGTACGCCCGCTCCAGCTGGAACGCCATATAGATCTGCTCGTCGCGCACTTCGAAGCCTGCCTCCGGCAGCACCTCATAGAAGACATCAGCGATCCAATCGCTCGCCTGCTGCATAAACGGTGTGCCAGGATCAAATTCAAACGGATAATTAGCCAATTACGTCCGTGCCTCCACATTCATCAATAAACTCCATCGTTCCATTATACCTCAAAATGAACGTATTTCACCCTCTATTTATGTATGTCGCTCCATCTTCGAATAAACGCAATAAAGGCTGCGGTTATCCGCAGCCTTATCATTATTTGTATTCGAAACCTTAATAAGGGTATTGATTTGGCGCGTAAGGTGACCTTGGCTGCTGCCACTGTTGTGCTTGCTGCTGCTGAGCAGGGTCTACAGCCGTCTGTACGGGCTGCTTCTCATCGCGCTCCATGTATGTTTTGTGGCAATACATATGCGAGATCCGCGGAATAACGACCGTTTCACCTTGTCTCAGTTGAGTTGGACTAGTAACTTGCGGATTCGCTTCTTCCAGAATTGGATAAGGGATGTTATACGCATGCGCCACCTGTTGAAGCGTCTGCCCCTGCGTTGCTTGATGCTGCGCGAAAATCCCGTCGTTCCGATCCTCTCCTAGCTCTTCACCTTCGCGGAAGAACGGGAAAAAGAACGGCGAGAAGAAAAAGAATGGAAACAAAACGCGTCCAGGGAAAAAGGGATGCGGAAACGGACGGAAAGGACGGCGACCAAAACCACCGCCAAATGGCGCAAAACCACGATTCATCGGTAGTACCTCCCGGTTCAATAGTCATACGTCTACACTGTATGATGTCGGAACCGGCTTTGCGCCTATGATGCAATGAAAAATTATTGTAAGGTTGGCTGCATGCGTTCGAACAAGAAGAATCCCTTATCTGCATGCCCCATATACGTATAGCCAGCTGATCGATAGAACTGATCCAGCAGCGGATTCGAGTCATTGCAATCAAGTCGGATACGATCTTTACCATCGAATCGGATGCCTGTGTGTACCCATTGGAGAATGGCTTCGCCCAAATTTCTACCGCTATAATCGCGATTAATGGCTAGACGATGCAAATATACCGCACCCTCATGTCCTTCCTCACCCCACAGCTCAATGTCCCATGGACTTGGACTCCGAAGCAGCATGACGATACCTGCGAGCGTATCGCCATCCTTGAATAAGTAGACGTCTCCCCTTCGAGCGGACTCCACTGAATGATGCGCATCCTCCCCGTGGAGCAGCGCTCCCCACTGGGTTGAGCCTTTACTGTTCAACCATTGCGCTGTCTTCAACAGTAAATCCATAATAGCAGGGGCATCCTCTGCTGTCGACTGCACTGCAACGATCCGGTCAATGACGCGAGGGTTTACGATATGAGCATTATGGGTAGTTTGCGCGGTAGGATGTACTTCCATCGTTGGTTATGCCTCCTCATTAATTGCTGACAGATAACAACTAAATCGGCTTCGTAAGGGAGTACGAGCGGTCCTCTGGCGAAATACTCTCGATCTTGACCGCATCAAGCGATTCAATATAGACGCATACACTTGGATACAGCTTAGGCTTACCCGTCAGAAATCGGCGATCGCTCGCCTGATGCTCCTCGATGAGCATTTCACATATAACTCGCGCGCTTCCAACACCGTTTCGCAAATAAGTACGTACACGGCTTTGCAAGGCATAGTCCAACTCAATTAGCGGAGGCTCTGCTTCCGGCTCCTCTGCTTCCTCCTGCCACGCGAACAAATCATACGATTCCGATTTCTCTACAACTGTCGTTTTCTCTGGCTTAAATGCAGGCTCTGGCAGCCCGGCTTGTCGTTCGTTCCGACGCCATGCTGCAGTAAGCTCAGCCGCACGGATGGCCCGCAGCTTCTTTACCTGCTTGTCCAGCAGCGGGAGCTTAAGATTCATATGATCCACGACATCATCCGGCAGCTGCGCGACCTGCAGCAATTCGGGATCCGCTGCCCAATCATTGGAGAGCTTCACTAGCAGTTCGTCCAGCTCATAATCGATGGCATCGAAGCCTTTCTTAATCGCGGAAACGACAGAAGCATCAATCGTCAAATGCTCCTTCAAATGATCAATGCCGAAAAACTTCCGTTCACCCGTCGTCTTATGCTGCACTTGATGCTGGTAGCGGAGCGGACGTCCACACTCGCATCGCAAATCCGGCGATACTTGGCCGGCATCGATGTAACCGGTGTAGATCCATTCATCAAGCAGCAGCTCGATTTGCTCCACATCGATTCCTTCCGGAATGGAGTACCCTTTCTGCCTCGCCATCTCATTGGCGAATACCGTTCTTCTTCCGCGTGAAAGCACTTCGGTCAAATATTGCTGCTGCTCCTCATTTAATCGGCTTAGCAGCTCATCTCTCACGCCTATGTCTAATATCATGCCCGAATCACCTCATCACTGATGACGTAACCTCATCATTCATTCGTTGTCCCGAGTATACCGCACATTGTCCTCATCAGGAAACAAAGAAAAAACCCATCTCGATCCAAAAGGATCGAAACGGGCCATTTCGTGACACGCGATTAACCGCGCGAAGCTGCTTGGGTTTGTGCCTTCACTTTATCATCGTTCTTGGCCGTTTCAACTTTCTTCTCTTCATGCGGTTTAACCTTCTTGATGAAGAAGGCAAGCACGAGAGCGGCAACTGCGAACCATGTCGCAACGACAAACGCATGGTTAATGCCTTCGATCATAGCTTGGGCTTGAAGCGGCAGCATCGCTTTCTCGTCTTGTGGATTCGTACCCGTGCTGACGATCAGTTCTTTGACAACATCTTTCGTTTTGTTCGTCATGATCGTAACGAGCAATGCTGCACCAAGTGCACCTGCAACGTTACGCAGTGTTTGCTGCATCGCCGAACCATGCGCATTGAGGCGCTGCGGCAGCTGGTTCATACCAGCTGTTTGGATTGGCATCATAAGCAGGGACATACCGAACATGCGGAACGAGTAGATCGTGATCAAAGCCGTGTATGTCGTATCTGAGGCCAAATCGCTCAGCATGTACGTCGTGCCGACCGTGATTGCAAGACCTACAACCGCAAGCCAACGTGCACCGATTTTATCGAAAATAATACCTGTAATTGGCGACATGATACCCATCAGGATCGCGCCTGGCAGCAGGAGCAATCCAGATTCAACCGGCGTAAAGCCGCGAATGTTCTGCAGGTACAGCGGCAGCAGAATCATACCGGAGTACATGGCCATCGTAACGATAACGTTGATGACAGTCGTGAGCGAGTACATGCTGAATTTGAATACACGCAGTTCAAGAATCGGCTTCTCAACAACAAGTTCACGCCAGACGAACAAGATAAGGGATACTACACCGATAACGAGCGATGTAATTACCGTATTGTTGTTCCAGCCGTCCGTACCTGCATCGGAGAAGCCATACAAGATGCCGCCGAAGCCGAGCGTAGACAATACAACTGCAAGATAGTCCAGCTTCGATTTGGCGTTACGCGTAACGTTCTTCATTGCATAAGCGCCGTAGAACAGAGCGAACAAAATAATCGGGAGCAGGATGTAGAACAGAACGCGCCACGAATAGTGTTCTACGATCCAGCCGGACAGCGTAGGTCCAACTGCTGGTGCGAAGATCATCGCCAGACCCATCATACCCATTGCTTTACCGCGTTCTGCAACCGGGAAGATCGTCAGGAATACGATCGACATCAGCGGCATCAGTATACCAGCGCCAGCCGCTTGGATCAGACGACCTGTGAGCAAAATAGGGAAACTGTGAGCCAGGGCACTAACGATCGTACCGATCGTGAACAAGCTGACAGCGACAATGAACAAACTTCTTGTAGTAAATCGTTCGATCATATAAGCACTGATCGGAATAAGTACACCGTTGACAAGCATGTAGCCCGTGATGAGCCACTGTGCCGTGTTCTCCGATACATTCAGGTCCTTCATGATGCTTGGCAGCGCGATGTTAAGCAGCGTTTGCGCCAAGATCGCAACGAACGCCGCAATAATCAGCGAAGCTACGATAGGACCCCTTTTTAAGTTAGATACTGCGTTAGTCATGTTAGGCTTCCTCTCCACCTTGTTGTATTAATTCTATAATATCCCGATGAATGCGGAACATCGTATCGTAATCCTCTGCGGGCAGCTTCAGGAGCGGCTTCAACCGATCCAGTCGCAATTCGAGAGCTTTGTTGATCAGTTCTTCTCCTTGCGGAGTCAACGTCAGTGA
The DNA here is from genome assembly GCF_003182255.1 of Paenibacillus cellulosilyticus. Taxonomy (GTDB): domain Bacteria; phylum Bacillota; class Bacilli; order Paenibacillales; family Paenibacillaceae; genus Paenibacillus_T; species Paenibacillus_T cellulosilyticus. Next base: position 38,841 of record NZ_QGTQ01000029.1, on the reverse strand, counting down.
AATCGCCCGGCGGTCCGTATCAGGCCGCTCCCGCTTGACGAGGTCGGCTTTGACCAGACGATCAATAATGCCACTTGCCGTGCTGTTATTGGAATAAATCTGTTCCGCTAACTCTGACAAACCCATGCACGGCTTCGTGTGCAGTGCCTTAAGTACCATGTATTGTGCGGATGTGATACCTAGCTGCTGTAACGTAACATTCAATACTTGATACAGCTCTTTATTCGTTTCTCGAAACATGAGCAATAGTCGCTGCAGCCGCTCCTGATTCTCCAGTATGTGAACCCCTCCTCCCTTCTAGTTTGATTTAGAAAACAAATCTTTCACATACGAACATTTCGCATACGAAGTATTTTACTCAAACTAGAGTAGGCCGTCAATCCATATTTCGTGCTATAATTTTGTCTTATGAAGAAAGTTAAGTGTTGTCAAGGAGCGAAATTCACTTGAATAATGTCATATACACGGGCTCAAGCTTGCTGCGATGGGCGCTCGTTACAATTGCCATCGGCCTGCTGGGCGGAACTGCTTCCGCTTTGTTTCTTTATGGACTTGAACAATTAACCTCCGTGCGCGAGCACTCAGCTTGGCTTCTGTGGCTGCTGCCGATTGGCGGTGCTGGGATCAGCTGGCTGTATGCCGCCTATGGCCGCTCAGCAGCACAAGGCAACAATTTGCTCATCGAACAAGCATACGGTGATCATGCTCATGTTGCTGTACCGCTGCGCATGGCACCGCTCGTATTAATTGGAACATGGACAACTCACCTTCTCGGTGGATCGGCCGGACGCGAAGGTACTGCCGTTCAACTGGGAGGCAGCTTAGCTGAACAATTAGGCAACAAGCTGAAATTAACCACTCAGCAGCGCAGCATACTGCTCCAATGTGGAATTAGTGCCGGATTCGGCTCCGTATTCGGAACGCCGCTAGCGGGCGCCATATTCGCTGTCGAACTGCTTGCTGCACACCGCAGCTTCAGAAGCCGCTTTATCGCACTTATTCCGTGTTTGATTGCCGGCTGGACAGGCGACTATGTCACAAGAGCTTGGGGAATTCGACATATTCAGTATTCGCTAGGCCAATTGCCTTCATTCTCGCTTCAATTATTGGCACAGATCATTGCGGCTTCCATTCTGTTTGGACTTGCTGCACTGCTGTTCAGTGAGCTGACGCATGGATTGAAGAAACGGTTCGCTGCATGGATTCCTAACGCTCCGCTTCGAGCATTCGCTGGTGGCTTTGCCATTATTGCGCTTGTGTATATCGTTGGAACACGTGACTATCTTGGATTAAGCCTGCCATTATTAAGTCACTCATTCGAAGAATCGGTATCTCCAGCTGCCTTCGCACTCAAGACGCTGTTTACTTCCATTACGCTAGGCTCTGGATTTCAGGGCGGCGAAGTAACACCGTTGTTCGTGATCGGCGGTACGCTTGGCAGTGCGATTGCGGGGTTATTCCATGCATCTGTACCGCTGCTGGCAGGCATTGGATTAGTGAGTGTATTCAGCGGTGCGGCTAACACCCCTTTCGCCTGCTTCGTTATGGGACTAGAACTGTTTGGTACAGATGGTGCATTGTATTTACTTATTGGCTGCTTAGTCAGCTATGCTTGCTCCGGTCATGCGAGAATTTATCGTTCCCAGCGTTATGGCTGGATCAAAGCTTCGCTCCCTTGGGTGAGGAAGAAATCCGAGGCAGAAGTCGTAGTTAAGCATAAGCAAGCCCATTAAACGAAAAAAGAAGAGCAAGCGAGCGGCATTCAACCGCGAGCTTGCTCTTCTTGCATTTTTATAGCGGGATTCGATACTGCGAGTGATTCTCCACAATGTGCTCGCCTTGCTGGTATACCCATTGAAAATGGTACTGCGTCCCTTCATAGCCCGTTCGCTTATGAATGTCAGGTGCAATTACATCATCAATACGATCCAGAATGGTCTGCTGTATCGTACGAAGTCGCTTCTCGTTACTCGCCGCGAGCTGTTCCGCCGCCTCTTCAGAAGGTGCCGTCTGCAGAAAATAAGCGATTGAGACTTCTTCATCCGTCAGATCTTCCGGCAGCGGAGATCCCGAGCCACGAAACACTTCTTGTACCGTATTCAGCCAATCCTGGTACAAATCCATCTTCACATCATACACATGAGGGTATTCGCTCACGTTCCATCTCTCCTTCAAGCCAGCAAATCCAGTCGTCATCAGCATAATACGGCCGCGGGCGTTCGATCAACCCTTGATTTTAGCTGGATGACGTCTGGCTATCGTCGGACGACTCCACATAGCGCTGAAGGGCGAGCATTTTGTTATCCCAGAACCGATCATAATAGGCAAGCCAACGCTTCAACTCCTGAAGGGGTGCAGGCTCCAGTCTATAGCGCGTCTCTCGCCCGACCTTTCGTTCAGTCAATAAGCCTGCGTCTGTCAGGATGCGTAAATGCTTCGAGACAGCCGTCCTTGTCATTGAGAAATGGCTGGAGATTGCCGTGACCGGCATTTCTTCATCGCCCAGCATTTCTAGAAGCTTACGTCTCGAAGGGTCCGCGATCGCTTGAAACACGTCCATTGCAGGCTTGTTATCGGGATTGGGCTTAGCCTGTTCCATAACGAATTAACCTTCGATAACTTGTACAAACTTCTTCATGATGCCATCCCAGCCATGTCCCATATGCTCTCGAACTTGCGTATGCGGCTGATTAAATTCGGTAACGACATCGGCGCCCCAACCGCCATGCGTAAGGGTAAACGCTGTTTTTCCGTCCTGCTCTTCTTTAAGTTCAAAGGACAATGTCCAGTCTTTGCCCCAACGGAAAGCGAGACGGTGCGGCGGTTCAACGACCGTTACTGTGCATGGGGACATGCCAAACTGACCTGCGTTCAATTCGAATTCATACCCAACCGTTGGCTCAAAGCTCGTTGGCGGCATGAACCACGAAGCAATTCCTTCTGCAGTGGAAACAGCCTTCCATACTTTCTCGATTGATGCGTTCAATACAACGTTACGGACAATATCCGGCAGCTGTTGTGCGTTCGTTTCGCTCATTTGTGTAGTCTCCTGTTCAATTAGAGGTAATTACGAATATCGTCTGATTTTAGGAAACCATTTGGTTTCATTTCGAAGTATATGACACCCTAAGGTTTCATGTCAAGCGAAGCGATTTGGTAAAATAAAACCGCCCTTCCGAAGTGGAAGAGCGGCGAACAAATTAACTAAATGATGTTGATGCAATTGCACCGACAATAACCACAATAATGACTACATATAGAACCAGTACGATTAATGCCATCAGAAGTGCTGCTTTAAAGTAATTGGCCTTATTCGGATTCGCATTGCCCCCAAAGGCCCAAACAAACATCATAATAATATTCACGATCGGAATTAGCATGATAAGGCTGGAAACGAGCCATTCCTTAACGGAGACGACCTCCGCTACTTTCGGACCTTGCGGTTGATAATTGTGATTTGGCACAGGTTGGAAATGTGCGCCTTGTTCCGTTTGCATGTGTTAATTATTCCTCCTACAGATATTCATGTAAATAATTACCTTGTCTAGTATAATCAATTTTTCCCACAAGATCCAACATTAAATTCATATAAAATTCACCAAAATCAAACAAACTCGCATTGTTTAACCAACTATATTTATGATATGTTCAATATTTATATCCTATGACGATAAAAAAGCCATCTGAAGCAGGGTTTCCTCTACTTCAGACGGCTTATTCCTATTCACAACTATACCCCGATAATCGTAAGCAGCTTAGGGAACGTCGTCAGTGTCTCCGAACCGCCGCTCGTTAGCAGCACATCATCTTCAATTCGCACCCCGCCTAAGCCAGGGACATAAATTCCGGGCTCCACCGTTACAACCATACCTTCACGAAGGAGCTCCGCGTTCGCACCATGCAGCGAAGGATATTCATGAATGTCCAGCCCAATGCCGTGACCAAGTCGATGTGTGAACCGATCTCCATAGCCGGAAGCTTCAATATGGCGTCTAGCTGCAAGGTCTGCTTCCATCATCGGGACACCAGGCTTCAGCGCTTGGATGCCCAACTCATTGGCCTTCAATACGGATGCATAGATTCGCTTCAGCTCATCAGACACATCACCAACTGCAAAGGTTCGCGTTATGTCTGAAACATAACCATCCGCGTACACGCCCATATCGAACAATAGAAGCTCACCCTCGGCAATCTTGCGATTGCCCGGCGTACCATGGGGCAGCGCGGAGTTAGCGCCAGCCAATACCGTCGTATCAAATGATGGACCTTCAGCACCAACCTTGCGCATCCGGAAATCAATGTCAGCGGCAAGCTCAAGCTCGGTTACACCTGGCTTAACTAGCGGCAGGGTGTCCCGCAGCACCTGTTCAATCAATTGGACAGCCCGCTTGATGCGTGCAACCTCGTCAGCTGTTTTTACAGCTCGCATAGCAAGCAACGCATCGTCAATTCCAAGCAGGGATGACTGCGGCAGCACAGATCTCATCCGTTCGTACTGCGATACAGTCACTCGTTCCTTCTCGATTGCAAGTTGGCCCCCGCTATCCTTGCCCAGCATGCCTGCTAGAATGGCGTAGGCATCGTCTGTGTCTCGATGAGATTCAATAACATCAACCGAGGCGGATGCTTCCGCCCCTGCCCGATCCAGCTGTGGCACTAACAGCTTCGAGCCTCCGTCTGCTGTAACGATAAGCGCAAGCAGCCGCTCATGCGGATCGCTGCGGAAGCCGCTTAAGTAATAGACATGCTTCGGGTTCGTAATGATTGCTGCATGGAGCGATTGATTCGTCAAATGTGTCGTTAACTGGCGCAGCCGTTCATTCATTGCAAGATCACCTAACCTTCTCTTCGTTTATTCCAAAATATAAGCAAGCAGCAGCGCTGCTGTATTCACAATCGCTTCGGCATGTGTTCGTTCCATCCCGTGTGATGCATGTACGCCGGGACCAATGAGCGCTGCCCGAATATTGCTGCCGCCTCGCAGCGCCGCTGAAGCATCCGAGCCATAGAACGGATAAATATCAACAGCGTATGGCATGCCTTCCCGCTTCGCTAATTCAATCAACTTCGACGTCATGCCGTAATCATACGGTCCTGACGAATCTTTGGCACAAATGGATACGTCCCGCTCGGTCGTGCTCAAATCATCGCCGATAGCTCCCATATCAACTGCAATCATCTCGGTGATATCGGGAGACACATAGGCGCTGCCGTGTCCAACCTCTTCATAGGTTGAAATAATGATATGCACCGTACGAGATGGTGTACGACCTTCCCGCTTCAGCCATTCTAGAAGACCAAACAATGCTGCAATACTGGCCTTATCGTCCAAATGACGTGACTTGATCCAACCATTCGGCCGCATCCGCACACGTGGGTCCCAAGAAATGAAATCACCCGGTGCAATTCCTAGACTCTCGGTATCTTCTTTCGAATCAACAAGCTCGTCGATCCGAATCTGCATATTCGCTTCATCGCGTTTCCAGTCACGCGCATCCGAATAAACATGGACAGAAGGCTTCGTTGAGAGAACAGTTCCCTCATATTGCCGTCCATCTCGCGTATGGATCAGACAGTATTCGCCCTCCACCGTTTGCATCGCATAGCCGCCAATTGGCGTGAAGCGCACGGTTCCATCGGATTTGATTGAACGGACCATCGCGCCAAGCGTATCAACATGCGCCGTGAGCGCGATCGCATTCGAGTCGTTTGCGCCTGGAATGACGATAATGCCGTTCCCTTTGGGTGATCGCTGCATCGTATAGCCGAGCTTGGTGACCTCCCTACTAACGAGCTCCATAATCGCCATACAGAATCCACTTGGACTTGGCGTTCGCAGCAGCTGATCCAGCATGTCCAGGATGTAGGCTCTATCTAGTGTAGATGCATACGATTTCATCATTACAGCAACACCTCTTCATTCATCTTGAAAATCTTGGTTCGCTCAGTATCCTATTATACGCAATCTTCCACTGCGCTGCTGGGGAGCAAGAGGGACTCTTATCGCGAGGATGCCGGCGTGCCCAGCACAGTGTCATTCTCGTCTTTCCATCCGAAGAGCGGCCATGATACATTGCGGCGAATATGCAGCGTCATTCCTTCCTCCGCTTCGCGAATCGTCACCGTCCGGCTGAACGGTGTCCACACCTCGTGCTGAACCAGCTTGAGCTCACCCTCCGAGTTCCACAGCGCCCTGCCCGCTGTCGACTTCAACCGTTCCCCTGCGTACACCCACTGATCTACGCCATATGCAAATTGCTTCTCGCCATCTTGACCCGTGACCGTAATTACGATTCGATCGTTCTGCTCCTCTAATTGAATCGACTCCCAGCCTGCGAGATTCGATTCAAGCCGATAGGTCGTACCATAGTTGAAGAAATGCTGTTTCTCTCCCGTTTCTCCCAGACGAACGCTGAGCGTCAGCGCTGCGATTCGATCCAGCAGTTGTTGATGTGCTTCTACATTCGCCGGCAGCGATTGCTCGCTGACCGCCGGCAGCAAATGCTCCCATACCGCATTCAGCGCCTTCGGCTCGTCCCAATCCGCCGAGTTCAACACAACGAGCATGTTGTGCGACGGGATGATGATGCATTTTTGACAAAAGAGTCCCGCGAATCGATACGCATCAAACCGGCACCGCCACAGCTGATACCCATAACCTGCAGCCCAATCGTTATCCGGCTCCGTGCCATTACTTACCTGTAGTGCCGATGAAGCATCGATCCAGCTTTCGTCCAGCAGTCGCTGACCGTTCCATACGCCGCGCTGCAGATACAACAGACCCAGCTTCGCCACATCCTCCAGTGTGATGCACAAACCGAATCCGCCTGCCGGGTGACCGCCAGGAAGCTTCTGCCACTCCGCCACTTCGATGCCGAGCGGTTCCAGCAGACGCGGTGCAAGGAACGCTTGCAGCGACTGTCCGCTCACACGCTCAACGATGACGCCGAGAATATGAGAAGCCCCGCTGTTATAGGCAAAATGAGTACCAGGCGCATATGGAATCGGCGCTTCGAAGAACGTCCGAACCCAATCCCCACCTTGCGAGATCGACTCTTCTGTCGGATCGCCTGTCTGTCCAGTCGCCATCGCTAGCAGATCGTGAATCGTCATTGCCAGCAAGTGGTCGGATGGTTGTGCCGGCAGCTCGTCCGGGAAATAGGATACGACTTTATCATGAACGTTCAGCAATCCCTCTTGAACGGCAAATCCAACTGCTGTCGCGGTAAAGCTCTTCGTAATGGAGAAAATGAGATGAGGAAGCTCTGCCGAATACGGCTCCCACCAGCCCTCGGCTGCCACGCTTCCGTTGCGGATGACCATAAAGCCGTGAATCTCCAGCGCATCGCGCTTCAATTGATCGAGAAAGGCAGATATGGCTTGGCTCGGAATTCCTGTCTGCTCTGGCGTTGCACGGGGCAAACGAATTACTGCTGTCATCGTTGAGGAGACCTCCTAGGGATTGAATAATGGATAAAGTGCTAGGTATCTTCATATCTTCATTACTAACCTTATCATATTTCAAGACGAATCGAGGAGCTAGGCACTAACGATGATCAAACAAAAACGACCATTTATTGTATGTTGACAAATATTTATTTTTGTGATATAATAATATATTTATCTATTTACATAATCCTTCTTCCCCGATAAGATAGGTACACGCCTGATGAGCGTAAGCTTCTCTTGCGATGGCTCGATATAGGAGGATTCAGTAGATGCGCGTAACGAATGGTGTTCATTTGGTGGCTGTCACGAACTCGGCGATGGGGAAACCGGACACGGTATATCCTGTACTCCTTACGGATGGAACAGAAGCGGTATTAATTGATACGGGATATCCGGGGAGATTGGTTGATCTACAGCAAGGAATCGCGGATGCAGGTGTGGATCGTGCACAGATCGCACAAGTCATCATAACTCATCAAGATATCGATCATATTGGAGGACTTCCAGCGCTGCTGGATCATGTGAAGGCCGATCGGCCTGTTGAGGTGCTGGCCCATCCCTTCGAGGTGCCCTATATTCAGGGCGAGAAGCGGCTTATTAAAGTGACGGATGAGGCGCTTGCGAAGATGGATGCGGTATTGCCGCCAGGTACACCTGAGGCGTTTAAGAATAGATTCAAAGCACTGCTGCTATCGCCGCCGAGCGCACCAGTCGATCGGACGATTACAGACGGGCAGCGGCTGCCAATCTGCGGCGGTATTATCGTCATCGAAACACCCGGCCATACGCCCGGTCATATTAGCTTATACCATGAACCAACTCGGACGCTTATTGCAGCCGATGCGTTAATGATTGTGGATGGCGAGCTTCGACCTTCTCTCCCTCAGACATGCGTCGATTATGGGCAAGCTGTTCGCTCGCTGGAGCGATTCGCAGACTATGCGATCGACCAAGTGATTTGCTACCATGGTGGCGTTTATTCAACAGATGTCAACCGCCGTATTGCCGAACTTGCCGCAGAGACTCCATCCATCGGATAAGGATGGAGTTACTTTACAACTCGTGCATCGTCACTTCACAGCATACGAGAAATCTTGCATTCGGGGATGTCTGCCCCATTCCTCTAGATATGTAGAACGGACGGCCTTTGAATCGATGCAGTCCTTTGTATATGCCTATCGCTGCCAACGGACCTTTGTTAATAAAACGGAACAGCGGCGGGACATGGAACTGCATTCCGTGAAAATGCCCCGACATCAGGTAGCGGTACTCTTGCTGAACATACAGCACAATATTAGGATCGTGCGTGATGACGAGCGCGGGCTTATCAGGATCTACCTGGGCGAACGCCAGCGCAGGATCACTTTTCCTAGATCCAAAATCATCGATGCCAACGATTTGGAACTTGCCGTCCACGAACACCGATTCATTAAGCAGAACAGTAAATCCCGCCTTTTGCAAAATAGAAATGAGCGTCATTCGATCCGAATCCGCTAACCGATAGTCATGGTTGCCGAGCACTGCAAAGACTGGAATGCCGAACGCTCCAATCGCTTCTGCATATCGCTTAACCTTCGGCAGATGCTTCGCCTTCTGTGTGAAATCACCGGTTACACAAATATAATCCGGTTGCTGCTGCGCGATAACCCGGCTTAGCCTGCGGGGTGAAATTCGCGTAAATTCCACATGCACATCACTAATCTGGAGCACCCTGATTCCTAGCCCTGCAGAACGAACTTGAACATGCTCCAGCTTGAGCCACTGCGTAGGTACGATTAAAAAACCGTATGCGCACAACGCCGCTCCTGCTGCAATGAGCACGATGATGAGCCAGATACTTTCCATGGGTGTCTCCTCCTTCCTTCTTCTTCTTCATTAACACACCGGAAGGTGGCTTAAGCAGCAACTAGAGCAAATTACTTGCTTCTCACATCGATTAGATTGCTGAGCGGTTCGCTATCATCAATGAAGCGCTGTCGACCAGCTGTTGACGGCAGCATACAAATGTCAGCATGACCAAACATTCGATAGCGGATTCGCGCGATCCACGTGTACCCGTAGTCACGAATAGGTCCGGGCAGCACAATTGTCGCATATAGCAGCGGCCACATTCCGCCAAGTCGGCGAAATACGCGCAATGCTGCGCTTGATTTGACGTATGCTCGTCCTCGTTCAAGCACGACGAGCGAATCCAGCTTGTGAGGCTCCAGTCCCGCCTGCATCAACAGCTTGCTGCCGATCTCTGATTGCAGGGCTGCAATTCGGAATCGCTGATGCTTATCTCGGCTAACCGCGAACTTGGTCATCCCATGACATAAGGCACAGTCGCCATCCACGAGCATAATAATCGGCATTTGTTCTTTATCTGCATGTGCTGCCATTCGTCCTCGCCCCTTGCTTGATCTGCACGATTTCTTCTCATCCTAGCATATTCAGGTGGATTTGTAAGCTGTGAGTTCGATAGCTGGATCTGGAGCAAGATTCGAAGCCGAGCATGCTTCAAGAACTGCTTCGAGATCATTGGTCATCTGAAGGCTGCTGTGCTATAATGACAGGCAAATTATACTACCCGAATGCCGGAGGAACCCCATGCTTACTTTTGAACAAAAGCTGTCGATCATTGAATCGTTCTCACAGCTGCAGCGCAAGGATGTATCGCTAGGCCGCATTAATTTTCAATTCGAAGATAGCGTCTATGAGCGCAAAAATCTTGTGTACCACCTTCATCCGAACGGCAATGGTTACGTCTACGCCGGACTGTTGAATGATCCACGCAAAGATGCCAAAGGTCTCGTGAATATTCGCGACCTCGACGCAGAAGAGCTCCACACGCTGCTCTCGCAGTCGATTGCATCGCTGAGCGAACTGACGGACTCGCCAGAAGCACTTGCGATCACGCCGAAGCCGCCTAAGAAGCCGCAGGAAACGGAGGTTCCAGCTGAACTGGATGCGCCGGATTCCTTGCAGCAGCTATGGCAGGATAAGAAAGGCAACACGCTCGTTCTTCGTTACGAAGACGACGCAGAGCTATGGTACATCTGGGCATTAGATGCGTTAGACTGTGCGTTCGAGACGGAAGCAGAATCGATCGAGTATTTGGCCGAGGAAGGTTTCCGCCGCGTCAAATAGTCGGTAACAAAAAGGGGCTGTCCCTTGCGGTTGAAGTAACCGCAGGAGACAACCCCTCTTGTTTTGTGGACGAGCTTCGCCCGCTTCAAATTTTAATAATAAGTTGGAAGGACACACACGGGCTGCGATACCGTCAAGCTGTTGCCCGTAAACGTCAGCTCACCGCTGTCACGGTTCACGCGGAATACCGCGATGTTGTTCGTATCACGGTTGGCAGCAAGCAGATGGTTGCCGCTTGGCGTCAATGCGAAGTGGCGCGGATGTCCGCCTTCAACCGAAATAAATTGAATCGTCGTCAGCTTGCCCGTTGCTTGATCGATCGCATAGACAACAAGGCTATCGTGACCGCGGTTCGAACCGTAGACGAAACGTCCGTCTTTGGACACGGTAATCTCTGCGCACGTATTCTCGCCTTCGAACCCTTCTGGCGGCAGTGTCGACAGCGTCTGAATTTCAGTCAGAGCACCATTGTCCGAGTTATAATCGAATGCCGTAACCGTCGAATCCACCTCGTTAATGACGTATGCATATGGAGCCGTTGGATGGAACGCGATATGACGAGGACCACCGCCTGGGTGAATAACCGTCTCGCCTTGCGGCACGAGCTTCTTCGCGTCGCGATCAATCGCGTAAATACGAATACGGTCAAGTCCCAGGTCCTGTACATACAAAAACTTGCCGTCTGGACTAAACATCGATGAGTGCGGATGAGGACGATCCTGACGCTCAGGGTGAACGCTGCTTCCTTCGTGCTGCTGCACGTCGAGAGGCTCTCCGATTCGGCCGTCTTCTGTCAGCGCGCTGAGACCAACCATACCGCCGTGGTAGCTTGCTACTACTATGTATTCACTGTTGGCATCACGTTGAATATGGCAAGTTGGCGCACTTACCGTAAATGCACGATTCAGCTGCGTCAGCGAGCCGTCAGCAGGTGCGATTGCGTAAGCTGCAGCTTCAGCATTTTTGCTGCCGTCTGCATTCTTGCCTTCCGTGATTGCATACAGGCGGTTGTTAGCTGCATCGACGTTCAAGAACGTCGGATTTTTCAAGCCGTTGTATCCGTGCAGCAGCGTCAGCTGCTCGGAGCTTTCATCGAATTGAAGCACGTATACACCGTTCGAATCCGCTTCAGCATACGAGCCAGCGAAGACGAGCAGTCTGGATTGTTCATTCGTCATTATGTATTCTCCTCCTAATCCCTTTAACACCAGTTAAACCTTATCCTCCTGATTATATAAGGAGTCCCCGCAAGAAACAAATGAAAGCATGCGAAAGCTTCAATGTTTATCGCGACCATGTTATGATAGGTCGCGTATTCAGAAACCAACTATTTACATACGCTAGGAGAATCCAACAATGATGTTCAATGATGATCATAAAGGAGCATCGAAGCTCCCGGTAAAAGTGCAGCTTGTGCTGGATGTCGGCGGCGTGCTGCTATCCAATCTCACCCCTACCTTCTGGACCCAGCTCGCGGATCGCACTGGCGTCGATTATGCCGATATTCGCTCGCGGTATAAGCGCGAAATTCGCGATGATCTGTGGTCCGGCGCGGCTGAAGAGCCGCAGTTCTGGCAGTGGATGAACCAATACTGCATTACGCTCACCGAAGAAGAAGGGCGCGCAATGATTATGGACAACCTCGTGCCGCTGCCATCGCTGGAACGATTAGATCGATGGAAGCAGCTCGCAGATTTACATATTCTAAGCAATCATCGTACAGAATGGCTCTCGCCGAAGCTTGCTGATCATGCGCACCACTTTACGAGTATGACCGTATCGAGCAGTGCCGGATGCTTCAAACCCGATCTTCGCATCTATCAGCATGCGGTAGACGCGATTGGCACCGCAAATGGCCCTGTTCTATTCATTGATGATTCGGCGGCCAATCTAGAGAAAGCACAATCACTGGGCTGGTCGGTGCTAATCGCAGACCCGGCTGGCGAATGGATGAATAAGGTCGAACCAATCATGCAGCAGTTACTCGAAAGTTATAGAGAAGAGTGACTTTGAACTCCGTTCAAAGATCCTGATGTAAGGAGCAGCAAATGAACCTATATCGAAACCCAAGCAAATATACGATGACATGGTTGATGACCGGCGTCGTATCGATCTCGTTGTTGTCGGGCTGCGGAAGCAGCGCAAGCAAAGATGCCGCCGGAGCTAGCATCGCGACGCCAGAAGTCAGCCAAGCCTCGGATGCACATGCTAACCACGTTCATACCGAGACGACACAGCTGGCTAATGGCGATATTCAAGAAACTACAGCATCGCTGGACGTACTCCCTTCTTTCTTAGACGGCTTGCCTGAGAAAATCGTTCTTGCCTATCAGGCTGCTGCCATTACTCGCGACACGCTCGCATGGATTCCTTGCTACTGCGGCTGCGGCGGCAGCGCAGGACATGAGAGCAACCTGAACTGCTTCATCGCCGAGGTCCATGAAGACGGCTCAGTCGTATGGGACAGCCACGGCACGGGCTGTGATGTATGCGTCGATACGGTGCTGCAGACTGTGCAGATGAAGCAGGAAGGCAAGACCGTGAAGGAGATTCGCGCTGCGATAGACGATGCGTACCGAGTTGGATATGCGAAGCCGACGGCTACGCCGATGCCGACTTAATAGCAGATAGTACCACTTTCGGACATAGCGGGAATCGATAAGAGAAGCACGACTGCAAGCCGTCAAAGATCGCTGATCTCTGCTACGCTAGCTATCGCGCTTTTGCTGGATCGATTCCCCTTTATATTGAATTGGTAATTTAGATTCAAATTGCTAATTTTTGATACATTTTTCCTTAACCAAGTGCTATAGTATATTTTGACTACGAAAAAGAGCAGTAACATGTCGACGGGGGGGATTCCGATTTATGGCAGCATGAGTCTACTTCTTCTGCCTTATATCATTTGAGGAGGGTATTCATAGATGAATGAATGCAAATTGCCTATTTTTAAGCCTTTTATTTTTGGGTATGTGCATCATGCCGATTGCTTTTCAATGCTGGACCTTGATCATGAAATATTGTATAAGAAATGGTTCATGAATCATTTTATCCAATTGGTGTGTCCAAGAGATTTTGTTGAACAAAGGCTTTTGCTGCTTGATTTTTGCCATGAGGATTTTTACAGTGCCTATGCTGAAATTATGGACATACAAATCGTTCATCAGAAAATCATCACGAAATATGGCAGTGGCATCTTGGAATTTATATTCGACTGTATTGACGACGAGCAATACATTCAACTCAATGTAAACGAATTTTACATCCCGGGTACGATCGCGTATCAGAGTTTTGATAATGACCACGGCGTTTTTATCTATGGTTATAATAAGTCAGAACAAATCGTCTATGCGCGTTATTTTAAAAATGAGTTATACAAGGATGGAACGTTAACGTTTGACGAAGTTGAAAACGCTTTCGGAAATGCGGTTTTGAAATATCCTTGGACTGTTCATAGCAAGTTATTTAAAAAGAAGGATACTCAAATAGCTGTCGACCATACACGCATCATGAATAGCATTGAAGACTTGATGAAATCGAGGATTCGTTATCGTGGTAATGAATCAAAGGTTTACGGGTTGCAGGTTTATCAATGCATTAGGGATTATGCACGATTGTTGGACAAAGACCAGGCGTTCGACATTCGATCGATTCATCTCATCTATGAACATAAAAAAGCGATGGTGAAAAGATTTGAATTCGCTCATCAATTCGGGATGGACACAAGCCGTATATTGCCTGCATTAATCGATTTGGCTAATAAATTTAAATTTCTTCGCATTAAAATTCTCAAAAGCAATTTTTTAGACGATAGTCGATTAGTAGTCGAGCTTGTGAACCAATTGAATCAGCTAGAGGAAGAGGAATACAAGTTTTATGAGTTTATTCTCAATACCCTTGACGAAGCCTTGCATAGCCATTTATCTACTAGTCTCAGATGAAATCTCCGTTGAAACTCCCCTCTCCATCAAGAACGATTTCTGTCGATTCCATCCGCGTATCTATGCAGTCGATCACAATGGTTCATTAACAAAACCCGTCACAAATAGATACAGAGCATGACATAGTTGATTATGTCATGCTCTGTAAATGCTAACTTTCATTTTTGAACCATTAGTCAGCCTCAGCAGCCGTTGCCTCTGCTTGACCACGAACGGATGCGCTGCTCATCATCCGATAGTACGCACCCTGCTGCTCCAGCAGCTCTTCGTGACTGCCGTGTTCGACGATTTGGCCTTTGTCGATGACCATGATCGTGTCCGCGTCTCGAATGGTGTTGAGTCGATGCGCGATAATGAAGCTCGTACGGCCTTCCATCAGCTTGGCCATTGCCTCTTGAATGTGCAATTCGGTACGCGTATCGATGCTGCTCGTTGCTTCGTCTAGGATGAGCATGGAAGGCTTCGCCAGCATAACACGCGCGATAGCAAGCAGTTGTCTTTGGCCTTGGCTAAGGTTGCCGCCATTCTCGCTTAGCATCGTATCGTATTTGTTAGGCAGACGCTGAATGAATGGATCGGCGTTTGTTAGCTTCGCTGCCTCCCTCATCTCTTCATCCGTTGCGTCAGGGTTGCCGTACTTCAGGTTGTCACGTATGGTACCCGTGAACAAATACGTATCCTGCAGCACGACGCCGAAGCTGCGGCGAAGGCTGTCGCGCGTATATTGATCGATCTCGATCCCATCGATCATGACCTTGCCTCCCGATGGATCATAGAAGCGCGTCAGCAGCTGAATAATGGTCGTTTTGCCGGCACCGGTAGGTCCTATAATAGCTGTTGAGCTCCCCGCTGGCGCCACGAAGTTGATGTCCTTAATGATTGGCTCGCCTGGCTTGTAGCCAAACTTCACATTCTCGAACTCCACTCGTCCAGCTGGCGCATTCATCTCAACGGCATGCGGTGCATCAGCCGGTTCTTCCTTCTCATCCAGCGCCTCAAACACACGTTCAGCTCCGGCTAAACCAGATTGCAGAACGTTGTACGTTGCAGCCAAATCATTGAGCGGCCGAACGAATTGACGCGAATACGTAATGAAGCTGGCAATAACACCGACGGATAGATAACCTTTAACACCAAGAATACCCCCAACGATGGCAACAGATGCGAATCCGATATTGCTGATGACGCTTAGCAGCGGCATGAGCAGACCGGACCATACTTGCGCTTTGTAGCTTGTTTCCCTCAGCTTATCGTTAATTTCATTGAACTCGTCGATCGCGCGCTGTTCCTGATTGAACGCCTGTACGATTTGAACGCCTGAGATCGTCTCTTCAATATGACCATTCAATGCACCAAGCTGTGTTTGCTGCGCTTTGAACAGCTCTTTCGTCCTGCGCGTAATGATACGAGTCAGCGCATAAACGAGCGGTACCGTGATAAGACTTGCGAGCGTCAACGTCGGACTGAGTACGAGCATCATAACGAGCGAACCGCCAATACCGAGAATACCAGACATAAGCTGGGTCGTGGATTGCGATATTGTATTACTGACGTTGTCAATGTCGTTCGACAGACGGCTCATCACATCCCCATGACGGCGGCTGTCAAAATACGATAGCGGCAGCTGCTGCAGCTTCTCATATAACGTTCGTCTGAGCCGAACGACAATGCGCTGCGCAACGCCCGCCATCCAGCGGCCTTGCACGAACCCTAGGCACGCATCTGTCACATAGGCGACTGCCATTGCAATTAAGAAATAGCGAAGCAGATCGAAGTCGACGCTGCCGCTCTTCATCGTATCCACGGCCCTGCCAATCCAATATGGCGTTAGAAGTCCGATAGCCGCAGAGATGATGACGAAAAAGAAAATGAACGATAATCGCATTCGTTCAGGACCAACGAAGCTCCACAACCGGCGAAGCACGCCGAAGGTGTTTTTCGGCTTGCTGCCTGGACCTCGTGCCCTGCCGGCGAAGGCTCCACCTGGAGGGCGATGGCCGCCCATCGGCATGACAACAGGTTCCGGCTTATTGGATTCAGATCGATTGGGCTGCTGCGGCATGCTGATCGGCCTCCTTCCCGTACTGCGAACGATAGATTTCCCGATAAACCTCGCACTCCCGCATCAACTGACCATGGTCGCCTACTGCAACCAATTGGCCATTGTCCATCACGAGAATACGATCTGCGTCCATAACCGAAGTGATACGCTGAGCTATCAGCAGCGTCGTTATTTGACCGCCAAGCGCTTTAAGCGCGCCTTTGATTCGTGCTTCCGTGAGCACGTCCAACGCACTCGTAGAGTCATCGAGGATAAGAATTTCCGGCTTGCGAACGAGCGCACGTGCAATGGAGAGCCGCTGTTTCTGCCCTCCAGAGAAGTTGACGCCACCCTGTCCGACAAGTGAATCATACCCATTGGGCAGAGCCCGGATGAAATCATCGGCTGAAGCGATTCGAGCAGCCTCGATAATCTGCTCTTCCGTCGCTTCTTCATTGCCCCAGCGAATATTGTCTTTCACCGAACCGGTGAATAGTACCGCTTGCTGCGGGACAATGGCGATTCGGCTGCGAAGCGATGTTGGATCGAGCAAGGCAACATTATGCCCCAGAACAGACACCGTACCGCCAGTTGCATCATAGAAGCGTGGAATGAGGCTGACGAGCGTGCTTTTACCCGAACCCGTAGAGCCAATAATGCCGATCGTCTCCCCTTGCTTACAATGGAAGGACAGATGATGAAGCACCTTCTCTCCAGCTACGCCGTCATACGAGAAGGAGACATTATCGAATTGAATACAGTAACCGTCGCGAGCCGCGCCTGCTGCCTTATCGTTAGACATAGCCGAGCCGCTTGGGCGCTCATCCTGTTGGAAAACGCTTACGATTCGTGTGGTAGACGACTTCGCTCGGACAAACATATTGAATACCATCGTGATCGTCATAAGCGAGAACAAGATTTGCAGCATGTAGTTAATGAAGGCAACAACGTGGCCCGCTTGCATATGTCCACCGTCAATGCGAACGCCGCCAATCCATAGAATGACGATAATCCCGATGTTCACCGTCAGTGCGATAAGCGGATTAAAAATCGCCATCGCCTTCATCGCGCCTTCATTGGCCGAACGATAAGCTTCATTGGCGACCTCGAACTTCTTCGCTTCATCCTCGTAACGATTAAACGCCTTCACGACACGGATACCAGACAAGAAATCCCTCGTGTAGCCATTCAGACGATCGAGCGACTGCTGAACGCGCGCGAAGCGCGGAAATCCGATGCGGAGGTTCATCACAATGAGAAACGCTACAATGGGTACGACCGCGAGCAGGATGACAGACAGCGGCGGGTTGAGCCTCACTGCCATAATGACAGCACCAATGCCTAGCAGCGGCGCCTTCACGAAAATACGCATTAAACCGTTCACGAAGTTCTGGATTTGCGTAACGTCGTTGGTCAAACGAGTAATGAGTGATGCCCGATCGAGCTTGTCGATAGCGGAGAAAGAGAGCGATTGAATTTTTCGATACAGATCGCCTCTAAGCTGCGCGCCGAACTGCTGGGAGACACGGCTAGAGATGAGGTTGCGTGTTGCGGCTGCTCCAGCGCCAATCGCTGTAATGAGGAGCATAATCGCACCGATGCGATAGACGACATTCAGATCGCCGGACACGACGCCTTGGTCGATAATCTTCGCAAGCATGGCCGGCTGCAGCAAATCGCACAACGCCTCAAGCATCAGAAACATAATCGAAACAATGAAGCCTTTCCCATAGCGCGCCCGATATTTGCGTAATAAATACATCCGATTCCTCCGTTCTGAGCATGCAATCGAGCCTCATTCTACATTCAAAATATCGCGATGATTATAATGCAATATTATTGCCGTCTCAACCTACGAATGGACAAGAAAACAGCAGGAAAATGGTGTAAAACAAGGTGAAACAGCTGTAACTGAGCTTAAAGCGGCACAGAAGCCTTCATTCCGGCAATCTCATGCTCAATTGTATATCGAATACCTCTCTCGACTTACAATTAGCACAAAAACGGCCGGAAATCCGACCGTTTTGCTATAAAATCCTGCTTATTCCGTTTCGACTTCTAACTTCTAAGCACCTGCAACCGTAATCACGTCACTTGCTTGCGCCTGCAGCAGCAGAACAGCACCATTCTGCTCAGGCTCATAAGCTTCGCCATTCAGCCGCAGCTTCCAGCCACTCTCAGCCTTCAGCTGGAACGATCCCGATTGCGTGAAGCGCAGCTCGGCTTGTGCCAAGCGGCCCTCTGCCCAAGCAAGATCAACTTCTGCTCCGCCGCGTACACGAAGACCCGTGACATGACCCGACGGCCATGCTGCCGGAAGCGCTGGCAGCAGTCGGATAAGACCCGCATGCGATTGAAGCAGCATCTCAGCTACCGCGGACGTACCGCCGAAGTTGGCATCGATCTGGAATGGCGGATGATCGCCGAACAGGTTCGGGTGAATCGACTTCGCGAGCAAGCCAGCCAAATTGGCGTACGCTTCCTCTGCATCGAATAGACGCGCCCAGAAGTGAATGATCCATGCGCGGCTCCATCCCGTGTGGCCACCACCGTGTGCCAAACGACGATCGAGCGTTTTGCGTGCTGCTTCTGCCAGCACTGGCGTTCCATCCGGCGTAATCGCATCGCCTGGATGAAGCGCGAACAGATGCGAGATATGACGGTGACCTGGTTCCGGCTCTTCATATTCTTCGGACCATTCCATAAGCGTCCCATTGCTTGCGATGCCCTGCTCTGGCATATGGGCGAGACGTTCGCGCAGATCGTCTGCAATCGGATCTTCAAGACCAAGCTTGTCGATCGAAGTAAGACAAGCCTCGAACAGCATTCGGATCATTTGCGTATCCATCGATGGACCAACACACAATGCGCCTTCGTTGCCATTCGGCAAACGGTAGCTGTTCTCAGGCGAGACGGACGGCGCAGTTACCCAGCGTCCCTGCGGGTCTCGCACCATAAAGTCCAAGAAGAACTCGGCCGATTCACGCATTGCTGGATATGCACGATCACGCAGGAATGCCGTATCTCCACTGTACAGATAATGCTCCCACATATGCAGCATCAGCCAAGCGCCGCCCATCGGCCAGAACATCGCCGGCAGCCATGTCGACACGATAGCCGTATCTGCCCACAGATTGCTCGCATGGTGAACGCAGAAGCCTCTCGCACCGTACATCACCTTCGCCGTATGGCGGCCGTTCTCGATCAGCTTATCCGTATAGTCGAACAGCGGCTCATGGCATTCGGCAAGGTTCGTCACTTCTGCAGGCCAATAGTTCATTTGAATATTAATGTTCGTGTGGTAATCCGATTCCCACGGCGGCGTCAGGAATTCGTTCCAGATGCCCTGCAGGTTCGCGGGCAGACTGCCTCTTCTTGAGCTTGAGATAAGCAAATAACGGCCATATTGGAAGAAGAGCGAGATAAAGCCCGGGTCCTCTTCGCCATCACGGAAGCGAGCTAGTCGTTCATCCGTCGGCAGCTTTTGGAGCTCATCGCTCGGATTCGAAGTTCCGCTGAGCTCCAAGCTGACACGGTCGAACAGCGCGCCATGCGCCTCGACATGGTCGCGGCGGATTGCCTCATAGCCTTTTGCCAATGCAGCATCGATTACTGCACCGCTTGCAGCAATGGGATCCGGCTGATTGTAGGTCGTCGCTGCCGCTACGTAAATAACAGCCGAATCAGCTCCCTTAACCGATACACGGTTGCCTTCAGCACTTACTTCGCCGCCAATGCTCTCCACCCGAAGCTGTGCTGCATAACGAACGCCATCTTCACCGCATTGACCGGTCATCAAGAGCCCATTGGAGCCTTGTGGAGCTGCTTCCCATGCTTCCTGACGGCTCAACTCCGCTTCGAACGAGATCGATCCTGCAAGGTCAGCAGACAAGCGATAAGCGATGACTGCATCTGGCCCGCTTACGAATGATTCGCGTGCGTACGCAACACCGCCAGCCTTATAACTAACGGTTGCAAGACCCGTTGCCAGGTCCAAGGCGCGTGCGTATGTACCCGCTTCCGGTGCTTCACCCTCAACGCTCAGCATGAGCTCGCCAAGCGTCTGATAAGGCCCCATTCCATCCGGTTTGGATACCATCGTGCGGAATGCAAGCTCCTGCGCTTTCTCCGGTTCACCCGCGAACAGCAAGCGGCGGATTTCTGGAAGATTCGGGAGCGCTTCCAAATTATCTCGTTTCTGCGGGCCGCCGAGCCACACCGATTCCTCGTTCAATTGAATGCGTTCTGCGTCTGGACGCCCGAATACCATTGCGCCAAGCTTACCATTGCCGATTGGGAATGCCTCCACCCACTGGTCGGCAGGCTTTGTATACCATAAAGTTGTATTATTCATATTATGAAGTCGTCTCCTCTATATTTGAGATACCGATAACTCTACCTACACTATACCATAGCTGTACATGGGTGAAAAGCCGCTTCCTGCAACACGTATGCATGAGAAAAGCGGAGCCATCGGGCAGCTTTGGCCTTCGAATGAGGGCTGCTTCCTTTTATTCGACAACATTCGCTATATGCAGCATTTGAGATTTTGTTTATAGTGTGGAATGTCAATAAGAAGCGTTGCGTTAATGCACTATGAATCTTCATAACTTTCTGTCTTATATGAATCTCTTGGAGGATTTGAAATGAAGAAAAAAATGATCGGTTCTTTTCTTCTTGTATTTACTGTTATGTGTTTCATGTGCTTGAATAGCATTCTTTTTGCTGCCCCTGCAAGTCAAAGTCCGGACCCGCAAAACCAGATTGCGGACAATAGTATCAAACAATCGATTTTAACGGATTATCAACAACACTATGCTTCTTCTTTGGACTCTGCTAAGAGCGATTTTAATGGATCCTCTGGTTCTTTTCAGAATGCAACCCTTGGTAATGGAATTGCATATTATCAGATTGCGGATGATCATACAGACCCATTCATTTTTGCAGGGTATATTTTCCCGATAGAACTAGATGGAAAGGAACTAGGAACAGTTTATGCAAACAATGATTCAGGCGAATGGAAAATATTTAGGGTGAACAATGTTAAAGATTATACTCAATCCGTTAATAAAGCTAAGTCGAATGTAAACACTGGAGATAAAACAAAAGTAATTGACGATATGAGATATGGCATTTCAGCCCTTTACATTAACGGTGGTGATGGTGAGCATATCGTTGATTTACATAAAGGCTCTGATTTTAAAAAGAAACCATATAGCGATTTTAAAAATTCCATTGATAAAGTAAGACTAGATAATCAGAATATGAAAAGTAAAACAAAAGATGGTGCCATACAATTCGGTAGTGGATCGGTTAACGTGAATAATAATGATAAATCAAACCATACGTATATTTATCTTCTAATTGCAGCGGTTGCATTTTTGTTTCCTGTATTTTATTTATTAAGAAATAAACGTACTGTTAAGCCATAACGGCTGAGACAGGCATAAGATGGTTCTCTTCAAAAAAGATCGCCAGCCACCCGAACAAACAAGGTGGTTAGGCGATCTTTTCCCTTTTAGTACAGTTAAGTACTTGCTATCCGATTATATCGACGATTACATGAACCATTCACGTTATCAATGCGCGTTTGCAGCGATTGCGATCTCGAATCTTTTAAGCCCAAGGATCTTTCTTCTTCGGCTGGCGTTTAATTTTATTCTGTACCTTCGGCAGGTGACGTATGCTTCTCATCATCGGACCTTTGCACATCGGACACGGCTGACCTTCGCTGCCGAATTCTTCACGGACCCACGCCTTGCATTCCGGGTTCTTACACTTGTAAATTTTCGTTGGGATTAGATCGGGTTTTACTTCCTCTTCAGACATGGGTTCAAGCTCCTTCTGTGTTCATTAACCCGACTATTATAGCCCCTCCCCGATTGAAAAATACAGTAACGACCGACCATAATCTCCAGATTCCGTCACTGCTTACATGTTTCTTTCGAATGAAATCGCTGCCATGTTCGAGTAAATAAAAGCCCGAGACATCTTCTTCAAGATGCTCGAGCCCGATTGTGATCCTACAGGACTACTCGAAAATCTTCACACGCGATTCGAGTGGTTGGAATTGTTTCTCGTTCGGCTGCGCAACTTGCTTGCCGAACGGCATTTGCGCAAACAGCTTCCATGTGGAAGGAATGTTCCATTCCTTCTGCACCGCTTCATCAATTAGCGGCTGATAGTGCTGCAGCGATGCACCGAGTCCCTCTTGTTCAAGTGCAGTCCAAACGATGTACTGGAGCATACCGGATGATTGATAAGAGTATGGCTCGAAAGCTGCTGCGTACGAAGCGAATTTGGTCTTGAGCTCTTCAATGACCGTCTGATCTTCGAAGAACAGCACCGTGCCATAACCTGCGCTGAACCCCTTCATGCGATCCTCCGTCGCTTTGAAGGAATCGCCGCCGCCTGTCTTCGCCCGAAGAATTTCGGTTGTCAGTTCCCACAGCTTGTCCGAATGTTTGTCGAACAGAACAAGAACGCGTGCGCTCTGGGAGTTGAAGGCCGATGGGCTGTACTTAACCGCTTCTTCGACGATTTGTTGGACACGGGAGTTAGGTACAACTTTTTCTTTGCTGATGCCGTAGATCGATCGACGGCTGCGGACTGCAGTAAGGAATTGTTCTGCATTGGATATGGTTGTTGTTGACATGCTTTAGCACCACCATGATGAATGTATTTGTAGGACGGACACTGGATCAGTGTGCGTCCGGAGAAGGCGAAGAATACGAGAGAAAAGCAACCAGCTGGTTATCGTAGGAAAAATTTTGCTGGGTTCAGTGTGTTTGCTGCGCTCGGAAACACTTCGCGGACAAATGTTCTGACCGATAGCTACGCTTAGGTCACTTCGCAAGCAAATGTTCTTTCGATCGCTGTTGTGTCCAGATTGTTCTGATTTGATAAGATCAGAAAAGGGTACAATCCGGACACAAAGGCGAACGCTGACGCTTCTACAGAATCATTTGCCTGCTTCGTTCCTTGCTAAAGACTTCTCCAGAACAATTTGTCCGCTTCGTGTTTTCCTCGCTTAGCTCTCACGAAGGCACTCTCCCCGCATTGCTTTGGGGAGGAGGTTTGGGCGTAGCAGCTTTTGATAGGCTGCTACGGGAATAAGACATAAGGACAAAAACCAAAGACAAAGATAAAGACAAAGATAAAGACAAAATCAAAGACCTAGGTAATGACAACGACTCAACTCACACCGACGGTGCCCGATTGGGGTGGAATGGGTGTGGTGGTGATGGATTTGTTGAACAGATGGCGAGTGATGTCAGCGACGCTGCTTGATTCGCGGAGGCGAATGAGCCAGATGGCGGATCTAAGCAGCCAGCCTGGAGGCTTAAGGATTTCTTGACCAAGCAATGTGCTCTCGGCGTCTTTGTTCATCGATAGCTTGAATCGATCAACGCTGTCTGCCTGCGAAAGACCAACTGCAAACCGCCAAGCGAAGTTGCGTGCCTGCTCCATGCTGAACCGGATAATGATGTCCGTAGCTCTGCCGCCAAGACGGTCAAGCCAGCCGATCCAAGGGGACACAGCATCGAGGTCCCCTTTCACCTCGTCAATGAGCGAGGAGAGTATGTCGTTGATGACATTAAAATCATGGTGAAGCGACTCAAGAGCGGCACCTGGGCAAGTATCAGCAGCGGCGATACCGAGATCGTAGTTGATGTGCGCATTCATACCAAGCAGCAAATGCTGAAGCACGAGCGGCTCCTGCCGCTCCGCCGCGTCGAAGGCAATACGCCAGCATAGGCTGCATTTTTCCTTGCGGGAATAAGCATCGTATGCATCTAGGAATCGGTTCGCAAATCGCACATCAAGCCGTTCCATACGAGGTCCGTCCTCGAAACGTCCGTTTATGATGCCTTCCTTTACCTGTGCGGTTACCATCCGATACAACGCTGCGAAGTAACCAATTCGACTGCCACTGTCAATCGATGACTGAATAATGGAGTCCAATCTGTCGAGCACTTCGTCAATCGTACGCGCATTGCTCATACTGCCCGTTGACCCTTCTGCCGCCATCCTAGTCCACCACCCTCTCCTACACTTCGAAAGTTTGAAGCGCCTGAAGCCTCTCATCCAACACACTAATGGTCCACTGTGTATGTTCATCCTGATAGTGACGGTAGGCGCACTCAATCCGAAGCACGAGCGTCAAGTACAGATCATACAACAGTCGGCGCTCTCGTGTATTCGGGTTGGCCGAAGGCGATGCGGCTCCGTAGCCATCAAGGAATGGCGTACTATTCGAGAAGAAGCTGAAGTAATGCTCCATGAGCGGGTCACCCCACAACGCTCGCTCGGAATCAATAAGTCCCGATATGCGGCCTTCATGAACGAACACATTGCCTTCCCACAGATCCCATAAGACGAGCTTTGGTGAAGCAACCACGTCTAAACACGATGCATGTGATTGCACGAGCGATTCAATAGCTTCATAAGGCAGCGGAAGGGTAACTTCCGCGTCAATGCCATCCTGTAAAAGCCCACCGATCATTGCAGTGAACGCCTCACGCCAAGTCGATCGACGTGAGTTCGGAAGACCGAAATAACCGAATGATTCACCGACAATCGTATTGATACGAGCATTGTATGTACCAAGCTCTCGCTCAATTCCTGTCCGTTCTATGTCACTCAGTTGATCGCGGACCGTATTGTAAGGCTTGCCTTGCAATCGCTCTTGGAAAAAATATCTTCCCGGTACGAGCTCCCGAGAATCGTCGTAAGCATACACAGCCGGTATCGGCGCATCCACCCCAGACTCATGAATGGC
Organism: Paenibacillus cellulosilyticus; assembly: GCF_003182255.1. Lineage (GTDB taxonomy): Bacteria > Bacillota > Bacilli > Paenibacillales > Paenibacillaceae > Paenibacillus_T > Paenibacillus_T cellulosilyticus. The sequence continues at coordinate 13,499 of NZ_QGTQ01000029.1, read as the reverse complement.
TCGCATCGCAGAGACTTCTGCATCCATAAGATTCACTTCGTATCGCAGCGTTCGGATCTCGTCCGACGGCGATACTTTCAATACAACTCCTCGACCATCATTCAAGTCAATGGAATAAGCCGTATTGAACCATCCATCACTTAGCTCCGCGGCTTGCAGCACGGACGTGTCACTGCCGAATGCACGCTTCACCATCTGCTCAATGACTTGATTCGTCAACCTTGTCTTCGTCACGCTTTCCACTCGATTCTCCCCCTTCGCTTGTAAACAATTTCCTACGTGATATTTATTATAGTAATGTAAAGGAAAATAAACTATCATTAATTGGATTAGCTATAGAACGATTCTGACTGTTATATTCAGTTGCCGGATGAAAATAACAACGATCAGGCAAGCTAATTTCATACATACCTTACAGGGGGAGATATTTCTTGCAACGCATCATTCAAGTGGAGGAACGTCCACCGCTGTTGACGAGCATTCCGCTCAGTTTGCAGCATCTGTTCGCGATGTTCGGTTCAACCGTACTCGTGCCTGCTTTATTCCATGTCGATGCTTCGACGATTCTGCTCATGAACGGCATCGGCACTTTACTTTATCTGCTTATTTGTAAAGGCAAAATCCCTGCCTACCTCGGTTCCAGCTTCGCGTTTATTTCGCCGGTAACCGTCGTATTAAATAACGATACGGCTGCCAACTACCCGAAAGCGCTCGGCGCCTTTATTGTCGTCGGACTTATATTCACTTTGTTCGGCTTATTGCTTAGGTGGACTGGCACCAAGTGGTTGGACATTGTTTTCCCTCCTGCTGCAATGGGTGCAATCGTCGCCGTTATCGGTCTCGAGCTTATTCCGACTGCAGCGGGGATGGCCGGCTGGATCTCCGATGGATCAGCCGATTGGGCACCTGACGCCAAATCCATAACGGTATCCGTTGTGACGCTGCTCATTATTATGATCGGCTCCGTCGCCTTCCGCGGGTTTATGAAGATCATTCCGATTCTGACCGGCTTCGTGCTTGGTTATGTGCTCGCATGGATTCTCGGCATTACGGATTTCACAGGTGTCGAAACGGCAAGTGTAATTGCTTCACCAACATTCACATGGCCCGAATTCGATATGTCCGCGATCATTACCATTCTGCCAGCAGCGTTCGTCGTCATCGCCGAGCATATCGGTCACTTGATCGTGACGGAAAAAATCGTAGACCGCGACCTAACGCGCGATCCCGGCTTGCATCGCTCACTGCTTGGCAACGGTATCTCGACGATTCTGTCCGGCTTCGTCGGCTCCACACCGAACACTACGTACGGCGAAAATATCGGCGTTATGACGCTGACTCGCGTCTTCTCCGTATTCGTCATCGGCGGCGCAGCCGTATTCGCGATTCTGCTCGCCTTCCTCGGCAAACTGTCTGCTCTTATCGCGGCAGTTCCAAACGCTGTGTTAGGCGGTGTATCGCTCATGCTATTCGGCGTAATCGCAGCAGCCGGTATTCGTATGCTTGTTGACACGAAGGTCGACTACGGCAATCCACGCAACATTGCACTTACGACAATCGTACTCGTGCTTGGCATCAGCGGCACGACATTGAAGTTCGGCAACTTCGCACTCAAAGGTATGGTGCTCGCCACCGTTGCGGCAATCGTGCTCAGCCTGCTGTTCGCTTTCTTCGAACGCATCAAACTGATTTCGAATGACGAGCATGACGAGAAAAGTTCGAGTCATTAATTCCACACAAGAAAGCCGAAGCTGCACACGCCATGTGCCGCTTCGGCTTTCTTTATTTAGTAGACAGCTTCTCGTACATCCGCTTGAGCATCGTTGCCTCTGCCCACAGAGGCAGCGGATCGTTCAGCTTCATTTTCCACGACTTATCGGTCAGCAGACCTTGCGTATACAACCATTCCACAGCATCAATACGCCATTGGGGCGTTCCTGTCGGATACTCCGATGTGACGTCTGGAACGGAAGTTGTCGGCACCTCAGGTTCCGCGGGAGTAGTAACCACAGGGACTGCTGCTAATTGCAGAGCCTGCCCGATTCCAAGCGCTATGGCATCACACAGCTTATCGACGACAGCGGCATTGTTCAGCAGTGCAGCATCATCAGCTTGATCGACGAACAAATTCTCGATCAGAATGGCAGGCATCTTCGTCTCGCGAATAACGGCAAAGTTTGCTTCCTTCTTGCCACGATCATTCACACCAACCGTGCTCAAATACGCCATGATTGCAGCATGCACCACATCTTGCTTCTTCCCAGATTCTTGAGCACGCGTGCCGTTGTATACGTAAGATTCGAAGCCGCGGCCACCCGATGCATTGTGGTGGAGCGAGACAAAATAATCCGCTTTCCAATTGTTCGCCATCTCAGCCCGCTCCTTCAGCGGAATGAAGATGTCCGTGTCACGGGTCATCTTGACCTGCACGACATACTTGGAGAGTAGACGGTCGCGAACCTTGAGGGCAATGCTGAGCGCCCGGTCCTTCTCCACGATGCCGAAGCCTTGGGCGCCAGAATCGGTTCCGCCATGACCAGCATCAAGCACAACAATCGGGCCTGTTGCGACAGGCGCTATAGCTGCCGGGATCGTTGCGTACAGCTTTATAATATTTTGTCCATAGCTATCCCCTGCTTGCATCGCCGCTGTAAGCGAGCTGTACTTCGTCTTGTCGTAGCCAGGCACAGCCCATGTGCCCGCCAAGTCTTCCCAGTTCTTCGCAGACCCTCTCGTCACGAGGCCAAATCTCGTATCGATCACCGTCTCGCCAGCGGGTAATGAACCGCTCGTCGCATACGCATACAAATGTTGAATTTGCGCCGTTACCCCAGCCGTTATCGTCGGAAACGAATTGCCTGCAACGCCGCCTGTCGCACCCAATCCAGCAAAATTGTTCTGCTCCGCCTTCACGTCCCCACCGAATCGAAACCAATTCGTCTCATGAATCGATTGTACGAACGCCACATCGCCTCTTACTCCATACTTCGCCCCAATGCTAAGGAAGGCTGCAGCAATCTCTTCCTTGAATGCAGGATTCACTTTCTTCACGAATTGCACGAGCTCGTCTTTCGTCCGCACGCTTGTCCCTAATATCGGATTTCGCGCAGTTGAATCATTACCAGTTGCCATCCGCCATCACCTCTTGCATCTATTCTATATGGCTAGAATATGTGTACAGAGAGGCATTCGGAACTACCAATTGGTTATTCGTCTGTAAAATTTCGGACAAGCGTTATCGATGGCACGATACTGTGGTGGAATAAGTCACGAGAGATGATGCCGCTGCCTCTGCCGGATGGCTTCTTGCGGATGACGATAACTGCGTCCAGCTTAGGTGCAACGATAAGATACTGACCCCCATGCCCATAGGCAAAATAAAACGGGCCGCTCGCCTCATCTCCCTCGTCTACCCACCAATGACCGCCGTATTCGCCATATATGCGAGGCTCATAATGCTTAAGCGCCTTATGATGCGACTTTGTTGTCTGCTCCAGCCATCCCTGTGAAACGAATGATGTGCCATTTAACCGCCCGCCTCGTAAGCAGAGCAAGCCCAGCTTCGCAAGGTCACGAGAGCCTAGATGAAGGCCGGTCCCGCCTTCATTGATTCCGTTGTTCGAGCTCCAAGCTGCATGGCTGATTGCCAGCGGTTCGAACAAACGTGTCGATGCATATTGCATCGCACTTTCGCCTGTCGCTTGGGACAAGATGGCTGACAGCATGTGCGAACCCCCGCTGTTGTAGCAGAACACTTTGCCAGGGTCATGCAGCATCGGTACGCCGGCGGAATACGCTACCCAATCCTCACTCTTGCGCATGGCACGATAAGGCTTATCGAAGTCGGCCCATTCCAATCCCGAAGTCATCGTTAGAAGATGACCAACCGTTATATGTTGAACCCGTTCGTCATCAGCTCGGTGAAGCGGTTCAATCCATTTGGCAGCAGGCTCCTCCATCCCTTGAAGAAGGCCTTCATCGGTAGCGATGCCGATCAGAAGCGATAAGACGCTCTTCGTGCAGGAGAAAAGCGGTTCGACGCGATCCTCGTCAAGGTCATGCCATTCCCACGCAAGAGCGTCGTCCTTCACGAGGACGACGCTCTTCATGCCAAACGAACGAAAGGTTCGGGACGTCCGCCCAAGCCGTTCTTCATCGATATTCGCTTCCTTCGCACTCACGATGGGCAGAATCGCATTATCTGCATCTGTATATTCAGATCGTGTCACGATCATTAGTGTCTGCCTCCTCGGGAGATTATGACTTCTGAATGCCTGCGATATAGGCGCGAATCATATAACGGAAGCTCTCATCTCGATCAATCGCCATATTGAAGCCTCCACTGAGTATTAGCGAAGTATAACCGTGAAGGAGACTCCGAAATCCCCTCACTGCATGAATAATCTCAGCTTCAACCGCCGATGACAAGTAAGGCCGGAGCCCGTTCGAGACAAGCTCTACCAGCTCGGCAGCTTTCTGCTGTATCTCTTCGGTATGCTCTCGCGTGTTGATATTGATCGTTGCTTCATACAAGCCGGGATGCTTCATCGCATACTGGGCATAAGCAATGGCCAATCCAGGCACGGCATCCGAATCTGATTGCTTCTGTTTCGAGAGTGCTTCCTGCATGGCTTCGTGTAAACCTTGCAAGCCAAGCAAAGTTAGCTTATTGCGAATCTCAGGCAATCCGTTGACATGATTGTATAACGATGGCGGACGGACGTTCAATTGCTTCGCTAATGTGGCTAGTGTAACCGATTGAAGACCTGTTTCATCAGCAATAGTTGCAGCGGCTTGCATGATGACTGCATCATCTAATCCAACTCTTGGGCTCACGATCCGATTCTCCCTTGCGCAGATGCTGCAGCAGGAAGCGCTCGTTCCGCCACCGCGATCGCTGCTGCCATCGCTTGCGCTGGTTGGCGCACCATTGCGCCATGACCGATAGCGAGCAGTTCAGGCAGCAGTGCGAGCAGCCGCTTCGCGCTTGCTACCGCCTCTTCTTTGCTCCATGTCGCCATCGCTGGGAATGGAAAGCGCAGCTGCATTTTGCCCGCTACGGCCATACCGCCTCTTGTCTGCATCGCATCACCTGCAATCAGCGTACGACTGCTCTCCTGCCACAACGCGATATGACCTGGCGTATGGCCCGGCGTTGAGATTACCGTTAACGAACCAACCTTATCGCCTGGCTGCAGCTCGACATCAGGCACCGTACGTATAGCACCTTGCTTAGGCACGCTGCCTTTGATCGGCTGCTGGGGCTCATTCGCATCAAGCGAGCGGTCACCGCGAAGCAGACGCGCATCACGTGCTGAGATGTAGACTTTGACTTGAGGCAGCTGCTGTTTAAGTAAATCGAGAGCCCCAATATGATCCCCATGCGCATGGGTTAACACGATACGTGTGATTGGTTTGCCAATAACAGCTGCGGCTTGCATGATGGGCTTTGCGCTGAAGGGCATTGCACAATCAATAAGCGTCAGTCCATCCTCTTCCTCCACCAAGTAGCAATTCATTGGCATGAGATGGGGCAAGAAAGTCAGCTGCGTAAGTGCACCTGTTGTCGTTGTTTTCATATCGTTATCCTCCCTCGATTCAGAAAACTAATACCATTAGTTTCACTATAACTAATGGTATTAGTTTTAGCAATAGGCGATTGCCAACTTTTTGTGGGAGCTAGTACGACATGGGGTTAGAATCTTGATTGCGATACAGCTTAAGACCATTCATAACGTAGGGACGAACAATGTTTAAAAGCAAATCGGTCCGATCCATTTTCCCAACTGTTAACCAATGAAGTGCTGCACCATAAATTGCTGCGCCTGTCATGGCCGAAACGAGCTCTGTATCGTCATGATCTGCTCGATAGAGGGTATCCCCTTTCACTAAAATACTTACAATCGTCTGCTGCAACATTTTCTTTATCTTGTCATCTACAATCGCAGCCATCGATTTGGAATCCATTCTGCATAGCTGATAAAAATCTATGATGTACCGGTATGTGAGCAAGATCAGTTGATCACATATCTCACCTGTAAGCTCATGTGCATCCATCACTTCTTTTGGAGTCATCTCGCGAAAAGCCTGTTCTGTGATCTCTTCCAGCAAAGCATACTTATCTTCATAATGGGCATAGAAGGTAGCTCGGTTAATGGTAGCCCTCTGTGCGATATCGTTGATGGTTATTGAATCAAATCCTTTACTCCGCAGCAATGCTCTGAATGATTCCCTTATTAACTGGCGCGTGCGCAAAACCCTTGGATCTTGCTGATTTACCATATCCATGCCCCCATATTAAACATCAAATATCCAAATGTGTTGTCTATGCAACTTTCCACTTCATCTGCCAGTTGAATTCATACGAATGCGGTTCTAATATCTTATCGAACCGTTGTTGCTTAAACAATCTCCCGAAAGGAAGGATCATCCATGAACACACAAAAACAAATTAGACTTTTAATAATTGGCGCGGGTGTGATTGGTAGTGTATACGCGCTCCGATTTGCGCAGTACGGACTGGACGTCACGATACTGGCACGAGGAAAGAGACTGGATACGCTGAGAAGGAACGGACTCGAATACAACCATAATGGAACCATAAAGAAAATATCGATAAACACGATCGAAAAGCTTGATAACGACGACATTTATGATTTCATTTTCATTCCTGTACGATATGATCAGGCCGAGTCCGCCCTGTCTGCAATCCAAAATAATAAGAGCGAAACCATTGTCACCTTGACTAATACCATCAAATACGACAACTGGCTGGAAATCGTGGGAGACCGGTTACTCCCAGGATTTCCGGGTGCAGGCGGAGACATCAAAGATGGTGTTTTGTACGCGCAATTCGGTTCCGAAAAACATCAAGGAACCATTTTTGGTGAAATTAATGGACTGAGGACCGAAAGGGTAAAGAAGCTTGCCACAATATTCGAATTGGTAGATTTGCATTATGAAATACAAAATGACATTCAAGCATTCCATGTTTCGCATACTGCGTTGGCTATTGTAAACAAGCATTTCTATACAAAAGACGGTATGGTGGATATAGAGACAGCAAGAAGCGAAAGCGTGCTAAGCAAGATAGCCGTAGATATTAAACAAAACATTCGTTTGATAGAACAAGCCGGAATTCCGGTCATTCCACCCAAAACGAAGGTACTGGGAGAATGGTCTGACTGCGACATCATTACATGGTACCGACAGATGCTAAGCAATGACTTTATAATTGATGTAAAACTTGGGGATCATGCTGTCAGCCAAAAATCAGAAATTATGTTACTAGATGAATTGTTTCATAAAAAATTCGAACAAAAAGGCAGCTGATCAGACGATCAGCTGCCTTTTTTCTCAACTAAAACTACCTTGAGCCTTCCTGCCTCAACATGTTCCTTCAGAAAATGTAACGCCTCAGCCGTTTCCGGTAGGAAACTAACCGTTACCCTTCTTCCTAGCGAATAACCAGATTGCGCACAGGACTGCTAATCCGGCAGTACCAAACATGCTGAAGAATGTACTCCGGTCCCCCGTACCCAAATACATTAGTCCGTGCGCGGCCGACGAAACGACGCAAATCAAAATCACCCATTTTAATACCTTATCCATCATCCTGATCTTCTCCTCCCGTTCCGCTATTTTAGTACGTCCACTTGCTCGATATTGCGAATCGATATATAGGCGACGGCCGCACCGAGGAGTGCCAAACTAATCGGTACCGCTATAATGGAATACATGCTGAATCCGTCGACGTTCTGACAGACGAACACCACCGCGATGAGCGACGACACGATAGTAGCCGCGCCGGAATGATTACGCATGCCGAAGTACAGCGGAATCAAGCTTAAGAAGCTGGTCGCGAGCGCACTCATGACGATCGTCAGCAGCGAATGGGCTGCATCGAACCAAGTGAACGGCTCCGAAACAACGGACGCAAACACATTCAATACATAAAAGCCAACATCAACAAACAGGTTCCCAACAATATCCGCAGCCAGCGTAAACAATACGATGATGAGCAGCTTAGCTGCGATGAGCTTTTTGCGGCTGATCGGATACATGAACAACACCGTGATCGATTTGTTGCGGAACTCGTCAATGACGAGCTGTGATATGAGTACCGCTGCGAACACAATGTAGGTCCCGCGAATGAGCGTATCAATAACAGAGAACACGTTATCGTAATCCGCAAAAAGCAGCCCTTCTTCTTCCATCCCCTCCGTTAAACTGATGATGCAGATTATACCTAATATCACGACGTTAACGAGCATCGACGCTCGAATGTAATTGCCTATACGAATCTTACGCATTTCAAGCTTCATGAGCTTAAGCAACGATGCCACCCCCATTCAGGATGGACAGGAAATAATCCTCGAGGGAACCCTTTTTCTTATGAACCCCGTCGATCTCGACATCGTGCAGCACCAGAAGCTTCAGCATCTCGCTTTGCGGAATGTGGCAATCGTAAATCCGGATATGTCCTCCATCCGTGACACGAACATTGGATATATGCAAATGATTTTCAAGCACATAAGCCGCTTTACTACTATCGTTCGTAGTGATTTCGATATACTCCACCGTTTGCTTGGCGATATGATCCATCGAAACCTCCTGCAGCAGCTTACCATCGTTCATGACGGCGATCGTGTCGGCGATCAGCTCGATTTCCCCGAGAATATGGCTCGAAATCAGGATCGTGATCCCATATTGCTTGCACAGCATTTTGAACAGATCGCGAAGCTCCTTGATGCCTAATGGATCGAGGCCGTTTATCGGCTCATCGAGTATAAGCAGCTCCGGTTTCGTCGTGATCGCCCGTGCGATGGCAAGCCGCTGCTTCATCCCCAGTGAAAACTCCTTTACCGCTTTCTTCTCGATCCCCTTCAAATTCACCAGCTCAAGCGCCTCATCGATCGATTTTTTATTATGGTAGCCCATATATTCGCAGTGTAGATCTAAATTATCGCGAGCAGTCATCTTTTCATAAAAAATCGGGTTTTCGATGATCGTGCCCATCCGCCCCAGCTGCCGATACGACGTATCTGTAAGCCGTTCGCCGAAAATTTCGATCTCGCCCGCCGTCGGCTTGACCAAGTTGGTGATCATTTTCATGACCGTTGATTTGCCCGCTCCGTTCGGACCCAGCATGCCGTATATTTCGCCTTGCTTGATATTCAAATTGACGTTCGAAACAACTTCCTTGCCCCTATAAGTCCGGGTCAGCTGTTTCGTTCTTAAGATATACGTCATCGTTCAATGCCTCCTTCGTTCTATCCTAGCTTTATCTTAAGCATCGAACTCTGCTTTTTTCTTACCGAATTCTTACAAATTTCTTAAGCTGTAAAAGCGGTTCTTTTCAGCTTGATCGTAAACATCGTTTTCTCGTAAGGCTTGCTATAGATACGAATCGTCCCTCCTTGTGCTTCAACCAACCTTTTCGTAATAGTCAGCCCCAGTCCGCTGCCTTGATACGATTTGTTACGGGAGTCCTCCAGCGTGTACATCCGCTCGAACACCCGATCCTGATGCAGCTCGTCAATTCCTTTGCCTCGGTCCCATATATCCACGTAAACAAAATCGTTGTCGGCCCGCAATGTTAATCCGATCGTCATTCCCTCCCCGCCATGCTGAATCGCATTGGCGATCAAATTGTTCAGGACACGGTCCAGCGCTTCTTCGTTCCCCCAGACAAGCAGCGGCTTGTCTGGGATTTCGATGGAGACCTCGAATCCTTTGACCGTCAGCGTGTCATAGAAAGCCAGCATATTTTTTCCGCAAATATCATTCATGTGAATCTGGGAAAGCGGAATCGGCTTGTCCCCCGACTCGAGTCTCGCCAAATCGAAAAACTGACGGATCAGCTCCAGTACTTCGTTTGCCTTGGCGTGCACCCTAGACAACAGTACCTTACGCTCCTCCGCGCTCATATCCGGGTCCAAATTGATCGTTTCGATATAACCAAGTACGACGGTAAGCGGCGTCTTCAAATCGTGCGAAATGTTCGAGGTCATTTTCCGCATCGACTGCTCCATCTTCAGGAAATTGGCTTCCCTCTGCTGGTTGTATTCCAGCAAATGATTGATTTCGATTAAGAGAGGTATTATGGCACGATCGTCCGTAAAAACGAGCAGCTTCTCGCTTGTTCCGCCAGCAATAATTTCGTTTAATTTGTTATGAATTTGCATTAGGCTGGAGCTTCTTGTTCGAGCGGTGAAATATTGAATTACAATGATTGCAGTCAGAATGACGACGAGCACAGCTAGTGCGATCACCATGTCATTGTCCTTCCCACTTGTAGCCGATGCCCCACAGCGTCTTGATATACCGGGGCTCGGACGGCTGGTCTTCGATTTTTTCACGCAACCGGCGGATATGGACGTTAATGACGTTTTCATCCCCGTAATATTCGTCGTTCCATATAAAACCGTACAGCTGCGCCTTCGTGAACACACGATTCGGGTTCGTTACGAACAGCTTTAAGATTTCGAATTCTTTGGCCGTCAGCTTCAGATCGACATCATTTTTTGACGCTGAAAAATTGTCCAGATCAATGCGCAGTACGCCGAACGACAGTACTTTAGCCGACGGAGTCACCTGATTTGAAGCCGTTGTGGCGGCCGGTCCCGCATTCGAATACTTCGTGGCGCGGCGAATCGCCGCTTTGATCCGAGCGGATACTTCAATGAGGGAAAACGGCTTCGCGATGTAATCGTCGGCGCCGAAGCCGAGTCCGATCGCCTTATCGACGTCGCTGTCCTTCGCCGACATGATAAGGATCGGCACCGAGCTGTTTTCTCGGATCAGCTTAATCACCTCAATGCCGTCCAGCTTCGGCATCATAATATCGACAATGACGATATCGAAGGCGCTTTGCCGAAACAGGACAATTCCGTCCAGCCCGTTATACGCTGCCGAGACGTCGTAGCCTTCTTTGACCAAATAATTTCGCAGCATTTCGACGATTTGGGTATCGTCCTCGATCAGCAGTATGTTATGCGGCATCATGTTCTCCCCTTCATTGCCACGGGTCAGACCTCATACAAAGTCTTCCACTTACCATAAATATACTATAAATTTAATTAGTGTTGTTAGATATTGTTAGATACATTCCTCCTAGAACCACCAGAGTTGCAATCTATTTTGATCACACGAATCCATAGAATGATAATGAATGAAATAGAAAACACGCTTTGCCCTATCAGCAAAGCGCGTCTCATTATTTGTTCAATTCTACGTTTGAATCAAATCCAGGTTCACCTAATAAATTCATAAACAGGGATTTTTTGAGCGTACTGCTGTGACCCTTGCATATGCTGCAAGATTCCTGCCAGATAGTCCTCCAGCTCTGTCTCGCAACCTTCCTTACACATTGTGCTAATATAAATCGTTTCCCCAATCATAACCACATTCGTAGAGGTGTGCTCGAAAGTAAATGCATCCGATTCGTGTTCTGTTCTCGTAATCCGATTCGGATCTTCCAACACAGCGCCTTGCAGATGATTGTAGATAGCCAGATAGTTATAGGATGGAATATTCATATGATGCAGATCAACCGTGCTTAGAGCCGCAGCCACATTCGGATAATTGGATTGAATCGCTTTGTTGTCCAGCAAGGAGGCTATGTTAATATTATGCGCCCTTAAGAAATCGATTTTGTTGGTGATGTTCTCATGAAGCGCGGCATCCCGTCCGGTATCTATAACACAAGGCAGGAGATCAATGAATTCCCCGATATAATCGTAATATTCCTGTTCCATAAGCTTTCTGCCCGTGTGTACAACAAATACAGGAATTTGGGCTTCCGGGAAAAAGAATCGCATAACCGCGGTATAAATCTCACCGCTTAATCTCCACATCTGTTCCTGACTGCCGCTTATGTCTAAATCTCGCATATTGAATTGATATTCAACCGTCCGGAAGGTCACTCCTTGGGTCATATGCCGATAATTTCGGACGGCCGCAGCGAACAAGTCCAGCTCCAGCGTGTTTATGATTTCATCTTCCGTGATGTGGCGCGGACCCATTCCGGTTTGCTGAATATAATTGAAATAATCATAAGGCTGTACTTCCTGATCTCTGGCCGATTCGCTATCTTCGTAACAAGCCAGCAGCTGGTTGCAGAAGCTTTCGTTGCTCATCCCGTCAAAAATCAGGTGGGTGCAAGGCATTAGAAGGGTGAAGCTGCCCTCATTCTTCTTCAACAGAATCAGACCATGACTCAGGCTGTCTCCGGTGTACCTCTCTTCTTCATAAAAAGCTCGGTATAATTGCCGGACCCCGTCTGTGATTATGCCCTTCATCTGTTTGGACATGTAAGTCAAATCTACCAGTGGAATGCGAACAGCGGAAGGAACATCGACGACCACAATATGCTCGCTGTCTGGACGGATATCAATCTTTGAACGGAGCAATGGATGAAGCCTTAACATCTGGAGCAATGCCTGTTCCAGTCTTCCGACATCCAGTCGGCGATCAAAATTCAACTCTGCATAACTGGATCGTACCCCCAAAATAAAGGATACTTTCTGAATGGATGACAACGGATATCTAGTGACCTCCGGCTGCGCCAGCCAATTAGAAGCGTATTCCTTCATCCTGTCCGATGCCAGCTGCACATAATGATTCACATCAGCCGGATAATGTTTGTCCATCAGCCTATCCAGTCCGCTTCCATCTGCAATGTGCAAATCCTGATAAATAGAAAACGGTAAGAGAACTGTCGGAACTAACAAGGGGTGAGAATCTTGAATCCGGTTGATCATCTCCTCTTTGGAGAGGACATAGACTTCATCTTTTACAAAAACAGCGGTCTCCTGGCCGGACTCATCTACCAGTACACGCACTTCTTCTCCAATGAGTTGTTCAAGCTGCTCGTTCAGGGCGTGTACGTCCAGCACCTCTTGGGTTCTTGCTTGTCCTGACTCCACTGTCTTAAGACAGTCGGCCAATGCGGACACTGTGCTGTTTTTCAATAAATCCAACAACGATAATGAATACCCGTGACTGCGGACTCTTGAAATTACGCCAATGGCCTTGAGGGAATTACCGCCCAGTTCAAAGAAAGAATCGTCTATCCCGATGCGTTCCATTCCCAATATCTGCTCGAAGATCTCCGCCAACATCGCTTCCTCTGCGTTACGCGGCGCCGTATACTCACTTCCGACACTAAATACCGGCTCCGGCAGTTTTCTCCGGTCCAGCTTGCCGTTCACCGTTACCGGCAGCTTCTCTACCTCTATAATGCGGCTCGGAATCATATAGTCCGGCAGCTGCCTTTGCAGCGCCTTCTTAATCTCACCCGGCTCGAGTCCTTCCGCTTCCGTTGTCTTCACGACATACGCGCAGATATAAGGGTCTGCCGCCGCATCTTTCCGAATGATCACCGCCGCATCGCGGATGCCCGCCTGCTGGATCAGTACCTGTTCAATTTCGCCCAGCTCTATCCGGTAACCACGGATTTTCACCTGCTCATCCATTCGTCCCAGATATTCCATACT
>NZ_QGTQ01000028.1 GCF_003182255.1 Paenibacillus cellulosilyticus | reverse complement strand
TGGGTATTAGGACATTGATCCGTTCAACCCCCATCATACGAGGCGCTCCTTTTTTTGTCCAAGCTCAATTCTTAGACTCTACAGGAATGTTTACACATTCATCGATGGCTGTTTTCGCTGAATAGCCGCTGTGGCAATCGTTACGTTCAATACACAGCTAAGGGAATCGTCGGCTGAGCAGCCGTCGCTTATTAGAGCCCTAGAATATGATAGCCGGCGTCGACATGCAGCACATCGCCAGTAACACCGCGTGACAGGTTGCTGAGCAGGAACAGGGTCGCGTCGCCTACCTCGTCCTGGTCGATATTGCGGCGCAGCGGCGCGCGCTCTTCAATTGTCGTCATAATATCGTTGAAGCCAGATACGCCTTTGGCTGCGAGCGTACGAATCGGGCCTGCGGATACTGCATTGACGCGAATACCGTATTTGCCAAGGTCTTCGGCCAAATATCTGACGCTTGCTTCAAGCGAAGCTTTCGCCACGCCCATCACGTTATAGTTGCGCACGACACGGCTAGCACCAATATACGATTGCGTAACGATGCTGCCGCCTTCTGTCATCAGCTTCTTCGCTTCTCGTGCAACCGCTACGAGCGAGTAAGCGCTCGTGTCTTGTGCGAGCAGGAACCCTTCGCGCGAAGTGTCGACGTATTCGCCCTTCAGTTCATCCTTCTCGGCGAAAGCGACCGAATGGACGAGTCCGTGAATAACGCCTGCTTGCTGCTTTATCTCCTCGAATGCCGCAGCGATGCTCGCATCGTCGTTCACGTCGCACGATACGCACATCAGCGGTTCGATCGTCGCATCCTGCAGCAGTCCGGTCAGCTTAGCGAGCGAGCGTTCCTTCCGGTATGTGAAAATCAGCTTTGCTCCTGCGCTGTGCAGTGACTTCGCAATGCCCCAAGCAAGGCTGCGCTCATTCGCCACCCCCATGACGACGACGTTCTTCCCATTCATTAATCCGGTCATTGTCTTACCTCCAAGATGTCTATGAATTAGTACTAACTATTAGTACCAGATGCTAATCGTATAAGCCCATTATAGCTTTAACTGCGGGGGAGAAGCAAATACATAGCTAAATAGGAGCGTTGTTATTTGACTCGAGAAGATGAAAGGTTACAAGATCACGGTGAGAATGAAGGAGAGATGTATGTGTTGATATCGGACATTCTAGTTGGCAGGTCAAGTGATGGAGTTGGAGATGGAGATAGGAAGGCAGAAGCAGAAGCAGAGGTAGAGATAGAGGTAGAGGTAGAGGTAGAGGTAGAGGTAGAGGTAGAGGTAGCAGAGATAGAGGTAATGGCATGAGCAGGAGAGGAGAGGAGAGGAGAGGAGAGGAGAGGAGAGGGGCAGACAGGCGGTGCAATAGACATCCCATATCCGGCAACGTGAAGTTCAGAGATTATGACTACCACCAGAACAACAAACTGCCGCGGGATTAGCCAAGTAGATGACCAGTCCCGCGACAGTGTGGCAAGCGATTAAACTATTTCATTTGTGCTTGCTTCTGCTTCAAATCCTCATGCCATTGATCCATAAAATGATTCTGATCGACGAGTTCGCTCAGCAGCTGTACGGCTTTATCTTTGTTGCCAAGACGCCAGTAAATGTCGCTGCGCAGCTTCTCATATCCGATGTGATTCGGATAGATCGCGAGCGCTCGGTCATTGTCCTGCTGTGCAACCTCGAGATAGCGACGATCGTGGGTGGCGTCGTATTCAAGCAGATACATACGTGCCTTGCGGTCATAGATTCGGTCTGGCCAGATCGCGTAGTCCGCGCTTCGATCAAGCAGCTGTACAGCATCCGCTTTACGTGCCTCGGAATAGGCCTGAGCGGCGGACTGTTGAAGCCGATCGGATACCAGCAGCATCGTCGACAATACGAACGTACCGGCTGCGACGAGTATAGCGGTTGACTTGAAGATAAGGTGACGGTGCTTACTTGTTGTCGCCGAGTCTGCACGCTGGCTAGTAGCTGGGACCGCGACTAAGATAAAGAAAAGTCCAAGGATATAAGGAAACGATAGAGAGAAATCGACTAAACTATGCAGCAGCAGTACACCACCAGCTAGTGCGCGAATGACGTATAATTTTGCTTCCGTCGACTCCAAGCTTCTAGCAGCTAGTAAGCCTCGAACAATCGGCCAGATGCAGGCTGCGGCCAGCAGCATAAAACCAATGATGCCGACCTCCATCATGACCTGAAGCGGCCCACTGTGAACATAAGCGGTGAAGTAATCGGATGAACGATAAGCATATTGCAGATTGGACCATGCTCCTGCACCGCAGCCCCATATCGGCGAGTCCAATACGAGCGACCATGCATCGCGATAATAGACAAGCCTCGTCGCACCTTCTCCCGTACGCGAAGTAAAGGTGCTCCAGCGTTCTGCCATGCCTGGGCCCATCCAAATAAGAACAACAGCTAACACAGGAATGGCGCATACGAGTACAAGCTTGATGGAGCGGCTTGAAATCGTGATACGGTTCAATGGAAATCGAAGTACTAGCCCAAATAAGATAGCTGCCGGGATACAAAGCAGCGGAGTCCAGCTGTATGCAGCCGCAGCCCCGATGCCCAGCACATTGCTGATACACGAGTGGAGCCATAATACAGCCATATCTCGCCTAAGGATAAACCATAGTACAGGAACGACGGTAAGCATAAGCACAAGTACCGTTCGCGATTGTGTCATATAGATGCCAGCAGCGCATAAGAAGATCGGGATTTGCATCCATGGGATGAAGGACGGTTGAACGACCGACATAGCGATAGCCATAATTAGGCCAACTAACAGCACAACCGCATAGCTGTTGGCATAATCGATATATCCGGCGAGGCGACCGTCGACGAAGCGATTGGATATGATCGCGATGGGTACCGAGAAACCGACGACCCATGTCCATACGGTCCATATTCGATTCATCACTTGCTGCTCAGCCGATTGGACGAACAGAAGCAGCGGGATGAGCATTACGGCTCTAAGCAGCCCAGTCAGCGCTTCGTGATGATCATCACCGTAGGTTAAGCTTATCGCGTATAAGACAAAGAAGGCGGCTAGCAAGTACAACTCCGCACTGCCTTGGAGCCGTTGTTTAATCAAGAACAGGATGAAGCCTATCGAAATGACGAGAACAGCTGCCATCTGTTCAGATTCAAGCAGGAATCCGTGAAACCACGGACCACTTAGCAGGAAGAGTAGGAGTGTTATTGTTCCGACCGTAAGCTTCTGATTAATCGCTTGCTTTATCATGATGTGATCCATCTCTTTCTCATCGGTATACGGGAAGAGACCCGATTGCTCGGGTCCCTCATTCATTCTATTGCTCGAGTAAGGTAATCAATTTCATGAGCACTTGTGCGGCTTCTGCACGTGTTGTCATACCTCGCGGATTAAATCCGCCTGTACCATTGCCGTTGATCAGGCCATTCGCAGATGCGGTATTCACCGCTTCTGAAGCCCAACTGCTAATCGCGCTTGTATCGTTGAAGGAGACTGGTTTAGCATCCGTCTGCAAAGCTGCTTGTTTCAGCTTCAGTGCATTGACGATGATAACAGCCATCTCTTCGCGTGAGATGGACTTGTTAGGAGCGAATTCGCTAGCACTGATGCCTTTGATCAGGTTGTTCTCAAATGCCGCAGCGACCGCCTCCGCATACCAAGCTGTACTCGGGACATCACTGAATGTCGCAGGCTGCGATGATGTAAGTCCAAGCGCATTGACGATCATAGCGGTGAACTCCGCCCGCGTAATCTTCCTGTTCGGAGCAAATGTATTGTCCGATACGCCTTGTACAATTTGTCTCGCTGCTAATTGTTCGATTGCATCATGCGCCCAATGGGTGGCGCTAATATCTGCAAACGAGCGATGCGCTTCAAGGACGCCATATTGGCTGAAGTGACTGATCTGAGCGACCAGCTTACCGTTCTCCCAATGCCCAGGTACGTAGGTCAGCGCGCCGTCATCTGCAATGTAGTACACATTCGTTAACGACTTGTTGGCATCGCTGTCTACCTCGAACGCTACCGTAATCGGCGCATTGAACTTGGAGAGTGTAACTGGCGTGCCATCCTTCGCTGTTATTGTGAGCTTAAACTCGTAAACAGGTCCGACGGGTTTAACCGTACTGCCGGAGGAAGGCTGAATAGCATCTGTTACTTGTGCTTCACTGACCGGAGCAAAGGATAACGAAATTTGTGCATCTGCCAGCTTGTCCGTTCCGATCAGGTCGGAAAGCTGCTGCAGCACTTCTGGCGGTAACGTAATGGTGGAGTCGTCACCTGTTAACACCAGCTTATTCCTCGCACCTTCACCCTTCAATAACGACGCAGCGATATCGACACGCTGGCTGTCCTGAACCGGCAGTGTAACCGTACCATTGACTGCTGCAGGAATATCCTCAGATTTGAAGGTCTTGCTTTTCGGTGATTCAGACTCATTACCGCTGTTATTCTCTGTGCTGGTGTCCTCACTGGTAGATGGTACGCCGCCGCCACCACCAACGATAGGGATGCCGCCTCCGCCTCCCGCTACACTAGATCCGACCGTGAATGTCTTGGATAATACCACTTCGTCATTTGGTCCGATTGGCTGGCTGAAGGTGATGGTGTAAGTGCCATCAGCAAGCGTCTTGGTAATCTCATAATTGGCATCGGTGTCATAGCTGTAAGAAACGGCTTCGTAAATTTTCTTCTTGCTGCTGTCCTTAATTGTAATGATTGCCGGAACCGTATAGGTGTAGCTGCCGTTGCCTGCAGCAATCGTTTCCACCCGCTGAAGTGCCAAACCACCACTAATAAATGCTGGTTTAAAGGACAATGTCGTTGTACCGTTCTTTGTTCGCTGCGTAAAATTCAATTTGGACTGGGATAATTCGACTTTGCCAGTGAACGGAATGACCGTGTCCTGGTTCATATTATAGGTCTTCGTAGTGATCCACTGTAATTTCCAAGGGATTTCCCCTTGCGAGTACGAACTCGTCATGAACATAAATTTGTAATTACCAGGGCCGACATAAGCTTGTTCATATAGATTGCTATCGTTCCAGCTGTAAAGATAAGAAGGGGTACCCGGAAGAATTGACCGGAAAGCAATAAAAGGTGCTTTATTTTGCAGCTGCAAACGATGTGTGCCTAAGTCAGTAAGGGACGTAATGCCACCTGCCGAGTTGACCTGAACCTGTTTCTTCAGATGGTAGTAAGATGTGATTAAGTTTCGACCATCTTCAATGAGTTGGAAGTTTTGTGGCCGCATCAGAATCGTGTCTAGTCGGATCTGACTGCTATTCTGATAGCTCCAGCTTAGATCGGTGTCGAATAATACATCTTCACTGCCGATCGTAGGGAATTCGCCCCGTAAATTGTTCAAATCGAAACCGTTCGGCAGCTTGTCGGTTACCTTTACGGCTACGAGATTGGATGGGGCCTTCATCTGCTGTAGACTGAGAAGCTGAGCGCCAGTCAACTTCACTTGATTGTAGTAAAGAATCGTTCCATTCGACGTCTTCAAATTGACGGTCATATGCAGAGCATACTGTTCACTCGCAACAATACCGGACGGGTCGTAGAAATAGATCTTGCCTTGCGATACCCATCCCGTAATAGGAGACGAAGGATTTTTAATCGGTATCAGGCGGGTATCCCCGTATCCAAGGTCCTCGGATGTATAGCCAGTCGGCGGTTCGATTGGGATGACAAGCGCATTCTCATCATACGAGTTCCCGGCAGTGATGTTCGCCTGCCCGGACAGCTTGACGAGTGTATCCGGGAATCGCTGGCTGCTAATTTGCAGCGAGTAGTCGCCCAGCAGCGCCGGTATATCTGCCTGAACCTCCTGCGTCGACGCTGTTCCCAGTGCTCCGCCAATCCTATTGTTGGACGCATCATACATCTGATAATTAATAATAGAGCCATTAGCAGCGACCGACTGGCCATCGTCAGAAGGATCAACGGATGTGTAGGCAATCCCGTTGTCTGTCGATTGAACGGACATTGTGCTTGCATGATCCGCTTCTCCTACCATGAACGTCATCTCATCAGAGGTAGAGTCGACACGATCTGTGATCTTCGCAATTTCAAGTGGCGCGACGTCCGTCAACAGGTTGTCCTGCTCATCCATATAATCCGTATAAACCCGTTGATTCACTTCTCCAGCGGCAAAGATTTGATTATAAGATAAGCGATTATTGAACTCGCGTCCGAAGCGAAGGCTAACATCGCTTTGAACCCCGCCCAAGCCCTTATCGAACGAATAACGGTAACCGTCAGACTCAACGTAGTAGGAGGCTGTAATATTCATGCCTTGCGTAACGACATAACGATTCGCCTCGTATTTGCTGGAATAATCGAACGAGCTTACCTTCAGCTTCGCATTGTCATAGCCTGTCGGCAGTTGAATTTGAACGGTTGCTCCGTTCATGCTGAACGATTGGTTGTCATCGTTAGACAACTTCACGCTATTGGAAAGCAGATAGCCTGTGTCACTGCTCTCATCATATAAGTTCGTTATCATGGACAGCTTGCTATCTGTCTGAATATAGAGATCGGACTGATGATTGTTCTGGAATCGAGATGCGAATGGCCAACCAATCGAGTTGTTATAATCGTCAATCATTGCGATAACGAGTGTATCTTCGGAAGTTGCGTAGTTGGCACTGACTGTAACGTGTTTGAGATTAGCCGCTTTTAGTTGAAGCTGTTGCGTGTCATTGGTAACGGATTGTTTGTACATGACGGTATGCTGACTATTCGATGAAGTACCCGTAACGATAACATCGTAGCTGCGGCCTACAACAAGCAGGCTGCTTGGGATAACAAGCGCTTCTCCTTTGCTAATTGAAGATGTGTACGCAGGCTCGGAGTAATACTGCGTTCCATCATTGTCGCCATTGCCGATATATGGTGGTATCTTCTCGAATACTTGGACCTGCATGTTCTGCAGAGGTTGTCCGGCTTCGTTCTCAGCTTGAACAATGATTCCTTTGCCCGTGTAGTCATTAGGGTTGTATATGTTAATCGACTTCTTGATAGATAACGGCTGTGTTAGACCAGGGTACGTAACCGTCAATTCAAAAGTATAAGTATCGCTGGACAGCAGCGGCTCGAAATTATGATAAGTGCTTCTCCAGTTTTCTCCTTCGGATTCATAAACCGTTACGTTCTTGCTGTCTGTTATTTTAATCTTTGATTGGATTTGTTCCTTATATTCACCATCGACCAGGTCGGTCATGCTGTTCAACTGGAAATCGCCATTGCTGATTCGCGATTCGATCCAAAAACTGTCCGCGGAAAAACTTGACCATGAAATGTTGAGTTCCGGAGGTCCGACTAGCAGTTGTTTATTCCCGGTTACATCGATTTGGTCAGCACTCCAAGTTGTGGTGCGATCTCCGCCTTCGATTTCACTATGCTTCGTGCAGTAAATGGAATAAACCCCGTTATTCACGACGAGTTTATTAATATCTGAGAATCCGGCATACATATTCATGTTTGCAATGCTCGTGGATTGGCAGATATCAGGCAGTACAAGCGTCGAGGCCGTATTTACGTTATTAGGATTAAAGGTCAGCGCTGCGTTCGGGACGATCGGAAAGGACTGGGTGACGAGGTATCCTGTATGCTCCTGCTCTCCTCGAATGCTCAGATCCAAAGCGGTTTGAGTAGTGAGAATAGATAGGTTTGCTAGGTTGGTGGTCCTAAAATCGTTAGGAGCTTGGAGCATTGCATTACTAAACGTAATAGAGGATGCATCCAGTGGAGCTAGTATGGCATTGGGATTAATATCCCACATATCCAGATTAATCAAGTCCTCGCGCGTCATCTTAATTTCATCGATATAGAGGATGGAATTATCAGATTGGAGCCCGTTAAATAAAGCGGATACGGATAGTGTGACAACCGACTTTGGTGGGATTGGGAGCTCGCTTACATTGATCATCCCATTAAATGATTGCGAATAATAGTTGGTGGTATCGCCGTTCTCTTCCGTGTAATGGAACGTGAAGCTGCCGTTGTTAAAGGCGTAACCATCCATTGCACCTAGTATAAGAAAACCTTCTACAGAAGCGGGGGGATTCATGATTGGAACTTCTTGCTGCACCTCGGCTTCTGGCAGCGGGAGTGACTGAACCTCGCTTTCTGGATTGTCGACCGGCTGTGTTTCCTCCGTGACGGTGCTGTCTGCCGCATTTTCTTCTGTTGTTTCTGCTTGTACGGGCAATGCTAGCGTGAATAGAAGTAGAAATGCAATGACGCTTGCTGCACAACGCTTAAACATCGTTCAGATCCCCTATTTATCAATTTTTTTAAACGTTTACCATAGAAAATTATAGCATTTAAGCTTTTTATTGAAAGGGATTACGATGATCCGAATTCTAAAATTCTCCTAAATTTGTTTGAGTTATCTCAATTGAACAGCGTCTAACGATTGCTATTTTCGGAGAGACTGCTAGATAAGAGATTTCCATTAGGGCAGGAGGCAGGAGAATCGCAATGACGACCGTGACGAACTATGAACGTTGGCCGGAGGATGAGGGAGTGCGGAGCAGCGGGGAGTGGCATGAGCCGCCGGAGCTGCTGCTGGAGCGGATGCGGAGCAAGATCGGGTCGGTGCTGTATGGCAAGGAAGAAGTGATTTCGAAGGTGCTGGCAGCGTTTCTAGCAGGTGGACATGTGCTGCTGGAGGACGTACCAGGCGTTGGCAAAACGATGCTGGCCCGCGCCTTCGCCGCGGTCATCGGCGGTCAGTTCAAGCGGATTCAGCTAACGGCGGATATGCAGCCTGCAGATGTAACCGGCGGCTCGGTATGGGATGGACGCAGCGGCTCCTTCCTATTCGTGCCGGGGCCGATTATGGCCAATGTCGTATTGGCCGATGAATTAAACCGGACGCCGCCGCGCACGCAGTCAGCGCTGCTGGAGGCGATGGAGGAGCGGTGCGTTACGACGGACGGCGAGAGCCGCCGGCTGCCGGAGCCATTCATGCTTATTGCCACGCAGAACCCGTGGGATTATGAGGGTACCTTCGCACTGCCGGAGGCGCAGACGGATCGGTTCATGATGCGGTTGTCCATCGGCTACCCATCGGTGGAGCATGAGGTGCGATTGCTTGCGGCGCTTGCAGACAACCGATCGGTCGACCCATCGGGCTTGAAGCCGGTTGTCGCGGTGGAGGAATGGCGCAGAATGCAGCGCGAATGCAAGACCGTGCATGTGCACCCGGATCTGCTGCCCTTTGCGGTTTCAATTGTAAGTGAGACGAGAGCTGCAGTGGAGCTGGAAGCTGGAGCAAGCCCACGCGCATCTCGGGATTGGCTTCGCGCAGCGCAGGCGACCGCTTATATGGAAGGAAGACGGTTTCTGCTGCCGGACGATTTGTTAGCGACGGCTGAGCCTGTGCTTGCGCATCGGCTGACGGTGCTGCCTGCTTATGCGGCGTCAGGACAGACGGCGGCAACGGTGCTGGACCGTATCATTCGCAGTACGCCGATGCCGGCATCCGTTGCTGGGAGGCGCCGGCGATGAGCAGCGGCAGTAGTACGTCACAAGCGGCTAGTGCGCCAAAGGTGAACAACGCTAAGCCTATGATCAAGAGGCTGCAGGTTAAACAGACGCAGCCGATCTATCGGACGCGCCGATGGATGTGGACGATGCTGTCGGCGGGCTGGCTCTCTACCGTGGCGGCTTCGATCTTGCGCGGTCAAATGCCAGAAATATTCGCAGCGGTGCTGCTTAGCGGTATTGTCATCGTTGGACTGCTTCCGATAATCGCAGCGCGAGTAGCCGGCATTGAGGCGCATCGCGTACTTTCGGCGCCGGAGACGACGGCGGGCGGTGAGCTGCAGGTTACGCTGACATTTCATATGCGAATGCCGCTTCCGCTCTTATGGGTATATGTTCGCGAGGAATGCATTAATGAGAGTGGTGTGCAGCCAAGGGCAGTCTACTATGGGGATGTCGGGCTTCCTTGGCGGGGGCGGGAATGGCAGACTATGTATAAGGTTCGCGAGCTGGCACGCGGCGCTTATCGTTATGGAGCGATGGAAGTTACGCTTGGCGATGCGTTTGGATTAACAGCCGTGAAGCGTGTCGTGAAGGTTCGGACGGGCGCTCAAGAAAGTGGAATTGTGCGAAGTCAGATGAACGGCAGAGCACGGATTCAGGCGGATATTCAGAATAGCAGCGGACTTGTGAAAATGTCGCAAATGGATGGAACTGCTGCATCGGAGGCTGTGGAGTCTAGTGAGAGCCGTAGGCGAGCTTCTTTTCTCGTGCTGCCGGATTGGACAGGTCATTGTGAACTGCCCATTGGAGGCGGGAAGTCGAGGGCGACCATGGAGAGCAGGCCGCTTGATGGATCAGCGGGCGGCTACGTGCATGCAACGGAGCGTGCGCGTCCTCGTCAGCGCACAACGGTCGCCGACCGAGCGGGGATGCAGCGTCAGCCGTACCGGCCGGGAGACGATGCACGTCATATTGATTGGCGTGCCGCTTCACGGGGCGGCAGCTGGGTGACGAAACGGGAGCCGGCATCGCAGCCGCCCTCGCTGCTGATGTTGATCGATTCTGCCGCGGAGGCGTACGATGGCAGCGATTATTGGTTCGATGCGGCTGTTGGTTATGCGGCCGTACAAATCCGACATGCGACGGCCAACGGCGTCTCCTTTCGTCTGTTAGATGGCAGCACACATGCAAGTAAGCCAGTGGATGCGCAGCAGACTTCGCGATTATCGGCTCAGCGGGAGGCGCTGGAGCGATTGACGCGAATGAAGCCAACGGCTCCGACTGCTCTGACTGCGGCGGGTGGTCAGCCCGGCTTGGAAGGTATAGATGCCGTATTAAATCGCGAGGGCATTACGCGCGGCGCGACCTTCATGCTTATTACGGCAGAGTGGCGCAGCGGTGAGCTTGGCGAACGGCTGGCCGCTTATGCGGCAGCGAACGGCTGGCGCATTGAGGTGCATGTATTGACGGCGAAGCGCCTGCCGTCGACTGGGATGAGAGCGCGTCAGCGCGATTGGGAGCGTGCAGGCATCCGCGTCGTATGGGTTCCGATGCCAGGCGATGACGATAAGGCGAAGCGGACTGCAATCGTGGAAGGCGGTGAAGGTCATGAGCAAGCAAGCCAATAAGCAAGTGCCAGATGACAGCCGCAAGGAGCGAAGCTTGTATGAGGCGGTTCCTTTTGTCCATCGGCTGTGGACGAGTCTCTTGCTCTACGGCTTGCTGCTGGAATGGATCTGGCCATGGGCGCGTCCGACCGGCAGTATGAAGGTCGATGCTGCGCCGCTGCTCATTGCGGTGCTTTGTTTTGCAGCTGGGGAGCTGTTTCGCTGGCGTGCCGTTGCCGCCTTCTTCTGGAATGTCCTCGTCATTGGCTGGACGTTGTGGCAGCTGTATGGGGAGGGACAAGCGCCAATCGCTTGGTTGATGGATTTCCCGTCGCGTATGGCGGATGAGGCGATGCGTCTGACCGAGGGCGGCCTCTGGCTTATGTCGGGCGAGGTGCGGGCGCTGATCCTGCTGCTCGGCTGGGCGCTGCTTGTACCTGCGCTGCAGCTTATTATTTGGGCAAGACAGCTCTCCCATGGAATTGGGCTTGCAACCGTCCTTTATTTGCTGATGCTGCATGAGTGGCTCGGTATGAATACGCAGTGGGGCGTTGCAAGAGCATCGCTCGAATGGCTGCTGTTAGCGGCTTCCGTCACGCTGGCACGCGTGCATCGGGTATATGGGCTGGGGCCGGACAATGGGACAAGAGCTGGGCGATTGGCTGGCTGGCAGGGCGGCTGGACAGGCGGGACGCTTGTCATCAGCGCGCTGATCGCCGGAGCAGCGCTGCTGGGTGCATATCAGAAGCCCTGGTCTTCGGAACCTGCTGAATGGACGGCGAATTGGTCGGACCGATGGGAAGGGGCGATCGACCAATTGTCGGATCGCTATTCGGCGCAGGCAGCGAACGCACGAGGCAGCAGCAACGCATCGACGGGTTATGGGTTCGATGACAGTCGATTAGGCGAAGCGCTTGTGTCGAACAATCAGGTGATGTTCACGGTGCAGTCGGCTCAGCCGATGTATTGGCGCGGCACGTCCAAGTCGATCTACACCGGCAGAGGCTGGACGGACGACGGGACGGAATGGTCGAGCAGGCTCGTTGCCGATCCAGGTACGTCTGCGCAAGCGGTGAAGGAAACGTTCCGCTTGGCGGAGCCGGAAGCGGGACTGCCGCTTTTTGCCGGAGGGACGGATGCCATTGTGACACAGCTCGTGTCGGATTCGCCTTCGAGACAGCAGCTCCGCTACTGGGAGGATGAGGAGACGGGGACGCTGTTCGCGCCGGGCACAGGGGTGAAAGTGGCTTCGTATACAGTGGAGGCGCAGGCGCCGCTGACGGAGGAGCAGCTGCAGCAGCGGCTTAATTCGATGCAGGGGCTGACCGAAGATGACCCGGAAGAGATTGTGAAGACTTATACGCAGCTTCCGGCGAATTTGCCATCCCGTGTCTCCGAAATGGCAGCGCAGGTCATTGCAGACGGACAGGACAGCTGGGGCGGCATGACGCGTTTTGCAAAGGTAAAGGCGTTGGAAACGTTCTTGAAGACGCATTACACGTACTCGCTTGATGGCACGGATCAGCCGCCAGTTGGTTCAGATTTCGTCGACGATTTTCTGTTCGAGCAGCAGCAGGGGTATTGCGTTCATTTCTCGACGGCGATGGTTGTGATGCTGCGGACGCAGGGCATTCCGGCTCGTTATGTGAAAGGCTTTGCGCCTGGTGAGCTTGCGGAGACTGACGGAGCGGGGCAGGGACAAACGGCAAGCACAGCGGGAGGTAACGGCAGTGGCGCAGGGCTTGCAAAGGCAGTTCGCAGCGATGGTGCTGCTGTTGATGTGTTGGGAACGGCAAACGATTCGGGAGGCTTGAAGCTGGCTAGCGTACTGCTGAGTGCGGGAAACAGCGCAGCTTCGGCATCGACGGGTACAAGTGCCATTCGTAACGATGAGGACGGAAAGCTTGCAGGGGCGATTATTGCCGGCATGGCTGGGGAAGTCACAGGTGCGGCAGGATCAACGGCAGCGGTAGGATCAACAGCAACGGCAGGATCAACAGCAACGGCAGAATCAATGGCAGAGGTGGAAAATAAAGGCGGCACCGCGCCATCGACGTACGTCGTGCGCGATTCGGATGCGCATGCTTGGGTTGAGGTGTATTTTCCAGGCGTGGGTTGGGTGCCATTCGACCCAACGCCTGGCTTCAGCGGCGCGTCGGCTGCCCAGCCGTCCGCAGCCGCAGCGCACAGCAGCTCATCGGGCGGCCACAGCCAGCCCGATGCCGCTGCGCCAAGCACAAGCGCCGCGCAAGATGGCGGCGCTCGTGCTTGGCTGTCGGCGGCCGCTTCGCGGACCGCCGACGCGCTCGCGCGAGCGGGCGAAGCCCTCGCGCACGCGGTGCGGCACGCCGCCGGCCGTGTCGCTGCCGGCGGCGAAGCCGCTTGGACGGCGGCATGGCCGCCGTCAGCGCCGCTGGCCGCGGCGCTTGGCGCAGCCGCGCTCGCGGTCTGCGCGCTGGCGGCGCATGGCGCCGCCCGGCTGCGCCGGCGCGGCACAGCCGCAGCGCTGCGCCGCTATGCGCGCGCAGGAGGCGCTGACGCGCCAAGCGCGCTCGTGATGCGGGCGAGTTATCTCGCCGCATCGGATGCGCTGTGGCGGCGCGTCGAGCGCCGGTTCGGCGCCCGCAAGCCGGCGCAGAGCGCGCGTGCTTACAGCGCGCAGCTGCCGCTCACGAGCGGCGAGGCGGCCGCGATGGAGCGCTTCCTGCGCTGGGACGAAGCCGCGCGCTTCGGCGAAGCCGCCGCCTTCCGCGGGCCATCCGCTCAGGAGCTGGCGGACGTTGTCCGCCAGCTGCAGCGCAGCTCGGCCCACGCACGCCGCAGCAAGGCGACGGTAACGCCATAACGTCGCCTGAATAAGCATTCAGATAATGAAGAAGCTGTCCCAAGGCACGCTTGGTGCCCCGGCGACAGCTTCTTCTTTTTTTCTTCTTTTTCTTTTTCTTCTTCTTTTTTCTCTTTCTCTTTCTCTTTCATTTTCTTCCCTTTGTCAATTCCCTTTTTATTACATCTTTATATCCTT
Organism: Paenibacillus cellulosilyticus; assembly: GCF_003182255.1. Classification (GTDB taxonomy): domain Bacteria; phylum Bacillota; class Bacilli; order Paenibacillales; family Paenibacillaceae; genus Paenibacillus_T; species Paenibacillus_T cellulosilyticus. The sequence continues at coordinate 67,780 of NZ_QGTQ01000028.1, read as the reverse complement.
ATATCCTTACATCCTTTTATTCCATCCGACCTCCGCTTCTACTCCGGCTTCAACTCCCTTGCTACGCACCGCATTTTACCAATATGGATCTCTTCCTGCACCTCTGCTCAGACCGCATCTCGCTAGAACCTTCTGCTCCCCTCAACTGCCGCCTGAATTAACGGATAGCTTCTTTCGCGCAATAGCGGCTCTTGCTCCTGCTAGTCCACCCGTGCCTTGTATTTGCCCGTATTTCGGATGTCTACCTTCACCGTAATATTGCGCAGCGACTCCTCCGACAATTGGGAGGGCGCTGTTCGGTGCTGGCTGCGCCAAACCTTCGGGTAGTTGCGGTACAGCGTTTCCTCCAGATTGAAAACGTCGCAATGGGCTGCAATCCCTTTGCGGTACGTTTCTTGAATCTCTTGCTTGATTACATCCTGCGCCATACTCTCCAGTTTGGGAATCGACGTATTCTGGACCAGCTCCGATAAGTTTCCTTTGATTCTGACCTCGATATCGTATCGGACCTCGCTGCCGTTTATAACCGGGCGAATGCGATATTTAGGCTTGTAGAGCGAGAGTGAAGCAACCGCTTCGTCCTTGTTCGGCACTTGAATGAATGCCTGAGAGAGACCCTTCTGTATCCACCTGGACCCCTTCAGGTCATCGGAAGAAAGCCACCCTGACAGCACCTTCTCGTTGAAAAAGTAAGCGCCTGAAATGCTGAGCAGCGGAGCTCGTTTCGCATCCTCGTTCCATACCTCTTTCGTAATCGTCAGAGACGGTACCATTGTAGGCTGTCCGGGCTCGTTGATTCGGGCGATCGTCTGATGGCCGTATACAGGCTTTATGAATGAGCGTTGATCGTAGGTCGGATCAGGCGAATACATAATCGTATCAAGCGGGGAGAGATTGAGCAGCGATTTCTTGGTGAATATGTCCTCCAGCCGTTCTTTCGTGCCGTATACGAGCAGCCGATAGCGAATTTCACGGTAACGGTTCAACGCATAGAACGCTTCGACGGCTCCTTTGCGCATCAGATTTTCCGTGATGACGATGGTTTTGACATGTCCCCAGAACACCCGAAGCTGGGACGTCGCCAGAATGGCGTCAAGCGAATCAACAACCGTACTTCCTTCGCCTTTGCCGATCCAGGTCGGCACGGGTTTGCCGATTGTGTTGTTTTCGGTTCGGGCGACGTTCGAGAAGTTCAGCACTTGAACATAGGTAATATACTGGTTGTTCTTGTAATCGATGCCGATGGCCGTGACGTAGGCAAGATTCTGAATGTCCTTCGAATTCCAGCAGCCCGGAAGCAGCAGGGTGCACAACAGCGCCAACAGGACAGCGGACATTCTCTGGATTAGTTTGCTCCAAGGCGCCATCAGGAGGCCGTCTCCTGCTGATGATCTGGATCGGTTGGTTCAAGCGAGCTTGGCCGCTTCGCAGTATATTGCCAGGGTACCCTCAGAAATGCGGCAAGCAGCTCTTTGATGCGTAGTGGCGATAGCGGCGTCATGAACGGCATGCCAAACGAATGCAGCCGCGACGTATAGGCAGCGAATAGAATGATCCCGAGAATGACCCCATACATGCCCAGTACGCCGCCCAGCACGAAAATAAACAATCGAACGATGCTGACAGTCGTGCTAAGCGTCTGATTCACAAGCGTGGCGCCTGACACGGCTGTAACGGCTCCGACGACGACGACGGAAGGCGATACGAGACCAGCGCGAATGGCGGCATCGCCGATGATGAGCCCGCCTACGACAGTGAGTGTCTGGCCGATCGGATTCGGCAGCCGAACGCCTGCCTCGCGGAAAATTTCGAGCAGGAGCAGTAGGATGAAAAACTCCATCTGCGGCGAGAGCGGCAGCCCAAGCCGCGATACGGAGATCGTCGCCATCATTCGGAATGGAATTTGATCCTGGTGAAACGCCATGAGCGCCACCCATATGCCTGGCAGGAGCAGCGTAATCAGCAGGCTGATGAGCCGGATCGATCGGGTGAACGAGACATAGAAGAAGTTGAAATGGATATCCTCGGGCGATTTCAATAGCAGCGACAGATTGCTCGGTCCGATGAGCACCATCGGATTGCCGTCGATGAGTACGACGAATCGGCCGGCCAGCAGGCTGCTCAGCGCGTAATCCGGCCGTCCGGTGTAATCCATGAGCGGAAGCACGGAAAATTTGTAATCCGAAATCATTTCCTCAAGCTGACCTACGCTGTACAGCCCGTCGATGTCGATCTCCTGCAGCCTCTTACGGACCTCCTTCAATACCGCCGGATTCAGAATGTCGTCGAAATAAAGCAGACCCACCCGCGTTTTCGTCCGAGTGCCGAGAATGAACGTCTCATAGCAGAGAGAGTCGCTCTTCACTCGCTTCCGAATGAGCGCGACATTCGTCGTAATTTCCTCGACGAAGCCGTCGCGGGGGCCTTTTATCGATATTTCGGTATTCGATTCGGACGGAACGCGCTTCGGCGGATCTGCCAGATCGATCGCGAATAGCAAATGAATCGCCGGAATCAGCACGAGAAGACTGCCGCGAAATACGGTTTCTACTACCTCCTCCGGCTTAGCGGAACGATGAATCGGCGTCATTGGCAGATCCCCGGTCCATTGGGTTTTGTTATTGCCTGATTCGCTTAGAATGCCTTCATGGTACATATCGACAAGCCCTGGCAGGACGAACTTGCCAATCATCGAGCTGTCGCTCAGTCCCTCGGCCATGAGCATCAATACGCGTGAATTCGGCTGCTCATCCAACTGATAGGATTGGAAGTTCACGTCGCTGAATCGTTTGAATATGCTTTGCAGCCTTTCCTCTGTCCAAGGCTCGTTGCTCGTATGGTTCGGTTTGCGCGAGCCGCCGACATTGCGGTTGTTACCGGAGTCGGCGCCGCTGGTGCTGCCCTTGGTGCCCGAGCTCATATTGGAGCCTGTATTGCCTCCGCTCGAGGAGTTCACGTTACCGCTGCTGCCGCTGCCGCTTGAGTTTGCCATTATCGCACCTCCTTTGAAGGCTTTGAGGCCATTGAGATCAGCATCCATGCCGCTGAAGCAACGAATAAAACGACGAACGATATGGGGAAGTAGTAGCGATACAGAAACAAGTAGTAGGTGTATTCGTTGATCGGAATGACAGCTAGAATGACATAACTTAGTGCGATTAGACCGATCGTGATCATACGTGTCATTGGTCGTCTTATGGGCAGCATATCGACCACAAGAAAGATTGCCAGACTCATACGGATAACGGCGCCGGACTGCCATTGGTAGATCGAGAAGAAATCGAGATGCTCAATGTAGTCGCCGAGCTTGACCAACCGCCATTGCTCATACGGTGAAGTCATTTGTTTGGCCGCTTCGTTTGGTCCGAACTCGGTAATCGCGCCAATAATCGGACCTAGCGAGATGTAAACCATAATGATGGCGAAAACCACGATGTGCCAGGGCTTTATCTTCGTCCGAATATGGTGCTGAACCGTCATCAGGAATGCGAATTCGATATATCCCCCGCCGGCGTAGATCAGACCATCCCATACTTTGTTCCAACCGTGCTCGAGATAAGGCTTAAGCAGGGCGAAATCTTTCTCCGGCATGTTGGAGATGTTCACGAAATAACCAAGCGCGATGACAATCGGCAGCAGAATGCCCGAGGTTATAGCAATGACACGAATGCCCCATATGGCGCACAATGCACTGATGACGGTCAACAGGAGACCGAGTACAAGCGGTGGCGTGGTTGGCAGGTAGTTCGATATGGTCCAGGTCGCCGTGTAGGAAGCCGTCATTCCGCCGATCATGTACAGGCAGACGAGAACCGGCAAGACGAGCAGCCATGCAATAACCGGATGCGTGCGCGCCGATAGCCACGGTACGAGCTTTTGCTGGCCTGAGCGCCGCATGGCAACAGCTAGCATGATGCACCAAGGGACGAGGATAATGCCAGACACAATGACTGTAATCCAAGCATCACGACCAGAAGCGTCAAGCAGCATCGGATTGATAATAACGTGACTGACTAATCCGTTCGCCAGCATGAAGATCATGGCCGCTTGAAGGAACGATATTTTACGTTGGAAAATGGCCATCTTGCATCACCTGCGATCGTTCATTAGGGTGTGGTACAGCATGTTTATTATGGATATAATCGCCATTCCTATGCATCTCGTGCTGGAATTATCTGAATACAAACAAAACGCCCTGCCTGGCGGTAAGCCAGACAAGGCGGTATAGGGGGGCTTATGCCTTCTTCGCGGCAAGCTCCTTAATCATTTGTTGTTTGCGTTCCTCGCGATCCTTCGGCTTCAGACGCGGGCAGGTGTAGCAGAACTCGCCGCCTTCCGTCCGGTAGTACATGCAGCAGGTCGGCTTCATGCGGTACGGCACGTCGGGATTAAGCGGGTTGTCGACATAACGATACGTATGGTTGTAGGGATTGCGCTTCGTCCCGAATGCATCGGGCGGCATTTCCTCTGTCGTGTAATGGAAGTCGGCCTCAAGCCGCTGCTTGCGAATCGAATCCTTCTCTTGCGCGATGAGCGACTCGTACGTGTATGTAATCCGTGGAAAAGAACCCCACATCTGCAGCTTCGGCGTACCGGTCAACGTGTGCAGCAGCTCGATGAGCGGCCGGATCGTATGCTCATACAGTCGAGCGAACAGCTCGTTGCGCTGCTGCTCACGATTATCCATGTCAATGGGAATAGCGACGATGTCGTTCACGCAGAATCGAACCGTATAGTATGAATAAGTGCCTTGGATGTACACCAGCTCAGCTGTAAAATGCTCGGGTGCAAAATCAATCGCGTGATCGCAGCATGCGACCATATAATGAAGCGCCGAACTGAACACAATGAGGTTGGACGTTAAGTACATGGCGCCAACCGATGGCTCCAAGCCTTTAATAACAGGGATATATTCATCTAGGAAGTGCTGCATATGAGCGGCTTCATACAATTCACTTAGCTTGAATGTTGCGACTGGCGATGGATGCGGCTCGAACGTCAAGCCAAAATGGGATTCCATCAGCTGACGCTGTTCAGGTGAGAACACGATGCCTCAGCACCTTTCTGTTCAATTCTGTTGATATATATGAGAATACTTATCATTACTATCTATAAAATGATAAGTGTTCTCATTCTCAATGTCAACGAGAAGCGTTGATGAAATAGGTACTCAAAAGCCCATTATGGAGGGGGCCTGTCCTTGACTGGCGCGAACGTCGTTTTATATAATGACTACATTCATGATGGAGAGCTTGTACCCATTGAGGGTAAAGGGAACTATCACAGCATCGATCTCAACGGCTTAGGCGTTGATATATATTTTTGCTGCACACTACTAGGAGGGTCACATGAACAAACCGAACGAAATCATCGTCGTCCTTGACTTCGGGGGACAGTACAACCAGCTGATCGCACGTCGTATCCGCGACTTGGGCGTTTACAGCGAGCTGCTGCCGTACAACACGTCGGCTGAGAAGCTGCGTGCGATTAATCCGAAGGGTATCGTCTTCTCCGGCGGTCCTGCAAGCGTTTATGAAGAGAATTCTCCGCTTGTTGATCCGGACGTGTACAACCTGGGTGTTCCAATCTTCGGCATTTGCTACGGCATGCAGATGATGTCGCACCAATTGGAAGGTAAAGTAGAGCGCGCTGGTAAACGTGAGTACGGTAAAGCAGAAGTTGACTTCGTATCCGAATTCGCTCTGACGAGCGGCCTCGACGCAAAGCAAACCGTATGGATGAGCCACAGCGACCTCGTTATTGAGCCGCCAACTGGCTTCACGGTAACGGGCAGCACGGAGCACGCGCCTATCGCAGCAATGAGCGATGCATCGCGCAACTTCCATGCCGTACAGTTCCACCCAGAGGTACGTCACTCTGTTTACGGTAACGAAATGATCCGTAACTTCCTGTTCAACGTGTGCGGCTGCGAAGGTACTTGGAGCATGGAAACGTTCATCGAGGACACGGTTCGCGAAATCCGCGAGCAAGTCGGCGACAAGAAAGTACTGTGCGGCCTGTCCGGCGGCGTAGACTCCTCGGTCGTTGCCATGCTGATTCACAAAGCTATTGGCAACCAATTGACTTGTATGTTCATCGACCATGGCATGCTTCGCAAGAATGAAGCTGAGGAAGTAATGGAGACTTTCGTCGGCAAGTTCGATATGAAGGTTGTTAAGATCGATGCAAGCGAGCGTTTCCTCGGCAAGCTGAGAGGCGTAACGGATCCGGAGCAGAAGCGTAAAATTATCGGTAACGAATTCATCTACGTATTCGACGAAGAATCGGCGAAGCTCGGCGAGTTCGATTTCCTCGCGCAAGGCACGCTGTACACGGATATCGTCGAGAGCGGCACGGCTACGGCGCAAACGATCAAGTCGCACCACAACGTAGGCGGTCTGCCTGAAGATATGAAATTCCAGCTCGTTGAGCCGCTGAAGGCGCTGTTCAAGGACGAGGTTCGTAAGGTTGGCGCAGAATGCGGCCTGCCAGACGTAATCGTACAACGTCAGCCGTTCCCAGGCCCGGGTCTTGCGATCCGTGTACTCGGCGAAGTGACAGAGGACAAGCTGCACATCGTTCGCGAATCCGATGCGATTCTGCGCGAAGAGATCGCGAAGGCTGGCCTGGATCGCGAGATCTGGCAGTACTTCACAGCGCTCCCTGGCATGAAGAGCGTAGGCGTAATGGGCGATGCTCGTACGTACTCGTATACGGTCGGCATCCGCGCTGTAACGTCGATCGACGGCATGACAGCAGACTGGGCGCGCATCCCATGGGACGTACTCGAGAAAATCTCCGTACGTATCGTTAACGAAGTGGACAACGTTAACCGCATCGTCTACGACGTAACGTCGAAGCCGCCGGCAACGATCGAGTGGGAATAGGACCAACCTTATAAATGTGAAAAAAGAACGTGTGGAGTCCCTGGCGACCCCACACGTTCTTCTTTTAGATGTTAGTGATATTCCGGTCTCTTCACAATCAACTCGGACTGAATAAGCTGGACTGCACTCGATAAGGTTGCGCCTACTGGGCAATGATTCTCAACGAAGTCGATAAAGGCTTTGACTTTCTCCTCGGGGGAATTGGATTCCACCCGAATACTGAATTTGATCGCAGGGAACAGCGATTTGCCGTTGTGCTCGTCTTTAACGCTGTCGGCTTCTAATTCCACCGCCAAGTTCTGAATATCAATATCGAATCGCTTAGCATTCAGTTGAGCGACCAGCAACTGGCAGGCGCCCAGCGAACCAATAAGCAATTCGCCTGGAGCCAAGCCTCTGTCTGTCCCTCCGAGCTCTGCTCGCACATCCGAAATCACTTTATGTCCTCTCGACTCGATTTCTACGTAACCGTCCTCGTTCCATGATGTCGTTACTTTCACGGTTTTAGCCATTAGCCATACTCCCTTCTAAAATGCAGTATAATATCGACATAAATTTAAACATTGTTTTCTTATAGGAATTATATATATTGTTAGCTACATTCTATCTTGGCTCACAAGGCTTTGACCAATAGAAGATCTTAATACTTGCTTCACAATCTTCTATACGTCCATCGCGCGTGGATAGAATTTTTAAATGCAAGCCCAGAAAGTTTCTATTTCGGATGTCATGCTCATGGAAACCATGTCATGATAATCCTCAAGACAGCGAATTACATATTATTCCTATTTGTGAAATAGGGTTGTCTCACTTCATCTATCAAGGGAGGAACAAGGCATGACTCCAATTACGAAAAACAACATTAATAAGTCCATCACGCAATTAATCGGGAAGACCCCCTTGCTAGAGCTGGTGAATTATAACAAGAAGCATGAACTAGAGGCGGAAATCGTAGCGAAGCTTGAATATTTTAATCCAGCCAACAGTGTAAAAGATCGTATTGCTGCTGCCATGATTGAAGATGCAGAGAAGAAAGGGATCTTAAAGCCGGGCGACACCATTGTAGAGACGACTAGCGGCAATACGGGAATCGGGCTTGCGGCGATAGCAGCTGCAAAAGGCTATAAGCTTAAGCTCGTTATTCAAGATAACGTAAGTGAAGAACGCACGAAAGCCGCTCGCGCATACGGGGCTGAAATTTCGAAGATGTCAGAGATTCCCGGAGTGGAAGAAGCGATTGAACGAACGGAGGGGGATTTCGTCGCGGTAATTAAAGAAATCATTGCTCCCTACTTTGAAGAGCATGTAGAGAACGCAGTTTTCTTGAATCAAGTGGACAATGACGCTAATCCTTCTATTCATAAAGCAACGACGGGACCCGAAATATGGTTGGATACGAATGGTGAAGTCGACATTGTAGTCGCGGCGGTAGGTACAGGTGGAACGATCAGCGGAGTAGGCGCATATTTGAAGTCCAGAAATCCGAATATCCAGGTGGTAGGGGTGGAACCGGGACATGCGTCCATAGCGACGGCTGAGAATCCGGAAATACCCGAAATAACGGGCGTTCACCGCTTCTCGGATCAGGAGGAGGCTCGGGTGCCGGCCAACGTACATACCGATGTTATCGATGAGGTGCTTGAGGTCGAGACCAAGCAAGCTTATGAAGCTGCGCGTGAAGTGGCTAGAACCGATGGCATTCTAGTCGGAACCTCGTCCGGTAGCGCCATATGGGCAGCAACGAAGCTGGCGAAGCGTCCTGAGAATAAAGGGAAGCGGATTGTCGTGATTTTGCCGGATACGGGCTTGAGTTATTTATCGACGGATCTCTTCGAAGATCGGCAAGAAGCCGAACCATCTGACGCCAATGAAGCGGATCTATCTGTGTAACTAGTCGGCGCTATTTATTGATTGATTCCTCTGTCATCTAACCGATAATGTATACTAGTTATCATTACGTTAGTGAAGAGAGGTCCAACGGAATGGCGAACAGCAGAATGAACCCTAAGGTGGATGCGTTCATCGAGCGAGGAAGCAAGTGGGCAGAGGCGTATAAGAAGCTGCGCGCAATTTGTCTCAACTGCCAGTTGACCGAAGAACTGAAGTGGGGCGTTCCATGTTATACGTCGCAGGAGAAGAACATCGTCCTCATTCATGGGTTCAAAGAATATTGCGCGGTGTTATTTCATAAGGGTGCATTGTTGAGCGATCCCGACAAGGTGCTTATTCAACAGACGGAGAATGTGCAGTCGGCGCGCCAGATCCGTTTCACGAGTCCGCAGCAAATCGATGAGATGGAGTCGATCATTCAGTCTTATATCTATGAAGCGATCGAAGCGGAGAGATCCGGTCTAACCGTGGCGTTCAAGAAGCCAACGGAGTTTGCGATGGCGGAGGAGTTTCAATCGAAGCTCGATGAGGTCGAAGGGTTGAAGGAAGCTTTCGAAGCGCTGACGGCAGGGCGGCAGAGAGCCTATCTGCTGCACTTCTCGGACCCTAAGACGTCCAAGACGCGCGCCGCTCGGGTCGAGAAATACATGCCTAAGATTCTGGATGGCAAAGGATTATACGACTGATCAGCGAAAAAGCTCTGCAAGCCTATTATGGCTCGCAGGGCTTCTTTCAGTTTACGAATAAGCACCATAATCACCCAAATGAGCTACGAAATGTCTCCGAAATGAGGCTTTGGAACGAGCTTTTTCCATCAATTACCGAAGGTTGAAAGCCCTTTCAAGATTTAATGTTCGTAAATTATCGTTGACATAAGGCGTACTCGTCCTTAAAATGAAGACTGATTATTACAACAAACAAAATATTTTTCGTATAATCTCAAGAATTGGCTTGAGAGTCTCTACGAGATCACCGTAAATGATCTGGCTACGAAAAAAATAGGAAGAGCAGCGCGTGCGCCGGTCCAGCGTACGTGTATGTTTTTCCTATTTTTGAGGAACCTAGGAGAAGTGCGATGATTCATTTGCATTTTTTTTCTAGGTTCTTTTGTTTGTTCCAACACATTTTTTAAGGAGGATTTTTCGAAAAATGGAACGTTTCTTTCGACTAAAGGAACACGGAACAAATGTGCGTACAGAAATTATGGCGGGCTTGACGACTTTCATGACCATGGCGTATATTCTAGCACTCAACCCGAACATCTTGTCTGCGACTGGTCTGGACTGGACGAGTGTCTTCCTCGCGACGGCGCTTGCGGGCGGTATTTTCACAGTCGCTATGGGCTTGTTCGTTAACTTCCCCGTTGCGCTTGCACCAGGTATGGGGCTGAACGCATATTTTGCAACAACGGTATTGACCTCGAATGGTAAAATATCACCGGAAATCGCTTTGACGGCTGTCTTTATTTCCGGTTTGATCTTCATCGTGCTGACGGTAACGAAGGTTCGTCAAATGCTTATTACCGCAGTGCCGGAAAGTTTGAAACATGCAATTACTGCCGGCATTGGTTTGTTCATTACGATTATCGGTCTGAAAAACAGCGGTATGCTGACGGTTGCTGTTGAGAACACAGTAACGGACATTCCGAAAGGCGTTTTCACTGATGTGCTTGGCTTTGAGTCGGTCATTCACTTGGGCAGCCTGGAGGACAACGGCGTTGTCCTGACGATCGTAGGTATTTTCCTCATTGCTATTCTGATGGTTATGCGTGTTCCGGGTGCTATCCTGTGGGGTATCATCGGTACGACGATTGTCGGCATTCTGATGGGCGAAGTGAATGTAAGCGACACGCTGTCGGGCCAAACGTGGGCACCTGACTTCGGTCAACTGAATTTCTGGAACTTTGATTTCAACGGTGTGATGGAAGCTGGCCTGATCTCGGTCGTTCTGACGTTCACGTTCGTTGAATTGTTCGATACGTTTGGTACGCTGGTAGGTACGGCTAGCCGTGCAGGCCTGATGAAGAACGAAGAAGAAGGCAAGAAGCGCGTCGGTAAAGCAATGCTCGTTGACGCAGTAGCAGTAGGCGGCGGTGCGGTGCTCGGTACGAGTACGATTACGGCTTTCGTTGAAAGCTCTGCAGGCGTAGCGCAAGGCGGCCGTACGGGTCTGACTTCCGTTACGACGGGTGTCTGCTTCCTGCTTGCTCTGTTCCTGTCGCCGCTCGTGGCGCTTGTTCCGGGTTCGGCAACGGCAGCGGCTCTTGTTATCGTAGGCGTACTGATGATGTCGTCGGTTAAGCACATCGATTTCTCCGACATGGTATATGCAATTCCTTCGTTCTTGACGCTGGCGCTTATGCCATTCACGTACAACATCGCAAACGGTATCTCGTTCGGTATCGTATCGTATGTACTGCTTGCAGCAGTCGCTAACGTAACGAAGAAAGGCGATCAGAACGGCGGTTACAAAATTCACGCACTGATGTGGATTCTGGCGATTCTCGTTGTCCTGCGTTACATCTATATCGGCAGCCAAGGCTAAACCCTTACGGCTTGAACGGATTGAAACACCCCTGCGCGGACCGGCGCAGGGGTGTTTTGTTGTTTATGTGCATGAGTGGGCTACACACCCCAGCGCAGCGTCATGGATAGATTGCAGCAGCTTTCATTAGCGTTTGTTGGTTCAACAACGATGACGATGCCGCTTGGCGTATATTTGGCATGAATGCGAGAGGTGCCTGCTGCTGATTTGATCATTCGATCGACTTCTTGCTGATGGCCTGCTTGAGCAGCGGTCATAAGCGGAACGACAAACGAACGCTCGGTCAGTCTGCCGATAATCCGGGACGCATCCTGCAGCATCGGCTGAAACGATTGGGCGGAATGTTCGAGCTTAGTTGGATCAACAGCAGGAAGCTCGCGCATGCCAGCAGTCAGCATCGGTCGGTGGGGAACGTATCGGGCGGCCATTGTAATCGATCGTCCTCCTGCCTAGCGGTGTCGAAGTATGCTTCATACATATGCGTGAGTTGTAGAAGTGGTGACATGAATGGTTCTCCAGATGGAATAGTTAGAGATTACAGGTAAGAGCATTCGGTCTGCTATAATATAGAAATATAATCGTAGGGAGGCATTATCGATGAATATAATGGATGCAATTCGCGGAAGACGCAGCATTGGTAAAGTGAAGTCGGATCCTGTTGATCGGGCTTTGATTGAGCAAATCATTGAAGCGGCGACATGGGCGCCGAATCATCATTTGACAGAGCCGTGGAAGTTTATCGTTATGACAGGTGAGGGAAGACGTACGCTTGGTGATGCGTACGCGGCGATCGCGCAAGAAGGGCTGGGCGAACTAGAAGAAGCTGCGCTTGCAGAGCGATTGGATAAGGAGCGGGCGAAGGCGTACCGTTCGCCTGTGGTCATCGCGGCGGTATGCTCACCATCGGATAACCCGCGTGCGACTCATGCTGAAGAGCTAGCGGCATCCCATGCTGCTGTGCAAAATCTTCTGCTCGCGGCCCATGCGCTTGGACTTGGAGCTGTGTGGCGCAGTGGCGATCCGATGTATCATCCACTCATGCACCAAGCGTTTAATCTCGGCGAGCGTGAGTCGCTTGTTGGTCTTATCTATATCGGATATTCCGATATGAAGGAGCTTGCGGGCCGCAGACAGCCTGCCGCATTGAAGACGGAGTGGCTCGAAGGCTAAGTTGTACGATTGTGCTTCTCACAGGAAAGGGACTTGTCGATATCGCCATCGAAGGATGGCGGGCGACGAGTCCCTTTTTTTGGCACCAAGCAGAGCATATAGCCGGTTATTCTTCGTGCTCCTCAACAGCGACCTGCACAACATTGGAGAACGATGTGCCGGATAGCCCGCGTGAAGTCGATGGGAATACAAACGATGCTTCCGCACGATTGAGGATCGTACTGCCCGTCGGATCGCTCAACACGATCACAGCGTAAGTCACCGTTGCACTAGCGTTAGCGGCAAGTGATGGCAGCGGGATGCCGGCAGTAAGCAGTCCATCGGGTACGGTATTGCCGTTAAGTGTTACAGAACCAGCAATAAGCTCGGTGTGGTCTGGTAGACGATTGCGAAATACAACACCTGTCGCTGATGCAGGCGTCGGATTACGTACGGTTACTGTGTATTGGATGGTTCCGCCTTCCTGCACGATAGCCGTGTTGGCCTGCATGCGCAGCAGTAATCCGTATACGGTGTAGCAGGACGTTGCGGAAACTGTACCGATGTCTGCAGCGGAGGCGTTGAAGGTGTTGCAGAATATAGAGCCTGGTTGTTCCGTAACGGTTTTATTGAAGAAGGCTCTGACGAATGTGCCGGCATCAAGCATCTCGATGGTTGCATGCCGCAGCAGGATCGTAGCAGAGATCACGATATGATGGAGCATTACATTGCCGGTGTTGACGCCTGTGACGGTATAGATGACCGTCTCGCCTTGAACGACCTCGTTTTCATTGACGATATTCGTGAGCGCAAGTGCCGCTTGCGGAAGAACGACGCAGGAGGCGGACGCTTCCTGCAGCGGAATCATAATCGAATTGGCGGATAGCGTTGCCGTGATGGTAGTGCCAGGAGCGGTTCCTTTGGGGACTGTGAAATTACCGTTAAGGGTGAGCGTTGCACCGGGTTCTAGCAATTCCAGCACCGCTGCGAATTGAAACAGTGGAGACTGAAGAATAATGTTCCGTGCAGAGACGGCCGAAATGTTCGTAACGGTTCCGGTGAAGGTAACCGTTTCATCTGGGCTGACTGTCGCTAAGCTTGCTGCTGCCTGGACCGTAATCGATGGTGTTGTCGGAGGTATAGGCGGATTCGGAGGAAGCGGGATTGTTGTGACGACGACGGATGCTTGCGCAGTCTCGGGGGTGACGCCAGCAGCTTGAGCAAGAACAGTATTCGTAATAACGGAACCGGCGGCACTGTCGATTGGGACGGTATATGGCGCTTGGAAGTCCTGCGATTGACCGGCTGGAAGTGAAGCGATGACCGTCTGAAATCCGGTAAGCGAGTCGATGATGGACACATGGTTAAGGCTTTCGTTGCCGCTGTTCAGTACACGAAGCGTATAGTCCAGCGTACCGCCGGGGTTAACGAAGGTCTGATTCACATCCTTGGTGACGAGCAGGGAAAGCATGGCGCCTACCGTAATCGCTGCGCTTGAAGTGATCGTGCCGAATGAGCCAGTCAGTGTTGCCGTATTAACGATAGATGTTCCTGCGGTTGTTTCAACTGGGATGATGAAAGGAGCTGCGAGAACAATCGTAGTGCGTGGACTAAGAACATCGAGCGTTCGAGTGAAATCAAGCATGGGGTCATGCAGGACGAGCGAGTGCAGATCGCTGTCGGTTTCATTTTGGATGACATAGTAATATTGAATCTCCTCGCCTGGCAAGGGGGCGGTATCACTCGCGAGCTTGCGGAAGTCTGCTGCTGGGACAGGTATCGAGGAAATCTTGATGCTGACGCTGCTCTCGATAAAGCCCGGACTTGGCAGGTTATCAGCTGTTAATCTAGCCGTATTCGTGAAGGTCGAGCCAGGAACGGCGTCCACGGGCATCGTGAACGACTGCTGCGTAAGAGTGCCGCTGAAGAAGGTAGGCAGTGAAAGGTCGAGTCCGATCGTAGTGTCGACAAGACGTACGTTGATGAGATCGCTATTTCCCTGATTGGACAGATCGAATTGATACAGAATGATATCGCCAGGCCGTACATCGGTCTGGCTTGCGCTCTTCGTAAGCTGGACCTGAACGGGTAGGGCCGTAATTGTTATGCTTGCCTGTGCAGAGACGGCGGGAGCATTGTCGCTCGTAACCGTAACGGTATTGGTGTACAGCGTCCCTGCCATTCCGCTCTGTACTTCCGAGTTCACCACGAACGGGTAGCTCTCGCCTGCCTGAAGCACAGGGACAATCTGATCGATGCCAAGCAGATCGTCCTTGATGACAATATTGGAGATCGGCAGTGTGGACGGGTTCTCGACGAGAACGCTGAATGTGAGCGGAGTGCCTGGCGTTCCGGCGAAAGAGGCTGCTCCATTCACAAGCTTGGTTACGGTTAGTGCGGTTACGCCGCATGTCGTTACCTCTGGCAGACAGCCGGTGAAGAAGACGAGCTGAGGAGTGATTAACCCGTTCGTTCCATCGTATGAACCGGCAATCAGCTGTCCATTAAGCTGTGCGGAGCCGTTGGCGGTCATTGCTGCGAATGGCGCCAGAATGCTGCCGGTGATAATACCGTTGCCATTGCGAAGGACGGTGGCCTGCGGGAAGTTCCACAAGATCGTTGCACCGACGGAAGGATCAGGAGATCCGCCATTCACTTGCACCTGATAGTTGCCGAAGCCGACGTTGTCGCCTAGCACGTTAATAAGAACGGTAGAGCCGACAGGGAGCTGAAGGGTAATGACGGAGGCGGACTCAAGGGATAGGCCGGACCCGTCTACATCGTTGCCGTTGAAGGTGACGACATTGCGCGCAGGATCGGAGCAGACGATATTCAGTGTTCCGAATAAATTGCTCGCAGTGCCATTGGCCGGGAGATCGCCCCAGCCAATCGATACGCATTCCAGATAGGCAGCAGCTAAGTCGAAATCGATCGGGCTGTCGACGATAGGCTGCGGTAAGACGCCGTTATTGTTAACCATCGTATAGTTAATGACGGTCGATGTTGGACGAATGACCGTATTGCCGTTATTAACGCCGCGGATGATATTGCAGTCGCCGCCAATAATGAGATCCGCTCTTGTTGTCGATACGGGCAGATCGGTTCCGAAGCTTTGGTCGGTTAACGTTACAGATCCTCCGACCGCGGCTCGACCTCTAATCGCTGTATTCTGACCATTGTAATTGCCGAACAGAAAGATGCTAAAATCGCTTGCTGAGCCAAGTGAAGCACAAGCCATGCTGACACCTCCGAGTTGTATCCTGCTTGATTGCAGCTAGCGGCAATGTTAACAAGTGATTATACGAGCTTCTTAACCGTAAAATTCGCCCGCAGCAGCTCCCAGTTTTGCCGGAATGGCGTACCGAGCACCCAGTAGCTGACGCCGCGCAGCTTCAAGGATTTGACCAAATTGAACTTCGCTTGTACGCTGCGGGCATCCTCGAACCATACCTCATGCTGGACGCCGTTGTTATCGTAATAGCGAAAGAATGGCGACTGACTCGGCCCATCGAAACGGATCTCCGCTCCGTATTGTGCGGCGCGTTTGATTGCATCCGCATTGCTGATCGTGGGTGCCCATTTGTTCCCCTGCACATAAGGCAGCGTCCAATCATAACCGTACAGCGGCATGCCGAGCATGATCTTGCTTGCAGGCATGACCGATAGGGCATAGCGCACAACCTTCTCTACTTCGTCGATCGGTGCGACTGCCCTTGGCGGCCCGCCCGACCAGCCCCATTCATAGGTCATCAGAATGACAAAGTCTGCAATGTCGCCGTGAGCAGAGTAATCATGTGCCTCATAGAGCCGTCCTTTCTGGTCGGCGCTTGACTTAGGTGCAAGACATGTGGACAGCAGATAACCGCCCGGAGCCAGCCGTTCTTTCAGGCGTCTCAGGAATGCGTTATACGCTTCGCGGTCGGTCTGCGGAATATATTCGAAGTCGATGTTAACCGCTTTGTACCCTTTTTGCCGAAGCGTATCCATCGTATTATTGATGACCTTCGTCTGAACGGTCATGTTCGTCAATACGGCATGGGCGATGTCGGAATCGAATGTGCCATCCTTGAAGTTGGACAATACCATCATGGGCAGGATGTGCTGCGCGCGGCTTGCCTCGAGTATGGCTGCATCATCCGGGCCGGACAGCGAGCCGTCGATTGCGACATGATAGCTGAACGGGCTGAGGTACGTAAGCAGGCTGCCGATCTCCGTAACCTCACGAACGCCGGCGTCATTGAACTGCTCGGTATAAGCGTTGACTTCGATCGTTGGCTTGGCGGGTACGGGGATGCGCAGTCGCTGCCCGGGATAAATGTAGAACGGATATGTAATGCCATTGAGCGATGCCAGTGTTTCTGGCGTTGTACCATATTGATTCGCAATGGACCATAAACTGTCCCCTTGTCTTACAACATGCTGATCGGCTGAGATCGGAATGAGCAGTGATTGACCAGGAACGAGAATGCCACTCTCCTGAATACCGTTGGCAGCGGCGATAGCGCTTGTAGATGTATTGTATTGCTGTGCAAGTCTCCATAACGTATCGCCCCGCTGTACAACATGAATGAACATGGAATGTCCCCCTAACCTGCATTTAATGAATGATTGTTGCTATTACTCTATTCCTTGCCGGAAATAATCTGTACAACAAAAGAGCCTTAAACGAATAACTCGTTTGAGGCTCTTGGATCTGCCGCTATTCTTCATCCTCGTCGAGCAGGATGATATCGAGTATAGTGGTCTGACCATTAAAGATCGTTGGCATCCTAACGGCCGTTTGCTTGCCTGGGAATGAGAATTCGGCATTCGCCACGCCAGCTGCAAGGTTCGACAGCGCATATTGTCCCGTATTATTGCTGATGATTTGCCGAATAAGCCGCTGCTGCTCTGTAACGATGGCTGCCAATGCTAGATTCAACGGTTGACCGGATGCGTCTCGTATCGTTCCGCGCAGCGTACCGAACTCGCTGCTCAGCAGCGCTGTTGGCGGCGTGAGCGGCGGTGTCAGGGTTGGCGATGGATCGGCCGGAATGACGAACGAAACGGCGTTAGAACCATGCTGCGGGGACGAGATCGTTACCGTATAGTCCCCTGGCGGCAGTGGATTCGTCCTGTAAATCCCGTCTTTATCGGTAACGCTGGTCAGCAGGAGTGTATTGTTGTTACCGTGGTCGAGCACTTGTACGATGGCTCCTGGTATCGGTGAACTGTCTGTAGTGTTGTTTGCGGTTCCTGTAATCGGCGTAGCTGCACTGCCAAGCTGAAGATCGGCGGTTTGTGTCTGACCCGGCCGGTCTGGCAAGAACGTCGTCCCCGTGCCGGCAGCAGGGTTGGAGGCTACGATAGTGTGCTCTCCCGTTGGAATGCTTGGAATGATATATTGCCCGCTCTTATCGGTAATGCCATTGCCGCCAACGACGCCGTTGTGATCGATTACCGTGATCGAGCTGTTCGGCAGCGGCGGGCCAATTGGGCCGGATGGCGGCGTAGGGCCGGACGGTGCGCCGAACGTTACCGTGCCCGCTACACCTGTGTTCGATTGACGAAGTGCAATAGCGATGGCCGTCGTCTCGCCCCGATTGACGAGTGCTGATGTTTGTTCTGTTATAAATCCGTCCAGCGTCACCGTAATCGCATAGTTGGCAGCGGCGACTTCGCCAAGGTCGAATAGTCCATTGTTATCCGTCAAGATTGAAGCGAGCGGCGGGCCAAAATTGTTGAATTGCAGCAGCTGGACAGTTGCACCAGTAATCGGTGTGCTGGTTCCTGCGCGTGTAACGCTGCCTCTGAGACGGCCAGGCAGCGGCTGCAGGGCGAAGCTGAATCTTGTTGTCTCGCCGGCTGCAATGGTGAAGCCGCCGAATTGAGCGGCATAGCCGTTCGCATTCGCTACAGCCTGGTAATTGCCAGGGGCGAGTGAAGGGAATGCGTATTGGCCGCCATTGCCGCTTTGAATCGTACCGACCACTGCCCCTGTAGAAGCATCGATGATCCGGATTTCGGCACCTGCAATATTAGCTCCGTTCGTCGCATCACTGACGAAGCCGACCACGATGCCTGGCAGCGGGGATAACGTCAGATCGGTTGAAGCCGTCTGGCCGCTGCGTGTGACAACGGCTGATGTCGCACTGCTGAAGCCTGGCGCAATAGCGGATACCACGAAGTTGCCTGCAGGAACGCCGCTAACCGTAAAGCTGCCGCTGTTGTCCGTGAACGCCGTCTCCACCGGTAATCCGTCGATGTCGGTAATGTTGACGAGTGCGCCGCTAATCGGTGTGAATGTGGAGCCGTTGCGTATCGTTCCGGTTATCGCCGATGTTTGAGGCTTCAGTATAAGCTGGGCATTCGATACCCCGCCAGCTAGAACGGATAATCCGATTGTCTGTGTCTCAAAGGCAGGAGCAGAGGCGGTCAGCACATATTCGCCAGGGGCAACGCCCATAATGCTGAACGTTCCGTTCGATGATACGAAGGCTGTTTCAATGAGCGAGCCTTCCTGTGTATACAGCTTAATCTTCGTATCGTTGGAACCGATCGGGTTGCCGAATGCGTCCGTGACGGTGCCGTTAATGGTGCCGAACAGTGGACTTAACGATAGGTTCGCAATCGTAAATCCGTTACTTGTCGCGAGTGCGCCGACCGTATTCGTCGCGTAATTGTTTGCTTTGGCAATGACGGTGTACGCACCTGGTGCGAGCCCTGTGATTTGATAGTTGCCGAACGGCGTTGAAGCGACAGTGGACACGGCAAGGCCGGACGCTTCGTCTGCGCGAATCTCAATGTTTGCCCCCGGCAGGACAAGGCCGCTGACGCTGTCTGTAATTTGACCGCTCACCGTGCCGGGATCTGGCATCAGGACGAAGTTGAACTGCGTCACATTTTGACCCGGATTAATCGTTATCCCTTTTACTTGGTTACCGAAATTCGGAGCGGAAGCAATGACCGTCTTCGTGCCGATCGGGATGCCTTCGACGACATAGCTCCCATCGCCCTGTGCGGGGCTGCTGCCACGGATGGATTCATTGCTGTTTAATACTTTGACAACGGCGGTTGTGATCGGTTTACCCGACGTATCGACGACAGTGCCTGCGAGCGATCCGGGGTTAGGGGTCAAATGAATGGTCACTTGTGTCGTCTCGTTAGAGGTTACGGCTGCGCCTGCGGCCTGGGAAGTGAAGCCGTCTGCAATAGCAGTCAAATAGTAGGCGCCGACCGCTTCGCCAAGAAAGCCGAAGCTGCCCTGCGGATCGGTAATGGCTGTAGAAATGAGAATGTTGTTGCTGTTGAACAATTGGACAAGCGCGCCGCCTACGACTGGAGCGACCTTGCCGAGAATGATGCCGGGCTCTGGCTGCAGGCTGAAATGAATAGGGGTAGTCGCATTGGACATGACAATAGCGCCCAATGTTCCGCTCTGATAATTCAGTGCGCGGACAGAGACGGTATAGCTTCCCGGCGGCAGGCTGTCGAATTGGAACGTACTGACGTCGTCGGCGATGATTGAAGCGACCTGGAAGTTATTGATGTCCGTCACGCTCACAAGCACACCGAAGATCGGCTGCCCCGTACGAGCGTCAACTACAGACCCTTGAATGCTGCCTGGGTCTGGGATAAGCACAAGTGTAATCGGTGTTGCTTCATCCGAACGCACGGACAAGGTAGCTGACGCAGTCTGGAAGTCGGGAGCCGATGCAAGAAGCGTGTAATTGCCTGGCGCCAAGCTGCTCGTCTGGAAATGTCCGTTCGGATCGGAGAATATCGTTGCGATCGTTACCCCGTTACCGGTGGATGTCTTAATGAGGACGGCGGCCCCTGCAACCGGAATGCCGTTATTGTCGACCACGGTTCCGCTTAGCGTACCGGGGTCTGACTGGAGCGAGAAGTTCGCGACAGCACGTTGATTAGAAGCGACGGTAACACTCTGGAACGTGCTCTGGAACGTATTTGCTGCTGCGGTGATCAAGTAAGGTGCCGGGAATAAATTTTCGATTAAATAGCTGCCATCTGTCTGCGACACATACCGCGTCGTTAATAGTCCGCCGCCGCTTACGTTAAGGCTAATGGTAAGAATTGCTCCTGCGATCGGATTGCCGCTAGTATCTGTAACCGTTCCATTCACGGAGCCTGGATTTGGTGTGAGCACGAAGTTCTCGATCGTTGTCTCGCCAGGATTGACGACTGCACTGAAGGACAGGCCGCCGAAGCCTTCTGCACGGACCGTTACATAATAGCTGCCAGGGGCGAGGTTGCCGATATCGTACGTTCCGTCCTCGCGCGTCGCGACACGCACAACGATGATATTGTTGGAGAAAATGCGGACAATCGCATCCGCGATCGGATTACCGCTTGTATCCGTTACCGTGCCTGATATTGCACCGGCCAGCTGCTGCAGCGCGACATTCAAGGCTGTGACAGCGCCAGCATGAATCATGGCGCCGATCGTGCGGCCGGCATAACCTTCTTCCATAATGACGACGGAATAGGAGCCGGGCATCAGCGACGGGATCGTGTAGCTGCCGTCTGCGCCGGTCGAGCCGGTCTGAAGCGTAATGCCTTCGGAAGTAAACACACGAATGCTTGCGCCAGCGATCGTTGCGCCTGTTGCGCTGTCAGTAATAATGCCGGTCAGCGCACCGGCGACAGGCGACAAGGCGGCGTTGATCGTCCTTGTTTGCCCCGAAGCGATGGAGAAGCCGATGACTTGCGTGACGAAGGTATCGGTAGATACGCGAAGGCGGTCATTCGTTGCAGGAGCAAGCGATGAGAGTGTATAGCTGCCGTCAGCGGCTGTAAGGGCAGTCGATAGGATGCTGTTGCGGTTATCCAGCGCTTCAACCAATGCACCAGCTAGGGGAGCGCCTGTCTGGGCATTCGTAATGATGCCGGTAACCGTTCCTGG
This sequence comes from Paenibacillus cellulosilyticus, assembly GCF_003182255.1. Taxonomy (GTDB): domain Bacteria; phylum Bacillota; class Bacilli; order Paenibacillales; family Paenibacillaceae; genus Paenibacillus_T; species Paenibacillus_T cellulosilyticus. Next base: position 46,408 of record NZ_QGTQ01000028.1, on the reverse strand, counting down.
ATTCGGTGTCAGAGCTGCATCAAGCGTACGCGTTTCGCCAATTCCCAGCGTGACTGGAAAGTCCTTCGCCTGGAATCCATCGGCAGCGATGCTGACCCGATAATAGCCGGGTGTCAGGTTGTTAATCAGGTAGGAGCCATTGATGTCCCCGCTGGCCTGCAGAACACGCACCCCAATCGCATTCGTTACCGTTATTGTCGGATTCGGAATAGGAGTTCCTGTTCCGGAAGCTGTGACGCTGCCTTGGAGAGCTGCTGGGGTTGGAACGAGTGTGACGTTGACGGTTTGGACGGTTCCAGCTGTAACGGCTGCAGAAGCGGCAGCGGTAAGATAGGTCGGAAGACTGTAGGATAACGAATAGCTGCCAGGAGCGAGCGAGGCGAAGCTGTATACGCCGCCTGCGCCTGTTGTTGTCTGTCCGGCTGTGGCGCTTGTTGCTGTGTTGACCGCTGTTACGGTCGCGCCGACCAATGGCAGTCCAGTTGATTTATCCAGAATCGTTCCAGCGATGCCGCCGAGTGCTGCGGCGTTGACGGTTGCTGAGGTAATTGGAGCGGCGATCGCGGCGCCGGTGAAGCTGTCGATTCCCGTTGCGGCCTTCGTATCTACCGTTCGAGTGCCTGATGTTGCAAACAAGCCGACAGCCTGATAGGTGAGCGTCGCGCTAGCTCCGACGGCTAAATTGCCGACGTTCCACGTCAACGCCCTCGTGATGGCGTTGAAGGCGGTTGTGCCCAATGATTTGGCCGTAACGTTGAAGGTAATCAGCTTGTCAAATAAGTAGGACGCTTGAATGAAAATGGTTGAGGCGGCGCTTCTGCCGGTATTCGTGACGGTGATGGTGCCCGTGAACGTAGTGGACTCTCCGGCGATGACGACCGGAGCGGGAGTCGTGACGGTCTGTGTAACTGCAAGGCTGGCACGAACATCACCGCCTGCAATGGTGACGGGATCGCAGAACAGCGTGCTTAGCGTTTGCCCCGTACCGATAAAGTCTTTATTGAAATTGTTATTGTTCGTTGCCGTGAAGAACAAGAATCGAATGGAGGAGCTGTCCGTAATGCCGAGCAGCTGGAATAGCGTAGCAGCGGGAACGAAAAAGTCGATAAAGAAGTTGGTTGAGCCGCCGAGGGTTGAACCATCCTCTACGGCTTGCGCGCGAGAAATGTCGAAATTACAGATAGACTCGGCGTAGCTAGGCTTTCCTTTACCGTCTGTTCCTTCTGCCTGATCGGTGAGTACGTTCGGAATTTTGACCGTATTGACGATAAGCTGAACCTCGTTGTCCAGTCCGTTAACGACAAGTTCCCATTCGTAAGTGGAAGGGTTGTTATCGGTGTCGAATAGGACACCCCATGCAAAGTTTTTGAAACTGCTTTTTTGTCTTGGATCTGCATTTAACCTTATTCGGAAGTAAACATTCGTGCCGTCATACGCATAATAAGCAGCGGGAAACTGAGCGTCGCCTACAATGTCTGTTTCATCTGGCGACACGTCTCGGACGGGGTCTGTGACGATGATGTTGCCTTGCCTTAGCGGCACGTATTGCGAATTGCTTGGGAATGGCATGGGAACCTCCGTTGATAGGAATATTGGCTTTCGCTAGTACATAGATAATCGCTCCTTCAGACGATTATTCATGTATATGTAGGGGGCTGCCGACAGGTGGCACGTTTGTCAAAATAGGTGAAAAATCGGCAAAGGATACGACGCAAAATTAGAAATGTTCAAATATGCGCTAAAAGCGAACTATAAGTTAATAAAATCGGTCGAATGTTCGTCTTTTGTCGTTGACAACCTTGGGCATGATTGTTACACTATAGAAGGCGCGCGGAATGTCGATTTCGCGCATATGTAACCACATAGGAAAGTGTAGTTCACTACTGCATGAAAGTGAGGTCAACCTTCCTATTGGCGATAAAACCTACCTCTAATCGCGGTCGTTCATCTCTGAATGGCATCGATAGAGGTTTTCTCATCGGTTCGTATATACTCGAGAATAGGGCTCGAGCGTATCTACCCGGAAACCTTAAATTACCGGACTACGAGCGGATGGCGGGATGAATAAGAGCTGCTTCTTTATGGAAGCAGCTTTCGACTGTCGTCATTGCGAAGCTGCGACGACTTAAGCTGATCGTTCAGCTCGAATTCTCCCGCGGCCGCTCTTAAGTCCTGAAGCCTTCCTAATATTGGGTTAGTGCTTTTAGGATTTTTTTTGTTTAGATATAAGGCCCTATAAGTGCGTGTTCAAAAAGATCGGTCAGCACCGAGAAGGCTGAAGGAAGCGGGGAATGATGTCCTGCGTGAGAACCGGAAGTCTCTGTTTCATTCAGGATTCGATGTCAAATACGCTTCTTGTACGGCTTCGTGATCAAAAGCGGTCTTTTTCAACAACCTTTATAAGTTTCTGGCTTATAGGTGAGCTTATATTTATTGGGATCTGTTTGGACGACATTTTCATATAAAAGGTGGTTATGATTCATGTCCGCAGTAGTTGGCGTCATTATGGGCAGCAAGTCGGATTGGGATACGATGAAATTGGCTTGCGACGTGCTCGAAGAGCTTGGCATCGAATATGAGAAGAAGGTTGTGTCCGCCCATCGGACGCCAGATCTCATGTTCGAATATGCGGAAAGCGCCGTAGAGCGCGGCTTGAAGGTCATTATTGCGGGTGCAGGCGGCGCTGCCCATTTGCCGGGTATGGTTGCTGCTAAGACTTCGCTGCCTGTTATCGGGGTGCCCGTCAAGTCATCGAACTTGAGCGGGCTGGATTCGCTTCTGTCGATTGTTCAGATGCCGGGCGGCATTCCGGTCGCGACGGTAGCAATCGGCAATGCGGGCGGAACGAACGCAGGTCTGCTTGCTGCTCAGATGCTTGGTGCATTCGACCCAGCGCTTCAAGCGCGCGTGGAAGCGCGCCGCGAACGGATCAAGCAAGAGGTACTGGCGAGCAGCGAAACACTGTAAGCGAAAATAAAGTCTTATATTTCGAGAAGACAAGGGGGCGCAAGCAGTGCTTGAACGTAAATCAACGCCGCTGCTGCCGGGCAGCACGATCGGTATTCTAGGCGGCGGTCAGCTCGGCCGCATGATGGCCATTGCCGGCAGCAACATGGGCTATCGGTTCATCGCCCTTGACCCAACGGAAGACGCGCCTTGTGGTCAAGTAGCGGATCAGATTGTCGCGGCTTACAATGACCGCGAAGCAGCTCGTGAGCTAGCGCGCCGCTCAGACGTTATCACGTATGAGTTCGAGAACGTCGATGCAGGTGTCGCAGCGATGCTGATGGACGAGTCTTATGTACCGCAGGGCAGCGAGCTGCTGTATACGACGCAGCATCGTCTCCGCGAGAAGCGTGCTATCGAAGCTTCTGGCGTTCGAGTAGCGCCTTACCGCGAGATCCGCAGCGCAGATGAGCTTCGTGAAGCGGTAGCGGCATTCGGAACGCCATGCGTACTGAAGACAGCTACTGGCGGCTACGACGGCAAAGGCCAATGGGTCATTAAGAACGATAGCGAGATCGTCGAGGCATACGAGACGCTGGCGAAGGCGGGCACCGAGCTCGTGCTCGAACAGTTCATCAAGTTCGACAAGGAGCTGTCCGTCATTGCTGCGCGGAGCACGACAGGCGAGATTAAGACGTTCCCGGCGGCGGAAAATATTCACGTCGAGAACATTTTGCACCTATCGATCGTTCCGGCACGTATACCTGAAGACATCCAGCGCGAAGCGGAGCAGCTTGCCGCACGCATCGCAGAAGGACTTGGCGTTGCAGGGTTGATCGCAGTCGAGTTGTTCTGGTCGGAGAAGGATGGCTTGTACGTGAACGAACTGGCTCCGCGACCGCATAACAGCGGACACTACACAATGGAAGCTTGCCGGACGTCGCAGTTCGAACAGCATGTACGCGCGATTTGCGGGTTGCCGCTGGGCGATACGTCGCTGCTTACGCCAGTTGTTATGGTCAACGTGCTTGGACAGCATGTTGAGCCGCTGCTGGAGCGGATGGCGAAGCCGGATGAAGCGGCTGCACGCCATGGCGCAGCACCGAAGGTTCATCTGTATGGCAAGAAGGACGCCGTTCACAAGCGTAAGATGGGGCATGTCAACGTTTTGGCCGAAAGCACGGACAAGGCGCTGCAATATATAGAAGAAACAACAATTTGGAAGGTGTGAAGGTACGATGTTGGAGCGTTACAGCAGACCCGAAATGAGAGCAATTTGGACCGAAGAGAATAAATTCAAGGCGTGGCTCGAAGTTGAGCTTTGCGCATGCGAAGCTTGGGTAGAACTCGGCGTTATTCCACGCGAGGACGTAGAAGCGCTTCGCGCGAACGCATCGTTCAGCATTGATCGCATTAACGAAATCGAGCTTGAAACGCGCCATGACGTTATCGCGTTCACGCGCGCCGTATCCGAAACGGTAGGCCCAGAGCGCAAATGGGTTCACTACGGCCTGACGTCGACTGACGTTGTAGATACAGCGAACGGCTACCTGCTTCGCCAAGCGAACGAAATTCTTCGCGCTGACATCGAGCGCTTCGTCGAAATCCTTCGCGGACAAGCAGTGAAATACAAAGACACGCCAATGATGGGCCGTACGCACGGCGTACACGCAGAGCCAACGACGTTTGGTCTGAAGCTTGCCCTCTGGTATGAAGAAATGAAACGGAACCTGGAGCGCTTCAACCGTGCTGCAGACGGCGTTCAATTCGGTAAAATTTCCGGTGCAGTCGGTACGTACGCAAACATCGATCCGTTCGTAGAAGAGTTCGTCTGCAAGAAGCTTGGCACGAGCCCGGCTCCGATCTCGACGCAAACGCTCCAACGCGACCGTCACGCTGAATACATGGCGACGCTCGCGCTCGTGGCTACGTCGCTCGACAAATTCGCTACGGAAATCCGCGCGCTGCAAAAGAGCGAATTCCGTGAAGTGGAAGAGCCATTCGCAAAAGGTCAAAAAGGCTCGTCCGCAATGCCGCACAAACGCAACCCGATCGGCTGCGAGAACATCTCCGGTCTTGCTCGCGTAATCCGCGGCCACATGGTTTCGGCATACGAGAACGTTCCGCTCTGGCATGAGCGCGACATCAGCCACTCGTCGGTTGAGCGCATCATCCTGCCGGACGCAACGATGCTGCTGAACTACATGCTGAACCGCCTAGGCAACATCATCGCCAACCTGACGGTGTTCCCAGAGAACATGAAGCGCAACATGATGTCGACGTACGGCGTACCATTCTCCGGCCGCATCATGACGAAGCTGATCGACAAAGGCTTCAGCCGCGAGCAAGCGTACGACACGGTTCAACCACGCGCGATGCAAGCTTGGGAAACACAACGCCAGTTCCGCGACCTTATCGCAGAAACGCCTGAGATCACGAACGTGCTGTCGGCTGAAGAGATCGAAGATGCATTCAACCCAGCATGGCACCTCAAGCACGTGCACACGATCTTCACGCGTCTGGGCCTTAACTAAGCGCGAAGCGCAGCGCGTCCCACAGGGACGACCGCTAGTGCGGAGCACGCTCTTCGCACTTGAACTTGCGAAGCGCAGCGCATCCCGCAGGGATGACCGCTAGTGCGAAGCTCCGCTCTTAAGTTCTTAGCTCTTGGCCCTTCGCTCTTCGCACTTGAACTTGCGAAGCGCAGCGCATCCCACAGGGATGACCGCTAGTGCGAAGCTCCGCTCTTAAGTTCTTAGCTCTTGGCCCTTCGCTCTTCGCACTTGAACTTGCGAAGCGCAGCGCATCCCACAGGGATGTCTCGCTAGCGCGTAGCCCACAAGGTACGCACTAGCCAAAAGCGTGTCCCGCAAGGGACGACAAGCGGCTGCCAGCACGGAGCACTAAGAGCGCGCCGAACGAATGAAGCACACGTGTTACCGAATTTAGATACATTCGCATGCGAGCGGGTCCCGCCAGGGACGGAAAGCGAGGACACGCTCCACAACAGCAAGACCAGCCCGTTCAGGAGTCCAGAGGATGGATCCTCTGGGGCCCTCCCTTGCAGGGAGGGTTTGGGTGGGTAGAAGCCCGAGGGTTTGGGTGGGTAGAAAAAGAAGCCCCGTGGGGTTTGGGGTAAATTAGGGAGATGAGTCTCAAGTGGCTTCCCAAGCAATCTCAACAGCAGTCGATTATGTAAAAGCACCGCTGGTGTACAAAGGCAAAGTACGCGAGCTGTACGATCTCGGCGAGCATTTCCTGATCGTCGTAACGGACCGCATCAGCGCGTTTGACTACGTGCTGGACCCAGCTGTACCGGACAAAGGCAACGTGCTCAACAGTCTGTCGGCATTCTGGTTCGAGCAAACGGCAGCGATGCAGCCGAACCATGTTGTCCACACGGACGTTAACAAGCTTGGCGACGTCATTACCGAGCCTGAGCTGCTTCGCAATCGCATTATGGTAACGAAGAAAGCGGAGCGCATCGACATCGAGTGTGTCGTTCGCGGCTATATCACCGGCGGCGGCTGGAGACAATACCAGCAGAACCAAGCCATTAACGGTATCGAGCTGCCAGAGGGCCTTCGCAAAAACGAGCGTTTCCAACAACCGATTTTCACACCGGCAGCGAAAAACGACGTGGGCCACGACGAGGACATCCCGTTCGAGCGCATGGAAGAGCTTGTTGGCAAGGAAATCGCGTCAGAGCTTCGCGATCGCAGCATCAAGCTGTATGAGTTCGCTCACAGCTATTGCGCAGAGCGCGGCATCGTACTCGCTGACTGCAAATTCGAATTCGGCATTATCGATGGCAAAGTCATTTTGATCGACGAGATCTTCACACCGGATTCTTCGCGCTTCTGGGCGACGGACAAGTATGAGCTTGGCATCGAGATCGACAGCATGGATAAGGAGCCGGTACGGACTTATCTCTTGAACTCCGATTGGGACAAGAACAGCAAGCCAGATCCGCTTCCGGCATCTGTCGTTGAAGAAACGACGCGCCGTTACCGCGATATTTATCGTCGTTTGACGGGCACGGAATTGCGTTAATACAGGAGCATACACGGCAGCAGCAGCTTGTTCTGCCGATACGATAGATCAACTAATCCATTCCTTTAGGAGGAATTTCCACATGAAAGCAAAGGTTTACGTGACGATTAAAGAAAACGTATTGGACCCGCAAGGAACGGCGGTTCAAGGCGCACTCCATACAATGGGCTTCGCAGAAGTAGGCAGCGTACGTATCGGTAAATACCTCGAGCTTGAACTGGACACGAACGATAAAGCGGAAGCGGAAGCACGCGTGAAGGCAATGTGCGAGAAGCTGCTGGCTAACGTTGTTGTTGAAGACTATCGTGTTGAACTGGAGGGCTAAGACGTGAAATTTGCGGTACTCGTATTTCCGGGCTCCAACTGCGACATCGACTGCTACAAAGCAGTAGAAGATACAGTCGGTCAAAAGGTCGACTTCGTATGGCACACAGCGACGGACTTGTCCGGCTATGATGCGATTCTCGTACCAGGCGGCTTCTCCTACGGCGACTACCTGCGCTGCGGCGCAATCGCTCGTTTCGCTCCTGTTATGAATGAAGTTATCAAAGCTGCTGAGCAAGGCAAATTCGTACTCGGCATTTGCAACGGATTCCAAATTCTTACCGAAGCTGGCCTCCTGCCAGGCGTACTGCGCCGCAACGAGAACCTGAAGTTCCGCTGCCACAGCGCGCTGCTCGAAGTTGTGAACAACAACACGGCATTCACGAACCAATACAACGAAGGCGAGATCATCGACATTCCGATCGCGCACGGCGAAGGCAACTACTACTGCGACGACGAGACGCTGGCGAAGCTTCAATCGAACAACCAGATCGTCTTCCGTTACAAAGCGGGCGCCAACCCGAACGGTTCGATTGACGACATCGCAGGCATTAGCAACGAACGCGGCAACGTAGTTGGCATGATGCCGCATCCAGAGCGTGCGATTGATGAAATTCTTGGTTCGGCAGACGGCAAACGGATGTTCACGTCGATTTTGAATGCATGGAGGGAACAACATGGCGCAGCAGTTAACGGCTAAGGAGCCAACAGCACAACAGATCGTTGATCAAAAGATTTATCAGCAATTCGGTGTGAGCGACTATGAATTCGAGCTTATTTGCGGATTCTTGGGCCGCCTGCCTAACTATACGGAAATCGGCGTATTCAGCGTTATGTGGTCGGAACACTGCGCGTACAAGAACTCCAAGCCGATTCTGAAGAAGTTCCCGATCACGGGACCGAAAGTTCTGATGGGTCCGGGCGAAGGCGCCGGCATCGTGGACATCGGCGACAACCAAGCGGTTGTATTCAAAATCGAATCGCATAACCACCCGTCGGCAGTCGAGCCTTACCAAGGCGCGGCAACGGGCGTAGGCGGCATTATCCGCGACATTTTCTCCATGGGCGCTCGTCCGATCGCGTCGCTTAACAGCCTCCGTTTCGGTCGTCTCGAGAATGATCGCGTTAAATATTTGTTCGAGAACGTCGTCAGCGGCATCGCTGGCTACGGCAACTGTATCGGTATTCCGACGGTTGGCGGCGAAGTGATGTTCGACGAAAGCTACGAAGGCAACCCGCTCGTTAACGCAATGTGCGTGGGCCTCATCGATCACGATAAAATCCAACGCGGTGTAGCAAAAGGCGTTGGCAACCCGGTATTCTACGTGGGTCCGGCAACGGGCCGCGACGGTATTCACGGTGCAACGTTCGCATCCGTTGAGCTGTCGGAAGAATCCGAAGAGAAGAAAACAGCGGTACAAGTAGGCGACCCGTTCATGGAGAAGCTCGTTATGGAAGCAACGCTCGAGCTGATCAACTCCGGTATCGTTCTTGGTATCCAAGACATGGGCGCAGCAGGTCTGACATGCTCCAGCTCCGAGATGGCATCCAAGGCAGGCAACGGCCTTGAGCTGTATCTTGACAACGTGCCGCAGCGCGAGAAGGACATGACGCCTTACGAAATGATGCTCTCCGAGTCACAAGAACGCATGCTGTTCGTTGTTACGCCGGAGAACGAAGCGCAAGCAATGGAGATTTTCGAGCGTTGGGGCGTTATCTGTGCCAAAGTCGGCAAAGTAACGGACGACGGTCGTCTCCGCCTGTTCCACAAAGGCGAGCAAGTAGCCGACATGCCAGTTAAAGCGCTCGTTGACGAGTGCCCGGTATATAACAAACCGTCCCAAGAGCCTGCATACTATGCAGCGAACGCGAAGATCGATACGACGGCTTACCCAGAAGTAACGGATCTGACGGGCGCGCTGAAGCAAGTGCTCGGATCGCCGACGGTAGCAAGCAAAGAGTGGGTTTACAACCAATACGACTACATGGTACGCACGAGCACGGCTGTTCAGCCAGGTTCTGACGCAGCAGTTGTAACGATTCGCGGCACGCGCAAAGCGCTCGCGATGACGACGGACTGCAACGGTCGTTATGTATACCTCGATCCAGAAGTAGGCGGACGTATCGCAGTAGCTGAAGCATCCCGCAACATCGTTTGCTCCGGTGCTGAGCCGCTCGCCGTTACGGACAACCTGAACTTCGGTTCCCCTGAGAAGCCTGAAGTGTTCTGGCAAATCGAGAAAGCGGCAGACGGCATGAGCGAAGCTTGCGTAACGCTCGAAACGCCGGTTATCGGCGGTAACGTCTCCCTGTACAACGAGAATGCAAAAGGCGCGATCTACCCAACGCCGGTTATCGGCATGGTTGGTCTCGTGCACGACATTGATCATATTACGACGCAATCGTTCAAATCCGAAGGCGACGTTATCGTCCTCCTCGGCGACACGAAAGCGGAGATGGGCGGCAGCGAGCTGCAATACGTCCTGCAAGGCAAAACAGAAGGCCGTCCGCCGCAAATCGACCTCGCAGTCGAGAAGCGCACGCAGAACGCGGTGCTCGAAGCAATCCGCGCCGGCCTCGTCGCTTCGGCACATGACCTGTCCGAGGGCGGTCTGGCAGTAGCAGTAGCAGAATCGTGCTTCGGTACGGGCCTCGGCGCTAGCGTTAACGTAGCAACGGAGCTTCGCGCTGACCATGCACTGTTCAGCGAATCGCAATCGCGTATTCTTCTCACGGCGAAGGCTGACAAAGCAGCTGAGCTTCAAGCACTTCTTAACGAGCGCGGCGTAGTGAACGCAGCAATCGGTACGGTAACGGCAGCAGCAACGCTGAACATTCAAGTGAACGGCAACCAAGGCGTTAACGCGCCGGTTGAACAACTGGAGAAGGTCTGGAAGGAAGCGATCCCATGTCTCATGAAGTGAAGCAGCTAACGCTGTGGACCGGAGACCATTATAACGAAGGCATCGGACGAGACGATATTTTTGACAAATTGCGTGAGGAGTGCGGCGTATTCGGGGTATTCAATTGCCCGAACGCTTCCTCCCTTTCTTACTACGGGCTGCATGCACTGCAGCACCGTGGCGAGGAAAGCTCGGGCATCTGCACGGTCGAGGGCGACAACCCTCGCAACTTCAATTATCACCGCGGCATGGGCCTGGTGAAAGAAGTGTTCACGCAGGATGTGCTGAGTACGCTGACAGGCGACCGCTCGATCGGACACGTTCGCTACTCGACTTCGGGCGAGAGCCGACTGGCCAACGCGCAGCCGCTCATCTTCAAATACCGTGACGGCGACCTTGCAATCGCGACGAATGGTAACCTTGTGAACGCACCTGAGATTCGTCAGGAGCTCGAGCGCAAAGGCTCGATCTTCCAGACGTCGAGTGACACGGAAGTTATCGCCCATTTGATCGCACGTTCGGACAAGGACTTTGTTGAGGCCGCACGCGACGCGCTTCAGCGTGTTGTTGGGGGCTTCGCATTCCTGATCATGACGAATGATAAGCTGATCGTTGCATCGGACACGAACGGCTTGCGTCCGCTCTCGATGGCCAAGCTTGGCGACGGATATATTTTCTCTTCGGAATCATGTGCATTCGAGGTTGTGGGTGCCGAATTCGTTCGCGACATTATGCCGGGCGAGATGCTCGTTCTGGATCGTGACGGCATGCGTGAAGAGCGCTTCGCGGATGCAGCTCGCAAAGCGGTATGTGCGATGGAGTACATTTATTTTGCTCGCCCGGATAGCGATATCCATGGTGCCAACCTGCATATGACGCGTAAGAAGATGGGCCAACGTCTGGCGCTTGAGTCGTTCGTTGACGCGGACATCGTAACGGGCGTACCGGATTCGTCGATTTCGGCGGCAATCGGTTATGCAGAGCAGACGGGTATTCCATACGAGCTTGGACTTATCAAAAATAAATATACGGGCCGGACGTTCATCCAGCCTTCTCAAGAGCTTCGCGAGAAGGGCGTTAAGATGAAGCTGTCAGCCGTTCGCAAGATTGTGGAAGGCAAGCGCGTCGTCATGATCGATGACTCGATCGTACGTGGTACGACATCGCTTCGCATCGTTAACCTGCTTCGTGAAGCTGGCGCGACGGAAGTGCATGTACGCATTACTTCGCCTCCTTTTGCAAACCCTTGCTATTATGGTATCGATACGCCTGACCGCAAGGAGCTCATCGCATCGTCGAAGACGGTCGAAGAGATTCGCAAGGCGATCAACGCGGATTCGCTTTATTTCTTAAGCGGCAATGGCTTGGTGGATACAGTGGGCATCGGAAACGATATCGAGGACAGCGGCCTGTGCATGGCTTGCTTCAACAACCACTACCCAACACCGGTGGACGAAGAATCGGACAAGAGCTGCAGCTGTTAGTAATAGAACCCGACTAGCGGGTAAATGATCGAACGATAAGGAGTGACTGTTGGTGTCATCTGAAGCTTATAAAGAAGCCGGCGTCGATATCGCGGCAGGCAATGAAGCAGTCGAACGGATGAAGAAGCATGTGAAACGGACGTTCCGCCCGGAAGTGCTGACGGATCTCGGCGGCTTCGGCGGCCTGTTCGGACTGAACAAGGATAAATACGAGGAGCCTGTTCTCGTATCCGGTACTGACGGCGTTGGTACGAAGCTGAAAATCGCTTTTGCGATGGATAAGCATGACACGATCGGTATCGATGCGGTCGCTATGTGCGTGAACGACATTATCGTACAAGGTGCAGAGCCGCTCTTCTTCCTCGACTACCTCGCATGCGGCAAGGTAGAGCCAGAGAAGATCGAAGCAATCGTCAAAGGCATCGCAGACGGCTGTCAACAAGCAGGCTGCGCGCTGATCGGCGGCGAGACGGCAGAAATGCCGGGCATGTACCAAGGCGAAGAATATGATATCGCCGGCTTCACGGTTGGTATCGTAGACAAGAAGAAAATTATCGACGGCACGACGATCGCTCCTGGCGATGCGGTAATCGGCATTGCATCGAGCGGCATTCACAGCAACGGCTACTCGCTCGTTCGCCGTCTGCTGCTTGAGCAAAGCGGCTACAGCCTGCAAGACGCGCTTCCAGAGCTGGATGGCGCGAAGCTGGGCGACGTACTGATCGAACCAACAAAAATTTATGTAAAATCCGCACTGGCGCTTGCTGAGCAAGTATCGGTTAAGGGTATGGCGCACATTACGGGCGGCGGCTTCATCGAGAACATCCCGCGCGTATTGCCTGACGGTGTGAACGTGAACGTCGAATACGGCTCGTGGCCGATTCAACCGATCTTTAACCTGATGCAGGCTAAAGGCTCCATCACGAACCGCGACATGTTCACGACGTTCAACATGGGCATCGGCCTCGTAGTCGTTGTACCAGCTGACCAAGCGGACAAAGCGCTTAGCGTTCTGGCTGAACTGGGCGAGAAAGCTTACCGGATCGGCGACGTAACGGCGGGCAACCGCATCGTGACGTTCACGGGAGCAGAAGTCTAATGAGCCAATTGCGTGTTGCTGTATTTGCATCCGGCCAGGGCACGAATTTTCAAGCGCTGGCTGATGCGGTACGGGATCAAAAGCTCGATGTAACCATCGAGCTTTTGGTTTGCGATAAGCCTTCGGCGCCTGTCATTGAACGGGCGCGTCTTGCTGGCGTGGACACGTTCGTGTTCAAGCCGAAGGACTATCCGTCCCGTGAAGCCTACGAGTCGGAGATTGTTGCGGAGCTTGAGCGCCGCGGCGTCGAACTCATCGTGCTGGCTGGTTACATGCGCATCGTGACATCTGCGCTGGTCGAGCCATTTTATGGCCGCATGATCAATATCCATCCGTCGCTGCTGCCGGCGTTCCCGGGCGTGAACGGCATTGGACAAGCTTTTGAATACGGTGTGAAGCTGACTGGCGTTACCGTTCACTATGTGGACGGCGGGCTTGACAGCGGACCAATCATCGCGCAGCGGACTGTTGAGGTGGCGCAGGACGATACGGAAGCGTCCCTCGCTGAACGCATCCATGCGACGGAGCAGACGCTGCTTCCTTGGGTCGTGGCACAAATCGCCGCAGGCCGCGTCGCGCTCGACGGACGCCGCGTGACGATTGGGTAGACGGAGTAGGAGTTAGGTGCAGAAATGCACCTAATGAGCGCGCGAGCGCCACGTGTGGCTGAATTAGGTGCAGAAATGCACCTAATGAGCGCGTGAGCGGTGCATGTGGCTGAATTAGGTGCAGAAATGCACCTAATGAGCGCGCGAGCGTCGCATGTGGCTGAGTTAGGTGCAGAAATGCACCTAATGAGCGCGCGAGCGTCGCACGTGGCTGAGTTAGGTGCAGAAATGCACCTAATGAGCGCGCGAGCGCCGCGTGAAGCTGAATTAGGTGCAAAAATGCACCTAATGAGCGCGTGAGCGCCGCATGTGGCTGAGTTAGGTGCAGAAATGCACCTAATGAGCGCGTGAGCGCCGCGTGTGGCTGAGATAGGTGCAAAAATGCACCTAATGAGCGCGTGAGCGCCGCGTGTGGCTGAGTTAGGTGCAGAAATGCACCTAATGAGCGCGCGAACGCTGCGTGTGGCTGAGTTAGGTGCAGAAATGCACCTAATGAGCGCGCGAACGCTGCGTGTGGCTGAGTTAGGTGCAGAAATGCACCTAATGAGCGCGCGAGCGCCGCGTGAAGCTGAATTAGGTGCAGAAATGCACCTAATGAGCGCGCGAGCGCCGCATGTGGCTGAATTAGGTGCAGAAATGCACCTAATGAGCGCGTGAGCGCTGCATGTGGCTGAATTAGGTGCAGAAATGCACCTAATGAGTGCGCGAGCGCTGCGTGAAGCTGAATTAGGTGCAGAAATGCACCTAATGAGCGCGTGAGCGCTGCGTGAAGCTGAATTAGGTGCAGAAATGCACCTAATGAGCGCGTGAGCGCTGCATGTGGCTGAATTAGGTGCAGAAATGCACCTAATGTGCACTCCTGCACATACGGCCCACCTAGTGGGCGACATAACGAAGACGATAACGGCAGTATGCTGCCGTTGCGATATATTAAGATTGTTGAAGGAGGGCCATGAAATTGGCTATTCGCAGAGCGTTAATTAGTGTATCGGACAAAACGGGCATCGTAGACTTCTCCCGTGAGCTTGCAGCATTGGGCGTTCAACTCATCTCGACAGGTGGTACGAAAACGCTGCTCGAAAAAGAAGGCGTACCGGTAATCGGTATCTCCGAAGTAACGGGCTTCCCAGAAATTCTCGACGGCCGCGTAAAAACGCTGCACCCAGCTGTGCACAGCGGCTTGCTCGCTGTTCGTGACAGCGAAGAGCACCAGCAAGCAATGAAGGACCTCGGCCTGGACTACATCGACATCGTTATCGTTAACCTGTACCCATTCGCTGAGACGATCGCGAAGCCAGACGTAACGTATGACGACGCAATCGAGAACATCGATATCGGCGGTCCAACGATGCTTCGTTCGGCGGCTAAGAACCATGCTTTCGTATCGGTCGTTGTTGACGCTGCTGACTACGCGAAAGTACTGGAAGAAGTAAAAGCTGGCGGCGACACGACGCTCGAAACGCGTAAACGTCTCGCTGCGAAAGTATTCCGTCACACGGCTGCATACGACTCCCTCATCGGCGACTACCTGTCCAAGCTGCTCGGCGATCCAATGCCTGAGAAGTATACGGTAACGTACGAGAAGGTCCAAGACCTTCGTTATGGCGAGAACCCGCACCAAAAGGCTGCTTTCTACCGCAAGCCGCTTGCACAAGAAGGCAACATCACGACGGCAGAGCAGCTGCACGGCAAAGAGCTGTCGTACAACAACATCAACGACGCGAATGCTGCACTGGCTATCGTGAAAGAATTCAACGAGCCTGCAGTTGTAGCCGTTAAACATATGAACCCTTGCGGCGTTGGCATCGGTGCTGACATCCATGAGGCTTACCAAAAAGCATACGCAGCAGACCCAACGTCGATCTTCGGCGGTATCGTTGCTGCGAACCGTACGATCGGCGCTGACACGGCTCAACTGCTGAGCGAGATCTTCCTTGAGATCATTATCGCGCCAGACTTCACGCCAGAAGCGCTTGAAGTGCTGACGAAGAAGAAGAACATCCGCCTGCTCAAGCTCGGCGAACTGCAAGCTGCTGGCGAGCGCAAGCCTGAGCTGCTCGTAACATCGGTTGACGGCGGCATGCTCGTGCAAGAGAGCGACGTTCACTCCCTGACGGAAGCGGACCTGCAAGTGGTAACGAACCGCAAGCCAACAGAAGAGGAACTGAAGCAGCTCCTGTTCGGATGGAAAGTAGTGAAACACGTAAAATCCAACGCGATTCTGCTCGCGAAGGACAACATGACGATCGGCGTTGGCGCAGGCCAAATGAACCGCGTCGGCGCAGCTAAGATCGCTATCGAGCAAGCTGGCGAGAACGCACAAGGTGCTGCACTGGCATCCGATGCATTTTTCCCAATGGGCGATACGGTTGAAGCAGCTGCTAAAGCCGGCATCACGGCAATCATCCAACCAGGCGGCTCGGTCAAAGACCAAGAGTCGATCGATGCAGCGAACAAGCACAACATCGCAATGGTGTTCACGAGCGTTCGTCACTTCAAGCACTAAGATACATTTAAGTTTACACAGAACAAGACATACGGAAGGACGCTATGCTCGGCATGGCGTCCATTCGTTCATTTAATTGAGTGAAATTACTAAGCGTATGCTTTCGATGTGAATTTTTGCTTACCACATAAGAATTTATAAGTTTTCGAGTGCATCGAAAGAACAAATTCTTATTGGCGATAAAACCTACATCTGAACGCGGTCGCTCATCCTTGAATGGCCTCGATATAGGTTTTTTCACAGGAAGTGTGCTCAATGATGTGCAAAAACTTTTAGGAGGCTACCCTATCCATGCGGATTCTAGTTATTGGCGGCGGCGGACGCGAGCACGCGATCGTCTGGGCGCTTCAGAAGAGCGAGAAAGTGAAGGAAATATTTTGTGCACCGGGCAATGCCGGTATCGCACAGCTTGCGGAGTGCGCGCCAATCAAGGTTAATCAGTTCGATGAGCTGATCGCATATGCGAAGAACAAGCAAGTTGATCTGGTATTCGTTGGTCCAGATGACCCGCTTGCAGCGGGCATCGTTGATGCTTTCGAAGATGCTGGCATTCCGACCTACGGTCCTCGCAAGAATGCGGCAGAGATCGAAGGCAGCAAGATTTTCATGAAAAACCTGCTTAGAAAGTACGACATCCCTACGGCCAAATACGAGACGTTCACGGATTTCGAAGCAGCGCTCGCATACCTGCGTCAACAGGAAGCGCCAATCGTTGTTAAATCGGACGGCCTTGCTGCCGGCAAAGGCGTTACGGTTGCAGCTACACTCGAAGAAGCGGAAGAAGCGCTCCGTTCGATGATGTTGGACAAGGTGTTCGGCAACTCCGGCAACAGTGTCGTTATTGAGGAATTCCTGGCGGGCGAAGAAATGTCGATCCTCGCGTTCGTTGACGGCGAGACGGTACGCGCGATGTCGCCAGCGCAAGACCATAAGCAAGTGTTCGATAACGACAAAGGCCCGAATACGGGCGGCATGGGTACATACTCGCCGTTGCCGCACATCGAGCAGTCGATCATCGACGAAGCGATCGAGAACATCATCAAGCCAACGGCGAAAGCGATGGTTAGCGAAGGTCGTCCGTTCCGCGGCGTTCTGTTTGCGGGTCTGATGATGACGAAGAACGGCGTTAAGACGATCGAGTTCAACGCACGCATGGGCGACCCAGAGACGCAAGTTGTACTGCCGCGCCTGAAGACGCCTTTGTTCGATATCGTGGAAGCATCGATGAACGGCACGCTTGCTGACCTGCCGATCGAGTGGAGCGACGAAGCTCACGTATGTGTTGTTATGGCATCGGAAAACTACCCGGCATCGTATCCAACAGGCCGCGTCATCGAAGGCATCGAAGCCGCTGAAGCGCAAGGCGCTCTTGTGTTCCACGCTGGTACGGCAACGAAGGACGGCCAGCTCGTAACGAGCGGCGGACGCGTACTTGGTATAGTAGGCCGCGGCCGCGACATCGCAGAGGCTCGTACGCGCGCGTACGAAGCCGTCAGCGTCATCAAATTCGAAGGTGCCCACTCGCGTACGGATATTGCGATGAAGGCGCTGCGCTAGGCTGAATTAAGGGGCTTCGCCCCTTGGACCCCGTTTTTGAATGTCAAATGAAGATTTTCTACCCACCCAAACCCTCCCTGCAAGGGAGGGCCCCAGGGGTTCCAACCCCTGGACCCCGGAATGGGGGACGTGGGAAGGAAAGAAGCGTATACACGTACTTGGGTGGTAGGACTCGCATGACCCTTTGGGTCAAAGCTTACTTTTGGTTCTAAATAAGAAATAAGCGTTGCCGGGCATGCCCGGCAACGCTTATTTCATTAACAAAAGCCAGCAGCCTACAAACTTCAGCTCTTAGAGCTGGTTTGTAGGCTGCTGGCTTTTGTTTTGCTCTAGATATGCTCTTCAAGCTCCGCAGTAAGCTTGTGCCCCGCAGGGGCACGCGAGTCCCAGCACGCAGTCACTTTACCCGTCCTCTGCCGATCCTACGTTTCCCCTTCCGGGGTCCCGGGGTTGGGAAACCCCGGGGGTCCTCCCTAGCAGGGAGGATTTAGGTGGGTAGAAATGTTGATTTAGGTGGGTAGGACTCCTTAAATGGGGCCCAAGGGGCGGAGCCCCTGTTATTCCTTGTAGAACAAGGAGTTCCGGTTCGTGAACACGAACACAAAGGCTATGAGTAGCCCGATTACAAGCGCTGTCGGTATCCAATGATCCATTAGCCAATTAATCCAAAGGGGCATAACGGTACCTCCTTAATTGAACCTCATCACCGTTAGTATGAGCGTCCGATGGAAACCTATCCATTAGCCGTTGACAACGATACGATACGGTGTTATTCTGAATTCAGTTAATTCATACTAAACGGGTAGGAATAATAAACAAAGTGAAATCATAAAGTGAATGACAAACGAAATGATGAACATAAATTTGGCTCAAGCTAAGTGAATGACGATATGAACAAGCGGATTGGCGGAGGTGGCGACATGGAGAAGCAATTGGTGCTGAAACATGAGGAATTAAATTTGACGGCTACATTGCATTACCCGACTGGAGGCGATGTGTCGGGAGGCAAGAATCAGGCCATTATTATATGCCATGGCTTCGTGGGCAGCCGAATCGGAGTGGACCGGTTGTTCGTGAAGGCGGCAAGAGCGCTGGCGGCTGCAGGCTCGTACGTCTTGCGTTTCGACTATGGCGGCTGCGGCGAGAGCGACGGCAACTATGGAGAGCTTGGTCTGGAGTCGATGATTGCGCAGACGCGCACGGCGATCGATTATGTAGCATCGATGGATGCGGTTGATCCGCAGCGGATCGTATTGCTCGGCCACTCGCTTGGCGGCGCAACGGCGCTGCTGACAGCGGTCCGTGACCGCAGAGTGAAGCGGCTTGTCCTTTGGTCGCCAGTCGCATATCCGTTCACGGATATCGTTCGTATCGTAAGCCGTGCAGGCTACGACGAGGCGATCGAGAAGGGAAGCACCGATTATACGGGCTACTCGCTCAAACCGGAATTTTTCAACTCCTTGCAGGAGCATCAACCGTTCCAAGACGCCAAGCGTTTCGGCGGCGACGTCCTGCTCATTCATGGCACGAGTGACGATGTCATTCCGGCGGACTACAGCTTCTTGTATCAGAAGGTGTTCTGGACACGGAGCGAAGGGATTTGCGACAAAGAAATCATTTTCCAAGCGAATCATACGTACTCGACACGCAAGCACCAGGAGGAAGCGATCAACGTTACGCGCAATTGGCTTAGCGGGCTGGACCGCCGCCATGAAGAATGGCATCATTGGAGCATATAGGAAACCTTTTGGCAGGTTATGCCGTCCTCTTATCCAGGGGACGGCTTTTTAATGCGCTGACGACTGGATGTCTTCGAGGAGACAAGCTGTCCACTTTTGTGGTTAAATGGAAATTGAAAGCGTTATTGCTTACAAGAAGCGAAGGGTGGATTTGCGAGAATGATGACGAAACGCGCGCATCAAATAGCAGCATTGCTGCTCGCCGCTGCACTTGGATTGACCGCTTGCGGGTCAGGCGGCAAGGATGAACAATCAACTTCGACTGTAACTGAGCCAACAACAGATACACAGACCGAGACGGATCTAACCGCCGAGCCTCCGGCTCCCGTATCGACGCTGACAGCAGCGCTGACCGGACTTCCGCTGGAGCAAGAGCAGAAGCAGCGGCCAATCGCCGTGAGCGTGAACAATTTCAAAGCGGCAAGACCGCAGTCCGGCTTAACGCAGGCTGATATCGTATGGGAAGTGCTCGCAGAGGGCGGTATTACCCGGCTTATTGCGGTGTTCCAGAGCTCCTCTTTCACAGATCCGATCGGTCCGATTCGTAGTATCCGTCCTTATCTAATCGATATTGCCGAGTCCTATCACTCTGTCATCGTGCACGCAGGTGCAAGCACGGATGCGTACGATTTGCTGCAGCATCATAACAAGGACTACCTCGATGAGATTACGAACGCAGGTCCCTACTATTGGCGGGATAATACGCGTAAGGCGCCACATAACCTCTATTCCGATCTAACCAAAATGCGCGCAGGAGCCGAGAAGAAGAATTACGCGAGTGAAGTAACGATCCCGACGCTCCCATTCTCTGCAGAAGGTGCAGGTACATACGATGGACCGGCAACGAACATTGACATTACGTTCTTGCTGGAGGATTACAAGGTAAGCTATGCCTACGATGCGGCCAAAGGCGTCTACCTGCGCTCGATCAACGACGAGCCGCACATCGATAAGAACAATGATGAGCAGCTATCCGCTGCAAACGTAGTCGTGCTAGGCGCTGACCATAAGACGCTGGATGATTACGGTCGACTTAGCGTCAATCTGACTTCTGGCGGCAAAGCCGTTTTGTTCCAGAATGGACAAGCTGTTGCATGCGAATGGACACGCCAAGGGTCGGATTTGATCCGTATTACGAAGGATGGCAAGGAATTATCGATGCTCCCGGGGCACACTTATTAT
The DNA here is from genome assembly GCF_003182255.1 of Paenibacillus cellulosilyticus. Taxonomy (GTDB): domain Bacteria; phylum Bacillota; class Bacilli; order Paenibacillales; family Paenibacillaceae; genus Paenibacillus_T; species Paenibacillus_T cellulosilyticus. The sequence goes on along the minus strand of NZ_QGTQ01000028.1, from coordinate 26,007 downwards.
CATATCGTGCCTAACAATCCGACGTTCGAGAAACATTTGGTATATGGGTGAAATTTGTCGATTCGGGGAAGACTGTAAAAAGTAATGGCTAACCGTGAAAAAAATTGTTAACGGAATGTAAAATCCTTTACGAAAACTTAACATATGCCATTCAGCCGTGTTAAGATAAAAAACGGTCAAGTAATTCGGCGCGTTACGTTTTACACTTTCCGAATCGACGAAGGAGATCGAGCATGTTCAAGAAGAAAGATATCTTTTTTAGAACGTTAGAGGAGATGGCAGATACACTCGTTGTTGCGTGTGAATACTTCGGCGAGAACGTCTCTAAGCTGCAGGATGTGAGTGCATTCGCTAAGCAGATGAAGAACTACGAGACACAATGCGACAAATATACGCATACGATTCTGACAGAACTCAACAAAACGTTCATTACGCCAATCGAGCGTGAGGACATTATGGCACTCACGAAATCGCTTGACGATGTACTCGATGGCATCGAGGCTTGTGCTTCGCGTTTCGAAATGTACCAGATCAAGGAGCATGACGAATATATCTCCCTGTTCGCGGACAATATCGTACGCTGCTCGCATCAGATCAAGAAGGCGATCTATCTGTTGACCCAGAAGAAGCTGCTGGCGATGCGCGAACCGAACATTGCGATTAATGAGCTGGAGAACCAAGCAGACGACCTGCTGCGGGTCAGCATCACTAGCCTGTTCAGCAATGTAACAGATCCAATTGAGCTCATTAAACGGAAAGAAATTTACGAACGGCTCGAACAAACGACCGACTATTGTGAGGACGTTGCTAACACCCTCGAATCGATCATTATGCGTAATAGCTAACGAGGGGTAGGGCGATCATAGATGGATACATCGTATGTAATTCTCGCAATTGTCGTCATTTTAGCACTCGGATTTGACTTTATTAACGGTTTTCATGATACAGCTAACGCCATCGCTACGACGGTATCCACTCGGGCACTGAAACCGCGGGTTGCCATTTTACTTGCGGCTACGATGAACCTGCTCGGCGCGTTGACATTCACAGGCGTAGCGAAAACGATCGGTGGCAAGGTAGCGGACCCGTTGACGCTGGAGCACGGCGTCCAGATCGTCATTGCGGCGCTTATATCTGCCATCCTGTGGAACCTGCTGACATGGGCGCTGGGCATTCCATCGTCTTCCTCGCATACATTGATCGGCTCCCTCGCAGGTGCCGTAATCTCGGCGGAGGGCTTCGATGGGATTAATGTCAGTGGCTTCACAAGTATCGTACAAGGCCTTATTCTCTCGCCGATCATTGCATTCTCTATTGGCTTCGTGGTGATGTGGATATTCAAGGTCATCTTCGCGAATCAAAGCCCGCATCAGTTGAATAAGGGCTTCCGGTCGGGTCAGATCCTGACGGCCGCACTCCAATCGTTCGCACACGGTACGAATGATGCGCAGAAGGCAATGGGTATTATCGTGTTCGCGCTCATGGCGGCAGATGTCCAACAGACGGATAGCGTTCCACTGTGGGTCAAGCTGTCGGCGGCTATTGCAATGGCGCTGGGCACATCGATCGGTGGTATGAGAATTATTAAGACGATGGGTACGAAGATTTTCAAAATCGAACCGATCAACGGCTTCGCAGCGGACATTACGTCCTTCGGCGTTATTATGACAGCAACACTGACGAAATTCCCGGTCAGCTCGACGCATGTTATTACATCGGCGATTCTCGGCGTTGGCAGCGCGAAGCGCTTCTCCAGCGTCAAGTGGGGCGTCGCAGGCAAGATCGTCGTATCGTGGATCATTACGATTCCGATCTCGATGGTTGTTGCAGCAGGCGTGTACCAATTGATTAAATGGCTGTTCCTTTAACAATAAAAACCGTGCTTCATCACTTATGTGACGGAGCACGGTTTTTTGCTGCTTATTATGTTCTTATAATGTTCTTACAGAATAGGAGAAACAAGCTTAGAGATCGACTCGTTGAACTTGCTCCAAGCCGAACGATTGTTGTAATCGGTCAGCGTGAATGGCTCGCTGTCCTCGACATCGCGCCAGTAGATCTCCTCCAGCCGCTGCGCGGTTGGCTGATCATAAATAATCGCGTTCACCTCGAAGTTGAGCTTCAAGCTCCGAATGTCGAAGTTCGCTGTGCCGACGCTGGCGATTTGGCCGTCGACGACCATCATTTTGGCATGCAGGAAGCCATTCGTATACAAGTAGCACTTAATACCGTTGCTCAGAAGCTCGCCAACATAGTAACGGGACGCCCAATGAACAAACATATGGTCTGCGAGCTTCGGCAGCATAATGTGAATCTGGACGCCGGACAGGGCCGCTACGCGGAGAGCGCTCAGCAGGCTTTCGTCTGGAATGAAATACGGCGTCTGCAGCAGAATAGAATGCTTGGCCGAATGGATCATATGAAGCAGCGCATTCTCGATGTGGAACGACTGACTGCTTGGTCCTCCAGCGACAAACTGCATAGGCAGCCGGTTCTTCGTATTCGGCAGACGCAGCGGTCCGGGCAAGCCTTGAATCTTCTGATTCGTTGCAAGGTTCCAATCCATCAGGAACAGCCGCTGAAGGGTTGGGACGCCTTCGCCGAGCAGCCGGATATGCGTATCGCGCCAGTTGCCGAAGCGGGGATCTTGGCCTACGTATTCGTTGCCGACATTGAAGCCGCCGGTGTAGGCGATGAGCCCGTCAATGACGACGATTTTGCGATGGTTTCGGTAGTTGATCCGGTAGTTCAAGTAAGGAATGCGAGACGGGAAGAAAGCTGCCCGTTCGCCGCCTGCCGCATCGAATAGCTTGAAGAACTTCGTATTGAGCTTACGAGAGCCGATATCGTCATATAGCAGCCGGACCTGCACACCTTCCTGTGCCTTCACGATAAGCGCGTCACGGATCTTGCGGCCCCACTCATCATTGTTGAAGATGTAATACTGCATATAGATGCTGTGCTTCGCTTCCGCAATATCGCTGAGCAAACGCTCGAATTTGCCCAAGCCATCGGTGAAGAAGTCGATTTCATTATGAAGCGTCAGCAGTGCTCTGGCGCTGGAGATGTTCATCTCGATCAGCTTGCGATGCTCTGCGATCGTTCCATTGTCATCCCCTGGCCAGCCCTCTGACAGCATCTGCTCCTGCTCGGAGACGAGCGACAGAATCGCGGTCTGGTCGCGCTTATCGAAGCGGTACAGCTTGCGTCTGCGCAAATTTTGCCCGAGGATCATATACAGCACGAAGCCGAGCACGGGTACGAACAGCAGTACCATGAGCCAGGACCAGGTTGCCGCGACATTGCGTCGTTCCATGAAGACGACAACGATCGCGAGCAGGATATTAATAGGTAATAATAATAAGGTAAGATCGGAATTCCAAGTCATCGGTTGATACTCCCTAATATGAATAAAACATGAATAAACGTTGCACATTGCATCTTACCTATTTTCTGTAAAGGCGTCAAGAAAGATACGCGAAACAGTAGAGAGGTACCAGACAAATCGAAATCGTCTGTTGACAACGCTTACAAGACGGTGATATGATCGATTCACCGAATTGTGCAAACGTTACCACTTAATCTGCTGCTTCCTCAACATCAAGAATGTATCTTTCCTCATTTGCATTTCTAGTTCTTACACGTTGTAATCCATTGCTGTATCGAATAATGCTGTGACTCGATGTCGGTTGCTTTGCTATGCCTGCTTTTGCAGGTTGGTTATAGGCAATCGTTTATTCATGCATTTTGTGCAAACGTTTGCACTATAGTTGCACAGATTTCGCAGGAAATGATGCCGATTACTGGGCAGTCCATTTGCTTGGAAATCGAATAAACTACAGCATAAGGTTCGGGCTGCAACGAGGGAAAGAGCAGATGCAAGGGACGGTAACAGGCTGCACGGTCCAATATGAATACGATTTCAGGGAGGTACACAATTGATGAGACATCGAACCAAGAAGGCCTATCTATTCGTTATTTGTCTTGTGGTTCTCATTCAATGCTTCGCAGGCGCTGCGCTATCGAGCGGCAGAGCTTATGCGGACGATGGCGGGACTGCTGGAGGCGGAACCGTTCTGCCGCTCGACCCGGATTATGGAGCTGGCCAGCCGGGAGGCGCAAACCGCTGGTATGCAACAGGCAGCTTCAACAGCTGGAACAATAGCGACGCGGCCAACCAGTTCAAGCACCTAGCAGGCGGCTTCTATATGCTGGCGCTTACGCTTGCGCCGGGCAATTATGAGTTTAAGCTGACGAAGAATGAGACGTGGGACGGCTTCAGCAACGAGGGCAACAACTTCAGCATGACGGTGCCCGGTACAGAAGCAACTGAAGTACGTTTCTATATCAATGAAGAGATTGGTCAGGCTCGCGTCAGCTTGCCTGGTGTAACGAATCTACAGCAGTATGTTCCAACGGTGGCGCTTGACAGCTGGCCTCGTCTGGTAGGCAGCATTCAGTCGGTATTCGGCGAGTCGGAGTGGAGCCCAGAGAACGCACAGCAGATGTTCGTCGACTACAACTTCGATGGTTCCGTATTCAAGCTGCAGCGCTCGCTGCCTGTCGGCAATTACGAGGCGAAGGTGACGCTTGGCGGCGGCTGGACCGTTAACTATGGAGCGAGCGGCAAGGACGGTTCGAATCTGCTCGTGAACGTGCTGGACCCTGCCGATGTGACGTTCACGCTCGATATGGCAGCGGAGAAGCTGTCGCATAACTATCAGCCGAAGGATCAAGAGTTCGACGGTCAAATTAACAAGGACGCGATCGTGTTCGACAGCCGATCGGTTACATACAAGAAGCCGTTCGGTGCAATTGAAGAAGGTTCGCAGGATTTGACGCTTCGGATTGCGGCACAAGCAGGCGACGTGGAGCTTGCGCGTGTTGAATTGACCGACGGGACGGGCTTCGCACGTACGTACGATATGGCGAAGACGACGACCACGGGCGGCAAAGATTACTACGAAGCGATTATTCCGAAGCAGGATCTCGCTCCATACGGCATTTGGGGCTATAAATTCATTCTGATCGATGGCAGCACGAAGGTGGAATACGGAGATGACGGCGTTCGCGGCGGTGCAGGCGCAGCAGCGGATGAAGGCGCGCTCCCTTACGATTTGACGATCTACAAAGCGGGCTATACGACGCCGGACTGGATTAAGGAAGCGGTTGTGTATCAGCTGTTCGTCGATCGATTCTTCGATGGCGACCAGACGAACAACCGGGCGAAGGTTGTAGATGGCGTGCGCGGCGTCCGCGATGATGCGGATGGCAGCGAGGCGTCCATTACAACGACGAAGAGCCAATATTTCGATGGCGGCGTACCAAACGATCCGACGCCGGATCAAGTATGGGGCAGCTGGTCGGACGTGCCGGAGAATCCGGACCGGACGACGCCGGAGAATAAGCCGTATTATCCGAACGCGAAGTCGGACGGCGTATGGTCGAACGAATTCTACGGCGGTGACATCGCAGGTATCGGGCAGAAGCTGGACTACCTGCAATCGATCGGCATTACGGCCATCTACCTGAACCCAGTTGCATGGGCGGCATCGAATCATAAGTACGATGCAACGGATTACAAGCATCTGGACCCGATGTTCGGCGAGCCGGTATACAATACGCCGGGCGATCCGAAGTCTGGTCTTGATTACGAGGCGACGAGGATCGCGTCGGATCGCATATTTAGCGAGTTTACGAAGCAAGCGACACAGCGTGGCATTCACCTCATTATGGATGGCGTGTTCAACCATGTGGGCGATGACTCGATCTATTTTGACCGCTATGAGAAATATCCAGAGATCGGCGCTTACGAGTATTGGTCCAAGGTATGGAATCTGGTGAACAGCGGCAAGACGCAGCAGGATGCGGAGCAGCAGGTGATCGATTCGTTCACGGCGCAGATCAATCCGCTGACGGGCACGAATTATAAGTATCCAGAAGATTTTACGTATACGACCTGGTTTACGGTGTCGAATGAGAAGGTTGCAGACACAGACGGCAATTATCGTTACAAATATGATGCATGGTGGGGCTACGATTCGCTGCCAGTCATGGATGCGGTTGAGCCGCAGCCAGGCGACACGCTGGCACTGGAAGGCCAGCATGAATGGAACAATGTAAACTACCGCGATGAGGTCATCGGGCATGACCTGACAGGCAAAAGCGACGAAGAAGCAGCGGCTTCGATGCAAAGTACCGTATCGCAGCGCTGGGAGTGGCTTGGTGCAAGCGGCTGGCGTCTGGACGTAGCGCCGGACGTATCGAGCGGCACATGGGCGAAATTCCGTGAGGCAGTGAAGTCCGTTCAAGGCCGTACGAACGTGAACGGCGATATTATCGACGATCCGATCATTCTCGGTGAAGAGTGGGGCGTTGCAACGAAGTTCCTGCTGGGCGATCAATTCGACTCGGTTATGAACTATCGTTTCCGTTCGGCGCTGCAAGCGTTCATGATCAACGGGGACGCTGCAACGATGAACGATTCGCTTGAGTCTATTCGCGAGGATTATCCAGAGCAGGCATGGCAGTCGATGCTCAACCTCGTCGACTCCCACGACACGACGCGCAGCATTACGAAGCTGGAGCATCCAGACTGGGAAGAGCAGCATCTCGTGATTGCTCCTGATGCGAATGACCGCGCACTGAAACTTCAGGCGCTGACGGCATTGTTCCAGCTTGGCTATCCGGGCGCACCTACGATCTACTACGGTGACGAAGTAGGTCTGGCAGGCACAAAGGATCCGGATTCGAGAAGAACGTTCCCATGGGAGCGGGTAACAACCGATAACGGTACGTACAGCGGCCAAGGCGTGTATGCGCCACTGTTCAATATGTATAAGACGGCTGCAGCTGTCCGTCACGATCACGATGTGTTCAGCACGGGCGATCTGAAGACGGCTTACGCGCAAGGCGATGTCATCGCTTATGCTCGTAAGAACGCGACAGAGGCAGGTCTCGTCATTGTGAACCGCGGCGAGTCCGCGCAGACGATCGAAGCGAATGTGGCTGGTTATTTGCCAGAAGGACTGACATTCACGGATGCACTTGGCAGCGGTGTGACGGCAGCTGTATCCGGCGGCAAGATTACGCTGACGATTCCAGCGCTTACCGGCTACATGCTGGTATCCGATCACGAGCTGTCCTCTACAGCGGAGGTGCAAGGACTGGCGGCAGTAGGCGGCAATGGTTCAGTCGAGCTGACTTGGAACGAAACGCCGGGCGCGAGTAGCTATAACGTGTATCGCGCTGCAATTGAAGGCGGCAGCGTGGAGCTGATCGGTTCCGTACCAGCTGGTGGGGAAGGTTCTACGGGTGGTTCGTATACGGATACCGCTGTTAAGAACGGCACGAAATATTACTATGCAGTAACGGCTGTCAGCGGCGATTCCGAGAGCATCATGAGCGATATGGTATCGGCGCTGCCGGCATTCGTCATCGATAGCGTGACGATTACACAAACAGCACCGGATTTGACGATCGGTACGGGCAGCAAGACGGAGCAGATTCAAGTGACGATCGCAGCCAGCGGGCTGACGGATGATCCAACGCTGGCGGGTAAGGAAGCGTCAGGACTCGTTGCGAAGCTTGTCTACTACAACGTGGCAAGCGGTGTGACAACGGCAGCGGAGACGAAGCTTCGGTACTTGTCCGACACAGGTTCGGGTGAAAAAGTGTATTGGGCAAGTTTTGAACCAACAGAAGCGGGTGTGTTTGGGTACTATGCGAAGGTGTCGACGAATAATGGAGAGTCGTTCACGCAATCAGATGGCGCGTCGCTGAATGCCCTTGCCAACACGAGCGATACGACAGCGCCACCGGCGCCAGTGCTGCTGCCGATTACGGTAGAGTCGAACCGGGTGCAGCTGCATTGGACGCAGCCTGTAGCGGGTGAAGACGAAGAGCCGTTTGAGGTGCCGGTTGGGCATGAAGTGTTCCGCCAATCGCCGGGCGACGCCGCTTTCAAGCGGATTGCAACCTTGGCGGCTGATGCGGTAACGTACACGGATTTAGCGGTGAGCAACGATAAGAACTATGTGTACTACGTTACCTCCTATGATGCGGCTTACAATCGTGGGTTGTCGGCGACGCAAGCGGTGACGCCGAAGCTGGTGATGGTCGATGTGACGCTTCGTCTGCATCTGCCATCGTATACACCAGCTACCGATGATATCTACCTAGCGGGTTCGGAGAACGGCTGGAACGCTAGCGGTACGAAGCTGACGGTTCCTAGCGGTGCGACGAACCGCGATGTGGTCGAATATAAGTTCAAGATGATGGCAGGCAAGAGCATCGAGTACAAATATACGCGTGGTACTTGGACGACAGAGGCGTTCACGAGCCATACCCGCAATGCGAACGATACGACAGACTACGGGAACTGGGCGTACAGCTCGACTGACACGAACATGAGGCTGACCGTTCAGAATCAAGGCGGCAACCAAATGCTCATCGATGACTACGTGCTGCGTTGGGTGGATATGCCGATGATCGTGACGATGCCTCGCCAATCGTTTGGTGAAGACATCGCGTATACGACAGATGAAGCAAGTGCAAAGCTGAAGGCTGTTGTGCCATACGGCGTTGCGTTCACCATTAACGGAGAGCCGATTGCCAGCAGCGCGATGGATGCGCGCGGTAATGTGGAGCTGGAGTCGCTGCCGCTTGAAGTTGGCGTGAATACGTTCGTCCTGCATATCGAGCCTACGGCCGAGACGCTGGCACAGGCTTGGTATACAGACCAAGGACGTAAGAGCCAAGCCACGAAGACGATCACGATGACGATTACGCGCACGGCCGATGATGACGGCAGTGGTGAAGGTAATGGCGATGGTGAAGGTAACGGTAATGGTAATGGTAATGGTAATGGTAATGGAAATGGTAGCGGCAATGGCAATACGGGCGGTACCATGGTCAGCGGAGGGAATGATTCGAATAACGGTGAAGGTACTGAGACGGATACCGGCACCGGCACCGGAACTGAAGGCAGTGGTACTGGTAACGAAAATGGTGGTACAGGTGGTGCAGTATCGTTCCCTGATGTACAAGGACACTGGGCGCAGAAGGATATTGAAGCGCTTGTGAAGCTTGGCGTGATCAAAGGCCGTGCGAATGGTAACTTCGATCCGAAGGGCGAGATTACGCGTGCGGAGTTTACGACTCTGCTGATCCGTGCAATCTCGTTGCAGCAAGCAGGTAAAGATGCACTGGCAGCTGCTAACGTCGGTGAGGCGGCGTCATTCGCAGACGTACCATCGAATGCTTGGTACGCAGGCGATGTTGCCAATGCGTTCGCGTTGCAGCTCGTGAACGGCCTGTCGGCAGATCAATTCGCGCCGAATGCGCCAATCACGCGTCAGCAAATGGCGGTCATGCTCGCACGTGCTGCTGAGCTGCTCGGTCTGCCTGCTGCTGATGACGGCAGCAGCGATGCGCTTGCTGGTCTGACGGACAGCGCAAGCATTGCAGCATGGGCAGAGGAAGCGGTAGCTTACATCGTAGGCGCAGGCTTCATGCAAGGCGACACCGCGCATCACTTCAACGCTGACAGCCATGCAACCCGCGCGGAAGTAGCGACGGTGTTCGCACGGATGCTGCGTGCGGCTGGATTGCTGTAAGGCTAAGCTAGAAGAATAGATTTAGTTAGGTAGGGAGGCCCTTTCGAAGTGCAGCGATGCGCTTTGGGAGGGCTTTTTCAATGGGATCTTATGTGGATGGATTAGAGAGAGTAGGATGTACTGAGTGAGTGTATCAGCAAGAGTAGCGGCGGGAGTGAAATGGGCTGTCATAGACGAGGTACCTATCGCTGCTGTCGTCGCGAGTGCGTTGGCGCGGTGGGATTTTTTCTTTTCCACGCGAACGGGGTTGCGGTATACTAACCGAAAGAAAGGGGGAGGACGATATGTCCATCCGAATTCGGCTGCTGCTGTCGTTCTCGGCCGTGGTGGCTGTTGCGATCGTGCTGTTCGTCCTGACGGCTTTCTTAAGCTCGGTGGCGATTACAGGCGACATGCGCAGCATCAGCAGCTTTTATAATATCCATTATTCGATCCATCCGCTGACGGACGAGGAGGAATCGATCTTCCTTGATCTCAAATATCTCGCCAAGCAGGACCCGGCGCAGTTGAACGACCAACAGCTTCTGGCATCCTATGACCTTAAGCTCAAAATGGTCCAAGCCGGCCTGTTCGTCCGGAAGGACGATACGATTACGTATGCGTCGCCTTCGCTCGCAGAATCGAAGATGAGCGAGGCGCTACCTGTCTATGATGCCGCGAACAACGCGATTCGCAGCACGTTGAACGTTGGCAATCGATTTTTCTCCTATGCGAAATTCGATTTCCCATTCCCGGATGGCGAGCATGGCAGTCTGTACGTGATGAGGGAGAGGAGCCCTTGGACGGAAGTGGTGCGGACGCTGCTACCGATTCTCATCTTGGTGTTGCTTGCGGTCATTCTGCTGACGGGACTGCTGCTGTATCGCTATGTGACGCGTTCGGTTGTGCGGCCGCTCGATGTACTCCGGCGTTCAGCCGAGCAGATCAAGGAGGGCGACTTGCAGTTCGAGCTGAAACCGCAGTCTCGCGATGAAATCGGGCAGCTCAGCATGACATTCGAAGAAATGAGGCGTCGCCTTAATGAATCGATCCAGCTCCAATTGCAGTACGAGGACAACCGGAAGCAGCTGATCTCGAACATCTCGCATGATTTGAAAACGCCGATTGCGACGATCAAAGGATATGTCGAGGGCATTCGAGACGGGTTGGCGAATACGCCTGAGAAGCTGGATAAGTATGTCGGTACGATACACGACAAAGTAACGGATATGGGACGGCTCGTCGACGAGCTGCTGCTCTATTCGAAGCTGGATTTGAAGCGAGAGCCTTATTCTTTTGAACCAATCGATCTCGTGGCGTTCGCGCAGGATGCGGCGGAGGAGATCGGCTTCGAGCTTGGAGAGCAGGGGATAGAGGTAGTATTTGCGTTCTCGGTAGGTACCGATGTGTCGGCGCTGTCGCATCGCAAGGCGGTCATAATGGCGGATCGCGCGAAGCTGAAGCGGGTCGTCGATAACTTGGTGCAGAACAGTGCGAAGTTTATGGACAAGGAGCAGAAGCGGATCACGCTGCGTGTTGGGATTGAAACTGGTACCGTAATCGGAGTTGATAGGTTCGGTGGACAGTTGGAGAATAGGCTGGGCTTGGGCAAGGGTAGCGACGGGGCTGTTGAGGCTAGTGGTCGGTTGGATAACGGTCCCGATGTAGTCAAAGGCAGCGATCGTGCAGTTGGGGCTGTCGGTCGTATGGACAGCGGTTCCCGCGGTATGAAGGAAATGAGTGGCGTTGGATCTGGCGCTAGAGCTGGAGCTAAGGCTGCAAGTGTGGTTGTCCTCGAAGTCGAGGACAATGGGGCCGGTATTCGGAGCGAGGTGCTGCCGCATGTTTTTGAGCGGTTCTACCGGGGCGATCATGCACGCAATTCCCAGACAGGCGGCAGCGGGCTAGGTCTTGCGATCGCCAAGCAGATCGTCGAGGGCCACGGGGGCACGATTGAAGCGGAGAGCCGCGTCGGCGATGGAACGACAATTCGGATTCGGCTGCCGCTGGCAGAAGGGAAAGCAGATACGAGAGCAGGTGCGGACGAATGAAACGAGTATTGATTATCGAGGACGAGAAGCCGATCGCGGAGCTGGAGCGGGACTATTTTGAGCTGCATGGGTTTGCGGCTGATCTGGTGCATGACGGGGAAGATGGGCTGAACATGGCGCTGTCCGGCAGCTACGACTTGATCCTGCTGGACCTCAATCTGCCGGGGGCTGACGGTCTCGACGTGTGCCGCGCGATTCGGGACAAGCTCGACGTGCCGATTCTGATCGTATCCGCGCGCGACGAGGAGATCGATAAGATACGCGGCTTCGGGCTCGGGGCCGACGATTATATCACGAAGCCGTTCAGCCCAAGTGAGCTGATCGCTAGAGCGAAGGCGCATCTCGCGAGGTATGAGCGATTCACTAGCCGCGCTGCTGCTGCGGGGCCGGAGCTGGATCAGATCCAGGTGCGTGAGCTTCTTATCGATAAGGCTTCTAGGCGCGTCTATGTCCGAGGCGAGGAAGTACTGCTGCCAGCGCGCGAGTTCGACGTGCTCGTCTTCATGGCGACGCATCCGAATCGGGTGTTCAGCAAGGACGAGCTGTTCGAACGACTGTGGGGTTTTGATTCGGCAGGCGACATCGCGACCGTGGCAGTTCACATCCGTCGAGTGCGCGAGAAGATCGAGGCCGTGCCGTCCAACCCGCAGTTCATCGAGACGGTATGGGGAGCGGGCTATCGGTTTACGGTGTAACGGCGGTTGAACAGTGTGATTTAACGTCTCTATCTGCACTAGCAGGACTGCTGCGGTGGATAGGGGCGTTTTTTGCTCCAATGGGCAGGTGATGAGTGATCCACGAGAGATAGGAGCGGTTTATCGCCTCTAACTGTGTTGATCGGAGTATCGGAGTTGGATAGGGGTGATTTATCGCTCGTACGCGGTAGTGGTGAGTACTCCGCGAGAGATAGGAGCGATTTATCGCCTCTCACTGTGCTGATCGGAGTATCGGAGTTGGATAGGGGTGATTTATCGCTCGTATGCGGTAGTGGTGAGCACTCCGCGAGAGATAGGAGCGATTTATCGCCCCTCACTGTGCTGATCCGAGTATCGGAGTTGGATAGGGGTGATTTATCGCTCGTATGAGGTGGTGGTGAGCACTCCGCGAGAGAGAGGAGCGATTTATCGCCTCTAACTGTGCTGATCCGAGTATCGGAGTTGGATAGGGGTGATTTATCGCTCGTATGCGGTAGTGGTGAGCACTCCGCGAGAGATAGGAGCGATTTATCGCCCCTAACTGTGTTGATCGGAGTATCGGAGTTGGATAGGGGTGATTTATCGCTCGTATGCGGTAGTGGTGAGTACTCCGCGAGAGATAGGAGCGATTTATCGCCCCTCACTGTGCTGATCAGAGTATCGGAGTTGGATAGGGGTGGTTTTTCGCTCGTATGCGGTAGTGGTGAGCACTCCGCGAGAGATAGGAGCGGTTTATCGCCTCTAACTGTGTTGATCGGAGTATCGGAGTTGGATAGGGGTGATTTATCGCTCGTATGAGGTGGTGGTGAGCACTTCGCCAGAGATAAGAGCGGTTTATCGCCTCTCACTGTGCTGATCCGAGTATCGGAGTTGGATAGGGGTGATTTATCGCTCGTATGAGGTGGTGATGAGCGCTTCGCCAGAGATAGGAGCGATTTATCGCCTCTAACTCGTTCGCAAAAAGTTATCCGCTTGTTTATAAAAAGTTAATCGGCTGTTTCAAAATCGTTCAACCCTCGGCGGTATGATGAAATCAAGCAAGTGGAATGCATGCGCTCGGCGCTCATCATAATCTCGTTGGAGGGAACGACAATGACGAACAAATTAAAAGGCATGAAAGAACCACGCAAACTGGCGGTATGGACGCTCGCAGCCGCAATTTCGGCAGCAGCAATTGTGCCGGGTTATGCTAGTGCAGCAACAGCTGCGGTTGCAACGAAAGCATCGACGGAAGCAATGGACGCAGCGGTTCAAGAGGCGTTGCAGCAGTTGGCTGCACAGGGCGTGATCCAAGGTTATGAAAATGGCTCGCTTCGTCCGAACCAGCCGGTTACACGGGCCGAAGCAGCGAAGCTGCTCGTGTTGGCACTTGAGCTGAAGCCAGTCGACGGCGCAACTGCTTCGCTGAGCGCTGAGCACAGCGGCAAATGGTATGTTTCGTACGTGAATACGGCGATCGCGAACGGCTTGATCGACGTGAAGGACGGCAGCTTCAACCCGAATCAACCCGTTACGGAGAGCGAGTTGGCAGCAATGGCGGCGAAGGCGCTGCAGCGGGACACGCTGTCGCTGACAAGCTGGCTGTCCAGCGTAGCGGACGGCAAAGCAAACGCAACACGCGGCGAGACGGCGCGCTTGCTCGTGAAGGCTGAGCAATCCGTGCGTGCAGCGGATGCCCGCATCGTATCGGTTCGTGCGCTGGACGGTATCGCGCTTGAAGTAACAATGAACCAGCCAATGACGCTGGACGACGAGACGATCGAGAAATCGGCTGAGACGTTCAAGTTCGACGGCGGCTTGACAATCGTTAACCAACCTCGCTTGAAAACGGGCTCTGTGAACCAATACATCGTACCGGTTACGATGATGGAAGAGGGCCGCGAATATACGCTGACGTACAAAGGCAGCCAAACACTTTCCTTCACGGGCAGCGGCGAGCAAGTCCGCTTCAACGATACGCGTCAAGTAGCGAACGATACGTTCGAGGTTGAAGCACTTCTGAGTGACGGCGTCGTCGACTACGGTTATGTCATCTCCGCTTATGCAGGTGGACGCGGCGCAGATGCAATTGTGCTGGAGGAAGGCAACAAGTATAAGGGACAACCGCTGCAAATTATCTCCTCGCTGCGCAATCGTACGGCTGTACTGACGCCAGAAGGCGGCGAACCAATCACGGTCAGCTATGTGGGTTACACGCAGTCGACGGACAGCAAGCAGGAGCCGAAGTTCCGCTTGCCAGCAGGCACGACGCTGCAACCGGGCGTTCGTTATACGGTCTCCGCAGATTGGTTCACAGTGAAGCAACCATCGTTCGTAGCCGAGACTATCGCTCCGCTGACGATTGTTTCGGCACAGCAGACCGATGCGAAGACGTTTACCGTTACATTGTCGCAGGATCCAGGGGACGAGCTGTTCGCATACCGCTCGGTGTCGCTTGAAGGCTCAGACGGTTCGAAGCTGACGGCGCTGTACCGCGTACAGACGCGCAAAGGCGCAACGGGTATCTTCGACCTACAAAACGGCGGCGAGCTGAAAGACGGTGTTACTTACACCGTGAAGCCAGTTGGCGCATGGGCCGTAACAGCGAGCGATGTAACGTTGGCTGTGAAGTAAGAGTAAAGTTAGGGATAGAGAAAATTAACATACCAAGAGGTCTGGCAGCGATGCCGGACCTCTTGATGCGTGTATAGGGGGGATTTTCTCCTCTAACTACGAGGAGAGAGACAACGGAGAAGGATAGAGGCGGTTTTTCGCTCCTAAGTGGGGCGGCCGAGTGATCCGTGTTGGATAGGAGCGATATTTCGCCTCTAACTGCAACGGTCGAGGTGGAGGAGAAGGATAGAGGCGGTTTTTCGCCCCTAAGTGGGGCGGCCGAGTGATCCGTGTTGGGTAGGAGCGATATTTCGCCTCTAAATGCAACGGGAGAGGTGGAGGAGAAGGATAGAGGCGGATTTTCGCTCCTAAGTGAGGCGGCCGAGTGATCCGTGTTGGATAGGAGCGATATTTCGCTTCTAAATGCAACGGGAGAGGTGGAGGAGAAGGATAGAGGCGGTTTTTCGCTCCTAAGTGAGGCGGCCGAGTGATCCATGTTGGATAGGAGCGATATTTCGCCTCTAACTGCAACGGTCGAGGTGGAGGAGAAGGATAGAGGCGGTTTTTCGCTCCTAAGTGGGGCGGCCGAGTGATCCGTGTTGGATAGGAGCGATATTTCGCCTCTAAATGCAACGGGAGAGGTGACGGCGAAGGATAGAGGTGTTTTTTTGCTCCTATGAGTGGCGGCAGAGCAATCCGTACAAGGTAGGAGCGATTACTCGCCTCTAACTGCAGCCTCCCTCGCCTCAAAACAAAGAAGACCCGATGTCACCGGGTCTTCTTTGCGTTTGGCCGCGGACGCGGTCCGCTGCCTTTCGTGGCCGCGCCTTGTGCGCCAGGCTTGCGGCCTTTGCCGCCGCCGCCGGGTTTGCGCCGCTTGCGGCGCTTCGGCCTGACGACGATGTCATCATCGTCGCCGTACAACTTCTGCGAAGATTTGGATTCCTTCTTGAACGATCCCGCAAGTACCTTAATGAGCGGTGCCATCTGCTGAAAGTTGGCAACGACCTTCTGCATCTTGCCTACGGAGTTGAGGATGCCGTCAATTCCGCCCAGACGGTCGACGACTCCTTTGAGCTCGCCGATCTTGTCGAGCGAGAAGCCGCCCAAGATGCCCTTCCCTTTTTCCTTCTTCTCCGCCTTGCCCCCGCCTGGTTCTACAATTTCAGCGAGTTCGGCCGCATTGGATAGAACGGGCAAGGAGGATTTGGCGGCGCCTTCGAGCAGGTTCTCAGCTGCAATAGCGCCAGTTGTCTTATGAGAGGGTGCCGGACCACCGGGCACGCCCCCGCTTTGTAAGCCGCCCCCGAATCCGAACGGTCCAGGTACTGGATCGCTGATGCCGGGGAAGGGCGAATTTTGCCTAGCGTAGGGGTCGTAGTAGGGGTGCGGCGGATAGCCTTGAGGCGGGCCATTGCGCACGTTCACGTCGATCACAACCTTTGTCGATAGACTAATGCTTACTACAGTGTATGGCATAGGCAAACATAAGGTCTGGACGAATGCCCTATTTTTGAATCATTTTTTTAGAGGTCGTTCAAAAAGTCCGCATTGATCACGAAGTATAACAAGAAGTGAATTCGGCATCGAATCTTGGATGAAGCTGAGACTTCCGGTTCTCCGTAGCAAACCCCTATGCTCCGATCTTCATTCCCCGCTTGATACAATCTTCTCGTATCTGAAAAGCGGACTTTTTGAACATGTATTTATAGAGAGTTAGGCCTCTTCCGTCCGTTAAAGCGTGAATGCGGTAGCGCTTGATTATACGTAACGTACGCTTTACAATTGAATAGATTAGTTCTCATACCTTATAGGGGTGACGCGCATGCAGCTGAAGAAGCTGAACGATAAAGCGATTGACCAGCTGTTCGAGGCGGTTCTTACGCTGAAGACAGTAGAGGAATGCTATATATTTTTTGATGATTTGTGCACGGTGAACGAGATTCAATCGTTATCGCAGCGGCTCGAAGTGGCACGTATGCTGGGCAAAGGCCAGACGTACAGCCAGATCGAAGCAGAGACGGGTGCGAGCACGGCGACGATTTCTCGGGTGAAGCGCTGCTTGAACTACGGCAACGACGGGTACAAAATGACGCTGGAGCGTCTGGGGCGCTAACGTATGGTCCCAGGAATTCTCGTTATTAGTCACGGATCGCGGCTGGCAGAATGGGTAAAGCTTGTTGACGAATCGGCGCAAGAGGCGGCCGACGCCGTAGCCCAGCAGCTTGCTGCAGATGGCAGCAGCCTGCAATCGGACGGTAAGCAAGTGTTGTTCGAAGCTTCGTACCTGGAGCTTGTTGAAGGCAGACTCATTCAAGATGGTGTGGATCGGTTGGCCGCCGCTGGCGTTACCGACCTTTTCGTGCTTCCTTTATTTATATCCTCGGGCAGTACGCATGTAGAAGATATTTCGCAGTCGTTTGGGTTCCCGCGTGCCGTACCTAGCTATGAAGGCGATATGGAGCCGTTCCATGTGCCGGAAGGCATCAAGGTAACGATGGGCGTACCGATCGACGACGATGAAGAGATCGCGCAGCGGCTGTGGAGCAATCTGCAGGAGCTGTCGGACAACCCGCCCAAGGAATCGCTGCTGCTCATTGCGCATGGCAATGATCTATCGGAGTTCTATGAACGATATGAGCAAGGTATGCGTATGCTAGCAGAACGAGTGCGTGCCCTTGGCGGGCTTGCTCGGGCGCGGACCGCGATGCTGCTGCCGAATGAGGCGGCGGATGTGCTGGGTGAAATGCTCGAAGAGCAGCCGCAGGAGGCGGTGCTCGTGGCGCCGCTGTTCCTGAGCAGCGGATATTTTACGAAAACGGTAATTCCGTCAAGGCTGACGGGGCACAACTATCGGTATAACGGCAAAGCGCTGCTGCCGGATTCGGCAGTTGCGCGTTGGATGGTCCGGCAGTCGCTTCGCTGGCTGCACGGGTTGGAGGTGTAAGGCGTGTCTTACGGCAACATTAAAAGGGCAAGATTAATTTATAACCCGACCTCCGGGCGGGAGGAAATCAAGCGGCGTCTGCCGGATTTGCTGCAGCGGCTGGAACGCGGCGGCATCGAAACGAGCTGCCATGCGACTTCGGGAGCTGGCGATGCGACGTTGGCAGCGGCGGAAGCTTGCGAACGCGGCTATGATCTGATCATTGCAGCGGGCGGCGACGGTACGCTGTATGAAGTGATCAATGGGCTGGCGGAGAGGCCGAACCGGCCTCCGCTGGGCATTTTGCCACTGGGAACGACGAACGACTTCGCGCGCGCTCTCGGTATCCCGAAGAACTGGGAGTATGCTTGCGATCTCATTATTGAAGGCTATTCGCGCCCGATCGACGTTGGCGTGGCGAATAATCGTTACTTCATTAATATTGCGGGCGGCGGTTCTCTGACGGAGCTGACCTATGAGGTGCCGAGCAAGCTGAAGACGATGATCGGCCAGCTCGCCTATTATATGAAGGGTCTGGAGAAAATGACCCGCCTTCGCCCAACAGAGCTGCGCATTCAAGCGCGCGGGCACGACGAGATTCACGAGGAGATCATGCTGTTCCTCATCTGTAACAGCAACTCGGTCGCAGGCTTCGAGAAGCTGGCGCCGGAGGCGAGCTTCGATGACGGGCTCTTCGACGTTGTTATTTTGCGCAAATGCAACCTGCCAGAATTTATCCGCATCGCTTCTATGGCGCTGCGCGGTGAACACTTGAACGATCCGCATGTCGTGCATCTGCGCACGGATCATCTGCAGGTGACGACGTCGGATTACGTGCAATTGAATTTAGATGGTGAATACGGTGGCACGCTGCCATGCACGTTCTCGCTGCTGCCGAGTCATTTGAATATTTTTGTCGATGAGTCGGGGGCTTCTACTTATAGGTAGTGGTGGTATATAGTGAGGGCTGATTTCGATGAGGTCGATGAACGGTTCCCTCTGAAACAATTGGGAATGTTGATCGACGTCCGATGATGGTACAATGGAATATGGTGTGTTAGTGTAATCGATCGCTATCCTGCCGCGCTTGGCCGCTGATGCGGCTGTGCGGAGGATGGCGGTTTTTGTATATATTCACCCTATCCGGGTGAGATGATGCGAGTAGAGCGGAGTGTTGAAACGGATGACGAAGAAGGGCAGGCCGTCTGCGGCGGCAGGGAATAAAGGAGTAAGCGGCTCGGCTGGACGAGCAGGCGGCGCGGGTCGTCGTACGGAGACGGCGGGCAAGGGATTTGGCGGTCGGAGCCAGAGTGCAGAGACTGGTAGAAGCTTCGCTGGTCGGAGCCAGAGTGCAGAGACTGGTAGAGGCTTTGAAGGAAGTATGGTTGGGCGCGATGGACGTCGCGAGGGAACCGGAACGAGCGGGGAGTTCGCAACGATGGCTGGTGAGCGTCCGCGTCCGCGCGGTGGCAATGGCCGGAGTGGTGGACGTAACGGCGAGCGTGGGAATGCGCGGCCGTCTGCGGCGGTTATCAATGCGCCGGTGGCTAAGAACGAGGAATACATCGTCGATATTATTGGATTGACGCATGATGGTGAGGGCGTTGGTCGAGCGAATGGGTTTACGCTGTTCGTGCATGGTGCACTACCAGGTGAAAAAGCTCGCGTGCTCGTGATGAAAGTGAAGAAGCAGTACGGCTACGCCAAGCTGCTCGAGCTCATTGAGACCAGCCCCGACCGCGTCGGTGCGCCTTGCGAAATCTACAAGCAATGCGGCGGCTGCCAGCTGCAGCATATGAGCTACGAGGCACAGCTGCGCTGGAAGCGGCAGCATGTCGTCGACAATCTCGTGCGGATCGGCAAGCTGCATGTGGAAGGCGAGACGGCGAAGCCGCGTGTGAAAGAGTTTGATGCGCAGGCTGTTGGGGACGAGATTGTTAATGTAAGTGCGAGTGCTGAGGCTAGTGCAAGTTCGGCGGCTCAGGGGGATGGTTCGGTTCACTCCGTTGTCGTTCACCCGACCGTTGGCATGGACGAGCCTTGGCGCTATCGGAACAAAGCGCAGGTGCCAATCGGCATGGCGATTGCCGATCTTGAAGACGGCGCTGCTGGCGGCCTGATCGGCGGCTTCTATGCGCAGGGCAGCCATCGCATCATCGATATGGATGCGTGCCTAATCCAGCATGAGCGCAACGATGAAGTCGTGCGCCATATCAAGCGTATCGGTACGGAGCTTGGTATCACGGCCTACGAAGAAGAGAGCGGCCGCGGCCTGCTTCGCCATGTCGTCGTTCGGACAGGCTTTGTCACGGGCGAGTTGATGGTTGTCCTTGTCACGAACGGAACGCATATCCCGAACAAGGACCAATGGATCGCGAGCATCCGCACCGCGCTGCCGGAAGTGAACAGCATCGTGCAGAACGTGAACACGCTCGACACGAACGTGATCTTCGGCGACGAGACCCGTACGTTGTGGGGCAGCGACGTTATCTACGATGAGCTCGACGGCATTCGCTTCGCGATTTCCGCTCGTTCCTTCTACCAAGTCAACCCGGCACAGACGGTGGCGCTCTATCGGACAGCGGTGGAGTACGCGGGGCTGACAGGCCAAGAGACGGTAATCGACGCTTATTGCGGAATTGGAACGATCTCGCTGTTCCTCGCTCGGCAAGCTGGCCGCGTCTACGGTGTTGAAATTGTGCCGGAGGCGATTGAAGATTCGAAGCGAAATGCGGAGCTGAACGGAATTGAGAATGCGGACTTCGAGGCAGGGCCATCTGAAGTTGTTATTCCGCGTTGGCGCCAGGAAGGGATTACGGCTGACGTGATCGTTGTCGATCCGCCAAGGAAGGGGTGCGATCCAGCACTGCTGGATACGATTATCCGCATGAAGCCGGAGCGGGTTGTGTATGTGTCGTGTAATCCTTCGACACTGGCGAGGGATCTGAGAGTACTCGAGGATGGTGGGTACAAGACGGTGGAAGTGACGCCGGTGGATATGTTCCCGCATACAGTTCATGTGGAGTGCTGTGTGTCGCTAATAAGATCTATTGAATAGAAGCCGCATTTACCTGATAAAGTCCGAACGAGTCACCGTTCGGGCTTTATTGTATTTGGGAAATCAATCTGATTGAGTGAAACGATTCGGATATCTCTGCAGCACATTCCGAACTGGCGCAAGGTGTCCGACAAGGCTCCCATCAGGAAGAAAACGATGCTCTAAATGATCATGGGCAGGGTTGATGTTCCTAGGAACGAGACCAAGGTTCACTTCAAACCGTAGATCAGCCAGTTCATTGGCACGATGTTGAGTTGGGCGATCAGATGGGTGCGGATAAGGCGGTTGAGTAAGGTCTATATGACTAAATAAAGATAAGACTCCTGTCGCTTGCAGAGAACTTTTCTTTTTATAAATTGGGGGGGTTCTGGATATTGCAGTGGCAATAGGCTATGATTAACGTGCATTTCTCCTTTAAGAATACCCCAACAAAGATTCACATCCCTGTTCCTTTCCCTCTTGGGAAAGGCTTATCTGCCGAAGTTAGGGTGCGAAAGTTGAGTGAAGAAGATAACCCCAAGAGCACCAATGGGCTCACGAATATTTGATTTGGCGCAAATTCTTGAGACAGAGATGCTGCCTTGAACACAGGAGATTGCTGAGCAACTTAATGATAAGACATGGAGCTAATAATGTGGTGCTTTGTATGTTGTGTTGAAAACCATAATATCATCGTGAAAATTACAAATACAGTTATAGAGGAAGAAAAGTTGAAAGGAGAGAAATCTTATGAAAAAAGAAACCCAGAATGAACAGGGATTAGAAGAAGTTACGCAAGATAAGAATGGAATTGTGACTTGGATAAAAGTACATAAAAAGCAGCTTGTTGGAATAAGCATCCCTACACTTATTCTTATCGCGTTTGGATTGAAGAATAAAGATGCTATAAAGGAATTACTTGATAATTTGAAAGAAAGGATAGAAAAAGCAAGTCTTTATAGTAGTAAATGGTTTGAGAATGCAACAGATGCAGAACTTGCTACAGCACGAGAAAAAGTAAGACTAGACTATTGCTCATCAGGTGATGATTTTAAAGCGGCTTGTAGCCTACAGAACTTACTTGGAAGATTTGATAAAGAGATGAGTATAAGAGCATGGGGTAATGAAACTCCACATGCCCCCAGTATTCATCGTGAACACGGATGGTATTTACCTAACGAAGACTAAAAAGAGCAGGACCTCCTAAATAATTGAAAGAAGTCCTGCTTTGCTTTATCCTTCAATATCCGCATCAACATCGGATTTGAATTCCTCATTGAAGTGGTTTTCGAAAATGGTGATTTTTTGTATCATTCTTCGGGAGAGGATTTCATCAAATTCAGCAAGCATCGCTGGCTACTGATTGATGAAATCGTGCATCTCCCTGATACGTAAGATTTGAGATTTGCCAACTGAGATCAGTTGTTGGTCGAACTTTGGCCGTTCATATAACGGCAAGGCATCAATATCGACGTCCCAAACCGTGGACCTGTTTCCAAAAACGTAAAATAAAAAATCGGCCATCTGACATTAGTTGGCCAAACTCTGGCCATGTTGAATGTTTAGTGTCAACAATATAGAAGAGACCTAATTGAAGGGCAATGAGCTGTAATATCAGCTTCATTGCCCTATAAGAACATTTTTTTATTTCAGATGGTGAAGTTGTAAATAATATTTACACCACCGTCTTTTTTAATTGTTATTCGTTTTACTAGCATGAGGAGAAGTTCTCGATCGAGCTTTTCGAATGATGTCAATTTTTATCAAGAAGAGTTGGTTTGTTGGTAGGCGTTTCACATGTAATGGGTGTTGCCATACTTTTGTTTAACACAATGCATACCAGCCCCGCAATCCGTGCACTGAAGTACTTGTGTATAGAGATTTAGTATTCCACATGATTTAGTACGCCCCCTGCGGTTCAGTAAATCTGAACGGCATGAAATTGCTCTCGCGAGATTGGCACGGGATAATTGTTTTCGTTAATAACCTGATCTTCTTTTTCCTTCTTTTTACGCTTCGTGCTTCCTAAAGCTTTCAGTCAGTGGCATTTGAATGATTGCAGAGAGTATACTAAGGTATTAACGATAACGTTGTTGTGCAAAACTTTGTAGTTCTCTAAATTAATTATTTTATTTGATATATTTCAAAAATCAATAATTCTCCATCTTTTCTTTGCGATTCTTTGCTTGAAGAAGTATATTAAGTTTATGTTCATACCTCGAATGCGGAAGCACCGCAGACATTGCCTTTAACGGGCAAGTCTGCGTTTTTTGCGTTCAATAACAATTTGGAGGCGTTGAGAATGAGTTGTGTATTTTGTCAGAAGGAAGCTGAAGTACTGTTCAATCATTTGACCCACGATACAGGTTCCCTTTGCATGGATGACTACATGAAGCTTCACGGTTGCTGTGGGGTATGTAGTACGAGCTTTATGCCGCACGAGTTTCTTCCCGACACAGATTACCGAGTTGAAGCCAAGTTCATTGGTATGGGCAACAAGAACATCATGGTATGTGACCACTGTTACGATCTGATCATTAAAGAGTTTGAACATATGTTTGAGGGGCATTGAAAGCATCGGCATTGATAACTCTCTCACATTAGAAGGTTTTGGTATGACTTTTGGCGAATTTTGTAGGAAAAAGCGTAGATATCTGTAACGGGATGACTTAATGACAATTAACTTTCTGCATATATACACAGGATACAGAACGGATAAAGAAGTAACTGGTGCTATGGTTAAGGAATGCTTCGAGATTGTTCCACAAGCATTTGATTTCTTTGTTTCTATACGCGATCGTATGACAACACATGGCAAACCTTTAATGATTCTACCTGCAGGTATAAAGAAAGCATGCACACTGTTTGAATATGATGCCTTGTATATTAAATTTAGCTATGAAGTGGATTCAGATAAATTCCCCTCTTATCTAGTACATGAATTAGGTGAGGCTGATTATTTGTCCAGGGGGTTCCCGAAAACCATTGATGAGGAAGAACGAGATTTTGCTCCTAGAATTATTGAGTGCTTTAGTCACCCGCATTGTAGAAGCGTTGCGACAACTTGGGGTCTGTCCAATATAGAAGGTGAATTTCGAAGTGAGATGGAGATCGAAGCACTCATAAAAAAGGACTACGTCAAAGATTATCCATATGAGTGGGAATGTATTATGATGATCGTCTGGGCGATAAGTACATACCCAGAATTGTATGACCAAAGAGCCGAGATGAAGGGGTATGAGATTCATAAAGATATTATAGAAGAGCTCTTATCGATTATTCAGAGCGTAAATACATTGAATGATACTCCGCAAGAGGTTTTCGCTTGTATGGAATCGGTTGTTGAAAAGCTTGAAACTCAAGGTATGCCCCCAATCAAGGTTCAGTATCCTTTTTGAATAGAAGGGCGTAGGTCCACTTCGCAGTTGCTCGGATCAGGGGTAGACTGGGCGAATTTTAGACCTTATAGCCGAGAACGAGGGTAAAGGATGAAAGGCAAGAACCTATATGTACTCGATAGCTCCTTGCTTGAGAAATTTAAGCAAACTGTAAGCGATCATGACGATTTCTTGATTAACACATACAGCAACTACAACGGCAAGAACCTTTGGAACCTAATATGTTCAGCGAAGGATTGGCTTTCGGTCAGCGTGAGAGGGTTGCCGTACATCGACTTGGACCACTCTCACGACGATGTCCGATCGCTCAATGTTATGCAGTTACTCACTACATACGATATTGTCCTCCAAGCCATCGAGCAGCTCCATCGTGTATTCGAAATAGAACACCCGCTATAGAAGGACAATTCGATATTCAATGAAGCCGCTCCAGACGATGTCTACTTCGCGCAGATCCGGGCATGTTTTGGGGTGCATCCAGTTGATTTGAGAAGTGTAGATGGAACAAAGAGTGCGGATAAGTACTTCGCATCTTGGTCAAGTGATGTTAGTAGCAGTATTGGAGGTAACGATGATTATTCGGTGTATCTCTACAGCAACAATCCTGATGTTGATCAGCCTGTTCGCTTCTCTATGAGTTTCGCCAAAATTCATGAGTATATGGTTAATCGATACTCCCTCTTATCGAACGTGGTAAGCGTAATTGAGAAAAAGCATGGTATCTTTATTGCGGAGCAGCGGCAGCTGAGGATCGGGCGTAGCTCCAATGTTGTCGAGCAACTCCAGATTCTCTTGAAGGAGAATAGTACTCGAATTCGTAAGGATGATGGGTGTCATTATGACATCCTGACGCTGATCGAGCTATTTACTGCTCCGCAGGACTTCCTCGAGCAAGAACGGCAAGAAGTAGCACAATACCTGAATTTCACTGCATGTATTGGTCGATAAGCTATACGAAGCATTCCGAGCATGACTTTTAGTGAAGATGGTATGGAACATGGACACCTTCTACATTCGAAATCCCCTAAGTTCTACGGGCTACATTACGATCTGGAGAAAGTGTTCGAGTATCTGAATAATCCGGTATTTCAGGGCTGATCGGGTTGACTATCACCTAAGACGTCTTATTAGTGAAGGGATTCTACCACCTTACGTTAGTCGGCAGACGGACAAGTTCGACCTGCAGCTTTTGCTTTTAGCGAAGTAGGTAACTCATTTTGCTTATCCGCATTTCCACTTAATATAATGTTATGGGTTATGGATTTAGTGAGGGAAGATGAATCATTTGGGGAAAATAACTCCTAGAGTCAGAACTTGCAAACTCATCGAATGTCATATGATGTGCACATGCGGGTATGTGTCGATGCAACTGATCAGGTGAAATCTTACGTAACTAGCCCTAACAATATCCCAAGTGACTATGGTACCCAATCACCCTATCCAGTCCTTTAAAGGCACCAACAAGATTCATGTCGAAAGCATGTAATTCAAGATGCGAATGATAACTGGCGGTTGGGGAGTGAAAATTGAGCTTACAGGTAAGAATGCTTGTGATGTCTACGAATCCAAATTTCGTTAATTTTTATCCTTAGAGATTCCCATAGCTAGAACGATAGTTTTTTTTTTTTTTTTTTTTTTTTTTTTTTTTTTTTTTTTTTTTTTTTTTTTTTTTTTTTTTTTTTTTTTTTTTTTTTTTTTTTTTTTTTTTTTTT
>NZ_QGTQ01000027.1 GCF_003182255.1 Paenibacillus cellulosilyticus | reverse complement strand
GTTGCAAACGGAGGGCTTCTTTCGTTCATGATAACTAAATCCTCCCTGCTAGGGAGGACCCCATGGGACTCCCGTCCCCTGGACCCCGGAAGGGGCTGGTGGCGGGACGGTGGCACGTGTATGTTACTGCGTGCTAAGAGTCGCGTGCCCCGTTGGGGGCATAGCTATCGTTCGAGCGTTATTACAAACAAAAAAGCGCTGCTGAGCAGCGCTTTTCCTCACACCATCTTATTGAATTCTTTGCGCAGGCGCTTAATGATTCGTTTCTCTAAGCGGGAGATGTAGGATTGCGAGATACCGAGCAGGTCGGCGACGTCCTTCTGTGTCTTCTCTTCGCCGTCTGCGAGGCCGAAGCGGAGCTCCATGATGATGCGCTCGCGCTCTGTCAGCTTGTCGAGCGCTTTGTGGAGCAGTTTGCGGTCGACCTGCTCCTCGATGTTCCGATAAATCGTATCATTCTCGGTACCAAGTACGTCTGACAAGAGCAATTCATTGCCGTCCCAGTCAATATTAAGCGGTTCATCAAACGAGACCTCTGTACGTGTCTTGCTGTTACGGCGCAAGTACATTAGAATCTCATTCTCGATACACCGCGAAGCGTACGTCGCCAGCTTGATTTTCTTCTCGGGATCAAACGTGTTGACCGCCTTAATCAGGCCAATCGCTCCGATCGAAACCAAGTCTTCAATATGAATGCCGGTGTTCTCGAATTTACGTGCGATATACACAACGAGCCGCAAATTCCGCTCGATCAGCATTGCCCGGATCGCAGTATCGCCAGAAGGAAGCTTCTCCAGCAAGTACTCTTCTTCTTCCCGGGTCAACGGCGGCGGCAGCGCCTCGCTCCCACCAATGTAGTAAATTTCTTCACTCTTCAGCCCGAATAAAAACAGGACACGGTAATAATATAGCTGAAGAACCAGTTTCCATCTCGTTATCATGGCATTATGCCTCCCGTCAAGGTGATATACGCCGTTACGCCCCGCCACTCTGCTCCGCCATAGACGGATGTATAACCGCTCGATACGTGCGATCAGACGACAATTGCCCGCCATCAAGACCTATCAACGCTCTTCGAGTGACGATCGTGTCTCCATTGCACTCCACTGTAACGGCATCCGGCTTAAGCGCAAGCATAAACTGCGTTCCACGGTTTATGCCCCGGTAAGGCACCAGCCGAAGCCGGTCCTGCCAAATAAACGGCTGCTCCGATTGTTGAGCTACCAGTTTATCGACTTCCGCCTCGCGGATTCGGGTCATCCACGTAGACGGCAAATCCGCTTCAAGCAGCGACGCCTCGATGATGGTCACCGGCGTCCGCGTCAGCGGATCATAGAGTTGATTCCCCGTATCGATGAATCCTTCACATTCGATTTCTCGCTCGCCAATCGTAATCTTCAGCTTGGCAACATGCGCTTTGATAAGCGCTTTCTCACGGCGAGAGACGATAACGGATCGAGCAATGTACAACCCTACACATGCAGCTGACCCGATGAAAATAAAGCCTGCCTTGAATTCGGTACGTATGCCGCCCTCGATGAACTGCAGCCCTCGCCATAACGCCAGCGAGCCCTGCTGCATAATCAAATAATAAAATCCAAGTATAGCGCCGGCAGCAATAAAGTTTACGGCATAAAACGCAGCAAACGTTCGTCCATATGCGCGAAGTCCTCCAAAGCCGAATGCGATCCAAAGCATGATGAGCGATATACCGAATTTGAATAGAAACGTATACAGAAACGACAGCGACGGAACGAACAACATTACGACATACAATGCACCTAGAGCACTCGCTCCGACTATTCGATACCATACTGTACGTATACCACGAACCCATGCCGTAACGAGCAGCAACGACCCATCGATCAACATTTCCTTCATGAACAAAACGTCAACGTATACCGCCAGCGATGATCACCTGCCCGCCGGTTCCTGGCCGGACTTGCTTACTCTTGCATCGCCCATCAGGAACGATTGAGACTAGTATATTGTAATCGTATTTCGATGTCTGTCTATTCATGACGCAAAGGACGATCTTTTTTTGTCGAGAAAAGGAGCACTGCCCCTTTGCCCCCGTTTACTGCAAGGGCTGCGCCCTTTGACCTCTTTGTCTTCTAACTGCCTAAATCGATGGACTTGTACCTACCTAAATCCTCGGGTCTTCTACCCACCTGAATCACAGGACTTCTACCCACCTAAATCCTCCCTGCTAGGGAGGACCCCATGGAGCTCCCGCCCCCTGGACCCCGGAGGAGCTGGTGGCGGGACTGAGGCGTATATCGCGTACTTTGTGCTTGGAGTCGTGTGCCCCCTGGCACAACTTTTGTTCGAGCTGGTTAAAACAATACGAAAAAAGCCAGTCTCCGGCAGATTGACTGCCTTTGACTGGCTTGATTGGTTATTCGCTTGAATGATGGCTTGTCCTAGCGCTCGCGTGGGCGGTTGCGCAGAAATGCCGGGATATCGAGTTGGTCACTCGACGTTGGCGTGTTGCTGAACGAACGCATACCGGAAGTGCTAGCAGAAGTTGCAGTGCGCGACTCTGTAGGCTCCGCCGCAGGTTGTCCCGGACGACGCATTGGCTCTGGCATTGCTTTATGCTCGAAGCCTGTCGCAATAACCGTAACTTTGAATTCCTCTTTCAAGCTCTCGTCGATGATAGCACCGAAGATCATGTTCACTTCTGGATCACAAGCTGCGATTACGATCTCAGCTGCTTCGTTCACTTCATAGAGTGACAGATTTCCGCCACCCGTAATGTTCATAATAACACCGCGAGCGCCATCAATTGACGTCTCAAGCAGTGGGCTTTGGATTGCTTTGCGAGCAGCTTCCGATGCACGGTTCTCGCCCGTTGCCATACCGATACCCATAAGCGCTGAGCCGCGCTCCGTCATAATCGTCTTCACGTCTGCGAAGTCGAGGTTGATCAAGCCTGGCACTTGAATCAAGTCGGAGATGCCTTGAACGGCTTGAAGAAGAACCGTATCGGCTACGCGGAAAGCTTCGAGCATCGGCGTCTTCTTATCAACAATTTCGAGAAGGCGATCATTCGGAATAACGATAAGCGTATCTACTTTTTCTTTCAGCGCCTCGATCCCGCTCTCAGCTTGTCGAGAACGTTTAGGGCCTTCGAACGTGAACGGACGTGTAACAACACCTACCGTCAGCGCACCGCACTCACGTGCGATTTCAGCGATAACTGGAGCTGCGCCCGTACCCGTGCCGCCTCCCATGCCAGCCGTTACGAACACCATGTCTGCGCCCTTCAGCGTGTTGCTGATCAGCTCACGGGATTCTTCTGCAGCTTTCTTGCCTACTTCTGGATTTGCACCTGCACCCAAACCACGCGTCAGCTTGTCGCCGATTTGCAGCTTATGCTCAGAGTGTGCCAAATGGAGCGCTTGCGCGTCCGTGTTAACCGTAATAAATTCTACGCCTTTAACACCCATCTCAATCATTCGGTTAACGGCGTTGCTGCCGCCACCGCCACAACCGATAACTTTAATTTGTGCTAGTTGATCCATGTCCATATCAAACTCTAACATCTGTCGTTTCCCCCGATCAAATGAATTCACTAAAATAATTTTTGAGTCGCTCAAACAATCCGGGTTTCGGCGATGTTGAGACGCTGCTGGTGGTGACTGTTTTACGAACAGCCGATTTCTTCGCGGATACGGACACGCTGTTCACACGGGCATTCTTCACGACATATTGGAGCATGCCGACACCATTGTTGAATGCAGGGTCGCGAACGCCGATAAAGTCAGGCACAGCGATTCGAACAGAAGATTCGAGTTCCTGCTGCGCCAAATTCAGCGTACCCGGCATCGACACTGTTCCTCCGGTCAGTACGTAACCGTTCACCTTGTCACCGTAGCCAAGTCGTCTAACTTCCTGCCTTACCAGATGGAAAATTTCTTGCATTCGCGGCTCAATAATATTAGCCAAATCCACTTGAGTAAATTCTTTCTCTACATTGCTGCCCATACGCATGACCTTGAATTTCTGATCTTCTGCGGCATCCGTAATGAGCGAACAGCCATACTTCAACTTAAATTTCTCAGCTTGCTCCGTATGCGTACGCAATCCATACGATATATCATTCGTTACATGCTCGCCGCCAACCGGCAGCGTGGACGTAGCAACGAGTCCGCCTCCCTCGAAAATCGAAACCGTTGTCGAACCTGCACCGATATCAACCAGTACCGTTCCCATCGTTTTCTCATCTTTCGTCAGTGACATCGAGCCCGATGCTAGTGACATCAGGACCCGCTCAGCTATATGCAGATCGGCTTTCTCTACGCAGCGGATCAAATTATGTAAGGACGTTTTCGTCCCGGTGATTATCGTCGCTTCCACTTCTAGACGTACACCGATCATACCTCGCGGATCAGAAATTCCCTCCAAACCATCTACAAGAAACTGTTTTGGCACGACACCGATAATCTCGCGTTCTGGCGGAAGCGCAACTACTCTAGCCGCCTGCATAACACGCTCAATATCTTCTTCGCCAATCTCACGATCTTCATTCGATACAGCGACTACTCCATGGTTCGTTTGCAATGCGATGTGAGTTCCCTGGATGCCTATACAAACCTCGCTTATTTGAATGCCGACCATACGTTCAGCATGATCAATCGCGTTGCGGATCGATCGTACTGTCTGATCGATGTCGACAATAGCACCCTTACGGATTCCTTCCGAGTCGGCCGATCCAACTCCAATAATATTAATGGCTCCATTCGTAACTTCACCAATAATAGCACGAACTTTGGATGTACCGATGTCCAAACTAACGATGATTTCGCTGTTGCTCATCGCGTGCGGCACCTCCATTCCCATAAGAAAATAGGACATTCATCTTTTTAACATTCTACATATTCAACATAATTGACGGCTTTCCTCTTTTTTCTACAAAATTTTCGTAGTAAAGAAGCTTCCAATTTCCAGCAATTGCAGCGTCAACCATTACCTTGTTCGGAATGCAAACGAACCTAAACTCGTAACTAAAATTTTACCATCGTTTGAGACTATTGAGTAGACTCTTTTTCAAGAGTTTCCATATTTTCTGAGGAATCTGCTAAATATGGCTCATACGTATCAGCTAGAAGCATCGTAACTTTGCCAGGCTGCTGAGTCTCAGTAACTGCATTCAAAGTGTCCAACTTGTCCTTCAACACCGACACAGCAGTGATTACTTCGAAGCGAGTACGCGTATAAATGCGGATGCGATCGGGATAGGCATTAGATGGATCGGGCCGAATTTCAGACAAATCGGACAACTGCTGTGCTGGAATGAGAGCGAGCTGCTTCGTAAGAGCTGTCTTGATTGGATCGTCTTTTTTCCAACCAGATAGAAGAGGCTTATCGACAACAAAGTCAGCATTTGTCGCGGCTACGCTTGTACCATTCGACAGAATCGCCATAATTTCCCCTTCGGTCGATAATTCATAACCTACTGCGGCATATTCTTGCACTTTGATTCGGACTTCTCCCGGGAAAACTTTCGTCACAGACGCCTCTTCAATCGACTTGCTTGTCCGAAGCTTGTTCTCAATCGAACGCTCGGTGAAGCCAAAGAAAGCATCTCCAATAGAAATACCCGCCAGCTTGCGGATCGAATCTTCGCTTACAAACCGCTGCCCGCTAACGGTTACAGTTGAAACCTCGCTAATCGAAGAATTAAAAAATAATACGGATAGCACAACTATAAATAATAGAAGTAAAATGGCCTTCAACCTGCGGCTGCCACGACGCTTCACAGCAGGCTCTCGCAGCACGGGCATCGGTTGTCTCACGGCTTGTCCCACCCTTTCCAAAAAGCATCCGGCCCCCGCATCGATTGCAGGCGCCGGCGCAGCTGACGCTATTAACCATTCGTTACCGCACGATCGTCTGGAACGGGCGATAGACGGCTAATGCGAGAGCCAAGATGACTCAACATATTCTCAATTCGATCATAGCCGCGATCAATATGATGCACCTGCTCAACGACTGTACGTCCTTGTGCTGCAAGCCCCGCTACAACCAAGGCCGCCCCTGCACGCAAGTCTGTCGCTTCAACAGTGGCGCCATACAGCCGTGGAACCCCACGAATGATGGCCGCGTTCATATCGACTCGAATATCCGCTCCCATGCGGCTCAACTCTCCGACATGCTTGAAGCGGCCTTCAAAAATCGTTTCCTTCATTATGCTCACGCCGTCTGCCAATGCGAGCAGCACCATGACGAGCGACTGCATATCCGTCGGAAATGCAGGATATGGATTCGTGACGATGCGCTCGATTGCCTTCGGACGAGAGGCAGCATTTACCTTAATTATATCACCGTCAGCAGTAATCTGAACACCTGCTCTGCGAAGCACATGGATCAGAGAAGAGACATGTGACGGGTTCGTATTTTGCAGAACAACTTGACCTTTCGTAGCGGCAGCTGCGACCATAAGCGTGCCTGTGACGATGCGGTCCGGGATGACTTGGTAGCGACAAGGGCTAAGCGACTCTACCCCTTCAATCGTAATCGTATCCGTACCTGCGCCGATAATTCGAGCGCCCATCGCATTCAAGAACCGCTGTAAATCTTGGATCTCTGGTTCTCGTGCAGCGTTGTTGATCGTTGTCCGGCCTTCTGCCAGCACAGCAGCCATCATAATGTTCTCCGTCGCGCCTACGCTCGGGAAGGACAAATGAATGTCAGTGCCATACAGCTTATCAGCTTGGCAGATGATCCGATTGCCAGATTCCGTAATCGTTGCGCCGAGCGCTTGGAGACCCGTTAAGTGCAGGTCAATTTTACGTTCACCAATCGCACAGCCGCCTGGCTGATAAATATGAACCTCTCCAAACCGTGCAAGCAGCGGTCCCATCAAGAAGATCGAGGAACGCATCTGGCGCATTAGCGTCTCGGGCACATGCGGCGAATGAGCTGAGGTTGTGTCGAGTACGACTGTATCCAGGGTGTGCTCCGCCTTACAGCCGAGATCTTTCAATATGCTAAGCATAACATCAATATCGAGCAGCTTAGGCACATGGTCGATTGTTACTGTACCACTAACAAGCATGCTAGCAGCCAGTATCGGCAAAGCAGCGTTTTTCGCTCCTTGGATCGCAATGGTTCCTGAGAGTGGTTTCCCGCCTTCAATCACCAATTTATCCAATGTATCACCTCCGAATTACCGCTCACCCACTACCAATACCTCAGGCACCAAGTCAACCCCATAGCGGTCCTTGACTGTATGCTTGATCTGTTCGATTAGGGTGAGAACGTCTTCGGCTTTCGCTTGCCCAGTGTTAATAATGAAATTGGCATGCTGCTGCGAAACCTCGGCGGAGCCAACGCGAAGCCCTTTCAGTCCGGCCTCTTGAATGAGTCGAGCGGCAAAGTCGCCTGTCGGATTGCGGAATACACTCCCACAGCTTGCAAGCTGCAGCGGCTGTGTATTCAACCTGCGCTCCTTATTGGCGGCATAAGCAGCCTCGATCTCCTCCCGTTTGCCTTCCGCGAGTTGGAAGGTAGCTTCAACGACGATCCCTTTCTGCTCATGGAGGATCGAGTGGCGATACGAGTATGCCATGTCCTCCAGTCCGTACGTTGCCAATTCCCCATTCTCACGAACAATGACTGCCGATTTGAAAATACGCGACACATCCGAGCCGTGCGCACCGGCGTTCATGTAGACGGCACCCCCGACCGTACCTGGAATTCCCCCCGCGAATTCCAAGCCGGAAAGTCCTGCCCTGCTTGCCATGACCGCTAGCTTAATGAACGAATAAGCAGCGCCTGCCCGAACCGTCGTACCGTCAAAATGAGCATAGTCCAATCCGCCACCGGTTTTGATGACAACGCCACGAATGCCCTTGTCAGACACAAGCAGATTCGATCCGCGGCCTAAACCGGTCCAAGAAATGTTATGTTCATTCAGGAATCGGATGGTCGACACTAGTTGGTCGATGCCGTTCGGGATAATGAGGCAATCGGCGGGACCGCCGATTTTCCAAGTTGTATGTTTTGCGAGCGGTTCGTGGTACAGAACCTTACCCCAGTTTTTCTGTTCCAGTTCCGCGAATATGGATTGCATCGAGTCGTACCTCCCCTTTACGTCAGTCCAACCGTATGCCGCTGTTCGCGATGATACGGTGTTGCCGGGCAAACATGTTATTCGTTACAATCGTGCCGCACGGTGACGGTCGCGATTTATAACGTATCTTATGCCCCCGGCATATGGAGTGTGACAATCGCCCAATTGAAACGACCGACGCCTGCCTTAACCGGCGCTCGCCGACCTTTAAACGGCGCGGTTCATTTCATTCCGGTGAAATCCAAGCTGAGGCATAAAGTCAAACTTATGCTTCGGCTTGGATGATGACGATGCCACGTTTATACAAAGCTGCTCTTGCAGCCTATTACCAAATTCACTGTTAGCGTAATACCAGATTAACGGCGATACTTGCGAGATTGCCGCAAACGCTGCAGCTCGCTAACAATCGTAACCGCAGCGGACGGCATACCCAGTTGAGCAGCAGCCTGCCCCGTCGTCGCAAGCAAACGCTCATTTTCCAGCAGCTCTTTGACCGTATCAAAGAGGCTGTCACCACTCAGCTCACGCTCAAGGAGCATGCGACCTGCACCAGCTTCAACGATGCTGCGTGCATTCGCCTCTTGATGGTTGTTCGTCACATTCGGTGACGGGATGAGAATCGAAGGAATGCCAAGAGCGGTCATCTCTGCGATCGTCGAAGCGCCTGCACGGCAAACAACAAGCGAAGACGCAGCGAGCACATCCGGCATGTTGTGCAAATAAGGAACGACATGCAATTGACCGCTGCGGTAAGCTGGCAGCTGCTCCATGCGTGTCATCGCATTGTCATAATAGGACTCGCCAGGCACAAACACAAAATGAACGCCTGGCAGCTGATTCAGCTGAGGCGCCATCGCCAGCATCGCTTCATTAATCGCCCGTGCGCCCCGGCTTCCGCCGAACACAAGCACGATCTGCTTTACATCCGTAAGGCCAAGCGACGCCCGCCCTTTGTCTGCATCTGCCCGCATGACGTTCGTCGCGCAAGGATTGCCAGCGTAGACGGTGCGCTTCGCGCGCTTGAAATGCTGCTCTGATTCAGGGAAGCTGACGGCCACTGTATCTACATAACGAGCTAAGAATTGATTGGTCAGCCCCGGAATTACGTTCTGCTCATGAATGAGAGTCGGAATACCAAGTTTCGCTGCTGCGTAAACGACCGGGCCGCAAACATAGCCCCCGGTTCCGACGACAGCGTCGGGTTTAAACTCACGAAGCAAACGCTTCGCTTTCTTAACCCCTCTTAAGAAACGAACGACCGTCTTTACATTGTCCAATGACAACTTACGCTTAAAGCCGGTAATCTCGACTGCCTCAAATGGAATACCGAGCTTCGGTACAATTCTGCTCTCCAGCCCTTGCGTCGTGCCAATGTACAGCAGCTCAGCGCCGGATTCCTCCTGCGCCTGCCGCCCGATTGCAACAGCTGGGTAAATATGTCCGCCCGTTCCTCCTCCGGTTAGTACAATTCGCATGAATGTGTCACCTCGAATAACGGGATATATTAAGTAAAATGCCTAGCGCCGTCAGCAGCAAGGTTAAGGATGATCCGCCATAACTGACGAGCGGCAGCGTGATGCCTGTTACCGGCATCATACCGATAACAACACCTATATTAATTAGTACTTGTACGCCTACGATACCGATAATACCTGCAGCCAACAAGCTGCCGAACGTATCCGGTGCTGCAATAGCCGTCTTGATTCCACGCCAGACGAGCACTAGAAACAGTCCGATCAGCAGAGTGCCGCCAATGAACCCAAGCTCTTCCGCGAGTATAGAGAAAATAAAGTCGGTCTGCGGCTCCGGCAAATAGTTATACTTCTGGCGGCTCATACCGAGCCCCAGCCCGATCAAGCCTCCAGGTCCAACCGCATACAACGATTGAATCGCTTGATAGCCCGCTCCTAGCGGATCTTGCCAAGGATCAAGGAAAGCCGTAATCCGTTGAAGCCGATAGGGCGCAATCGCAATCAGCACAACAAGCCCCGCTACACCGACTAGAGCAAGCGAACCCAAATGAGCAAGTCTAGCACCAGCGGTATAAATAATAAGCAGGGATGCCCCTACCATTACCGCCCCTGTACCAAGGTCAGGCTGCAGCATGATTAGGGCGAATGCCGTACCCATAAATCCCAGTGGCGGCAGCAGCCCGCGAGAAAACAACGTCACCTGCTGCTGGTTGTCAGATAACCAGCGAGCGAGGAACATAACCATGGCAAGCTTCATGAACTCGGACGGCTGAATACCGAACGAGCTAATGCCAAGCCAGCTTCGAGCACCGCCACGAACGACGCCGACGCCTGGTATAAGCACGATAACAAGCAGCCCGAAGCATATGAGCAAGCCAATGCCAGCCCACCGCTTCCATATGCTATAGTCGACATTCATTGTGAACAGCATCGCGCCTATCCCGAGTAAGGCGAATAGCAACTGACGCTTCACGTAGTAGAACTTATCGCCGAATTCGTGAAAGGCTAGTACAGCGCTGGCGCTGTACACCATAATAATACCGATCGTGAGAATAAGTCCAATTGAGCCGATCATCCATACGTCCGGGGCGGACCGAGCTTTTGCCATCGCGCTGACACCTCTAACACGTGAATAGTAGGGACATGCCCCCTATTACAAGGTATGCGCCGATTGTTTAAAAATGCGCCCACGCTGCTCATAGGACTTAAACATGTCCCAGCTAGCGCATGCAGGCGATAATAATACGATGTCACCGGAATCCGCCAGCGCAGCTGCACGCCGGACAGCCTCCTGCAATGTCGCATCGGCGTCCTCAACAGGTTCGACCGTTTCGACGGCCGTTAAACCTGCCAGCTCCGCCACATGTGCGAGCTTGCCTCTCGTCTCGCCAAGCGCAACAAGTGCCTTAAGCCCGCTGAACCATGGTGTCAGCTCCATATAATCGGAGCCGCGGTCAAGTCCTCCGGCAATAAGCACAACCTTTTCCAATGGGAACGACTTCAGACCCGTAATCGTTGCTACAGGATTCGTCGCCTTGGAGTTGTTGTAGAACGTGACGCCATTACGCTCGCATACAAACTCAAGACGATGCTCAACGCCACGGAATGTGCGGAGCGGCTCGCGAAGCGATTCGATCGGCGCACCAATCGTAATAGCTGCTGCTATGGCAGCCATCGCATTTGCTGCGTTGTGTTTTCCTGGAATACCAAGCTCGGCAACTGGAACAATCTCGACAGCATTGCCATTGCGATCCCTATAGATGATCGTGCGGCTCTCGTCATCCGACGAAGCTGCAGGCGTCTCGTCGCCCGTGAATTCCACCTCAACCGGATACGGAGGCTCAATATACATTCCATAGTCCAGCCGCTCTACGAGCGAGAATGGAAGCACATTGCCTTTCGCCTTCGCAGCAATAGCGCGGCATATCGAATCGTCCCAGTTCAGAATCGCTGTATCCTCAGCTGTCTGATTCGCAAACAGCTTGCTCTTCGAAGCGACATAGTCTTCCATACCGCCATGGTAGTCGAGATGCGTCTCTGCGACGTTAAGCAGCAGTGCAACTTGTGGACGGAACGCCGTCGTGCCTTTCAACTGGAAGCTGCTGAGCTCTGCAACAATCGTATTGTCGGGCGTCGCCTGTTGTGCGGCTTCACACAGCGGTGTGCCGATATTGCCAGCTACGATTGGATGCTTGCCAGCTGCCTCCAGCAAATCGCCAATCCAGGTCGTTGTCGTTGTTTTGCCGTTAGACCCTGTGATACCAATCATCGGTGCCGGAGACAGCAGGTACGCAACCTCTACCTCCGTCACAATTTCTACGCCATGCGCTTCAGCCTGCTGCACAGGGCTTGCCGTGTAAGGAATGCCCGGGTTCTTAACCAGCAGCGCAGTATCTGCCGTTACAAAATCATCGGGATGATACCCGCAGATGACAGGAATACCTAATGCCTCTAGCTCTGCAGCCTCAGGACTTTGATCGCGTTCCTTCTTGTCGTTTACGACAACCTTCGCACCAAGCGCATGAAACACTTTGGCAACACTAACGCCGCTTCTCGCTAATCCAAGTACGGCAACGTGCTTGTTTCGGTACATTGACGGATGATCCATAACGGTGACCTCTCTCTATTGTCAATTGCTGCTGCCAAGGTGAAACGGCTGTCACCGTCCTTTAAGTGGCGCAGTGCGTTTCATTCTGACGAAAATAAATACTTTCCTGAATTATACCTGAAAAACGGCTTCGCCGTCCTCCCGACTAGCGAAAGGACGGCGCCGCTATCATACATGTTCCAAGCGATCTATTTGCGGCTCAACTTTCTTGTATGTCTAAAAAGCCTTGCCGACCACAAGTCCGATGGCTGCGAGTATAAAGCCGACAATCCAGAAGGTTGTCACGACCCGCCACTCCGACCAGCCAGACAGCTCGAAGTGATGATGAATCGGACTCATTTTGAACACGCGTTTGCCTCTTAGCTTGAACGATGTAACTTGAATGATAACCGACAGCATCTCGAAGACGAATACGCCGCCTACAATAATCAGAACAAGCTCCATCTTCGTCAACATCGCTACGGCTGCAAGACCGCCGCCGATGCCCAGCGACCCTGCATCACCCATAAACACTTTCGCGGGGTGTGCGTTGAAAACGAGGAAGCCGAGTACTGCACCTACCATCGCAGCGGAGAACACGACCGACTCGTACTCATTCACGCTGAGTGCGAGAATCGTGAATGCGCCGAACGCAATCGCGCTCGTACCGGCAAGCAAGCCATCGAGACCGTCCGTGAAGTTAACGGAGTTACTCGTGGCGAACATGATAATTACAACAAATAAATAATAAAACCAACCAAGATCGAACGACCAGTCCGTTCCCGGTACACCAATTGCAGTGCTGTGGCCCATACGATGCAGCAGTATGCACACGACGATGCTGAATAGCAGCTGTCCGGCAAGCTTCTGCTTCGCGGTCAAACCAAGCGAGCGTTTGAATACGATTTTAATATAATCATCTAAGAAACCGACAAGTCCAAAACCTAGCGATGCAACGAGCAGCACCCAGAAGTCGTTCGTTTTATCCGCAAATTTCAGAAAGGCAAGCAGCAGAGCCAGCATAATGATGATGCCGCCCATTGTCGGTGTGCCTTGCTTCTTCAAATGGCTTTGCGGTCCGTCCGTCCGAATCTGCTGCCCGAACTTCATGCGGCGCAGGAGCGGGATGAACAAAGGTCCCAATAGTACCGCTAGAAGAAAGGAAGCTCCGATTGTAAGCAAAATGACCTTGATGTCCATTGTTTCACCCCCTGTCAGTTCTCCAAAGCTTGGACAACTTGCTCCATACGCATGCCCCGTGACCCTTTGACAAGCACGAGATCATCGCTGCTGAGCTGCTCCCGCAGCCAAGCCGTCAGCTCTTCTTTATTTTCGAAATGTCGAACGTCCTCAGCGCGGCCCGCTGCTGCGAATGCCGCTGACGCTCCATCTGCAATATATTGCGCCAGCGTTCCCCATGTGAGCAGGGCATCCGCCTTTTCCGGTGTCACGTAGGCACCGATGCCGCGGTGAAGCTCCGCCTCTTCTGGTCCGAGCTCCAGCATATCCGACAGTACGACCCATTTGCGGCGATAGCCTTGTAGTTCCTCTACTAAGTCGATCGCTGCGCGAACAGCAGTTGGATTCGCATTGTACGCATCATTAAGCACTTTGGCACCATTGAATGCCGTCACAGGCTGGATCCGCATGCCCGTCAGCGTTACCGCCGCCAATCCTTCTCGGATCTGCGCAGCAGATACGCCAAAGCGATATGCCGCTGCAATCGCAGCCAGTGCATTGCTTACGTTATGCGCTCCTGGAACTGGCAGGAATACGCCGCGAAGCAGTTCTTGCTCCTCAGCCGACAACTGCGACGATACGACGTCGAACGTCGATGAATCTGCATCCACCGTAACGTTCGCGGCCGACCATTGGCAGTCATCGCTGCTGCCGAATGGCACAAGCTCAGTCTCATCCGGAAGCGTGATGACAGCGAGACGCTCACGCAGGAGCGGTTCATCGCCATTGAAAATAAGCGCGCCGCCAGGAAGTAGTCCCGATGCGATCTCCAGCTTCGCCTCTGCGATACCTGCACGAGAGCCAAGCTGCAGCATATGTGCGTCGCCAATGTTCGTTATGATCGCTGCATCGGGCGAAGCAATGTTCGTCAGCAATTCAATCTCGCCGAAACCACTCATGCCCATCTCAAGCACTGCCGTCTCAATAGACTCATCAAGCTGGAGCAGCGTCAGCGGAACACCGATGTGGTTGTTCAGATTGCCTTCTGTTTTATGCACGCGAAATGCGGTGCCAAGCACCGCTGCGGTCAAATCCTTCGTCGTCGTCTTGCCATTGCTGCCTGTAATTCCGACGATGCGAACATTGAGCTGCTCGCGGTACGAAGCCGCCAGCCTCTGTA
This sequence comes from Paenibacillus cellulosilyticus, assembly GCF_003182255.1. Taxonomy (GTDB): domain Bacteria; phylum Bacillota; class Bacilli; order Paenibacillales; family Paenibacillaceae; genus Paenibacillus_T; species Paenibacillus_T cellulosilyticus. Next base: position 70,449 of record NZ_QGTQ01000027.1, on the reverse strand, counting down.
GTGCCGACAGCGTGTCCGCCACGTAAATGAGTGGAGCATCTTCCAGCTCTTCCGGTACGGGACAGCCTTCCTCCCATAGAGAAGCTGCTGCTCCTGCCGCTAGCGTCTGGGCTGTGAATTCATGCCCGTCGAATCGTTCCCCGATAAGCGGTACATACAATTGCCCAGGCATTACATCGCGGGAGTCCCGCGTAATGCCGTGAATGACAATGTTCGAATCCCGTTCCTCATGCGCCAATGTTCCACCGCACATGTCGGCGACTTGACCTAAATTTCGTTTAATCACTTGTTCGTTCCCCTTATCGCTTCTTCCGCCACAATCCGATCATCGAACGTGAATGTTTCCCCGCCGATTAATTGATACGTTTCGTGACCTTTCCCCGCAATCAATACTACATCGCCAGGGCTTGCCATTTCAACCGCTTTTTCAATCGCGGCGCGGCGATCCTCAATAAGCATGTAACGATCCGGAGCAACGTTATCTGCCTTGAGGCCTGCTTCAATATCGAGCAAAATCGCCTGTGGGTCCTCCAGACGCGGATTATCGCTTGTAATCACGCATACATCCGCATACTGCGCTGCAATCCGGCCCATAATCGGACGTTTCGTCTTGTCACGATTGCCGCCGCAGCCGAATACACAGATGATGCGGCCTTCAGCGAATTCGGAAACGGTACGAAGTACATTCTCTAATCCGTCTGGCGTGTGTGCGTAATCGACGATGACCGCATAAGACTGTCCAGCGTCAACGGATTCTACACGTCCAGGCACACCAGGGAGCGCTTCGAGGCTGCGCTTGATCGTCTCCAGCGGCACGCCTTCGAGCAGCGCGACTGATGTAGCAGCAAGCGCATTGTATACATTGAACTTGCCGACCATCCGGATGACGATATCCGTACTGCCGGAGAACGTATCCAGTCTAAAGGCCGTGCCTCTAGACGAAATGCGAATACCGCTTGCTCGTACATCGGCGTCGGACTCGATCCCATATGTAATCGTCTCAGCCGCTGTTAACTTAGCGAAAGCAGTAGAAGCAGCGTCATCAGCATTCAACACTGCATAACTGCGTTCTCCTTCCGCATCGCTAAACTCGTTGCCGAGTCTTGCGAACAGCAGCCCTTTCGCCGCTGCATATTGCTCCATCGTCTCATGATAATCGAGATGATCTTGCGTCAGGTTCGTAAAGGCTGCTGTACGGAAATGCGTACCCAGCACACGTCCTTGATCCAATGCATGCGAGGATACTTCCATCGCACAAATATCTACATTCGCATTTGCCATATCGGCCAACATGCGCTGAAGCTCCAATGCACCTGGCGTCGTACCTGACATCGGAACCGTGTTGCCCGCGTAACGCGTCTCGATCGTACCGATGACCCCGGCATTTTTACCCGCTTCCGTCATAATGCGTTCGATCAGATAAGTCGTCGTTGTCTTGCCATTCGTGCCTGTCACACCAATAAGACGAAGCTTACGGCTCGGATGATCATAGAAGCGATCCGCAAGGATCGCCATTGCTGTCCGACTGCTCTTCACAATAAGCTGCGGCAGCGGGATATCAAGCTTACGCTCTACGATAAGCGCGGCCGCCCCGTTCTCATAAGCGCTTGGAGCATAGTCATGTCCATCGTCCTTGAAACCGGGAACGCAAATGAACAGCGAACCCGGTCCGGCTTTGCGAGAGTCATTCTCTAATGCTGTTATCTCCACGCTGCCGTCACCTTCGAGGCGGGCTGCTGCAAGCCATCCTGCAATCTCCTTTAATTTCATTGGTGCATCCCCCCATTCATTATTATTCCATTATGATCGATATTGCCGGATTTTCAACCATCGCTTTCTTGCAATTCCTTCCTCAAGCTTCCGCACGCTTCATCCATTACTCGTGATCGTGACCATCGTCCGCAGAATCTGGGAGATTCTCCTCGCTGCCTAGATAGATTCGAATCGTCGAACCCTTCTCAACGCGCGTGCCCGCTGACGGCGCTTGACGAATAACCGTCTGACCTGTACCTGCAGCGCTAAGGTTAAAGTTCATGTTCAAATCCTCATACAAATCCGAGACTGTCTTGCCTACGATATTCGGTACCGTAACGATTTTATTCTCGCCAAGCTTATACTCTTTGTCGACCTGCTTCGTTCTTGGCGGAATTCCTAAGTAATGAAGCGAGTCATCCAAGATGTTGCGCACGATCGGCGCAGCAACGACGCCACCGAATTGAATGCCCTGCGGATTATCGACTGCGAGGTAAACAACGATCTGCGGATCGTCAGCAGGCGCAAAGCCGACGAACGAAACGATATGCTCGTTAGGCGAATAACGGCCATTAATAACTTTTTGCGCCGTACCGGTCTTGCCGCCAACTCGATAGCCATCAATAAAGGCGTTGCCGCCAGTACCTTGCGCGACGACAGTCTCCAGCGCTTCCCGAACTTGCTTCGATGTCGATTCACTGATCACTTTGCGTACGACTTCCGGTTCGATGGATTCGACCGTCTCGCCTGTATCAGGATTAATCCATCCCTTGGCAATGTGCGGCTTATATAATGTACCCCCATTTATCGCTGCTGCAACAGCTGTAATCTGTTGAATCGGCGTAACGGACACCCCTTGACCGAATGCCGTCGTCGCCAGCTCGACAGGTCCAACTTGGCTGAGCTTGAACAGGATACCATTTTCTTCACCATTAATATCGATGCCCGTCTTCGAGCCGAAGCCGAATTTCTTAATATAATCAAACAAGGTTTCCTTACCTAACCGCTGGCCGAGCGCGACGAAACCCGGGTTGCAAGAGTTCTGTACAACTTCCAGGAAGCTCTGACTGCCGTGACCGCCCTTCTTCCAGCAGCGCAGCCTTGCGCCGCCAACCTCAACAGCACCTGGATCGAAGAAACGCTCGTTAAGCAGGTCAACCTTCTTCTCTTCAATGGCCGCTGCTAGCGTAATGATTTTGAACGTCGAACCGGGCTCGTACGTCATCCAAACCGGCAGGTTGCGATCATACACTTCCTTCGGCACTTCACGATATTGATCCGGCTGAAAGGTCGGTCTGCTGGCCATTCCCAGCACTTCACCGTTGTTTGGGTTCATCGCAATTGCAATTATATGATCCGGATGAAGCCTCGCAACGGCTGCATCCATCTCCCGTTCCATAATGGTCTGAATTTGTTTATCCAGCGTAAGCTGGAGGCTGAGCCCGTCCTTCGGTGCGTTGTACGTATCACCCGAGCCAGGCATAGGGTTGCCTGCCGCATCAGCAAGATAAGCAACGTTGCCCTGAATTCCTTCAAGAAATTGATTATACTTCGCCTCAACACCTGTTAATCCCTGATTATCAATACCCGTAAAACCGAGCACATGCGCAGCAAGGGTGCCATATGGGTAATACCGTTTGTTATCTTCACCAATCATAATGCCCGGAAGCGCGAGTGCGCGAACTTCCTGCGCCTTCTCTAAGGTTATCTTACGGCCTTCAGGCTTAAGTTGTACGATCCTTGTTTTCTTTTGAAGCATTGGCAGCAGCTTCATCTCAGACATACCAAGAACAGGCGCCAGCGCACGTGCCGTCGCCTCCTTGTCCTTAATTTGCACAGGGATAGCCCAAATCGTAGGCGAGCTAATATTATAGGCAAGACGCACACCATTGCGATCCAAAATTTCGCCACGCTTGGCGGTGAACGGCACTTCACGCCGCCACGAGTCTTCGGCCTTCGCAGCCAGCTCCTCGCCCTTCCACAACTGCACATACGCTAGACGCCCAATGAGTCCGAAAAAAGCGATGATGCCAACAAGAAGCGCTGCAAACAGGCGTCTGCGCACGGTTACATTCGATACTTTCATTCCTTCGCTTCCTCCTCCCGATCACAGCGGGGCTGTCTCATGGGGACAGACTGTACGCCGCTTACAGCCATCGTATTCGGGAGGGTCCAGCAATAGAACAAGCCCGCGCTCTACGAGCGCGGACTGTAAGAACAAACTACCAATCAATATGCGCTTGTTAGACGTATACTGCGGGATGAATTAATCTTGCGGCTCGCTAGAAGAATCCTTCTGCTCACCATCACCAGAAGAGTCGTCGGACGAATCTTCTGATGAATTGGGATCTTCCGGTTCAAGCACCAGCTTCAAGATGCGAATGCCATTCTTCTTCTCGATTGACTGCGAGACAACGTAGCCTTCGCCCTCTGTGACCGTACGCATGCCAAACAGCGTACTGACTTCCATCGCATCGCGGAGCGATAGACCTTTCAAGTCCGGCACCGTCAATTGATCTCGATTCTCGGTAATTAAGTAAATTCGCTGCGACAGCGGAACGACAGAGCCAGCGCGTGGAATTTGCTGCAGCACTTCCTTGCCGCTGCCTACCGTCTCCGAAGTCAGTTCCAAGCTTTTGAGCTTCGAGTCAGCTGTGGCCGGAGGTTGTCCAACCAGATCAGGCACCGTAGCTGTAGGCGGCTTCTTATCGGCACCGTCAGCTTCTGCCTTCAATTGCGCTAGCTGCTCTGCTGTCAACTGCGGCTTCACGCCAAGCCGGCGCAAGCTTTGCTGCACGATTTCTTTGAACACTGGAGCCGCTGCCGTACCACCGCCGACATATTTGTCGTTCGGTTCGTCAATGACGACATAAACGAGAATTTTGGGATTGCCTACCGGCGCAAAGCCAATAAACGATACGACGTATTTGTCCGAAGAATATCCGCCTTTGCCGCCGTTGAGCGTATTGTCCCACTTCTGCGCTGTACCGGTCTTACCAGCGACGCGATAACCTTCAATATAAGCATTCTTACCAGTACCGATGTCTTTGTCGGATACGACCTGCTCGAGATACTCGCCTACTTTACGGGACGTCTCCTCCGAGATGACTTGACGCACCATAGTCGGCTTACGAACCTCTACTTCACCTGTTACCGGATCTTCGATCTGCTTAATAATTTGCGGTTTCATCAGCTTGCCGCCATTAGCAACTGCGGATACTGCTGCAACCTGTTGAATCGGGGTAACGGATACACCTTGACCAAACGTTGCGGTAGCGACCTCGATTGGATAATGGAATCGGATCGAACCTACCAGCTCACCTGGCAGCTCCACGCCTGTCTTTGCTCCGAATCCAAAGTTCGTAATATAACTGCGCAGCTTTTCCTCACCAAGACCTTCATAGCCCAGGTGAACGAACGCCACGTTACTCGATCTTTTCAACCCTTCAAGGTAGGAAATTTCACCCCAGCCGCCACGTTTAATATCTTTGATCGTATCTGTCCCCACTCGAATCGAACCAGACATGTATTTGGCTTCTGGATCAAATATCCCTTCCTGCACCGCACCTGCCAGCGTTACAATTTTGAACGTTGAGCCCGGCTCATATAAGGAGCGAACCGCATGGTTGTAAAATCCGCTCGGGTCCTGCGTCCAGTAGACGTTCGGGTCAGCGCTCGGCAGATTGGCAAGACCCAAGATTTCCATCGTATTCGGATCGACGGCGATAGCCGTTATGCTCTTCGGCGTATACTTGTCGTAAGCTTTCTGAATGGCCTGCTCGACGTAGTTCTGGATTTCGGAATCGATGGTCAACGTAACATTTTTGCCATCGCGAGAAGCCTTGTAATCGACCTGTCCACCATCAAGCTGGATTCGGTTGCCGTCTTTCTGATATTTGCGATAGCCATCTTCGCCTCTAAGCGAGCTGTCGAGGAAGGACTCCAAGCCGTATTGCGCTTTCCCTTCTTTATCGACATAGCCGAGCAATTGAGCCGCCAGCGTATTTTTCGGATAATAGCGCTTTGTTTCATTCAATAAATAAACACCTACATCAACACTACGCGTATCATCCTCCAGCTCCTGCTTAAAGGCTGAGATCTTATCGCCTACCGTACTATCAATCTTCCAGCCTTTCGGTCGAACCTCGCGTTGTGCATAGAACTCATTCTTGTCATTCTTCGCTGTTGCAATTTTGCGCATATCGCCTTCGGTCATTCCTAGCAAATCTGCCAGCTTGGTGATAACCTTGTCCGTAATACCAAGCTTATCGAGCTGCTTCGGACTGACGGCAACTGTGTATGATCTGCCATCCATCGCCAGCACGTTGCCATTCCGGTCCGTGATTTCACCACGTTTGGCGGTCAACTGCTCCGAGGCCGACCAATAACTCTCCGCGTTAGACAACCAGAAATCTGCTTTTACAACTTGTACCCAATATAGTCTGCCAATGAGAATAACAAAAAAGAGGGTAAGAATCCCTCCGATTAAAAAGATAACGCGTAATCTTATTCTTCTGATCATAGTATCACCTTAGTCTTTCGTTGCCAGGCCTGTCTCGTTGTCGCTTGGTTTCGTCACTTTGATCACATTATCTTCTTCAGCATCTGTTGGTTTATAGCCGAGTTTATCTTGCGAGAAATCAGCAATTCGCTTCGGATCCTTCAACGTCTCAACCTGCTTCTGTAAATCTTCAATATCAGCGTTCATTTTCGACTGTTCTTTCGTCAGCTGCATCACTTCGAATTTCATTTGATAGACTTCCGCGTAACGGTAAATAACAGCCCCCATCACAAGCACGACCGCAATGATCGTAACCATATAAAGAAGCTTCTCTTTCAATGGCAGCGTACGCTTCACCACTACGGTTCGTCTTGCTTCCTGGACAACCTGCTGCTGTTTCTGCGGTTTCTGCTGCTGCTGTACCTTCTGCTTGCGCTTCGGTTGCAATGCTAGGTTGCCATTTGTATAAGCCATGATGATCCCCCTCTCGATTATGCGCCGCGTGTGGAACGACTTGATTGAAATTTTATATGTGATGCTACTGGAAGTACGTTATAGTTTCTCTGCTACCCTCAGCTTCGCTGATCGCGCGCGTGGGTTTGCCTCCAGCTCGGCTTCGCTCGGTACGATTGGCTTGCGATTGACAAGCTGGAGTGTACCTTTGCCTCCGCAAACACATAGCGGGAAGTCTGGCGGACAGGTGCACTTCTCTAAATACTTAGCAAACGTCTGCTTGCAGATTCGGTCCTCCAGCGAGTGGAACGTAATAACAGAAGCACGTCCGCCTGGTTTCAAACAGCGAATCGCTTGCTCGAGCGCATCCTCTTCCGCTCCAAGCTCATCATTAACGGCAATTCGCAGCGCTTGGAACGTCCGTTTAGCTGGGTGGCCACCCGTTCTGCGGGCTGCAGCAGGAATACCTGCCTTAATCAGCTCAACAAGCTCGCCTGTCGTCTCGATTGGCGCATTCGCTCTTGCCGCGATAATTTCTCGGGCAATTTTACGAGCAAACTTCTCTTCGCCATATTCAAGCAGCACACGTGCGATATCACGCTCGTCCCACGTGTTGACGATATCGCCTGCTGTGAGAGCAATGCCGCGATCCATCCGCATATCAAGCGGCGCGTCATGATTGTAGCTAAAGCCGCGTTCCGCCTCGTCTAGCTGAGGACTTGATACCCCGAGATCGAACAAAATCCCGTCAACCTGTGGAATACCATCCTTCTCTGGCACACCGCACTCCCGCAAACACTGCTCGAGATAACGGAAATTGCTTTTGACCAACGTTACGCGGTCCATATAAGGTGCCAGTCTGACGCGTGCGTTATCATGCGCCCAATCATCCTGATCGAAGGCAATTAGCCTGCCTCCCTCACCTAGCTTAGCTGCGATGCCAGAGCTGTGACCCGCTCCACCGAGCGTACAGTCGACATAAATGCCATCCGGCTTGACGGCTAATCCTTCGATCGCCTCGTCCATGAGCACTGTTACATGTTGAAACACACGGTCAACCTCCCATTCCTGCTGTCGATTCTAGTTGTGTCTACCTATCAAAAGTTAATATCAAAATCAACCAGCTTCTCTGCGATTTCATTAAATGCTTGCTCAGATTGCTCATAATAGCCTGCCCAAGTCTCTTTGCTCCAAATCTCTACCCGGCTAGATACGCCGAGCACCATACATTCCTTATCCAGCTTGGCAAATTCGCACAAATGCTTCGGCAAATTTACCCTTCCCTGTTTATCCAACTCGCATTCGGTTGCACCGGAGAAGAAAAACCGAGTGAACGCACGCGCATCCGACTTCATTAGCGGCAGCGCCTTGAGCTTCTGCTCCAGAACGCCCCACTCGCTCATCGGGTAGATGAACAAGCAGTTATCAAGTCCGCGCGTTACGATAAAGGTATCGCCCAGCGCTTCACGGAATTTGGATGGGATGGTCAGACGGCCTTTGTCATCGATGCTATGCTGATGCTCGCCCATGAACACGTCTGCCCCACTCCTTCCCCTTTTTCCTCCACTACGCCCCACTTTTCTCCACTAAGTCACACTTATTCGCCACCTAAAATAAAAATCCTTCTACTTACCAATGATTATTAAAATAATTTCATGCTATAAATTAGTTCTAACATCCCCTCGAAAAGCCCGCCGTTATAGGATTCCCCCACTTTTTACACCCTCACAAACAAAAAAAGCGGCTGAACAGGTCTAAGACCTGCCCAACCACTTCCGAAGGAACGATCATCTACGATGACCTCCCCACTCTGCCCCACTTTCGGGGTCTCCCACTTCATCCCACTTCAAGCGGGGCCGCCCTAGTTAGCTCACATGAGCTTACTCGTGCGACGTCCAGCTTTCAAGATACGCCTTCTGCTCATCGCTCAGTGAATCGATGCCAATGCCCAGCGCTTCCAGCTTCAGACGTGCGACTTGCTCGTCGAGCTCATAAGGCACGTTCGCAACTTTGCGGCCAATCGCTTCGTACTGCTCATTCACATGGCGCAGTGCAACCGCTTGGAGCGCAAACGTCATATCCATAATTTCAGCTGGGTGCCCGTCGCCTGCAGCGAGGTTCACGAGACGGCCTTCTGCGAGCAGGTAGATGCTGCGTCCGTCCTTCAACTGATATTCTTCAATATTACGGCGTACCGTGCGAATATTGGACGAAAGCGCAGCGAGCTCCGGTTTATTCACTTCGATATCGAAATGTCCTGCATTGGACAAAATCGCGCCATTCTTCATGACTTCATAATGCTCGCCGCGGATAACGTCACGGTTACCCGTTACCGTTACGAAGATGTCGCCAGCTTTAGCAGCGTCCATCATCGACATCACAGCGAAACCATCCATATAAGCTTCGACTGCTTTGATTGCATCGATTTCCGTTACAATAACGTTCGCGCCGAGACCTTTAGCACGCATGGCTACACCTTTGCCGCACCAGCCGTAACCAACTACGACAACCGTCTTGCCTGCAACGACAAGGTTTGTCGTCCGGTTAATGCCGTCGAATACCGATTGGCCTGTGCCATAACGGTTGTCGAACAAGTGCTTGCAGTATGCATCATTAACCGCAACCATCGGGAATTGCAGTGCCCCTTGCTTTTCGAGTGCTTTCAGACGAATGATACCCGTCGTCGTTTCTTCTGCACCACCACGAATCGTCGACATCAGATCCTGACGCTCCGAGTGGAGAATCGTCACCAGGTCGCCACCGTCATCGATAATCAGGTCCGGCTTCGTCTCGAGCGCTTTGATCATCAACTCTTTGTATTCTTTTGGTTCCGGGTTATATTTCGCGAATACCGTCACTCCGTCCTCTACAAGCGCCGCGCACACATCGTCTTGTGTGGACAGTGGGTTGCTGCCCGTGATCGTCACTTCCGCGCCGCCTGCTTTTACAACTTTCGCGAGATAAGCTGTTTTCGCTTCAAGGTGAAGTGCGATCGTAACTTTCAGACCTTTGAAAGGCTGGTCTTTCTCAAATTGCTCGCGAATACGGTTCAGAACGGGCATATGGGCGCTAACCCAATCGATCTTCAAATGGCCTTCCGGCGCCAGCGACATATCCGCCACAATACTTGTTTGCTTCGCATCAATACTCATGTTCATCTCTACCTTTCACACTATGCTGATAAATTTATTTTACAAATAAATAACGCGATGTCCGCCCTGCGGATCATATGGCAGTTCCAACAGCTTCTGCAGCCAATCTAATCCGTATCGGTTCCAATAAGCTGTCATGTTCAGCGCACGCTCCTGCGGCTTGCCCGCTGGCCAAATCGCCAAGCCGATCCGTTCCCAGTGGCGAAGCGATGCATCGTGACTTTTGCGGAAAGCATCAGCTGTCTTCGATTCCAAGTAGCTGATCTGCTCAATAATTTTGCTCATATTCGTCTGGCCCAGCTTCTCAAGTCCAGCCTGCACCTCTGCGGCAAGCGCCACAAGCGGCGTGTACAGCTGCTCGAACTGCTCCTTCGCATGACCAAACTTCGCAGCAATGTCGAACCGGTCCTGCGAATCCAGCCAAGCTTGTTTCTTTTCCTCGAATCGAGTCACGATATCATCAAATGTCAATTCATACTTCAGCATATGCTTGGCAACCGTTCCCTCGACTAAGGTAAACGACATACGCGGTGCAAGGATAGGCATCTCCATATCAAAATGGCGGAACGCTTCACCAAGCTGCGCCCAATACGCGATCTCACCTGGTCCCAGTACGGCTGCCAGCACCGGAAGCACATAATCCTGCATAATCGGCCGCGTCAGCACGTTGTTGCTAAGCTGCTCCGGCTTCGACTCCGCCAAACCGAGCAGTTGCTCTTGGCTCCAGTTCGATTCGCCTTTGCGATCAGTAAATCCGCTGCCATCCTCACGTTTGTACAGCAGCACCCGCTCATCCTTCAATCCAATCGCGTCATTATCAGGACGGAACAGGAAAAGATTCGCACAGCCAGGCGTGTAGGCAGCCTGCGTAGGGTAGCCCAGCTCCTTCAATCGCGCAGAAGCCGTACTGTACGCATCCCCAAGCGAATCCTGCTCGCTGAGTATGCGACGGAACATCGGCGCTTCAACTGCTCGCAGAAGTTTATCATCCGCGTCCATCAACACAAGACCTTCGCTGCCAAACAGCAGCATAATATGATGTGCGAACGATTCGCTCAAGGTGCCGCTGCTTGCCGAGATTGACCGCAGTTTGTCCAAGAGACCTTCTTTGAACTCTGAACCTGGAAGTGTGGCAGCCAACTCTTCAATTGCCGCCTCCCATGTTTCCGAGGATACCGCCGTCCGGCTGACTGATGTACGTGGTCCATCTGGTCTTGCGATCGCTAGCTTACGCAGCCCCTGATCGGAAACCGCCATTACATGATTCGCTTCCTCCCAGTCATGATCTTCGCCAGCAATCCAGAAGACGGGCACAACAGTCCGGCCAAGAACGGATGAAGCGTGTTTGGCTGCAGTGAGCACCGTCACTGCTTTATGAATGACAAGCAGCGGTCCTGTCCATAATCCAGCCTGCTGCCCGCCGACGACAACAAGCGCCCCTTCACCAAGTGCATCAATATTCGATGCTACCTCAGCTGTCATGCCGAAGCGCGAGTTGTAAGCACGAAGCACACCTGCAATATCCGATGCCGTTGCACGCAAATGAGCCGAGCGGTCTAGATAGTCAGCACGTTTACGCCATGCTTCATCCGAAGAAGGATGGCCGCTATGAAATAGCTCGCCGAGGCGCCGATCCGATTGCTGCACATAGGCTTCACTCAGCGGCTGGGAAACCGGAAGCTCGTAAGTTTCAGTAGATGTCATATACCATTTCAACCTCGATCCGCATCATATTCAGCAGCCCACAAGGAACCGCATTTGTATCCATCAAATGGTGATAAATGTACGATGTCATAAGTGAACTTATTCATTGTACACAATGGAGCCTAATAGCGTCAAAGCTGATACATCCATATAGTTGAAAAAAAAAGCCTACCGGAGCATATGCCGGTTGGCTAACTAGTAAGTATCCTATTCTACATAGGAAGCAGCAGCACTTTGCCGATCCCGATAAACATAAACAGAACATACAATGCGCTCATGAACAAAAATCCAATTCGCCATACCGCACGAAATACTTTCTTCGAATCGACAGATCCTCGCTTCCGAAACTGCATATTGCCGATGAAGCCGCCTAGCAGCAGAAGCACTAGAATAATTAAGTAAACACCGAAGCTGCTTCCAAAAATACGGTCAAACAGTACAGCTACGCATCCAACCAGCAGGGCGGTTGTCACGTCCATGGCCAGCATGAATGCTTTCTTCTTATCATGAACGAATGCGCCGTATCCCCAATAAATAATGGCGAACGGTATGACTGGTATGACCGCAAGGAATGCATATATATGCCGAACGCTCTCCCATATCCACATACCAGCCGCCTCCTTCTAATGTACGGTATTGTTCATCGCCCGCACCAACTGCACCATCGACGCATTCAATGGCGCCTCCAGTCCGTACTGTGCTGCGATACGACAGATGCTGCCGTTAATCCAATCGATCTCAGTCTGTCGTCCTGCCTGGACATCCGCCAGCATAGACGATATATTCCCTGCCGTCCGCTCGCATACTTGCAGCACCTGCTGCCAACGATCCTCATCGCCGTGCATCCCTGCTGCCGCGAGCACCTGATGCGTCTCCTCATACAGTGCACGCATAAGCGCAGCACGACGAGCTTGCTTCGGCAGTTCACCATTACGAACGTCAAACAACGCTGTTAATGGGTTAATGACGGCATTCACGAGCAATTTCTGAAAAATACGATTATTCATCTCATTCGACAACTCTGCCGTAATTCCTGCTTTTGAAAACGCATCCAATAACATTTTATGTCTTATTTCTTGCTCAGACGGCTTCATTCGTTCGATCGGCTCGCCATTGCTCGCCGATTTTCGTCCCTCATTTGCAATCGCTTCGCCGATTGCAATCAGTCCAGTACCGGTATGCTCCACTGTTCTAGGACCATGACGAAGCGCCCCCTCCGTTGTAACAGCCGTCATCACATCGGCATGTGGCAGCGCTTCATACAGCTTCTCGGCATGTCCGATACCATTTTGCAAACCGATTACAATCGTGTCTTGTCCAGCTAGCAACGTAATCTGTTTGATGAGAGCATCCGTTAACTGGGTCTGCTTCACGGCTACGAGAACAACTCGATCCGGGTCATCGATTTGTCGGGCGCTTCGACTGCAATTTTTCAAAGGGAAGGCTTCCACATCTGCAATCGTAATCGTGCCTTCTCGTACCAACTCAATTCCGTCGTCCGCCAGCTTCTCCGCCTGCTCGACCGTTCGCGTCCAAATCGTAATAGGATGGCCTGCAAGAGCGAGTCTAGCGCCATACAGCAGTCCTATCGCGCCTCCACCTACAATATCAAATCTCATGTATGAAACACTTCCTTCAATTAATAAGTAATAACGAACATTTACCATTTCGATAGCCTGTACCCCCGTCCAACCTATTAGTAGGTCGATCTCTTTATTCCTAGGGGTAATGGCGTCGGAGCTGCCCTTTCTTGAATTTTAACGCAAAAACGCCCTCCGCATCTACTCATGCGAGGGCGTCTGCTTCAACTGAACCATTCGGTTATTCAATGCGCTCCAAATTGCCGTTCGCATCCATTTTGAACCGAGGCTTCAGTTCATCTTCTTCGTTCAATACTGCAAGTCTACGAGCACGGTCCATAATTTGAATCAACGTCTTATAGTCATCGTTAACGGTCCGATAATCCGTCTGTGCATTCGTGACTTCACTATTAAGTCGATGATTCTCTGCCCGCAGCTCGGATAGCTCTTCATCACGGTCGAGCAAATCCTTCTCCAGCAGCTTCACTTGGCGTTGAAGCTCTTGATAGGCGCCGCGCCATTGCCGCAAGAAGCGGATTATACCGTCTATCGTAATGCTTTCTTCCGAGATTACATCCTGCTTGAATGACTTGCTGTCCTCATCCACAATCGATAGGGACGAAACATGCGGAGCAGCGGTAACAGAAGACGACTGTTTCTTCAAATAATTACGTTTCTGCCTATGCTGCTTCGCGATCTGAATCGCATCCTCATACCGTTTACGAACACAACTGTTCCAACGGAATCCACACGCTGCTGAGGTTCTTCCGATCCGCTCTCCGACCTCTTCGAAGGCAGCAAGCTGTGTACTTCCTTCCCGAATATGCCGCAGCGTTACCTCCGCAAGAATAATATCGTCGTCAGGACTCCATGCATCTTGTCTGACTGCTGTCATGCTACCCAAACCTCCTAACGTTAAAGGCGCTTAGTTATCTCTATGCCCTTGGTAGATTTCATAGAATCTATCGGATACTAATTTATATATCCATTTTTTTATTAGCTCATACATGATTGTTCTCAATTGTGCGCAAACTATATGTGCAAGCTATCCAAACATTTCAAGGTGAAACGACGGTTGCCGCCCCTACATGACGGCTTAACGCGTTTCATTCCGGTGAATCCAAGCTTGCGTATAGGACATTTACCTATACTTTCTTGGATTCAAGGTGAAACGGCGGTTGCCGCTACTTAGCGGCTCTACGCGTTTCATTCCGGAGAATCCAAGCTTGCGTATAGGACAATTACCTATACTTTCTTGGATTTGAAAAAAGTTTCCGGTTTGTCACTGATTCCGGTTTACACTGCTTGTACGTAACGTTATAATGAGCAATAGAAAAAAAAGGTCGAATCGAAGAGAGGGGGATGGAGAATGGCACGCATGTTTCGCGTTCTTGGCTTTTGGTGTTTCGTCATTGGCTTGATGTCATTTGCAGGGGACATGACCGAAATGTCGCTCTTGTTCTTCATGCAAGCCGCCGCGTTCATCTTACTCGGCTATTTGAACTTCTCGGAACGTACATACATTCTAATGTTCTGGGGCTACATGGTATTCTCGTTTGTCGGTTTCAGCTATTGGACCGTATTTAAGATGGGTCTCCCATTCTAATACACTTCAAACGATTGATACCACAACGAAACAACCGGAATCAGACCGATTCCGGTTGTTTTTGTATGCGCTGTATTATGAATTCACCTTTGGTCAACACGAGTACTTTAAACGTCTCACTCATCCCGTCGGACAGCAGCAGCTGCCGAATAGCTCGATTACGCTTCGAGGTCTCACTAAATGGATCGCGATCCTGATGACTTCGCAGCAGATCCAAAATCCCTTGGTCCATTAGAAATTGCAGCTGCGTCGTCTCTTCAGCGACTTTCCAACCCGCTCGTTCTGCCGCTCTCCGGAGCGCTGTAAAATTCACGTGTGCCGTTATATCCTGCACCCCCGGTGAAACAAACGGATTATCATGTGCGAGATGTTGTTTATAGCACATCAATGTTCCCTGCATCCGATAGCTGGCACGATATTCTGCTGCGGAATGACCGTAGTCGATTAAGATCAGCATCCCGCTGTTTACGATTTCACCAATCATCTCCAACCATTGCTCTGCGACGAGGTTTATTTCCGTCTCTTGCCCTTCCAACATTGTAACGCCATCCGCTTCAATCGAATCTGCTATCGCTTTCGAAGATAACGGCATGTAAGACCAGCCGAATGAAATGTCTCTCGCCGTCTCCACATGACAGACACCAAGCTCAACCAGCTCTCCTTCACGCAAAACAACTCGATGTACGGGCATTGCATCGATTAGCTCATTTGCAAAGATGATGACATGTTGAGCAGCTCCAAATTTACGAACCGCTGCTGCTGCCTCCTCCGAGTTATAGAAGCTAATGGATCGTGTCCCCGCTCCTCGTTCATGCCCCAATAAACAATCCAATCGCTCCTTTGCAGCTTCCAGATGGCGTGGATGGTCATCAACAACACCGTAGTCAATGGTCTGAAGCCAATCCAGGGAATGATCACGCCACGTTTCAAGCATCTGACTAGTTATCGCTCCCGCTCCAGCCCCCCACTCTGCGATAAGACTAAAACCTCTATTCCCTTCAACTGCACCTTGTATATACCGTGCGAGCATTTGGCCCATAATGCCGCCAATTGCACCGCTCGTATAGAAGTCGCCTTGGCGTCCCGTTCGAATGCTTCCACTTCGATAATAACCCTCATGTTCATCGTACAAGCAGAGTTCCATGTATCGGCTGAATGGGATCGCTTTACATACCGCCCCTTCCCTTGTCTCTGCAGGTACGCCTTCCTGCTCAATAATCGCAGCAATCCGGCTGCTCAATCTATGGATTAACTTGTCCATTAAGCTGCCACCCCTTATCCTGAAT
This sequence comes from Paenibacillus cellulosilyticus, assembly GCF_003182255.1. Lineage (GTDB taxonomy): Bacteria > Bacillota > Bacilli > Paenibacillales > Paenibacillaceae > Paenibacillus_T > Paenibacillus_T cellulosilyticus. The sequence continues at coordinate 54,415 of NZ_QGTQ01000027.1, read as the reverse complement.
CTCAAATAAGAACCCTATCGGGGAATACATAGAATGAACAACCGCATTTCGAGGTAGGTTGATCGCCACCAACAACCATTTATTGTTCCTGCATCCTCACTCAGAAACTATAAAATTATTACGTGATGAGATATTATAGGAGAGATGCCCGCATACAGTAATGCTAGGCTTGACTACATTTGCTAACGCTAAGGAGGGAACCTGCATGATCGCCTGGATTCGGCGTTCGAGTATAGCTGCGCTTGTGGCGGCTCTCCTCTTATTCGAGACGGTCGGCAATGCCTCCGCACTAACTCCCGATGATGTAGAGATTCAACAGCTGCTAGAGAAAAGCCTCTCTGTAGTCGAAATCGACAAAGAAATAACGCGAGTACAGCAAGAACAAACGAAGCAAAAGGCCGTCCTTACAGCTACCCAGACTCGTATCGATGACCAGGAGAAGAAGCTAGCTGAGCAGCGCGAAGAAACAGGCAAGGTGCTGCGCTCCTACTATATGGGCGAACGGGACTGGCTGCTGCGTGTGCTTCTGTCCTTCCACTCGTTGAAAGATTGGCTGACGCTGCTGGATTACATCGACATTATTTTCTCACGGGATCGAACATTGATGACGCAATATACCGAGCAAGCAAGGTCGCTGCGGCATGAATATGAGGAGCAGTCGGAGCAGCAGCGCAAACTGCAGCAAGTAGAAGAGGACCTATTGAAGCAGCGCGACCGAGTCGCTCAACTGCAGAAGGAAATGAACATAACGCTTGAGGGTAGGTCGGATGCAGAAAAGCTCAGACTGCTGATGGAACAGCTCAACACGTATTGGAACAATGTCGGCATTCGCGAGGTTCGCACCTATTTCAAGGCATTGTCCGATGCGATGGATCACCTGCCTGAATGGGCGCAGAACAATAAGGACTACCTGGAAATTAACGGATTCAACTACAAGCTGCGAATACCAGAAGATGCACTTAATGACTTCCTCCGTGAGCAAAACGAGCTGTTCAACGTGTTTGCCTTTCAATTCAAAGACGGACAAGTCATCGCAAGCGGATCACGTGATGGGATATCCATTGAAGTAGCCGGTACATATACCGTCGAATCTGAGCCAAAGAACCATATTCAATTCCATATCAACTCGCTCAAATTCAACAATATTCCGCTGCCTGATACAACGAGACAAGAGCTGGAGGAAACATTCGACCTAAGCTTCTATCCGCAGCAAGTTCTTAAATTCCTAACCGCAAAGAAGGTCGAAATCAACGATGGCGAGCTGGTCATCACACTTGCCGTTCAATTCTAGTCCTTATATCCATTGTTACTTATCATGTAAAGCTGTCATTCCATCGCTCCGCCAGTTCAGCCAGCCATTCGTCGGAACGGCTGAGATCATTCCAAACTCGCTTCCAATTCGCCAGTCGAATCGGCCACTGCGGGTCAGGCGTCTGGCTGGACGTTGCATCCAGCTGCTTCAGCCAGACGAAATCCGCCATTTGATTCATACCGATATCAAAAATGGTTTGTTCGCGTGTCGCATACAACGGCTTGAGGGATGGCAGCAGTCGGTACCGCTCATATGCTGCCTGCTGCTCATCGCTTCCCGCCATCTGCTTCAGCCATAACGTCACAGCTTCATCCTTTGCACGGCTGTGCGAGAAAACAACGAAGCTTCGCCCACCGAACCAACCGTTCGGATAGCTTGTCGCGAGCTTGGAACGCCTCTCCAGCGTCAAGGCTTGCAGGTCAGACCATGGCATGACCGCTGATAGTAGTTCCCCTGCTGCTAACTTCTCCGCTTTATCCCCCCCGCTTGACCGGATCACTGTGAAAGCTGACCCTTGTCCTTCTGCAAGAAACGTAAGCCGTTCCTTTAATTCCGACTCGAATGGTTGAAGCAGCTCCGTTCGTTCCTTGGAAGGGAATGAATCCATCCAGACGAGCAATTCTCGGGCTTCCGACGGGTCGAATTGTACGATCGGAACTTCCGAATTAACAGCTCCTACCTTAGCGGCGAGATCAGCTAAAGAACTCCAGTCTGACGGAACCACTCCTCCTGTCAACTGATTCAACAACGGCCTGCTCCACACGACAACCTGTGGATCGGCATCCTTCGGCATCCCCCACCAATAATTGTTCCAATTGAGCGGCTCGAGCAGACCGCCCAGCCACTCTCCCGGCATCGTAGCAACCAGCGAATCGAGCGGCTTCAAATAGCCGAGCACTGCAAATTCCTTCACCCATCCATTATCCATTAGCGCAATATCCGGACCTGTACCAAGCTGTGCATCGCTCTTCAAGCTGTCGTACGCCAGATCAGGACTCACATTGCGCAGCTCAACCGTAATGTTCGGATTGGCCTCCATAAATCGACTAGTTGCTTCAAGCATATCATCAAACTCATTTTCACGAATGGAAACGCTTACGATTATGTGCTGCAAATCATCCCCTGATTGGCCTGCAGGCATCGGTGTGACCGTCTCTCCACCCTTGGTCGATGGCGAAGAACTTCCATTCGGCAGGTTAACCAGCGATAGGAACACGACAATAACAGCCGCTAATGAACCTGTCAGCAGCAGGAGCGTAGATTTACGATGCACCACAGCACATTTTCCTTCCTTTCCAAATACAGGTATAGTTCTTTCTATCATATCAAACGAGTCGTTCCGTTGTCTCCCTCTTCTTTATGACTTCTTTCCTACAATACTCGTCGTAAAATAAAAAACGGACGCAGCCGCGTCCGTTTTGAATTCATGTATGCTGCTCTCACAGCAAATCGGCTGCCAGCTGTGCCAGCTTCGACCGTTCGCCTTTCTCCAGTGTAATGTGGCCGCTGGAGCTCTCGCCTTTAAAACGCTCTACAATGTGCGTCAGGCCGTTGCTAATAGAATCCAGATACGGATGGTCGATCTGCTCCGGATCGCCCATGAGGACGATTTTGCTGCCTTCACCGACGCGCGAGACGATTGTCTTCACCTCGTGCTTCGTCAAGTTCTGCGCTTCGTCAATAATAATGAACTGCCCTGGAATTGATCGGCCGCGAATATAGGTGAGCGCCTCTACCTGGATGCTGCCGAGTCCCATTAATATTTTATCAATATCGCCGCTTTTCTTCGTATCGAATAAGTATTCCAGGTTATCATAGATCGGCTGCATCCACGGACGCAGCTTCTCCTCCTTCTCCCCTGGCAAATATCCGATATCTTTGCCCATTGGCACGACTGGCCGAGCGATAAGCAGCTTCTTGTACTTATGTTCGTCTTCAACTTTCAGCAGGCCGGCTGCGAGCGCCAGCAGCGTCTTGCCGGTACCAGCCTTGCCTGTCAATGTTACGAGCGGGATGTCATCATTGAGCAGAAGCTCCAATGCCATTCGCTGCTGTGCATTGCGCGCTGTAATTCCCCAAACCGCATCATTACTTAGATAAAGCGGCTCCAGCCTCACCCCATCCTGACTCACCTTAAGCAGTGCTGATTTGGACGTTCCCATTTCATCCCGCAGGATGACGAACTCATTCGGATACAATTTCATGGACAGCTGCAGACTCTTCAAGGACAGAAACCGGTACGTATAGAACTCATCAATGACGGATGGATGTACATGGAGGGTAGAATAGCCAGCGTAAAGGTCGGTAGCAGACACCGTGCGATCGGACAAATAATCCTGCGCTTCCAAGCCAAGCACGTCAGCCTTGATTCGAACAAGCACGTCCTTGCTTACGAGCACGGTCCGTGTGTTCGATCCTTTCTCCCGCTCCTCCATATCATAATTTAGCGCCACTGCGAGAATCCGGTTGTCATTGGTCATTTCGCCGAACATTTCTTGAACGCGGACGAAGCTTCGATGGTTCAGCTCCACCTTCAGCAATCCGCCATTCCTCAGCACAATGCCCTCGTGCAAGTGTCCCTGCTCCCGCATCCCATCCAGGAGTCTAGAGACCGAACGTGCGTTACGGCCGAGCTCATCGGCCAGCCGCTTTTTGGAGTCGATTTCCTCGAGTACTATCGCCGGTATGATGACCTCATTGTCGTCGAATGCGAAGATGGCTTGCGGATCGTGGAGCAGCACATTCGTATCGAGCACGAAAATTTTTTTCATCGCGGACCCTCCTGGCGCCGAAATCGATCTGGTGACGAAAGGCATACATAACCATATTCAGCTTCGGGCAAACTATGCAGCGACGACAAAAGTGATTTGTGAAAGGTCTGGTAGCGATATGCGCACACTTCAGGGTTGCCTTGCGTCCGCGGCCGTGCTGTGCCTGCTAACTGCAGGCTGCGGCACCGTGGCGCGCAATGAGACATCACCCTCTCCTCAGAATAATTCGAATGTAAGGGCACAGCAGACAGAACCAAGAGCCAAAGCAATCACCGATAGCAAATCTGTTGCAGCTCATCTTGAAGCGTTAGCGAAAGGCATACACGGTGTGAAAAATGCACATTGTGTCATTGTAGGAAACCTCGCCGTCGTCGGTATCGATGTCGACTCGAAGCTGGAGCGTTCACGCATCGGAACGATCAAATACTCCGTAGCTGAAGCATTCCGCAAAGATCCTTACGGTGTCAACGCCATCGTGACCGCAGATATGGACTTATCGGAGCGGTTGAAGGAGATTGGAGCGGACATTCGAAATGGACGTCCGATCCAAGGCTTCTCAGAGGAGATGGCGGACATCATTGGAAGGATCGTTCCACAGATGCCGCGCGATACGATACCGAAAGATGAACATACCGAGCAGAGCATGAACAAACAAGCACCGAAGATTAATAAAAATTTGTGAACTCGAATGAAAAAAGTACACAAAAAGCCTAGCGATAATCGCTAGGCTTTGTTTATGACAGAAGACCATACTTGTCCTTCCATCGTATTCACTTTCGGTACAAGGCGGTATGCAGCTGCTAATGGATCGCCAATCAGGGTTATCTTCACAACCTCGAATCTTGCTCGGATCAGTTCGGTCATCGGCATGACCTCCTTGGCAATGGCGTCTACTGCGTATCCCCATTATAACACAGCTTATACGCTTCGTACTACTACTGATCGGACAATTGGGCTCTCAGCGCTTGACGGGTATCCGCTAGGCTTTGCTCGTCCGCATGAACATACGGACTAATCCATTTGCCTTCAAGCGGCATAAATTCGACGTCTGAACGTGTCAGACCGAAATAAGTGAACATCAGCTGCTTAATTTCCGATTCCGGAATATCCGTCCGCATGTTGCCGCCTACTGCCTCGATGACCGAGCCAAGTTTCGTTGCGCCGCCGAGTGACTTCAGGCGATCGACAATCTCACCAAGAACTTCACCTTGACGGCGATTGCGGTCGAAATCGCTCGACATGTTCTTGCCATCATTCGATTTACGGTATCGAACAAAGTCAAGTGCTTGTTCCCCGTTAAGCTCTTGGAGGCCTTTCTTCAGGTTGATGTTCGTACCGTCTGCATTATCGACATAACGCATGTCCATATCGACGTCGACCTCAACACCACCCAATGCATCAACGACATCCGCGAAGCCTTGGAAGTTTATGATCGATGCATACTTGATGTCGATACCGAAGTAACGGCCAAACATCGTCTTCATCTTATCAAGCGCCTGAAGCTTTGCTTCTTCTTTATCATCCGTGGTCTTCAGTGCCTCATGATAGAAATTTGCATAATAGCTGTTTGCCTTGTGCTGGGCGTAACCTGATTGTTCAATCTTCGTGTCACGAGGGACGGTTACGACAGTCACTTTCTTCGTCTCCGGATTCATTGCCGCGACCATAATGACGTCTGTATTCATCGTTCCGGTTTTCTCACGCGAATCAAGCCCGAGCAGCAGGACGGCAGTCGGCTTCACCTTAACCGACTCCTCCGCTGGAACCTCGACATTCTTGGTTGGCAGCGAGATGACGCCGATAGCCTTATCTGCTTTGAAGAATAGATCGACAACAAACCATCCAATCAACAATACAGCCGCGAGAACCAGCATCCCGATAATCCTGCCCCATCGGACACGTTTCTTCGGCTTTACTGCCTTGCTTGTCTTATACGTCTGCTTCTGGTTGCCTCCATTGGACATCCTTTTGCCCGAGCGGGGCGGCAGCGGCGTATTCGAATCCATCGTAATCACCTTCTGTCCATGTGTCATTCATGATTGACAGCGATCATTATAGACATCATTCACCAGCTGGTCTGCCGCCTCACGATCGAAGAAAAACAGCTTCGTGCCGCCTTCCTCCTTCTCGATGCGCACATACACCATCGTCGCATCCTCGGAAGTTACACGGACTCGATTAATTCCGTGATCCTCCCGAAGCACTTGCAGGAAAAAATCTCGTGTATCAAGCGCGGCCTCATCGTCGGGCCGCGCCTGCGCCACACGTTCGATTTGCAGCCAATTGAAGAGAGCATCCTCCAGCTTCATCTGACCTCATCGCTCCTCGCCTATTACAGGCTAATGGTTACTGGCTAGAATCTGTCTTAACGTCTCCGTTGCGCTTGCTGCGCAGCTTGTCGTACAGCTGCCGTCCACGAAGCATCATCATCATGAGAATCGCCACTGCCATGCATTGAATGATTGGCAGCTTATCGACCTGAAGAATGTACAGAACGAACGCTCCAATCGCCATGACGAGGTGTGCAAGAACTTCCTTGAGGATCGGCAGTCGCTTGACTCGAAACACCGCATTGAAGATGTAAATGATGCACGCCAATATTAAGACGTACGTAACGAGCGGATGGTTGCTAAACCATTCTTGCATCGTACAAATCCTCCTTCAACGTCGTTCACAGCGTTACGCGTTGGCTTGCGCCATTTTGCGGTGCTTCTCCGCACGCTCGCGCTCGCTTTTGTTCAGGATCTTCTTACGAAGACGAACCGATTTCGGTGTGATTTCGCAATATTCGTCATCGTTGAGGTACTCCAGCGCTGCCTCGAGAGAGAACAGGATTGGCGTTTTCAGCTTAACCGTATCTTCCTTCGTAGCCGAACGAACGTTCGTCAGCGCTTTTTCTTTACAAATATTAACGATAATGTCGTTGTCGCGGTTGTGCTCGCCAACGATCATGCCTTCGTATACTTCCGTACCTGGCTCAAGGAACAGCATACCGCGATCCTCAACGCCCAGCATGCCATAGAACGTCGACGTGCCGTTCTCGCTCGATACGAGTACGCCTTGGTGACGTCCGCCAACATTAGAAGCGATAACTGGACCAAAGCTGTCGAATGCATGGTTCATAATGCCATAGCCGCGCGTCATCGTCAGGAAGTTCGTACGATAGCCGATCAGACCACGAGCTGGCATGATGAATTCAAGGCGAACTTGGCCTGTACCGTTGTTAATCATGTTCACCATCTCGGCTTTACGCGTTCCGAGACTTTCCATTACTGCGCCCATGCTCTCTTCTGGTACGTCGATGAGCAGTCGCTCGTACGGCTCGCATTTCACGCCGTCCACTTCTTTAACGATAACTTCAGGCTTAGACACTTGCATCTCAAAACCTTCACGACGCATGTTCTCGATCAGAATACCGAGGTGCAGCTCACCGCGACCAGCAACGATGAATGCGTCCGGGCTGTCCGTATCCTCAACGCGCAGCGCAACGTCCGTCTCCAGCTCTTTGTACAGACGTTCGCGAAGCTTACGGGATGTTACCCATTTACCTTCGCGGCCTGCGAATGGGCTGTTGTTCACGAGGAACGTCATTTGCAGCGTCGGCTCATCGATCGTCAGGACAGGCAGCGCTTCTGGATTCGCTGGATCAGCGAGCGTTTCGCCGATATTAATATCTTTAATACCAGCGATTGCAACGATGTCACCTGCGCCAGCTTCTTCAACCTCGATACGTTTCAGTCCGTGGAAGCCAAACAGCTTCTCGATGCGAGCTTGCTTAATGCCGCCTTCACGCGTCATAACAGCAATGGCTTGACCTTGCTTTACTACACCGCGGTTAACGCGGCCAACGGCGATACGACCCAGGTATTCGTTATAATCAAGCAGCGTAACGAGGAATTGCAGCGGCTCCTCTACACTTTCGGTAGGCGATGGGATTTTCTCCACAATCGTATCGTACAGGGCGCGCATGTTCTCTTCTTGCTTCTCTACTTCCGGCTCCAAGCTCGACGTGCCCATAAGTCCCGAAGCGTATACGACTGGGAAGTCAAGCTGCTCGTCCGAAGCGCCAAGCTCGATGAACAGATCGAGCACTTCGTCGATTACTTCTGCAGGACGAGCGTTCGGGCGGTCGATTTTGTTAACAACTACGATTGGTGTCAGGTTCGATTCGAGCGCTTTGCGGAGCACGAATTTCGTCTGTGGCATACAGCCCTCGAAGGAGTCAACAACGAGACATACGCCGTCAACCATTTTCATAATACGTTCTACTTCGCCGCCGAAGTCGGCGTGGCCTGGCGTATCGACGATGTTGATCAGATACTCTTTGTAATTGATCGCCGTATTTTTCGCCAAAATCGTAATACCGCGCTCCCGCTCGATATCGTTCGAGTCCATCGCGCGCTCTTGTACCGCTTCATGGTCACGGAACGTACCAGATTGCTGAAGCAGCTTGTCTACGAGCGTTGTCTTGCCGTGGTCAACGTGTGCAATAATCGCGATGTTGCGGATGTTCTGTCTTTCTTTCATGATCTTAATCCACTCCAATTTGTCTATGTTCTATATTATTACCGGGTGCGAATGCAGGGGGCGGGCACTACCAACGTGACTTGCGGCCGCGCCCTACCGTCAGCCACAAGCCTGCTCCAATCAGTACAAGCCCGATGACATAGATGCTCCAGCTTGTAATGAGGATGAAACCAAACGCAACGACCGTCACAGCCCCCAAGCCAACGGCTAGCTGCAGTGCAAGGCGAGGCTTAAATGGTTCGAAGGCGTAATATTCATACAATCCCGCTGCCGGGCCAAACAGTACCAACGGCCACAAGTGTTGAAAAAACGACCACCCGAACACACTGCAGAACAGAAATAACAGTCCGTAGACTGAAAGCGTCCCTGCTGGCACAAGCGCGACTGTTGGAAGCATTCTCCCGAAGTAAAGCACGTGCAGCAGAATGCCTGCGATGAGCAGTACGACTGGCCACAGTATACTGCCGATAAAGCTGAAAAAGCCTGCTTTGCCAAGCAGAATGACAAGCCCTGCTCCAAGCAGAGCGATACCTGCATAATGCTGTTTAGACAACATGATTCCCCCCGATCGTTCCGGTTACAATCGGTATCTGTATCGCCGCCAATCTCTTTCGACGAAAGACGACACGATCCCGTCACTTCTCGCAACCTCTAGTGTAATAGAACTGAGCATAAAAAACCAGTGTAAACCACAGGTTGATTGTAAAAAGAAAATGTCGGCTCATCCGCTCCGCAGAGTCAGATGCAGCCGACACGATCTTTATGCCCGATTAATGCGTACGAAGTTTAGGCCTGCCAATGAGTCCTATAATGATAACCAGTGGGATGCAGAACAACGGAACAGCCTCATGCAAAGTTGACGTGCTGTGAAACAACTTATTTAATCCTGGATCGCTTACCAGCATTTCACCAGCCGCGTAGCCGAGCAGCGCAGCCCCAACATACACCAGTGGAGGAAACTTTCGAAGCAGCGCCCCTACAAAATGGCTGCCCCATATGATGATCGGAATGCTGGCAACAATACCGAGAATGAGCAGCACCGGTTCGCCATCAGCAATCGCCGCAATTGCGAGCACATTGTCCAAGCTCATAATAAAATCGGCCGCGACGATCGTACGGATTGCCGTTATAAGCGAGACCGAGCGTTTACGGCCGCCATTGCCCAGCATGTCCGCCTCATCGCCATTAAACGCGTCACGGAACAGCTTTACGGCAATCATGCCAAGCAGTAGTGCGCCTGTCGCCTGCAGGTATGGAATTTGAAGCAGCGCGACCGCCGCAACCGTCAATATACAGCGAAGCAGTACAGCTGCAGCGCTCCCCCACCATACGGCTTTTTTCCGCTGGGCATTAGGCAGCCCATTGCTCGCCATCGCGATGACGACGGCATTATCGCCGCTAAGCAGCATATTAATGAGGACGATCTGCATAAATACGAGTAGGCTATCCAACATGTACACACTCCTTAAAGCAATTTGCTAACTACATTGAGATACTACCTGCGAGCAAATTGCTCACTACGAAAGCATACGCTTAGCAATTTGCTAACATCCTTGTGATACTGCCTGCAAGCAAATTGCTTGCTTCGAAAGCATACGCTTAGCAATTTGCTAACTTCTTCGACACCACTGCCTGCAAGCAAATTGCTTGCTTCGAAAGCATACGCTTAGCAATTTGCTAACTTCCTTGAGAAAGCATCCGCTTAATCAGAGGTATGTCCAAGCCTGTACAAATATGTTCACAATTTTGGTTGAAACGTATGTCTTCATTCGTCCGTAAGGAGAAATAGTTGAACGCATGAGGAGGGCTTATTGAAATGGAGCTGGAAATTTTATCGTGGGCGTTTGCTGCTGCTCTGCTGCAAATTGTGTTCATCGACCTGGTGTTAGCAGGTGATAACGCAATCGTCATTGGCATGGCCGCTCGGAATTTGCCTGCAGCACAACAGCGCAAGGCAGTCATCGGGGGAACGATCGGCGCGGTCGTCATTCGTGCAGTCGCTACGCTGCTCGTTGTCCATTTGTTAGAAATTCCTTGGCTGCTAGTCGTTGGGGGCATCCTGCTCTTATTCATCGCTTATAAGCTGCTGGTGCAGGAAGAGGACCACGATAATATCAAAGCCGGAAGCACGCTCTGGCAGTCGATTCGGACCATTATTATCGCAGATGCCGCAATGGGGCTGGATAACGTTATCGCAGTAGCAGGTGCGGCACACGGCAACGACTTGCTCGTTATTCTCGGACTCCTCATCAGCATTCCGATCGTCGTATGGGGAAGCACTTTGTTTATCCGTCTCATTAATCGATTCCCATGGATTGTATACGTCGGCTCCGGCGTACTCGCTTATACCGCGGCTAAGATGATTACCCATGAAGAGAAACTCAAATCTTTCTTCGATCAAAGCGCGTGGATTTTTTGGGGCTTTATTGCATTGTGTATCTTATTGGTTGTCGTTGCAGGTATGGCAACAAACAACTTCAAACGCAGACGGAAGCAGCGTACGAGTAAGCAAGCCGTTATAAGCAACAGGGACTCCGCTTAGGAGTCCCTGTTTTATCATTATTGTAAAGGTTAATTTAGAACCAGCGGTCTTCTGCTGTTTCTGCTGCCTTTTTCTCGGCCTCATCCTGCTTCAAAACGACAGTTACCGTATTCTTAACGGCGAGAGCGATCATCTCATCAAGGTTGTCGATCGTCGCTTCCGCTTTCTCGACCGATTCTAGATTCGGATTCGTCGTTGGCGACTTCGGTACGAACAAGGTACAGCAATCCTCATAAGGCAAAATGCTCGTCTCATACGTGCCGATCTGCTCCGCGATTCGAATGATATCGACTTTGTCCATCATAACGAGCGGCCGCAGAAGCGGCAGATCTGTAGCTCGTCCGATAACGTTCATGCTGCCGAGCGTCTGGCTGGCGACTTGACCAAGGCTGTCGCCCGTCACGATCGCATGGGCACTTTCGCGCTCTGCAATCATTTCTGTAATGCGAAGCATTGCGCGCCGCATCAACGTAATGATAAGCCGTTCCTGGCCAGCTTGAGCAAAGCTCGTCTGAATATCGGTGAACGGCACGAGATGCAGCTTGAACTTGCCATTCGTATAATGAAGCAGCCGCTTCGAGAGCGTGACAACTTTCTCCTTCGCTTGCTCGCTTGTAAACGGATAGGAGTGGAAATGAACAGCTTCGAGCGTCAAACCCTTCCGCATGCCAAGCCATCCGGCTACGGGGCTGTCAATGCCGCCAGAAAGCAGCAGCAGCGCTTTGCCGTTCGCACCGTAAGGGAAACCACCTGCTCCTTGCTCGACGTCACAGTACACATATGCCGCGCCCTGTTGGATATCCACACGAAGCTCCACGTCGGGATTACGAATATCTACCTTCAGCTCCGGTGTTTCACGCAGGACATGCGAAGCAACCTGATGGTTCATTTCCATCGAATTATGGGGGAATTGCTTCCAGCCGCGTTTAACCGTTACTTTGAATGTGCTCTTCGGTCCTTTATTCGCTCTGAATACAGCCAATGCAGTATCACGAATCGCATCCAGTTCCGCTTCCGCCTTCTTAACCGGACTGAATGAGACAAGGCCGAATACGTCACGCAGCGCAGCTGCTACCTCCTCGTATGGATGCTCATTAAGCATCACATACAGTCTGCCGTACGTATGCTGTACGACTACCCGCTCAAATGGACGCAATGCTTTGCGTACATGATCCGCGAGCACTTGCTCGAACCGATGACGGTTTTTCCCCTTCACCGTAATTTCACTGCCTAGACGCAGTAATACCATATCATAAGCAGAGTGATGTTGATCTTCGTTCAAAGATCCTGATCTCATTGTTGACGACAATTAAATTCTCCTCTCCATTGGCTTCAAATCAGCTACTGTACGCCCAATGGCATCTGCAAGCTGCTCCACATCACTTGCCGTATGCTCGTCCCCAAAGCTGATTCTGATCCCGCTGGCCGCACGTCTTGCATCACCCGACATCGCCAAAATAACACGCGATGGTTTGTCATCCTTGGAGGAGCAAGCCGATTTGGTCGAGACGACAAATCCTAGCTTCTCCAGCGCATGAACCATTACCTCCGGTTTCATCCCAGGGTAGCTGAAATGAACGATATGTGGAGCCGAGTGGCGTGAGTCCTTGCTGCTGTTCACGATTAACTCCGGTATTTGAGATAGCCGATCAATTAATTGATTGCGAAGCAAGGTCCATTGCTTGTTATGGTTCTCTGCCGCTTCCATCGCCATTCGGAACGCCTTTGCTGATGCAACGATTGCCGGAGTGTTCGACGTGCCTGCACGCAGCGCACGCTCCTGTTCACCGCCAGTGAGCAACGGCGCAATAGATAGCCCGCTTCGAATGTATACAATGCCAACCCCTTTTGGTCCTCGCACCTTGTGAGCCGAACCCGACAGAAGATCGATGCCCCAGCTTGTCAATTCAATTGGCAGCTTGCCAATACTTTGTACAGCATCCACGTGGAACAGTGTTTTCGGATACTCCTTCAGCAATCGGCCAATCTCAGCAATCGGTTGAATAGCACCGTTCTCGTTATTCACATGCATGATGCTCACGAGAATCGTCTCATCCGTTAGCGCCGCTTTCAGCGCCTCGATTGACACAACCCCCCGCTCATCCACCGGCAAATACGTAACGTTATAGCCGTCCTGCTCTAATTGCTGGAACGTTTCGTACACGGAGGCATGCTCCACCATCGTCGTAATCAAATGCTTCCCGCGGCTTGCAAACTGTTTGGCCACACCTCGAATTGCGAGGTTATTGCTCTCCGTTCCTCCCGACGTGAATACCCATTCCTCTGGCTTCGTCTTGAATAGCTTCGCGATAAGCCCTCTCGAACGCTCAATCAACTGACCAGCTTCGGCACCAGCCTGATGAATGGAAGATGGATTCGCATAATGAATGCGCATCACTTCCGCGAGCGTCTGAATGACTTCTTCGCGTGGCGGCGTTGAAGCACAGTGATCGAAATAATGCATGGCAATGCCTCCTTAGGGGCTCCGCCCCTATAACCCCGTTGTTTTCTTTATAAAGTTCTACAATCTAAAATTTCTACCCACCTAAATCCTCCCTGCTAGGGAGGACCCCATGGGACTCCCGTTCCCTGGACCCCGGAAGGAAAAACGTGGGATGAGCAGAGGTGCGGTCGCATACTTAGGTGGCGGGACTCGCGTGCCCTTATGGGCACAGCTTACTTATTGTGTTGTAAATAAAGGAAGAAAAGATACTTATAAATCAAGAAAGGCTCCTCACGGAGCCTTCCGACGAATTGAAAATATTAGTGTAAGAAAGTTCGTCTTTTTACGACTTAGCAGCCAGCACTTTTGCTACGTAACGTTGGGTCTCGACTGGGAGCGATGACGCCATCGCTTGGAGCTGCTCGTTCGTTGAGATCTGTAAACGGTCTACGCGTCCTGGGCCAGCGTTGTAAGCAGCGAGTGCCACTGCTTCATTGCCGTTATATTTGTCCAGCAGTGAGGCCAGATACTTCGTGCCTCCTTCTATATTTTGCGCTGGATCAAATGAATTGTTTACGCCAAGACTTCTTGCCGTGCCGTCCATAAGCTGCATTAAGCCCTTCGCCCCAGCAGAAGAAACGGCGTTCGAGTTGAAGGACGACTCTGTTTGGATAACCGCACGTATGAGTGATGGATCGATGCCATACTTCGCTGCAGCTTCATTAATGTATGTATCATACTCCGTCGAGGAAGCCGTAGCGCCCGACTGTTGTTGAAGCGAAGCGTACATCAAATCATCAAGACCTGCAATTGGCGGTACGATATTGTCACCGAGTCCAAGTGATGCGAGCGATGTATACGTCGACAAGTCCGAAGTATCAATGCTTGCTCCTGACATATATTGCGACAGTAATGTGTCAAATATTGTAGAATCACCGTCGCCTGTTACGGCAGTGAAAGGCGATGCTGCATAATCGCCGCTTGTTTGACTCGTCCATTGCATCTTCAGCAGGGTCGCCATAGTACGTGGATCGATACTCATATGATCTCTCCCGATGTCCAAGTAATTTGTTATAAAATGATACCTACGCATGTTTCGATATTATTCTACATGGTTTCGGCACAGTTCGCCAGTCCTAACTATATCCGCTTAAAGTCCGATTTCGACAAAAAGCCGATATTTCCGATAATCGGAAACACCGGCTTCGTTACATTCATCGGGCTGCCATATAGATCGGTATGAGCACTAGATAGACAGCAGCCGCAATAATACCAAGCGTCATGGCCCATATGCCAAGCGCCCGACTGCCTGTACTGAATGCGTACAAGCCTAGTGCAGCTGCAGTCGGTCCCATAATAACCGGCCACAGAAACCAAGAAGCAATGGCGAATATAAGGCCGACCCATCCGACTGTAGATGAAGCCGTTGACGATGACCTTCGCGTCGTTTCTTGATATACATGTGCTTCGTGGCGCTTGTGCGCATCTGGCAAATAGCCCGTATAACTTGGAAATGCTCCTGCTTCAGCCGAAAATTCCGCATCATCCCGCCGCTTGCGTCTTCTCCATACCGTACGGCGCGGATGATGATGGTTCGATTCTTCTTCAGGCTGTGAACTCCAATCTTCCCAATCGTTGCCCATCTTAAGTCACCTCTTCCGAAACGTTTGGCAGCAGGTGACAGATGATTCAGTTGCTTCATCCTGATGATCGATAAATGATTCACTTGCAAACTCCGCATAAAATGAGGCATGCGCGTCTAAATCGACCTCGATCTGATCGGCATTGCAACGATTGCCTTCCTTCCAGAATGTACAATTCGACACGCTGCACTTGACGCCACTTGGCATCACCATCACCTCCGCTACTAGCTTGCCGCAGCGGAGGCGAGCACATGCGAGGTTATTTTTGCCCTTGCATGCGGCGCTGTGTCATGTAGTCATTCTCGTAGTAAGCCAGCTCATCACGAAGCTCTTCATACACTTTGGATACCGACAATACGATTTCACGTGCCGGACGAGTCGGAACAAAACGGAAACGAATGGCATCTTGACCCGTGTAAGCGTAACGGCCATCTTCCGAGTAGCACTCGTTCTTCGGATAGAAGAATGCTGCAACCGCTTGATGGTATGCCTCGTACAGGCTGCGTTCAGCAGCTTCCGTATCGAAGTTCGGACGGCGCAGGACGATACCGATTTTTTCATATACCGTCTCCGAGTAAACGAGCAGATGACGCAGATCCGCGAGCAGCCCTTTATAGAAGAGCGCCGCGCCTTCACTCGTATCGCCATTCACAAGCTGCGGCACTGCATATTCGTTCAGGAACGACTCTAATTGAACAATAGCTTCCTTCAGCTTCGCGTGTGTTGTTTCGCTTAAACCTTTAACGTTGGCAACTGGCATATGGAGTTGCTCCCCTTTCTTATCCCGTCGAAGTAAAACGGCCTGCTGGCGTCTGAGTGGTGCTAGCAGCGTTTCATACCGGTAAAATATAAGCCTACATAAATCGATGACTTATCGCGACTTATATTTCAACAAAATCTTTATTATCGTACCATAAATAAATGCTCGATGGTACACTCCTTCGCTCATTCTCCGCATAATTTACATCCCGATTTCTTACTCTAAGGAGGAATGCTGCGAATAGCCCCATATTGGGGAGATGGAGGAATAATAGTTGCGACAACAACAATGGAAAGGCTGGATCGCTTTGGCAACAGCCGCACTAATGGTTATGCCCCTTACGTCCTGTTCTGAGCCAAAAGCAAGCAAGTCAGCACCAGCTCCTACCGCCAAATCACATGCGGAGTCCGTCAAGGCTGAAACAGCTAGCAAGCTCAAAATTATGCAGCATGATATGGACGCTACATCGATGCTGTGTACGACCGAATGCACAAAGGATTTCGCGCATCTAGCTTCGGGACATACTGAAGGTTCTACCAAGAACGAGAAAATCAAAAACATGATGGACATGCATAAGCATATGCTCTACGTTAGCTGGATGAACCCTAAGCGGTCGGTTGATCGTGGCGCCATACCAGACAATGTTGGCGACAAAGCAGTGAAGTTGCTCAAGGAAGCTCGTGCAGCTGTAGCCAAAGGAGATAAGTATTCGTCTTCCCCGTTCATGCAAGACGGGCAACGCTACATCGTACTAGGCAGCCCTGAGCCGAAGCATCTTGGCAGTGGCGTCGTCGGCCTCGTGAAGCAGGATGTTGTAGGCCAAGTCGAACGTCATCAACGCCGTAACCTGCGGCTTGTCCCTTATCCAGCTGAAGGACATTATCGCGTCGAGTCCGTGAAAGCGAACTCCACAGAAGAGACAACTGTACGAACAGGCGAAGACAACGGCGGCGCAAGCCACTACCACATTAACGAGGTCGTCGTTCGATTCCATACAGATCCGTCCGATCTTGAACTGGCACAAATTCGCAAAGATATTAATGCGATTTCTGTCCAGAAGCTTGGTTACACGTTTGTGTTCCGCTCCAAGAAGATGGAAACGAAGACGATGATGCGTTATTTTCAGCAGCGCTGGAAGCCGGTATATGTCGAGCCCCATTATTTATATATGACGAACGATCGTCAAATACAATCAGGCCAGCCATCAGCATTATCGGATAATCATAGGTCGATTATTCCGAATGATGTGCTTTATAAAGAATATCAATGGAATTTACCTACGATTAGCACAGAGAAGGGATGGAGTGTCGGCAAAGGCAGCGATACCATCCTTATAGGCGTGCTGGATACAGGCGTCCAAGCCGATCACCCTGATTTGAAAGGCAAGCTCGCCACAGGGATGAATATCGTAAGTGAAGAAGATGCGCCCGACGACGATGTGGGCCACGGCACACACGTAGCAGGCATTATAGCTGCATCCGTCAACAACGGCGAAGGGGTCGCCGGAATGACTTGGTATAACAAATTATTGCCAGTCAAAGTACTCGACAGCAGTGGTGCTGGCTCTACCTACTCCGTCGCACAAGGTGTTATCTGGGCTACTGACCACGGTGCCAAGGTGATCAACATGAGCCTCGGCAACTATGCAGAAGCCGAATTTCTGCACGATGCGCTCAAATACGCCTTCGACCATGACGTTGTTCTCGTCGCAGCAAGCGGGAATGACAACACAGATCGTCCGGGTTACCCAGCCGCTTATAAAGAAGTGCTCGCTGTCGCTGCAACTGACCAGAATGGCAAGCGAGCTTCCTTCTCGAATTACGGCGACTACATTGACGTAGCCGCTCCAGGCGACGCGATCGCAAGCACCTATCCTGGCAGCCAATATGCTGCCCTGTCTGGCACTTCGATGGCAAGTCCGCACGTAGCCGCACTGGCTGCGCTAATTCGTTCCATTAATCCGCAGTTGAAGAACACGGAAGTAATGGACATTATCCGGCAGACGGCAAAAGATCTGGGCGATAAAGGCAAGGACAACTACTTTGGTTATGGCCAAATCGACGTCGTCAAAGCGCTCGATGCCGCAGAGCAATCGGCTGTCTCGCTGCAGCGTTATCCGCATAATGTTGCGCGCAAGCTGGGGAAATCATAGGGGCTTTGCGGGTAATTGACTGCCTGCAAGAAGTCGCATGCCCTAGCGGGCACAGCTTTCGTTCGAGCAAGCTAGTATGTTATAGAAAAAGCGCGGCTGAGACTGACTCGGTCGCGCTTATTTTTATTTTGGGTTGAGCAGCGAAGGAACAAAAAAAGAGTTGCGCGCTGCTGTCATGATTGCATGACGCAGAGCCAACTCTTTATTGTATCCATTATTTGGATCGTGCGGAAAGTTTGCCGTAAGCCGGGTTCTGTACTTTCGGTGGTGCAAACGGGAACGACCCTCCCACCTACTTAGCGACAATCATCTATCTAGGCCGAACATTGCTGAACGGCTCAAGCAACCAACCCGAACACGCCCCGGGCAAGGGTGCGCTTTGCAGCGCTGCGTTCTCTCGGTCTTGCTCCAGATGGGGTTTACCAGGAATATAGTCACCTATACTCCTCGTGGTCTCTTACACCACGGTTCCACCCTTACCTGATCCGGCGTAAGCCGGCCATCGGCGGTCCATTTCTGTGGCACTATCCTTCAGCTCGCGCTGACTGGACGTTATCCAGCATCCTGCCCTACGGAGCCCGGACTTTCCTCTCGCGGCCTATAGCCGCCAGCGATTGTCTGTCAAACTTTCCGGTTCGCTTAGTTAGTATACCTGCAAATTTACGAAAGCTCAACCCATTATCGTTAACCAATGCATCCAAACGTTATACAAATTGGAACGGCTCCGTCGATAAACTTGAAGCGACGACCTCTGTCGTCGATTTTCGCTCTGCTAGACGAGCCGCAAGCCAGTCAGCTACGCGCTGCTTCATTATTTTCTCAACGTTATGTCCAGGGTCAATAATCATCATGCCGTCTGCTAGTGCATCATGCGCCGTATGGTAGTCGATATCGCCTGTTACGAGCACGTCGGCGCCTGCAAACGATGCTGCTCGAACATACTTTGCACCGGAGCCGCCGAGAACTGCAAGCTTCTTCACAGGTGCATTCAAATCGCCTACAACACGCACATACGGTACCTCAAACGCAGCTTTCACTCGTTCGACCAGCTCACCCATTGTAGTAGGCTGCTCCAGCTTGCCAACACGTCCAAGACCAAATGAACGACCCTTCAGATCGATCGGATACAAGTCGTAAGCAACCTCTTCGTAAGGATGTGCCTTGAGCATCGCTTGAACAGCTGCACGATGAATGCTGTGCGGCACCACCGTTTCAATGCGTACTTCCTTCACCTGTTCCAGCTTGCCTTGCTTGCCAATGAATGGATCGGTATTGGCTCCTGGACGGAACGTCCCCGTTCCTTCAATAACGAAGCTGCAGCTGTCATAGTTACCAATCGCACCAGCGCCAGCATTCCACAACGCTTGCTGCACGAGCTCTCCGTGCGTCTCCGGAACGAACACGACAAGCTTATACAGCTTATCCGTATGTACCTCCTCGAGGCTCGTACGGCCTTCTGCTGCGATACCAAGCATATCGGCCATCCAATCGTTAATACCACCATCCGTCACATCGAGATTCGTATGCGCGATATAAACAGCGATATCATGCTTGATAAGCTTCTCATACAGCCTGCCTGCCGGTGTCGATGTATCAATCTTAGCCAGTGGTCGGAAAATGATTGCGTGATGCGCAATAATCAGATTCGCACCTGCTTCAATCGCTTCATCTACCACCGCATCCGTAACGTCTAGCGCAACCAATACCTTCGTAATGGGTTTGCTGAGCGTACCGAGCTGAAGTCCGATGCGGTCTCCTTCGACAGCATAATGTTTTGGAGCAAGCTGCTCCATCAGCTGCGCTACGGTTTGTCCTTTCGCAAACATGTAAGCACCTCCTCTATTTGCGCCATTTCATGACGGAATTGCTTGGCTCGAGTAATCGCCTCTTCCGCTCCAGACTGCTCCATCTGCCCGCATATGCGATCCATTTTGCGAAGCTCACTATCCCATTTGAGATAAAAGACATCGGTTGGTTCAACCAGCAAATACGGTCCGAATCGATACAGAAGTTCTACTGCCTCTTCGCTGCTAATGGATACTTCCGAATTCGATTGAACAGGCAGACGCGATGGTTGATATAACTCGTTGTTATGTAATGCTGCTTCTTCCGAGCGTATTGCTCGAAGCACTTCGTAAATTTTGCCATCCTCTTCTAGAATTCGCTCTTCCATGAGCGACCAGCCATGCTCCGTCAACCAATGACGAACCGCATCCTCACCGACATTCGGCTGCAGCACAAGCTCGCTTACATGCTCCAGCTTCCCTGCGACACGGCCTTCTTCTAGAATCGAAGCGATTAAGTGACCGCCCATTCCTGCAATCGTTATCGTATCCGTCTCACCAGGTGTGACAACCGCCAAGCCATTTCCTTTACGAACATCAACCTTCTGTGACAGTCCTGCTTCGCGAACCTGTTTCCGAGCTGCTTCGAACGGACCTTGGTTCAGTTCACCGGCGACAGCAGTAGGACACTTCCCCGTAGACACAAGATAGACCGGCAGCAACGCGTGGTCAGAGCCGATATCGGCTACACGCGCACCGCTTTGCACTAGCTCAGCAATTGTGCCAAGCCGATGAGACAATTTCGTTATCATTAAGCGACCCACGCAATCCATTGTTTTCTTAATCCAAACAGCAGCCCTCCGCCTATCGCGATCTTGGCGAACATAATCAACTGCGGCCATGCTCGATCTTCAACAAACATCGTACTATACAGCTCCGGCATAAACCAGATGAAGCAGCCGATGATGAACAGCACTGCAGCAACGGGACGCGACCAACGCTGTATAAACCAGCTAAACCACGCGAATACGAACGTCATCGGCACCCAATAGAGCTGAATTTCATACCAAGGCGGTTCAACATCTCGTCTTGCCAGCACCCATGCATATAGCAAAATAAGTACAACCCATCCAGCCAAATGCAGCAGCGATAGTCGGGCGCCAATCCCGTAACAAATCCACAGCAGTGCACAGCCCGCTAGCAGCAGTGCTTTTGAAGACCAGCTGTTATCGTCATGCTGATGCAGAATATAAATTCCCATACCAAGCAATCCTAGCATATCCATCCCGATAACAGCGATACCTGCAGCCTCATTTTTACGCCGCATTCGTTGCCCGTACCACAGCAAAAGCACGAAGCCGACAGCCGTTACACCTATTTGCAATAGCGGATGAAAAGCGTTAAAATGAAGTACAACGAAGCAAATCAAGGAAAAAAAGACAATTGCAAACAGCCATTGCTTACCTGAAGCGCTTCTTGCAGCTTCGGCAGCACGCCCGGTTAACCGGTTCGACGGCTTCGATTGATCCGCTTGCTCAGCATACAGATTTAGCAGGAAATCACAGTAGTGATCCGGCAGCAGCTTGCTTTTTTGCCAGTACTCAATTTCTTGTACAATGACTTTTCCTCGTTGCTGATCCATAATCCGCTCCCCTTCAGATTTGGAAAAAAAGACCTTGCTGCATGAAGCAGAAAGGTCCTTGCTGATTATTCAAGAAAATCTTTCAACCGCTTGCTGCGGCTTGGATGTCTCAGCTTGCGAAGCGCTTTGGCCTCAATCTGGCGAATCCGTTCGCGCGTAACACCGAACACTTTGCCGACTTCCTCCAGCGTGCGCGTACGCCCGTCGTCGAGTCCGAAACGAAGGCGAAGTACGTTCTCCTCCCGCTCCGTCAGCGTGTCCAGCACATCTTCAAGCTGCTCCTTCAGCAACTCATAAGCGGCTGCGTCCGCCGGCGCAAGTGCTTCCTGATCCTCGATAAAATCACCAAGATGCGAATCGTCTTCCTCACCAATCGGTGTTTCCAGCGATACTGGCTCTTGTGCAATCTTCATGATCTCTCTAACTTTATCGGTGCTAAGCTCCATCTCCGCCGCGATTTCTTCTGGCGTCGGTTCGCGTCCCAGCTCTTGCAGTAATTGACGGGAAACCCGGATAAGCTTGTTAATGGTCTCTACCATGTGGACTGGAATCCGAATCGTACGCGCCTGATCGGCGATCGCACGCGTAATGGCTTGACGAATCCACCATGTTGCGTAGGTACTAAATTTGTACCCTTTCGTATGGTCGAACTTCTCGACAGCCTTGATCAGACCCATGTTGCCTTCCTGGATCAAGTCGAGGAACAGCATGCCGCGTCCGACATAACGCTTCGCAATACTTACGACGAGTCGCAAGTTTGCTTCTGCAAGACGACGCTTCGCTTCTTCATCGCCCTTCTCGATCCTCTTAGCCAATTCCACCTCATCGTCAGCCGACAACAGCGGAACCCGTCCAATTTCTTTCAAGTACATGCGCACTGGATCATTAATCTTAATGCCTGGCGGCAATGATAGATCATCATCGAAATTGAATTCGTCGTGCTCTTGATCTCTCTCCCGATCATGCTCGTCCCGACCCATCCGGGAGTCATCGTCATTCTCATTGACGACCTCAATTCCCAAGTCATCAAGCTGCTCGAAGAACTCATCGATTTGTTCAGGATCCTGATCGAATGGGGCAAGCTTCTCCATTATCTCTTTGTACGTTAAGGAGGATCTCTTCTTACCGTGATCGATTAGTTGGTCTTTAACCAACTCAAGCTTCTGCTCCGTATCTAGTTCAGTATGTTGATCATTCGCCATATTCCGACTCCCTCCTCCCTAGAAACGATCATCCTGCTATTCCTTCAGTTCTTTTTCTAGGGTTATAATCTCAATTCCAATTTGCACAGCCTGCGCAATGTCTCCGGATCGCTCCGCCCGCACCAACTGCTCCTTCTTCTGTTCCAACTCGCGTAAAAGAGGAACTTTACGAATTTCCCGAATGAAATCGTTGAGCACCTGCTCATTGAATGAAAAATCGCCGTCCATTAACAGAATCGAAGCGGCTGTCCGCTCAAGACGATCGTCTTGAAGCGTGGAGATGAACCGTTTGACATCAGGATCATGACCTTGCGCATAAAATGCATATAAATAAGCAGCAAGCGCTGCGTGATCCTCAACATAAAAAGCATCGCCTAGCTGATCGTGCACCGTCCGAGCCGTTGCTGCGTCTCGCATCATGACGGATAACAATTTCCGTTCAGCCTGTTGGTAGGCAGGGAGCAATGTAGGTGGTCCAAAAGACGAAGGACGCTTTTCATTCCTACCATTATTCCACGAAAAATCGTTATTATCCCTTGGGCTTTGCAAATTTTGATTTGTCAAGCGTACCGCATGGACATCCTGCTTCAGTGCATCCATCGAAACGCCAAACTCGCGTGACAGCTCTTTCATGTACATTTCGCGCTCAGTCGCTGTTTCAAGCTCAGCCACAATTTTCGATGCTTCAAGCAAATATTTGCGACGGCCCTCATCTTCTTCTAGCATATGGTTTTTTCGCAAATATATAAGCTTAAATTTCACTGCAGACACGGGGTGATCCATTACATCTCGTAAAAAAGCATCCGGTCCATACGCCTCGATTGCCTCATCCGGATCCATGTTGCCTGGCAGCATGGCGACAGATACGGTCATTCCTGCTTTCTCGAACATGGGTATCGCTTTCATAGCGGCTGCCTTACCAGCAGAGTCGCCATCATAACAGATCGTGACCTCATCAGCCGATCGAGCTAATATCGCTGCATGCTCGTCCGTCAGTGCCGTTCCCATCGTCGCTACACCATTCCGAATGCCTGCACTCCACGTCTTAATGACGTCCATGTACCCTTCGAATACGACCACTTTGCGCCGTTTGCGTATATCCGGCCGAGCATTGTTGAAGTTGTACAGCGTGCGGCTCTTCGTAAATAACGGTGATTCCGGCGAGTTCAAATATTTCGGCTGGCCATCCCCCATAATACGTCCTGCGAAAGCAATCACCTTGCCGTCACGATTCCAAATTGGAAACATGATTCGTCCGCGAAATCGATCCACGTACCCGCTGCCATCCTGCTTTGATGACAATAAACCAGCCTTCTCCATCAGCGGAAGCGGAAACTTCCTTGAATCCAGAAACTTGGCGAGCGTGTCCCAAGACTCTGGCGCATATCCGATCGAGAATTGGTCAATCAACTTATCGGACATTCCCCGTCCACGCAAATAAGCAAGTGCTGATTGCCCCTGCTTCGTATTCATCAATAAATGATGATACAGCTTGGCCGTTAGCTCATGTGCTTCAATCTGCTTGTCTCGGTTCGGATCCGCAGGAGGTCCTGCATCAGCAGCGTCAGCCCAAGTAACGGGTATGCTCGCTTCCTCTGCCAATACGCGTACCGCTTCGGGAAAGGAGTACCCTTCAATCTCAGCGATGAATCGAATGACGTTGCCGCTCTTGCCACAGCCGTAGCAATGGAAGATTTGCAATTCGGGCGTTACAGTAAACGACGGCGTTCGCTCCGAGTGGAACGGACATAGGCCCTTCATGTACTTCCCGTTCTTGGTGAGATGCACGTATTTCCCTACCGTCTCCACGATGTCATGCGCATTGCGTACCGCTTCAATGGCGGATTCCGGAATTTTTCCGTATGCCACATTACTCACCCTTATCCTCTTGCACCTAATTACTATTCGCTAAGGCTGACTAAACTCCTGCCGTGGGCTCAAAAGTTTTGTCAGTTTTTGCTGAAACCGAATCCGATCCTCGTCGGTCAATGCCTTTGGCCCCTTCGTCCTGCCTCCGGCTCGGCGTCTTCGTGCCGATTCGTGACGACGCTCCAGCAAGTAACCGATTTGCTCCTCGACGATTTCTTCCCCTCGGTTAGAAAGCACTAGACCGCCCTTCGCAAGCACAAGCGATGACAACCCCAAATCCTGTGTGACGACAATGTGCCCCCGCTTCACAAGATTGACGATGTACAAATCGACCGAATCGTTCCCGCGGTCAACTTGAATCACCTGAACGCCCGCTGACGGCTCAAGCCAATGGTCGTAGGACGATACCATAATGACGGGAACCTTAAATTGCTCTGCAACGAGAGCAATTTCACGTTTGACCGGACAAGCATCGGCGTCGACGAGGATCACTCTTTCCTGTGCAGCGGATTGCATTTGGGGCTGCATAGCTAACATCACCATTCATAGTTAATGAAATACCGTACTATTATATACGGCATCGCTTATTAAAATCCTGCTCAAACCTAACTCTGAAGACGAATCCGTTCCATAATTAGGCTTGCAGTCTCTTCCACCGCGCGGAAAGATACGTCGATAATCGTACAATCCAGCTTCTTCATAATACTTTCGGCATAGGCCAGCTCCTGTTCAATTCGAGAAGTCGCTGCGTATGCCGCACTATCCGGAAGGCCCAGTGCCTTGAGCCGTTCCTTGCGGATAATGTTCAAGTACGGAACGCCGATTGTAAGACCAATAATTTTGTCCTTGCGAATCTCGAACAATTCATTCGGCGGCTTCAGCTCTGGTACTAGCGGAACGTTGGCAACTTTATATTTCTTGTGAGCCAGGTACATCGACAGCGGCGTCTTCGAAGTACGAGAAACCCCGACTAGAACGATATCCGCCTTGAGTACGCCCGTCGTATCACGTGCGTCGTCATATTTGACAGCAAACTCGACGGCATCCACCTTGCGAAAATAATCGGCGTCCAGTACATGATTCAGCCCTGGCTCCTGCCTTGCAGACTTACCCGTCTGGCGTTCCAGGCTTGCGACAAGCGGACCAAGCAGGTCGATGCATTCAACACCTTGCGTACGACCAAGCTGGATCAGCGCCTCTCGAAGCTCTGGAATGACGAGTGTGAACAAAATGATGCCGCCCGTCTGCTTTGCTCGTTGAACGACACGCTCAAGCGCGGACACATCTTGAATAAAGGGAGCTCTGCGAATATCCGCATGAATCGGATGGAATTGCGCCGCAGCTGCTCTGACAACGAATTCGCCTGTCTCGCCCGCGGAGTCAGACACGACATAAACGATCAGATTTTGTTCCATACCTAGCTCCTTAGCATTTGGCATGAGGCTGGGTGGTAGGTTAGTTGAAGTACCAATTAGTGCGTGTGTTCGTGCTCTAACCCCCGCTCCGGTGTGGAATGTTCCTTCGATCGCTGTTGTCTCCCGATTGTTCTGATTAGATAAGATCAGAAAAGGTAACAATCCGGAGACAAAGGCGAACACTTCGTTTCTACGGAACAATTCCACACCTTCGCTCCACGACCGCCTCATGCCAACTGCTTTCCTTTTTAATGATTGAACGCTCGTCCAATTCGGACTCGCGGAACCGTAAAGCAAAAGTAACTCTACGTACTTAGTAGATGCCTAACGGTTGACACAAACGTTATTTCGCGTTTGGGAGGCAGATAGATATTCTAACGGTTACAAGAGAGGCTATTGGGGTCAAATTACTCTGTTTAATCGAATTCTGACCAAATAAGCTCTACTACGTCCGTTAGAATTTGAAAAGCTGCTTTTTAAGCCAAATAAGCGCTGTTACATCCGTTAGTGTCTTTGCTTTCTTAGTCTATTGACCCGCCTTGTCCTAACCAAAATCACATAAAACGAAAAAATTGCAGCATTCGCTGCATCAGTGCACCTTAAACATATTACGTAGGCAATTTTGTATTTAAGACGCACGTTACCTACTTTGACGTGAAGGTATTATTTACCTTCTCCCAAGTTAAGATAATCGCAGAGATGGAGGACCCCAAGGCCCTCCATAAACTCTTTAAATTACCGTGAGCGGAGTTAACGACGCGAACGATCAATCTCCCCAAAATAGGTTAAGCGCGTAGCGCCACCTTCAGCGGAGAGGGCAGTATCATTCTGGAGAAGCGTCAGCGTTCGCCTTTGTCACTCGGATTGTTACCAATTCTGAATTTATATAATCAGAACAATCCGAGGACAACAGCGATCGGAAGAATGATCTGCCCATCGCAGCGTTCGATTCAGCTAAAGGTTTTAGCTTATTACCAAACCAGCTTGCTCACGTCAGCCAGCTTCACGATATCTGCCGAAATCGATGCCAGCGTCGCGAGACGGTTGCGACGAACTTCTTCCTGCTCCGCCATAACCATAACCGAATCGAAATAGCCCGTAATCGGAGCTTTAAGCGATGCGAGCGACTCCAGTGCTCCGGCAACATTGCCGCTTGCAAGCTGCTCCGTATACGTCGGATGAACGGACTTCCAAGCATCGTACAGCGAACGTTCGGATGCTTCCACGAACAACGTTTCGTTCACTTCAGACGTTTCCGCTTTCGCAGCCAGGTTGTTCACACGGCTCCATGCGTCAACGACCAGCTTGAACTCATCCTTCGCTTCACCAGCCGCACGTGCAGCCAGTACAGCCGCGCGCTCAACCGTCAGCTTCAGGTTGTCGAAGCCAGCAGCCATAACCGCATCAACCACGTCGTAACGTACGCCTTGCTCCGTCAGTACGTTCTTCACGCGCAGGGCGAAGAAGTCATAGAGGTCTTTGCGAATGTCAGCGGCAGAACGTTTCAAGCCCCGCTGCTCGTGAACCGAGATTGCGATATCGATCAAGTCGCCGAGTGCGAGCGGCAGGCTTTGCGACAGTACAGTCTGTACGATACCAGCTGCTTGACGGCGCAGTGCGTACGGGTCTTGCGAGCCCGTTGGGATAATACCAATCGAGAAGCAGCCAACGATCGTATCGATTTTGTCGGACAGGCTGACAATGGCACCTGGCAGCGTTGCCGGCGCACGGTCACCTGCGAAGCGCGGCTGGTAATGCTCATTAATTGCTTTCGCAACCGCTTCGCGTTCGCCTGCTTTGCGCGCATAGTCTTCTCCCATGATGCCCTGCAGCTCTGGAAACTCACCAACCATTTGCGTTACGAGATCGAACTTGCTGATATCAGCTGCACGGCTGATGTCGGCTGCTGCAGTTGTGTCAGCACCAACATGCGATGCAAGCTTGTCAGCAATGGCGCGGATGCGGCGTACTTTGTCAGCCACCGTACCAAGCTCTTCTTGGTAAACGATCGTCTCCAGCTTCGCCAGTGCGTCTGCAATTGCGAGCTTCTGATCTTCTGCATAGAAGAACTTCGCATCGGACAGACGAGCACGAAGCACTTTCTCGTTACCTTTAGCAACAACATCAAGCGATGTACGGTCGCCGTTACGCACGGTTACGAAGAATGGCAGCAGCTTGCCTTCCTTATCCAGGACAGGGAAGTAACGCTGATGCTCACGCATCGACGTGATGAGCACCTCTTGCGGAATGTTCAGGAATGAAGGATCAAACGTACCGAACAAGACGCTTGGCGTCTCGACGAGGAACAAAACCTCTTCGAGCAAATCTTCCTTGACGGCGATTTCCCATCCTTTTTCCTTCGCAAGCTCTTCGATCTGACGAACGATCTCTGCTTCACGCTCTGCGATGTCAACAATGACATGTTGTGCACGAAGTGCTTCCACATAATCAGCTGGCTTCGCAATCGTCGTCTCGGAACCGAGGAAACGGTGGCCGCGCGTTACATTGCTGCTCTGAACACCTGTAATCTCGAGTGAAACGATGTCCGTGCCGAACAACGCGATCAGCCATTTGATGGGGCGCACGAACCTCAGGTCATAGCTGCCCCAACGCATGCTCTTAGGGAACGTCATCGATGAGATGATGCTGACGAGACCTTCCGACAGCACCGATGCCGTCTCAACGCCTACGC
Organism: Paenibacillus cellulosilyticus; assembly: GCF_003182255.1. Taxonomy (GTDB): domain Bacteria; phylum Bacillota; class Bacilli; order Paenibacillales; family Paenibacillaceae; genus Paenibacillus_T; species Paenibacillus_T cellulosilyticus. Next base: position 25,661 of record NZ_QGTQ01000027.1, on the reverse strand, counting down.
TGCTTTTGTTGCCGTACACATATTCAACGCCAGCCAGTTCTTTGAAGTAGAGCTGCTCCGGCTCGATGCCTTGGCTGCGTGCGAAGCCGAGTGCCGCTTTGCTCCATTCGCCTTGCTCGTTTTGTGCGATTTTGCGCGATGGGCCCTTTACTTCCTCGTTTACGTCCGATTGCTTCTCCGCAACTTCGCTGACGAGTACGGCCAGACGGCGTGGCGTCGCATAAGCTTCTACTTTGCCATAGGCAATACGGGAATCGTCCAGCCATTTCGACAATTTATCTTTCAATTGGTTTACCGCAGCGCGTACGAAGCGTGCAGGCACCTCTTCAAGACCGATCTCGAACAATAGATCCTTAGCCATTCTTACGCATCTCCTTTCTTAAGCAGCGGGAATCCGAGACGTTCGCGTTCTTCCAGATACGTCGCTGCGCAAGCACGAGCGAGGTTGCGGACACGAATGATATAGCCCGTACGTTCCGTCACGCTGATTGCACCACGTGCATCAAGCAGGTTAAACGCATGCGAGCATTTGAGCGCATAATCATAGGCCGGGAATACGAGATTGCTCTCGAGTGCATTCTTCGACTCTTCTTCGTACATGTTGAACAGTTTGAACAGCATCGCCGTGTCAGACTTCTCAAACGTATATTTGGAATGCTCGAACTCTGGCTGCAGGAAGACGTCACCGTATTTCACATCGCCAACCCACTCCAAATCGAACACATTTTCTTTCTCTTGAATGTACGAAGCCAGACGCTCCATACCATACGTAATTTCAACCGCAATCGGGTTCATATCGATGCCGCCGACTTGTTGGAAGTACGTGAACTGCGTGATTTCCATGCCGTCCAGCCACACTTCCCAGCCAAGGCCCCATGCGCCAAGACCTGGGTGCTCCCAGTTGTCTTCTACGAAACGAATGTCGTGGTGCGCTGGATCGATGCCCAGACGCTTCAAGCTCTCCAGGTACAGCTCTTGAATGTTGTCAGGCGATGGCTTCATGATGACTTGGAATTGGTGATGCTGATACAGACGGTTCGGGTTCTCCCCATAACGGCCGTCCGCTGGACGACGGGAAGGCTCAACATAAGCAACATTCCAAGGCTCTGGACCGATTACTCGGAGAAAAGTCATTGGGTTCAGCGTTCCTGCACCCTTCTCGACGTCATACGGCTGTACGAGAATGCAGTTTTGCTCTGCCCAGAATTGCTGCAGCGTAAGAATCATGTTCTGGAAATTCATTTTCATAAGCTCTACTCCTTTTTTAGTATGGGTTCAAAAAGTCGGGTTTTCGTCCGCCGAGAAAATTGCGAGAACTGAAGTTATTTGCTCGCAGGTTGTAACGCTTGAAGTATCGCAAATAACTTCCGGAGGAACGCAGTGTAGGCAACACCTGCATGAGTACAAGGTTTCCAGCGGAAACCTGCATCGGAAGCATAACCTCCGGACTCCGAAGGTGAACGCAAGCTTCGACGTCGAATAGGCTTCCTGATCCGCTTCGTGATCAAAAGACGACTTTTTGAACTACCTAATTCAATGTTCAAGCTCAAGGCATCGCTCCGGTCCTATGTAGACACAAAAAAGCTCCCGCCTCTACGCCTGATTGATCAGACGTAGGGACGAGAGCATGCTCCCGCGGTTCCACCCTACTTGGCAGATCACTGCACCCAGCTCACAGCCGGCAGCGCTTCTACCCTCTTTTAAACAAAATGCACTCCAGAGCGCCCTTTCATCGAATGATCCGTCCGGGCTCTCACTATCCCCGAATCGCTTAACGGCCGATCCATTCCGATTACTCTCTCCATCATCGTACATGTACCCTTATTCAACTTGCCTTGAAATATAGTATTCGTTTTTCATTCCATTGTCAAATCGATACCGGCTTTGTCGAACCGTCCTCCGCAAGTTGCGCGGAAGATGAGCGGAACGCAGATGCGAATTTTGTTTTCTTATGATGGCGCCAGCGTAAGAAACTGACCGTTCCGCGAACATACTCGTCGCTGATCATCCCGATATAGATACCGAGGAGCCCATACTCGAACGGTACGGCAAGGTAATACGAGACAACAACCGCGCAGAACCACATGATCGGTAGGGTATAATACATCACGTTTCGACTGTCGCCAATTGCATTAAGCGACTGTCCAATCGCCATGTTCCACATTTTGCCCGGCTGCAATATGAGATTGAGCCATAACAGCGACAAGGCGCTGTCGATGATGCGCTGATCGTCGGTGAACAACTGAAGCAGTTGATGACGGAACAACAGGATAATGCCGGTGTTCACAAGTACGATGACGATTCCTCGCACAAGCACCTTATAGGAATCGGAGTACATCTCTCGATAACGGCCGGCTCCGTACAAATAGCTGATACGAATCTGTATGCCCATCGACAGCGACATCCCGAAGAGGAACGCGAAAGACTCGATGGTGTTCAGATATGTACGCGTAGCCAACTGCTCGGCCCCCATCGTCGCGATGAATGAAAAGATGGTTAGCTGCGAGAACGTCCATGACGCGCCATTCATGCTGAGCGGCCAGCCTAGCTTGACGACTTCCTTCAGCAGCTTGCGGTTAAACGTCAAAAACTCGCGGAACTGAATTCGTTCACCGAATGCGTGCCGGAACAGCCGCAGCTGGAACAGCATTGCTGTCGCACGAGCAATGATCATCGATAACGCAACACCGTACAGACCCCACTTCGGCAATCCGAACGCTCCGAATATAAATCCGTAGTTCAGCACGATATGAAGCACGTTCATACCAACTGCAATGAGCATCGGTGAACGGGTATCCCCCGTATTGCGGACGGTTGTGCTAAACGACAGATTGAGCGCCGTAATGATCATGCCGCCCCCGACAATGGACATATACGTATGTGCCAGCGAACGAATTTCAGTCGGAACATTCAGCATGTTAATGAACAGATTCGTACAGCTGACAAGCAGGATGGATACAACGATACCAATCATCGCTGTAATGGCCACCGACATCACGCCGATCTGCCTCGCCTCCAGCTTCTTGTTTGCCCCTAACTTCTGAGCAATGAGAATACCGGACCCGCTGCAAACGAGTGAAAACAATACGATTACGGCATTAAAAAATTGCGTGGAAATGCCGACGACGGCGACTGCATCGTCCGAAATCCGGCTCACCATGACGGTATCTGCTGTACCGAGCATGAATTGGAGCGTCATCTCGATCATGATCGGCCACGTCAGCGCCCAGATCGACAGCTTCGACTCTTCCGAAGAAGACGAAGCTTTATTTTTTCTAAACATATGGTCAACCGCCCCTCCTGTCTGACGCAATTGTAAAGGCATGCGGAAAGACCGTCAAACCTCAAATGTAATCGAATTCATTCATTTACGCCGAAAAAAGAAAGAGATGTTCGACATTTCCGAACATCCCTTCCATATTAGCCTATGAGTGCCGTTATATCTCGTATTTATCCAATTGATCGAGAAAATTTCGCGATTTCAGCTGAAGACCCAGATGCGCATCAAGCAAACGGCGCATCGCTTTCTTCACTTCTTCTTTTGTCTCCGGCTTCAGCGCAATGCTGCCAAGCCGCCTCAGATCCATACGTCGGAACAACCTTAGCACCTTAAGCGTTCCATCGGATAAACGGATCGCATACGGATCTCGATGTGCGCATCGTCTGCACAATACGCCGCCGCTTCCAACACTAAGCATGAATGGCGCGTCCTCGGAGTCGCACGACACGCAGTTATCCAGCTGTGGATCGTAACCCGCACGCTGCAAAATTTTCATCTCGTACACGTGGCTGACGATCTGCGGATCTTTGTCTGCTTGCAGCGCTTCGAAGCATGCCTTCAACTGCGCATACAGGAACGGATCTGACTCGTCCTCCTGCAAGCTTCGGTCGGTGAGCTCCGCTGCATACGAGGCGTATGCAGCCAGCTCCAGCCGCTCGCGCAGCAAATGGTGAGATTCCATAATCTCACCATGATTCAGCGTGCCCAGCCCGCCGCTGTTTCCTTTGAAATACACAAATTCCCCGTATGTAAACGGCTGGGCGAGCGAGCCGTGACGGCTTCGGGCTTTCTTCGCACCACGAATGATGACACCCGCTTTACCGCCGCCCTCCGTCAGCAGGGTTACTATTTTGTTGCCTTCCCCATAATCCATACTTCGAATAATGATGGCGCAGGTTCGGTACAGCATCCCCTATCTTCTCCCATCGCAGGCATTCGCCCTGCGCCAGTTCAGGAGCAACACCGCGATGCATCGCACCTACCCACTTCTAGCCGGGAGCTGGCGTTCCTTCCTCCTCAATCTCCTGCATCTCGAGGAAGGCTGCATCTTCTGCGGGATTGTTCTCGCTAATCTGGTGCATTTCCTTGTAGAGCAAAAACGCGTCGACGTTGCCGGTCAACGAAAAATACTTCCACGAAAAATCTCGCATACGTATTCGCCCCTTTCCGCCCTGTCAGAAACCGCATAACGTTGCCTGACACCCTATAGCTTGCGATAAATGGGGAATACGTATCCTTGTCAAAATTAGTCAATTGTTCGCAGCTCTTACACCTTGACCAACTGACTCATTCGTTAGTCGTGCTGGAAGCCTAGATCCTTCAGAACTCGATCTTGGTTGCGCCAGTCCTTCTTCACTTTAACCCACAGCTCAAGGAAGGTGCGGGAGCCAAGCAGCGTCTCGATGTCACGCCGCGCCTTCTTTCCGACTTCCTTCAGCAAGGAGCCTTGCTTGCCAATAATAATGCCTTTCTGCGAATCGCGTTCAACGAAGATAACTGCGCCGATATAGACCACGCCGTTCTCCTGTACACGCATATCTTCGATCTGCACAGCGATCGAGTGAGGTACTTCCTCACGTGTCAGATGGAGAATTTTCTCACGGATCAGCTCAGCAACAACGAATTGTTCCGGGTGGTCCGTAATTTGATCGGACGGGTAGTACTGCGGACCTTCCGGCAAATATTTGCCAATCTGATCGAGAAGCGTCTCCACGTTGTTGCCTTGCAGCGCGCTAATCGGTACGATCTCAGCGAATTCATACAGATCCTTGTACTGAACGATCGTCTTCAACAACGTCTCGGGGTCAACCTTATCGATCTTATTCATGACAAGGAATACTGGCGTGTTCTTTACTTTCTTGAGCTGTTCAATAATAAAACGGTCGCCGCCGCCAAGCCCTTCCGACACGTCGATCAAGAACAGTGCCGCTTCGACCTCTTCCAGAGCGCTCACAGCCGATTTGACCATAAAATTGCCGAGCTTCGATGTCGGTTTATGGATGCCCGGCGTATCGAGAAATACGATCTGCTTATCGTCCTTCGTGTAGACACCGTGAATCTTGTTCCGCGTCGTCTGCGGCTTGTCCGACATGATTGCGATTTTCTGTCCAATAATATGATTCATCAGTGTCGACTTGCCGACATTCGGCCTTCCTACAATGGCTACAAAGCCAGAATGAAATTTGCGTTTACCACGTTGTTCGGTTTGGTTCTTCATCAATTGATATCCCTTCTACACTTCCTGTACTTATTCCGTTTTACGTTATTTTGTTCAAATCAGCCGCCGAGAACGCGCCAGGCAGCAATTCGCTAACTGTCATGACCGCTCGATCTCCTTGCAGGTTGCCCATTACAACGGGCATATCCGGTCCGCACAGCTCCAACAGCACTTGACGGCAAACACCACATGGCGCAATCGGGCCCTCCGTATCGCCGATTACTGCGATCGCTTGAAACGTCCCGGGCTGGCAGCCATCAGCAATCGCACGGAACAGTGCGGTCCGCTCTGCGCAGTTCGTCGGACCGTAAGCGGCATTCTCGACATTACAGCCGTAATGCACACGTCCATCTTTATCCAAGAGCGCTGCACCGACTTGAAAATGGGAATACGGCACGTAGGCCCGATTCCGAGCTTCACGCGCCGCATCCATCAACTCGCCCCACTGCTGCAGCTTGATTGCTGCTTCTGACATGCATCCAGACCTCCTATGCCGCGAGTCTTCTACTCACTACTTATTTCCCGAACATCTGATGCCACATCGGTGGACCGAGCAGCAGCAAACCAACTCCGATAGCGAAAATAACAGCGATCAGAACAGCGCCTGCCGCCGTATCCTTGGCTGCTTTAGCAAGCGGATGCCGCTCCAGCCCGATGCGGTCAATCGTCAACTCAATCGCCGTATTGACGATTTCAAGTGCGATGACGAGTGCGAACAGAACGAGCAGGAGCGCCCACTCAATCGTTGTCAGCTCCAGCCATATGGCAGCAGCTGACACGAGCAATGCCGCCGTAAGATGAATACGCACGTGCCGCTGCGTGCGTATCGCATATCCGATTCCTGCAAATGCAGCCCGCAGGCTCGCAATGAACCGCCGCATTAACGCGGCAGACCGGCCTTCTGCAGCACCGCTTCTTGCTTGGCCGTCATCTCAGCTTCGGTCTCTGCATCCTGGTGATCATAACCGATCAGATGAAGGAAACCATGCACGAACAAGAAGCCGAGCTCGCGCTCGAGCGAATGGCCGTAGTCTTCGCTCTGCAGCTTCGCGCGCTCCGTCGAAATAATAATATCGCCCAGCATGCCCGAGAACGGATCGGGCTCATCCTCCGATTCTACCTCGAAGACAATCTCCGGTTCTTCCTCGCCATCTTCCTGCATCGCGAACGACAATACGTCCGTTGGGCGGTCGATGTTGCGGAACTCGCGATTCAGACGATGAATCTCCTCGTCATCAACGAACGTCAGCGATACTTCGCCTTCCGTAATCCCTTCCTGCTCGCCGGCAATCTGAAGCAGCTGCTCCAGTCGGGTAATCCAAGCATCCGGAATTTCAATCTTCGATTGCTCATTGCTCCAATCTAATTGCAAGCTCATGCCAGCCGCTCCTTCGGTTTGACGTCTTCTGGATATTCAATCCGCGAGTGGAAAATGCCGATGACCGCTTCTTTCAGCGTCTGAGCGATCTTATCGAGCTCTTTCATCGTCAAGTCGCATTCGTTGAATTGATTATCATCCAGACGGTCCTTAATAATCTTGTGGATCATCGTTTCAATGTGTTCCATTGTTGGCTTACGCAAGCTTCGAACAGCCGCTTCAACACAGTCTGCAATGCCAACAATCGCAGCCTCCTTGGACTGCGCTTTCGGTCCAGGGTAACGGAAGTCATCTGCTGTGAAGTCCGGCTCCACACCGTGCTCCTCCGCTTGCTTCAATGCCTTGTGATAAAAATATTTCAGGAACGTCGTTCCATGATGCTGTTCTGCGATATCGCGGATCGGCCGCGGAATGTTGTAGCCGCGAAGCATCTCCACCCCATCACGCGCGTGCGCAACGATGATGGACTTGCTTAGTTTGGGCTCAATCGAATCGTGCGGATTCTCGATATTCGTCTGATTCTCGATAAAATAGTTCGGCCGCTTCGTCTTCCCGATATCATGATAGAACGAACCAACCCGGCAAAGCAGACCGTCTGCTCCGATTGCCTCAGCAGCCGCTTCAGACAAGTTGCCGACCATCACGGAGTGATGGTATGTGCCTGGCGTCTCCGTCAGCAGCTTGCGCAGCAGCGGATGGTTCGGGCTCGACAATTCAATCAGCTTGAGCGCAGATAGAATGCCAAATGTAACTTCGAAGAACGGCATAATCCCGATAACGAGAACTGCTGTTATCAAGCCGCTGGCAAATGCAAAGCCAGTGGAGTACAGCAGCTGGCTCTCGTCGATTTTTTCACCGAGCAATTGAATCGCCAGTACGGACAGTGCTCCGAATAGGCTCGCCATGATGCCTGCTTTCAGGATCGTCGAGCGCTGACTTGCACGATGCACCGCAAAGATCGCCGAGAACGATACGACCGCAATGACGAAGCCATAATCGAAATCAAACAGCCGCTCATGGTCTGCATTGAATATAATGCTGCCTGCGATTGCGAACAAGAACGAGCTTACGATTGCTACTTGCATATCAAGCAGCAACGCGATGAGCATTGTGCCCGTCGCAACCGGTGCGAGATAACCGACATAAGACGTATCCGCAGTCTGCGGTATGCTAACGATCTGCATCATTGTGAGATTTAGAATAAAGATAAGCAGCAGCATGAACAATTGCGGATTACCGTACTTCGGCTTAGCACCACTTATGCCGCCGGATTGCGCCATGAAATTAAACAAAATGACGACAAACAGCACGGACAACAAGAAAGAGCCCAGCTGCGGCCAATACGTTTTCTTGTCTTGAAGCAATCCTGCGTTCTCGAGCATCTCATACTTCTCGGCCGTTATCAGTTCGCCCTTCGCCACAATGACTTGGCCTTCCGGGATTATAACGCGCTGCGTCATCTCGCGTGCATTCGCTCTAGCATCGTTAGTCGCTTCTTTATCCAAGAACTTGTTCGGCATTATCGCATACCGAGCCAGCTCCTGCACAATCTCGCGAGCCGTCCGGTTCGACAGCGTGCTGGTGTTGACGAGCTCCGATACACGCGCACGAGCGGTCTCTGCGTCACGCAGCTGCTCGCCCATGAGCTTGCGAACCGTTTCCATTGCAACCGTACGCATCTCCGCTAGTTGATCTTGCTCTAGCTTCGGAAGTTTATAGTACGTCTCTTCAGGGATCGCATACTTCTGTTCCTTCGCAGCCTGCAGCATCTCGTCGAGCAGCGAGTCATTGTAAGTGCCAAGACCGCGGTTCGACTTTGCGAACTGCTCGAGGTACTCCTCATATTTGCGCGGAATTTCATTCCGATAAATTTCGATCTTCTCTTCCGTCGTGACGCCGTCATCTTGATTCAACTGGTCCATTCGAGCAAAAATCTGATCTGCCAGTTGATCGCCTCGCAGGGACACAAACGTATAAATCTGCTCCACCGCTTCAGCAGCTTTTTCCTGCGCCTGCAGTGTTGCCTTCTCGTCGAAAATCTGCTTCGGCGCCTCAATCGTCTTCTCACTGACCGCGCCTTTCTTCACATTGTAGGTTTGCGGTACGAGATAAGGAGAGAAGTTGAAATAGAACAGCAGCATGAACAGAAAAAGCAGCGCGTAGCGTACGCCCGCGCTCTGCTTCCAGCCTGTCGTTCTCGTCCGATATTTATGACGGTTGTCCTTGTTTCGGTCCATGCAGCGTACAATCCTCTCTATGCTTGGTTTTCCGCGTCGTGGTTGTAAGCCGTAATAATCTTCTGTACCAAGGTATGACGTACGACATCCTGCTCCGAAAAGGTTATAAATCCGATTTCATCAATGCCTTGGAGAATGCGAGACGCCTCAATGAGACCGCTCTTCTTGCCCCGTGGCAGGTCAATCTGTGTAACGTCACCTGTAATGACCATCTTCGAGCCAAAGCCAAGACGCGTCAGAAACATTTTCATTTGTTCAGGTGTTGTATTCTGTGCTTCATCGAGAATAATAAACGAATCGTCAAGTGTCCGCCCACGCATATAAGCAAGCGGTGCCACTTCAATCATGCCGCGTTCGAACAGCTTCGTCGTCTGTTCAAGACCAAGCACATCATGCAGTGCGTCATACAGCGGCCGCAAGTAAGGATCGACCTTCTCTTGCAGATCACCTGGGAGGAAGCCAAGGTTCTCCCCTGCTTCAACGGCAGGACGAGTCAGCATAATGCGTTTGACAGCGCCTTCCTTGAGCGCCGCAACGGCGAGCACGACAGCTAAGTACGTCTTACCGGTGCCGGCCGGGCCGATACCGAACACGATGTCTTTCTTCTTTATCGTCTGGATGTAATGACGCTGTCCGATCGTCTTCACGCGAATCGGCTTGCCTTTATACGTCGTTGTGATCGTATAAGTTAGCAAATCAAGCAGTTGATCCGCCTGCAGGGAACGTGCCAATTCCAGCGCATACGTTACGTCACGCTCAGTCGGCGTGAATCCACCGCGAACCAGTTGCAGCAGAACGCTGAACAGCTGTTCTAACGATTCTACCTCTGATGCGTCACCGTTAATTACAATTTCAGCATCGCGCGATTGAATCGACGCAGTCATTTGTCCTTCGATTAACCGCAAGTATCGATCCTGTGGACCAAATACTGCAAGACCTTCCGCCGCATTGCGCAGCGTCAATTTTACCGATTTCGTCTCATTGTGCAAATAGACTCATTCTCCTTGCGTACTCACGATTGGCATTTCGGTAACAATAGATTGTTCGACTTCCAAAAGCACTTTCAAATAAACTTTACCATTGTCCGTCTTTTCATGCAAAAGTTTTTCCGCCACAATAACCGCGTCTGACCCCGCTTTCGTCATTAAATCAGCTTTCGCCTGCTGGATTCCCTTCGTTACGGCCTCTTCCTTCGTCAGTGTCCGTTCATCCAGCCGAACCTCTAGTACCGATTCTTTCATGCGGCCGAACGGGAGCTTAATCCCATGCCACGTTAACTGTTCTTCCCTTTGAACCACTTCATATTCCGAATAGGGGGTCTTGCCGAAGCCGCTGACCTGCAGCGCTCTCCCTCCTGCGACAACATGCCACTTCGTTGTCGACAGTCCTGTATATACTTTAACCTTTTCTGTCAATGGAGAAACGATGTCATATTCATGCCAAACAATTCCACGTACTTTGCCTTTGGCAACTACCGTCTGCATGTTCGTCTCGTCGCCTAACCAACCCGAGATAAGAATGTCGCCTTTCTTCACTCGCATATTCCGCTTAACTACCGGTCTTCCGGTATCCGCTTGAATTTCGGTAATGACCGCATCGTCCGTTGCGATGAGATGTCTAGGACTAAGGAGCGGTCCCTGGTCGGGCTTGGTCGACTCTACGATGTTAATCACGATGGAGGTACCCTTCTTCTCGACGCCGACCCAAGAAGCGTCGGGGAGCCGAGCCGCGATACGCTTGGACAACACAGCTGGATCATCCAGCTTGAACGACCACTGCAGCTGATGAATCCCTTCTGCCTCTGCCGCCTTCAAAATCTGCTCGTCCGATATACGAATATTCCCGTTCACCTGAACGTTCCATACGAGTGAAGAGAGCAAGTATAACCCGACAAAAAACAACAAAAGTCCGACACCGAAAAAGATGCGGCGCCGCACTTTCAAACCCCAGAACGGCAGACCATTCCTGTCGGTTACATGAATGCGACAGCCTGTCCGCTTTAAGTAGGGACGAAGACGAAAAAAATGTCCTATCGTCGTCTCGAATTCCAATTGTCCCTCACTTGTCCGCCTTATGGACCATAGCTCCAGACCGCCTTGAAGCGCCTGGTTAACGAACGATTCGAGCTCGCCACCTCTCGCTCGTACCGTTACGATGCCTTTCACCCAGTGCATCCATGTCCCCTTCATGCCGGTCGCTCCTTTCAACGAACTTCAATATGCTTAATAACACCCTCTATGAACACTTCTTCCGTCCAAATCGTCCGAATGACCAGGTCTTCGCCTGTCACCTCTAGCTCGCCCTTGCTCAGCGCAAGACGGAGCCGGTCGCTGGAGAAATGAAGCACGCCACGATGGTTCTCAATATAGAGCTGCCGATCGCCGATCATCGTCAATCGTGGAAGGTCATAGACAACATCCTGAGGAAGCTCCAACAGGTTCGCCGTCCACTTCTGTAATCTGCGGTTCATTCGACGCATAGCGGTATCAGCTCCCTCCTCCCGTACTTTACCAACCTATGCGCAGCGAAACCCAATTATGAAGCGAACCTCCATCAAGAAGAAGTGAATTTGGCACAAAAAAAACACCGGCGCCAGATGTCTGGCTGCCGGTGTTGCGATTTAGCGTTACGATTTGCTGCGCCACGGGCGTTTGGCCCGGGGAGGCCCTAACACCTCTGACCATACGATCGCTTGCCTCAGCGTGGCTGCTGTGAGCTCTGAAGCAGGCTGATTTCCTTGATGGCCAGCTGTATAGGGTGAGGTGCCGCTGTCTGCACTTTGCGGCTGGCGAGACGGAGTTGGAGCAGCTGTTACGGCTTGATACGCCGGTCTCGACGGTCGTTGTTCGACAGCCGGCGTATTTGCCACATCTGGCGAATCCTCTTCCTCGTCTTCGTCTTCCCATTCTCTCTGACTTACAGACCGCCGAATGTCCGGCGAGTCATAAACAGGTGAAGGCGCAGGCTGCCGCTCTCCGCCGCCGAAGGGAGGCATCTGGCGAGGCTGCCTGTTATTGCTGCCTCTCATTTTACCGATCGCAGACAACAGGAAGCCTCCGACTACAATTACGATGTAAATGTTACGGATTAGAAATTCAATCAGCTTCTCCATAGGAGTTACGCCTTGTTATCATCATTCGGAGCGTTAGACGCGTCCGGCTTGCCAATCGAGCTGCGCATTTGCGTATCGGCCTCGATGTTCTTCAAGTTCATATAGTCCATAACACCGATCTTGCCGCTCTTCAAGGCATCCGCCATCGCAAGCGGAACTTGTGATTCCGACTCAACGACGCGAGCACGCATCTCAACAACCTTCGCCTTCATCTCCTGCTCCTGCGCAACAGCCATTGCACGGCGTTCTTCCGCTTTCGCTTGCGCGATACGTTTATCCGCTTCAGCCTGTTCGGTCTGGAGATGAGCACCGATGTTTTTGCCTACGTCTACGTCCGCGATATCGATCGATAAAATTTCGAATGCCGTACCAGCATCAAGTCCTTTACCAAGCACCGTACGCGAGATCATATCCGGATTCTCAAGGACATCCTTATGTGAGTTAGAGGAGCCTACCGTTGTAACGATACCTTCACCAACACGCGCGATGATGGTTTCTTCACCTGCACCGCCGACGAGACGTTCGATGTTGGCACGAACGGTCACGCGCGCTTTTACCTTAACTTCGATACCATCCTTCGCGACAGCGGCAACGATTGGCGTTTCAATGACACGTGGATTTACGCTCATTTGCACCGCTTGGAGTACATCACGACCCGCAAGATCAATGGCTGCAGCACGTTCGAACACGAGATGAATGTTGGCACGCTCTGCGGCGATTAGCGCATTGACGACACGGTCAACGTTACCACCAGCAAGGAAGTGGCTTTCGAGCTGATTAATGGTAAGACCAAGACCCGCCTTCGTTGCCTTGATGAGCGGATTGACGATTCTGCTTGGAACAACGCGGCGAAGCCTCATCGCAACGAGCGTAATAATGCTGATGCGGACACCTGAAGCAAATGCAGAAATCCAAAGCATGATCGGGAAGAAGCTTAAGAAAATGATAAGAAACACGACAACGACTGCGATAATCAACAAGGTGACGATTTGTGAATCCATACGATACCTCTCCTTTATTCTTTAGTCGTGGTATGAACTTCTTTGACAACGATGCGGGCACCTTCTGCCGCGACGATAACGACAGGAACACCTGCAGCGATAAAGCGGCCGTCCGTCACGACGTCCAGCTTCTCGCCGTCGATATCGACGGCACCAGCAGGACGAAGCGGCGTCAGTGCAATACCTGTTCTTCCGATCATCATCTCGCGAGAAGGATTTGAAACATACCCTTGCTCGGTAGACAGCTTATCGCGAAGAATAAATTTGTTCCAAATACCACGATGGCTGTACTTCTTGGCCAACACATACACAATAACCGCTGCGACGACAAAAGCGATCAGCAGCGCATATAACGCCGTAAGCGCATCGTGCGAGGCGGTCACAACGCCCGACACAAGCGCGATCGCTCCCAGCGTACCAAGAATACCAAAACTCGGAATAAACAGCTCTGAGGCCAGCAATGCGAGCCCAAGAATGAAGAGCAGCACCGACTCTTGACCAGCGAAGCCTGCAACATAATGACCGAAGAAGAACAGAACGAAGGAAACGATACCGACGATTCCCGGAATGCCGAAGCCTGGCAGCAGCATCTCAATCGCAATTCCTGCGATACCGAGAATGAGAAGCAGCGTTACAATGACGGGCGACGTAAGCCATGCCGCAAGATCTTCAGTCCAGGAGGGCTCAATCTCAATCTGCGTGCGACCCTCTAGGCCCAGCCACTGAATCGTCTCCCCCACACTATTGGCCACATGCTCCGCATAACCAGCTTCCACTGCTTCGGAAGCCGTCAACGTCAGGATGTCGCCGCTCGCCTTATTCCTGCCAATCTCCTTAAGTTCAATCGAAGCATTCACATCTGTCATCGCTGCTGCATAATCTGGATTTCGACCATGCAGTCGAGCTGCCTCCATCATTTCCCCAGTCCAGAACGAGATCGTCTTCGGGTTGTCAATCAGTGAGCCAGACCCATCAACTACAGCAGCAGCACCAATCGTACTACCGGGCTGCATGACAATTTGCTCAGCGTTAAGCGCGATGTACGTACCGGCAGAAACAGCCTTCCCTTCAACAAACACCGTTGTCGGCACGTTGCTGGAGCGAATGAGCTCGCCGATGCCTTCTGCACTGTCGACCCGCCCGCCAAATGTGTTAAGTACGAGCAGCACTCGTTCCGCATGCGCCTCGTCCGCTTCCTTGTAGGCGCGCTCCAGGAATGACTCTAGTCCCGCTTCAACAGTCTGCTTCGCCTCAACAATGTACAATGCCCCTCCAGCCGTGGATGCAGCCTTCGACTGTTCCTCGGCTCCAGCAGCCGCTTGAGCCGACGTTCCTGCGAACCACGGCAGCAGCACAACGGCGAGCAGCATTAGGACTGCGCAGCGAAGGACTGAATGACGAACGATTTTCAGGTTTCGAACATACAAATGACGATGCCTCCCCCTTGTTTCCGTTTACAAATGCATACGCGTGAATAGGCAACACGTTGCGTTTTTTGTAAGAAGCTGTATGTACTTAGCCTTAATTATACTAGAACAATTGAAAAAACACCCCCTCTAACGAGGGAGTGTTTAGGGTCCGTATGAATTTATTGCAAGGATTGTTGCACAATCGTATTTACTAGTTTACCATCAGCGCGCCCTTTTACCTTAGGCATAAGAGCGGTCATGACTTTCCCCATCTCGGCTTTTGAAGAAGCACCGGTTTCCTGGATGGTCTGCAGTACAATTGACTTGATTTCTTCTTCTGTCAGCTGCTCGGGAAGGTATACACCAATAATATCGATCTCTGCGGCAACATCTTTAGCAAGATCTTCGCGGCCGGCTTTATTAAATTCTTGGAGGGAATCTTTACGTTGTTTGATTTCACGACTCAGTATATCAAGCACTTCGCTATCCTCCAAGGGACGCTTCAAATCAATCTCCGCGTTCTTGATGGACGCACGAATCATGCGAATCGTAGTAAGTTTAAACTTGTCCTGATTTTTCATCGCTTGCTTCATATCGTCGTTCAATCTTTCGCTAAGGTTCATTGGGACATGATCCTCCTAAAACTTTCTTTTCCGCGCAGCCTCGGACTTCTTCTTGCGTTTCACGCTTGGCTTCTCGTAATGCTTGCGCTTCTTAACCTCAGCAAGAACGCCGTCCTTTGCGATGGAGCGCTTGAAGCGGCGGAGTGCAGCATCGATCGTCTCGTTTTTGCGAACTTTCGTTTCAGACACCAGTTTTCCCTCCCTCCGAAACAGACCGTCCAGAGCATTTCACCGTAATCAAATTTCATTATAGAGGATAAGGAAAGGCAGTGTCAACTTCCTAGACTAGAAACTATTGCTCCCAATTTTCGGCCGCCCAATAAATGGATATGTAGATGACTAACTTCCATCCCGCTATCTTCGTTGCAATTATTAACTAAACGGTAGCCTGATTCAGCAATACCGAGCTCTCGCGCGATTTGTCGAGCAGCATGGAACAGCTCAGCAACAACTGCGTCGTCCGTCCCCGTCTCCACTTCGTTCATCGTATCAATATGCTTCTTAGGTACGATTATGACATGCACAGGCGCTTGCGGTACGATGTCATGGAATGCGACAACCGTTTCGCTCTCATAAGCTTTGCGAGATGGCAGTTCGCCATTTACAATTTTACAAAAAATACAGCTCATCTTCTACACCCTTTCCTGCCCTGGCGGCTTTATTAACAATCTCAATATGTACAATGCTTCCGTACTTCCATCATATCGAAATCGGGACCGCTCGTCCAATTGCAATCAAACGTTTGGCGCCAAATGCATGCCCCATCCATTGCTTGGAAAGATGCACACAAGGCGCCATGCCGTTCAATGCTAATCTGATGGTCAATAAAATGGCAGCAGCGACAGCCCCACCAGCGCAGCGAGTGGCAGCGTCTGCCGAATAAAGCGACGACGCGGATAGTACGGGTATGGATAAAATGGTGCGCCGACCTGTCCGCCAAACGGTCCACCGAATGGCATGAAGCCGCGGGCATCCACATAAACAACGCCGCATGGTACCGCGAGACACACGAATTGCTCATCGATATGCTCGATAATACCATCTACGCACCAGCCGTTATACGTCCGTGCTAATACATAACGGTGCGTATGCTGCTTGCACCAATGTTTCATTTCCGTTTTGTCGCCTGCTGCAGGCGCTGTCACCTGCGGTACAGGCGCTGTCAAAGGCTTAAGCCCCGTTGGCTGCTTCGTCACAGCGCCAGGCTTTGCTTGCGCACCCGGCTTGACCGACGTCTCCTGCTTCGCTAGCGTTTCCGGCTTGACCGACGCTTCCGATTTGGCCGGTGCCTGCTTTTGACCCCATTTACCAAGTTCCATGTCAGTTCACCCTCCTGTCTCCTACAATGTATGCAGAAGTAGGCATTTGGCTACTGAATGGCACTTGGCGCGCCCTTTTTCTTGCGAATTCTTATCCGTTCGAAGCCGCCCCAGCTTGCGCGTCTACGATCGCCTGATCCAAGGCAAGTCCGATATCGACCCAGCTTCCTCCGGTCAGCACCGACATCTCCACCATTTTGTCTCCGCTCTCAAGCTTGAACGAGGCCAGCTGTTCTTTCAGCTTCGAATACAGCGTGCGCAGCGATTGAATCGCTTGCTTATCTTCGGCTGTCAGTTCGCCAGACATGGCGCCAATAGCAGCGAATTTGCTGTTTAACGCTTGCAGTGCATTTACACTTTGTTCATCCGAAATCGTTGGCGACAGCGTATGCTTGCGTGCATCGACAATGAATGCAAGCAGGTCCACTTGGTCTGCGGACGCTTGTCCGAGCTTGTACAGCAGTTCAGGACGATCAGCCGCAGTCGATGCCTCCAGTCCATTCAATGCATTCAGAGCAGCGTCTACATGTGCCTTAGCAGCTAACCCATCATTAATAATCGCCAGACCATCCGCTTGTTTCTTATCCTGGCCGTTCTGCAAATGCTGAGAATACAGAAATACGTTGCCGATCAAGCTGAACGTCAGCATTATCAGCACCACCGGAACGGTGTATGAGCGCTTCTTCTTCGTATTCATTTCCACGAGTAAACCCTCCGTCAATTCCATGTTCAACCTTCAAGCCTAACGCAAACGTACGGTTACACCGCCACTCAGGAAATGCACATAGCTTTCCTGAATCGGCAGCCCAAGTGACATCTCTAGCGCTTCCGCATAAAGCTCCAGTTGGAATCGGTGTTTCTCCGCCGCGCGATCCCACTGCTGCATGTAAACCTGGTCGGTTTTGTAGTCGAGAAGCACGATGCCTTCTTGGTCGCGGAATAGGCAGTCCACGACACCTTGAATAAGAATCGGCTCATCCTCAGAGCCTTCCACATGTTGGCCATAGATGCGTGAAGCCGGGAAAGCACAGCTAAACGGCACTTCGCGCTTCACCCAGTCCGCTGCTAATATGCGTTGTCCAAGCGTGTTCGTGAATAGCTCCACAACTGGCTCCAACTGGATGGCCTCCGCTTGCTTCTTCGTCATGATTCGGCGTGAAATCAAATCATCGACCAGCGCTTGAAGGATCTCGAGCGTAACGGGCTTGTCCAGCGGGACATGCTGCATGAGCAAGTGACTCGCAGTTCCCCGCTCCGCAGCGGTGAGGGCATTCTCCTCCATGAACCGTGGTCTGCGCAGACGGAAGGTGTACGATGATGGGTTAGATGTACCCTCCGTACGCGACTCACCGAATGCAATGTCCGCTGTTTGATCCATCTCTTGCAGCTGCATCAGCAGCTCCGCCTCTGTCTCACGTTCGTCATGCAGCCGTTTCATCTCGGTCACCGACGTTTTGGCTGGTACCGTAGTCGCAGACGTATAATTATATGTCCACGACAACAATCGATCCACTTCCTCCGCCGCATCGGATGATTCCATGATGGCAAGCTCGCCGATCGCCTGCATCCGCTCGCGCTTCTCCCGCTCCTGCTCCTCATCCGCTTCGATGACAATCGCCGATTCCTCTGCGAACAACGACGCAGGCATTACGGCGAATCGCCAGCCGTCCAGCGGCAAACGATCGATAGGTGTGCGTCCATCGAGTAACACTCTCGCCTCCAAGTCATCTACTGCAATGACCGCCTGCGCCTCGTCCGAAGGTTCGGACGACACAACCTTCGTCGTGCCAATCACGCCGCTGCCAGCTGCAAGCGGCCCGATCCAATCGATATAAGAGCGCGCAGCCGCTAGTCGATCATCCGTCAGCCTGCCGTTCGTATCGATTGCTCCTGCCCATTCCTCCAGCTTCGCAACCGCGTCGTTCAGGGTGCCGACGAGTATCATTTTCTCCTTCGGACGCGTAAGCGCTACGTACAGAATACGCATCTCCTCGGCGAGCATCTCCATCCGCAGCTTCCGCCCAATCGCAAGGCAAGGAAGCGTAGGGTAGCTGACGCGAAGCTCGGCATCAATGAACTTCGGCCCATAGCCAAGCTCTTTGTGGAGCAGGAAAGGAGCGTTCAGATCCTGCATGTTGAACATTTTACCAAGGCCCGCTACGAACACAACGGGAAACTCGAGGCCTTTACTCTTATGAATCGACATGATGCGTACGACATCTTCTTGCTCACCGAGCGCACGCGCTGTACCGAGGTCACCACCCGTATCTCGCATACGTTCGATAAAACGCAGGAAACGGAACAGTCCACGGAAGGAGGTCGATTCATATTGACGAGCCCGGTCGAGCAAAGCACGCAAATTGGCCTGCCGCTGTAAGCCTCCCGGCAAACCACCAACGAAATCGTAATAACCCGTCTCGCGATACAGCGCAGCTAGCATCTCGGTCACTGCACCTTGTCGCGCCGTTTCCCGCCATTGCTCCAGCCGCGTGAGGAAACGGTCCAGCTTCAGCCGAATCTCTTCACGTAGGTTCTCTTGCGCTGCCGCACGCCGCACCGCGTCGTAGAAGCTGCCTTTGCCTGCGTTAATCCGCACCTTGGCAAGCTCTTCGGCGGTAAGACCGAATATAGGCGAACGCAAGACGCCGGCAAGCGGGATATCCTGATACGGGTTATCGATGACACGAAGAAGCGACATCATCACTTCAACCTCAGTCGCGTCAAAATAGCCCGTGCCTAGCTCCGCATAGGCCGGAATGCCAAACGTCTGCAGCTCTTCGATCAGAATAGGCGCCCAGCTTGCTGTGGCACGCAGCAGAATGACGATATCGCGCATTTGAAGCGGACGATACGCCTTGCGCTTGCCATCCCACACGGGATGTCCCTCTGCCAGCAAATCAAGGATACGTCTTGCAATGACCCGTGCTTCAAGCTGTGCGGTCTGCAGATCCGCCGCGTCCGACCGCGGCGCTCCATCTTCGGATTCGGAATCGCTGTCCGCATCCATCGTCTCTTCCTCTGTCTGCGCCGATGCTGACCCACTACGATCGACGAGCACAAGCTCAGATGCGCAGCGTCCAGGAACGTCAGGGGATGGATACGAGGCTCCACACACAAGCTCGGCGCGTTCATCATACTCCAGCTCGCCGACGTTCTCATGCATGACCGCGCGGAAAATACCGTTTACGCCATCGACGACTTCACTCCGGCTGCGGAAGTTGCGGGCAAGATCGATTCGTACACCTTGCTCCCTCTTCTCGGCGGACGCCGCTTCGGTCGGCCTTTTACCAACGAGATCGGCTGGCATATACGTCTTATATTTGTGCAGGAACAAATTAGGCTCTGCGAGACGGAATCGGTAGATACTTTGCTTCACGTCGCCGACCATGAACCGATTGTCCGGTCGTGCGATCAGCGATACGATCGCTTCCTGCACCGTATTCGTATCCTGGTATTCATCGAGCAAAATTTCGACAAACCGCTCTCGATATTCCAGCGCCGCCACCGACGGCACCTCCTGCTCCGGTGTCGACTTCGAATCGCGAAGGATGGACAGACAGCCGTGCTCCAGGTCACTGAAATCGAGCAGCCCTTTATCACGCTTCAGCGCTTCATATCGCTTGCCGAAATCAATGACAAGCTCAGACAGCGTCTCCATCATCGGTGTGAGCTCTTCGAGCTCGGCACGATACTGCTCCGGTGTGCGATGGAACCAACGTTCCGCTACGCCCGACAGCAAGCCTTTCACTTTATCGCGCAGATCTTTGGTCCGCTGCTGAAGCGTTTTGTCATACTCATCGCCGCGCATCGTTTTCAGCTTGCCAAAAGCTATTCCCGCGAAACGTTCTGCCCAAGCTTCCCACGGCTCAATCGCCGTTACGCCTAGCAGCTCCGAGACCATATTCAAATCGTCCGACAGCGTCTCCGCATAAGGAGCAGGGCCAGCCGGGCGCCTTGTAAGCTCCAACGCCTGCTCAAGCAAACCAGCAGCACCGATTAGCGACAGATGGACATCAGCCTTCGCTGCTTCCACCCATTCGGTATCACTTAGTGATGCATCTGGCGTAAAACGAAACTTCGCCGCCGTTTCGCGCAGCCAGTGATCCGGCCACGGATTACTGCGCGAGAAATCGTACAGCTTCTGAACGAGCCGATAGAGCGGCTCGTCACCACGCTCGCCGCCGTAACGGTCGGCCAGCATCATGAAGATGCCGCTGTCTGCGTCCTCACCTGTATATTTGTGCTCAAACAACGCGTCTAACGCGTCGATACGCAGCAGCTCACTCTCGGTCTCGCCTGCCATCCGAAAGCCCGGATCGAGTCCGATCAGCGGGTAATAGCTGCGGATGACATCGAGACAAAACGAGTGAAGCGTTGTGATCGATGAACGGTTGATAAGCGCAAGCTGGCGGCGTAAATGCTCCGATTCAGGATTGCGCTCGAGCGCGACTTCGAGGGCGATACGGACGCGTTCCTTCATCTCGGAAGCTGCTGCCTTCGTGAACGTCGCGACGAGCAGCCGGTCGACGTCGGCATCGTTCGAGATTTTGCGAATAATTCGTTCGACCAATACCGCAGTTTTTCCTGAGCCGGCAGCAGCCGCAACTAGAATATTACTTCCTTCCGCCGATACGGCACGCCACTGATCATCCGTCCAAGCGGCGCCTTCCGGCTTCGGACTAAACGTTACGCCGGTCATTCCCGTTCCCCCTCGTCATGAATGCCTCTGCAGCGGCTGCCGTTTCACGGACATGCTCGTTCGGCTCACCTTGCTGATGCCCGAGTACGGACCATACCTCATCTCGGCCAAGCTTCGGCAGCTTCGCATACTCGTTGCCATCATACAGCGGGTCGAATTGGCAGACCGGCTTGTACGAACAGAACGTACATGGCGACTTCCCGCCCATCCGATAAGGCGAGATTGAGACCGCACCACAGCCGATAGCACTACCGATTCGTCCGATTGCCTGCCGCACCGATACGCGAAGCGAATCCCAGCTTTCCTCCGCAAGTACGGAGGAGGTGCTGTAGAACGATCCATCCTTCTTAATTGCAAGCGGCAGCACTTCCGAATGCCCGGATTCCAGCTCGCCGTCCATAAGCCGAACGATGTTCTCATCGGCAACAAGCAGTCCCTTGGGCTTAAATTTCTTCAGCCGCTGCTTCCGTGCCTCCTCTTGATTCAAACCGCCTGATGCACTAAGCAGTGGATTATGAACATGGAAATATAGCACGCCCGCGGGCTTCACTTCTCTTCCCAGCCACGCCGCACCGTGCGTCAGCAGCACATCGAGGTATGCGAGCATTTGGAGCGACAGCCCGAACGCCACCTCTTCCATCCTCAGGCTGGTCGAGCTGGATTTGTAGTCCATCACGCGCAGGAGCAGCCCTTCGTCCGTCTCTGCCGCATCGACGCGGTCGATTCGTCCGACAAGCTCCACCTCGCCGCCATCTGGCGTCGGAATAATAAGCGATGGCAAATGCCCCTCCGGTCCAAAATCAACCTCTAAGCCGACCGGATGGAACGCTGCCCGCCTCGCATGATCGGCAAGCATGAGAGCCGCTTGCGTAATGATGGCCTTCAGCTTGACCAGCATATACCGGTGCCTGCCGCTGCTAAGCAGTATCTCCGATTGCAGCCGCGGCGCAATCGCCTCGACCGCCTCGGACACAACGTCGACAGCCTGCTGCTCTGTGACAGCGCCCCAGCGCTTGCCGAAACGATCTGCGATACGGCTGAGTGCAGCGTGGAACAGCTGCCCGACATCCGGCGCTTCAAGCCGATAAATCGGACGTTCCTCAAGACGCAGGCCATAGACGGCAAAATGCTGGAACGGACACGATACGAACCGTTCCATCCGCGACACGCTTGCCCGTAGACGCTCGCCATACAGCTGGCGTGCTGTCTCTGGATCAAGCGGCTGCACATCATTCGTGTAACCAAGCGCCGCCGTCCGCTGGCGCAGCGGCTCCTGCCACTGCGGCCGAATGGCGAACCAGTTGAAAATATCCCACCAGACGTCGTCAATGCCCGCACCTTGCCGCCATGCACGCAATTGTGCGTTTAGGTATGGAAGCACCGCTGCAGGGCGTACGACAAATGCCAGCTGCTCGTCACGACTCATCTCCGCGATTGGCTCACTGCTAAGCGTCCGTTCTCGCAGAAGTGGGAACATGACGCGCAGATGCCGAATCAGCTCCGATGGATGCAAGCTCTTGCCTTCTTCATCTGCCATCGCATAGCTTATCCATAAGTGCCGGCTTGGTGCAGCAATCGCGTTGTAAATCATGAAGCGCTCATCAAGCAGTTTCCGTCGAACGCTTGGCGCGAGCGGAAGCCCTTTATCCGCCAATGTGTCACGTTCTTGCTCCGTCAAGATGCCATCCTCCTGCATTCGCTTCGGGAGAACACCATCGTTAGCCCCAAGTACATAGCAAACCTTTACCTCGCCTGAACGCGTACGATCGACGCTGCCGATCAGCACTTGATCAAGCGATGGAGGAACGGAGGCAAGCTTCAAGCTGTCAAGACCTGTCTCGATCATGCCTGCAAAGAGCTCAGGCGTCATCTGTTCGTCGCCCGTCATTTCGACGAGCTGATCGAGCAGCGACATGACGCCATCCCACAGCTGGCGGTGAGTGCGCGACTGCCGTACGCGGCCTGCTCCTGCATCCGCGCGGCTCCAGCGCTCGAGACGGTCAGCAGCGTCAGCTCGCTCAAGCAGCCGGTACAGCGCCATGCACATGGAGCGGACATCCTTCGCACTGCGGAGCGCATCGCCGAACCGCTGGAGTGGCGCAACAATTGCTTCCCGCGCCTCCATTACAACTTGGAAGCGAGCAAGCTCGCTCTTGCTCGCTTCCGCCGCTTCTTCGTTGTCGAGGGACTCGCGGACGAGCGGCTTCCAGCTTTTCTTTTCACACCAACGCCAGCCGTCGATACCAGCGGCGAGAGCGTAATTTTCGAGCAGGTCGAACGATTCACGGGTCAATCGGGATTCACTGCTATCCGGGAACAACAGCTCCGTCTTCATGCAGCGGCATACGGCGTCGTAGCTCCAGCCATGCAGGACGGTTTCCAGCGCCGAACGAATAAACTCGACCAGCGGATGATGCGATGCCGATCGTTTCTGGTCAAGGAAGTATGGAATGCCGTAATCGTGCATCAACTCGGTAAGATAATCGGTGTAATCCGTTGCATTGCGCACCATGACGGCCATATCGCGCCAACGCATGCCCTCTTCACGCGCACGGCGAACCATATCGCGTACTGCAGCCTCTGCTTCCGTCCTACGGTTAGGAGCGGCGTGCAAGGAAACTTCGCCAGCTGGCTGCTCGGGGTCGAACATCGCCTCAGTGCTTATAGATGCAGGCATCGGTCTGCGGGTAGCGTAGCTTCGCTCAGCATGAGCCAGCGCTGCTCTGCCTTCAAATCTCGGCAGCGTCGGGCTGCTCAACGTAATCGTCTCGTTGATTTGTATATCGTTTAACTCCGCAAGTTCACGCAGTTTGATGTACGTCTCTGCGGTCGGATGGAACAGCTCCAGCTCATGCGGCTGCTCGCCAGCTTCGTAAGGACGGTCGAGCGTCAGCGCAATCGTCACATTGGCGGAAGCGCCGATAATCGCAGCGAGCGACTCGTATTCCTTCGGCGTAAAGCCGTGGAAGCCGTCGATCCAAATCTCTGCACCTGCAACGGCTGGGCTAAGTGCGAAGCCGCGGGCGAGATAGGTTAAATAGTCTTCGGCATCGGCATACAGATGCGCCGTTTCCAATTCGAGCGCTTGGTACAGCAGCTTCAGGTCATGCATTTTGTTGGAGAGCAGCGGCGAAGCTGCAGCGTCAGCAGCTGGATGAGCGTTAGATACTTCAGCCAGCATTCCGCCGTCCACGCCATAACGCTTCCACTCGGTAAGCAGTTCGCCGAGCCTTTCAATGAAGCCAGGCTGAGCGCCTGCCCCTTCGAACAACTTGAGTTCAGGTGCCAGTCGATGCATCAGCTTGTAGAGCAGCATATTCTTGCCGTTCTCGTCTATCGGGACGAGCGCAGTGCCGCCAGTCTCCTGCATTACGCGAAAAGCAAGACGGCGGAAGCTCATCGCCTGCGCACGTATCGTGCCCGGTCTCGTGCTTTCTCGCAGCAGCTCGTATTCGTTCTGGAACGTCGCCTGTTCAGGCACCAGCATAATAAGCGGCGGACCATCGGGCTCCACCCGCAGCTTGGCGCGAATTTCGTCAATGCAGTACCGGGTTTTCCCCGCCCCGGAGCGGCCGAGCACAAATCGCAGCGCCATCTCGATCCACCTTTTTTCCGATCATTTTCACGCCTCTCAAATTGGGCATGAAGTAGTCTCTATTCTAGCATATTGCGACATAGATTTCACAGGGAAGTCGAACGTACATTCTGGGAAAAAGGCTTGTTGGTGACTGAAGTTTGATGCAAAAGATTATAAAAATTTATAAAGGATTACGTCGGCGGGGCGCTGCGAGGCAGGGTCATGCTTACGATTGCTGTTGTCTCCAGATTGTTCTGATTAGATAAGATCAGATAAGGTTACAATCCGGAGACAAAGGCAAACGCTGACGCTTCTACAGCATGACCCTGCCTCTCCGCTTATTGCGGACGTCGCCATCAAGCGGAGGAGCGAAGATTGTTGATCCACCTCCTAAACAGCCGGTGGATCGAGATTAAAAAGTAAACTGAAAGACGGTGCTTTTAGATGTTAGCACTGCCTTCTTTAGGAACTAAGAAATCACTGCGATGCAGGTGAATGGGCTTACGGCTTACGGTTGCCACAGAGCTTATATCGCCTTTAGAGTACCATTTCTGGCTGTAAGGGTTGTCATAGAGCTTAACTGCACGGATTTGCCTTGTAATAATCGATGATACGTTGTTAACCTCTGTCGCAACCTTCCCTCGTATTTAAGGGTTTCTCTCACGAATGCTCAACCATTCGCAGGATTTCAACTATTAAGATGTCGGATGAAGCGATGGAATTAGGGCTGACAGTTGTTGATGACACAGTCGGGGTATGCAGGAACAGAAGTTGCGTTGATGCGCACTTCTCTTTAAGTTCTACTGCA
>NZ_QGTQ01000026.1:42875-85859 GCF_003182255.1 Paenibacillus cellulosilyticus | reverse complement strand
CCATCCACAGGTGACAGATTGCTCCGTCTTTCCCGATCTCCCCATGCGAGGAAATCGATTATCCGGTATTAGCATTCGTTTCCGAATGTTATCCCGGTCCTGCAGGCAGGTTGCCTACGTGTTACTCACCCGTCCGCCGCTAAGCAGTTTGAAAGCAAGCTTTCAAACTACTCCGCTCGACTTGCATGTATTAGGCACGCCGCCAGCGTTCGTCCTGAGCCAGGATCAAACTCTCCATAAAAGTTATGGTAAAGCTTGTTTAGCTCATTTAAAACATTTAAACTGACAGTTTCGCTCGTTGTTCAGTTTTCAAAGAACAATTGTTGTGATGTTTTATGTTTCTTTCGTTCGTCCGCTTCGTCAGCGGCGACCTTCATAATGTATCACATTCACCTACTCGATTGCAAGCACTTTTTTCAAAGTTTCTTTAGCTTGTTTTCTTTCGTGTGCCCGCTTCAAAAGCGGCGAGATTTAATTTATCATGAACAGCCCATAACAGTCAATACCGTTTCGACATTTTTTTCACAAAAGTTCGAACCGCCTCTGTTACGGGCTGCACAACATGGTTTTATTGCCTTCTATGTACGCCAACCACACTATATACCGATCCGATGATTCGAATCGGAACATCTGTGAACTTGGTTGTACCGTTGGCATAAATAACTGTGAACCGTAGCGTATAGAGCCCTTTCGGCAAACCTTCCTGGAGTGAGGCCCATTTTGAATCAAACAATTCTGCTTCGAATCGATCTGACGCACCAGATGTACTCATTTGCCACTCATGAGATAGATCACCACCATCGAGTCCGGTTGCAGTAAGTTTCACTGTAACCTTCCTTACTGGGGCATCCGCGGTTGTTCGAGCACTCGCCTGTATAATCTCCCCTGCATAAAAATCTTTAGGATTCGTACTTGTCTCATGACCCTCTAGATCATGGACCTTCTTCCACTCGTCAGTATGACGAACATCGGCTTCAATTGATAACGGAAGCACCACAATGTCAGAAGAAGTACTTGCGCTCGCTTTCCCATCTGAGACTTCTAACGTAACTTTATATGTTCCCGGCTCAGCTTGAGCAAATGAAGGTGTATCCGTGTAGGTCTTCACTATTCCTGATGGCGTTAGGAGCGTCCATAGTGAGGTTATCGAATCCCCATCTGGATCACTGGACAAATTGATCAACTGCAGCGGATCACCTTCCCATGCCGGCTTCGGTGTCCAATCGAATTGAGCGATCGGCGGACGATTCGTTTCAATATAGAAGTACTTAGGTGCACTCCAATCGCTCCAATCGTAACCATCGTAAGCCCGTACCAGGACGTACATGTTCACATTCTCCGGAAGATCCGCATTATTCACAAACGTTACTGCAGAACCTTCTCTAGCGTACGTATCTGCCTGCAGAATGCCGCCATAACGATAGATGCGAAGCTGGTAATAAGCTTGAGCATCCCCGTCCGCATCGCTATACGTCCATTTGAACGTTGGGCGCAATGTATCGAACTTCGTCGGGTTGGTTTGATCACTGCTGGATGGTGTCGTAATGTTTGCAATCGGAATCCTGTTCTCGATCGTCACCTGCAGCTCGAATTGATCTGATGCCCCAATCGAATCCTCAACTACTTGTCGAATTTTAAAAGTACCCAGCGTGGAGAACGTCTTCGTCCAGTTCGTTCGACTGTTGCTCGCAAGTGATTCTGCCGAATTGGTTGTGAGATTTTTCAGATACCACTCATGCGGCAGATTCTCACGTGCGCCGTCTTCCTTATCATAGGCCGTTGAATCAAACGTGATCGGGACGCCGCGATATGTCGTTACATGTGTTGTCGTAAATCCAGCGACTGGCGGTGTGTTTAATATCGCTTTCATGCTCACATCGAGCATCTTAACCGTGTAATTGCTCCACGCCCCGTATTCGTCGCGAACCGCCATCCCTACTTCGTACTGGCCTATTTCTTGCGGCGTTAGCAGCTTCTCCGCAACGTAGTCACCGCTAGGTGTGACGTAGTAGAAGCGTTTCTCTAATATGCCTCGGATCGTTTTGTAATCGATCCCTGTATCCTCGGTTGAATACTTCGTTGCACTCTCGTATCGATCGGGATCGTAACTGTGATCTGTCCACTTCACAACACCATTGCTGTCTTGTTGGACAATCTCATAGTCAGATACCGGACGTCGGTGAACTGTGATTTGGCGAATGAAAGGATCTGATTCTGCACGGTATTCGTCAAAATCATTCGCAGGCATCAAATACGATGGGTTAGGATCATCTTGTCCCTGCATGGATACCAGATAGTCGCCCACCTTATCAAACGTGAGCTGCGGCGATGTGAATGTCTTTCCGTCGAGTACCGATAGACCTTGGTTATTAATGAAACGCGGCGTATGTGTGATCGTCCATTGATAGTCTCCGCTCGATGGATCGTTCTCTGGATCTTCAAACGTAATATCCTTGTACGTAACTTCGGCTGTCTGCGTCGTTTCGTCCCAAATCGCATAATCCGTAGACCACTGTCCGGTGTCGGCTAGCGCCTTATACTGGATAGAACCGAAGGTAACAAAGGATTTATCGCTAAAGTAGCCGTATTTTCCTTTCGTATACGATGAATCTTTCACATCAAACAAAGGCACGTTACCGATGTATGCCTGCAGACGGTCATCCCTCGTCAGCAGCTTAACCGAATAAGACTTTCCATCCTCAAAGGCGTAGGTACTCGAATCGAGTACTGTCCGCTGACCCTTCTCGTACTTGGCTAGCATTACGTTCGAACCGTCCGTTTCAAACGCATACCGGTCTTCAGGATTTTGCATCCGGAAGGAGAAGCCCAGCGTTTCCTTATCGTAGCTCTTATACTTCATGGTGAAGCTGATTTTCATTTCGGCATTCGCCAGTTGATCGGTCGAATAGAACTGGCCGCTCGTAAACGATTTTCGAACAACTGGTGTTGTTGTCGGCGTTCCCTTTGACAACGTGAGATAGAAACCATCAGCGGTACCAGTGGTCTCATTTTTCGTGAGAGAGGCATAAATGCCATCCCCTACGTATTCGCCGAAAATCTGGAACGTGCCTATACAAGTAACTCCAGCTCGGCCTACTTCTTGTCCTGCATCGTTGCGAACGCTATTGTAGCCAATTTTTACGCCAGTGACATTGTAAGCACTCGTACACGTAGCCTCTTTACGCGACGTATGATAGCCGTCAATCGTCGTTGTGCTTGGATTTCCGCTGGTCGTAGTGCCGTCATGGTTTACGTAAAACTTAGCCGCTGCTTCTATATAACCATCGCTGTACGCATACATATCGAGACTATCGCCATTTTCTAGTGACTTCGTCTGCTTGATTGCGCCTGTCTTCGTGTTAATGACATATACGTTTTCGCCCGCGCTCGCTGTCACCTGCGACGTACTTGTTCGATAGTCATAATACTTCTTGGCGTACAAGGTGCTCGCATCATAGTTAATCATGAGGCTCGCTACATTGTTTGGGTACACATAAGTGGCGTTAGTGGTAGCGGTATAAGCCGGCCCCCCTGATCCAAGCGCGGTACGCCATGCAAACGTGTAGTCTGCATTGTATTTCGTAACGTACAGTTCTGAGAACGTAGTCGCACTTGAGGTCGCACCATATCCCTCGTAAAAATACATGGCTCCGGTTGGATCAAAGAACATATCACTAACCTGAACATAAACGCCTGCCGTTGAGCCCAGCTTCGGTGCTGTGCTCCAAGTCGCCTTGTATTGAACTGACAAGTCTGGAAGCAACTCGAACAATACCTTATAAGGAACTTCTGAAGATGTGCCGCCTATCCTTTCTTCGAATACGACACGATCACCATTCGTTGAAATGATCTTCATTAACGACCCAAGTCCGTAGGTACCCGTGCTTCCGGAAATATCTTGAATCGCCGAAATCTGTTCTTGCAGATCCTCGTTTGCTGAATAACGATCAATCAGCGATCCAGTGAAGGCGTCGTAGATGAGCAGATCATAGACACTGAATGTCTGCGTTTTCGATGAACTTTCTCCGGCTGGGGTGTACTTATTTGTCGCTTGGAACAACGCTCTTGCATAGATCTTATCTCCTGCAAGCTCCCATTCATTAATTTCGATGAGTGAATAGGTTAGAGGCCCTGTTGCTGTACCGGTCTTGGTATTATAGGTTGTGGTCTTTGAAAAACTGGGTAATCCAATGATCTTAAATGCAAACGGCGTTGTACCGCTTTCGTACTTCGGACAGATTACCCAGCCACACACTTCGTAACTCAGCTGCGGAAGGTTGTTTATATCGACTGCGTAAAGCGCTGACACGTCAGTAGTGGAATTGTACGTATCGTAATAAATGAATTTTTTATTGGACCGAATCCGACTCACAGTACCTTGCGCTGCGAGTTTCCATGCTGCAGCGGTTTCATTGAGAATAGGGTTCGTCTGTGTTGAATCATAGTCCGTGCTGCTGCGCCAAGGTGAAAGGTTATTCGGTCCATACCCATTGTCTTGGAATCCTGCTGGCAGTGTTGTATACAGGTTTGCGCTGCCTCTTGTATAATTAAAGCCCTTGAAATATTGATGCGGACTGCCGGAGTTGCGCGCTTCCCCGCTGATAAGATTATTGCCGCTTACCCGCCATAAATTATGCTTGTTGAATACTTCCGTTGATGTTCCTGTTACATAGACCGGCCAGCTGAGCATCGTTTCAGGCTTCACCTGCGTATAAGGCTCTAGATCGGGCTGTTCGTTCTTTCCTTCGACTGTAAAAGATACATACGGAGCATTGTTGACTACGTCCATCACGAGTCCGTCAGAAACTAAAACATTCGTCTCGGCTGTCAGCCCGTATTCGTCGGTGACTTTCACGTAAAACCAATACTTACCTACCTTCGACGGGGAGTAAACAATGCGCTGCATGCTGCCGTATACCTTCTGCCAAGCATCGTCATCAAAACCGTTGTTTGCTGCGTCGTACTTGAACTGATACTCAGCCGTTACGATGTCGTCGCCATCTGGCGAATACGATTCATTCAGGATGGTTGCCGATTCGTCACGAACAGCCTTCGCCGGTACATTCAGCTTCGCGATCGGTGGAAGGTCAGGCTTAACGATAATGACGCACTGCGCGTTCGTAAGTGAATGTAATCCTTTTTCGTCCGTTACGCCTAGTTCCACGATGACTGTAATATTATGATCAGTATCGTTCGTATACGCCGTTTGCTTGTTCACCCATTCGTCGAGCGTATGGTCGATCTTGCGGCTAATGGGACTATAGCTCTTCGAAGCATCGAATAGAGATTGATCGACCGGATGATTAGCGGTGACGACATCTGGACAATACGCTACTGGAACAGGGTTCTTCGGCACAACTTCGATATATGTCGTTGCTTTTGCCATCGCGCCAAGTGAATCTCTCATGTAGGCTGTTATGTAATGAAAACCTATTTCATCCATTGTAATACTAGGAATTATGTATGAAGTAGTGTAGTTATAGCCACTGTTGTTGATCTTGTTCTGCAGCCATTCGTCAGCCGAATTGATATCGTAACCGGCGAAAGTGATCGTATCACCATTGGGATCGTATGGCGTCGGTACCGACGAATCCATAATGACGGTCAGATCCATAATCGCCCCCTCAGTTACTTGGGCAATTGGCTTTGTTCGAGCAGTATTATATACAAATCCTAGCTGAAACTCCGGTGGATCATTATTAGAATCTTCAGTAACAGTGAGCGTCTTCGGACCGATCCAGTTGCTTGTTCCGCAACTCGTGACCACTTTCATATAGACCTCGTGATCCCCTACCCCAATATTCCACGGATAGCTTGAATAGGTGTACGAACTGTCCGTTGTCATGCCATTGATCGTCGAGGAAGTCCACGTTGAACCATCACGTTCGATCTTGTAGTAGTGTCCTGCATAAGTACAGCCGTTAAGAACAAAGTCCTTAGGGTGGATTTTGAAGGATTCACGGTATTTAATCGATGATGGTGTTACATCGAAATCTGCAGTAAAATCGGCGGCCTTCTCATAATAGAATGAAACCCATGCTTCGTTGCTGCTCCTGGTTAACGATACGGTTACCGTGCTGCCGCCGATCGTTATAATCGAATCGGAATACCCGCCTGATTTACTGGAACTACGTCCTTGGTACGTACCATATGACGTATTTGCAGATAGCGACTTTGTCGTTTCGGCGTCTGTTAGATTTGGGACGACAACCGTCTCCTCGCCAGCTTTCGTATAGGTTCCCGTTGAGCTAGTTCGTACCATATGACGAACATGAATCGTACCCATACCCGCTTGGATGTCTACGTCGTATACATAATACAGATAGAGCGTACTAAAGCTGCCATCGTATGGTGCGATTTTCGGAAACTCACCGTCTGCCGGATTTGTAAAGTCGGTGGGTTCGACGCCCGTGGTCGTCTTGACGTAACCGGCGTATGTATATCCGGTAGGTGGTGTACTAGATGTGGAGCTGAAATCTTGTTTCAGCTCCAAAATTTCTTCTCTATCGGTTAGGCCGGGAATCGGAATGCCATTACGGTCAACGTGGCGAATGATTGCTTTACCACCTGTCCCTGACGTTCTTTCGTAGGTCACTACAATATCGAATCCAAGTTCGTATGTTGTAGCGGCCCATGTAGTGTCCGAGTCCATGAGATACTTTCTACCTTCAATTACACCTGATGAACCCGCAAGCTTCTCATAATGAACGCCTTCAATGTTATAATTTCCAGTCATTAATGTATGAGCCTTAATATAGCCATACCCGTCAGCACCTTTGCCAAAGTAATCGATTTTCATCCCTTCCTGTACTTCTTTGGCTGCTGTAATGGTTATAGACTTTTGGTTGATAAATTTACCGTCGATCTTTTTTTCTTCTGATGTGTAAAAAACATCTGGTGGTCCTAACTTGTCTGACCAAGCAGCAGCAGCACCATTAGAGTATCTTAACTCTGCAGGGATAGCCTTTCCGCTATCATCTTTTGCTGGGAACAGCCCAGGATACTGAGAGACTCCATTTATGTAGGTGGAAGAGCTTGTAAAAGTATAGCTAACTACGCCATCTAAGCTAGTCGTCCACTGTTTCCCTGTACTGTTCCGCCATATTGAATGGTACATGTGAGATTCACGAGTTCCTGTAAGAGCGACAGCATCGCCGTTTATTTCAGCGATATTAATTTTGTGAGCTGTCTCGTCATATTTACCAAGTTGCCCCTTGTTTATGCCATTCTTTTTCGTTAATACCCACGATTTCACCTCGTAGTTTTCATACTGAGGTACGCTTATAGATAGACTCCTTACATTTTCAGAATAGTATTTCTCGTAGCCTGAAATTTTGTCGCTATTAATCGTTTCTGTATAAGTAGTCGCTGCCGCAGATGCATCATCGTTTTGAAGCGGTAGCAACGTGACCAGTATAGACATTATTAGAAAAATGGATAGAAATCTCTTCATATACATTTGTCATCCCCTTTAATTGGAGAAGAGTGTTCCATCTTCTGAAAGTTTAATGGAATATCCCATATTAGTATCGAAGTACCAAAAAGTACTGTTGACAGTTTTCTTATGTTCAAGATCTTCCTTACTAATTGTTAATAGATGCCATGTTGTAACTTTATCGAGTTTATCCAATTGCAATGGGGTTCTTGTACTAATAGGCGATGTTTTATCTTGAATAATAGCTCTCTTGAAGGCTGTATTGCCCAATAAATCGTAGAAATAAGCAGTTGTTCCCTTTGCTGCCGTTTTGGTATTTTGCATTGTTACTTTCATTGCGATGAGATAATCGTTACTCCAATCTTTAGTGTTAACTTTGATTAAATCCGGCACCCAACTCCGGTACGGACTGTTTTTATCAGAAAGATCGATAATTAGAATCTCTTCGAACGTACCATTCACAGTCCAAGAAAATTGCATTGACAAAGGCAGTGCTTTCATCTTGCCGCCCCACATCGTTTCGATATTCGTGTGATGCCATGCGACTTCTGCATATGATGCAGCACGTTTGTCAGCCTGCAGCGTGCCACCATTTTCAACCGTCAGTACACGTTGGGTAATAACGACAGCCTGCGCTCGCGTCGAGTTCTGATCGATCCCAAGCTCACCATTAGAAAGGCCACTAATCAAACCTTGCTTTGTTGCTTCGTACATGAGCTGCGTACTGGTCTCTTTGCCGGTGCGCAGCTCTTTTGTTGTTGCGCGAACGGCAATCTGAGCAATTTCTTGTCTTGTAATCGGACGATCGTAGTTAGCGTTGAAATCCTTTGTATTATGGATGCCGGCTGCAACAGCCGCATTGACGTAAGGGACGTACCATTTTCCCGTAGTGCTGGTGTCGACCTTCAGCTCCATTGCATTAACAACCATTTTCAAAAATTCAGCGCGTGTAATCGTAGCGTTCGGCTTAAATGTGCCGTCAGGATAGCCGCTAACGTAGCCTTTGCTGATCATGCTCGTAATGCTTGATTCGGCCCAGTGACCAGCAATATCCTTGACGGTCGTTGCGCTAACCGTTGCAGCATTGGTCGAGCCGACTGTATTCATCGAAGCGGTGAGAATTGTAATAGCAGTCATAATGGAAAGCAGTCGTTTTTTCATCCTAATCAACCTCTCAATTGGGAATTTATCATGCATTATTGATTTGATCGTTCTATGAATTAATCTTACAAAATTAAAATACTCAATTATTACCATGGTAACATTAGATGGTTTTGGCGAAAACAAGTTTTATTGCAATATTCGACAAAAATGGATGACTCATCATTCATCACTCCTGATACACAAAAAAAGCACCCGCCCGCACACGACTGAATAAAACAGTCACATGCGAGCAGGTGCTTCCTGCCCGATTGATTGATATGTCAATTATTATAAGTGCTCGACATTCATTCGACAAGAGGGATCTTGTACGCTCTGCTCCTATTGAGAAACGACCGTATAACGAAGCTCGAGCGCTTCCTGGTCGCCGGACTCGGAGAGGTAGGCGACTTCACGGACGAAAGAGCGGTTGACAAGCTTCTGCAGCACGAGCGATAGATCGACGTGCAGGTCACAGAAGTTCGGGTGATGCTGCAGCTCCATGATGCTCCACGGCTCCTCACGGCTTGCGAGCGTACGTAGGAGATGCGAGCAGCAAGTTTTCATTTTGCTCATAACGGTGAATTCACAGGCCAGCAATACGAGCTGAACACGCTGTTCGAGCGTCTCGGCACTCGTTGTCAGCTCTTCATACAGCTTGTAGATGCCCGGATGCACGCGCCGGATCTGCCGCCATACGGTGAGCTCTGGATGCTGTCCCTCTTCGATGAGCGCAATGTGTGCCCAATAATGCAAACCTGACAAAATGCTCGTATAAGCATCCAGAAGGTTGCCGTCCTGAATATCCTGCTTCGCTTGCAGATAGGTACGGATATAGGCAGCGAATTCAACGAAGAGTCGCTGCTCCCGCCATAGATCAGGGAAGTGCAGCAGGTCGTTTCGAATGTTCCCTAGGTAGCCGTCGCGGTCGATAAGCAGTTGCCCCCGTTCCAACCACTGAATAATGTTCCGATTCTCTCCGCCGTAGATCCACCGGCGAAGCATCTCCTTGTCAACCGTTCGAACAAGCACACGTCGACCATCAATGCGTAAATGCTCTGTTCGGCCAACACGAGACTTTTCTTCCGTAACGATCAACAGCAGCAAATCATGTCCATCGATCAACGGATTATAAGGAACCGGGTTCTCGATCGCAGCGAGGCTGACCAATCCAGTGTCGGCAGAATAACAATCGATAAAGTGTTGTTTGATATTTTCCAACGTGAGGCCTCCATATAGCTTCACCGCGAGGTTTCGGCTATAATATTAGTCATCAGTATGTAGTTGTTCGACATATATCGGACGGATTCCTGCTAATTTTACGGATTTCACAAACGGGTATTTTCGACAATTACTGGAAGGAGATTCTAAATTGTTCTTCAAAACGGCTAAAATCAACGAATTTCGTCTTTGGGGTCTATTCTTCATGCTTGCTGGTATGGGACTGATGATATTCGGAACCGCTGGCATCGTATTTTGGGGCGGCCTCGCCGGTAAGATATTTGCCGGTACCTTCATGGTGCTCGGCTCGATTCTGCTGCTAGTCAGCTGTGGTATCTACTTCTGGGCTGGCATGATGTCGACTAGTGTGAAGACGATTGAATGTCCGGCATGTCAAAAACCAA
Organism: Paenibacillus cellulosilyticus; assembly: GCF_003182255.1. Taxonomy (GTDB): domain Bacteria; phylum Bacillota; class Bacilli; order Paenibacillales; family Paenibacillaceae; genus Paenibacillus_T; species Paenibacillus_T cellulosilyticus. The sequence goes on along the minus strand of NZ_QGTQ01000026.1, from coordinate 75,659 downwards.
CGAAGATGATCGGCAAGACTGACCGCTGCATGCATTGCAAAACGAAAATGTCGTTCGATGAATCGCTCGCGAACGATTTCAGCGCTTATGAGGACGAGCCTGCAGCACCAAACGCTCCGGTAGTCGCTGCTCCTCCGCAATCCTAGTCGCAAATGAAAATGAAAAACCCCAAGCTACGACTGCATCCGCAGCGCGATAGCTTGGGGTTTTTCATTTGAATATAACGAATAATAGCTTATTGATTCTTCAATTTACTGATTCTTCAATGCGTTCTCGATCGTCGTCCACACGGTTCCGCCCTGGAACGCTCGCTGCCAAGTTGCAACACCGGCCAATCCGTATTTGTGCGCCAACGCAACCCTTGCTTGGAGCGAAACCTCGTCCTCAATCCAGATTCGCTGACGCGCATCGCCTTCCGTGTATTCCACATAGTTCTGTCCAGTCGCTTCGTCCAGCGTAGGTGTGAGCTTCTGTTCTTCAATAATGGAAGCGACCTTGTCCATTCCAATCGCTTTGGAAGAAACTTTGCCGTCCGCCTCCGTCCATAGACGCGTATAGAGTGGCATGGCAAGAACGAGCTTCTGCGCAGGAACCTTATCTTCATTCAAAATGCGGGTGATAGACTGCTCCGTCCATGGCAGCGATGCAACCGATCCAGCTGTCGGACTCGATGCCCAATGCTCGTCGTACGCCATCAGCATCATGTAATCGACGGTCTTGCCAAGCGCAACCCGATCCAAGAACATCGACCAGGTCGGGCTTGTCGATTTCGGTGTCACATCTATCGATACAACAAGACCCTGCTCATGCAGCAGCGGCGTCAGCTCGCGAATAAACTGCACCAGATTGTCTTTGTCGGATACATTCACATTCTCAAAATCGACGTTGATCCCTTGCAAATCGTACAGTTGAGCAAATGCGAGAATTTGCTGAATCATTTTGAACCGCGTTTCAACCGTTGCGAGTGCTTCCGTTGTCCGCTCTTGCTCAAATCCGTTGCTGAACAATGCCCAGACCTGCATTCCTCGATTGTGAGCCCATGCCACATACTTTGCATCTGCTTTGCTTCGGATATCACCTTGCCCATTCTGAAGCTCGAACCACGTTGGACTTACAACGCTAACCCCCGGCATATCACCAATCTTGGCCGTATTCGTCGGGTTGTCATATACCGCTTCCCAAGTCATATTGAGCTTCCCACCTGCTAGAGCTGGCGCTTCGAAAGGTTCCGGACGCTCCGGCGTTGGCACGGTTAGACTATCCGCGGCTTGCAGCTGAGATAACTTGGCGTACCCAACCGCTCCGTTAGGTCCTTGTACAACTGCCCATTTGTCGTTCTCTTGCTGCCACTGCTTAATAAGTCCATCTCCGGTTACAAGTTCAACAATTGGAGCTTTAATCGACGGCTCGGTACGAATAACAACCCCGCTGGTGCTGTTCGCGGGCTTCGCTCGTTGAATCTCATCCCCCGCCTGCATTAGCGTAACTGTGCCACTCGCGGATTGGTATTCCGCTTGCAAACCATATAGCTGTGTTAATGGTGCAGCAGGCAAGTAGACGTCGTCGCCTTTCTTCTCAGCCGCAACATGAAGCTCGTATTCCTTACTATTCAAAGTAGCCGTCAACTCATCCGTCTTCATACGGAGTACATGATCGGCTGTCGTCATTATGATCGAGCCACTTGCTTCTTCATATCTTATGAGGTTGTCATCGAACACTTCTTCCAGCGCTGACAGAGGCAGCTTCAGCTCGTCTCCGTCCATGATCGCATTTTGTTCCAGACGAACTCCTTCATAGAAAAGGGCATAAGCATCACCGTAATCCGGTTTTACCTGCGTTTTATTCGGAGCGAACTGCATCCAGCCAATCCATATCCCGAGGGCTAGTCCAATCAAAACTAGTACAATAATTGCAGTAAAACCGCGCCGGCGCCGTCTACGGCTGTTGACGCGCAGTCGTATCGTTTCCACCAATACACGCTCCTAAAAGTAATTTGCTCACTTCCTCGAATATACTACTGTAAGCAAATTGCTTGCTTCGTAAGCATACGCTTAGCAATTTGCGCTTCATCGTTACTTCTACTTGTAAGCAAATTGCTTACTTCGTAAGCACACGCTTAGTAATTTGCTCACTTCCTCGAATATACTACTGTAAGCAAATTGCTTGCTTCGTAAGCATACGCTTAGCAATTTGCGCTTCGTCGTTAGTTCTACTTGTAAGCAAATTGCTTACTTCGATAAATAAAAACGTGCAGCGGGAAGTCTAGCCTCCATCTGCACGTTATTCACGCAGAATATTCAATCTTGAAACATCATGCGCGCTCCTATTTCACACATTGCTCGCATACGCCGTAAATTTCCATCCGATGACCCTCGACGGTAAAGCCCGTCGTCTGCGACGCCGCTCGTTCGACCTCCAGCAATGGAGGATATTCGAAATCGACGATTCGGCCGCAGCATTTGCAAATCGCATGGTAATGATCGGACAAATCCGCATCAAAACGGCTGGAGGCATCTCCATAAGTCAGCTCGCGTACAAGCCCAGCTTCAACGAACAGCCTTAGGTTGTTATAAATCGTCGCAACACTCATGCTAGGGAAGCTTGGCGACAGCGATTTATAAATTTCATCGGCTGTCGGATGAGACATCGCATTCATCAAATAGCTCAAAATCGCATGACGCTGAGGAGTCATTCGGACGCCGTTATTTTTCAGTTGTTCTAGTGCTCTCTCAACGGTCGCACCCATACCTTTCACGCCCTTCTGCATCGTTAAAATTATTGTACGTGCAGATTAAACTTTTTGTCAATGTAAGCGCTCAGCTGAACAAGCATAAATAGGAATTATTTGTATGGAATCTTGTCAATATGGCGCAATCGAAATACTGTTGTTCGCGTTAATATAAATGCGATGTTCGCCGCTTCCGGCAATGCCTCGAACGGTCTTCTTCGTTGTCGTTAGCGGCAGTTCAGGCTTACTATCAATGGTTCCAAAAGTAACCGATCCATTCAGTTCATAATCCGCCTCAATCGGCAGCTTCAATCGAATATCGCCGACGAGTCCCACGATGTCCCAATCGCCGCCTACGGTTGCACTGATGACCTCGATTGAACCGTTAAGCGTGTCCGCTTTGACCTGTCCGCCCGCTTCATGGATTGTAATTTCTCCATTCTTCGTATCAACCTCAACATCGTGTGCCACATCATTCAAGTGTATGCCGCCGTTGGCAGTAGATGCTGTCACATTACCCGAGGCTGTCTTCACATCTATCGAACCGTTGCTAACGGATGCAGCCACGTCCCCGTTGATTCGAGCCAATTCAATGCTGCCGTTCACTGTTTTGACCGTAACATTACCGGTTATATCCGATGTCTTAATTCTACCGTCACCAACTTCAACGGACAACCCAATCGGATTGGTAATACTGCTTATATCCGCATCACCAAGTTGAATGGAGACATGAACATCAAGTGGCGGTATGACCGGCTCCTCATCCTGGCTCGGCTCCGTATCATCCGTAGTTGCGGAAGGCTCGTCCGATTCTGCAGAATCATTTGCATCATCTTCATCTGTCTGAATGGCTGTATCCGTTGATGCAGCCTCCTTGGAACCTGTTGCTGCCTCTTGAGATACAGGCCCCTCTGTATCCGCAACCGTATCGACCGGATCGGTGGATGCGGCTTGATCTGTATCGACATTTATACCAGTGTCCGCACCAGCGCTGCTGCCATCATCTGACGTCGGAGGCTGTGTCGTGTCCACCGGCGGAGGCACAGGCGCATCTGCCAGCGAAGGCGGCAAATAAACAATGACATTCACACGAGGTTGACGATCACCTTTGTCACCAAAGCCTACACTCTTCGTTACAATGGTTGTCTCTTCACCCACTGTCAGCTCGACATTCGTCTGTTCAGCAGCATGATCTGCCGTTTCCTTATCGCCGGAATCAATCCAGACCGTTGACTTCACGATAATTTGTTCTTCTGTTCCGCGCAGCAAACGGACATTTCCGTTCGGATTATCGATCGTAATCCGTTTCATATCGTCGACGCGATCCGCTGTAATATCAGGCTTGGTGTAGTTGAACCCTTTCTCCTCACCAAAATTGGTGTATCCGTTACGCTGCGCAGCCCACTGATCGAGCCAGCGATAAGGAAGCTCAGCATACTGCGTAACACTGTAAGCTGTAATAGCGATTACTGAGGCCCATATAATTCCGGATGCATCAGCGGAGAGTCGCGGCAGTGGCTTCTTGCGTCGCAGCGTATGCACGAGCAGTTCGATGCCAATTAGAACGAATAGGACAGGCCACCAAGTGCCGAGCAAAGCAATCCGCTCTTGACCTGTCCATTCATCGAATAGCAACAGCCCGCCTGTTGCAAATGTTGCGATTGCTGCTGTCCAGCGGCCAAGCCTTGGACCATTCGAACGTTTACGCACAAGAATCCATCCCGCCACAGCGAACAGCAAGATCGGGGCGCCGAAGCCCCCTATCTCATCCAAAGCAGGACGAAGCTTGTCCGGGGTGACAAGCAAAGAAGTAAGCAGCAGCCCCGCCGCCACAATGCCGATTGCATTGCGAACCCGCTGTCTGTAGCTGCTGTCGTCATCATTTGGCCCCGAGTCACGCGACTGCACGGAACGATCACCTGTATGATTCATACCCGTTGTTTGCAAAATATCGAATACACCATAAAAATAAAGAACAGGCAGCACGATGCCCAAATAAACAATAAGAAGCAGATGCTTGCCTCCCGCCGCATCCGCCAGCCGAACAATCATCGCTGCATCCAGCACAGCAATCGCCATCAGCAGCAGTCCGCGCGCATGCCGCCCCATAATAAAATGACCTGCTCCGGGCAGGAGACAGGAGCTGAACACAGCTGCCCAGCGTCGCATAGCGTAGCCGAAGCTTCGCCTCTTCCATTCACTCATTCTGCACTTACTCCTCTTACGCCTCCGACATCGTTAATCTCATTCACGAGCAGCATAATCGACAACTGCTTCGGCAGCGTCACATACATCTGGACCATCACACGGCCTTCGTGAATGTCAGTCTGATCACTAACGGTCATTTTACGGACAACGATATCCTGCTCCTGAATGATCGCATTTATCGCCTGCAGCAGCGTGCTCCGATCATCCGCGTAGATACGTATCATCTGCTCGCGTTTTCCTTTAAGAAACCGTTTCTCGATCTTGTTCATCGCCCACAATATGAAATAAACCGAACCCGTAGCCGTCACCGCGGCCAAATAAAAACCCGCCCCTACAGCGAGGCCAATCGCCGAAACAACCCACAGCGAAGCCGCCGTCGTCAGACCTGTAATGGACTTCCCTGTAAAAAGTATCGTGCCCGCTCCAAGAAATCCGATTCCGGTTATCACTTGAGCCGCAAGACGTGCAGGGTCGAGCCGGACATTCGTTTCATTCGCAAAATCGCCAAAGCCGTACATGGACAGCATCATCAGCAAGCAGGAGCCGAGACAAACAAGCGTGTTGGTCCGAAGTCCCGCTGCATGATTCGATTGTTCCCGCTCGAAACCAATCAGGCCGCCAAGCAGCAGTGCAAGCCCCATACGCAGCAGCATGTGCGTATTATCGATAAACCAAGGACTAGCGACCCCATTCGTCATATAGCCATCCATCCTTTCGGTTAAAAATGATTGTATCATATCGTATGCATCACGATGAACTTATCAGCTTTTTCTTAATAATTAAAAAAGAGGCGGCTATTCGCCACCTCATTTGTGTAGATCATATAGGTTCCGTCATTGCCTTGCTTATAGCGAGGACAATACTTCGACCAGCAATTTGTTCGCGAGTGCAGGGTTTGCTTTGCCCTTCGATGCTTTCATGACTTGGCCGACGAGGAAGCCGATCGCTTTCTCTTTGCCCGCTTTGTAGTCCGCAACCGATTGTGGGTTCGCCGCAACGATTTCTTCGCAAATCGCCTTGATCGCACCTTCGTCGCTAATTTGGACTAGTCCTTGCTCTTCAACGATCTGCTTCGGCAGCTTGCCCGTCTCGAGCATCGACTTGAATACGGTCTTCGCGATTTTGCTGTTGATCGTATTCGATTCCAGCAGGCCGATCATCTCACCAAGGCCCTGAGCCGTCAGCTTGATATCGCCGAACTCCAAGCTGTTCGCGTTCAGGTAGCCAAGCAGGTCGCCCATAATCCAGTTGGAGACAGCTTTGGCATCCTTCGTGTAGTTCAGGCTCTCTTCGAAGAAGTTCGCCATCTTCATCGAAGACGTCAGCACTTCCGCATCGTACGATGGCAGCTCGTATTCCGCGATGTAGCGCGCTTTGCGAGCATCCGGGAGCTCAGGAATCGAAGCGCGGATGCGCTCCTTCCACTCCGCGTCGATTACGACTCGAACGAGGTCCGGGTCCGGGAAGTAACGGTAGTCGTGCGCTTCTTCTTTGCCGCGCATCGACAATGTTTTCCCTTGTGCTTCATCCCAACGGCGCGTCTCTTGCACGACCTCGCCACCGCTGTTCAGAATGTCCGCTTGACGCCATTGCTCATATTCAAGTCCGCGCTGTACACCGCGGAACGAGTTCATGTTCTTGAGCTCCGCGCGTGTACCGAACTTCTCTTGTCCGTATGGACGAAGGGAAATGTTCGCGTCACAGCGCATGCTGCCCTCTTCCATCTTCACGTCAGAAACGTCGCAGTACTGCATGATCGCGCGAATTTTCTCGAGGTAAGCTTTCGCTTCCTCTGGCGTGCGGATGTCCGGCTCGGATACGATCTCGATGAGCGGTGTTCCGACACGGTTGAAGTCGACGAGCGATGCATAGCCGCCATCAACATGCGTCAGCTTACCTGCATCTTCCTCGAGGTGAACACGCGTAATGCCGATACGCTTCGTTTCGCCATTCACTTCGATATCGATCCAGCCATGCTCGCCGACCGGTTGGTCGTACTGCGAGATTTGGTACGCTTTTGGGCTGTCCGGGTAAAAATAGTTTTTGCGGTCGAATTTGCTCACGTCTGCAACGGTGCAGTTGAGCGCCATCGACGCTTTCATCGCATATTCCAGCGCTTGACGGTTCAGAACCGGAAGCACGCCTGGATGGCCAAGGCAGATCGGGCACGTATGCGTATTCGGCGGAGCGCCGAACGCTGTGGAACAGCCGCAAAAGATTTTGCTGTTCGTGTGCAGCTCGACGTGCACTTCAAGACCGACGACTGTCTCGTATTGGGTCGACATGGTTTGATCCTCCTGCTATTTCTCGCAAGCTCGATGTCGTCTGGCTCGCTGCGCGTGCGGATCATTCCTCCGATCGCTGTTGTCCTCGGATTGTTCTGATTATATAAATTCAGAAGCGGTAACAATCCGAGTGACAAAGGCGAACACTACGTTTCTCCGGAATGATTCCGCCCTCTTCGCGAGCGACGATCATCTTGCTTGAAGTTTTTATTAATTTAGTCGCACCGATTTAAACCGATCAGTGCTCCTAATAAGTTAGTTACTTGTAAGGCCTACAGCTGTGGGCGAGCTTTGTGGTGGTCGGTGTTCTGCTCGAACGCGTGTGCTGCGCGCAGAACCGTTGACTCGTCGAACGCTTTGCCGATGATTTGCAGGCCGACAGGCATGCCTTCTGCAAGTCCGCATGGAATGCTGACTGCCGGTACGCCTGCAAGGCTGACTGGAATCGTCAGGATGTCGTTCAAGTACATCGTCAGCGGATCGCCAACTTGCTCGCCGATACGGAATGCCGTTGTAGGCGCCGTAGGTCCGATCAGAATGTCGTACTTCTCGAACGCTTGGTCGAAGTCACGTTTGATCAGCGTACGAACTTGCTGCGCTTTCTTATAATAAGCATCGTAGTAGCCGGAGCTGAGCGCATACGTACCAAGCATGATGCGGCGCTTCACTTCGGAGCCGAAGCCTTCGCTGCGCGATTTGCGATACAAATCGATCAGGTTCTCCGGGTTCTCAGCGCGAACGCCATAGCGTACGCCGTCGAAACGAGCCAGGTTGGAGGATGCTTCGGACGATGCGAGCAGGTAGTACGTTGCAACCGCATATTCCGTATGCGGCATCGACACTTCTTCCCACGTTGCGCCGAGGCTCTCGTATACTTTGAGCGCTGCGAGTACAGCTTCTTTGACCTTTGGATCTACGCCTTGGCCCATGTATTCCTTCGGAACGCCAATGCGGAGACCTTTCACGTCGCCCGTGAGGGCAGAAGTGTAATCCGGAATTTCAACATTCGCCGAAGTGGAATCCATCTGGTCGTAGCCAGCGATCGCCTGCAGGACGTATGCGGAATCCTCTACATTTTTCGTAAGAGGACCGATCTGGTCAAGCGACGAAGCGAACGCTACGAGACCGAAACGCGATACGAGACCATACGTTGGCTTCAGACCAACGATACCGCAGTAGGAAGCCGGCTGACGGATCGAACCGCCTGTGTCGGAACCGAGCGAGAAATACACTTGACCAGCTGCAACCGATGCAGCGGAACCGCCGCTGGAGCCGCCTGGTACATATTCTGTATTCCATGGGTTGCGGGTCGCGAAGAAGCTAGAGTTCTCGTTGGAACCGCCCATCGCGAATTCGTCCATGTTCAGTTTACCGATCGCAACCGATTGTGCAGCCTTCAGCTTGCGAACAACCGTTGCATCATAGATTGGATCATAGTTGCGCAGGAATTGGCTCGCACATGTCGTACGCAGCCCTTCCGTCACGATGTTGTCCTTGATGCCCGCGGGCAGACCAAAGAGCAGACCGCGTTCGCCGCCTGCCTGCAGCTGCTTGTCGAGCTCTGCCGCTTGAGCGCGAGCGCCCTCTTCATTCAATGTAAGGAATGCTTGAACTGCCGAATCCGTATCAGCAATCCGTTTGAACGAAGCTTCTGTCAATTCGGATACGGAAAACTGCTTGTCCTTCAATCCGTTATGTATATCCTGCAAGCGCAAATCAAACTGTGCCAACAGTCGTTCCTCCCTTCATCTATCAAACCGGTCAGCGTGCTACTCGAGCACCGCCGGCACTTTAATTTGTCCATCCTCTTCATCAGGCGCATTGCGCAGTACTGCTTCGATCGACAGCGATTGACGCACTTCGTCAGCGCGCATCACGTTAGCGAGCGGCAGCACGTGGCTCGTAGGCTCAACGCCATCCGTATTCAGCTCGTTCAGCTTCTCGGCATATTTCAAAATCGCGTTAAGCTGACCCGTGAACGTTTCTTTCTCTTCGTCCGTCAATGCGAGGCGTGCCAGGTTGGCAACGTGCTGCACATCGTTCGTCGTAATACTCATCGTCATTCTCCTTCCACACTTGCGGTCATTCCCCCTATTATAGCCGATGGTCGACAAAAAAAGAAAGGTGCTGCACAAGCGCACAGCCCTTTCCTGCATGACGATGACGGGAGTAATTTGGATACAAAAAAAGCGACCTGCTGTAGGCATACAGTCGCAGGAACGCCGTGGTTTGTGCTACTCGATGAAGAATAGGATTAGATCCATGCCTTGAGGCGGATTTGTCGAACAAAATCTTCTGGACTCTGCGTCTCTTCCGTCGGCTCTTCGGCCGCCTGATCTTCTGCTTCGCCGCCATTCATAATAAAGCGGAACAGCTCTTCGTTGCGCGTCAGGAGCGCGTAATCGATTAGCGCCTCGCGCTCGATCCGGTCAACCTCTTGACGGACAAGCACTTCCTCACGCTCAATATCGTCGCCAGGCACGAGGAAATTCCGTCCCGCCTTCGGCACACGTACAACATATTCAAATATATTATCGGCATTCCGATCATACGCGATTACGTAGCCGTACTCGCCGATCGGCAAATTTTGCTCAAAGCGATCATCTACGATAATGACCTTCTCTCCAAGTTTCAGCATGATTTGCTGCCTCCCCTGTTCCAAGCTTCCAAAGTGTTACTGACTCTATCCTACTAAAATTTAAGAGGGAAGTCCAATCGGAAGTCAGACAAATATCGCGAGGAGCTAGAGTGGTGCCAGAGTGTAATAGGGTGTGAGAAAGAATCCAGGCTTACATTGAACTTTCCATGAGGCAATGGAACAATTTCTGCTATCCTTTAATAGCTGAGGTATACATAATAGTCTTATATAGCAATAATCATTTAGGACGTGACGCAATGAAAATGAAATGGCTGCTAAGCCTCTTAGCTTGCGCGTTTCTGTTCGTCGGGTGTACCTCATACGATAAGCTGGACAGTCCCTCTTTAGCCGAGTTTCGTGATGGTATAGGGAGCCAATTCCCTGATCTCGTCAAACTCGACTAGCATCATACCGCAAATAAGGAAAAACCAAAAAAGCTGCTATCCTTCCGCCAATGCGAAGGATAGCAGCCCATTACTAATTCCTACAGCACAAACAACTGCTCCTTCGTTCGCGTCAACGCTCTTGGCGGCGTTCCGCCCGCTGTGATGACGTAGCTGTTCTCAATGCCGACGACACCAACGCCTGGGAAGGTAAACTTCGGCTCGACCGCCAGCACCATACCTGGCTCGAGCGGCATATCGAAGCCATTAGCCAGCACCGGCCACTCGTCAATCTCCAGACCAATGCCATGACCAAGGAACCGAACCTGATCAGCTCCAAAGCCCATGAAGTGATCCGCGAGCCCGTGATCGGCCGCGAGCTTCAATGAAGCGTTGTATATATCCGAGCAGCGCGCCCCTTCAACCATGAGCTTCTCGACCTCACGGATAATGTGTTCAGCCGACTTGTATGCTTCCTTGAGTTCATCCGAGAGTTCGCCGATAACAGCCGTACGCGTCTGGTCGATAACATAACCATCAATGCAGCAGCCCAAATCTAGCAGGATCGGTTCATTACGTGCGAAGCGTTTCATGCTGACGCTCTGCGGTGCAGCTGGCCCCAGTCCTCGTCCACCTGCGGGTCCATCAAAATATGTAGGCTCCGCCGCAGCTGTTCCTGACCCAACCATCCCTGTCGGAACCTCCTGGTTATAGCCACGAAGACGCATCACGCCGATATGTCCGCGACGTCTAACGCCGTATTCCACGCGGGCAATCCATTCGAGCTCGGTCACGCCTTCTTTCAACTCAGGCAGCGACTCTGCAAGCGATTCCTCCAGCGCCTGTGCCGCCCGCTCAATTCGCTCAATCTCCCAAGCAGACTTGACCATCCTAGCACGGCGCAGCAGTGGAGAAGCATCTATTAAGCGGCTCAAACCGCGATCTGGCAATGTCTTGTCACCATATGCTTCTGCTACGAATGAAGCCAGCTTCAAATAGGTCGCCGCAGGCAGCGCATCCAGATCAGCTCCAATAAGCGGCGGTGTATCTCCTTCGAATAACGACGTATAATCCTTCCGCAGCGTCTCGCCGAATCGACTGAATGAACCTAGCGGTATTGTACGAATCGAAGCCTCCTGCTTCGCACGTTCAATACTGCGTCTAACGTATAGGATTGGCTCTCCTTCAGCTGGAACGAACAAATACCCCGTCTGCATCGTACCGGTCCAATAAAGGATCGAAACATTATGTGTAATAAGAACGGCATCCAGCTTGTCATCGGCAAGACGCTTCTGCAAATTCCCAATCCGATTCGCAATCTCAGCCGCTGGAATCAGCTCATACTGATCCGCAGCAAACTCATTCGTACCAGTCATTAAGTATCAGCTCCGATTTATCATTCATCCCCCACATTACAACAGTTTTCAAGTATGCAGTCAACCGCTTAGCTCCGCCGCCCCCTTCACATACCAATCAATCGGCTCAAGAGCGCTGAACGCCCTTGGATAATCCAGATGAATAATAAGAATGACGCCGGGGTGTTCAAGCGTAACTTCGTAGTTATAGGTAGAGTTGCGATAGATATAAGGAAACGTCTCATCCGCGTTGATGACTTTGAAAACAACGATTTCGATCGGCTCCTGCAAATACGATCCGGCAAGCGGCTTCAAATTGCTATCCAGCGACAGATTGGACATCAAGTACTCCTTCGCCGCCGCCGAAGCGCGCGTAGAATCGATCCATATCGTACCGCGAGCTAGCTGCTCTTCATCCATCTGCTGAGCGGCAGCATGTGCGGCCCGATTCACTGCGTGCTTCCCTTGGAACAACGCCTTCATCGCCATCTCCTCATCCATCTGCTGCGCATGCGCGGTTACCCACACGACCAGCATAAGCGCGAACAACAGCAGCTTCTCCATCGCCTCGACACCCCGGTTTCTTCTTAAGGTACATATTCACTCATTTTCATTCCTCGCGCGCTCATTCGATCGGTCGAGGGCGGAGGTTCAATACCTACGAGCTGATCGATTGTAAACAACCCCTCGTAAGGATAGCTGATCGTCAGAGACAGACCCGTACCGCGCAAAAGAGGAGCAGATGCACTTGTCGCAACGGTGCCGTCCGTGGATGCCACGGTGTAGATAATATCCGCCGACTTCAGACCAAGCGCAGCAAGCCGCGCCTTCGATTCCGCAATCATCGCAGCATCAATATAGCCGTGACTGCCGTTCGCTCCAATCTCCAGCAAGTAATCAACCTCCTGCTGAAGCGCAGCCTGACGAACGATAAGAATGTGCTTATAGATAGGCGAGAACATCATCCAACACAGCATAGCTGCAAATAAAACGAAGACGAGAATGCTCCGCATGCCTGCCCCTCCTTTCACGACTGATCATCGTTCCCGACCCTGACTTTCCTCTTTCATGCCCTTGCTCACTATGGGCTCATTCGCTGGATTGCTTCCCTTATATGACCGCCGCTTTGCTGCAGCTGCTTGTTCGTCCCATCTTCCCCTTCCACTACCTGCTCATAAATAAGAACGACGGTCAGCAGCAGTAGAATGGTCATTAATATGGCTCTCAACCTGCTGGCCTCCTGTACAGATTCATTGCGACATCTAAGGCGCAAGAGTTGAAATTTTCCCATTCGCTGTCGAGCCTTGTGAAAGGATCTGCTGCTTCGTGCCCGTCGTGTCACCGGCAATAATCGTGTTGAACAGCACGATAACAACAACAATCATCATGACCGCCATCAAAATGTTACGCATCCGCCTCACCTCCTTTAATAAAAAACGATCACCGTCGTTAACCGTTAAGTGATTGGAACAGCTGCTGTCCTTCACGCACCCACGGATAAAGAAATACTTCAAACATGTACATGATCGGCAAACCCGCGACCGTAAACAGCACGTACGAGGTCGTCTCCTTACGGCTTTCCTTGGCCAGCTCCAGCTTCTCCTTATAATCTTGAATGCGTTGGCGGAGCAGCTTGTAGAACTCTTCATTGTCGTGAAGCCGAAGCGAATCCAGCGTCTCTACGAAGCTTGCGCCATCATCCGTCCCAAGCCGCTGCTTGAATCGGCGCAGCGCCTCCTCCGCATCGTGATACCATTCGGCCAGCAGCCGCTGAAGATCGTTTTGCACCACCGTAGCGAATGGCACACAGCGCGACAGCTTCGTATGCAAATGCAAATTGGAGCCAGCGAAATAAAGCAGCTGATTGCTAATTTGAAAAACATCCTTCGTAATGCGATGCGAACGCATCCGATGAATGGAGCGAAGCCACGGCAGATCGAAGTACAACATGATAGAGGCAATAATGATTCCTCCGACAACGAAAACCGAAGGCCAGCTCCCTGCCCTTGTGCGCCAATACATGATGATCACTGCAGCGGCCGGGCATATAACGGAAAGCGCGATACGCCTTAGCACGATATACAACGCCGGGTCGCCTTCAACGCCGCATCCGCTAATGAGCGCTTCACGCTCCATGAAGGAAGGGTGGCTTCTCGACAACCGAAGCCGCGTAAGCAAGCGGTCCGATACGGTCGTCGTGCGCCAGTTTAAGCTGCTCAGGTGAAGCCAGCGCTGTTTGCGCTTCGGCAGCATCTGAAGCAGCATGTACAGCGCGATGAATAACAGTATGAATTGCGCAACGGTACCCAATCCAAGCACCAATCTGCCAATCCAGAGCGAGGTAGACATGGGGTTGCTCCTTTCTGTTTATATAGTTTAGGTACGGTCACTTGAATGACCCCGCCTACATTTTGCGCCGAGACAGCCAAATCCCCATCAGGAATGAAGCGAAGATAAGCACGATCGCATTCAACATCAGATCGCGGCCCTTCGGATCAACCAAATAATAGTGATAGGCATTCTCCGGGCTGTAGTGAACATTGAGTCCAACGAACAAAATAAGGAATAGAATCGGTGTAAAGTTCGCGATGCGAATCTCGAGCAGCTTGTTCCGCTCCTGTTCATTCGCGCGCCGTGAACGGCGCATATCCTTCAGCAGCTCACGCAAGCTCTCGCTAATGGTGCTGCCCTCCGACAATGAAACCCGCATCAGATTCACAAAATATTCGCCCCACACATGCCCGAGCGCCCCGGCGAAAATCCTTAAACTTGCCTCATCATCACCCCGGACCGACAGGTTGCGGTACAGCTGGTCGAACACCGGCTGCATCCGAGCTGGCAGGCGCCGCTCTTCAATCGTTCGCTGCAAGGCATGACGGACATGACGCTCCCCCGTCACAAGATAGCTCTGATAGAACAGCTCGACGGATGGCAGGAAGTCTATTCGTGTCTGCAGTTGACTCTGCAGCAGCGTCATTCGAACGATCGTGTACGGCATTAGACCGCCGATTACAGTGGGCAGCAGCGTCCCTTTCAAGCTTTGGAACAAGAGCAGCCCTACTATACAGCTGATTATGGCAAGTGCAAACGACAGTGTAATGAAAGCAAGCGGTTGAAAAGGTGCCCGCGTCGACTCCAGCAGGTCGGATAGATGCCGATACAGCTTCTCCTGCCGCATGAGCTGCGACTCCAGCAAGCCCGATATCCCTCGCTTCTGCTTATAATGCAGACGGCCCGCTCGATGGTTATGCGCAAGCATCCCGGCAATAACGACGCGGAGTGCTATGAAGAGCGTTATAAACAGTGCCACAACAAGCAGCACAATGATGCTCGACTGATCCTTCATCGTTGTAATCCTCCGACTGCTTCACACCCCATATCCACTTCCCGCTGCATCTCAGACGGAAACGGAATGACGCCGTGCCGACGGAAACGTTCCATCGCAGCTGACGAAGGCGCCACGGGGTACGTCCACTCCCCGCTTCCTTCATCGTACCGTACCCAATCGTTCACGAGGACCACTCCGTCCTTCCAGCCGATCTCGCCAATTCGGCAAATGCGGCGTTTTCCGTTCACGATCCGCAGCTCAACGCCAATCTGTGTTACATATTCCGCTATCCGTTTCGTCAGCCGCTCTGGATTCATCCCCCGGCCATCCAGCATACACATGTCGCTGACCGCTTCTGGCACGTCCTCCAGCGTATTTGCATGGACGGTCGTCATACTTCCTTCGTGTCCACGCGTGCAGGCACGGACATAGATGTTCGCGTCTTGGTCCCGAATCTCGGCATGAACGATTCGTTGTGGCGATTGCCGCAGAGCCAGCTTGAACGCCTGCGCTGATCGGTGTGCCGAATCGTCTTCATCGAACTCGTACTCCACGGCATTTTTGTTTGGAAAATCCCGATGAATCATCATCTCCAGCCGATTCTCCAGCGTTATAATCCGCTCTTCGTCCGGCAGCTCGGCTATAAGCGACTTCATCAAGTGGGTTTTCCCTGAGTTGGTCGGCCCAATGATGACAAGGTTGAACTTCGCCTGAAGGATGTGTAGCAGCAGCTGACAGACCGTCTCATTCATCGTTCCGTAGGAGGGCTCACAAAGTGCCCGCAGCCGGAACAGCTGCACCGTATAGAAGCGGATCGTCAGCGTAGGTGAGGCTGTGAAGCCAAACCCCGTCATCGTTACGCGTGATCCGTCTCTTAGCATCACTTCCGCCCATCGCTTGCGCGGATTGATCCGATCGTTGTTGTAAAGCACAAGGTTCTGTTGAATTCGCTCCACGTCACGAACGGAATTGAAAGAATAACGAGACTGCACCGGCATACCGCCGCGAACCTCATAGATGCGCGTGCCGACCACTTGGATCTCCTCCAGCCCTGTCCGTTCCGCGAGAACCAACTCCAATACATTCAAGCCAATAACCTCTGCGAACAAAGCTTCTGCCAGCGACTCGTACGGATGGTTGTAATCCTGCAAATCATGAACCCGATGCCGGATGAGCCAATCATTAATAAGCGCCAGCACATGCTCTCGATCCTTGGCGAAGCCCAGCACAGCCCGATTCAGCCGTTCGCTGTATTGGTGTCGCTCCTCCTCCGTCATGCCGCGCGGAGCGGACAGGTAGGCGCGTACTTCGTCGGCAATTCTGGCGAAGCCGCTTCCCTCCTCGTCACTCCGACCTCTTCTGACAGCTAAACGCTCAACCGGTGAAGCCTCCGACCGTAATCTGGAGGAGAATCCAGCAGGGGAGAAACGCTCCTGTCCAGCTTGGTTCCCCTGACCGCCCCCACTCATGAACCTACCCCATTCCGATGAGCGAGCAGCTTGCGATACCACGGTTGACGATGCACCGATCGCACCCGTTGAATGTCATACTGCTGCATCCATTTCTGTGTCGGCTGCTCCATGACAGCCTGCCCTTCGTCGCCAGCAAGCCATTGATCATATTGTCCACTGTCCAGCTGCATGAGCAGCGGCTTCGTCAACTGCAGCTCTCCCGCCAGCGGCAGCCCTGTTTCTTTGCGTACATCCTTCACACGAAATCCCCCCATTGTCCAAGGTGAATGAATAACTAGCAGCTCATAATTGGCGGATGGCACACCGAACAACGGCGATATTTGGCCAATCCAGCGATTCAGATCTTCTTGAAAATGCGACAATGCATTCGTCGTAACAAGCACCCGAGTCGATGCTTCACGTACAGCGCAGACCGTCGCAGCGTTATCCCAGTAGGCGCCAACGTCGGCGATCACAACATCAAACGTTCGACGAGCCGTATCGAGCAAATATTCCATTTGATCCGCTGTGTAGAACTCCGCCTGATCCCGCTCCATATTGCCGAACAACACATGAAGCCCCACGATCCCCCGAACGGGATACGTGCATCGAAGCAGTTGGTTTGGTTGCAAGGAGCGATCACGCAGCTCCGGACGAATATGATCCATCCCAACCTCCGGTTGATCCACCCCGATATAACGCTGCAGCTTCGCACTCTTCAAATTCAGGCACAGGTATCCGACCTTCGCGTCGCTGCATTGTGCAATCCGACAAGCGGCAGCAAACGCAGCTACAGTTGTGCCGATATTCGGGGTCGTCCCGATAAAAACAAGCAGCGGCGCAGCGTCCAGCTCCGTCACTGTTGATCACCTCCCCCGCTATTAGCCGCATCCACCATATCGAACGACTGCGGACTGAACGCGATGACCAGCTTCCCACCACTCTTGCACAGCTCGTCAATTCGAAGCCACTGCGCTTCCGTTAGGTTCAAATTGACGTACTCAATCATCGCATTCGCATCTCGCCGCGAAGCGTACATCCGATCTTTATCGTTATCTGCAAGCGACATTAGATTCGATTTATCGACATTATCCACTTCCAGGTTGCTCGATGACTTCACCGATGCGACCGTTATTGGTTCATCAAACAGCCTTACAGAAGGCGTGTTCTCTCCCGTTGCATACAACATGACACGGTCACCAGCACGAATGCCGTTGGAGACGGACAGCACATAGTTCCGTGGAATTTGGAACGTGGACTCTGAGCGATTCGGCATGAGCCGATAGCGATCCAGCTTCCATTTCAACACAGGTTCATCCACGCCGAGAGGAACGACCGCTTCCCAGCCATCCACATCTGCGGGCTGCAACAGCATGGAATCATTCACTGATGATCTCGCCAGCTGCATATAGGACAAATCATCTGACGTAACCCGCTCGCCCGCTGCGATATAACGATTCGGCACAACGACGCGCACCATTTCTTCATCCTGCACATGCCGCAGCTGCACCACATAGATGCTGTAGACAAGCACGCCTGACAATAATGCCGCTGCTAAGCTGACGGCTGTATTTCGTTTTTTACTCATGGACGATCGAACTCCTCTTCTGATCGGTCAGCGCTGATGCCTATCCATAGGACGCATAACACCCATGGAACGCAAAAAAGAACGCAGCCATCGCACGTATTTCGTGCGTATAGGCATGCGTTCTTCGCATCCGGTCATGTATGCAGCGCCGTCATCATCGACGGTTCGCTTAGATTTGACTATATATTAGCAAGCTAGGAGACATTTGTCTATCCTATATTTGTGAATTTTGTCGAATTTCATCCGATTGTGGCTTAAGAAGCTCAATGAGCCGCTGTGCCGCTTTGCTCAAATACTGCGCTTTGGGCCAAATTAAAGCGGAGCGCGACAAATCCTGCGGCCCGTCGATCGTATACACATGCAAACGATGACCGCCATAGCGCCGAAGCGAGGTGCCTGGAAGAATAGAAGCGCCAAAGCCGGACACGACAAGCTCCATGAGCATGCCAATATCGGAGCATTCCGCTGCAACGACCGGGGACAGTCCTCTCATATGGAACTGCTCTAGAATGAGATGGTACAACCCAAGCCCCTCCGTCGTGGGCAAAACAAGCGAATGCTGTGCGATTTGCGCATAGCTGACCGCCTCTGAAGCGCCTATGTCCAACGGGTCCGTCGTCACAAAATAAAGCGGCTCCGCCCCGAGCTCGACGTAATCGAAATCATCGAGCGCGATCGGCAGACGTACAATAGCTAAATCCAACGCTTTCTCTTTCACAAGCTTGGCCAGCATCCTCGTCTCGTTCTGTTGAATTCGGAACGTGACATTCGGATATAGCTCCCGGAACGTGCTAAGCACCTGCGGCAACCGCTCATCCGACAGCGTATTGACGCCAACCGATAGCTTGCCCCGCAGCCCAAGACCTGATTCCCGCACCTCAGCCTGCGCCTGATCCATAAGCCGGGTAATCGTCAACGCGTATTCATACAGTGTCTGCCCCGGTGCAGTCAGCTCGAGGTGACGGCCATTGCGGATAAACAACGGGACGCCCAGCTCGGTCTCCATCAGCTTGAGCTGCTGACTGAGCGGCGGCTGGGACATATGGAGACGATTCGCAGCCGATGTCACTTGCAGCTCTTCCGCCAATGCGATGAAATAACGCAGCTGTTTCATATCCATGGGACTCATACTCCTGCTTAAGACGATGTAATCTATATGATTATCATATACTTTTTGAATGTTATTAATATTATTCATATAGTTGCTCCCATGATACCATAGGTGCAGCATTCACATGCGCATATTACAAATGAGTGTTCAAAAAGCGGTCTTTTTGAACTACATCTACAAGAAAGCTGGAATGACAATGCTGGAACGCAATTCATCGCAATCGACAGCCAGTATGCTGCTTGCCGGCGTGCAATGGCTGTTCTTCATTTTTACGAATACGGTCATGGTGCCGCTATCGATCGGGCATGCTCTGGACCTATCTCCCGCTGTAATCGCTGAGTCGATGCAGCGCTCCTTCATCTTGACCGGCGCCGTCTGTATCGTTCAGGCTGCTTGGGGGCACCGATTTGCCCTAATGGACGGTCCCGCCGGCGTCTGGTGGGGGCTTGTCCTTAGCATATGCGCCTCCGCACCTGCGATGGGCATGGACCTTGGTACGGTCGCAGCGAGCCTAGCGAGCGGATTCATCATCTCTGGTGTGCTCGTCATCGTATTGGCATTATGCGGATTCCTCCGCGTGATGAAACGACTATTTTCCCCGAGCGTAATGGGGGTCTTCTTGTTCTTAATCGCCTTCCAGCTCGAGAACACTTTCTTCAAAGGAATGGTCGGCTATGACCAAGGCGGTCGGTTCGACCTGCCGATTGCCGGCCTGTCTGTTGTCATCATTGCGGTTGTTGCAATTATTCACATCAAAGGCAAAGGCGTATTCGGTCAGTTCTCGCTGCTCGGCGGCATTGTGTTCGGTTGGATTGCATACTCTTTGATCTTCGGTCAGTCGAGCCGAATTGATGCCGCAGGTACCGATGTCATCTCGATCTGGCATTGGATGCCGTGGGGAACGCCGCACATTGACGCTGGTATTCTCGTAGTCAGCATACTCGCGGGTATTGTGAACATGATGAACACGCTGACGAGCCTGACGGCTGCCAGCACGCTTTATGGGCGGGAATCGACCAGGAAGGAAGCGATCCGTTCGGTTCTATTCACAAATACGTTCTCCATAATCGCCGCCTGCTTCGGGCTTATTCCGTTCGGTACATTCGCATCTTCTATCGGTTTTCTCGAAAATACACGCGTACTGCGGCGGGGAGCGCTCATCGTTGGTGCAGGCCTGTTCATTATCGTGGGTGCCGTTCCGGCCCTAAGCGGCTGGCTTGTACAGCTTCCGCTGTCGGTAGGTGGCGCGGCGCTGTTCGCGGCCTATCTGCAAATGTTCGGCACAGCCTTTCGCACGTTGTCCAGCACGACGTACACGCCGAAGACGATCTACCGTATTGCGCTGCCCATCCTGACAGGCATCTGCATTATGAACCTGCCGGCATCGGCCTTCTCCGATTTGCCGCCGCTGCTGACACCGCTGCTGTCGAATGGCCTTGTTATCGGTGTTCTGCTCGTGCTAGTCGTGGACAATGTGGTGAAATGGGATCGGATCAAATAAGGCTCAAGTAAGCCCGAAACAGCTTGCCATAGTAACTCACAGGTAACTCCATTACTTGAAAGTGCGTTCTTCCGCAATCTCTCCTGACGGACTAAGATGGACACATCGGATCCAATCCAATATCCCAAAGGAGAGAATATAACTTATGAAATTGCAATTAGCGCTTGATCTCGTGAACATTCCGGAAGCAGTAGAGGTTGTCCAAGAAGTGGCTGAATTCATCGACATCGTTGAAATCGGTACACCTGTTGTTATCAATGAAGGACTGCACGCAGTAAAAGAATTGAAGAACGCTTTCCCTTCGCTTCAAGTGCTGGCCGATCTCAAAATCATGGACGCAGGCGGCTACGAAGTCATGAAAGCATCTGAAGCTGGCGCCGACATCATCACGGTACTTGGCGTATCCGATGACTCGACGATCAAAGGCGCGGTTGTTGAAGCACGTAAACAAAACAAAGAAATTATGGTCGATATGATCAACGTAAAAGACATGGCTGCACGTGCTCGTGAGATTGACGCACTTGGCGTCGACTACATCTGCGTTCACTCCGGCTACGATCATCAAGCGGCGGGCCTGAACTCGTTCCAAGACCTTGCGACGATCAAGAGTGTTGTGAAAAATGCTAAAACAGCAATCGCTGGCGGCATCAAGCTCGACACGCTTCCTGAAGTCATCAGCGCGAAGCCTGACCTCGTCATCGTTGGCGGCGGCATTACGAGCCAATCGGATAAAAAAGCAGTCGCTGCTCAAATGCAGCAGCTGATCAAGCAGGCCTAATTCATGACGGCCACTGCTGCTGCGCCAATTCCGGCTATCTTACTGGAATTGCAAAGAACGCTTCAGTCTGTCGATGAGCTGCAGATCAATAAGCTGGCTGAGCACATTATCGGTGCCGGTACGGTCTTCGTCGCAGGCGCAGGACGTTCTGGACTTATGATGCGAGCGTTCGCGATGCGCCTGATGCATCTGGGAATCCGCGCATATGTCGTCGGCGAGACGGTGACACCAGGCATCGCAGCTGGCGACCTGCTCCTGATCGGCTCCGGTTCCGGGGAGACGAAAGGTTTGGTCTCGATGGCTAGCAAAGCGCAGTCGCTGCAGGCGACTGTCGCGGCTATCACCGTCGTGCCTGAATCCACGATCGGCTCGCTGGCTGCCGCGCTCATTCATGTGCCCGCCGCGACCAAAGAAGCCGGTACGACGGCAGCATCCATTCAACCGATGGGGAGCTTGTTCGAACAGAGCATGCTGCTTGTCCTTGACGCCGTCGTCCTGCGGCTGATGGAGCGAACCGGACTACGTGCCGACGCCATGTTCGGCAATCACGCGAACTTGGAATAGCATGTCTGAATGCGCTCGTGCGCTTGATAAACAATAAAGGCTGGCTTAACGGAGCAGTGGCAACACCACTTCGTTAAGCCAGCCTTATTTTTATATATACATAGTGCTAGTCTCGAATCCGGTACAGGTTCCGGTAACCAAGCTCCTTCGAGATCTGTTCGGCATACTTCTTCACGAAGAAGCTGTATTTCTCGACATTGTCAGGTGTGAACCGTATGGATGGGCCTGCGCAATTGAGCGAGCCGATAACCGTGTTCTCGTAAGAGAAGATCGGAGCGGCAATTCCTGTCGTTCCTTCGGTCATCTCCCCATCTGTAATCGCATAGCCTCGGCTGCGGATCAGCTCCATATCCTTCTCGATATATTCGCGCGTCAGCGGCTTCAACGACGGATGCGAGGCCCAGTCCGCTTCGGATAGAATGGCGTCACGTAGAGGCTGAGGCATGTAAGCTAGGATGACACGATTCGAAGCACCGATGAAAAGCGGCAGCTTGAGCCCGATCGGCTCGGATATTTTGAGAATTTGCGGTGAGTCGATGCTGTCGATATAGACTCCTTCGGTATTTTCCCGAGAGGCAAGATAGATCGTTTCCTTCGTATGGCGGCTCAGCTCCTCCATGAACGGGCGCGAGATGGAACGGAACATGAGGCTATCCCACATGAGAAAGCCGTATTTCATAATGGATAGGCCGAGCTTATATTTCTTCGTCTTCTGATTTTGCGCAACAAAGCCATGCTCGGAGAGTGAATTCAGGATGCGGTGCACGCTCTGAACCGGCATATCCAGCTCTCGGCTAATCGTCGTGACGCTAACTTCCTTATCACTACCCTGTGGTACCAGCATGTCTAAAATTTGAATAGCTTTCGTTATAACGGACACGACCGCACCTCCCCAAATCGTTCGAACTGTCACTTTAACGTTAACTAAACTAACATTAAGCCTATTATACTGTATGATCCACCTGTATGTTCAAGAGGGATAGGTAAGATCGTGTAAATTTTTCTACCTTAACTCTAAGCCAAGAGCGGAAAGGCTGATGCAGCTTATGCACCAGCCTCCCTAATCACAGCGTTATGATCGTATAAATGCCAACGGCTAGTATGAGCAGTGAGATGCTGCTGCACAGCATTGTATGCTTCGTGAATTGGCTCCTCTGGCGGTACGCCTCATTCAATTGTCGTGCGGCAAAATACATGCTGACGAGATTGACCACGAACAGCAGCAGCATCAGAATATTCATCATGAGCGATGACCCTTCGCCTGATGACGCCTGCCCGGACATATGATGCGCGTGCATCTCTGTCGCCGATCCCATTAGAATCGGGGCGGACAAATAATGCACAAGATGCAGGGCTGCTGCGCCTGCGGTGGAATAGACCGAAAGCAAGGCGTTACGCGAACCCATCAAACGCATACCAAGCTGCGACATGGCTCCACCCCTTTCTATGAGCTTCTTTGACCTAGCTGCTTAGCTGCTATACGATCAACTACTATGCGCTTAGCTTTGGCAGCCGTCCGCTTTCATCTTGCTGCCGCAGTAGTTCTTCTTCGGCTGTGCAGGCAGATCAAGCGCCGGGCTTTGGTTGAAGAAGCTGACCGGCTTCAGCATGAAGCCGATATAAGCCGCAGGCATGACCGGCCAGTCCTCCGGACGAGGCACGTGCGTGTGACCCATCGTGTACCAAACGACGATGTCGGTGTTCTTAATATCACGGTCCTGCTCCGCCCAATACGACAGACCATCCCCGCCAATATGCTGATTCGGGTATTTGCCGGAAGCGTACAGCTCATCTTCGTTATAAGGCGTCACCCACAGGTGGTGCTTGATGAAGCCGGCCCGCTTAAGAAGACTCGAATTGTCCGATGCAAACGGGAAGCAGTTCTCGCCCGTTACGATTTTGTACCCGACCGATTGGCCCAGCTCATTCTTCACGTTGTCATTCACGAATTTCCAGTAACGAGCCGTCTCCAGCTTAATATCCCGTTTCGCCTGTTGTTCCGTTTCAAGCAGTGTCGACTTCGCGTAGAATGCGTTCTCACGCGGGTTATCTGGCCCAAGCTCCTCGGAGACGACGTTCACCTCGTACACCGAGTTGTCGTTGCCGTCCAGCTGCATATCCATTCGAACGTTGAAGAAGTGCTGGTGGTTCGGCGCATACAGCTCTGGACCTACCATATTGCCGTATTTCGGCTTCTCGCCCGGGTGCAGACCAGCAGTGGAAAGAATGCCCGTCAGCTTCACTTCGAATTGAATGTTGCCGTCTTGATACAGGTACCAGAAGAAGCCGTATTCGTAGTTCGCAACCGTCGAGATGGAGGAGACGACGAGTCTGCGGGAACGTCTCACCTCAACATCATTCGTCCGCCAGTCCGTATGCTTCCACAGAATGCCGAAGTCCTCTTCGTGCATGCAGATCGCATTTTTGATGACAAAAAGCTCGCCCCGGCTGTCGGACATGACGCCGTCGAAATATTTGATATAACCAACACAGTCGCAGCCAAGCTCCAAGCTGTTCGCCAGCTGGCCGATGCCGTATTCGCCGCTGTCGAATGCATTCTTGCGGTTCTGAATCGGACCCGGGTCGCCGTAAGGAACGACCATCTCGGACAGAGAGCCGCGGTACATGATCGGACGCTCGCGTCCTTGGTCATTGTAGGACAACGTATGGAGCGTCAAACCTTCACGGGCATTGAAGCCGATGCGGAACTTCCACTTCTCCCACTCCACCTCATGGCCGTTGATCGAGAAGCTCGGACCTTCCGGCTGCGTGATCTCAACAGGCTTGATCGTATTGCGCAGCGGACCTACACGATCCGGTGTGTAGTTGAATTCCTTCGATGGAATGGCCGTGTACTCATACTCTTCTACCCGAAGCACTTCCATTGTGTTCAGATCGATAATCGGCACAATCGGAAGCGGACGCGCATAACCGTTGTCCTTCTCATCGCTGCGGAGGAAGCAAAGCGGCCTTGCCAAACGAACCGTTGCATCTTCTTCCGTCCCCCAGTTGCCCGGCGACCACAGGTCGACCATGACGAGCTCCGGCGTATCGATGCCAAGTCGCTCGAGCGCTTCTATGAACAACAGACTCTTGCGAACCGCTGCCTCGCACTCGACTTGCTCATCCAGCATAATCATCGGCTGCACCCCAGGCACATGGACCCAGGAGACGACTTGCTGAGAAGCGAGCGATACGACCGCCTCGTACGTTGCATTCTGTTGTTTGTTCAAAATAATAATGAACACTTCGCGATCGAACGGCTGCGTACCATCAAACCCGATCACAACCTCCTTCTTCGGCTCCTTCAGCGATACCGTGACGAAGCGGTCCGCCTCCGTCAGTTGACGTTGATCCTTCAGAATTTGTACGGCCGCCTTCAGTTCTTCACGCGAGAGCGGCTCCAATGGGTGATTCGCTAACGTTACAGAAAGTTGTGTCATGTTTTTCCCTCACTTTTCGTATTTGATGTGAACTTATGTGACAATCATATCCCGTAAAAGATCGCCCACATATACCCATTTCCCGCATATTGAGATAAAAGAAAGTAAATTCTGAAAAATCTGACCATTTATCATATAGTGGGATACTTCAATGTACGAGACCTACGACTTCAGGCCATAATCATGTCATCAAATCTTACATATATATTAGGAGGGATTGAACGATGCGATCAACGAGAAGGTTCAATGGATGGAAAAAGTATGTACTCGTTCTTGCTGTACTCGTACTTAGCCTCACCCTGCTGCCGATGGCGGCATTCGCAGAGGATACGGCTGCTGCCGCTTCCGCGGTCGACACCGGAGACACGACTTGGATTATCGTTGCTACTGTTCTCGTCATGTTCATGTTCATGCCAGGACTGGCCTTATTCTATGGAGGACTAGTTGGTCAACGCAACATTTTATCGACTGTCATGCACAGCTTGAGTGCATTCGTCATCGTTACATTAGTATGGGTGCTCTGGGGTTACAGCTTCGCCTTTGGTCCAGGTGTAGGCGGGGTGTTCGGCGGATTCGAGTTCCTTGGCTTCGATGGTGTCGGTATGGATGCCAAAGACGGCCTGACCATCCCTCATCTCATCTTCGCGTGTTACCAAGGAATGTTCGCCGCAATTACGACTGCGCTCATCTCTGGCGGCGTTGCAGAACGTATCCGTTTCTCGGCATGGGTTGCCTTCTGCGTCCTGTGGGTATCGCTTGTCTATGCGCCGATGGCGTACTGGGCTTGGGGCGGCGGCTGGCTGTCGAAGCTTGGTGGTCTGGATTTCGCAGGCGGAACAGTCGTTCATATTCTCTCTGGCGTCAGCGCATTGGTCGCTGCTCTGGTGGTCGGCAAACGCCGTTCCTTCCCGAATCAAACCCTGCCTCCGCACAATCTTATCTTCTTCATGATCGGCGGCATGTGTCTCTGGTTCGGCTGGTTCGGCTTCAATGCCGGCAGCGCCCTTGCATCCGGCGGACTGGCAAGCCTTGCGGTCGTTACGACCCAAGTCGCAGCAGCGGCAGGCGGTGTTGTATGGCTGGCGATGGAATGGAAGCTTCGCGGCAAAGCAACGCTCGTCGGCGGCGTAACCGGCGTAATCGCCGGATTGGTCGCAATCACGCCGGCAGCCGGCTTCGTATCGGTGCTGTCCGCGATTCCGATCGGCGGACTGGCAAGTGTGATCTGCTACTGGGGACTGCATGTCGTGAAGGCGAAGCTGCAATATGACGACTCGCTCGACGTATTCGGCATTCACGGCATCGGCGGCATATGGGGCGCGATTGCGACAGGTATTTTCTCCAGCACAGAGGTAAACCCAGCTGGTGCAGACGGCCTGATCCACGGCAATGCAGCACAGGTCGGCATTCAAGCAATCGACGTTCTCGTCGCAGTCGCTCTTGCTACAGTAGGCACATTCGTCATCTTGAAGGCGATCTCCTTATTCACCCCGCTCCGCGTTACCGAAGAGCAAGAGCTGACCGGCCTCGATCTCAGCCTCCACGGCGAAAATGCGTACAACACATTCGAAGCGGTGCGCAGCGAGCTGCCTAGACCACAAGGAGATTTCAGTCCAGGCGGTTCCGTAACGGCTATCCCTGAGATGAAAGGAGTCTAACCAGGCATGAAACTACTAACGATCATCGTTCGACCCGAGAAGCTGAGCAGCGTAACAGCGGCCCTCCACACCGTCGGCATTAGCGGCATGACAATAAGCGATGTGCGCGGTCAGGGCATTCAGAAGGGCGTGCGCACCCACTATCGCGGCGTCGAGTACCAGACCGATTTTGTGCTCAAAAATAAAATCGAGACCGTCGTCAGCGACGACATCTATGAGCCAGCGCTCGAGGCAATCATCGATGCGGCCCGAACGGGCTCCATCGGGGATGGGAAGATCTTCGTCACCGAAATCGCTGACGTGATCCGAATCCGAACTGGCGAGCACGGCAAGGACGCTTTGGGTCAGAAGTAGATAGCAGAACAGAAGAAGGCCCTGCAGCACGGTATGCTGCAGGGCCTTTTTGGATCAAATACAACGCTGGATTGCCGCCGCTCGCGCTCATGCTCTCACGCTCTAGCTACAACTTGCTAGCTAGCTAACTAGCCGCAATTCGGTCCAGAATGGAGTGAAGCATGCGGAACGATGCCTCACTTCGGTTCGTCTCCGACCGGATGCGTGTCGAATCCTGCACATAGGGCGCCGCTGTTAGTTCGTTCGCCCAGCGCGTAAGCATCTGATCGATGCAGGCCGGTGTCGTTTCGAGATGAAACTGAAGGGCCAGGACACGGTCTCCCCACGCAAAAGCCTGCTGGCCGCACGCTTCCGATTCCGCTAGACGACGAGCCCCTGTCGGCAGCACATACGTATCGCCATGCCACTGGAACGAGTGAAATTCCGCCGGCAGATCATCTAACCAAGGATGCTGCTCGGATGTCCGCGTAATTCGATGCCAACCGATCTCTTTGGCCTCGTGACGATGTACACTGCCGCCGAGAAGCTCCGCCAGCATCTGAGCTCCGAGACAAATGCCTAATATTTTCTTATCCTGCGCAATCGCTCGTGTAATAAACCGCTTCTCTGGCGCCAGCCAATCAAGCTTCGCATCATCATAAGCGCTCATTGGACCACCGAGAATGACCAGCAGATCTGTTGTTGTAAGCCACGCTTCATGCAGCCCTTTAGATGGATCCACGATTTGCAGATGATGCCCGCCATGGGATGCCCAGTCCTCCAGCGCCATCGTATCGTCGAATTCAAAATGCTTCAATGCCAGTACATTCATGCGTTTCCCTCCAAGCATCATCCGTCGGCCGGATCTATTAACCTCTATACCGTAATCGTACACTCGCATGGCGGACAACGCAGTCCCCTTTTCCCATATAGTAGGATTTGCTCGAATAAAACTTGTCTAAAATGAGAAAACGACAAGAACGCCGACACGTCAAAGAGCTGATCCTTACGACCCAGCTTGCAATTTAAATAACAAAAAACCCTCTGCAAGCTTAGCTCGCTAGAGGGTTAGATGATTTAAAAATCGATTAATCCAACGCTAATTTGCAGCGCTTCATCGACTTTACGCATCATTTCGTCGTCCAAATGCGTTATTTTGTCGGTGAGTCGCTGCTTGTCGATCGTACGAATCTGTTCGAGCAGCACAACAGAATCACGATCGAAGCCGTGCGATTCCGCTTCAATCTCGACATGTGTAGGCAGCTTCGCCTTCTGAATTTGAGCGGTAATGGCCGCTACAATCACTGTCGGACTGAATCGATTGCCGATATCATTCTGGATGACGAGTACGGGACGAACGCCGCCTTGCTCAGACCCGACAACGGGTGACAAGTCCGCAAAAAATACATCGCCGCGTTTTACGATCAAGCTTTACACCCCGCTTACGAGACGGCCGAGCGTGAGATCGGCATCTTCCTCCGCGTGAAATGCTTCCGAGGCCATGTTCAAGTTGATCTTTGCCATCTCCATATATCCGCGCTGCATCGATTCGCGGATCTGCCGCTTCTTTCGCTCCATCAGATACAGCTTCATAGCTTGACGGATAAATTCGCTGCGGTTGGAATTTTCTTTGGCGACGATGCCGTCGACTTCCTCCAGCAGCTGATCCGGCAAGCTGATCATGATCCTCTTGGTGTTCTGCATATTGGCCACCGAACTCGCACCTCCAAAACTTTTCCAGACCCTTATAACCATTATGTCAAAATAACGATGGCGCTATACTCCACATACTTATGAGACGAATAGAAGCCTTATGCAACGGTCTGAATGCTGCACGTCCATCTATTCGAAAAGGATGCCAAATCGCCATTTCAAATCCGATTGCAATAAATTTCGCGATAAAACTCATTTTTCCTGCTGCAAATCGCAAATTATGCACTGGAAATTCGCACTAATCCAATAATGGATTGACAACTGCTGTCACTTCATCGCCTCTTCTGTAGACACGAGGTATGCGAGCCGCGAGCATGCAGATTACTTCGTATGGAATCGTGCCGAGCTTCTCGGCGATTTGCTCTGCTGTAATACAAGCTTCGCCTTGACGGCCAAGCAATACAACTTCTTCGTCCTGTGCGACCTGATGACCATCCGTCTCCGCAGGAGCAAGTGCGATCATACACTGGTCCATACAAATAGTGCCGAGAACTGGAACGCGTACACCGCGTACAAGCGCCTCCGCTTTGCCAGTCAGCATTCGGCTGAAGCCGTCCGCATATCCGATCGGCAATGTGCCGATTCGTTCTTCACCCGCTGTTATATAACGCGCTCCATAGCTGATTCCCCAGCCTTGAGGCGCCGTCTTCGTCATTGCAATTGCCGTCTTCAGCGACATCACGGGCTCAAGCTGAATCCGCTGCTTATTCACTTCTTCTGATGGATAGAGACCGTACATGCCGATGCCAAGACGAAGCATGCCATGTCCCCATTCCGGTGTATCAATGCCTGTCGCGCTATTCGCTGCATGGAACAGTTTGATCGGCAGTTCGTTCTTTTTGACGTAGTCGACTACGCTCGAGAACCGCTCATACTGCTGTTCCGTATACGTTTTGTCCAGCTCATCAGCTTTGGAATAGTGGGTGAACAATCCTTCAACGTGGATCTGCTTCACCTTCAGTGCGCGTTCGATGAAAGCTTCCGCATGGCCGCCTGCCAGCTTGCCAAGACGTCCCATGCCCGAGTCGATCTTGATATGCACCTTGAGCTTCTTCTCATTGTTCGGCAGCATAGCTGCAGCCTCAAGAATATCATCTCGGAATAAAGCAATCGTAATATCATGATCCCGCGCTGCAATAAGTCCTTCAACCGGTACATAACCTAACACTAGAATCGGAGTACGAATCCCCTTCCGACGCAGCTGGAGGGCCTCATCCAGAAATGCAACTCCCATGTAATCGACGCCGAACGCTTCCGCTTCTCGTGCAATCTCTACAGCACCATGTCCATAAGCATTCGCTTTCACAGAAGCCATCAGCAGCATGTCACTTGGAATCGCTTGTCGAAATGCCGTCAAATTGCTGCGCAACGCATCAAGCGAAATTTCCGCTCGCGTTGCTCGATAATAAGCTTCCACTCTTCGTCACCTTCTTCTCATGCCGTAGCAACCCAATAGAAACTATGTTAAAGGTTGCGGCTAGCAGTGTCAATGAATCGAAGCCGTTTTCCGAAGGGAAGAAGTTGGAAAAACCTCTGTCGTGGCCACCCGTGATGAGTGACCTACAGCGTTGCGGAGCAAAGCAGCTTCGTAAGCATGAGATCGTTTTTATCGCCTAAAGCAGTATAGGGACGGCGTCGATCCTGATCGGATCGCGCCGTCCCTTGTAGGACTGCCGATTTACTCTACTTCGTTGCGCCTTCATCCATCGATTGGGCAATAAGCACCATTTCGGACTCCGGTAGATCCGCACTCGTCATGCGGTATTCGACTCCTTCATAGGTCCACGTCAGCGTCTGCTGCTCTTCACCGTCGCTGATGGAGCCCATCGTAAAGCCGAGGTCGAGCATATAGCCCGGATTGTAGGATGCTGCCACATCCTTCGGCTGCGTTTGAATGATACTGAAATTGTACGCGCCTTGATAACGCTGCATGATGCCTGGGTTGCCGCCAAACGTAATTTCCTGCGAGTCCTTGAACGCGACACCTGCAGGCAGGTAGGCCGGATCAAGTTCAAGGAATTCAAGCAGCGGCTGCGCTGTCGTCTCATCGGCTTGCTGATCGTCTGCCTGATCGTCCGTTACGCCTTTATCACCCGTTGAGTTCGTGTTGCTGTTGTTTTGCTCATCTGCACCGTTCGTTGATGCATTGTCAGTGGATGGCTCCGTGCTGCTCGTCGTGCCTTGCTGATCGGTGCCACTCGTATTATTAGCATTGTTTGCTTTATCCGTGCTGCCCGCTTGATCGTTCGTCGATGGCGTGCCGCTAGCATTCAAGTTCGCCTGCGTATCGAAGGCGTTCTTATCGAATTTCGGATCGAAGTTAAATTCATCGAACGTCACTTTCACCATGACAGATGCATTCGTATCGGACACTTCGACTTGGCGAGGCGCGAAGTCCTCTTTGTTCAACCAAATCTTTTGCCGAGCGAGCGATCCGTTCTGGTAGTTAGCCATGACGTCGAATACATACGAATCGTTCTCTGTTGCGAATTGTCTCGATTGGTCGAGCAGAATGCTGGACAGCAGCGTTTGGTACAAGTAAACCTGTCCTTGGTTGTCCGGCCAGTCGCTTTGGAAGCGGAACACCTTGTTCAACCTTGGCGTCAGCACGAACACGCCGTCATCGTTGCGCAGTACGATCTGAGTAATATCCTTCTTCGCATTCGTCAGAGCAATTCGATAGTAATGATCCTTCTGGTACCATACTTCTACCTTGTACTCGAGCGGTTGCTGGCTTGTATTGAGTGTCATCGTACCTTTGGCTGTGTAGCTCTCCAACTTGTTCTGTACCTTGTCCAGTTCTTTGACTACTGAGTCTGCATTTTTAGCTCCGCAGGCGGAAGCCACCACCGTGATGAGCATCATAATGGCCGTGATCAATACGATCCGACGCATGCGATCAACCCCTTCAGCACTTTGTGTGAACAACTGATAACATGTCTATGTGCGGACTTGGCCAAATATGCAGACTAGCTTGACGAGCATGACAAGCTAGGGGTTGGATGGTGGCGGTGGCGTTGCTCCTGGCGCTGGTTTGGTGCAGTTCTGCACCTACAGATGCTCCATTGCACCATTCGGCGGCACGTAGGTGCAGTTCTGCACCTACAGTTGCTCGATTGCACCATTCGGTGGCATGTAGGTGCATTTCTGCACCTACAGATGCTCAATTGCACCATGTGGCGGCACGTAGGTGCATAATTGCACCTACAGTTGCTCGATTGCACCATTCGGCGGCACGTAGGTGCATTTCTGCACCTACAGTTGCTCGATTGCACCATTCGGTGGCACGTAGGTGCAGTTCTGCACCTACAGATGCTCGATTGCACCATTCGGCGGCACGTAGGTGCATAATTGCACCTACAGATGCTCGATTGCACCATTCGGCGGCACGTAGGTGCATTTCTGCACCTACAGTTGCTCCATTGCACCATTCGGCGGCACGTTAGTGCATTTCTGCACCTACAGTTGCTCCATTGCACCATTCGGTGGCACGTAGGTGCATAATTGCACCTACAGATGCTCGACCGCTCCTTGAGGCGGCATGTAGGTGCATTTCTGCACCTACAGTTGCTCGATTGCACCATTCGGCGGCACGTAAGTGCACTTCTGCACCTACAGTTGCTCCATTGCACCATTCGGCGGCACGTAGGTGCAGTTCTGCACCTACAGTTGCTCGATTGCACCATTCGGTGGCATGTAGGTGCATTTCTGCACCTATC
>NZ_QGTQ01000026.1:0-42778 GCF_003182255.1 Paenibacillus cellulosilyticus | reverse complement strand
CTCCATTGCACCATTCGGCGGCACGTAGGTGCAGTTCTGCACCTACAGTTGCTCGATTGCACCATTCGGTGGCATGTAGGTGCATTTCTGCACCTATCTTCACTTGTTTATTGGGAATCTCTCGCGATCATCGATATGTTCGTCGTACCTTTAACGTGGCAGGTGTTTACCTGCTAAATTGCATTACCATCGATGTTCCTCAACACAATTGGGCAATTCGGCTCCGTCATCGGTGGTCGTGTCATCGCCGGGCTTGGACTTGGTCTCTTCTATTGGTGCTTCGAACAATTTGCCCAAGGTCGTGTTTTTGGCTCCTACTCGCTGTTTCTCTCCTACGTTCAGGTTTCGGATAACGAAATGCTATGGAACCGACTACTATATGTAATCGCGTCGATCGTATTGTTGCTAGGAACAATGTACGAGTTTAACCGTCGGTATTGGCATGAGTTGACGCGCCAAGCGAGATAAATGAGGTACGATTGGTAAACCGCAGGTCTACTGTTGTTTTCTACGTAAGGGGGTAGTTCGACCGATTAGAGGTGCACAGTTGCACCTTTACTGACCGTCTGAATGGTATATCTATAACAAGAAACTAATTTCACTTGCACATTTATAACTTATCGTTATACTGTGATTGAACGACTATATAATAGTGACGAAGAACGTCCTGAATCTCCGCTAAATGCGGGGTTCGGGACTTTTTTATTTTCAGAGGAAGCGAGGGAGATTGAGTTGGGATTTGTAGAGGAGCACACCAGATGGCTGCAGCATCACCTTAAACACAGAAGCGGTGAACGTAAGGGGCGCTTAGAACGCGGACATGGGCATGGAGAGATGATGTTTCTGGAACGAGTATGGTGGCAGATATTCGGTAACTTAGATGATCTCCATCCTGAATATGAAGTGTCCGACTGGAGAGGCAGGCCCTA
The DNA here is from genome assembly GCF_003182255.1 of Paenibacillus cellulosilyticus. Taxonomy (GTDB): domain Bacteria; phylum Bacillota; class Bacilli; order Paenibacillales; family Paenibacillaceae; genus Paenibacillus_T; species Paenibacillus_T cellulosilyticus. The sequence continues at coordinate 41,849 of NZ_QGTQ01000026.1, read as the reverse complement.
CTTTTTGGATTTAGTTTGGATGCCAGGTGATGGGAGATGCAAGTTTGCCTTTGAGATCAAAGGCTTCGGTCCGCACGTGCAGCAGACGGATAGAATTCGCTATCGCCAAGAGTTAAACCGCGAGACATACTTACAGGTACTGGGCTTCAAGGTCATTGCGATTCCATATGACGACTTGGCCGAACAACCCGCACTTACAATTTCTCTGCTAAAAATGCTGCTTTCGCCCTATCTGTCTTCACGAGATCTGGACAACGGATATTCTCGACTGGAGCGCGATGTACTCATGCTTGCTCTTCGCAGTAACAAACCTCTTCGGCCGATCGACCTTGTAGAGGAACTGACGATTAACCGCCGCACCGCCGTCCAAGCACTGCATTCACTAACCGCCAAAGGGAGGTTTCGGGCGCTGCAGTCCACAAACGGGATTAGAGTGAAGCGATATGAGTATATTCACGCATTCTCCGATACGTGGAGATGGTAATAACATTGAATCGCAAAATGAGTAGGTGCGATATTGCACCTACTCATTTTCTGGCGAGGCGGGCTAGCCACGTAGGTGCATTTTTGCACCTACGGTCCACCCGCCACGGCGATTCAGCTCACGTAGGTGTATTTTTGCACCTACGGTTCACCCGCCACGGCGATTCAACTCACGTAGGTGCATTTTTACACCTACGGTTCACCCGCCACGGCGATTCAGCTCACGTAGGTGCTTTTTTGCACCTACGGTCCACCCGCCACGGCGATTCAGCCCACGTAGGTGCATTTTTGCACCTACGGTTCACCCGCCACGGCGATTCAACTCACGTAGGTGCATTTTTGCACCTACGGTTCACCCGCCACGGCGATTTAGCTCACGTAGGTGCATTTTTGCACCTACGGTCCACCCGCCACGGCGATTCCGCTCACGTAGGTGCATTTTTGCACCTACGGTCCACCCGCCACGGCGATTCAGCCCACGTAGGTGCATTTTTGCACCTACGGTTCACCCGCCACGGCGATTCAACTCACGTAGGTGCATTTTTGCACCTACGTTCCGCTAACCGCTCATGTTGCTTCCCAGCTGCGACTATAGTTACTTATCTCCCCGGGATCAACCGTTTGACCCAGTCGCCGAAGCCTTTCGGGTTGCGGCTTTGGATGAGGACGACACCTTCGCCGCGGAAGCGGCAGACGAGGCCCTCGCCGCTTGTTAAGCTGCCCAGCCAGCCTTTGGATGCTTTCTCGATCGTATATTGCATATAGCTTGGCCAAGCAACGAGATGGCCGTTGTCGACGACCACTTCTTCGCCTGGTCCGAGATTGATCGCATGGATCGCGCCATAAGAAGAAAGGAATACCGTGCCATGGCCAGAGATTTCAACGATGAAGAAACCTTCGCCCGACAGCAAACCGCGGCTCAAGTTCTGCATCTGCGTTTTCACTTCGATGCCGCTCGTGCCCGCGAGGAAGCCATCCTTCTGAACGAGCAGCTTATAGGAGCCGTCCAGTTCGACCGCTTGAACATCGCCCAACGATGCCGGAGCTAATAGCACCTCACCTGCGCCTCTTGCTGCATTCAGCTCTTGGAAGAAAAATTTCTCCCCGCTCAGCATCCTGCCCAAACCGCGCATAATCCCACCGTCCACTGTACCCGTAACCTCAACCGTAGGCGACATGGATACCATCGCGCCCATCTCGGCCTTCACGCTCTCGCCGCGATCTAGTTTAACCTTCAACAGCGCGAATGCGCCTTGGTACAACACGTCATACTTCATCGAAAATCCTCCAAATCACCTAAAATAGTAAAGAACGATTCATGATGAACGAGTTCTGTCTCATCTTGACAGTAGCATATGTCATACGAAAAAAGAAGCGTCCGGTTTCCGAACGCTTCTTTCTCATGAGCTATTCCATCCTGCTGCTAGGTCGCACTGCCTTCCTTGCCGCTGGATTGTTGTTTGTCTTTATTATCATTTTGGCGCTGGTCAGCACCTTTGCCTGCATCATATTGCGCGCGCTTCTGCATCATATACGCCCGCCATTTCTCGGGGTTCGTCTCACGAGCCGCCTTCAGTTCTTTGTGCAGCTGCTCAACGGACTTGCCCTCCGTCGGAATGCCGAAGTAGCGTGCTGCTTCTTTCAGACGCTCTTCGAACTTTGCTTTATGCTCTGCCTTGAAAGCCTCCCACTTCTGTGGGTTCGCTTTCTTTGCTGCTTGAATTTCTTCATACAATTGCTTGCTGTCTTTGCCTTCTGTCTTGATGTCAAAATAACGCGCCACATATTGCAGCCGCTTGAGCTGATGCTGCTCATCGTGGTGACGACCGTGGCCGTGGCCAAATGGACCGCCAGGACCTTTGTCTTCATGCTGCTGCTCTGTATGCTTTCCTGCATCTGCTTCTGGCGTCACCTGTGCGCTCGCCCAGGAAGGTGAAGCTGACAGCAGCAGCACTGCTGCGATACCGAGCGCTAGGCTCTTGGATCGAAATGTCATGTTGAACATACCTCCCGTTGTAGAATCGGGAATAGTATGGACATTATTTCCACGCGCTATGCACGCCACTGAACGACTACTCCGCCTGCTCCAATGCAGTCAACTGACGAAGCACAGCTTCTCGCGAGAAATGCTCGCCAATAAACACCGCGACATCGTTGACTTTCCCCTGCGGATTGATACGAATAAAGTCGGTTTCCTTGTAAGCATATTGGAACAAGAAGCGGCTCGCTGTCTCACTATCCCGGAAGGTCACGACCCCCTTCGCCCGATACACGTTGTCCGGCAAAGCGCGCAGAAACGCTTCGAACGCATGACTATCTACAGGACGCTCTAAAAAATGAGTCAGCGACATCACATGCGCATGCGATTCATGCACATGGTGGTGGTGGTCGTGATCGCAATCCGGTCTGCAATCATGCGAATGCGTATGTGACTCCGCGTCAGCTCCACTCTCATGTGCTGCCGCATGCACCTTGCCACCATCGCCGTTCACGATAACATCAAGCCACTGCTCATCCACCGCGCAGCGCACGGTTGCCACAATCGGTGCATAGCCATTCGTCTCGCGCATCAGCTGCTCCGCCTGCATGCGTTCGTCGCCTTCAAGTCGATCGACCTTGTTCAACAGCAGCTGCGATGCACAACAAATCTGCTCCTTCATAAGCTTGAATGTCTGACCGCCGCTGCGGCTGCGTGCAAGCAGCTCAGGACCGTCAACGACAGCAATGATCGACTTCAGCTCGATCGGCGCGTACATCGACGTTTCCGTTACACCGTCAATCATTTCGAACGGATTCGCTGCACCTGTCGCTTCAATGATGACGACGTCAGGCGCATGCTGATCGATGAGCATCTTCAGCTCAAGGCTAAGGTCACCGCGGATCGAACAGCAGATACAGCCGCCGAGCAGCTCAGCCATCGGTACATCGGACTCCACCGCGAGTCCATCTAAGTTAACGTCGCCAAGCTCGTTCATGACGACAGCCGCCTTGCGCCCCTGCGATTCATAGTGCTGAAGCAGTCTGGTCAGCAGCGTTGTTTTGCCGCTGCCCAGAAAGCCGGTTAAAATATGGACGTCAATCGTCCGTTTTGCATTTTGCATCCTAACAACCTCCTAAAAGCAATTCGCTTTCTCTTCGATGCTGCTGCCCGTAAGCAAAACGCTTGCTTCGTAAGCATTCGCTAATTCCGTTCAACCAGTACCGCACAATCGTACCAAAATCCTGCGTTTCGAGCCAGTCCTCCGACATTCCACCTCCATCTCGATGATAAAAAAAGCTGATACTAGCGATAAAACGCTTAGTACCAGCTTTCGGCCTTCAACTAACTAAACCTTGAATCGATTCACGATGCTCTCTAGTTCATTCATGATCTGAACCATTCGATCCGTCAAATCCGTCACGTTCTCGATCAAGCTGACCTGCGATTCGGTGCTGGCAAGCACCTCCTGAGCGCTTGCCGCACTCTCCTCCGCCATCGCTGAGCTCGTCTGAATGAACGATGCGATCGTCTGCTTACTGGCCATCAGTTGATCCATCGACGCTGCGATCTGGCTGATGGCACCATTCATCTTGGCGAACGTCTCCCGTAGCGCAAGGAACATGCTCGACGTAACATGAACGGCTTGCTCTTGACGCTGAACGATGTCTGTTGTCGCTTGCATCGATTGAACCGTCTGCTGGGCGGAGTGCTGCACCGCGCCGAGCAGCTCCTGAATACGACTGGCCGACACATTCGACTGATCTGCCAGCTTACGAATTTCCGCAGCGACAACTGCAAATCCTCTGCCCTGCTCACCAGCACGCGAAGCCTCAATGGAGGCGTTCAACGCAAGCAAGTTCGTCTGCGAGGAAATCCCGGCAATCGTGCCTGCCATATCACCGATAGCATCAATATCGCTCTTCAGCTGTGTAAGACTGCCCATGACGTCGTTCGACATCTCAACCGTCCGCTGCATCGATGCTGACAGGATAGCAACGGCCTCATTCCCCTGCTCCTGCTTCTCCTGCAGCGTCTGGTTGTAGGCGTGAAGCTGGCTCGCATTATGCTTCGTCTCATCAATCGCGTCCGTCAGCTGCATGACCGCTTCAACGCCGTGCTCCATGTCCTGTGCTTGCGTCGCTGATGCACTCGCCATCTCTTGAACTGCCATTCGGATCTCGCGAGAGATCGCGACAGTCTGATCGGAATGCGATTTAATCGACTCGGTATCCGCCTTGCTCGCCGCAGTCGCACGCTTCACGTCTTTGACAATCACATGAATCTGGTCAAAGAAGCGGTTCGCCGCATTGGACACTTCGCCGATCTCATCCTTGTAGCCGGCAGGCAGGCGATGCGTTAAATCTGCATCCCCTTCGCTAATGGCCGTCATGGACTGTTGAAGCAGCTTGATCCGGCGCGTCTGGCGGCTGACGATGAAGAAGACTACCGCGATCGAAAGCGCCAATCCTGCCACCGCACAACCGATAGTCAGGTTTCGAATTTCATCCAACACTTTTGTCGTGATCGCCATAACAAAATAATGGCCATCTGACAACGACGAAACATAGAAGTCGGCGCGTTGTCCATGGAAGTCTGAGGAGACATAAGCGGTTTCCTTCGCCTGCAGTCCCTTCGCCACTTCAAGCAGCTCGCCATTCAATGTCGTGGTCGCCTCCTCGCTTGAGTAGAGCAGCTTACCTTCCTGGTCCGCCATCGCCGAGAATACAATATCGTCGCCGAGGCCCTCTTTGATTTGATTAATTAGAGGCTGCGCGCCAATCGTCGATTCCAGCTCCATCAATCGAGCACCATCACGGCCAACCTGTACGATATGCTTGGAGGCCCAGCCGGATACTCCGACGAACTTATAGACCTTCGTATCGACCGTTCTTACTTGCGCCGGCTGCGCTACACGATCCCGCTTCCCATTGATCAGATCCATGAACTCGTAGGCTTGCGCCTTCGGATCGGTTCCGAAATTGAAGTCGATATTCTGCCCAAGGTTCGTAACTGTCACTTGGCCCTTGCTATCCGTTACCCAGAACTCATCAATACCCGACCGCTTCGACAGCTCGACAGCCGTCTGGTAGGTCAGCAGCCCCTTCTCGACGAGGTATGAAACGAGTGTGGCTTGACCATACATTTCGGTTTCCATCACGTTCTCCGTCGTTTCTCTTGCAATTAAAGCGTTCTCAAGTCCGATCGCAGCAAGCTTCGCTGTGGTGCGGCCTTTCTCTTGGATGCTGTCCGCTGCCAGCTGGTAGACAACGACTGACAGCGCAACAATCGTCGCCATGACGACAACGATTACCGGCCAAATGATTTTGTACTTGATCGATTTCGAGATGAGCAAGTGAGCAGCCTCCTGTTGTGTGAGCCTCTAGTTATTTTATGAATTTATGGTAATCGGTAGGTGCGAACCTAGCAAGGATGCGCATTTCTATTTATTCCATATATTAGTTTAAAATTCGACAATTATAAATTGGAAATTTAAATTTTTAAACCAAAAATATATTATCCTCCATGATAGAAAGGCTATCGCCATTTGATTTCATACGCCTATGTTGGAATATTTTTTCTATAAAATATAGATTCGCTCATAACGTAAAAAAACCAGACCCCTCGGGAGGGTCCGGCTTTCTACTATTCTTCTACATGTGTAATGTTGAATTAAGAAATCGACGCGCTGAGCAGCGCCGCTTCCTTCTCTCTTACGAGCGGGATAACCTTCTCGCCGAATGCGCGAATATCTTCTTCATAATGAAGGAAACCTGTCAGCACTAGATCGACCCCGATTGCCTTCAAAGCAATAATGCGATCCGCTACCTGCTCCGCCGTGCCAATCAGCCCGGTTTTGAACCCATCGTTATATTGGACGAGGTCCTCGAAGTTCGAGTTCGCCCACATCCCTTCCTTCTCCGGCGATGCTTTGCCAGCGAACTGTACTTGGCTGCGGAAGCCATCTACCGCTTCTGGGTCTGCATAATGAATGATGTCGCGCAGCACCTGGCGGGCTTCCTCCTCCGTATCACGCACAATAACGAATGCATTCACCGCAAACTTCAGCTCGCGATTGTTGGCAGCAGCCAGTTTCTTCACATCCTCAATCTGCTCTCGGAAGCCATCGATCGTATTGCCGTTCATGAAATACCAATCCGATACTCTAGCAGCCATCTCCCTTGCCGCCGCCGAATTTCCCCCTTGGAAAACGGGTGGTGTGACATGCGGCTTCGGTTTATGCGGGGCTCCGTTCAATCGATAGAAGTCTCCACGGAAGTGACTCTCTTCCTCCGTCCACAGCTGCTTCAGCACCTGAATGAACTCCTCCGATCGACGATACCGCTCATTGTGATCGAGCCACGGCTCGCCAAAGCCGTGAAACTCACCCTTGAACCAACCGCTTACAATATTAATCGCAGCACGACCACGGCTGATCTGGTCGAGTGTCGTGATCGCTTTGGCAATCGTGCCCGGATGCCACAGACCCGGTAGTACCGCAGCGATCAAGTTCAGCTTTTCCGTGACAGCTGCTAATCCAGCAGCAAGCGTGATCGCTTCAAGCTGATTTTCGGCGCCATAGCTCGCAATGAACCGCGTCTGCAGCAATGCATATTCGAAGCCCGCTTCCTCTGCAGTTTTCGCGTACCTTACATTATCCTCATACGACCAGCCCGTACGCTGCGGGATTTTCGAGATTACAAGTCCGCCGCTGACGTTAGGCACCCAGTAAGCAAATTTCAAAGCCATCCCATTCACTCCCATTCCTTGTTATTGTGCAGATACCGCAGACTTGTCTTTGACGACATGCTCAGGAAGCTTGTTGTTCGCGATCATCTCGCCGAACGGGCTGATAAACGAACGATCCGACTCGCCAAAGCGAGGACCATATCCCAGCTTAGGGAACAGAAGCTCAGCGACGCGGTACGATTCTTCCAGATGCGGATAGCCGGACAAAATAAACGTCTCGATTCCCAGCTGCTCATACTCACGAATTCGAGCTGCTACTTGATCCGGATCGCCAACGAGTGCGGTTCCTGCCCCGCCACGAACGAGGCCAACACCGGCCCACAGATTCGGACTAATCTCTAGTCTCGATCGATCACCGTTATGCAGCTCAGACATTCTCCGTTGTCCGACCGAATCCATTCGCGCCATAATTTGTTGAGCAGAAGCGATTGTCGCCTCATCCAGATGCGCGATCAATTCCTCGGCGGCCTGCCAAGCTTCCGCTTCTGTTGGACGAACAATGACGTGCATCCGAATGCCGAAGCGAAGCGTCCGGCCCGTCTTCGCCGCTGCCTCGCGCATTTGTTTGATTTTGCGCTCCACCTGCGCCGGCGGCTCGCCCCATGTCAAGTACACATCCACATGATCGGCGGCTACCTGCATCGCTGCCTCTGAAGAGCCACCAAAGTACAATGGAGGATAAGGCTTTTGCAGCGGCGGGTACAGTACTTCTCCACCATTCACCTTCAAGTAATCACCTTCGAAATCAACCGACTCGCCAGCTAGTTCCTTCCGCCATACCGTAAGGAATTCATCCGTCAATGCATAACGGTCGTCATGCGATAGGAACAAGCCGTCGCCTTCCAGCTCGACCGGGTCGCCGCCTGCAACAACATTGATCAACAGCCGACCCTTTGAGAAACGATCGAGTGTCGCACTCATACGCGCCGCGGTTGTCGGCTGCATAAGACCTGGACGTACGGCCACGAGAAACTTCAGCTTCTCTGTCACGGATACAAGTGTCGATGCGACGATCCAAGCGTCCTCGCAAGATTTGCCCGTTGGAAGCAGCACGCCTTCGAAGCCAAGCTCATCGACTGCCTGTGCAATTTGCTTGCAATATTGGAACGTAACCGCCCTTGCCCCTTCGGTCGTCCCGAGATGGCGGCCATCGCCGTGTGTTGGAATAAACCAGAATAATTGCATTGCAATTCCTCCTTAATGAATGATTGCTCCTAACGTTAACGCGACTTCACGCCGCCTTTGCTCTTCGCTCGCAGCAGTTCCCAGATCGGGTCAACAAGCGACGCTTTGTCGTACCGGTTGTAATGATTAGCCAGCCCTCGGATCGGGTCGCCGGCATAGAAACGCTCGTACAGCTGATGCCTTGCTCCGAGTGAACTGCCGATGAGATCCCATGCCAGCTTGAACAGCGCGACCTTCTTCTCTGCACTAACGTTTGCGCCTTCGAAATACTGGTGCATGAGCCCCGATATCGGTCCGTAGAAGTCCTCGATGCCCGATGGCGTCTGGACGAACCCGCCAGCCCCAACCTGCTGCAAAATCTCAATCGCACGCGGATAATACTTCGTCCCGAGGTTGCGTGCCGTCTCGACATACTGCAGGTTCGGAACAAGAACGCCCGCTGCATCGTGAGTCGCAGTCGACTCCGAAGCGATAATGAGCGACTTGATGACATCGATTTGCGTAATAAGCTCGCCCAGCTTCTCCTGAATGTGCAAAAACCCGGTGACGCCGATTGATTCCGCAACAGCGAACGCTACGCCCGTAATAAACTCCAGCTTCGCGACGAACCGAACGACGTTCTGATGGAATGCAAGCCCATTCGCCGTCTGATTAGCCCTTAGCGCGAGCACCTTCTCTGGATCCCCGTACAAGAGCACCCGCTCCCAAGGGATAAGCACGTCATCGAAGAACAACACCGCGTCCATCTCGTCGTAGCGGCTGCTCAGCGGATGGTTCTGCTCATGCTGATCGGCGAACGACTCCCGACACACGATATGAAGACCTTTCGAGTTAGCCGGAACGATCAGCACATGTGCGTGCTTCTGCTGCTGTGACTGGAACTGAAGGAAAGAGAAGATGACGAAATCATGCGTGTATGGCGCACCGGTCGCAATCATTTTGGCACCACGAACGACGATGCCTTCCGATGTTTCCTTCACAACATGCAGAAACCGCTCAGCGATTCGCTTATCATCAAGCCCGTTAGACCGATCGATCTGAGGGTCGATAATGGCTGTCGTCAGAAACAGATCATGATCTCTCGCCTGCTCGTAATAGGACGTGATCTTATCCTTGAAGCTTGGGTCCAGCGCAGACAGCTCGTGCCTTGCCGCATACCAGCCTGTCACCAATGAGCGTGCGTAGTCGGACAGCCGGCTCATCATGCCATTCGTTTCGGACGACCAGACCGAGAACGACTCGCTGCGCTTCGCCAGCTCCTGTGCAGAGTAGGGCACGAGAAACGAGCTGTGTGCGTATCGGCCCGTTTCAGGAACGAGAAATCCAACCTTCTCTCTATGAAGCGGATCGTCCAGCATATTGAACAGCGACTTGATTGTGCTTAAGGTGCCGCGAAATGCATGATGCTCGGCGATGCCGTGAATTTGCTTGCCTTCCAGCCAGATGCTTCTTCCATCATCCAAGCTTGCAATAAGCTTTTCTCCTCGCAAAACAATCAGCCTCCTTGTATTTTTTATTAATCCGATTGATAATGTCGGTTTTATCCATTATGATGCTAATATCCAAAATATATCAATCAGCAGCGTCCGCCGTTTCGACGGTTATCCGACGGTATCCGAACATATGTCGGATTCATGATAGATAATCCACATCGATTCACGATGTGAGGCGCAGCAGGTTACACCACTCGTGTCGGATAACCAACATATCTTTCTATTTTGTAGGATACGAGGTGAAGGGTTAATGGGAGAGAAAAGAAGCCTGGATCGGAGAATTGCACGTACACGCGTGATGATTTTCGATGCCTTATTGGCGATCATGCAGAAGCAATCGTATGCCGAAATTAGCATTGTCGACATTGCAGATAAAGCAAATATCAACCGGTCCACCTTCTATGCGCATTTCGTGGATAAAGAGGATTTACTGGAGCAAATGATCACACACAACCTAGAGCTGCTGAAGGAATCCATAAGAGGAGCAGAGTCATACAATCTATCAGAATCGGCCGTCAACGAGCCCGACCCGATCTACCTCGCATTGTTCCAGCATGCATTCGAGTACAGCTTGTTCTATCGCGTCATGCTGCTGCAAACGACCGAGGGCGGCTTCCGCCAGAAGCTTCAGGAAGCGCTGCGCAGCAGCTTCTTCCAACGGCTGACGAAGCTCGGACTGGAGCAGAAGCTGCATGTCCCGCAGGAGCTGCTGCTGGACTATGTAAGTCTGTCATCCTGTGGCGTGCTGGAGCGATGGCTCGACGGCCATCAGGTTTACTCGCCTCACCATATGGCGCTTCAGCTTACGCGAGTGGCCTCGATGGGGATCTATCGATCGATGGGAATCCATGCATAAATGAAGTTAGATGCTGCCAATGACAAAAGGACAGTAGAGAGGTTCATCGGAGCCGGTGTTAAGGCCAAAAAATGCTTTCTCCCTCGTTTTGTGTGATAATACGGATGTAACCAATTACCTATCACATCTGCGGGAGGGTTATCATCTTGTCAACACTAGCAACTTTCGTCCTAATCATTATGATTCTATTGCTGCTGCCTCCGCTCATCTTTTTCACCTACATGTACATGCTCTCCAAGAAGCCCAAACACTCCATTATTCGCGCGCACCCCTTCCTCGGTTGGCTGCGATACTTGCTCGAGAAGTTAGGGCCTGAGTTCCGGCAATACTGGTTCGATAACGATACAGATGGGCGGCCATTCTCTCGCAACGACTTTGTCGGACTCGTCTTTGCCGCCAAATATCGGACGGACCTGATCTCCTTTGGCGGCAAGCGCGATTACGAGAAGCCCGGCTACTATCTGTCGAACGCTATGTTCCCTAAGCTGACAGGCGAGCTTCGTGTCGATAACAGCAATACAGTTCCAGCGAAGAAGTACATCATCAAGAGCGAAGGCGTCTTTACGCGCAAGGAAAAATTAATCGACGATCATGTCCGGCAATGGCTGCTGACCGATGAGGATGCGATCATCGTTGGTCAGCATCGCAGACAGCCGTGGCGGCTCAAAGGAATGTTCGGCGCCTCCGCCACCTCCTACGGCGCTGTTGGCGAGAACTACATACAATCCACGGGCAGTGGCGCTCGCATGGCTGGCGGCTCGTGGATTAATACAGGGGAAGGCGGCGTAGCCGATATCCATCTGGAATCAGGTGCGGACATCGTTGCACAGATCGGGCCCGGCATGTTCGGCTACCGCGATGATGCAGGCAACTTCTCCATCGAAGAGTTCAAGGAGAAAGCTTCGCAAGAAGCAATTAAAGCATTCGAGCTGAAATTCCACCAAGGAGCCAAGATCCGTGGCGGACACCTTGAAGGCTCGAAGGTGAATGAGAAAATTGCTGCCGCTCGTAGAGTACCGGTCGGTAAGACGGTTAACTCGCCGAACCGATTCGAATCCCTTACCAACCCAGAGGAAGCGCTTCGCTTCATCAGCGAACTGCAAGAGGCTGGCGGCAAACCGGTCGGCATCAAAATCGTAGTTGGCGATCCACAGCGCCTCGAGCCGCTGTTCCGCACGATGATTGAGCTGGATATTTTCCCAGATTTCATTACGGTTGACGGCTCGGAGGGCGGCTCAGGCGCTACGTTCAAAGCAATGGCGGATAGCATGGGGCTTCCGCTCTATGCCGCGCTGATTATTCTGGATGATACCGCTCGTCGATTCGGCGTTCGCGATCGGTTCCGTATCTTCGCTTCCGGCAAACTGATCACACCCGATAAAGTAGCCATTGCAATGGCACTAGGCGCTGACTGCGTCAATTCAGCACGCGGCTTCATGATGGCGAACGGCTGCATTATGGCGTTGCAATGCCATACCGGCAAATGTCCAACTGGCATTACAACGACAGATTCCAAGTACCAAGAAGCGCTCGCTCCAGAGGAGAAACAGTGGCGCGTCATGAATTACATCATTCAGCTGCGCGAAGGCCTGTTCGCCCTCTCGGCAGCATGCGGACTCACAACCCCACGTGAACTGCGTCGCGAGCATGTCGTCTTCACGAGTGAGAGCGGCCAAACTATACGTATCGCAGAGATGTTCCCTTATCCAGAGAAGATGCAATCCAACCGTTGAACGTCAACTTGTCCCCCCTATATAATGGCGATACGCCAGCTAAGGGGGGGATGAGTTCCTATGATGGAACGATTAACGAATCTGGAGCAGCGCCTCACGGAGCAGCATCATAAGGACTTATTTCTGCACACGAAGCATACGATCCGAGCTATTGATGATCTTGCCGAGCAGCACCGGCTGCTGACCGCCGCTCATGCGATCAACGGCTACAAGATTATCGGCAGCGAAGAGGTGCTGTTCTACGATACGCTCGCGCAAGCGAAGGAGCAGATCGTGCTGACGCTGGAGAAGACATTGGATGATCTAGAGCACAAAGGGGACAAAAATTACGATAGAAACTTTGCAGATGGTGTGGAATAACACGGAGGAACTGGTGCCGGAGACGGCATCAGTTTTTTTATTTTAGGAATGGATCGCCCTTCTGATGATCTTGTCCATGTCCATTGCAAGCTTCGTTTCATATATTAAAAGAAACCCAAAAAGCTTCCCAAGGATCCTAACCGATCCAAAGGGAAGCTCTCTGGTGTTAACGATTAGCCCAATCTCTCAATAAGAAGCGATGCGCTAGTGACAGGCGTTCCGCCACCAATGCTTGCTTGCAATGTCTGAGCACCCATGTTGTCGATGCGGTTAAGTGTAAGCGTTCCTCCAGCAGTCAACAATGCAACCACTTGGCCCGGATAAGGTTGGTTACCCGCACCTGCTCCGTAGTTGCTGCAAGGAACGAGTGTCGGCAGGGTCGGACCCGCTCCGTCCGGATCGAAGAACAAGCCGAACGCAGAGTTACCAGCGGTAGGGAACACTTCCCAAGTGATTCGATAAAATCCCGTCGTCAGGATGTTAACGGTAGAAGGAGCTGTAAAGGAAACGTCTGTAGAATTAATCAAAGTGTTGTTGAATGTAACAGCTCCGCCTTGAGCACCCGGAGTGGCCGCAGCTTCAACCGTCTGGTCGACCGAGCTGCACAGGAATGCAAAACTAGCTGGAGCAGTGGGACCAGTAGGACCAGTGGGACCTTGCGGTCCAGTTGCACCAGCTGCACCGGTGGGACCTTGCGGTCCAGTTGCACCAGCTGCACCGGCAGGTCCTTGAGCGCCTGTTGCGCCCGTTAATCCTTGAGGTCCTTGAATCCCTTGAAGCCCTTGGGGCCCTTGCGGTCCTTGTGGTCCTTGCGGTCCGGGAGGTCCCGGAGGTCCTGGTAATCTACCCATCTGTTACGTGCACGCTCCTTGTTTATATAATCGCACTGGGCTAAGTATCCGAAATGAGGCTGCCCGTTCATACCTTATTCCAATCGAATCTGTTGCGTTCCAATTAGGGGAACGTTTTTTTGCATGGAGTTGTATTGTTGTCCACGCGGGTAAGAGGGGACTTACATACTTTGATCTTATGAAACTTGCAATTTTTAACGGAGGCAGGCGGTGACTATCAAAAACAGGTTCGTAGGAATCCTTGTCGCTAATCGGACACAACGAAAACAAGTGCTTAGCCAATATCTGACGCACGACGCAACAGGAGTGAAGCTGATATCCTTCACCCCGTCCTCTATCGATTGGAAACACCGGACAGTGGTCGGTTTGCATCGTGTCAAAGGCAAGTGGTCTATCGACCGATTCCCTTTCCCCGAAGTCGTGTATAACCGCTGTTACGGTTCGGATCCTCAACTACTTGAAAGACTGAAGGCTGTAATCGGAGGCAACCACTGCTTTAACCATATTAATCAACTAAACAAGCTGGACATTTATAACAAGCTAACGAGATGGCTAGCGCCTAATTTGCCAGAGACACTTCCTTATGAGGAAGCGGACGTGATAAAGATGCTAGAGCGCCATAAGGAGATTTATTTTAAACCCCTCTTTGGTTCTATGGGCAGAGGGGTGTATCGAGCGGAGATGAATCCCTCAGGAGATGTCCGCGTGGGCCAGCACTATTTTGCGCCTAAGACAGTGACCAATGACCATTTATTTTTCCAGGAGCATATGAAGAAGCTAGTCTCCTCCACCCCATATATTGTTCAAAAAGGAATCCCGATTCGTCAGATCGACGGGCATGTCTTCGATATTCGTTCCCTTGTTCAAAAGAACGATCAGGGGCTGTGGTCTGTCACTAACCTCGTAAGTCGAATCGCCTACAAAGGCAGCTTTAATACGAGCATCTTCGACAAAACCTGCTTGTCGGAGGAAATACTTAAGAAGCTGTATCCGCCCCACAAAGTTCAAGACATCATGACTTCCATCTATGATGTCAGCCTTAGAACGGCTGAGATCATCGACTTGGAAACCGATTATCATTTAGGCGAATTCAGCGTCGACGTAGCGTTGGACAACGACGCGCATCCATGGATAATCGAGTTGAACGGCCAGCCTCAGAAATCGCTGTACCGAGGTATTCCCAACCGATCCGTTGTATATAATCGCCCTATTCAATATGCGAAGTACTTGTGTGAGAAGGGCTCTTAGTGATGATCAGTATATGGATAAAAGATTGAATGTGTGACATTTGACGTCTGCTGTTTTATTTTCAACAAAACCAAGGACCCAGGAAAGGGGTTCTAAGGTCTTGTTAATTAATTGAATAAAATGTCCTCAAGCCTGCATTTTGTTGCAGGCTTTTTAATTCATAGGAAATTTGTCATGAATCATTTTTCCAACTGTTAGGAGGAATTGTGCAAATTATGTCGAAAACATAGAAATTAGATTTCCTATTTCGACATATATAACCATTTGGGAGAGAAACAAAATGTCTTCATTCATCACGAAGTTTATCCGACAGAAGCAGTCCGTCCGAATGATGTCCGCCGTCGTCATAACGGCCGCGGTCATATCCGCTTCCGTCCCATCACCCGCACAGGCCGCTGCTCAGTCAGCCGCCGCAACCTCTAACGCTTCCATCGTCAATCCACTGCAAGTGTATTCCTACACCCAGATGAGTGCTGATTTGCAGGCGCTTGCCACACGGTATCCTCAGCTAATTACACTTGGATCTGCAGGCAAAAGCGAATATGGCCGCACGCTGTGGATGGCAGATATCGGTCATGGGCCGGCTGTTATTTTGCTCAATGGCGCCCATCATGCGCGCGAATGGATCACGACCACTACGTTAATGAAGCTGCTTGAAGAGATGGCTGTTCAATACGAGAAGAATAGTACGGTATCCGGCGGCCTTCGCGCCCACGATCTGCTTGACCGCGTCACATTCCGCATCGTCCCAATGGTTAATCCCGACGGCGTAACGCTTCAGCAATATGGATTGAGCGCCTTCCCGGAAGCCTACCATGCAGGACTTATCTACATGAATAACGGCAGCCGCAACTTTAAGCGCTGGAAAGCGAACGCCCGCGGCGTCGACCTGAACCGTCAATATCCAGCTGACTGGGGCGGAATCGTAAACGCTGGCACCAAGCCGTCTTATATGAACTTTAAAGGCACCAAGCCGCTGCAGGCAAAGGAAGCGCTGGCGATGTATAATCTCGCGCTGGCCACTAAGCCTGAAATTTCGCTCGCTTACCACACTTCCGGCGAAATTTTATACTGGCATTTCCATACCGACTCGGCGAACTACAGCCGTGATTACGGCTTTGCTTCCGCCTATGCGAAGTTAACGGGCTATTCGCTCGTAGCGCCGAAGTCCAATCCGTCCGGCGGCGGGTTCACCGACTGGTTCATCCAGCAGTTCGGAAGACCCGCACTGACCCCAGAGCTCGGACGAGCCGTCGGATCGACGAACGTCCCACTGTCGGAATGGAACCGAATCTGGCAGCAGCACAAGAACACGGTATGGATGATCGCCGAGGAAGGCTATGACTTATGGCTGAAGCGGCAAACGGCTGCCCAATCGACCAAAGACATTCGACTGCTCGCCGCCGAAAAAGGTTACCAATACCCTGAGCTCCGTTCAAAAGCTATGGAAACGTTGTACGAAGGCCGCTACAAAACGCTGCGCCAGAAAGGCGATTGGCTGGAAATTGCCACGCCAAACGGTCAGCGCTGGATCTCTTCCCGTTCGGTCATTCAGGGACCATTCGAACAGCCAGTCAACTTGAACGTCAGCTTGACGAACACTTCCATCTATTATGCAACGCCGATCACAACGAAGCCTTCCACTGCCAAGCTTAAAGCGCAAACGGCCGTCGTCCGCGAACGCTGGAACGGCTGGCTCTTCGTTGCAGCGTCAGAGGGTCCGATCTGGATCCGAGAGACTGACCTCCCGGAAGGCGCTCTAAAGACGACTCCTGAAGAGGAGCCCGTGCTGGAAGAAACAACGATTCCTGAGGAGGAACCAATGACGGACGAAACGACGACTACCACGGAGGAAGAAACGAAACCTACGGTGCAATGGCAGCTCCATTGAGCCAAGCTTGAACGATGACGAGATGGCGACGGATGGAGTAAACGGGATTGATCCTATCGATCCATGACACGATAAAGCCGTCCATTCTTCTTTGTGCTTTCTCGATTGATCAGCTATCATATTATAAGTCCAGTCACGTCTATTTAATTGCCAGAATGAATGTTCGCAGCAGCACAACCCTGGAAAGGAGCATAAAGATATGACTTTAAAAGAGGTTTGCGATAGTATCGGTTTACCAGATGAAATGAAAAGAAGAGTGCTTGACATCGCAGGCAAATCAGATAATAAGGCCATAGAACCTTTTGTGGCGGACCTATATGATCCAACTGCTTGGGAAAAAGGAGTAAAAGTAATAGCAGAGCTTTTGGGTGAGGATCCTGATGGGAGCAAAATGCTTACTTTTATGCTTTGGCGTGCCGAAGAGGCACATAAAGAATACAAAAAAAGAGGAATCAGCGAGACCATATTTGTAGATACGATGAAGTTCTGTACCAGATTCATTGAGGAACACTACACGGTATATGGTACATATGCATTCACGTGGGGATGGTGGTTTCCAAGACAGATTTCACTTCACGAATTCCGAATCGGCGAACTTGAATATGAAATGATCGAAAAGGATGAAAAGAAGTTAATAAATATACATATACCCGCTGATGCGAATATGGGACAAGACCGTTTGCGAAAATCATATGAGGATGCCAGGGAATTTTTCGCTACGTACTTTCCGGAGTATGCTCAATCCGAAATGGTGTGCGATTCCTGGCTGCTTGCACCTATCCTTGCACAGCTGTTGCCGGAAAACTCAAATATTGTCCGCTTTCAGAAGGCCTTTGATTTGATACGAGTCGATGAAACGAACGACAGCTCGATCAGATGGGTTTATGGAAGAACCGATCTTCCGGTACAGGAACTTCCGGAAAGTACATCCTTGCAAAAAAAAATCAAAGCTATCCTGCTGGAAGGCAGCACCATCGGCGCAGCATACGGAAGATTGCAGGATGATCCCTGGAAGTCTAATCAATAAGCAAAACTTTAAAAATAAGAGATCGGCGAAGAAATATAATTTTCAAACAAAAACGGGACCCCGAAAGGTCCCGTTTTCCTTGTTATTACAAGGTTTTGGATGATGTGATTACATCATGCCGCCCATACCGCCCATGCCGCCCATGTCAGGCATTGCAGGTTTAGCAGGTTCTGGCTTATCAGCAACAACAGCCTCAGTCGTGAGGAACATAGCCGCTACGGAAGCAGCGTTCTGCAGTGCGGAACGCGTTACTTTCGCTGGGTCAACGATGCCCGCTTCGAACATGTTTACCCACTCGCCGGATGCTGCGTTGTAGCCTACGCCGATTTTCTCGTTCTTCAGACGCTCAACGATAACAGAGCCTTCTTGGCCTGCGTTCGCTGCGATCGTGCGAACTGGCTCCTCGAGGGAGCGAAGCACGATGTTAACGCCTGTTTTCTCGTCGCCATTAGCTGCTACTGCCGCTACAGCGTTGTATACGTTCACGAGTGCCGTGCCGCCGCCCGATACGATACCTTCCTCGACTGCTGCGCGAGTCGAGTTCAGTGCATCTTCAATGCGGAGCTTGCGCTCTTTGAGTTCTGTTTCTGTTGCTGCGCCGACTTTGATAACTGCTACGCCGCCAGCCAGTTTAGCCAGACGCTCTTGCAGCTTCTCGCGGTCGAAGTCGGAAGTTGTTTCTTCCAGCTGCGCGCGGATTTGGTTAACGCGAACGTCGATGTCGGATTTCTCGCCAGCGCCGTCAACGATGATCGTGTTTTCTTTCGTAACACGGATTTGACGAGCCGTACCGAGTTGGTCAACCGTCGTTTGCTTCAGCTCAAGGCCGAGCTCTTCCGTAATGACTTGGCCGCCCGTCAGAGCAGCGATGTCGCCCAGCATTGCTTTGCGACGGTCGCCGAAGCCTGGCGCTTTAACGCCAACGCAAGTGAACGTGCCGCGCAGACGGTTAACGAGCAGCGTAGCAAGCGCTTCGCCTTCGATGTCTTCTGCGATGATCAGCAGCGTTTTGCCGGATTGAACAACTTTCTCGAGAACTGGCAGGATCTCTTGAATGTTCGTGATTTTCTTATCTGTGATCAGGATGAATGGATTGTCGAGGACAGCTTCCATTTTGTCCGTGTCCGTGATCATGTAAGGCGACAGGTAGCCGCGGTCGAATTGCATACCTTCAACCACTTCCAGCTCCGTTGCGAAGCCTTTGGACTCTTCTACCGTGATAACGCCGTCGTTGCCGACTTTCTCCATTGCTTCTGCGATCAGTTGACCAACTTCGTCGTCAGCGGACGAGATTGCAGCAACTTGTGCGATCGATTGCTTGCCTTCGATTGGCTTCGCGATCTTCTGGAGTTCTTCAACTGCAGCGCGAACTGCTTTCTCGATGCCTTTGCGGATAACCATAGGGTTAGCGCCAGCCGTTACGTTCTTCAGACCTTCGCGGATCATCGCTTGCGCGAGAACCGTTGCCGTCGTCGTACCGTCACCAGCGACGTCGTTCGTTTTCGTTGCTACTTCTTTAACGAGCTGAGCACCCATGTTCTCGAATGCATCTTCGAGCTCGATTTCTTTTGCGATCGACACGCCGTCGTTCGTGATCAGCGGGCTGCCGAATTTTTTCTCCAATACAACGTTACGGCCTTTAGGACCGAGCGTTACTTTAACCGCGTTAGCCAGTGCGTCTACCCCGCGCAGCATTGCGCGGCGAGCGTCTTCGCCGAATTTGATATCTTTAGCCATCGTCAATGACCTCCTAGAATAAGTATTAGAATCATGGAGCACGCCGCTCCGTTATGTGTGCTTACCTTGTATGTGACTCAATCGCAGGGAATTAGCCCAGGATCGCGTGAATGTCGCTTTCCTTCATAATCAAATACTCTTTGCCTTCGTATTTGATTTCCGTACCCGCATATTTGGAGAACAGAACGCGATCGCCTACTTGAACTTCAAGCGCAATGCGAACGCCATCCTTAAGCGTGCCGCTGCCTACAGCAACGATTTGTCCTTCTTGCGGCTTCTCTTTCGCCGTATCCGGAAGCAGAATACCGCTTGCCGTAGTCTCTTCTTTCGCGATCGGCAGTACCAATACGCGCTCACCCAAAGGTTTGATCATGAAAAACAGCCTCCTTTAGAAAATGTTCCTTGTACATTATATTAGCACTCAAACGACTCAAGTGCTAACAACCATTTTTATAATACTCATTTTAGCGATACATTTCAAGTGCCCGGCCATCAATTTATCTGATTTTAACAATGTTTACAGCCTAGCTGTACATATGGCGATAGCCGGCTATTTGAGCTTATACTTGCCCGTGTTCACCAGCTTCGTCGTCACCTCAATTGATAAATCGCCCTTGCCTGGAAGCCACTCATTACTAGACGCGTGCTTCTTCCAGAACGCGGTATGGTAACGATACAGGTTCAGTTTCGTCTGGTACACATCTGCTCGCTGCAGCAACCCTGCTTCATACGTACGTTTGATCTCATCTTTGACCTTATCACTGACACTTTGTTCAATATCCTTGTCATTCTGTTGACCTTCGAGCTCTACTGCATGGATAAATAGCTTCACTCTGAGCTTGAAACTAGTCGAATTACTCTGAAGCCTGCTCGTTAAACGACTACTCACACGGTCTACTCCAACCGTCACAGGCTTATTGTTCACCCGAAGACTGAGCAGCTCCTTCTTGAAATCTGGTTGAACCCAGCGAAGGCCCACCATCTCCTCTTCCGTCAGGTAGCCAACCTTCTTCCGATTTACAAACAGGAAGCAACCCCGTGCGACATTCAAATTTAACGCTTTCTTGTCCGCTGCCCACTTTCCCCGTTCGGATGACAGATTGGTCAGCTCCGTCGTGTAAGCACGCTCATCCAGATCCTGTAGAAATAGCTGCATCGTAAGTGGTCGATGCATACTAGCCTGCTGATGCATCAGATCCGGTGTATACATAATGCTGACGAGAGGCGAATGGCTAAAGATCGCATCAGTAGCGAAAAAATCATGTAGATCATCTCGCGTGCCAAACAACCAAACGGTGTAACGAGAGGCCCGCTGGCGGTTCATCGCATCGAGAATTTCATCCATCTTTACCATCGCTCGTTCATGGATAACTAGCGATTTCAAATTATCCAAGCTCAACTGATATTGGCTTGACTTCGCTAGTTCCTCGAATGCATATAAAACCGTATCCCCAGTGCTATGTCCAATCCACTTCAACGGTCCAGAGAACTGTCCGCCTCCTTCCGTCTTCGCAACCGTGCTGAACCCGACCATTTCGCCATAAAGGATAAACTTCTCATCCTTATAGTCCACGCCAATTGCAGTGAGATAGCCGATATCCTGCAAATCGACCTTATCCCAGCAGCCCCCCAGCATAAGCGCAGCGAGCAGTGCCAGCACAAGCTTCATTCCTTGCTGTGCGTGTCGGCCTATCATCATTAGTACCTGTCCTTCCTCGGCTTATCCTGAACGGACCATGGAAGCTGCCCAAGAGCGCCAAGCACCTTCTTCCACTTGATCGGGGCAAGAGGCAGCAGATAAGGATGGCCAAACGATTCCAGCGAGCAGATGTAGACGAGGACGGCGAATAGACTGATAAAGAAGCCGAAGATACCCAGAACCGACGACAGCAGCAAAATAAACAGCCGTATCACACTGACCGATCCGTTCAGCGATTGATTCACGAGCGTAAAGGTTGCAACAGCTGTTACGGCGGCCGCTACCAACATCGTAGGTGAAGTCAGACCAGCACGAATCGCAGCGTCACCTACGATAAGCCCTCCAACGACGGAGACGGTCTGCCCGACTGGTCGTGGCAGCCGCACCCCTGCTTCTCGGAACAGCTCGAACATCGCCAGCATTAACGCCATCTCCAGCGGAGCAGACAGCGGCAGCCCCGTACGTGACAGTGTAATCGTTGCAAGCAGATTAAAAGGCAGCTGATCGGTATTGAATGCAGACAATGCCACCCAAAAGCCCGGAAAATAGAGGGCTAGCATAATACCAACGAAACGTAGAAGCCTTTCCAGCGTTACATAATAGTAAGGCAGGTGGATATCTTCCGGTGATTTGGTCTGCAGCGTTAAGGTACCCGGCGCAATAATCGCTGATGGCGAGCCATCGGCAATTACAGCAATACGATCACTCATCAGCGCCTGCACGACATAATCCGGCCGCCCTATATAATCGACTAACGGAAACAACGAGCGCGGTCGGTCGGACACCAGTTCCTCCAGCTGTGATGCGCCATACAGCGCCTCAATCTCAACGGCCTGAATCCGCCGCCTCATCTCATCGACCAAGCTCACAGGAGCCTTGCCTGACAGATAGAGCATAACAATCTCTGTCTTCGTTACGCTGCCAATTGAATAAAACTCGCAGTGCAGGTCAGGGGTGCGGAGTCGACCGCGTACAAGAGCGATATTGGTCTCCAGCTTCTCTACGAAACCATCGCGAGGCCCCCTGAGCGATACTTCCATCGTTGACTCTTCTGGTTGCCGGCCAGGCGGACTGGCAATATTCGCCTGGTACCAGTAGCCGTCGATGCAGGCGATGAGAATGCCGGATGCGAGCATTTTGAACGCGTGAGTTTCGGTGGCGTCATCATCGATTGGCATCAGCAGCGGAATATCCGATTTGCCATCCTGCGAATTCCAATGATCAAGCTCTTGGAGGATACTCCGATGTAGTGCCTGGCTATTGATCATCCCCATACAGTAAAACAGATGAGCAATGCTGCCGCCATTCCCCCCGATTGGAATCGTCAGTATCGATACGTCCCCACATGGCTTGACCATGCCCATCCATAGATCTAGGTTCAGATGCCCCCAGCGCTTCGAATCATCATGCCGACTATCCTTCGTGATTAACGGTTCCATGTGCCCCACCGCCTTCCTCTGCCTGACTTGGGTTCGTATGGTCCTGCCGATGCTGACGGTTACCCGATACCGCAATGACCCACAGCACTAGAGACAGAAGGATAATCGCTATACCTGACGTATGGAAATACATTTTGATTAACTCCTGATACATCACTTGCCTGTGCTCCACATAGCCTGCTACAACCCCAAGCACGCTCCCCAGTACAAGGATGACGATTACTTGCGCCTTTCGAGTACGGCACACGAGTGAAGTTATCAAATACATCGTCATCGATACACGAATGAACGCTCCTGACAGCCATTGAAAAATCGCGAAAAAATCCAGATGCTCGATGTAACGTCCAACCGTAACAAGACGCCATTGCGAGAATGCAGGATAACGCATTTTACTCGCTTCAGAAGGACCGAATTCAGCAATTGCCGCACTTGTTGGACCTAGCATTAGGATAGCTAGGACAGCGACGAGCAGGACAAGTCCCCATCTGCCAATCTGCCCCCTTAAATGCGGCTGTATCAGAATGATCATGAACACTTCCGCAAGCGTGCTGAGCGAATAGAAAGAACCGCTTATAATGGGCTGTATCCCATTCTCCGCGATTGGGAGCAGAAATTTGTAGTCTTTGTGCGGCAGATTAGCCGTCATAACGAATTCGCCAAGCACGACGACAATCGGCAGCAGGATACAGGATACGAAGGCGATCGTCCGTAGTCCGGCCAATGCAGCATAGGCACACAACGCCATGAAGAAAAACATAACAACTGCAGAAGGCGTTAACGGCGCATACGTTGAATTCGCAAACTCTACAGCATCCACGGTCGTATGGAAAGAGGTGAACACGAGCAGCAATAGGATCGGAGCCACGATAAGCCAATACAGAGCCCCTGATCCACGCGCTCGAAGCCAGTCCTGGAACGACTGGCCGTGCAGTGACCATACAATTCTACGAATCGGAAATATTGCCCATAGCATAATAAACGGTGTCGAAATGATCGGACACAGCCACGCGTCCCTTCCCGCCTCATCGAGCACAAGCGGCACAATAATGACGTGATTAACAATTCCAACCGATAGCATCATCATCATGATCATCGGCCAAACGCCAAATCTCTTCGTTGCCATCATTCCTGCTCTCACCTCCATCGCCAATATTTTCCCCGCGAGCCTTGCGATCATACATGAATTGTCGAATATTGGAACGACAAAAAAGCCGATCCGCAACGGCCCCTGCAGGGGGACTATTGCAAATCGACTTTGAAATTAGCTATTACTTAAGACTCGTTCACTGCACTTCCTGCATCAAAATCCCGCTCCCACGCAGCGTCTGCTGCCTGCTGCCTCTTATAGACCGACGAGGACAAGAAGATACTGATCTCGTACAAGATGAGCAGCGGAATCGCCACGGTTACGTCTGAGATGACGTCCGGCGGCGTAATGATCGTACCGATCAACACCATGACG
Organism: Paenibacillus cellulosilyticus; assembly: GCF_003182255.1. GTDB lineage: Bacteria > Bacillota > Bacilli > Paenibacillales > Paenibacillaceae > Paenibacillus_T > Paenibacillus_T cellulosilyticus. Next base: position 17,658 of record NZ_QGTQ01000026.1, on the reverse strand, counting down.
AAGTAGGCGACCCGTCTCATCCGGCGCAGCCGAATCGGGTTAAGAATACGCAGCTTCGTTAGAAACATAATGACGAGCGGAAGCTCGAACAACAGTGAGATCGGAATGAGAATATTGAACAGAAACTGAATGTACTGCATAACGCCGTACGTCTCGATCAAGCCTAAGCTTCGCGATACCGACGTTGTAAACTCGAACGCCATCGGAGCGATAACGAAATAAGCGAAAGCAAGTCCGATTAGGAACATCATGAGTGCGAACGGGATATATTTCAACGTCGCCTTCTGCTCCTTCGGCGATAACGCCGGTTTCACGAACGCCCATAGCTGGTAAAAGCCGAATGGCAGCACAAGCACCAACGAAATGAGGAACGCGAATTTCATATACATGCCGATACCGTCCCACAGCGAGAACGTATGCAGATCAACGCCGTTCATCGGCCCATCGGTTATGACGAAATTGTACAGCGGCTTCGCATAATACAGCCCTATGCAGAGCCCGACGACAAGCACGAGAATTGTCCAAAAAAGCCGACGTCTCAGCTCGCCCAAATGCTCCAGCAGCGGCATCAGTCCGTCTTCGCGGATACGGCTTCTCATTTCCGCCGCCGACTGACCGGAAGATTGCCGTTGTTCGGCCATGTTGGCTCACTCCTTAACCTGGCACGCATATCTTGTCCACTCGACGGGTACGATACGCGCTTCTTATGTATACGATCTTAGGATTTTGAAAAAACCTCTATCGCGGCTAGTATAGGATGAGCGACCGCGTATAGAGGCAGGTTCCTGTGCGAGAAAAAACGGCTCCGACTATTCCGGGAGCCGTTTATCGTTGGCTTGAGCTTCTTCGACCTTGCTGATTTCCACACGTTCCTTCGCCTTGTTATCCTCGGTGTCGCTCATTACTTCGCGAGCGCCAGCTTTGAATTCACGCAGCGTGCGTCCGAATGCGCGGCCGAGCTCAGGCAGCTTGTTCGGTCCAAACAACAGAAGCGCGATAACAACGAGCAAAATGATGCCAGTCGGTCCGATACCGTTAAACATTACATTCACCTCTTCAATAGATGTTGTATGATGAAGCTGCTAAGAAGAAATCGTACACCTATGTACTAACAGCCATGTAATCCGCCATAACCCATCGTTACAATATCCTCTTGCGTGATGATATCGCCAGCCAATATACGTGGCAGCAGCACATCAAAAGAGGTATGTGGGTCATGCATAACACAACCCGGCAGTCCCATAATCGGGACGCCTTCCAAATACCCGATCAACAGCATCGAGCCCGGCAGCATAGGTGTGCCATAGCTTACGATTTGTGCACCGGCTTCCCGAATTGCGCCCGGTGTCCGATCATCCGGATCAACGGACATACCACCAGTCACTAGTATCATATCATAACCGTTGTCAAACAAGGAACGGATATGATTGACAATTGTTTGTCGATCGTCTGGGGTGAATCGCTGCTCTACAACCTCTGAGCCAAGCGCCTCCAGCTTCGCACGTACAACAGGACTGAACTTATCCTCGATTCGTCCGCTGTACACCTCGCTGCCTGTCGTCAACAACCCTACTCTCAATCGTTTGAGAGGCCGAACCTCGATAGGAGCGATGTCTGCATTCGCTAGACGATAGGCTTCGACCAGCCTCTCCGCCGCTTCGACCTTCTCCCTCGGCAGAACTAGCGGAATCGCTCGGGTCGCTGCGACTGGCTGTCCCTCCCGAACGAGCGTATGATGCCGGACAGTTGCCAGTGCAATATCCCCGATCCGATTGATCGATTCGACCAATGCTGGCGGAATAACTGCAAGTCCGGTCAATTGTGCCTTCAGCGTAACTTTGCCTTCATGCGGCTCCGACAGTGCGATCCCCTCGCCCTGCAGCGCTGCCGCTAGACGACGAGCCGCATCGTCCTCGTGCAAGTCATTATCGCCAATAGCAAGCGTATAAATATGTGCTTTGCCGATATCGAGCAGTCCTGGTATATCTGCTTCAGTAATAAGATGGCCCCGTTTGTATTTGCGCCCTTTGAATTGTCCGGGTACAATCTGTGTCAAATCATGCGCGAGCCGCATTCCGACCGCTTCTTCAACCGGGATCTCGCGCATCACTGTGGTTTGTCTGCCGTTTGCCTCATTATCGCTCATTGGCGTGTTCCCCAATTTGACCGGATACGATGCCAAGTGCATGCGGGAGCTGATCGATGACACTCATCAAGCTCTCTTGAACACCTTTCGGGCTGCCTGGCAAGTTGATAATGAGTGAGCGGTCGCGAATGACACTGACACCTCTACTGAGCATCGCTCTGCGCGTCCGACTCATTCCGTTCATGCGCATCACTTCCGAGATACCGGGCACAAGTCGATCCGCTACCTTCAACGTAGCTTCCGGCGTGACATCCCGCGGTCCAAGGCCAGTCCCGCCTGTTGTCAGCACGAGATCCGCCTTATAGTAGTCCGTCATCTCGATCAGCGCGGCCATAATCTCATCCTGCTCATCCGGCACGATACGGTAGTCGACGATTTCTCCACCGATCTCCTCTTCCACCAGCTCCCGAATGACCTGTGCGCTCGTATCCTCGCGCTCTCCCCTCGAGCCCTTATCACTTGCTGTCAGAATCGCCACTTTCCATTTCATGAACAATTCCTCCTGACATCAATTAAACGAATCGCTTGCTTCTTCATTCCGCCGGTAATCCCCGCTCTTCCCGCCGGTCTTCTCTATGAGCCGCGTCGGGCCAATTACCATATCTTTATCGATTGCTTTGCACATATCATACACGGTCAAGGCTGCAGCCGAAACAGCGGTCAACGCCTCCATCTCAACACCTGTTTTGCCGGTCGTTCTTACAGTCGCCTCAATGAACAGCTCATCGCTGCCGTTATCTTCGAAGGCGATGTTGACGCCCGTCAGCGCAATTGGATGACACATCGGAATCCAAGCCGATGTCTGCTTCGCTGCCATAATGCCTGCAACCTGCGCGACGCCAAGCACATCTCCTTTGCTGATGCGGCCTTCCTTAATCGTCTGCAGCGTCTCCTGCCGCATCGTAACAGCCGTCCGTGCGATTGCTGTCCGTTTCGTTACGTCCTTCTCCGAAATATCGACCATCCGTGCTCTGCCCTGCTCATCGAAATGCGTTAACGATTCCACCTTGATCTACTCCTTCGTCCGCTCCAATACACGTGCTGCTCTGTCACGACCGCATCCATGCGCGCATCATGACTATCCATCGGTACTGCTGAGACGAGCTGCGTCTCATAGCAGCAGCCTGCCCACAATGGCATGTCGCCCTCGCTTGACACAAGCTTGAGCAGACGGTCGTAATAACGATCGTAGAAGCCGGCTCCATAGCCCAGCCTTCCACCTTCCTGATCAAAGGCAAGTCCAGGAACGAAGACAGCATCTGGCACAAATGTTTCCTCGCACTTCACAGCGACAGCCGGATTCGGCTCCCGAATGCCGAATGCTCCAGGCATAAGCTCGTCCCAGCTGCGAATCCAGTAGGGCGTCATCGTGATGCCATCCGGCTCGCAACGCGGGGCTGCAACAGCAATCCCGCTCCGCCAACAGTGCTCAATGAGTGCAGTTGTATCCAGTTCTGACCGAAGTCCAACATACACCATGACGCTTGATGCACCGATTTCCACCAATAGATTCGATATCCGTTCACAAGCTGCTTGCGACCAGCTTATGCGCTGCACTGCTTCTATTGCTTCCCGGTTCCGCTTCATTGTAATCCGCAGTTCATGCTTCTCGCCGTTATTACGCTCCATCATGAATTAGCCCTTTCTACCAAATCTTGCAGCCATAATCGTTATTAGTTTACCATTGTTGCACAGCTTTCGCCAATGCGCAGGCTAGTTTCGCATTCGAGCATTCTCATGTCAAAAAACCTTTATCGATACCGCATTTAGAGGTAGGTTTTATCGAAATATAAGCTTATACAAGTTTTCAGCTTTTATATAGGCCTATTTTTCTCCAGAATGAAACACAATGCGCCGATAATAGACGGCGGCAGCCGTTTCACTTCGCTAATAAGAATTTGTTCTTTCCTAATTACACCGCAAACTTATAAATTCTTATGTGGTAAACTGTCGATAGACTCTATCCACCCAAACCGTCCCTGCTAGGGAAGGCCTCGGGGTTACGTATATTCGAATAAAGCAATAAGTGAGTTTTTCAACACTTATTGGTTGGCGAAGGTATAATTAAGGAATAGGTATGGATTTGCTGCACTATTCCTCACCGACTATTATTTCGACCCATGTTGTGAATTGGAGGTTATCATTCCATATGCTGCTTCAGGTTTCTGACTTATCCAAAAGCTACGGCGTAACGCCGATTCTATCCCGTATTACATTCCAAGTCCAAGAGCGCGAGCGGATTGGCCTTGTTGGTGTGAACGGTGCCGGCAAATCGACGCTGCTGCAAATAATTGCTGGCGAAATGTCCTACGACTCCGGCACGATCTATAAAGCGAAAGAAACACGCATCGGTTATCTCGCCCAGAACAGCGGCCTGCATTCAGATCGCACTATTATTGAAGAAATGCGCGAGGTATTCCGCGCTCTGCTCGATACGGAGCAAGAGCTTCGCCAGCTTGAGACTGCGATTGCTGATCCTGATCTGCACCGCGATGAGAAGCGCTACGAAGAGACGCTTGCCCGCTATGCAGAACGGTCGGACTGGTTCCGCAGCAATGGCGGCTTCGAGATGGATACACGGATCAAAAGCGTGCTTCACGGCATGGGCTTCAGCCATTTTGATCCGAACACCGTTATCTCCACGCTAAGCGGCGGACAACGAACGCGACTGGCACTTGCGCGCATGCTGCTGCAAGCTCCTGATCTGCTCATGCTTGACGAGCCGACCAACCACTTGGATATTGAAACGTTGACATGGCTCGAGTCGTACCTTCGCGGCTACAGCGGCTCCATTCTAATCGTCTCTCATGACCGCTACTTCCTGGATGCACTGGCAACAGGCATCGTCGAGATTGAACGGCATGCAGCGAAGCGTTACACCGGCAACTATAGCAGATACATTGATTTGAAAGCTGCTGAGTACGAATCACAGCTGAAGCAATACGAGAAGCAGCAGGATGAAATTGTGAAAATGGAGCAGTTCATCCAGCGTAACATCGTCCGCGCCTCCACGACGAAGCGTGCACAGAGCCGGCGCAAGGCGCTGGATAAAATGGATCGCCTCGACAAGCCGCTCGGCGATCTGAAGAAGGCGAACTTCTCTTTCGAGATTGATCGCCAGACCGGTAAGGACGTCCTTACCGCCGACTCGCTTTCTGTCTCGTTCGAGGGCGCTTCACAGCCACTGTTTAAAAATATTAGCTTCCGGCTTGAACGCGGAGAAACCGTTGCACTCGTCGGCCCGAACGGGATCGGGAAGTCGACGCTGCTCAAGGCACTAATCGATCGCCAGCCGCTCGCAGACGGCTCATTCCGCTGGGGCTCGAACGTGAAGCTTGGCTTCTACGATCAGGAGCAAGCAACGCTGACAGGCTCGAATACGGTACTCGAGGAAGTATGGAGCGCGTTCCCTCACTTAGAAGAAGCGCGCATTCGCACCGTACTCGGCAGCTTCCTGTTCAGCGGCGACGATGTGCAGAAGGTCGTATCTTCTCTGAGCGGCGGCGAGAAAGCACGCGTCGCATTGGCCAAACTGATGCTTGATCGCGCGAATGTGCTCATTCTTGACGAGCCAACCAACCACTTGGACTTGTTCAGCAAGGAAGTACTCGAATCCGCGTTGATCGACTATGACGGTACGTTGCTGTTCATCTCGCATGACCGTTATTTCCTGAACAAGATGGCGGAACGAATTGTCGAACTAACGCCTGACGGCTGCCGACATTTCCTGGGAAATTATGACGATATGATCGAAAAAAAACAGGAACTGGAAGAACTCGCAGCCCTCGCTGCTGCCGAAGCGTCATCCAGCGGCAAAGGCGCCAAGACACAGACAGCGGTCGCAGAAGCCGCTGCTCCAAGCTCCTCTTATGAAGCGGATAAGCAGGCTAAGCGGGATGAACGCACCCGCCAGCGTAAGCTGGAGCAGCTGGAAGCGTCGATCGCCGAGCTAGAGTCAGCAATCGAATCGCTGGAGACCGAACTGACCAAGCCGGAAGTGTTCAACGACTACGTGCGCGTTCAGGAAATTCAGGCTAGTATCGACGCGAAGCGTGCAGAACTGGCTAGTGTATACGAGCAGTGGGAAGCGTTGGTTGGGTAATGAAGGTGTGATGAGGAAGGACGGTTGAGCGGATGCTCAACCGTTTTTTGATGTGCGAGCGATCCGATCGCCTTAACCCGGCTTGAACGCCTCGCCGGCCCCGACTCCTGTAGGTGCAGAATTGCACCTACACCGAGCTTTGGCGCCGGCATTCGCTCCGGTAGGTGCAGAATTGCACCTACACCGAGCTTTGGCGCCGGCATCCGCTCCGGTAGGTGCAGAATTGCACCTACACCGAGCTTTGGCGCCGGATCCCGCTCCGGTAGGTGCAGAATTGCACCTACACACGAGCTCTTGCGCCGGTGCCCGCTCCCGTAGGTGCAGAATTGCACCTACACCGAGCTTTGAAGCCGGCATCTGCTCCGGTAGGTGCAGAATTGCACCTACAACGAGCTCTTGCGCCGGCTCCCGCTCCGGTAGGTGCAGAATTGCACCTACACCGAGCTCTTGCGCCAGCATCCGCTCCCGTAGGTGCAGAATTGCACCTACAACGAGCTCTTGCGCCGGTGCCCGCTCCCGTAGGTGCAGAATTGCACCTACACCGAGCTTTGGCGCCGGATCCCGCTCCCGTAGGTGCAGAATTGCACCTACACCGAGCTTTGGCGCCGACATCCGCTCCCGTAGGTGCAGAATTGCACCTACATCGAGCTTTGGCGCCGGATCCCGCTCCCGTAGGTGCAGAATTGCACCTACACCGAGCTTTGGCGCCGGTGCCCGCTCCCGTAGGTGCAGAATTGCACCTACGGGAGCGGGCACCAAGTCAAAAAGCAGCATAGGACTGAACGCTGCCGTTCAATCCTATGCTGCCTTTATAGCCTTTTCAAACTAGCCTAAAAACTTCATGATCATCGCAGCAACTTCTGCACGCGTCAGATTCGCTTTTGGTCTGATCGTATCGTCTGGATATCCGCCGAGCAGACCATTCGACGTCATTGCGAGGACTGCCTCTTGTGCCCAAGCGGCAATTGTGCCGCTGTCCGTGAATGTCAGCTGCTCACCACCAGCCAAAACAAGCTTGTCCTGCAGGGCACGATAAAGAATGACTACCGCTTCTTCACGGGTAATGTTCTGGCTCGGACGGAACGTGTGATCCGCAAAGCCTTGAACCCAACCCGCTTCAACCGCACTATTCACATATTTCGCATACCAAGCATCTGCCGCCACATCGTTGAACGACGAACTGCCTTGCGCGTCCGGCAGTGCCAGCAATCTAGCAACTACCGTGATGAATTCAGCGCGCGTGATGCTGTTATTCGGCTTGAACGTACCATCTTGGTAACCGTTCATGAAGCCATGTTCTGCAACCAGCATGATGACAGAAGATGCCCAGTGACCCGTGATATCGGAGAACGAAGGCTTCTCGGTCGTAGTACCTTCCGAACCACTGCCTTGCTCGCTGCCATTGTTGTTTGTGCCCTCTTCCGTGCTGCCATTACCTTCATTGTTGTTCTCGTTGTTGCTCTTACTGCTTCCGTTATCGTTCGTGCTGTTACCGCCATCACCTGGGACGATAGTGCCGCCGCCACCATTGCTATTGCCATTGCCAGGCGTGCTTGGTGCATTCACGCGAATCGTGATCGGCTGCGTATATACATCATAATGATCGGAGTCGATCGTTGCTGTATAGCGAAGCAGCGCATATGTTACGCCCACTTTGCTTGCCGTAATATGGTTCGCATCCGCCGTAACCGTACCGCTGTCGTCCAACAGAACAACAGTAGGCTCTACTGGCGTCAGCGTTTGGTCATAGCTGCGAACCGTCGCCTTCAGATCTTGGCTCTTACCAGTCTCAAGCGTATACTCTACCTTCTCCGGCTCAACCGCATAGACCCATTTGCTCGCCCAGTTCGAATAGTCCGTCGTGATCCCGAAGCCGCCTTGCAGGAAGATCGATTTGAAATCTGCATAATTGTTATAAGTCCAAGGTGAAACGATCAACCCACGAGCATGTGCTGCCTCTATGAACTTCGGACCAAGTCCGCTGTAGCTCGTGTTAAACGTGCTGTCATAGTACTGCGTTACCTTCAACGTCTCGCGCAGCGAGCTGTTTACTGCATTTTCATTTGCATAACCCGATGTCAGGAGACCAAGCGGCATATCCGGCATTTGCGCAGCAAGCCGTGCCAATTGGTTCGTATCGAAGGACATGACGTTAATGATGTCCTCGGCATGCTTCTCGCGTACCAGCGCAACGAAAGCATCCACCGCCGCAGGGGTAGCCGTCTTAATCTCTGCATAAACCATGGCGCCACGTTCTCTTGCCAGATCGATCTGCTCGTCGAGCGTCGCAATGCGCGCTTCCGGATAGTTCGTTCCCGCTACTTGCTTCATTTGGAACTTGCGCAGCTCTTCCAGCGTGTAGCTCTCAACCGAGCCCGTACCGTCCGTCGTCGTTGATTCCAATACAGAGTCATGAATGATAACAAGATGGCCGTCTTTGGACAGATAAATGTCGTTTTCGATAAAATCTGCACCTGCGTCCAGCGCAAGCTCATTACTAATAATCGTATTCTCTGGTGCAGCGGTCGGCAGACCACGGTGTCCGATCATATACGGCTTACGGACTAACGTCGTCTCGTTCGTATACACGTTCAGCGCACGGAACGCCTCGCTAACCGCGCTCGTCACGATCCCGTTCGAGCCTGCCGTAATGATACGGTGCAGATTTACATATTGCTCCTGCGCGTTCGTTGCTCCCGTTTCTTTCGTCCATACAACAATCGTACGCTCCTGCAGATAGGCTACATTAGCCTTCGATGTAGCCGCTTGCGGCAACATAACGATTTTCGCCTTGTTAAGCGTCGCCTGTGCACGAATGTTCATTAGGTCGTCGTTCGATGCGATTGAAGCTTTACTGTAATCGACAATGCCGCGAAGCATCATATGCGCCAGCCTTGCGCGCTTCACGAGCTCGGGCTTGTCCGACATCACGAATGCATCCTCAAGCTCGTTATGTTTCAAATAGCTAACCAGCGCATCAACAGCAGCTTCGGTCTCGACGTAAAAGGCTGGAATCATGCGCGAATCAATCGTTTCCAGCGCTTCATCCAATGTCATGATCGCTTGGCCGCCACTTGCTGCAACGACCTTCAGATCATCGTTCACATGAAGGATTACCGTTGCTGGCAGCGCGCTGCCCGTATAGCTCTCGAGCTGCTGCTTCGTTGCAATATCGGTCACAACCGATGGTGCGAGCGAGATACGCGTATCTGCTTGCGCAACATTGACATAACGATCACCTGGAAGCGGAGGCAGCTCGTCGAGCTGCAGCGTCACGCGAAGGTTGTCGACCTTCATCTTGCTGCCGTTGGCTTGCAAGCCGATGCCGCCCTTCGCATAAGCACCTGCATTAGCCGTATCAATCAGCAGCATGTCGTTGATCGATTCACGTACGCGGTTGCCATACGCCACGACCGTGTAATGGTACATTTTGTCCGCGTTGATGGCTTCACTGAACGAGCCTCTGTTCATCACGTTCCAAGCGTTCTCCGGCGTGCGTTCTGCGAATTCCACACCGTTGACGGCTGTCGCGTCTTTCCGAACCGCCATTTGATAATAAGGATAATTGTTGTTCTGAACGCGGTACATGATGGAATTCCATCGTGCTGTGTCATTCGATGCGGTGTTCGTCACGTCCGCTTCGATCTTGTAGTTGCCGAATTGGTTCAAGAAATCCGGAAGCAGCACGCGTGATGGGTTGTCCGGCGAAGCAAGCGCATCGATCTCGAACAGACCGGATTTGACAGCCGCTTTACTTGCCGTCGTTCCTTCAATCCGCTTCCAATCCGTCGGGAGCGCGCCGTCTGCCGTATTGTCGAAGTTATTCTCGTACAGCACATATTCTGCGTCTGCTGCATCCTTCGCAACGATTAACAGCGTAACCGAAGCGCCGTCCTTCTTCCCCGTAATCGTGTGAACGCCCCTCTGCTTCACAACAAGCTTGCCCTCTTCAACCGATACCGCTTCGTCTGTCGAAGTCCATGTCAGATCTGCGCCCGATACCGTACCTGTCGTGAAATCATTGAGCACTGCAGCAAAAGATAATGTCGCTGGATCGAGCGTCATGTTCGTCGTCGCCAGCGTATAACCCGTGTCATGTGTCAGTGACGTAACCGCTACAGGAGCAGTCGACGGCGTAACCGTCACTGTTTGCGACCATTCCGCATTCGCGAATACGGCTTTCATCGTGACCGTGCCTGGCTTAATCGCATATAGCTGACCGCCGCTTACTTTGGCAATCGACTCATCCGATGCGTACAGCTGAACGCGATTCATCGCGAGTTCCTCCGTAATGCCATCGGAGTAAACAACCGTACCTGTAAGCGGCACTGCTGCCGTCAAAGCTTCAACCGTTGCAGGCATGTTCAGCGCAAGCGAGTCGGCTGTAATCCGAGTGACCTTCAGATTGTCGAAGGAAACGGAGCTTTGGTCGGCTTGGAAGCCGATTTTGCCTCGCGACAATAGGTCGGCGGCGAAGCTTTTATCAACCAACAGCTTATAATCTGCTTCGTCCTTCGCTTTGATATATTCTTTGACATTGTTATCAAAAACACGAACCTTGAGCGTATAGTCCTGTCCGATCGTCAGCGCTGGAGAAGTTCCGGTGGCGATAACCGACCACGAATCATCCGGTTTGCGGTAAGCGACCTCATACGTACCATTTTGGCGAATCGCCATTTGGTTATAAGGCTTCTTGCCATCTGCCGCTCCGCGGAAAATAAGCGATGCCCACCTTGCCGAGTTCAGAACACTGTCAAAGCGCAGGTCTGCTTCAACGGAGTAGTTGTCCCATTGTACAGGCGCTGTGACACGGCTCTGTTTACCCGAAGCCGTACCAGAGAATGCCATTCGGCCATTGCCATTCCCATCCTTCACGATGCCGAACGGTGCGCTGCCGCTGTTCACATCGGAGATCCAGTTCGCTGGGATGGTGCCTGACTCATACGAATCGAAGTTTTCTTGCAGCAGTACCGGATTCACATTGCCCGATACGGGGTTGTCATCCACTAGCGTCAGCACGCCATAGCCTTGCGTATCGTTCCAGAACGAGCTCGATTGATAAGCGCTCCAAGCGCTATTGCCGATTGATGCAGCATCATCGCTGAAACGATCCGTCGCTACCGCCTCGAAGCCAAGCTGCTTTCGCTGTACGGGATTCATATCGAGCATCGTCCAAGGAACTGCAACCTCAAGCGACCAGCCATGATCCGTCGTCTGGATCGCGCGCAGGATGTTCTTCTCATCCTTAGCCGCATGGTTATTGAGCGCTGCGCCAAAATGGAACGTAGGCGTCGTCGTGCCTGGCGCATAGTTGAAGCCTGCTTGCATATCGCTGTTAATGTAAGGTGTCGATTGGTGCAGCGTTGGATCGAAGAATAGGCTTACGCTGTCCTGATCGAACCAACTGCCCGACGCACTCGAGATCAGTGCCGAGTCCGTCATGTCCATACCGATGTACAAGTACTGGTTGTCCCACAGCAGACCCAGCTTCGCTGGTGCCGTCAGCCCTTCACCTACCGGCACTTCTACGGCGTCCATTACCGACCAGAACGACTCATCAAACTTGCCGTCGATGACTGGAGCCGTCAATGTCTTGCGAACGTCCATCGTCTTCCGGGCTGCTTCTGTTAGCTCCGCTGCTACAGCATTAATCGCTTCTGGCTCCGCCTCCAGACCAGTCTCTATTGTTTCCTCAGAATCAGGTGTCGTTTCAGGTGCTGCCTCGGATTCGGGGGTTGTAGATGAATTTCCCTCGGAATCCACCTCCGCTTCCGGATCGGCTGCCGTATCTTCTGCTGCAGGTGTCGTCTCATTGCCCGCTTCCGGCGTCGTCGAATCCGATCCCGCCGCAGCATCTGTCGATCCTTCTGCTTCTGCAGCCGCCGCCTTCGCAGGCAGTGCTGCCGATTGTGCGACATTCCCGAGCATGACGACGAGTGCGATCATGCTCATCCACGCTGACCACTTCTTCTTCACCTTTACTCTCCCTCTCTCGTATCGGGTTACGAACAACGTAAAAACCCCTTCACGAAGCGATCAAGACAACGCCAAATAAGCGTTCCTGCGCATCATAAAGGGGTTTCTCATCGTCTCATACCCTAAATTTGATATTCGATTGTTTACTATCTACTTAATGCCTGCATGCATGAAGCTCTGTACGAACTGCCGCTGGAAGAAGAAGAATGCAGCGAGCAGCGGTAATATAACAAGCAGCGTTGCCGCGGTCACCGGCCCCCATTGCGCACCTGTCTCCGACGATTGCGCGAATATCGCGATGCCTACCGTCAGCGGCCGGTTCGCCACCGAATCCGTTACAATGAGCGGCCACATGAAGTTGCTCCAGTGCGTGCTGATGGAGATGAGCGCGAACGCCACATACGTTGGTCGTGCCGAAGGCAGATACACATGCCACAGCGTCTGCCACCATCTGCATCCGTCCACCTTAGAAGCCTCATCCAGCTCATACGGGATCTGCTTGAACATCTGGCGAAGCAAGAAGATGCCGAATGAGGTAGCCCAATACGGAATCATGATCGCCAGCTTCGTGTTGATCAGGTCCAGCTCTTTCATAATCGTATAGTTCGGAAAAATAAGAATTTCCGGCGGAATCATAATTTGAACGAGAAACAGAATGAACAGCGCCGATTTCCCGATAAACCGCAGTCTTGCGAAGGCGTATGCCGCCAGTGTCATCGTGACCAGCTGCGCAGCTAATATGCCTCCTACAATAATGATCGTATTGCGATAATAGATAGGAAACGGGATCGTCTTCCATGCTTCCACATAGTTTCCGAACGATAGCTTCACGACCGCGAACGGATTGACCCGGGTCAAGATTTCCTCCGACGGCGTAATGGACGTAATCGCTGCCCAGAGCAGCGGCACGAAGAATAAGACAGCCAGAACGACAGTTCCGATGCGATTCACAATACGGTGTGCAGCCATATGCGCGGCTCCTCTCTAGTAATGAATCCGCTTGTCTAATATTCCATAATAGAGAATGGAAACGACCAGCAGAATCGCGAGCAGAATGACCGTCAGCACAGAGGCAGTACCCATATCCCAGAAGCTGAACGCCGTCTCATAGATGTGGAACAGCAGCAGGTTGCTCGCATTGTTCGGTCCGCCCTTCGTCATGATGTAAATATGGTCGACCAGCTTGAACGAGTTCGTCGTCGCAATGACGAGCACGAACAGCGTCGTCGGCATGATGAGCGGGAACGTAATCGACGCGAACTTGCGCAGCGGCTTAACCCCATCGATCTCCGCAGCCTCGTACACTTCCTTCGGCAGCGACTGCAGCCCCGCCAGATAGAAAATCATGAAATAGCCGGCTTCCTTCCAAATGAGCATCCCCATCATCGAGACCAGCACCCATGACGGATCGCCAAGCCAATTGGGACCGTCGATGCCGAGCAGCCTAAGGAATTTGTCCAGCAGCCCGTAATCCGGCGTATAGATGAAGAGCCAGATGTTGGCGATCGCAATCATCGGGATAAGCGTCGGATAGAAGAAGGCGGCACGGATAAGGCTTGTACCCCGCAGCTTATTGTTCACCCAGATCGCCATATAGAGAGCGAGCAGAACACTAACCGGTACGGTTACGATTGCCAGCAGCAAATTGTTCCGAAGCACCTTCAGGAACACATCATCATGGAGTACCCGCTCATAGAGCTTGATGCCGACGTAATGTTTGATGCCCATCGCAGATTCATAGAAGCTCCAATCGACAACTTTTATAATCGGGTAGATCGTAAATGCTGCGAGAAATACGAGCGATGGAAGCAGCAGCATATAAGCTAGCATATTTTCCTTCCAACTGTATCCTCGCAATAGCTGCCTCATCCTTATCAATGCCGTCCCTCTTCTCTTTCGCTTATTAGAGGTTGTTCAAAAAGTCCGCTTTTGATCACGAAGCATCACAGGAAGTGTATTCGACATCGAATCTTGAATTCAGCAGAAACTTCCGGTTCTCACGTAGCACAACACTTACGCTCCGATCCTCATTCCCTGCTTCATCCAACCTTCTCGGTGCTGAAAACCGAACTTTTTGAACACGTACTATTACTTCTTAAACTGCTTCAGAATGTCATCAGCTTGCTGCTGCGATTTCTCAAGTGCATCCTCAGCCGAAATCGTACCAAGCAGCGCCGCTTGAATGTTATCGTTGAACAGCTTCGTAATCTGGCCGTTCTGGTGCGTCGACAGCTCGCTTGAAGCGTATTGCATTTGGTCACGCGCGACGGATGCTTGCGGGAACTGCTCCACATAATTTTTGAGCAAATCCGTTTCGTAAGCTGCCTTCGTCGTGCCTACATATCCCGTATCGATCGACCATTGCGCTACACGCTCTGGCGTCGTGAGGAACTCGATGAACTTGAGAGCGGCTGCTTTGTGGTCTTCTGGAATGTCTTTGAATACGTATAGGTTGCCTCCGCCCGTTGGCGAACCGAAGCTTCGGTTAGCTGGCAGGTATGCAACGCCGAAGTCGAACTTCGCGTCCGTTTTCACCTTCGTCAGGTTGCCCGTCGTATGGAACATCATCGCCGTCTTGCCGCTGATGAAGTCCGACGGTACCGTTGCCCATTCCAGGACGCCCTCTGGCATAACTTTGTCCTTGCGGCCGAGATCCGTGTAGAACTGCAGTGCTTCTTTCACTTCAGGCTTGTTGAAAAATACTTCCGTACCGTCGTTCGACACGATGTTCGTGCCCGTCTGGAGCGACAGCGCTTGAAGCATCCAATATTGATAGCCCGTGCTCGGAATTTCGAGACCCCATTGACTTACAGCGCCTTTGCTGTCTTTGACCGTTAGCGCCGCAGCATCCTTACGCAGCTCATCCCAAGTCGTTGGTGCTTTCTCCGGGTCGAGGCCCGCTGCTTTGAACATATCTTTGTTGTAATAAAGAACGATCGTACTGCGTTGGAACGGTACGCTCCATACTTGGTCGCCCGACTTCGTGTTGCCCATGAACGCTTCATAGAAGCCGT
This sequence comes from Paenibacillus cellulosilyticus, assembly GCF_003182255.1. Taxonomy (GTDB): domain Bacteria; phylum Bacillota; class Bacilli; order Paenibacillales; family Paenibacillaceae; genus Paenibacillus_T; species Paenibacillus_T cellulosilyticus. Next base: position 2,420 of record NZ_QGTQ01000026.1, on the reverse strand, counting down.
CAAAATACGTTTGCGGGAACTTCGGCGTCAGCTCTTCGAGTGCGTTCATATCGAGCAGGCTGTACAGCTCCGTGGACAGCAGCACAGCGAGGTCTGGTGAATTGCCGCCTTGCACAGCCGTAACAACCTTCGTCATCGTATCTTGGTAGTTGCCTGCATACGTTGGCGTAACCGTGATGTTTGGATTCTCTTTATTGAAATCGGCTGCAAGCTTGTCAATCAGACCCGTAATCGGTCCGCCCACGGCTACAGGGAAGTAGAAGTTAAGATTTACCGGCTTGTCCGATGCAGCCGTTGTCTGATCGGCCGCAGTATCCTTTTGCTCAGATTGCGTATTCGTAGTGTCCTGCGTCGTCGACGTCTCCGTCGGCTTCGTGCTGTCACTGATGCTGCTGTCATCCTTGCTGCCACAAGCGGTCAGAGCGAAAGTTAGGGCAACAAGCAGAATACTGAGCTTCTTCATTGTGATTCTCTCCTCCTAATAGTGGACCTCTTATATTTGTTCCTTCACCTGAGATGAAGGCTGAAGCCTAGCTTCTTCGGCGATAGCGCCGATTGACGCCCAGACATAGTCGGGCTCAATGCCCGTCCGAGCAATCGATTCCTCAGAATCCGCGCCGGACAATACAAGTGCGGTATACATCCCCGTCGAATTGCCGAGCTCAACATCGGTTTCCAATCGGTCACCGACCATTAAGCATTCCTCTGGCCTGCAGTCTAGTTGATTCAGCACATAGGAGGCGTAGTAACGGGATGGCTTGCCGATAATGTCATGCGTCTGCAGCATGCTCGCGGTCTCGATTGCACGAACGAGCGCCCATGTATCGGGAATAACGCCTGTATCGAGTGGACAGAACGGATCGGGATTGGCAGCGATGAGCAGCGCTCCGCTCCGAACCGCATTCATCCCTACGGTCAACTTCTCAAAGTCGAAGCTGCGGTCGAGTCCGACCAGTACATGGGTGGCAAGCGTGGGGTCAACGGTCGTATCGACCTCACTTAACCTCATTTCTTCTGTCATCGCCTCGCTGCCGATGAGCAGCACTTTCGCACCTGGTGCGTAATGGCGGAAGTACATGCCTGCAACCGATAATGCCGTCACAATCTCATCTCGCTCGCATTCGATTCCTAGCTGGATCAGCTTGTCCCGTACTTCCTCGCGCGTATATACGGTCGTGTTCGTTGCGAACATTATTTTTTTGTCTCGATCGCGCAATGTTTGAATGGTATCTACTGCCCCGGGCAATGCCTTTCCCCCGACATAGATCGTCCCATCGAGATCGAATAGATAGCTTGTGAAATCGAATATGGGCCTCACCTGCGACTCTCTCCTTCCAAACAAAATAACCCTTGTCGAAGAAATGGAATACGCAAGAAGACCGGCTAGCTACGGTCATTTCTTCTGTATCCCATTACCGAACAAGGGTTTGTCTCCTGGTCTCAAACCGAATGAGCAGTAACCGAAATAGGTTATTGGAACTTACAATTGAAGTATAGTTGGCATTCGTCAACGGAAAATCAATTCCATCTGGTGTTATTGTAAATTTGCAGCTTCATGTCGATTTATTGGACTCGCGTCTTGCTCGTCATCGCATGCCGCCACATGAAGGGGTCACCACTTGAGATAAAATCTGCTCCACTGGCTAATGCGGCAACAATCTCTTCCTCGTGACGAATCAGACCGCCAACGATCAGCGGCTGCTTGATCATGCCCTTCACTTCCTGCGTGACGCGCGGCATCAAGCCCGGCATCAGCTCGACTTCGTCGGGGTTGGTATTGTTAATCATACGAACAGCGGTGTGGATCGCTGCCGTATCGATTGCGAATATACGTTGGATCGTCCGCAGATTGGACTGCTTCGCCGCTGTTATAATGTTGGATTTCGTCGTAATGATGCCGTCGGCTTGGAACTTGTCCCTCAGGTACGCCACCGTATGCGCATCTCTGCCAAGACCAGCGATCATCTCAATATGAACATAGACCTGCTTGCCCCAGTCATGCAGCTTCGTAATATAAGACTCCAGATTGCCAATATGACCCGTCATCAGGTTCACACGTTCCACATCACTTTCAAGGACATGTGCGAACTGCTCCTCCTTCGTAACGGAAGCAATGATCGGATAAGATTTCACAGCATTCACCTGCCTAAACGTATTTGCTATTAGTCTAGTGATGAAATGTTCGTACAATATTAACGGAGGAAGGACAGGAGTAGATACTGGGGAGAGCGGGGGACATTTATTGGATAGAGGCGGATTATCGCTCCTATCACGCCCGATCGGCGCACGACAGTTGGTTAGAGGCGGTTTTTCGCTCTTATGCTGTGGAGTTGTCAAAAAAAGTGCAGTTTGAAAACACACTCATACAGAAACCCCGTTACTAAGCTGCCTGTGACAGCATTCTTTCGCGATAAATAGCA
>NZ_QGTQ01000025.1 GCF_003182255.1 Paenibacillus cellulosilyticus | reverse complement strand
CCATCCACAGGTGACAGATTGCTCCGTCTTTCCCGATCTCCCCATGCGAGGAAATCGATTATCCGGTATTAGCATTCGTTTCCGAATGTTATCCCGGTCCTGCAGGCAGGTTGCCTACGTGTTACTCACCCGTCCGCCGCTAAGCATCAGAGGTGCAAGCACCTCATCAACTCCGCTCGACTTGCATGTATTAGGCACGCCGCCAGCGTTCGTCCTGAGCCAGGATCAAACTCTCCATAAAAGTTATGGTGAAGCTTGTTTAGCTCATTAAAAGCTGACTTACTTTAAAACATATCGCTCATTGTTCAGTTTTCAAGGAACAAGTTATTTCGTTTGCATTTCTCGTTACCGGCGTGTTTCTCTCGGCCGGAATTAGAATATACCATGTTTCGAATTCGTTTGTCAAACACTTTTTTAAAATAAGTATTTAACATTTCGTAATCGTTCGCCGTCTCAGCGGCGGAATTACATAATAACATGTATTGTTTTAGATAATCAACACACAAATTATACCATTTAAAACTATTCAATCAGAAATGATCTTATATACCCTATATCGCCCAATGATGACAACAGCAGCCGATCTACTGATCGGCTGCCGTGTGTTTATTTATCCTATTATGCCCGCCGCCCTGCCAGTCTTGCTTTCATAAGTCCAACAACGCAGCATGCGAATCCAATTCCGAACACGATGCCTTGAACGAAGTCGTTAAACTCTACCCCAGAACGCGTTAATAAGGTTGGTGTCAGTACCAATACCGTACCCATGAACAGAAGCCCCTTCTTCATTTCAAGCAACTCCTTTTTAATGGTCTGCCATTCTTAGAAGTAGTAGTCATCTCCGTATTCATATCATCTCATCATCATTCATTCAATATATGATCTAAAGCTTATACGCCTTCATAGCTTTCCTAAGCTCTTTGATCGTCGGACGCTTGCCGTACAGCAGCACGCCCGTACGATAGATCTTCGCCGAGAGCCAGCCGCATACGAACGTTGTGATGAGCAGGACAGCCAGCGAAATCATAATCTCCCATACCGGTACTGACGACATCCCGATGCGCATGAACATAGCGTAAGGCGTGAAGAACGGAATGAACGAAGCGACTTTGACGAATGACGCATCTGCCGCATTTAAGCCGAATATTCCGATATAGAAGCCGCCAAGATTCAGGAACATGAGCGGCATGACCGCTTGACCGAGATCTTCTGTCCGGCTGACGAGCGAGCCGACGCCCGCGTACAATGTAGCGAACAGGAAATAACCGATGAGATAGAAGGCAATCGCATAAATGAATACATCTAGCGGTATATCCTTGATATTAACTCCGATGTTATTCAACGCACTTTCATTGTGCGGTAACGAAAGGTTGACGGCGGCCGCTGCGACAAGTAGGGCCGTCTGGCCAATACCAACAATGAACATGCCGAAGATTTTGCCGAACATTTGCGTCAGCGGCGAGACGCTGGTGATGAGGACTTCCATCACACGCGAGCTTTTCTCCGCCGTTATTTCCGTGGCAATAAGTTGTCCCGAACCCATGATCGTCATGAACAAGAGGAACAAGATCAAGTAAACGGCACCGTATAGCGCACCCGCCTTTTCCTTCGTATCATCAGCTACAGCCTCGCCATTGCTTATATCCACTTTCACACTATCCACGACTGCTTGCGAGAACAGCGCCGTCTGCTGTTCGTCGGTCAGTCCTAGTCCTTGCAGTGCAAACTGCGTCTTGATCGACTGCAGCGCAGCCTGCATATTCGCCTTAGATGTCTCGCTGTATACTTTATCCGCGTGCAGCACCATCGCCGGGAACGAAGTCCCATCCTCTTCGAACGTGGCATATGCATCAATATCCCCATTGGATAGCGCATCGAGCAGCTTCTGCTCGTTCGCTTCATCCGAGTTCTGGTTCTCGATTGGAACGAACTCATAATCCGGATGCTCCTGCTTCGAGAAGTACTCTCTCATTTGATCGCCGACGACCGATGGCGTCACGCTGCTCTGCGTCGCTTCTTCCGTCGATGCCGTCAGATAGCCGATCTTATCCGGCGCATCCGAGCTGAATTTATCGATCATATAAGGCAGGTTTACAACAACACTAATGATAGCAACAAGAATGAGCGTCGAAATGACATATGATTTCGCCTTTATTTTATTGCGAATCGTGAACCCTACCACTGTCCAAAATTTACTCATGGCGCTCACCTACCGTCTTAATAAAGATTTCGTTCAGCGTTGGCTGCATCAACTCGAATCGCTCAATATCTGCCTGACCCTGTGCATGATGCAAAATCCGCTTCGCCGCATCCTCGGAAGCAATCCCGATCTCCGTCACATTCTCATGCTTCGTTACATATCGCACGCCTTCCAGCGTTTCCAGCCCCGTTACATCCCGATCTGTTGCCAGCATCACGCGTTCACGCGGATACTGTTTCTTAATCGCCTTCACATCGCCCTGCACGACCGGATTAGACCGATGCATAATCGTAATGTTGCGGCACAGCTCCTCGACATGCTCCATCCGGTGCGTCGAGAACAGAATCGTTTTACCACTGTCGCGAAGTCCCTTGACCGCTGCCTTCAGCAGTTCGACATTGACCGGATCCAAGCCGCTAAACGCCTCGTCGAGGATTAGAATTTGTGGGTCATGAATAACAGCTGCGATGAATCCGATCTTTTGCTGATTACCCTTCGACAACTCCTCAATTCGCTTCCCGTAATACTCGGATACCTCGAACTGCTCCAACCACTTCTTCAGGCTTACCTCAGCCGCCTTCTTCGACATCCCTCTGAGCTGGGCCAAATAGACAAGCTGCTCATTCACCTTTACCTTCGGATACAAGCCGCGCTCCTCTGGCAAATAGCCGAGATTATGCAGCTGCTCCTTGCTATAAGCCTGCCCGTTATAACGAATCGCACCTTCATCCGGATAGATTAGTCCGAGCACCATCCGCATCGTTGTTGTTTTGCCAGCGCCATTCGCGCCGAGCAGCCCGTAAATCTCGCCTTCACTCACCTGCAGGCTGAGTCCATTCACCGCTGTCTTCTCGCCGTAATTTTTCACAATACGTTCGACTACCAATGGATTCATGCGTAAACCCCTCTCTGCATCAACACTTGTAAAATTTCATCAAGCTGCATCGCCTGCCTGCTTCCAATCCCAAACTGCGCAGCCCGCAAAGCTTCTTCCGTCTGAGGCGCGTCCTCTGTCACGACACGGTACATCCCGATACCTGCAAGCTCTGCGTCAATGACGCCTGGCATCGCCAGCAGCTTGCTGCGATCCGAATCATTCGCAGCAGGCACATATAGCACATGCCACCGCTCGAACAGTTCGTCCTTCTCGTATTTGCCAAGTATTTGTCCTCTTGCCATAAATACGATGAAGTCTGCTAGACGTCGCACCTCATCGATAATGTGAGAAGCCATAAGAATCGTTCGATCACCGGGTTCCATATAGCGATGAAGAATATCGATCATCGCCCGCCATGCGATTGGATCGAGGCCAGATGAAGGCTCATCGAGCAGCAGCAGCTTCGGCTTTTGAGCGATGACGAGCGCCATTTCGAACTTACGGCGCATCCCCTTGGACATTTTGCCAAGCTTAATGGCGTCATCCACCTCGAACTTTCGCAGCAGCTCCTGATACAGGTTCACATCCCACTCGGGATACCATTTACGGACGAAGGCTGCTTTCTCCGAGCCACGAATCGAATCATCAAGGAAATCCGACTCTTCTGCCAAATATCCGATCTGCCGCTTCCACTCCCGATCATCCCCTTGACCGACTGAATAACCAAGTACGCTCATCTGCCCCGCATCCGGCTTAGCAAGATCGAGCAGCAGGCGGAACGTGGAGCTTTTGCCTGATCCGTTCGGACCTACAATGGCCGTCACGTACCCCTCATCGATATTCAGATCAATCGGCCCAAGCCGAAAATGCGCCCGATACTGCTCCACACCCTTCAGTGTTACTGCCGCTGTCTCCATCATCAGCTCTCCTTCCAACGTTCATCTAGCACTCGCGCCATAATCTGTTCCATCTCTTGTCTCGTTAATTGGACGCGCATCCCAGCATCTACCGCTGCTTCAACCGCTTCGATAACCGACGCTGTACGCTGTCGTCCAAGATCCTCTTTCTGCACACTTGCTACGAATGTCCCCGTCCCTTGACGTGTCCGCAGCAGCCCTTCCGTCTCTAGATCCTGATAGACCCTTCTGACTGTAATGACACTGCAGCCTAGCATTTGTGCCATCTCTCGTATGGAAGGCAGCAACGTACCCTCCGTTAGCTGTCCGCTTACGATTAGTGCTCTTAGCTGCACCTCGATCTGGTGGTACATCGGCTCAGCACTGCTCTCATTGAGATGAATCGGCAGCCACACACTTTCACCTTCTTCATCGTAAAGTTCATTGTTGCTAGATAGTTATGATTCAGCGCGTGAAGCTTCTTATACGCAATCTTCTACAGGTGAGCCGATACATCCCGTATACGACAGCGCTACTTCCGATAAGCGCGACTACCGGATACCACCAGTTGCCATCCGCCAGCTTGTTAAGCAGATACAAAGAAACTGACTTGTCATTCGCGCCTAGAACTGCAGTAATAGCAAGAAAGACAAAGGAATACGCAAAGCATATTAGCATATAAATTTTACCGGAATAGCCCTGCTCCCACAGTGTGTACGTGCTTGCCATTGCCACGCTGTAGCTGAACCAGATAATTACATAACCGATAAAAGGACCAATACCGAGATGCTCGCGTAGGGGCTCTGTACTTCCATACAAAATTACGAAATAGAGCACCACACCAACTGAAAGCAGGCCTGCAACTTGAATCAATCTACCCGTCACAAGCTGACCGAGCGAAATCGGCATCGTCCGCCACTGCACCATTTTACGCGTATAGCAATCGTCTCTCCATGCCTTGAACATCGTGCGATTCGCTGGAAACCCAAGCAGCGGCAGTATGACAAGCTGTGTGAAATCGACCAGGAAGTCAATTGACATATTCGCCTGATTGTTCCATGCATCCATATAGAACGTGCGCGACAGCAGGAGCATATATGCGATGAAAATGGCCGTGATCAACATGCCTGCACGATCCTTCCGCCACTCATATTTTGCTAGATGCCATGCGCCTTCCCACTTGTTCATTCGTCTGTCACCTTCCGTGTGCTTAGTGTGTATATCTTTATACACAGTATAATAACACCTCTTCCGAATGTCAACATCTCCCAAGGCGATCTTTTGCAAAAAAAAGAAGTCTTCACCGTAAGCACAAGCGTGCTGATGATGAAGACTTCTCGATTTAACGCATTTCATTTGAAAGCTAGTCGTTTAGCCAAAGATTGCGTCCAGTACTGGTTTGGTATGACCACCAGGATACATGACATAAAGCAGGATATACACAGCCACACCCGTAATCGCTGTGAAGAACCAAATGATCGAAGTCACACGTCCCCACTTGCGATGCTTTGCATACTTCGCGCGGTAGCCGAGCGTCAGCGTCGTAATGCCGAATACTGCCGCAACCGTTGCCAGCGTAATGTGGAAGATCAGGAATACGAAGTAATAAGGCTTCAGATCATCCGGGCCGCCCCATTCCGTATTACCGACGAATATTGTACGGCTCGTATACACGATGAAGAATGCCGTTGCTGCAACTGCAGCCCAGAACATCACCTTCTTATGCGCATCCAGTCTGCGCTTGATCGCCAGATTCCAGCCAATTGCAACGAGAATCGCACTGATCACGATGAACGATGTGCTGATCGTTGGGAAAATATTATAAATATCCATCCGTGAACCCACCTTATATCGTCGTTATCTAAGAGCTCGCATCAGCGAAATAATCGCCTGCTTAGCTAGTGAATCTTAAGTCATGCCGTTCGCCGGATTCGGCTCCGTGCTTGGCATATCGTCATCCGCGTGCTCACGCTTGAACCACTGCTTGAATATGTAAGCGAGGATCGAACCATAGAGCACTTCCTGCAGCAGCTTCATCACAATGCCGCCCGCCTGCTGGTCCTCCAGCGGCGTCATCAGATTGAAGAAGCTTGGGCCTTGTGCGAGCAAATACGATGGATCGCCCGATACGCAGTACCCCATCATTTTCACCCAAGTGTTCGGATCGCTATAAACCTCGTACATCGGAGTTCCTGAGAAAATAATAAGCGCACACGCTGGCGTCAGCAGCGCACCGTTCGCGAACACATATGCCATCTTACGCATATCCGTTAAGCGGTTCCATTCTGGCACCGGGCTGACGACCTGAATCCACATCAGGAATGCCGCGATAAGCAGTACCACGTAGAACAACCGATGGATCGTGTAGTGTGTCATAACATAATCATGAACGACAGGCACGTGATAAAGCGAGAACACCATATTGAACAAAATAAGACACAAAATCGGGTTCGTCATAAACTTGAACTTCTTCCACCACGCCGCACGGAACATAAGACGCCACATATAGGACGTTGTACCAAGCAGCACGAGCGGAGGTACGAGCAAGTAAGACAGCGACATGTTCAACATATGGAACGTGAACATCATATGTCCTAACAAGCTTAGCGGACCTGCTTGTGCGAGATAGAACAAGATTGCACCCAATATAAACGAAACCTTCTGCATGACGCTCGTCCCACTCGCATCAGGCGCATGCTTACGTCGGTAAGGCCCGTCTACATACAAGTAAAGAATGACAACTGCTGCCATTGCGAATAGAAACATTGGACTCCATTGTTCTCTGAAAGAGAAATACTGCAAACCGAGCATGGAATACCCCTCTCAATCCTTATCCCAATCCTGTTAGCTGCTTCCGGTCTTTACCGGGACATGCCTAGTATAGCATAAGGAATTGTTAACTCCTACCCAAAGCGGTGCACACAAGCAACCGTTCATCATTTTGTCAAACGTGAACCCGCCTAAGTCCTCCCATAAGGGAGAATTCAAGGGGCTGCGCCCCTCGGACCCCACATAAAACCAATTTTTCTACCCACCTTGTAAATCCTCCCTGCTAGGGAGGACCCCCGGGGTTTCCAACCCCGGGACCCCGTAAGGGGGCGATGGCGATACCGAACCGTATATAAGTTACTACGTTCTAAGAGCCGCGTGCCCCTCCGGGACACAGCTTTTGTTCGAGTTTCTCTACCCACATAGATCCCCCTGCAAGGGAGGGCCCCATGGGACTCCGCAATGGGGTGGTATTAGGACAGAGACGTTAATCTGCTACAGCTAGCTAGGAGTCGTGTGCCCTATCGGGCACAACTCTTGTTCGTGCTACTAGTGTGTTTACACCACAACCCTCTGTTTTAGAGTTCTCCAGTAAGGTAACTAAAAGGTGCAGCTTATCGCAGTCGCATTATTGGGCGGTGACAGGTGCACTCGATCGAATAAACTATGCAGTCGCAATACGTATCTAGATACTGTATACCAGAAGCTTTGCCGCAAGGTGGCAAGAGCGGGCATACGAACCAACTGATCAAGGTAGCGTCTTTGTGAGGAGTCCAGAGAACACAAGCCCTTTGGGGCTCTCTTGCAGGGAGGGTTTGGGTGGGTAGAAGATTATTTATTCAAAGGGGTTGCGCCCCTTATACATTAACAGGTGCAGCTTATCGCAGTCGCATTATTGGGCGGTTACAGGTGCACTCGATCGAACAAACTATGCAGTCGTAATACGGATCTAGATACTGTATACCAGAAGCTTTGCCGCAAGGCGGCAAGAGCGGGCATACGAACCAACAGATCAAGGTAGCGTCCTTGTGAGGAGTCCAGAGGGCACAAGCCCTTTGGGGCCCTCCCTTGCAGGAGACTGCTGCAAAAGTGCTCATTCGGAATGCCAACTTAAGTGAATCAAAAAAACGAGCCCCTAGAATCGATTCTAAGGCTCGTTTTGAGGTAGGGGAGACATTTTATGACCCCCTAAAAAAGTTGAATTCTTCAAAAGCACGACTTTTGCAGGGCTCTCTTGCAGGGAGGGTTTGGGTGGGTAGAAATTTTAGAAAGCAAGGGGTCCAGGGGACGGTAGTCCCTTGGGTGGGTTGAAAACCACTAAAAAGAGGATCCGATAACATCGGACCCTCTCACTGTATATACGATTACCACCAAGCCCAGTACTCAGCCATAACGATCATAGTGCCCGCGATAAAGATACCGCCTAGAATAGCGATTATCGCATACGTATGACCTTTGTCCTTCATGTGCATCCAGAAGCCCATCTGAACGAACACTTGGAGGCCAGCCATCATCAGCAGAATGAAGATGATGAACGACGCATTCACTTCACCAGCCACTACAGCTGCGAAAGCAATCAGCGTCAGTATCAGCGACATGATGTAAGCAACGATATGCTTCTGCGGACCTTCGTGCTTGTGGCGTTTCTTCGTTTCTTCCGTTGCGGAATGGTTAACTGCAGCCATTGACTTAGCCCACCTTTCCCATCAGGTATACGACTGTGAAGATGAATACCCACACGACGTCGATAAAGTGCCAGTACAGACCGGAAACGTAAATCTTCGGAGCTGTTACAACGGTAAGACCTTTCTTGAGCACTTGACCGATGATAATGCTAATCCAGAGAACACCGAATGCAACGTGGGCGCCGTGGAAGCCGACCAGCGTATAGAACGACGAACTGAATGCACTCGTTGTAAAGCCATGGCCTTCATGAACGTATTCTTTGAACTCGTAAATCTCGAGACCCAAGAAGCCAAGACCGAACAGGACAGTGATGATCAGCCAGCCGATCATTGCATTCTTCTTACCTGCATGCATCGCTTGCGTAGCAAACACGCTAGTCAAGCTGGATGTCAACAGGATGAACGTTGCAATCGCAACGGTCGAAAGGTTAAACAGTTCGTCAGCAGTCGGGTTACCGTCGCCAACTTTATCGCGCAGTGCTAGGAATGCAGAGAACAAAGTACCGAACAGTACGACCTCAGCGCCTAGGAACAACCAGAAGCCGAGTACCTTATTACGGCCTTCCAATGTAGCCTTCTCCGGCTCATGTGGAAGTTGACCGTCTACGTGCGAGTGTGCGCTCATGCTTTTACCCCCTTATCATGCAGCTCGTCTGGCTCGATATGGAAGCCATGATCATCCTTCAAGGAACGGATCAGCATGCAGAGGAACGTAAGGGCAAGGCCGCCGCCACCAACATAGTAGTTGTGGTACATGAAGCCAAGACCTGCAATGAACAAGCCAATCGACATGAACAAAGGAAGAATCGATGGCGATGGCATATGGATAGAGCCAAGTGGTTCCGCTGGCGTCATCTCTTTATGACCATCCATTTTTTCTTTCCAGAATGCGTCATAGCCACGAACAAGCGGCGTTTGAGCAAAGTTGTACTCTGGAGCTGGGGAAGGAATCGTCCATTCCAGCGTACGGCCATCTTCCCAAGCGTCGCCGGCTGCTTTCTTGCCGCTGACCGAGGTAACGATGATGTTGAGGATGAAGAAGATCGTACCAAGGCCCATCAGGAATGCACCGATCGTACTGATCAAGTTCATGTTGTTGAAACCAAGACCATCCAGGTATGTATAGATACGACGCGGCATACCCATCAGACCCAAGAAGTGTTGAATCAAGAACGTCATATGGAAACCGATGAAGAACGTCCAGAACGTCAGCTTACCAAGCGTCTCGTTCAGCATGCGTCCAAACATCTTCGGCCACCAGTAGTGAAGGCCGGAGAAAATACCCAAGATCAAACCACCGACGATAACGTAGTGGAAGTGAGCGACTACGAAGTACGAGTCGTGGTACTGGAAGTCAGCTGGCGCTGCCGCAAGCATTACGCCCGTTACGCCGCCCATTACGAATGTCGGGATGAAGCCTACTGCGAACAGGTTCGCAGTTGTGAACTTGATGGAACCGCCCCACATCGTGAACAGCCAGTTAAATATTTTAATACCTGTCGGTACGGCGATCAGCATCGTAGCAATGGAGAACAACGCGTTCGCAACTGGGCCAAGACCCGTCGTGAACATGTGGTGAGCCCATACCATGAAGCCGAGGAAACCGATCAATACGGTTGCGAATACCATGGAGCTGTATCCGAACAGACGTTTACGTGAGAACGTACTAATTACCTCAGAGATGACACCGAATGCAGGCAGAATGAGAATGTATACTTCAGGGTGTCCGAAGATCCAGAAGATATGCTCCCATAGAACGGCGTTACCGCCATTCGCTACTTCGAAGAAGTTAGCTTCGAACAAACGGTCGAACATCAGTGCAACCAGACCAACCGTCAGTGCTGGGAATGCGAACAAGATCAGCGCCGACGTGATGAAGATTGCCCAAGTAAACATTGGCATACGCATGAACGTCATGCCAGGTGCACGCATGTTAATGATTGTTACCAAGAAGTTAATACCACCGATTAGCGTACCTATACCGGCGATCTGAAGGCCGATGACATAGTAGTCAACGCCATATTCCGGACTGTAGGTTGGGCTTGCAAGCGGAACATAGGATGTCCAACCTGCGTCTGGAGCGCCGCCTGTAAACCAGCTGACATTCAGCAGAACGCCACCGGCGAAGAACGTCCAGAAGCCAAGTGCGTTAACGAATGGGAATGCAACGTCCCGTGCGCCGATCTGAAGCGGAATAACCGCATTCATAAGCGCGAACAGCATCGGCATCGCTGCAAGGAAGATCATTGTTGTACCGTGCATTGTAAGGAGCTGATTGAATTTCTCTGCGCTAACGAAATCGTTAAGCGGCTTTATGAGCTGAATCCGAATCATTATTGCTTCGAGACCACCGACCAGGAAGAAGAACCCGCCGGCAAGCAAATACAGAATACCGATTTTCTTATGGTCTACGGTCGTTAGCCAGTCCATCAGGCCCTTGTAGCGTTTGACCGTGTGCGCATGCGCATGTGCCAAGGTTAATGCCCCCTTTTAATTCTCCTGATGCTTATTTCTCGTAGTCGATTTTCAGTTCAGACAAATATTTCGCAATACCATCGATCTCTTGCTCGGTAAGCTCTACCTTCGGCATGAGTGTACCAGGCTTGACCGCTTGTGGATCTTCGATCCAACGTTTCAAGTTCTCGTACGTTGTACCTTCATTTGCATACTCCGCTTCATCGGTATTGACGAGAATACCGCCTACCGTCAAACGACTGCCGATATCCGTCAGGTTCGGGTACACCAGAACGCCCTGGTCACCGATAGCATGGCAGCTCAAGCAGTTTTTAACGAGTGCATCTTTGATTGCTGGGTCGCTTGGTAATGCAACTGGCGTTTTCTGTGCTGCCGTCCAACGATCGAACGAAGCTTCATCTACTGCTTTAACTTTGAAGTCCATCAATGCGTGGGATGGGCCGCAAAGCTCTGCGCACTTACCAAGGTAAACACCGGCTTTAGGTGCTTCGAAATACATTTTGTTAGCGTTCGCAGTTCCGTTCTCAACCGCTGTACCTGGGTTCGTATCGATCTTACCTGCGAGCGATGGAATCCAGAATGAGTGAAGAACGTCGCCGGAAACTGCCGTAACCGCAATCTTCTTGCCTGTCGGAATGACAAGCTCTTGTGCCGTATGTATGTCATACTGCGGATAATAGAATTCCCACCAGAATTGGTGCGAAGTTACTTCGACCTGAATAGCATCCGGGTCTTTCGTGTAGTCTTTCGACAGTCCGAACACGGAGTTTACCGTTGGAACACCCAGGATGACAAGGAGAATCAACGGAATAACCGTCCAGATAATCTCAAGCTTGTGGTTACCTTCTACTTGTACAGGAATTTTGTTATCTCCTGGACGTCTGCGGAAACGAACAATGACGTACAACGAAATCGCAAATACGATAACCACCACGATAATCATGATCGAAATCGCCAATTTCATTAAACCGAATTGCTCTTCCGCTACTGGACCCTGTGGGTTCAGTGTCGAAAGGTCTGCACGCCCGCACGCCGACAGCAATAGCATCATACCGGCAAAGAGCGGCAGAAGGCGCTTTCCTACATTCCACCGTTTCATCATTCATCAACCCCACTTTTTACGTTTTCGCAGTTGCTTCAGATGGCGTGGAAAGGCGGCAAACTGCGTGTTCTAGAGATGTTTTACAACTTCTGCATTAAATCACTTTATTAAATATAAAGTTGGAGGATGTATTTGTCAACGTTTCAGAAAGAGTTCACAAATTGTTCTCAAAGCCGCCAAAATTGTTGGATTTACAAGGGTTTTGGGGCATTTACACCCCTCGTTTTTTGTGCTTACCCCCTCTCTTTCGATGACAATAATCGACATATTCCTTCTATACATTGTGCACCGAATGAATGGTCAATTATGTATGCATTTATACACGTATATTTCGGCCTTCAAGGCAGACGCTAACGGTACAGTAATCGTTAAGGGAGGTCTATTCGATGAGAAAATGGTTCAGCGCTTCTGCCTCGTCTCGTATCTTCGCACTCCTTCTAGGCGTTGCGGTTCTGTCGAGCGGCTGCAGCAGCTATAAGTATGAGCCTCACGGGTACAAATCCAACTCGTACGGTACGCGCAATGGCACCGAACGTCCGTTGGTCGATGACCGGGCACGTTCCTATGGCGCATTATCGACCGCTTCAGGCAATCACGATAATAAATACTTCGAATACAGCTCCAAGATCTCCAAGGAGGTCGGCAAGATCAATGGTATCTCCACTGCGCTCGTTATGCTGACGAATCAAAACGCATATGTCGCAATCGTCTTCAACGATACGGCAATTCGCACGAAGAGCGGCGGACGTTCCAAGCATGAGCAGTACGCAGGCAGTGCTAAAGAAGGCATCTACAACTATTCAACTAACAGCCCTAATTGGGATAACCGTGAGTTAGCTACTCCATACGGCCACGCCATGACGGTGAATGATCATACCGAGCTGCCTAATGCGCTAAAATATGCCGTTGCCACGAAGGTTCGCAAGTTCGCTCCTCGAGCAAAGAATGTTTACATCTCAGCTAACAGCCAGTTCGTGAACCGATTCGTCGCTTATGCGCAGAAAGCCTGGCTGAACGAATCGCTCACGCCATTCGTAGTTGACTTCAATGCGCTCGTCTCCAATCAATTCGGAGGCAGTAATAAGCTTCCAACTAGCACTGACAAGATTAATCCCAACATAAACGGCACTACGCGCAACAATGGACAGACGAATGCAGTTGAACCTAAGCAGTTCAGCAGCAACAAAACAGGTTCACTACGCTAAGACTTAAATCTTTTTCTTCTATTATATATAGCTGTTAGATTAACCATATCGAGATGACTGTATGCAGAGGCGTAGTTCCACGGGCGCCTCTTTTTGCTATACTATTATATGAAGCGATCGGATCGAAGATAGGAAGAGAGGGATTTAGGCCATGACGACAAGCAACTACATTCCGAAGGACCCTGTTGTGATCGAATGCAATATCGAGAAAGCAGTAGACGTACTGAGCGGCAAATGGGCCTTTCTTGTGCTCCGTGAGCTGTTCTGTGGAACGAAGCGGTTCGGCGAGCTGCAGCGCTGCATTCCAGCCGTTAGTCCGCGTGCACTTACGAGTACGCTGCGCCATCTCGAAGAGAATGGCATTCTAGAACGACATGTATATGCGACAGTGCCTGCTACCGTTGAATATAAACTTACGCCAAAGGGCGAAGATCTGCACCAAACCCTGCACGCGATGAAGCTGTGGGCTGCGAAGTGGACCTAGTCACGACAAAGGGAGCACCCTATGGTATAGAGCGCTCCCCTGTTTGTATCGTGATAACACCCGCATCATCGACCTGCGCAAGATATACTTCTTCAAGCTGAACGCCTTTGGCTGCCAGCTGTTTTCTTAGCCACACTTCGTCGAAGCCTGCACGCCGCAGCGCATCATTGATAATGATCCCGTCCATGACAATACTTTGCGGCTCGCGTTCAGGCTGCACAGCCCAACCGAGAGACTTCGCCGTGAGCGGCTGTTGCTCTTTTTTAAGAAGAAACGTGATATCACCATTAGACTCCATAACGGCGAATTCCACATCGGCAAGTGCATGGATGCTCTTACTGCGCATTTTCTCCATAAACTCGTCGAGTGTCACCCGCTCCTTCGCCATATTCTTCTCTAGAATCGCGCCTTTCTCCACTAACACGGTTCCCTTACCGTCTACAATGTCACGAACCCACTTACTCTTCAGTGTAGCAAACTCCATCCCCACTGAAACAATGACCCATACGGACATCGCAAGTAGTCCAAGGTACCAATCATTATCGGTGTCGAGTGAAATATAGGCCGCGATATTCCCGATCGAGATGCCTGTAATGTATTCGAACAGCGATAGCTGCGAGATTTGCCTTTTGCCTAATATCTTCGTCATAACGAACAATATACATACGGCAGATAGCGTACGCAGCGTGACTTCAGCCCATAATGGCAAAAGAGACACCCCTTTCCTCTCTCGGATAGGATGTCTCCTGCTTTCATTATCTATTCAAGCTGTCGAGCGCAGCAGCGACATAGACAGCCGGCGAGTTCCAATAGATCGTATTCTCATTCGTGGAATAGCTGTCCTCATGGTCAATGAAGCACGCCATCGGTGGACAACCAACTAGCAGTGACGCCGCTGCCGTATCATTCAGACCTGAGTTTGGACCACCTGCTACGATACCAGGCACAGGCTCCGGCACACCGTCGGCAATCGATGGACGATGATGCGGATGCATAACCGAGGCGAAGCCGAAACCCGTCACGTAACAAATACCGAGCACATTACAGCCGAGCAGGTAATGCCATTGTTGTGCTGCCGCCTCAAGATACTGATGATTGCGATCACTGTCCTGCGTTAGCTCCGCTGCGATTAACAAGTGCATCCCATGATTCATGACGATCATGCTGCTGCCCCATTTGTACTGATCTAGCGTTAGCGATACACCAAAGCCGTTGCGTAATGACAACTCCAGCAGCTCGTCCGCCCTAGTAAGCCACTGATCGGTCAGCCTTTCCCGCAGCTGCACGGAACTATCTTCCCCAGCATCCCGAAGCGCACCTATCAGCGCAATCGTTCCATAACCTCCAACATCAGCCCATCCTAGCTCGCACAGTGGAAAATCACCGGATTGCGCAAGCCTGTCCGCTTTCACGAGATAGTTATGATCTCCGGTTAGGCGATAAAGCTCTGCTGCCGCCCAATAATGCTCGTCGATAACGGTCTGGTCGCCGTACTCCCCAGTTTTTACATCTCGCGGATTGCGGAATGATACCCGTTCGAAGCTTTCCGTACTCTCCATCCAACCCCATGCCCGCTCCGCTGCTTCTCGGCAAATCGAAGCGAATGTTTCATCGAATGATGCAAACACGCGCGCCGCCATCGCCATTGAAGCTGCAAAGGTGCCGGCTGCGCTGAACGACGCGGGTGAGAAAACAAGAGGTGCCAGGTCATCCTCTGGCATGACGTGCAGACCAGGGAATTCGTACGTCGTCAGTTTGTGATAAACGGCGCCATCCTCGCGCTGAAGAAGCAGCATCCATTCAAGCTCATAGCGGACTTCATTGAGTATATCTGGTACGCCATTGCCGCTTTCCGGAATGTCCGTCGATTCCTCGAATGCAGTCGGATAAGCCTCATATGCGAGCATAAGATCCGCAACCGCCTTAGCGGCAGCGACCATATACTTGCCATAGTCGCCCGCATCATGCCATCCGCCCGCCGTCCTCCGCTTGATCGATGGGTCGTCACCATGAATGGTGCCATGATCGAGATGACAGGCAGCGTGCTTCCAAGGTCCAGCGTATCGTTCCTCAAGCTCCATACCGCAGCGCTGATAGTAGAAATTTTTGAGAAGGGCAAGCTTGATGGCTTGATATGGACGCTGGGCAATCTCGAATACAGGCGACTCCAGCCCCTTCATACGGATGCGGTATTTCCCCGGTGCATCCAAGCCGTCCAGCCGGCCTAGACTTACCTTAATACCAGCTGCTTCATCTGCGGTCGCGGTCGATGTTGTACCCTTTAATACGGTTTCATTCGTACCTATGTTCACCACTTCAAAGCTGCCCGACACCACTTGGGATGAAAACGTTTTCGAAAATCCAGTCGAAAATCCAATTTGATTCACACGAATTGCCGCTTCGTTCCATTGCTCGCGTCGTACATCAGCCATTTCAAGTTTCCCTCCTAAGCGTTAATAGGCTCTGTCGTCTCCAGTGCGGCTCTTGGTTCTTCTATTATAAATAGTAAGAAACAAGACCCGCGATGAAGCATTTATAACAGTAGTTGATATTTATCACGATTATACAGGATCACATGATAAATTTGGCTAAATAATTATTAAACTTTTACAATGGCAGCAGTCGAAGCGACGTCTCATTATCGAGCGAAGCGACCATTGCTTCCCATGCCGCTGGTTTGTTCGGCAGTACGGCATAATAGCGGCGAAGGAACGCTGCTACAAGCGAAGCGTCGATCGTATCGCGCCCGTCATACGGCAAGAAGCCAAGGTCGAGACCTTCAACGGCTTCGCCGTCATTTTGCCAAGAGGGGTGAACGTACGTTAGATCGATTCGCTTATAGCCCATATGGGACAACACCTCGCGGCGCACATACGGATTCATGACCATCAGACCACCGAAGTCGTGATCGTCCGCGCGATAGGGATCATAGATTTCGGCGAACATGCCATCGAGCTTGTTGCCCGCCGCTTCTGCCAATGCATCAAGATCACGTTGACGCGACTGCCATAGGAATGGACCAATGCCAAGACCCGGACGACCCACAATCGTGAAGTCGGTCATCGCCATATTGAAGTCTTCATAGTAGCGATATTCCGTCGTACCAACGACCTCACCCTCATGAATAGCGACGAATACGCGAATGCCCGGATCCTCCAGCGGCTCCTTCCACAGATCGAATGCGAGCACTTCCTCAGGCGGGAATACACGTCCCATCAGTGCATGCATTTGTGCGAATAATGGATCTTTAATAGAAGTAATGCGTTTGAATTCCATAATGAATGTCAGCTCCTTATACACTTAATCGTTCAAAAAAGGGTTGCGCCATTCCATAAGTGCTGCGCAATTGCCCGATTCCTCATCGTCCAAATAGTCATGCGCCACACCAATCGGCGTCCGGCCGACACGAAGCATAAACGAGATCACAGGATCATTCTGCTCACCGCGAATAACCGCATCGAGATACTGCTCCGGCGTCATCGAATTTGCGACCTGATGATAGCCTGACAGTCTCCCGCCGCCAAGCAGCCGCTTCAATCCATGATGCACGACAACGTCATACATAGAGAACATCAGCCACTGCCCCAAGCGCAGCTTGCGATATTGAGGTCTGACACACAGATCGACGACATACAACGTATTGCCCGATGGATCATGATTGCTTATATAGCCGCCGTCCGTCATCTGCTCCCAGCTATGCGCCGCACTTGCATGGTCCTGTTCATCGACTTGTACAATGAGCGCAGTCATCGAACCGGCCAATCGACCACCCACCTCGATGCACAAGGCCCCATCGGCAAAATAACGCACATGGTTCGTCAGCTGCTCCTTGTTCCACCACAGCTCAGGCGGGTAAGGCGGCGGAAAACATTCCGACTGAATTTCGATGAGTTCATCGAAATCCGCCTCTGTGTAGCTCCGCACGATGGCGGGTACAGGCTTGCCCTCGTTCATTACAAACAGCTGCTTGCGATACATCGGCGCATCACTTCCAATCGGTATAAAGATCGGTGCGGCGATCCCGCCACGTCATAACCGAGCCGCGCTCGCGAACCTCGTACAGCAGCGACAGATCAAGATCAGCCGTAACGATCATGTCGTTGTTAATCTCGCCTTCAACCATGATGCCGCGCGGTGGGAACGGAATATCGTTTGGCGCCAGCACCGCCGCTTGCCCATAGTTAAGCCGCATGAAATCGACCGTCGGCAGCGAGCCGACCGTACCCGTCGTAACGACGTAAATCTGGTTCTCGATTGTTCGTGCATGTGCGCAATACCGTACGCGGTAGAAGCCTTGGCGATCATCGGTACACGATGGGCAGAAAATAACGTCTGCACCAAGCGCCCGCACCATTCGAACGATCTCCGGAAACTCAATATCGTAGCAGGTCAGCATGGCGATTCGTGCTTTCGGCGTATCAAACACCGTAACACCGTCGCCAGCCTTCATGTTCCACTCCGTCACTTCAGTCGGCGTAATATGCAGCTTCGGCTGCACGCTGACCGTACCGTCTGGCGCAAACATGTGCGCCGCGTTGAGCAGGTTGTCGCCGCTTCGAATCACATGCGTACCGCCGATAATGTACATGTTGTAACGGGCAGCCAGCTCTTTGAACAGCTCGATGTATGCGTCCGTGAAATCCGGCAGCTCGTCGATGCTGCGAGCCTTGCCGTCGGCTCCTGGAATAGACATGAGCTGCGTCGTCATAAACTCAGGGAACAATACATATTCCGAACCGAATTCGTCCGCCGTCCGAATATAATGCTCAACCTGCGCAGCGAACGCCTCGAACGAGTCGATCGAATGCAGATGATACTGTACCGCCGAAACTCTAAGCTTCATTCTCTACCTCCGCTTATCTCAATGAATTGATTCTATTGTGCAGGAAAAATACGGATTCAACAAGCATCGTTTCCTCAATAATGAGATAGACGGCCTGTTGCCCCTTAAAATAGGCATGGCGGATGGCATCGCTGCCATCCGCCCTCAATTATTATTCATGCATCTGTGGTCCGAACTGCTCGATCAATCGCTTCTTCTGCTCCCATACCGCGTCGCTCAGCACGACGGGATACGGCTGCGGATTTACTTTGCGCAGCACTTCAGGCGGGAACATCTCTAGCTGACGGCGATGCTCGGCTCTTATTGCTGCAAGACCCGGCAGCTCCATCTTCAACTCCCCGCCTACAATGATTGGCTGCAGCAGCGGTACCGCCTCGTAATCGGTCATGAACCGCTGACGGTACGTCTGCATCGGATCAAACAGCTTGATCCGTTCGCCGCGCCTCACATCATTCTCCCAGCCGAACGCCATATAATCGGCCTCGGCGCGGCCTGTCCGCCGATTGACCAACCGGTACACATCCTTGCGCCCTGGGGTGGACACCTTCTCCGGATTGCCAGATAGCTTGATAACGGGCACAAGCTCCTCGCCCTGAACCGCTTCGCGCGCTACCAGCTTGTACACGCCGCCAAGCGCCGGCTGATCCGCCGCCGTAATGAGCTGTGTGCCGACGCCCCATGTATCGATGCGGGCGCCTTGCAGCTTCAG
Organism: Paenibacillus cellulosilyticus; assembly: GCF_003182255.1. GTDB lineage: Bacteria > Bacillota > Bacilli > Paenibacillales > Paenibacillaceae > Paenibacillus_T > Paenibacillus_T cellulosilyticus. Next base: position 72,870 of record NZ_QGTQ01000025.1, on the reverse strand, counting down.
CTCCGCAATGATCGATTCGTCGAGATCATTGGATGCAACGATACGGACGTCTGCGAAGCCCGCATCATCTAACTGACGACGCGCCTCCTTGGACAAGTAGGCGAGATCGCCGCTGTCGATCCTTATGGCACTCATTCTTTTGCCCATAGCCGCCAGCTTGTGCGCCGTTGCAATTGCATGCGGTACGCCGCTGATGAGCGTATCGTATGTGTCGACCAGCAGCGTCACATCGTCCGGCAGTGCGTCCGCATAACGGTCGAACGCCTCCTGCTCGCTGTCATGCGCCTGCACCCAAGCATGGGCATGCGTGCCTTTGGCCGGAATGCCGAACAGCATCGCTGCCCGCATGTTGGACGTCGCATCAAAGCCCGCAATATAGGAAGCGCGCGCGCCCCATACGGCTGCTTCTGCTTCCTGTGCTCGACGCGTACCGAATTCGAGCAGAACGTCACGTTCTGCTGCTCGGCGAATACGCGCTGCTTTTGTCGCGATAAGTGTCTGATAGTTCATAAAGTTGAGAAGTGCCGTCTCCACAAGCTGCGCCTCGAACACGCGCGCCTCTACCCGAACGAGCGGTTCATTGGGAAAAATCAACGTCCCTTCCATCACTGCATGGATGTCGCCTGTGAATCGGAAGCTGCGCAGCTCTTCGATGAAGCCTTCATCGTACCGTTCCTCCTGCTCGCGCAGGAACGCAAGCTCATGCTCATGGAACTTCAGCGTTCGGATGTAATCGACAATCCGCTCGAGTCCAGCGAATACCGCATAGCCATTGCCAAATGGCAGCCTGCGGAAATAAGCCTCGAAAACAGCCTTCCGATTATGGGTGCCGTTCTTCCAGTGCGCGTACATCATATTGATCTGATATTTATCGGTATGAAGCGCGAGATGCCCATACTCCCGGCCGCCCGCCCCGTCAAAATGGATCGTCATCGCCCATCGTCCTTCACTTGTCGTTATGTCGTGCTGTATGAATTACCGGAATTGCTGGCTCAACACCTCAACAGTAAGGTACTCCCTTTTGGGTTCCTTCATTCGATATGGAAGGGGAGTGCCCATAAGAAGCAGCGAGCGTGTTAGTAGGAAGCTTCACTTAGCCTTCACTTAGCCATCGCCTTCACCTTTGCCAGTTAGTCCTTGTTTTGTCCTTCAAGCGCTGCCTTCAGCGCATCAGCCAAGCCGCCCGAGAGCGATACTTTATCGCTGAACTGCTCCACCAGCCGCTTCTGCTGATGCTTGTTGACGCGGCCGCCTCCTGCCTTGTCCTCCAGCATCTCGATCACGTTACAACGGCGGCACTGTGCGTATTTGCCTGCTTTGCCCGTATGGATCTCCATCTTCTTGCGGCACTGTGGGCAGCGCTTGTTGGACAGCGCAGGCTCGGCTGCACGGCGGAATCCACATTCCCGATCCTGGCAGACAAGCGTCTTGCCTCGCTTGCCGTTCACTTCGATCATCGGCTTGCCGCAATCTGGACAACGTGAGTGTGACAGATTATGAGGCTTGTACTCCTTCGTCTCCAGCTTCACTTCCTGTACCCATGCCGCAGCCTTCTGGCGAATACCCGCCATGAACTGCTTCGCATTGCCCTGTCCCTTGGCGATGCGTTCCAGCTCGCGCTCCCACTCTGCCGTCAGCTCGGGGCTGCGCAGCTCCTTGGACGCCAGCTCGATCAGCTGCTTGCCTTTGCCCGTTGGCACAAGACGGCTGCCTTGACGATCGATCGTCTGCGAAGAAAGCAGCTTCTCAATAATGTCTGCGCGCGTTGCCGGCGTGCCGAGTCCATACTTCTCCATCTTGGACAGCAATCCTGCCTCGTTATAACGCGCTGGCGGCTGTGTCTGGCCTTCGCGAAGCCGGCTCTGCTTGAACGGCAGCGACTGGTTCGCCGTAAGCGGCGGCAGCAGTTGTCCGCCGCCACTGCGTCCAGCACCTTCACGGTTGTCGTCTCCGTCGCCGCTACCATCGTCTTCACCGTCTAGATCAGCCGCGGATACACTGCCATAGGCTTCTTTCCAGCCCGCATCCTTCAATACATTGCCTCTCGCATAGAAACGGTCTTCACCTACACGCACAATAACGCTCGTCTCATCATACCGGCATGGCGGACCGAACAGCGCCAGGAAACGTCGAACGATCAAATCGTACAGCTTGCGCTCCTCTGGGCTAAGCGCCGACAGGTTCACATACTGCTCCGTCGGAATAATCGCGTGGTGGTCACTAACCTTGCTGTCATCGACAATGCGCTTCGTGACTGGAAGCTGGGTACGCAACAGCTTACGCGCTGCAGTCGCATAAGGTCCTACCGCAATGCTTTCCATTCTCCCCTTAAGTGTTGGAACCATATCTGAAGAGAGATAACGCGAGTCCGTTCGCGGATACGTCACGAGCTTGTGCTGCTCATACAACCGCTGCAGCACGTTCGACGTCTGCTTCGCAGAGAAGCCAAGACGCTTATTCGCATCCCGCTGCAGCTCGGTCAGGTCATAGGCAAGTGGATGCGGCTCGCTGCGCTCCGCCGTCTTCAACCGATCGACAACCGCAGGTTTGCCGTTCGTCCGTGCGATCACCTTCTCCGCCTCTTCCCGCGTCCAGAGCCGACCGTCATGCCCTTCCTCGCTGCGCCATGCCGCTTGGAAGCCGCCGAACTCTGCCGACACTGTCCAATACGGCTTCGGCTGGAAGCCGTTAATCTCACGCTCCCGATCCATCAGCATCGCAAGCGTCGGCGTCTGCACCCGTCCCGCCGACAGCTGCGCATTGTACTTGCTTGTCAGCGCACGCGTCACGTTCAGGCCGATCAGCCAGTCTGCTTCCGCACGACAGACCGCCGACGCATACAGCCGATCATAGTCGCGTCCTGGCTTCAGCGATGCGAAGCCATCCTTAATGGCCTTGTCCGTCTGCGACGAGATCCACAGCCGCTTGAACGGCTTGTTCCAACGAGCAAGCTCCATAATCCAGCGTGCAACCAGTTCACCTTCGCGTCCCGCATCGGTTGCGATAATCAGCTCGCCAATGTCAGCGCGTTTGCACAGCCCTAGCACGGCTTTGAACTGCCCCGACGTCTCCCGCAGCGGCTTGAGGTTCATGCGATCCGGCATGATCGGCAGATCATCCAGATTCCACGTCTTATATTTCGGATCGTAGTCCTCCGGCTCGGCAAGTCCAACAAGATGACCGAGCGCCCAGGTGACGACATATGATGGGCCTTCAATGTAGCTTTTATTTTTATTCGTACAGCCGAGCACACGCGCAATCTCGCGCGCTACGCTTGGCTTTTCCGCTAATACGAGCGATTTCATCTCCGGAATCTCCCCTTGAACACGTAATACGTAATGGTCCCATTATCGGCCATTCTGCTTCGCAAAGTCAAAACAACATTACCATCATTTACTGGTTCACAGCTGCGGCGGCTGGCTGGTTTAATAGTTGTAAGGGCTTACACTATACATATAAAAGAGGTGCATCATGCGTTTACGTACAACTATGTCCACCCTCCTCCTTGGCGCCGCATTGCTCGGCACTTTGTCCGCTCCTGCATCCGTCTTCGCCGCTGCATACACGGTTCAACCGAACGACTCCCTCTGGTCGATCGCCACACGGTTCAATACGACGATCGCTGCGCTCAAAGCAACGAATGGCTTGAAGTCCGACATGCTCCTTGATGGGCAGCAGCTTCAGGTGCCGTCTCCGTCCTACCAGACCACATATAGCGTAAAGGCTGGCGACACGATGTGGATCATTGCGAACCGGCTCGGCGTACCGCTGAGCAAGCTGCTTGCTGCCAATACGCAGTTGGCGAATCCGAATAACATCTGGCCGGGACTGACCATCAACGTGCCGAAGAAGCCCGCAGCCCATCTGAATGGCGTTTTTCCTTTGAAAAAGGGTACTTATTCTCCATTCAGCAACACGTTCGCGGATACGCGCACTTATGCAACCGACGGTTCCACCGTTCGGTCGCATGAAGGCGTTGATATTATGGCGCCCGAAGGTACGCCAATTTATAGTGCGATGAGCGGCACCGTCGTCCAAGCCGGTTGGCTTGAACTCGGCGGCTGGCGGCTGACGATCCGCGTCGACGACAGCACGGAATTTTATTACGCGCATATGTCTAGGTACGCGCCCGGCATCGTAAAAGGCAGCGTCGTCACGGCAGGACAGCTCATCGGCTACGTCGGCAGTACAGGCTACGGACCGGAAGGAACGAGCGGCATGTTCGATCCGCATCTGCACTTCGGCATCTACACGCGCAGCCCTTATACGGCGATCGATCCGTTCCTCAATCTGAAATGGTGGGAGCTTGGATAACTCGTTGTCATCACGGATGTAAATGACTAGAAAATTTGTGACTACATGTTGCACATTGTCTGCTAGTCTGTTATATTAGTATTTGAATGTCTATATTTAACCCCGCAGGATTCCTCTTAGAAGATATTTTTCCTGGCAAATAGCTTCTCGTTCTGCCCGTATCCGCCGCTCTGGCGAAGGTTGGTTGTTCACTCGCCATAACACCATTCGCTGATTCACACTGGCGCGGTCTTCGGAGCCGCAAGGACGAAAGAGAGGTAGGGCTTTCGTTGTTTTAGTTAAGCTTTGCTGAGGCATAGCGGAACTGGGCAAGACCACATGATTGTAACTAACGAACCGGGGAATCAACGCGCATCGTCAGCGCACCGGTTAAATATAGCAGCACAAATAAACGGCACCCCTCAGGGGGTGCCGTTGTCCATTTCTATGATGTATGCGATGATTACTGCGCTTGCTGCTCTTCAGCTGCCGGCTTAATGACGCGGCTTGGACGGCCATCCACACCTACCGGCACATCGCCAGCGAGCGTTACACGGCGTACGACACGGTGTTGGTGACCGTAATCGTTCACCGCATAGTGCTGCGTCGCTCGGTTATCCCACACTGCAACGTCACCTTCGCTCCAGCGCCAGCGAACCGTATTTTCCAGACGCGTTACATGCTCTTGCAAAATGTTGAACAGACGCTCGGAATCCTGCGAACGGAAGCCGGAGAAACGTCTTACGAAGTGACCGAGCAGCAAATGGCGCTCGCCCGTCTCCGGATGGACGCGAACGACTGGATGCTCCGTTTCGTATACCGTCGAAGCGAATACGGCGCGATGCTTCGCCAACTGCTCGTCGGAAATCTCCTTGCGCACAGCTGTTGCATAGTCGTAGGCGTTGGAGTGAATCGCACGCAGATTGTCTGCGAGATCCTTCAGCTCCTGCGGCAGATCCTCGTATGCGGCAGCCGTGTTCGCCCATACCGTGTCACCGCCTGCTGCCGGAATCACAACGCCACGCAAAATCGATGCTTTCGGGTAAGCGTCTACGAACGTTACATCCGTATGCCACGAGTTTGCACGACCGCCATGCTCCGAATTCAGCTCAAGAATCGAGCTCGTACCTTCCTTCACCGGTACCGTTGGATGAGCATACAGCTCGCCGAGCAGCTTCGCGAAGCGTTCCTGCTCCTCATCGTCCAAATGCTGCTGGCCGCGGAAGAACAACACTTTGTGCTGCAGCAGCGCTTGCTGGATTGCGTTTACTTCCTCTTGATCCAAATCACCAGACAATCGGATTCCTCTAACCTCTGCACCAATACGGCCTGCAACAGGCACGACTTCCAACAGGACTTGCTGATTGTTTTGAACTTCGCTCATGGGAATCCCTCCAAATAAAGTTTTTTGCGACAGCTCCCGGATGTGCAGCCTGAGCTTGCTCGGAAGCATCGCTAAAAGCTTTGCGATATCTCCCGTCCGCCTCTGTGGACGGATATGCAGCACAAGCTTGCTTCGGAAGCATCGCTTTGGTTTTGTTGCCCCGCGCCCTATGCAAAAACTGCAAAGGAGCTGGCGCGATGGCTGTGCGCTAGCTCCTTTGCAGTCGGGACCGCATCGAAGCTATGCTCAGCATCTTTACTGATCAGCCATGGTGCGGATTCTGGAAGTCGATTTATTTCAAAGCTTCCGTGACGAACGTGTCGTTCACAGCGTCTTTGAACGTAATTTGGTTTTTGATGAACTTGTTCTCGTACAAAATATCGCTCGATGCCTGCTGCGCATCAAGCGCAGCTTGTGTATACGTAGACAGGATCGGCGAAGAATTCGCGAGAACTTGCTTCACCGTATCAACCGGCAGCTTCGTCTGTTCGGAGAAGATTTGCGCCGCTTCATCTTCATGCGCAAGCTCATAGTCGACCGTCTGTTTGTACACCTTCAGAAACTCGACGACAAGCTCCGGATGCTCCTCTGCAAACTTCGTGTGCGCAATGAGGGACGTAGGAGACAGAACCTCCGTATCCGTCTCAATGACGCGCGCTTTGCCGGTATTCACATTTTGCGTAATATAAGGATCCCATGCGACCCAGCCGTCCAGCTTGCCGCTCTCGAATGCAGCCTGCGCGTCTTCCATCTGCAGGTTGATAATGTTGACGTCCGAGATCGACAGGCCCGCTGCAGCCAGCACTTTAATGAGATAAACGTTGGCTACCGTACCCTTCGGAAGACCAATCGTCTTGCCCTTCACATCCTCCAGCTTTTGAATCGAGGAGGTTGGCGGAACGAGCAGGCGCGCTCCGGATTTGCCCTCGGAGTTCAGGCCAATGACTTCAAACGGCAGCTTGTTCGAGATACCCGCGATCGTCGCACCGTCCCCGAGGAACGATAGATCGACGCGTCCGGCTACAAGCGATTCCAGCAGCGGCGGACCGCTTGGGAATTTGCTCCACGAAATCTCTGCATTCAGCTTGCTGAACGCCTCCTCATAGAAGCCCTTCGCTTGCGCGATAATAAGCGGGCTGAGACCACCGTTGATCGCAATATTCACCTTGACCTTCTCGCCGCTAGGCTTGGATGATGCGTCTGATGCCGCAGCACCTTCCGTCGTCTGGGACGACGCCCCAGACGCCTGGTCCTTGGAATCCGCCTTCTTATCGCCGCATGCGGCTACCACGAACGTCAATATAACTGCCAATGCCATAACCAAACCTGCTCTTGTCCACTTCACCATGTTGGTTTCCCCCTCGATCTACTCTCTATTTGAATAGTAATTAGGCCGATATTTCTTCTCTATTTAACAATCGAATCTTAATAAGGAATGTCTCCGACGATCGACACGCGCTCTGCGATGCGAACGTTCGGGAAGTAGTCGGATACCGCGTAGTGCTGCGTCGCACGGTTGTCCCAGAATGCGATCGAGTTTTTCTCCCAGTGGAAGCGCACTTGATACTCAGGGATTTTCGATTGCGCGAACAAGTATTGCAGCAGCTCTTCGCTTTCTTCTGGCTCCAGACCTACAATGCGGATCGTGAATGCAGCGTTGACGAACAGCGTCTTGCGGCCCGTCTCCGGATGCGTACGAACGACTGGATGCTCGGCAGCCGGGAACTCGATTTGCTTCTCAGCCAGACGTTCAGGCGTCAGTGCACGGCCAAACGATGGGGTGAAGTCATGGATCGCAGTCAGTCCTTCGATGCGCTCTTTCACTTCATCTGGCAGATTGTCGTATGCTGCAGCCTGGTCAGACCACAACGTGTCGCCGCCGAATGGTGGCACTTCGGACAAGCGGAGCACGGAGCCGAATGCTGGATTCACGCGCCACGTTACGTCCGTATGCCAAATGTTTTCCATACCCGTTACGTTCTTGTCTTTGGCAAACCGCGTTACTTCTTCCGAGTTGCCTTGCGGCAGGAATGGATGCTTCTCCAGCTCGCCCCACAGCTTCGCGAATGCGAGGTGCTGCTCGTTCGTAATGTCCTGGTTGCGGAAGAACAGTACTTTATATTCGAGGAAAGCGCGGCGGATTTCAGCTTGCAGCTCTGGTCCTACCGGCTGGCTCAGGTCTACGCCTTCAATCTCTGCACCGATGATCGGGCCGAGCGGCTTAACCGTGAACAGCGTGTATGGCTGCTCCTCTACACCTTCTGGCAGACGGCGAAGATTGTAGATGCCTGCGTGTCTTTTGCGCTGTGGCGCGTAGCTGCGGGATAGATAATCGATCGTTTGGTTCGTCATGCGAATCAGCTCCTAATCATGGTTTTTAGATTTTATTAGTTTGCACACCTGTTTAGTTGGAATTATGGATGAAAAAAGAGATTCACAGTTCTAGCTTAAGAGCTAACTCTTTGAGTGCGGCCCGCTATAACCATCTATCTCTGCGGGCCCTGCTCTCGGAGATTCGAGTCTTGACGAGCACGCTGCCCGATCCGACTCTACTCTTCGCTATATCCGTGAATCTCTGGTGGTCCAGTCGATTCCATCTATTCAGTTGATTAACTTCAGTTGCTGTCGTGGTGTTGCGTCGTTCTGATGGCTAAATCTTAGCAATTTAATTCCGAGTTTGTCAATAGGTTTTTAAAAGTTTATTCGAAACTTTATTCGGTTTGTAGCGCTCTTTAACTATTACTTCATCTATAGCGCCGGAAGAAATCTTGCGTAGATTCGCTGCTTCGAGGGAATATATCATCGTTTATTGGTGCGGATAATATGTTATTGACAGGTTTAATTCCGAGTGATAGGATTGGAATTAATTTAAGCGACACGATTTGCACTAGAATCGACCATACGAATGGAGATTCGGAGCAAGCAAGCTACGCGGGGCAGTCATCTGCCATCGTCAAACGAGCTGCTGCCCGGATCTCCTTTTTATATGCCATTACTTTTCCAAAAGGATGTGTTGAACATGACAACGACGACGACGAAAGCACTGCTTGAAATCGATAACGTCAGCAAAATCTTTCGAAACGGCGCCAGCACCACTCATGTGCTCGACCGAATGAACCTGAACGCCGCTGAAGGCGACTTCGTAACGGTTATTGGTCCGAGCGGCTGCGGCAAAAGCACGCTGCTCAAGATCATCGCCGGACTCGATACCGACTATGTCGGCACGGTGAGCATCGAAGGCCGCAAGGTCGATCGGCCGTCGCAGGAGAAAGGTTTTATTTTTCAAGAGCATCGCCTATTCCCTTGGCTTAACGTGGAGAGCAACATCGCCGCTGATCTATCGCTCAGCAAGCCCGACGTTCGGGAGCGCGTGAATGAGCTCATTAAGCTCGTGAAGCTCGAAGGCTTCGAGAAGGCTTATCCGCGTCAAATCTCAGGCGGTATGTCCCAGCGGGTCGCGATCGCAAGAGCGCTGCTGCGCAAACCGAAGGTGCTGCTGCTCGACGAACCTTTTGGCGCACTGGATGCGTTCACGCGTGCCCATCTGCAGGAGGCGCTGCTCGACATTTGGCAGAAGAACCGTACGACGATGGTGCTCGTGACGCACGATATTGACGAAGCGGTATTCCTCTCGAGCCGTGTCGTTGTCATGGATGCCAAGCCCGGCCGAATCAAGTCGATCATCCCGATCGATCTGCCGTACCCGCGCAAGCGCACCGGAACGGCGTTCCAGGACATTCGCACGCATGTGCTGCGCAGCCTGGAGCATTCAGACACCGAGGAGCCGAGCTACACGATTTAATAGGCTGACCTCGAACGGGTCGACGATAGACAGTACGGCTTTCAAGCCGCCTGATACCGAAAGGATGATTGAATATGACGACTACTATTGCTGTGCGCAGCGAGCAAGCTGCCCTGCCGAATATAGCAAGGCCGAAACGCGCATTCCCTTGGAAAACGTTCCTACGAGGAGCGATTATCCCCGCTGTTGTCATTGCATTGTGGCAATTACTCGCGTCTAACGGCGCGATCTCCGAGACGTTGTTCTCATCGCCATGGAATATTTTGAAAGAGTATTACGAGCTGACGAAGACAGGCGAGCTTCCGCATCATCTTCGCATCAGTCTCGTCCGCGCCTCGCTTGGCTTCTTGTTCGGCGGCGGCGCCGGTCTCTTGATCGGCCTGCTCGTCGGCATGTCCCGTCCGTTCGAGGAAGTCGTGAATCCGACGGTCCAAATGCTTCGGACGATTCCGCTGCTTGCGATTACGCCGCTGTTCATTATGTGGTTCGGCTTCGGCGAGCTTTCGAAGGTGCTGCTCATCTCGCTGGGCGCTTTCTTCCCGATGTACGTGAACACATTCCTCGGCGTACGCAATGTCGATGCCAAGCTGTTCGACGTTGGCCGCGTGCTGGAGTTCAATTGGTGGAAGCGGACGACGCGTCTCGTACTTCCCGCCGCCCTGCCGAACATTCTGCTCGGCACACGACTGTCGCTCAGCATCGCGTGGCTCTGCTTAGTCGTCGCCGAGCTGCTCGGCGCAGAGAGCGGCGTCGGCTATATGATTCAAGACGCGCGCTCGTTCGTGCAGACGGATGTCGTGTTCGTCGGCATTACGATCTTCGCGATCGTCGGCAAACTGTCCGACTCAATCGTCCGCGTGCTCGAGCAGCGTCTGCTGCGCTGGCAGGACAGCTTTAAAGGCTAGTGGAGTTGGAGTTGGTTCAACCGCCCGAGGCGATGGCTTCGGGCGGTTGTTTTTAGTTGTGTGCCCCACTCTAATGCCGATATTGCGCCGAATGCTTGCACTGTTGCAGGCATTCCTATTCCTACCAGCAACTCGTTTGTCCGAGGATTTCCTGCGCTTTTGCAGGCATTTGGTCTTGGCCTGCCCGCATCTGCGCCATAGGTCTCCAAGAATGAAACAAAGACGGCCATGCCGGGCAAAGGGAGTATACGCTGATCCGAAACGGCGCATCTCATATCTATGTGATCTTTTTCACTACTTGTGACTAACATGTGAAATATATCACAACCCCTTGTCAAAGTACTGAAAGTCGCATATGATAAGAGCAACAAGAGGTTGTGAATTAAATCACAATACAGACACAACGAACCGAGACGCTTAGACCATACGATCAGACTTGCTGGATCGAGCTCAGCGTCACCACCCTATTGGTGAGTTCAATTGGACCTAATCATTGCGCGACTCCTACTCGGAGGTCCAACCGATCCGCAATCAAGTCCACTGTTCGCTCGATCGACGTTTTATTTTAGTTGAGTATGTGAATTAATTCACAGGAAATTCGAGGAGGAATCTCGTATGAAAATCGCGGTTATTGGATGCACACATGCTGGTACGGCTGCAGTAACACAAATGGCTAAGCTTTATCCCGAGGCTCAAATCACAGTATTTGAACGGAATGACAACGTATCGTTCCTATCGTGCGGCATCGCCCTTCATGTCGGCGGCGTTGTGCAGGATGTGAATAAACTGTTCTACGCATCGCCGCAGCAGCTGACCGCGATGGGCGTACGAATGAATATGCGTCACGACGTGCTCGATATCGACACCGAGAACCACACGCTCCGCGCACGCAACCTGGCAACGGGCGAAGTGATCACCGACACGTACGATAAGATTGTAATGACGACCGGCTCGTGGCCGATCATTCCGAAGCTGGACGGCATGGAGCTCGACAACATCGTTCTTTGCAAAAACTACGCGCATGCACAGACAATCATCGATAAAGCGCAGCATGCGGACCGCATCACCGTCATTGGCGCAGGATATATCGGAATCGAGCTCGTCGAAGCGTTCGAACTGCTGGGCAAAAAAGTAACGCTTATCGATAACATGGATCGGATCTTGTTCAAATATCTCGACCGCGAATTTACCGATGCGATCGAACAAGCGCTGACCGCACGCGACATCGAGCTGCAGCTTGGTCAGACAGTGACCGGCTTCCGCGGTGAGGATGGCCGAGTCGATACGGTTGTGACGACCGCTGGCGAATATGCAACTGACCTCGTCGTTCTGTGCATCGGCTTCCGTCCGAACACCGAATTGCTGAAAGGCCAAGTCGATATGCTGCCGAACGGCGCCATTCTCGTCGACGAATATATGCGCACGAGCCATCCGGATGTGTTCGCCGCTGGCGACAGCTGCGCTGTATTCTACAACCCAACGCATAAGCACGCTTATATCCCGCTCGCTACGAACGCCGTACGGATGGGAACGCTTGTGGCACGCAACCTGCTGAAGCCAACTGTACGCTACATGGGTACGCAAGGTACGTCGGGCATCAAAATCTACGACCTTAACATCGCGTCGACCGGCATGACGGAACAAGCGGCACTCGATGCTGGCATGCAGGTGAAGACCGTGCTTCTCGAGGATAACGACCGGCCGGAGTTTATGCCAACGTTCGAGAAAGTGCTGCTGAAGGTCGTATACGAAGCGGAAACGGGCCGCATTGTTGGTGCACAGGTGCTGTCGAAGGACGACCTGACGCAGGCGATTAACACGATGTCGGTCTGCATTCAGAACGGCATGACGATGAACGAGCTCAGCTTCGTGGACTTCTTCTTCCAGCCGCATTACAACAAGCCGTGGAACCTGCTTAATCAGGCAGGACTGCAAGCCATCTAACACACAGAAGAACTGCCCCGAAAGTAAGCCAACTTACTCGGTGAGATAGCTCATTTTAGTGAAAGGCGAAAACTAGAAATGGCGACTCAGGGAGTCATCCTTGAATCGCCATTCTAGTTTTCGATCAATTGCCATCTTCTTGAGCAAGTTATGGGCGAGCGAGAGCCATTTACTTAAAAAGAAATGAGGGCTTTCCCTAAGTGATCTTATGATCACTTTTGGGACAGCCCCTTTGTTCTAGTGAACGCCACGAGTCGCCGCGGTTCGTTCGAACACGTCTAACGGCTGCCTCAGAGGCTATTTTGCTGAAAACGGTGGTTTTCCATGTGTAGCGGTTGCCCTAGCGCCTATTGAGTGAAGTTCGCTCTGTTACGCTTGAAAACCAGCCAATAAGCCCCACCGCAACCTTTACAGTTCTGAATGGTGCTTTTTGAGTTCAATAAGCGCTGTGGTAACCGTCAGCGGGGTTGATGACAGGCGAATCTACTAAATCGTCTTCACCATCCATTGTAAACTGGACCTGTGTTCGAGAAATAAATACACATCGTCGGTTGTTCTAATGTATACGGGTGTTTCCCCATTATCATAGATCGGGAACAGTATTTCCGTGAACTTGATCGTCTTTACATTCCCGTCGTAATCGCTCATTTGAATGGAAATCGGCTTATTATAAACGTATTCAATCGCGTTTTTCTTCATCTCAACAATGTCGTCGGCCGAGACCGGCGGTTCTCCACCCGCCACCTTTTTCAGTTCATCAAAAACAATTAAACGAGTCACTTTCTTGTACAGGTCTGGAAAGCTGGCAGCGGTAAGCTCCATTGTCTTATCCTTCGCATAAATGTTGATGGTATCCGGCGTCCACTTGTCGGTGTCGATGCTATTGGCTTTCATCGTCCACCCCAAGACGTAACCTAGCGCTACCGCCAGTATCATAATAGGAAGTGCTATCGTTTTGCGCATCGTTAAAAACCTCCCCCATTCTATATATGAGATGAACGAAGCTGATATGGAAAATGTTTCAAGGACGCATCATGCGTTAAGCGTTAAACACAAAACGGCCCGTCACGTCTCATTAGGACGTGGCGGGCCGCCATGTTCAAGCCTTACTTGCCAATATAGTCAAGCACAGCAATCAGAACCGTTACGACCTCAGCGCGTGTTGCCTCGGTGTTTGGAGCGAACTTGCCATTGACGCCTTCAATTAATCCCGCTTCATAAGCTGCTGCAATGTAAGGAACAGCCCATGCCGGAATGGAAGCTGCGTCCGTGAAGGACAGGCTTGCGGCATTCGCTTGCTTGTTTGGCTCAAGTCCGAGTGCACGAGCAAGCATGACGACCATTTCCGTTCTCGTAATCCGCTCCGATGGGCGGAACGTACCGTCCACGTAGCCTCCGATGATGCCAGCCGCTGCCGCCTGCGATACATATGGCTGCGCCCACTGCGGAATTGTGCTCCAGTCGGTGAAGTTTGCCGCTGTACCAGACGCATCCGCCTGCAGGCCGAATGCACGGCCAAGCATGACTGCAAATTCAGCGCGCGATGTCGTGCCGCTCGGACGGAACGAACCATCCGGGTAGCCCGTAGCAATGCCGCGTTCAACTGCCTGCCGAATTGCTTCCGCCGCCCAATGGTCTGCCGCTACGTCTGCGAAAGGCGCCGTGTTGCTAGTATTTTCGCCACTACCGCTGCCATTATTGCTATTATTGCCTTCCGTGCTGCCATTGTCACCGTTGTTCGTTTCGCTGCCTGTTCCATTATCCGTGCTGGTCGAGTCCGTACCGCTTCCGGTCGAACCATTATCCGTACCTGTACTTGGCACAATGGTACCCGAAGAATTGCCGCCTGTGGATGGAAGCGCCGTTCCGAGCAGATCGATAATACGGCCTTCCGTCGAACGATTAACGCGGCCGATCGTATCCAAGTAGCTGCGGAATACTTCGTAATCGACAAGGTTCAGCTCATACTGTCTTCCGGCCTGCTTCGCTTGTTTCATCGAGGCATAGAAGTCACCGCCGTCCGCCATAAACGAGTTCGTTGCAACGATATAATAAGAATTAGGCTTAATATCCGAATAAGTGCCGTTAGCGTTCTTAATCTGTACCTTCGCAATTCTATGGCCAGCCGTCACAATCGTATTCGATACGGAGTCGACAACTTCACCCTGCTTCGTGGAGTCATAATAGAAACGCATGCCTGCCACCTGCGGGAAGCGACCCTCGCCTGTTTGAACGCCACTCACGCCATTCTCAAGCGCAGCCGTAATTTCTTTTCCCGTCATCTTGAGAGCGGTCAAATTGTTGCCGAAAGGCATAACCGTCAACAGCTCACCAAGCGTAATGTCGCCCGCGCCGATCGAGGCGCGAATGCCGCCGCCATTCTGAATCGTGACATAACCTTCTACATCCGCCGAAGCCGGTACAAGGCTCTTCACCTTCGCCAGCATGCCGTCCGCCATCAGGTCACCAAGGTTCGTTTCTTTCTTACGCACATTGCCGCGCTCACCATCGAGTACCGTTTCCGTGTAGCCAATGATCGTCTGCTTAAGCTCGTCCAATGGAGCCGCGTACTCAGCCAGCTTCGCCTCTGCAGCAGCGTCCGATGCGATGACGTATTGACCTGCCGAGTCCTTCGCATCGATCTCGATCAGTTTGCCGTTCCAAGCGGTCAGTACGCCATTATCGTCGAAGGTCGCATCAAGCTGGCCGAGGAAAGCGCCGTATTCGCCCGTCTGAACGACGATCGTCGGTTCGTGATCGGCATGATGAACGACCGGCTGCGTCAGCTTCGTATGCGAATGACCACCCACGATAATGTCGATGCCTTCTACCTCGTCCGCCAACTTCTCGTCCAGGTTATAGCCGATATGGGACAAGGCGATAATTTTGTTAACGCCTTTCTCTTGAAGCGCTGCGACAGCTTGCTCCGCACTTGCCTTAATGTCTTTGAAATGGATTGCTTCACCTGGCGAAGACAAAGCCGCCGTATCCGGCGTCGTCAGGCCAAAAATCCCGATTTTCTCACCGTTCACGGTGCGGATAATGGCCGGATAGATATTGCCGTTGTCCCCTGGCTCGCCCACAGCTGCGTTGAACAGCGGACTCAGACTCGCATCCGTACCGAAGTCGATGTTGCTGCTCACGAACGGGAATGATGCGCTTTGAATGAACGTTTTCAGCGTCGAAGGCCCTTTATCGAACTCGTGATTGCCGAATGTCATCGCGTCGTAACCGAGTTCATTCATAAACCACAGATCAGCCAATCCTTCATACTTGTTAAAATACAGCGTGCCCGAGAACACGTCTCCCGCGTCAAGCAGCAGCGTATTGTCGTTGCGCGCTTCCTTGATAGCCGTCACACGGCGTGCGACGTTATCCAGATGTGCATGCGTATCGTTCGTATGCAGCACACGAAGGTCGAAGGTGTTCACTTCCTCGCCCGGGTTCATAACAGGCACTTCTTCTGCATGCGCATGTTGTACCCCAGGGATTCCAGCCATCGCACCGCTCCATACGAGTGCCACGGCAAGCATTTTGGTAAGATCGCTCCGCATACGCGAGCGGACAAACGGCTTCACTAGTTTCATTGTAAGCTTTCCCCCACCTCATGAATTGTTGACCAATCGTACTCCGTAACGACCTGATGATGTCTGGATGCGCAAATACCGAATCTCTCAATCTTCCAAATAACTGTAAACGACTATACGGTTGCATCTTATAGGACAAACGTTTGACGATCATTAATGGCATATGTTGATATCGTAAATTCAACCAATAATAGGTATGAACGCTTCTTGTATTCCCTAGATTTCGATGCAAAAAAGCAAGCCCGTCAGGATATTATCCTCGACGAGCTTGCTTTGTCTGACCGATCAAGCCTCTTCTCTTATGCCTTGTTAATGATCTGGTCAATAATGCCGTAGTCGCGCGCTTCCTCGGCAGTCATGAAATAATCGCGGTCCATATCCTTCTCCACCCGCTCCAGCGGCTGGCCGGTGCGATCGGCTGTAATTTGGTTCAACCGCTCGCGCGTCGAAAGAATGCGTTTGGCGGTAATCGCAATATCGCTCGCCTGGCCTTGTGCTCCGCCGTGCGGCTGATGAATCATCACTTCGCTGTTCGGGAGCGCGAAACGTTTGCCTTTTGTCCCCGATAGCAGTAGAATCGCCGCGAACGAAGCTGCCATCCCCGCGCAAATCGTCTGCACATCCGGCTTCACATATTGCATCGTATCGTAAATCGCAAATCCGGCCGTTGTCGATCCACCCGGACTATTGATATAGAAGTGAATATCTTTCTCCGGATCTTCCGCCGCTAGAAAAAGCATCTGTGCCGTAATGCTGTTCGCCACCTGATCATCAATCGCCGAACCAAGGAAGATAATCCGATCCTTCAGCAACCGTGAATAAATATCGTAAGACCGCTCACCGCGGCTGCTTTGTTCCACCACATAAGGTACGTAGGACATAGGGTTCACCTCAAACGTTTTTGTTGGTGGGAGAGATCGTCAAGCAAAGCTTGCGATCGAGAAACAAAACGTTGCATCGGAAGCATTAACCCCTTCCATCAAGCTGCATACATCAACGTATCGAAGCCGCCAGCATAGCTGGCCCTGACATCGACAGCTGCGCTAGCCTGCACCGGCGCGACATGAGCACCTTGAACGGCTGGCAGAACATCCTGCGACTCATCTGCGTTCAGCAGTAGGAGCAATCCTGTTACATTCCGAGTTCGGAATGCGTTCAAATAGGCATAGACAACAGCTTCATCTGCATAGCTTCTGCGTGCAGCAGGCATTCTTTTACCCCGTATTCTACGGCCGCCAGCCCGCTCCTGCCTCCACCCATCCAGCTTCGTACGGGCTCGATGCAATGCAGCCTTGACCGCACCTTCCGACATCTCCAGCAGCACCGCCGTCTCGCCAGCCGTGAATTGCAGCCCTTCTATGAACAGCAGCACCATCCGCTGACGCGGAGGGAGCAGCGACACAACAGCCGACATCGCTTCCGTCAGCTCCGGCGATACCTCTACCTGATCCTCCGCCATGATCCGATCTGCCAACTGCTCTGTCAGTTCTTCACAAGCAAGCCGGCGCTTCCGGCACAGATCAATCCACGCGTTCGCCGCAACGCGATATAGGTACGAGCTGCTAACAGGCCTGCTGCCAGCTCCCTGCCGCCATATTTTCATCCAAGTCGTCTGCGCCAAATCATCTGCATCCCAATTCGATCCCGCCAGCTTCCGGCAAAATCGCTTCAGCCGATGCTGCTGCTCCTTAACGAGCACATGCATGCGCTCCTGATCCTCTGCTTGATTCATGCCGTATCTCCGCCTTTCTTGATCGATCTCTCCCACTGTATAACGATGATCACTACGTCAAACGATACGGTACTTCGATAAAAATTTCCTGTCGCACACGCCGTTCTTTTCATTTATTATAGCTCGATTTCCAGTACTTGTTGAATCTTCCTTACGATGTTAGGATAGTCCTAATCTATCGAATGATTTTCCAGTCTGTGAAGAACCGAGGAGGGATTATATATGGCAGAAGGCTCAATTGAACGTCGATTAGAGGAGCTCGGCATAGCACTGCCCAAAGCAAGTGATCCAGCGGCGAGATATGCGAATGGTGTACAGGTGAACGGGTTGTTGTTCGTATCAGGCAAAGGGCCTGCAGGCAGTCCGGCAGGCAAGCTGGGACAGCAGTTTACGACAGAGGAAGGCTATCAATTCGCGAGACAGGCCGGCCTTGAAATTCTCGCAGTTGTGCAATCTGAGCTCGGTTCATTGGATCGTGTGAAACGGGTCGTGAAGCTGCAAGGCTTCGTGAACGCAGACCCAGAATTCGAGGAGCATCACAAAGTGCTTAACGGCTGCTCCGACCTAATGCTCGACGTGTTCTTAGAGAAAGGGCTCCATGCGCGCTCCGTATTCGGTGCGGTATCTGTCCGAAACAACTTGCCTATCATTGTAGATTCGATTTTCGAGGTCGAGGAGTAAATCAAATGCAAAATCCCCTCATAACGAGGGGATTTTGTTCATCCAAGCTGTCGCAGCTTATCTTCAATAGAGCTGTCATTGTCCTCGTCCCATACGACCGATATTTCGAAGGTACCCGGTTCGAAGAACAATGGCAGCCTCCGTTTGAACCATGACTGCATCGGCAGCTCCATCGCATCGACTAGGTTCACCCAGCGCAGCTCCCCTTCGGGTGGATCGGTCAATAACTGCCCCGTATACTTTTTCGCTAAATAATTGAAAACCAAATAACGATAATTCGTCTTCGGCACAACATATTCGTCGATGCCTTTGAAGATCAGGTCCTCAGGCTGTACGATAAGCCCCGTTTCTTCTCGCAGCTCGCGCACCGCCCCTTCCGTGAAGCTCTCAGGGAAATCCACTTTGCCGCCAGGACCGATATAGCCCGGGAAGCCAAGCTTATCCGGCCTGTTCATGAGCAAGATGTTGTCACCGTCCTGCACGATGCACATCGTATATAATCCGCACACATTTCTAGCTGCCATAACGTCCTCCCGTATCACTACTTGTAAGTGTTCGTTGTAGGAGAACTATTCGATAAATCAATCAAGCCTCCTGCATGTTAGCTGAATCGCTTGGTCTTCAACTTAATTCTATATGTTTTATATTCCATATTTGTTAATATACAATGTGAATATACTCGAGAGGAATGATGGATCAATGTTAAACAAGACCGTTAGAAAATCAGTAGGTAAGTCCATCTAGCAATAAGAATAAAGGAGAGATTATTTGAATCATAACGAGGTTGTCGAAATTGGAAATGCTTATTTGCTTCCATTGGTATCCGAGCTGTACGGGTTGGAAGGCTGCGATATCCAGCTGATTCCTGCGCATGACGGCGGGCGGAACATCGTATACACCTGCGAGAAAGAAGGCGCCAAAGCTCTGATACTCCGAATCGCTTTCTTGCCGGACAGGAGTCGGGAAGATTTTCTCGGAGAAGTGGAGTATATCCGATATTTATACGAGCATGGAGGCAGTGTATCGGATGTAGTCAGCTCCAGGAATGGAAATCTTCTGGAAGAGATCACTCACAATAATCACACCTTCTTTGTCTGCCTGTTTGAGAAGGCCAGAGGAACAAGGCTTGCGGACAATCATTATCGGTATCGGGATGGCGTCCCTATTACCGAATATTATTATAATTGCGGTAAAACGCTGGGAAAGCTGCACCACCTATCGAAAGGGTATGCGTCTGCCCATAGCCGGCATCGTTTTGAAGACAAATACAATGCCGAATCTATCGATACACTGATACCCGACTCGTTGCCGCTGCTGAAGAAGAAGCTGTTCGAGCTCCTTACAACCTTAGAACAATTGGACAAGAACCGCGAATCTTTCGGTATGGTCCATTTTGATTATAACGACGGGAATTATTCGATCGATTACAATACCGGGCAAATCACGGTCTATGATTTCGATAATGCATGTTACTGCTGGTATATGTTTGATCTGGCAGGTCTCTGGACACAAGGTGTAGGCTGGATACAATTCGAGCCGGACGCCGGCAAACGCAAAGCATTCATGGATGATTACTTCGCAACCGTCCTTGCAGGATACCGATCCGAGACCGAGCTCGAAGATTCCATGTTGGATCAGGTGCCCTTATTTATTCAGGCAAACATCATGGAGAATATTGTTGATGCATTCGAGGTCATGCGGAACAACGGCGAGGAGCCGGCGTGCGACGAGGAACTGTCGTATCTCATCAAATGTTTGGAGGATGACATCCCGTATAAGGGATTCTTGCATGATATATACTCGTGTGAAGAACCGTTTGCGTATGAGGTGCGAGATTTATAATTCTATAGCTTAGAAAAAACGCTTAATAGAGAGTTCTGCAAAAGCATCACTTTTGTCTGAGCGAAAGTTGTAAATTTGAATCGAATATCTATGAACTAAAAAAGCAGTTTATCCTCAACCTAGGATGGACTGCTTTTTCTCATTTAGCTTACCATCTGCCTTACGTTTACTGCAAAAGTGGTAGGACCATCTTGAAGTCGAATCAGTCTAAACAGGAAATATATTTCATTATGCTCTGATATACAGGGTCTAGTCACTAGGAACTATCTTCCCACATACCCATATTTTAATACATTCTCTTCTTCGGACCCTATCCAGATTTGGATATTATCTAAAAAAATTATAAATACCACCCCAAGGCGAATTTATCAACAATCATATTATTTAGTATTTATTATTTTTTTGATAAAAGAGGAACCAAAAAGAACTGTTTAGAAAGTCTCTATTAAGTATTTTTGCTTGTCTACTAATCGTATCGATTCCTCAATTTGCTACCGCCGCTTCCAGTGCTAAGGAGGTCAAGAAAGGAAATAAGATTGTACAAGTGAGCAAGAGTGAGGCGCAGCGTTTACGTACCGAAGCAGGTTTACCTTACGATGATAAAGTAACAGGCGGATTTATTGTCTATCCAGAGGAAACGTCGACGACAACCGAGTCAAATATTATTACACCACTGGAGATCGGCGGAAACGAATATTATATAGTAAATCCAGCGACTTCCTATAGAATTGACTATTCCGATCCTTATCTGCCTGGGACTAGTGGGTGTAACATGACACTGACGAATAGTGCAACCTTCACCAAAACATCGACACTTACGGGTAATGTTAGCTTCTCCGCTAGCATGTTAAAAATCATCAGCGCACAAATCGGGGCTAGCTTCTCGATTGGAACTACGAAAACAATAACAGCTACCGGTTCTAAAGCTGTAACGGGTTGCCAGGTTCTGAAAGGGTATCCAAGATATGAAGAAAAAAACTGGCGACCTGTGGGAAGATGATCCAATTTGGGATGACTATATTTCACCATATAAAGCGACGAGATTGGAATCTGTATACTTCGAAACAAGCTATATGTAATAAAGGTTTCGTCTTATCAAATGAATCCTTGGTCAATGGACATGACTCATCGACCAAGGATTCATTTCTTTATGTAATTTACAGATTACTCCGCAACCCACAGTCATGAAATTGCGTCAGTTAAATATACTGATCCATACGAAAGGAGGAGTCTGTATGAAGCATCGTTCAATCGGTTTAGTCAGCATCGTTGCGGGTATAGGAGTGTTAGCCAGCCAGCTTTTTCACCATCCAGTTAATAAGGTGTATGTCTATCCGCCGGAAGCAAAATTAGAAGCTTATCCCGATGTAGTTCAAACATCGACCAGCGAATTAATTATAAATGGATGCTCTATTCCCCATAAAACCTTCTCGGTCGAAGTGTCGGAAGATGAGGCTAAGAAACTCCGAGAAGAAGCTGGATACTCTTCCGAAGGAGTGACCGGAGGAATTAGCGTAGAACTTCTGGAAACAGGTACATGTTCTTCTCAAAAGGATAAATAATCCTTCGATGTATTAAATATTGTTTTAAATAGACTGCGACTAAGGGAAGCATCCCACTGATTATGGGATGCTTCGTCTTATATAAAAACTAAAACTTCAGTCTACTACTCTGACGAAATCTTATTGTTCGCAAAACAAATCCGGAATCTACTATTGAATAGATCTTCCATAACAAATGGTTTTCAGGTACAAGCTTATTTAGTTCAGCATGAAATGATGCGGCTAATGGTTTGTCTGGATAGAACTACTACTACGATCAACTCATGTTGCGGTTCTTTTTTGGAGACATATCAACCATCAACGCTCTCCGCCATTAAAAATATTGCCATTCCCGCATCTGTTCTACACAAGCTGGCCGAACCTGCTATAATGGATACGCGCTGCGCGTTTGGCGGCGCATCGAAATCCTTGCCACAAGCAAGGTAGAGGTTCGCAAACTCCCTCTCTAAAAAACTAAGCTCAAAGGAGACCACATAATGACAGGAAGACAACATGAGGAGATGAGCGATCTGACGCTCCTCGGCAACCAAGGCACCAAGTACCCATTCGAATACGCACCAAGCGTGCTCGAAACGTTCGACAACAAACATCCGTACCGTGACTACTTCGTCAAATTCAACTGCCCGGAATTCACGAGCCTTTGCCCGATTACGGGACAGCCGGATTTCGCGACAATCTATATCAGCTACATTCCTGATGTGAAGATGGTCGAGAGCAAGTCGCTTAAGCTGTATCTGTTCAGCTTCCGCAACCATGGCGATTTTCACGAGGACTGCATGAACATTATTATGAACGACCTGATCAAGCTCATGGAACCACGTTATATCGAGGTTTGGGGCAAATTCACGCCGCGCGGCGGCATCTCGATCGACCCGTACTGCAACTACGGCAAGCCGGGCACGAAGTTCGAAGATATGGCGACGCAGCGCCTGATGCAGCACGATATGTATCCAGAGAAAGTGGACAACCGTTAATCGGCTGTCCTTACATAAAAGAGCTGTCCTTGAAGTCGGTAGACTTCATGGGACAGCTCTTTGTCGTTTCGTCGGCGGTCGGGGCGTCTAGCCACCGGGCCTAGTTCGTTACTCTACCTCTATCTCCAGCTCCGCCACTAGCTCCTGCTTCGTATCGATCATGTTGTCCTCATTCAAAGAATAAGAGGATACCGCCCCTATCACATATTTGCCCTTCGGCAGCGCTGCCGGACGCGGGGTTGTTCGCATATAGGTGTCCAAATCGTCGGAATGGAGTCGGTTCAAGTTATAGGAGATGAGCAGCTCCTGCGGCATCGATTCGAGCCGCTCATTGTCGTACTGGAATGTCTCGGTCACGAGCATTTGTGGGTCCAACAAGCTTGCTTCTGTTCCATCTGCCCCTCGAATGTAGTAAAGAATCAATGCTCCGCCATGATGGATAGTCAGCTCCTCCTTGCTCAGCGAGGTCAGGCTGGCCCAGACGTTCAATGGCTCACCTTCTGCATACCGAGTCTTCGCGGAGGACAGCTTCAGCTTGAACTGCTCCGTCTGATCGGATTGTGTGACTGTCGATTTGTTGTAACGAATCTGGTTGTCGTCGATATAGACCGATTTGCTCTGTGCATCGTATCCTACGATATTGTGCAGCTGCTCCGAAATGAATCGAATCGGCACATAGGTGCTGCCATTCACATTCATGACGGACTGACCGCTTGGCAGCTCCTTCTTCTCGTTATTGATATAGATCGCGCCATTGGATAGATGCGCCTGCACCAAATCCGATGCGTACGAGACAGCTGTGAAAGCCCCGCCCAAGCAAATTACGGCGGCAGCGATTTTTAGTTTATCGTTCATTATGACAACTCCACTCTCATTTCATAAGATAGATTCAACTAGTATTGACGCCGAATCTATTCTATCAGTTTCTATATTTAAACATATATAGAATAAACATAGAACACTAAATCTCGTTATCTCCACCCTTTTCCACTCCGCTGGGAACTGCTATTCTTTTATGCGATAATGAGAAAACAATGATCGAAGAATGTGAGGTTCACTGTACGATGAAATGGTTCCGACAACGTTTAACACGCTGGGTTATAGCATTTATCGCGCTTTATCTGATCCTATTCTTGCTGCCAACGCCCTACTATCTCTATCAACCAGGAACGGTAGAACCGCTCCATGAGCTCGTCACGGTGGAGCAAGGCCAGAAGCAGAAAAGCGCAGGCTCCTTCAACCTGACGACCGTCTATTCGCAGAAAGCTCGCAATGTCGTCATGCTCATTAAAGGCATTCTCGATTCCGATACCGAGGTTCGCAAAACCTCGGATGTACAAGGCAATCTTACAGACAAGGAGTATGTGGTCGTACTCAAACATATGATGTCATCGTCGCAGCAGACGGCGGTCGCCTCTGCACTGAGCGAAGCCGGACTGCAAGTAGACAAACGTGTGACGGGTCTGTTCCTGCGTATGCTCGTGGCTGGCTCCAAAGCTGAAGGCGTGCTCGAGGTCGGTGATATTTTGCTCGAAGTAGACGATCGTCCGGCCCAATCCTTGCAGGCAGTCAGCAGCTACATCACGTCTCAGAAAAAAGTCGGCGACATCATCGAAGCAGTCATTCTGCGTGATAGCGAGGAACGAACGGTACAGATCGAGCTTGTCGCCGCGAACGCGCAAGGTGTGCCCGGCATCGGCGCGGTCTTCGAGCCGGAATATGTCGTGACACCGTCACGCAGGATCGATTTTGCCGAATCGGATATCGGCGGGCCTTCTGCGGGACTCATGTTCTCGCTCGAAATTCTCGACCAGCTGCTGCCGGAGGATCTGACGCATGGTTTGAAAATCGCAGGCACAGGCACAATTGATATGAACGGCAATGTCGGTCAAATCGGCGGCATGCGCGACAAAATCATCGCCGCCCATCAGGCCGGCGTCGTTCTGTTCTTCTGTCCGAAGGATCAGGACATAACCAGCCACAATGCGCAGGAGGCGATCGACGAAGCTAAGAAGCGCGGATACGACGACCTTCGAATCGTACCAGTTAGTACATTGAAAGAAGCGGTAGAGTACTTACGGAACAACTATTAATCTCAGAGGCGAGGAGGTGTGAAACGGATGGCTGAACAAGAGCACTTGACGGATAACGAAAGGGACGATGAACAACGTGATCCACTGCTAGAGGAACTGGATGACGAACAGGTACTTGCGCCAATTGGCGATACAAGAGGCGAACACGACTATCATCGGTTTCTTATGAACCCGGCGCCCGGCGAAGGCGAGCTTGTCGTCTTGTTCAGTGGTGAAGGCCAGCCCCATCCGCTGCACAAAATCGGCCCCGCCATCCACGACTATGTGCTCATGCATACCGTCCTGTCCGGCCACGGCGTCTATCGGACGCGAGGGCAATCGTATACGTGCCGCGGCGGCGATTCGTTCGTCATTTTCCCCGGCGAGCTGTTCTCCTACCAGGCGGATGCGGAGGAGCCTTGGCACTATACGTGGGTCGGCTTCGTTGGTTCGAATGCAGCACCGCTGCTCGAGTCGATGGGTGTAACGCCGGATCGCCCGATTATTCGCGGCGCCCGCCTTCCTGATCTGCGGCCGCTGTACAGCTCCCTGCACGACACCTTGCAGCAACCAGACGACCCGCCGATAGCCGATCTCGAAGCATCGGGCTGGCTGCGTCTCATCCTCGGTCAAATGGGCCGCATCTGTCACGGAAACGGTACGAGCGCCGAGCCGGATACAGCGGCGATTGATCGACAGATCGAACAGGCGGTCCGCTTCATGTCGCTCCATTACACGCAGCCCGTGTCCATTGAGCAGCTGTCCCGCATGCTAGGTTATCATCGAACGCACCTAAGCCGCATGTTCAAACGGACGACGGGCCTGTCGCCGAAGCAGTATTTGATGCAAATCCGGCTGGAACGCGCGCAGATGCTGCTATCCGACACATCGATGCCGATCGATCAAGTCGCGTCGGCCGTCGGGTTTAATGACCCGCTCTATTTCTCGAAGAAATTCAAGGATTGGGCCGGGACCTCACCGTCTACTTATCGCAAAGAGCTGCCGCAGCGACAGCTTCTGTCAGAGTGACAGCGATAGTTTCTGCCCAATAAAAAAGCCTGCTCCATATAGCTATATGGAGCGGCTTCTGTATGTTTGTTATTTTGAGTCAGGTACAGCCCAATCATAGATACCATCAAAGTTCATGCCGAGATAATACAAAGAGACTAACATGGCAAGGCCTATAAGTGTTGATACTTTTCGACATAAGGGAATAAATTCCTTTATTGTGATACTCGCGTACCAGCCCCTTGCTCAGGTCGACGACGAAGTGGAAGAAGAGCACTTCGAGGCATGACGCTTCTTAAGCAGGTAGCGCTCCGTGCGGAAGCTGATCATTCGGGCGGCGAATAAAACAAACGTCAGGAACAACGCGATCATTAGCGGCCTGCCGGTATAGGCTGCCACGCAGCTCGCGATACATAAGCTGATGATAGAGGCCTCCAGCGACAATGTGGCAACTCGCTCAACTCGTACGGAACCGACGCCTGCGCATTGAACGCACAATGCTGCTTCATCCTCCGTATCGCCTGCATGAGCAGCCCGGTTTGCTGCGCTGCCTGCTCCCTTACTCAGATCCATAGATGACCATTCTGTCCCGTCGTCCTTCGCGATGCGGCTTTGTTGCGCGCAAGATGATGACGAGTGTCTGCCCGTTCCGCTGCATGTATCACATGTTCGATAGCCTGCCGCATACATGAACTCCAGCTTCATCCCGTTATCCCTCCTCCGTTCATTGCGACGGTCCTTAAACCAATCTGTTCTTTCGGCAGCCTCCGCCGGCTTCTCCAACGCCAGCCAACCAATACCGCACGATAAAGCTCATCGATCATTAGACCCGCCAGCACCCCGACAATTCCCCACCCTGCCAGTACACCGAATACATAGGCTCCGCCAGTCGCGAACAGCCACATCCCAATGACCGTGTTAAAAGCGACGAACTTCGCCTCCCCGACAGCGTTGAGCGTCTGCGTAATCGCATACGTCCAGGTGCGCATCGGCTGCCAAATTAAGCACATGAGCAGCAGCGGCAGTGCCTTCGCGATGACATCCGCATCCGAGGTGAACCAGCCAAGTGCCTCGCCGCCAAAGCCGTAGACGAGTGCAGCAAGCCCGAACGCAATCGGAATACCTGCGGTTACAGCACGATACGGGCTGCGGTAAGCAGCATCATAATGTTTGCCTCCGTACAGCTGACTGCATTGAATTTGTGCCGCCATGCCAAGTGCTGACCCGATCAACCATGGCAGCTGTTGAATGACGTTGGTGTACGTATACGCAGCAAGCGAGATTGCACCAAGGGACGAGACAATCGATAGCTGAACGATTTGCGAATAGCCCCAAGACGCAGCTGTCCCAAGATTCGGCAGCCCAATCGCCATCATCTCCTTCAGAATCGAGCGATCGAAGCCCCGCCAATCGGAGCGCTGGAATCGCTGTTGGAATGCGCCGGACAACACCCACAGGCTGACCAGCAGCGCGAGCAGACGGCTGACGATCGTCGAGATGCCGATCCCAACGATGCCCAGCTTCGGCAGCCCAAGTGCGCCGAATATAAAGCCATAGTTCAAGATGAGATGTACGGCATTCATGCCGATCGCGATCAGCATCGGCGCTCTCGTGTTGCCTGTACTGCGGATCATCGAGGTCGTCATCATATTAAGCTCCGTAATGATGACGCACGACCCGACGATCGTCATATACGCAATGGCGTCAGGCGCCACCTCGGATGGTGTCTGCATGAGATGAACGATGCCGCCTGAGCCGAAAGCGAACAACAAGCTGAGTACCGCTCCGCCGATCATCCCTGCTTTAAGTGCGAGCGCGGATGCACGCCTTGCTATATCGGGCGAGCCCGCGCCCCAATGCCGGGCAATGACGATGCCTGCCCCGCCATTAATCAGAACGAAGATCGTCATAATCGATTGAAGAACTTGATTCGAAAGGCCAACGGCGGATACCGCGTTATCTCCGAGGCGGCTAACCATAAGGGAATCGACCGTTCCCATTAGAAATTGCAGCAGCGTCTCGATGGCAATCGGCCATGCGAGCGCGAATAGCGATAATGCCGCGACGTCCTTACGTGCTGTTGTGGGCATGCAAATATGCAGCCTCCCTCTGATGACAATCCGCTTCCCTTACGGGAATGAATTTCACTTCCTGTTATTTGACGATTTTGCTCCGAAATCGTGCTACTATTAAACAATATATAAGGATATACAGTGGAAGTCTTAATGCTTCTTGTCGTTTATTATTCCAATCTTGCGATCCAATCAGGAGGAACCGTTTAGATGAATAGAGAGCTGCTTGAGGATACGGAGCTGGCTGATCCTGCTTTTCCTATCAATGTGTTTCATACGACCTTTACGCGGGTCGATTTCTTGCGGCTGCATTGGCACGAGCATTTTGAGCTCATTCATATCGAGGAAGGCGAAGCTGCCTATCAGATCGGAGGACGGACGGTTATCGCCTGTCAAGGAGATATGCTGTTCATTAACAGCGGAGAGCTCCATGCAGCAAGCCTAACGAATGTGGATTCTCCAGCGACCATTCGCACACTTGTGTTCAACCCATCCATGCTTGGCCTGAAGGAGCCGCATATTAGCGACATCGTCGCGCCGTACACGTCTGGGCTTTCGCTCATTGCCAACGAGTTCAGACCAACGGATCCCCTCTATCCGCAGTTGAAGGATACCTTCATTCGCCTCGTAGACGAATTCAACGCCAAGAAGCCTGGTTTCGAGCTGTCCGTCCGAGCCTACTGCCAGCTGTTGTTTACTTGGTTAAGCCGGGAATTTACGGTGACGACGCGCAGCGACAATGAGATCGAGACGCTTCGGGTGAAAAATGATCGATTCAAGGAGCTGTTCACCTACTTGGAGCAGCACTATATGGAGCGTATCTCCGTCGAGCAAGCGGCTGCCATTGTGCACATGAGCGTGTACCATTTTTGCCGTATTTTTAAGCAGATCACAGGTCAGACGTACATCCAGTTCATGAATCTATATCGGATTAATAAAGCCGAGCAGCTGCTTCTGCAGACGTCGATGAGCGTAACTGAAATTGCCGCAGAGGTAGGCTGCAGCAGCATCAACAGCTTCTCGAAGCTGTTCCGTCAGCTCAAGGGCATCTCCCCCAGCGATGTACGGCGAGACCGCACCAGAAGCTAGCTGGCATAAGGCTCGGCGGCGAATACGCTCCCCCGGCAACGCATAGACATAAAGTGGAAATCTATGTGACTGAAAGGGGTGCACCTATGTCGCTTCATCATGCATGGGACAACGAACTGTTAATTCGTGAGGCAGTAGCGAATCCTCGTTTGCTATTCACGCCGACCTATGATGAGCAAGAGCGTGCGAGAGGTATCGAATACGCCGTTGATCGGAAAGGCATGAAAGGTCGGTTCGGACGCGAATGCGTTGAATTGATGGTTTACAGTGCAGCAGGATCAGATGCGCTGACCAAGACTGCGATCTCGCTGCAAGGCGTGCGCTTGAACTTGTATTTCATCGGCGCCAATCCTAATGTCGTGCTGGAGCCATGCGGACGATTAATGAGCAAGTGGAACGTGCTGCGTGGCAGCGATTCGGGAAAATGGCACACGGACGTGCCTGTCTATGAGAAGCTCGCTTACCGTGATGTATGGCCGGGAATCGATCTTATTTTCTACGGCGGAGACAGTGGGTTGAAGTTTGACGTTGCTGCGCAGCCTGGCGCCGATCTGAATCAGATTCAATTCGCGTACGAGGGTGCTGATCGACTAACGATAACCGATCAAGGCGCACTGGAGATTGAAACAGCTGTGGGCTCGATTCATGAGCATATTCCGATCAGCTACCAATGGGCCAATGGAGAGCAGCAGCATGTCCAATGCCGCTATCGGCTGATCGATGAGGACAGCCTCCACTTTGGATACGAAATCATTGCCGGGTATGACCCTGCTCTCCCGCTCGTGATCGATCCCCTGCTGCTGTATAGCAAACTCGTCGGCGATACCAACACCTTCAATTATGCTAATTCCATTGCCGGCGACTCAGAAGGAAATGCATATGTCGTTGGAACCACGACAGATCCGAACTTTATCGTTACGCCAGGAGCATTCCAGTCCGTATTCTCGGGTTCCAGCGATGCCTTCGTGATTAAGCTGTCGAAGACTGGCGATCCTTTCATCTATGCAACCTTAATCGGCGGCGATGCCAGTACGTCTGGCGCAAGCATTACCATTGATGCGGATGGCAACGCCTTCGTCTTCGGTTCAACAACGGGCACCGAATTTCCAGTCACACCAAACGCGTTCAGCAATACGCATCATGCCAGCGGCGATTTCTACGTACTTAAGCTGAATGCATCCGGAAGCGAGCTAATCTACTCTACATTAATCGGGGGCAGTCAAGGACAATACGCAACCGATATCGCAATTGACGCAGCTGGCAATGCCTATATTACCGGCTATACGAGCTCGGCTGATTATCCGACTACGCCTGGTGCGCTTCGAACGGTCAAAAACACAGGATCTCAGAGCGACGCGGTCGTCACCAAAATAAATGCAACAGGCAGCGCACTTCTCTACTCGACCTTCTTAGGCGGCTCATTAACCAATTTCGCCAACGGCATTACCGTTACGGAGCTCGGCCTTGCATATGTAACAGGAAATACGACGTCTACTGATTTCCCCGTCACATCTGGCGCTTACTCTACCACTAAAGCCGGAGGATCAAGCATCTTTGTCGTTCAGTTGAATGAGACCGGAACCGGCCTCATCTATGGTACTTACCTTGGCGGTACGGGCAATGATTACGGCAATGCGATTGCCCTCGACTCATTAGGATACGCTTATGTGACCGGAAGCACCGACTCCACTGACTTCCCAACC
Organism: Paenibacillus cellulosilyticus; assembly: GCF_003182255.1. Lineage (GTDB taxonomy): Bacteria > Bacillota > Bacilli > Paenibacillales > Paenibacillaceae > Paenibacillus_T > Paenibacillus_T cellulosilyticus. The sequence goes on along the minus strand of NZ_QGTQ01000025.1, from coordinate 42,220 downwards.
ACCTTAAACGCTTTCTCCCGAACGAACAGCGGCGGAACCGATGCATTCGTAACGAAGCTGAGCCTAACAGGATCATCTCTTGTCTATTCCACTTATCTTGGCGGAACAGGGACGGATGTAGGCAGCAGCATAGCCGTCGACTCCACCCATACGGCCTATGTGCTCGGCACAACCAGTTCGAGCGATTTCCCGACTATTGCTGGCGCGGTTCAAAGCAAGCTGAATGGAGGAGACGACTTATTCTTCACCATGGTCAGCATTACGGGAACCGACCTGATATACTCCACCTATCTTGGAGGCTCAAAGCAAGAAATCGCTGGTGGTATTAGCGTTAATGCATATAGTGAAGTGTTCATTGCGGCCACGACGATTTCGCTCGATTTCCCTACGAATTTGGAGGATATGAAAATAACGCAGAGCAAAGCGATCATCCTCAAATTCGGCTATCCCGCTCCCCCAGGTCCACAAGGGCCAGAAGGTCCACAGGGTCCCGAAGGACCGCAGGGGCCTCAGGGGCCTCAAGGTCCTGAAGGACCGCAAGGACCGCCGGCTGATCGCCCGCCGGTCGTTAACGTGATAGCCAATCCGGAGATCATCCAGCCAGGCGGCGAGACGCTTATCACGATGACGATCCAGAACGTAGCCTCTATTGCTATACGGAAACGACTTCGTACACGCATTCCGGAAGGTTTCGAGCTGGTGGCGCGTTCGCTGTTCATCAGCAATCATCCAGAACTGGTCGATCTGCTCGAAGACTTCGAACTCGGCGTCAACCAGCCGGGACAGATCGATACGATTCGATTCCGGCTTCGTGCACCGATCATTCGCCTACTGGAGCGTGGTATACTGACGAACATCGTATCCAGCGAGCTCGGCGACGTCACTGTCCATACGGAGATTACGATCGAGGACGAGGAAGAATAAGGGATTAGGGTATCTACCCTTGCATCCACTTTCGCGCTCTGCTATACTTTCTCATAATTTCAAATCGACATTATGCCTATGATGAGCATCCAACTCGGAGGCGTTCCCGTCAAGAACAGCTAAGCAGCGGCCTCGCTGCAAGCCTGATCCTAAGTTTACCGGCACCGCCCGTTATCGCGGAACCAAAGCGGATCGCACGGCCTCGTGCCAGCGGTCAAGTTGGGTGGCACCGCGAGTGATAGAACGCTCCTCGTCCCATACGGATGAGGGCGTTCTTTGTTTTGTTCCAAACAAAATAGAAGGAGCGGTGTAACATGTTAGACATCAAATGGATCAGGGTACATGCAGACGAGGTGCAGCAGGCAGCGGACGATAAGCGGATCAACCTGCAGGTGAGTGAATTGCTCGCACTGGACGATGAGCGCAAGCGGCTCATACAGGAAACGGATCGGCTGCGAGAGGCGCGGAATGCAGCATCGAGGCATATTGGACAGCTGATGCAGAACGGAGATCCAGCAGCGGCCGATGCAGTCCGCCAAGAGACGGCAGCGATGCTCGCAGAGCTGGATGCACTGCAGCCGAAGCTGGCTGAGCTTGAACGTCAATGGTCGCAGCAGATGCTGCTTGTACCAAACATCGTCTCGCCCGCCACTCCGCGCGGCGCGTCGGACGCAGATAATGTGCTGGTGAGGCAGGTCGGCGAGCTGCCTGCCTTCGATTTCACGCCGCGAAGCCACGTTGAGCTCGGCGAGCTGCACGGATTGATGGATCTGGCCCGCGGGGTCAAAACAGCGGGGACGCGCCAATATTATTTGCGCGGAGCCGGCGTGCTGCTTCATCGCGCGGTGCAGCAGCTCGCGCTCGATGTGCTGCTCGAACGCGGCTTCACCCCGCTTGATGTGCCGCTTGCAGTACGCGAAGAAGCGATGGTGAACACAGGCTTCTTCCCGCTCGGCACGGATCAGACGTATCGCATCGCAGGCGAGGATCGGCTGCTCGTCGGCACCTCGGAGGTGCCGCTTATCTCGTACCTCAGCGATGAAATCGTCGATGTGACAGAGCCCATCCGGCTCGCCGCCGCATCGCTCTGCTTCCGCAGCGAGGTTGGTTCGGCTGGGCGCGATGTACATGGACTGTACCGTGTCCACCAGTTCGCTAAGGTTGAGCAAGTTGTACTATGCGAGGCGGACCCTGCCGTGTCGGAGCGTATCCTGCATGAGATTACGTCGCATGCGGAGCATATATTGAATCTGCTGGAGCTGCCGTATCGCGTCATGGCTGTCTGTACGGGCGATATGTCGCAGAAGACGTATCAGCAATTCGACATCGAGACGTGGATGCCAAGCCGTGACGCGTATGGCGAGACGCATTCGTCGTCGAACGTACATGATTTCCAAGCCCGACGGTCGAACATTCGCTATCGCGGAGCGGACGGCAAGCTGCACTTCTGCCATACGCTGAACAACACGGCTGTCGCGTCGCCGCGTATTCTAATCCCGCTGCTCGAGAATCATCAAGAAGCGGACGGATCGATTCGCATTCCAACTGCCCTGCAGCCGTATTTGGGCGGGTTGAAGCGGCTTGAACTACCTGCTTCGCCGGCGGTTACGAGCCGCGAACAGACGACATTGGCGCGAGAGGAATAGCAATCGCGCACATGCTGCTGCAGCTGCGCAATGAAGGAGCAGCGTCGGCATTCTGTGCTCGTTGTATACGGCGGATACCTGTGAAAATGCGGGTATCCGTTTCTTTTTGCGAAGCTCCGATTCGTCTCTCTTATCCAGTGCACGTTTGCACAAAAACACCGCTACTTATTGGGTAAGTTAACGTATAATATAGCGGGCTGCGAGCAAGTCCCACTTGTTAACGCAAGAAGCTTGATCTCGTGACCTCTACAACTTATACATAAATTAACAATTCCTGCAAAAGGAGTTGCGCGTATTTTGTCGAATTATTATTGCAACACATAATTTGAACTAATGAGAACAGGGGATGACCAGGTTTAATGCTTCACGTTATTACTCGCAATAAATACAAACTGTCCCTTCCGATGCTGCTGTCTGCACTAACAGCCATATCGGTCCTGCTCACGCTCGTCGTCACCATTACTGCGTCCTATCAATCACAACGCGAGACGCTGTACGATACAACCCTTCAGATGAACAATTCCAGCGCTCAGAAAATGAGTCTGACGATGAGTTCACTCTTTCAATCGATGCGTGGCAGCCTGCGAACGGCAGCTGATTACTTAAGCGATCATCCGTCACTGGATGATTCGGGCATCATCGATCATCTGGAATATTCACGCAAGACGAGCAGCTATTTCAACTCGCTCTTCTGGGTTGATACCGATGGCGTCGTTAAGAGCATATCACCCCCGGCCATCGCGTTGAAAGGCACGAAGCTTACGACCGCAGCGTCCCGTGAGGCGCTTAATTCGCACGCTTCTTATCTGTCGATGCCGTACGTGAGCACGACTGGACGTTTAATCATTCTCATGTCGGAGCCGATCTACGATTCGAATAACCATTACGAGGGCTTTATCGGCGGGACGATCTATCTGCAGGAGAAAAATATTTTGAATACGATCTTCGGCAGCAATCCGATCGAAACCAATGGCTCCTATTTCTATGTCGTCGACCCAAGCGGCAAACTCGTTTTCCATCCGGATCCGACCAGACTTGCTGAAGATGTGTCGAGGAACGCAGTCGTCCAGAAGCTGATGGCAGGCAAAACCGGCGAATCCGAGGTCGTCAATCTGAAAGGCACGACCTATCTTGCCGGGTATGCAACGGTGCCAACTACGGGCTGGGGCATCGTCATGCAATCGCCTGTCCAGACCGTCTACGAGCAGCTGAACAACCAAATTCGGTCCACGATCATCTACATGGCGCTCCCATTCCTCGTCATTATGCTGGTGGCGATGTACATTGCACGCAAGCTCGCTCTGCCATTCGCGGCATTAACGGATTATATCGGCCAAGCGGCTGGCGCCCAGGAAACACCGCCACCTGTGAGCCCGAATCACTGGAACCGGGAAGCGCATGTGCTGTCCCAGACCGTTGTGCTCGCCGTCGAGACACTGCGCAAGCAGTCCGAGGAGCTGTCACATGCCGCCCTTATCGATCCGCTGACCGGACTTATGAATCGGCGCGCGATGGAAGGCGTGCTGAGCAAATGGACGGCGACGAACGTTCCGTTCGGCTTGATCGTCATGGACCTCGACCGGTTCAAATGTATTAACGACACGCTCGGACATCAGGTTGGTGACGAGGTGTTGAAGTGTTTGGCCAATGTCGTTCAGCGCTCCGTTCGATCCAGCGACATCTGCTGCCGATTCGGTGGCGAGGAATTCGTTGTCCTGCTGCCTCACATCAGCGCGGATGAAGCATTCCGTCTTGCGGAACGTATCCGGAAAACGATGGAGAAGGAGCCGACGCCAGCTAACCGCGTCATTACGCTGTCGCTTGGCATCGCCGTATCGCCGCAGCACGGCACCGATTCGAGCACGCTGTTCCGCCTAGCGGATGAAGCGCTGTATGCAGCGAAGGAGGCCGGTCGCAACCGTACGATGCTGGCTGCGTTAAGGGACCAGTAGCCTGTCCCTTAACGACCCTACATTTCTTTTTTCTACCCACCTAAATCCTCCCTGCTAGGGAGGAGACCCCAGGGGACTCCCGTCCCCTGGACCCCGGAAGGGGTTGGTGGCAGGACAGATGCCGTTGCTAATTACTACCTGCTAAGAGCCGTGTGCCCCTTTTGGTCACAACTTTCGTTCGAGCATGTATTGAAAAAAAGCGTTGCTGAGCAACGCTTTTTTTCTTTGAATGGGCTAGTTATCTGCCAACTTCATGACTGCACAGAAATTTGTTTCGAAGCAGCCCGTTCTGCTCCGTCCACCGTATGCTTGAGCAGCGTAGCAATCGTGACCGGTCCAACGCCTGCGGGTACGGGCGTGATGGCGCTGGCGCGTTCCGCGCAAGCTTCATAGTCGGCGTCGCCGATGTTGCCTTCGTTGTAGCCGGCATCCAGCACGACTGCGCCTCGCTTGATCCAGCTGCCTTGCACGAAGTTCGCTTTGCCGACGGCGGCGACGACGATGTCGCCGAGCCCGACCAGCTCGGGCAGTCCATTCGTGCGCGAGTGGCAGGTCGTCACGGTTGCGTTGCGGTTAAGCAGCATCGCAGATACGGGCTTACCGAGTATCGGGCTGCGGCCGATGACGACGGCATGTTTGCCTTCGATTGCGATGTTGTAATAATCGAGAATCGCAATGATCGCTGCAGGCGTGCAGGATGGGTACTGCGCGAAGCCGAAAGCATTTTGTGCAAAACCAAGTGTTGTAACGCCGTCTACGTCCTTCTCGATCGCAATCGCCTCGAACGCCGCGCGCTCATCGATATGATGCGGTACGGGGTGCTGCAGCAGAATACCGTGCACGCTCTCATCCTCGTTCAGCTGCCGAATCGTCTCGATCAACTGCTCCGTTGTCGTAGAGGACGGCAGATCGACGCGAATGGAGCGAATGCCGATACGCTTGCACGCGTTCCCCTTCATGCGTACGTAGGTTGCCGAAGACGGGTCGTCTCCTACCAGTATGGTCGCAAGACAAGGCACGACGCCCTTCTCTGCCAATGCAGCAACTCTTCCTGTAAGTTGTTCCTTGATATGCGCGGCTACTTTGCTTCCGTCGAGAATCAATGGTTCATTCATCCGTATTCCATCCCTTCGTTTGTGTAATAAACAACAAAAAGAGATAAGCGCATAAACTGCACTTATCTCTGCCCAGGCGTACGGCTTATTCATCCGCGTGCTTCCTCATGGTTCCCCATGCTCCGCCAGTCACACGCAGCGATTAAATTATCTAACTATTCAATATATTATCAGCGATTGTTTCGAATCGTCAACCGTTATGGATGCCGCGATTACAACATGTGGACCAAATGTTATGGTGTCCGCCATACGAACTCGGACAGCCTCTTTGTATCGGGTCAGCTTGTCTTACAGCTTACCCTCACTTCCGGTGCATCTTGAACTCCAGGAACAGCTCATTGTAATGCGCGAGCATCCGCTTGCCCAAGTTGCGATATACCTCAAGCTTTTCGGTCAGCTCAGGCGCTGGATAGAACCGTTCATCGCCCGAGATGTCCTCCGGCAGCAGCGCCAGCGCGTCCTTGTTCGGCGTCGAATACCCGACGTATTCCGCATTTTGCGCGGCATGCTCCGGATCGAGCATGAAGTTCATGAACTTGTACGCCCCTTCGATGTTGCGCGCCGTCTTCGGAATGACCATATTGTCGAACCACAGGTTCGAGCCTTCCTCCGGCACGACGTAATCAAGGTTCTCGTTCTCGCCCATAATTTCCGATGCATCGCCCGACCAGACGACGCCAACCGCTGCCTCTTCGTTCGCCAGCAGCATCTTGATCTCGTCGCCGACAATCGCCTTCACGTTCGGCGTCAGCGTCGACAGCTTGTTCTTCGCTTCCTGCAGATGCGCTTCTTCCGTGTCATTAAGCGAATAGTGAAGGCTGTTCAGGCCGAAGCCGATGACTTCACGCGCGCCGTCGACGAGCAGAATCTGGTTGCGCAGCCGCGGATCCCATAGATCGTTCCAGCTCTTGATCTGCCAGCCATCCAGCATGCTTGGGTTGTACACGATGCCGACCGTACCCCAGAAGTACGGAATCGAATACTCGTTATCCGGGTCGAACGACAAGTTCAGAAACCGCTCATCGATATGCGCCAGATTCGGAAGCTTGCTGTGATCGATCGGGAGCAGCAGGTTTTCTTCTTTCATTTTGCTAATCGCATATTCCGAAGGAACGCTCACGTCGAACGTAGTGCCCCCCTGCTCGATCTTCGTCATCATCGCTTCATTCGAATCGAATGTCTGATAGATGACCTTCAAGCCGCTTTCCTTCTCGAACTCCGTGATCAGATCGGGATCAATGTAATCGCCCCAGTTGTAAATCGTGAGCGTGTTGCTGCCCGCATACCCTTCCGAGGAATTGAGCAGATGTACGCCGTACATAAGCGCGAAGGCAACGACGAACACGGCAACGAACATTCGAACGAGCTGCTTCATCGCTGCACCTCCATTCCCGGCGGTCGGTTGCCCCGCTGATTAATGAAGTAATACCCAATCACGAGGATGATCGTGAATAGGAAAATAAGCGTCGACAGCGCGTTGATCGACAGCGAAATGCCCTGCCGTGCGCGGGAATAAATCTCGACGGCAAGCGTCGAATACCCGTTGCCCGTCACGAAGAACGTAACCGCGAAGTCGTCGAGCGAATACGTCAGCGCCATGAAGAACCCTGCGAAGATACCCGGCCGGATGTACGGCAGGATGACCTTCGTCAGCACGTCTGTCCGACTCGCACCAAGGTCCCGTGCAGCATCAATCCACGTTGAGCTCATCTCTTCCAGCTTCGGCAGCACCATGATGACGACGATCGGCACGCTGAAGGCGATATGCGCCAGCAGCACCGATACGAAACCAAGCTTGATGCCGATGATCGTGAACAAGATGAGGAACGACGCGCCGATGATGACATCCGGGCTGACGATCAGCACGTTGTTGAGCGCCAGCAGCATGTTTTGCGTCCGACGGCGTCTCACATGCTGAATCGCAAGCGCGCCAAGCACACCCAATATCGTCGACAGCGCCGATGACAGCAGCGCGATAACGAGCGTGTTGAGCACGATGATGAACAGACGCGTATCCGCGAACACTTCCTTGTACCATTCCAGCGTGAAGCCTTCGAAATCATGCATCGCCCCGCCGCTGTTGAACGAGTAAAGCATCAGGAAGAAGATCGGCGCATAGAGCACGACGAATACGGCGATCAGATACAGATGCGACCATTTCCATTTACGGGATGAACGTGCTGCTGCCATTATCGGCTCACCTCCCGCTTACGACGGTTACCCGTCAGCACCATAATGAGCGCCATGATCACGACGAGGAACACCGCAATCGTTGCGCCCATCCCCCAGTCCTGGGTAACGAGAAAATGCTGCTCGATCGCAGTGCCCAGCGTAATGACGCGGTTGCCTGCGATGAGGCGCGTAATCATGAACAGCGACAGCGCCGGAATGAACACCGCTTGGCAGCCGGCCTTCACACCGTTGACCGTAAGTGGAAACACGACGCGCTGGAACGTGGTCCAGGCCGAAGCGCCGAGGTCGCGCGAAGCGTCGATAAGCGACGGATTCATTTTCTCCAGCGCATTGAAGACAGGCAGTATCATGAATGGAATGAAAATATAAACCGAAACGAACACGAAGCTGAAGTCCGTGAACAAAATTTGCTGGCGTCCGATGCCCAGCGTATCAAGCGCTGCATTGACAATGCCATATGTACCGAACAGGCCAAGGAACGCATACGCCTTCAGCAGCAGGTTAATCCAGCTTGGCAGGATGATGAGCAGCAGCCACAGCTGCTTATGCTTCGTGCGCGTCAACAGATAAGCTGCCGGATAAGCGATGAGCAGCGAGAAAGCCGTTATGAGAAAAGCATACCAGAACGAGCTGAGCGTCATTCGCATATAGACCGGCGTGAAGAAGTCGCTGTAGTTCGAGAATGTAAAATTCCCTTCAATATCGAACAGCGAATAATAGACGATCAACGCAATCGGCGCGACGACGAACAATACGATCCACGCGGCGTACGGGATCAGATACAGATTGCGTGACTTAACGGACATGGACGACCTCTTCCTCGTCCTCATCCGTTTCTGCATACGCCTCTAAACGCCGATCGAACTCTTCCTCCGTCTCGTTAAACCGCATAACATGAATCGCTTCCGGGTCAAAATCAAGCCCGATCCACTCGTCGACCGTCGCCTTCTTCGTCGAGTGCACGAGCCATTCGTTGCCCGCTTCATCATACGCGCTAATCTCATAGTGAACGCCGCGGAACAGCTGCGTGTCCACACGAGCCTTCAGCTTGCCGTTCTCCGGCTTCGTCATCTCCAGATCCTCTGGACGGATTACGATCTCGACCTGCTCGTCTTTGTTGAACCCGCCGTCGACGCACTCGAATGTACGTCCCGCGAATTCGACGACATAGTCTTCTTTCATTCGTCCGACCACAATGTTCGATTCGCCGATGAAGTCGGCGACGAAGCGGTTAATCGGCTCGTCGTAAATATCCGTTGGCGTGCCGCTCTGCTGAATATTGCCTTTGTTGAGGACGAAGATCTCGTCCGACATCGCAAGCGCCTCTTCTTGGTCATGCGTAACGAAGATGAACGTAATGCCAAGCCTGCGCTGCAGCTCGCGAAGCTCATACTGCATCTCGGTGCGCAGCTTCAGGTCGAGCGCGGACAACGGCTCGTCCAGCAGCAAAATTTCCGGCTCATTCACAATCGCGCGCGCGATCGCGACACGCTGGCGCTGACCGCCGGACATCTCCGTAATTTCGCGGCTCTCATAGCCCTCGAGGTTTACGAAACGAAGCGCCTCCCGCACTTTGTTCGTAATGACGTCGTTCTTCAGCTTTTTGATCCGTAGGCCGAAAGCAACGTTCTCGAACACGTTCAGATGCGGGAACAGCGCATAGTCTTGGAATACGGTGTTTACTTGGCGGCGATTCGCCGGCACTTGATTGATCCGCTTGCCGTTGAAGTAGATCGAGCCTTCCGATGGCTCCATGAAGCCTGCGATGAGACGCAGAATGGTTGTTTTGCCGCAGCCCGACGGTCCGAGCAGCGTGTAGAACTTGCCTCGCTCGATCTCGAAGCTGACGTCATTCAAAATCGGAGCGTCATTGTCAAATCGCTTGGTCACATGCTCGAAGCGAATGATCGTGTTGTTGTCGCTCATCGTCATCTCTCCTTACATCAGGATCTTTGAACGTAGTTCAAAGTCACTCTACTGCTACATCAGGATCTTTGAACGTAGTTCAAAGTCACTCTACTGCTACATCAGGATCTTTGAACGTAGTTCAAAGTCACTCTACTGCTACATCAGGATATCTTCTGATTGGACAGCGAGCCGTGTCGGCTCCTGTCACTCTTATGCCCTCATTATATATCATGGGAAAATCCATGCAATAAACATTCCGGCCAGCAGGAAAAAAGCCGCAGACAATCGTTAATATCTCCATTATTGTCCACCTTCACGCACACTTCCAACTGGCTGCGACGGACTCCAGGGGCGCTATTGATCGAAAAACAATGTTACCGTTCCTGTAACGGACACAGCAGCCCCTATTCAGTGGTTTCACGCCATCATTGGCGCCTAACCAGCTCAATAGAGGCTGCTCAGTCCGTTAGCATAGGAAATGGGTGATTAAGAGTAAAATAGTGTCCGCATAGTCCGTTAAGCTTCCGCGCGGCGACCGTTAGCGCTGGAACTCTACGGCTTCTTCACAACAGGAATCCAAATCTCGCTGCGATAATTCGGCACCGTCGTATCCTTGCCTTCGTTCCACAACAGCTCCGGCCCTTCCGTCAGTTCGTAGCCGGATGACGGGAACCACTCGGAATAGATGCGTCCCCACACCTGCTGCAGCGTCTCGGGGAACGGACCGACCGCTTCGAACACCGCCCACGTGGTTGCTGCGACTTCCAGCGCCGCCCATCCATCGGGACATGCTTCTGTCGTAGCTGAACCAATATAATGATCCAACTCGCCCTTCTCCTCCATACGTCCTTCCGAGAAATGAACCGACGCGCTAATCATGCCCGCAGGCTCAATATTGGACAACTGCTTCAGCAGACTGATCTTCTCCATATCGAGGCTTTGCCACATCGCGGCAATCTCAGCATTTACCCCTTCGAATACGATCGGCACACGCTTCATAAGTCCTACGATACGGAAAGCTTCTTGGTCCACGATTCGATAATTCATCTCGATTCCTCCTTGTACGGTAAGCTGGAACGTCATCGGCGGATATGCTTTGAACGAATGCGCACCGGTTCTCGCCTCCGAAGGCGTCATCCCATGCAGCTGCTGGAATGCTCGAGCGAACGCATCAGCCGAGCCGTAGCCATATTTGACCGCTATATCAATGACTCGTTGATCTCCGCCCTGCAGCTCGAACGCTGCAAGCGTAAGCCTTCTGCGTCGAACGTATTCGGACAGCGGAATGCCGGCAAGGAACGTGAACATTTTCTTAAAATGATAGGCCGAGCAATACGCTCTTCTTGCCGCCTCGGTATAGTCGATCTCCTCCGCCAGATGGCGCTCAATATACGACATGGCATCATTCATTGCTTGAAGCGAATCCATTCGTCTGACTCCCCTTCCAACCTCAGCGTAACAGTATCCGAAGCCCTGCATCCGACTTTTATTGTACAAAAAAAACCGCACAAGCGTACGCTCATGCGGCTTCACCCTACACGTTAAAAATCCAGAACTGCCCCGCCTCTTGGCGGAACACCGACTCCTTCGCCGTCACGCGGCCATCGTCCTGCCTGCCCTCATCGACTAGACCGTCATGACCTCTGCGGAAATACGATTGGTTGTCATGATTCGGATCCAGCACATCCACCCAGCTATCGCTAGCCCGATTCATATAGCCATGCAGCACGATATAATGCCCACCCTGTGTAAAATGTCCCGGCCTCATCGACGCGATAACCATCCGCCCCGGCTGGCTCAACGCCAGCTTTACGTCATCCCAATCCGCCGTCTGCTCGCAGCGCAGATTATAACGGGCCGCGATGCTGCCGTAGTAGCCCCATTCCGTGCCGTCATCATAGCTGCGGAAGCCATGATCAAGACTGTACTGAGCCGTTTCCGGCGGAAGCACGACCGTTCCTTTCAGATTGGTAATGACCATCGCCATGCAGGTTGGCCCACATCCGGAGCTGCCAATGTTCTGTTTAGGATCACGATGATTGGAGTACATGACCCCTTTCCATTTCGAATCCTCTTGGCTGTAATAGACCGGCTGCTTAGCGGGATAAGGCTCATCGGCCGGCTTATGACCAGACGCATCCAGCACATCCGGACTGAAGAGAACCTTCCAAGACTGCAGTCCGATTTTGCCAGCGGCGCCCCCGGTATTGCCAAGCTTATTCATCGACTTGAACGCATTAACGGCGAACAGCGTATTAGGTCCGAACTTCCCATCAGCCGTAAGCGGCTGATTCGTCGAACCGGTGTAGCCCAGTTCATTGAGCCGATTTTGCAGCAGAATGACCTCTTGCCTCACCGTGGATGGATCAAGCGATAGGACGTCGTTGAGCGGGGCAGGCTGTTGAACGTTTGACATAGGCAAACACTCTCCTCAGCTATAAACCTGTAAATTTATAATCTTTGCCATACAGCAGCTTCAGCGCCTGCTCCGGTTCGCCTTTGTTCAGCCGGTAGTAAACGCCGGCCTGCATCTCATTGCCGCTCTTAGAGAAGTAGCCCATATACTTGCCGTCCACTTCATCCGCCACGCCTTTGATCGCTTTGGACTTGCTCTTCTTGACTTCATCCGCATCCATCTTCGTGCTCTTCGTGCTTGGCGCATCCTCTACAAGCTTGCCGCTCTCCTTGTATATCGCTCGAATGAGCTGTTCATCCGTCGCCGTCGCCATGTCCAGATCCTTGAATGCAACTTCAAGCACATACAACAGACCTGGCGACTTGGAGCCGACGCCATGCTGAACCGCACGCGACCAAATAACATTTTTGAGCGCGAAGCTGCGGGTATTAATATCGAGGCCGAATTTGTCTTTGATCTTATTCGCCGCTTTGTCGTAATACATCGTCTTCGTATAATCGTGCTGCAGCTTCAGAAATTCCTTCGGCTTATCCTTGCCGAGCTTCTCGAACGCTGCATTGAACTTGTCGCCGAATTTGTTGCCGTCCTCCTTGTAGCCCGCTTCCAGCACCGCATAGATATCGGCGTCATGGTTCTTCAGCCAAGCATAGAAATCATCGATGACCTTCTGTGTGGAGCTGAATTGGTACGCGCCATACGATTTGCCGCCTGGATCGCCGACGCCGCTCGATACGGTGCCCGGATTGCCGTTGGACTCATATTTGGATGACAATACGCCCAGCTCTTGATCCCCCGCACCGCTTTCCTTCGGCGCAGCAGGAGCTGTGCTTGCTCCTTGCTTGCTGGCATCGATGACAGGGGAAGACGGCGCCGGCTTCGCTTCGGACTTGTTCGGCCCGCTCCAAAGCGAGTTCACATACTTCCACACCGTACTGCTGCCCAGATACTCCTCAATGAGATCGAGTGTGCTTGGTTCAGGCGCCTTCGGCGCTTCCTTCTGCGCAGTTGCAGGAGCAGCGGGTTTCGGAGCCGTGCTCTTCTTCTTGCCAGATGCTTTCTTCTTCTTGGATTTCGGCTTGGCGGCCGCGCTCTTGGCCATCTCTACCACTCCGTTCTATGGCGGGCAGGCATTATGCCTCCTCCGGCGAATCTGTGCTTCTGGTCGTTGGCGTCGACGTATCTTTGGTCGTCTTCCGCGTCGTCGTCTTCTTCACGGTCTCCACGGCTGCCTCTGTAACGGCTTCTTGCACCGCTTCATTCACTGCAAGCTTCTCTGCAGAAGCAGACAACGTCTGGGCCGTCGATGGCGATGGGGTTACACCTTTCTGCAGCGAAGACGACAAACCTGACGAGACCGTAATCGAACCGGTATATGTCGTGCTTGCGAATGCCCACCAGGTCACCGTCCAGCTGACTCCATATTCCGCTTGTACAGCCAGCCCTCTCCGATCCTGCAGCGTGATTGTGAAGGTAGTCGGCGAGTTGATCTCATACGTCGCCATAACACTCGGCAGCTCCGGCTCCAGATAAGAGAGGTCACCGAAATGCATCGTCGATGTCGATATCGGAATCACGATCGGTCCCGGACCCGGGTATGGCGTCGGATCTGGATTCGTTACGGCGATGGAAGGGCTAATGCCGCTGATCACATCGAGTTTATCTGCAGGTAGGACGATATCGGTCAGCTTATCGGCCGTCTTTAGCTTATCAAGCACATCGGCGTTGATAACGGGCGTAACGTTATCGATTGCGCTGACCGTATCAAGCTTTTCAACCGTCGACAGCTTATCCGGAATCGTCGTCTCCAGCTTACCGATCAATGACGTATCAATGCCGCCGGATGTAACGGTACGAATAACACCAAGCACGATTGCCACATTCGAAGATGCCAGCTGATGCGGAATCGATGGCGAGACTACGTTTTGCCCGGGATATACACCTTCGAACACGACTGAACCTGACGAGATCAAAGCCCCCGTACCCGAACCTGAGCCTCCGCCAGGAATCGTTACGTTAATCCGTCCGTTCGTCGGATCGTCCACTGCGGTTACACCTGCTCCGGTGAAGTTGATTTTCGTGCGGGCGGTCAGCGCGATGCCTTCGTCCTGCACGACCACTTTCTGCGGATCTGCAAGCGTGCCGGATAGGTTGTTCACGTTGATTTTATCCAGGCCGCCATCCTGATGACTGAGCGCGTGACTGGAAGCTGCGCCGCTGATCGTCACATTAATGCGGCCATTCGCCGAATCATCGGTTGCGGTAACGCCTGGACCGATGAAATTGATTTTGGAACGGGCGGTCAGCGCCGTCCCTTCTTCCTGCACGACGATTTTCTGCGGGTCGGTAAGCGTACCCGGCAGATTATTCACGTTGCTCACACCTGCGATCGTTATGTTCGTTCGATTGTTCGTCGGATCATCGGACGCGACAACGCCTGCGCCGGTAAAATTGATTTTGGCACGGGAGGTAAGTTCGCTCCCTTCGTCCTGCACCGCAATCTTCTGTGGTTCGGCGAGCACGCCGGACAAATTGCTGACGTTAATTTCATCTTCTCCGCCGCTGCCATGCGTCGCCGCATGCGTCGGCAGCTCTACCGGACGTTGACGGTCCGCGACCAGCAGCTCGAAGAGCAGCTCGTTATTATAAATGAAGGAACGGACCGATTCATCCGCTTCCGTTATCAGCCCGTTATTGATCTTTAGCTTCGCAATGACGACCGCGTCGCTCTCGGGATCCACAACCTGCAATTGGTTAAAATATTGCTCCGCCAACAGCCTTGCAACCGATCGCTCTGACTCGATCGCAATAGTCGAATGATTCAAGCCGTTATAGAACACGCTGTTGATCAACACGTTCCCGCTAATCGCGCCGCCTGTCGACTGCTCGCCGGCGCGCGCATAGTAACGCTGCGTTCGAACGGTGCCGACGGTTAATCCGCCGAGACTGAACGGAACCCGATTGTTCTTCCAACCGCTGAGCATCGTGAATTGATTCGGCAGCGTATCCGTTACTTCAACGAGCAGACTGCCGGATGACTGCTGCTTCACCGTCGTCTTCAGCACCACTTCGACGATATCGCCTGGATTCGCAATGGATGGAACCGTACGCTCTACAATGAACTGGCTGTTCTCATATACGGTTACGGTCTTCCGATATTGCGTATCGACAGGAACACCTTTGTCTGGTGCTTTCTTGCTTAGCACGAGATTGAACGTCTCGCGGATTTTGTTCGCTGCAACCTCTTCCTTGCCTAATATCGCATTGGCGACGACAGGAACTGGCTCGAACGGCACTTCGACATATTGGAGCGACAGATAGAGATCGCCGGACGTAAAATCTATCGGATATCCAGCCAGCTTGCCGATGTCCGCCCGATCTTCATTCGCTGCAACGACAATTTCTCTGCCGCTCGCATCAATCGCAGTCCCTGGCGATACTCGAAATCCTTTGCCATCTATAAGCGTGACATGAAGGCCGCCGATTACTCCCGTGCCGTGAATGAACCGGTTGAGCAAATTCCGCTTTTCGTTCATATACCGCTGCTCCAGCTGAAAATCTTTGACATTCAGCAGCTTGCCATAAAAATAATTGTTCCGCTCGAATTGCTGCAGCTGCACTGGACTATTCGACACAGCATTAACCCCCTACATGAGATTGCTCGCTTTATGTGCATGCCTCTGCCTCTAAACGTTCGAGTTCGCAAAGTTCGGTTCTCTTCCGTGATCAGAAGCGGACTCTATAACAGTCGCGTATCCGCCCCAAGACCGGAACGGACATCGAGCTGACCGAACGGCGTGCCGTCCTCTAGCATCGAGTCCCGCTGCATGACCGAATCGTCATACAGCAGCGATAGCGGCTTCGTTAGATACGTGTTTACTTCCAGATAAGTGTGACCGCCTAAATAAATCCACGGCTGCAGCCAGACTACGTCTGCGCCTGTATGCGCCGGCTGATCGCTTGCGATCATGCGCTTCACTGTCGCCAGCTCCGCCGACCCGGCGATCTGCCTCGGCTTCAGCAGCACGGAGAACCGGTAAGGATCATCGCCGAACAGCGCGGCATACGCATTCTTCGCCTCCGATTCCTCGATGCTGCGAACCTTGCAGCTCTCGAATATAATCGGCCGCTCATTCGTATACAGCTCCAGCAGCCGCTCCATGCCTTCCTTCGTTCCCCGCTTGCGGTGAATGTCCGGCATTCCTTTAATCAGCCGCCGCATCTTCGATTCCGTCCAGCCTTGGTCTGTGAGAACGCCAATCCACGTCGCCAGCCAGCGCATGTATTCAGCGTTAACGGCATCGACATCCAGCCAACGCGGCGACGTCTCGATCTGCCCATCCAGCTCGGACAGAAACGTCTCGAACATCGACAGAAACCGCTCGAGCAAATCTTTGCTCGCCGGATCTTCCTGATAAACGGCGGGCAAATACCGCAAGTACGACAACCTTGGAAAATGTGCCCGAATGCCTGCAATGACAGGAGACTGTTTATCGCTGCCATACAGCTGAATACGAACCCATAAATAACGGCCCGCCTCACCGCGGATAAGCATATCGCGCGGATTGATCGACGTCTCTGACCAAGGGAGAAGCGACAGCGCAGCGATTTTGTCCGAGGACCTCACGCCTGGCTTCTTCAAATAATCGTCCAGATTCTGATTGCTGCCATCGATACGGAACGTGGTGGAATCAGCGATCAAATAAGAGACGCGGATGAGCGTGTTGTCCGGAATCGTGCGATCCAGCTGCAGCTTATGCCAGCGCAGTCCTTCCTCCGTACAGTCGATGCTGCGCGAGATGTATTCGCCCTTCGAAATCGGCGAACCGCTCTCGCGAAACAGCGCCGGTTCCCGTCGCAAATAAGCAACCGATTGCAAGGTCCGATCGAATAGAAACATGCTGCTTCCGCTGAACACAATCCGATCAGCAGCACCGCTGTAAGCGGTCAAAGGGCCAATATACGTGCCTTCCGCATTAAACAGCTGAATGATCGAATCCTGTCCGATATAGAGAACGTTTAAGTTATCGACGGCGATCGAACGGGGCGCTGTGAGCGGCCCAAGCTCGACCTGCTGCGGCTCTCCCACGCCATGCTGCGGGTAGATGTAGAGCTGCTTCCTATCGGTATCGACCACATACAGCGTGCTGTCGCTTCCGATTGCCGCTGTCTGGCGCCCCCCTGCTTGCTCTGCTAGTTGCTGCGGCGGAGCAATCCAGTCGACGAATCGGCCGCCTTGGTCGAAGCGTGCCGCTTGTACGGTATGCGTCAAAGTCACATAGCAGTAACCGCTGCTATCGGCTGTAATATCGCATGGGAGAAAATCAACAAGCGGCATTTCGCCATCGATAACGACGGGTACATCCGTGCTCCATAGCGGCTGACCCGTGATAGCGGAGTAAGCTGCAGCTTGTAAAACCTCCGTAGATGTCCGTTCCAGCAGATAGACAATTCCCGAGCTGTACGCCATAGCAACGGCTTCGTTCAATGCATACACAATGCCGCCCGGACGATCGAGCCGCATCGTCATTGGGTTGAAGGCATACACCTTCGCAGATGTCTTATCGAAGAGCAGCAGCATGCCATTGGGTCCTTCGGCGACGTCGGCTACGACAGCTCCAGCAGGCAGAAGCTCTGCTAATCGGATCGGCGCATCCGCTCGGTAGTCATTGGCCATTTGAATCCGAATGCCTTGCTCATCGAGCTCCAACTGATGCAGCAGCCCTTCCTGCCAGGTCGGCAACGATCGGATGACATGATAATGAAATTCGCTACGATCCAAAACGGGCATAGAAGGCTCCTTCCTCCGTCAGTCGACCCGACCATGGCAGTTCAATTTCGATCTCGTGCCGGTCAGCGTAAACAAGTGCGTTAGCTGCAATCGTCAAATTGCCCTGCTCATCCAATTGACCGCTGCCGCTTATCAAGAACAGCTGGAGACGCCGCACGTTGTCTACGCCTGTCACCCCATCTACCAAGGCATACAGCTCCGAGAGATAAACCGTTCGGCCAAAAGGCCATCCGCTGCCATGCGGCCCGCCTTCCAGCGGATGCAAATAACGGTTCAGCGCCTCTTCAACTGCTCCTGTCACCACCGAGCTATCATAGCCGCTGAAGGCACGAACCAGTACGCTTGCCATCACCTTCACGTACTGAGGCGCCATTACGCGAACCTGTGTCGTAAGCAGCCGATAGCGGTCGAGATGGCGAGCGATCGTGTCCATAAAGCTGCCGCTTGGCTGCGGATTCGGCTGATCGCTGTATGGCACCGCTACGACAGTTACTGCATTCTCCTCGAGCATGAGCGCTTTGGCTCGCGCTACACGAAGGCCTGGCGCACGGCATGCCAGCTGCTCATAATCGGCATCCGTAACCGCGCGCGTTAAATGCTTCAGCTCAGCTGCAGCGCGCGCCATCGCTTCGTCGACGCTTTCGGCCGCAGCTCCGCCGCTCGCAGCAGTCAGCATCTCGATGCGAAGCGCTCCGTTCAGCTCATTGCTGCTTCCGACGAATCGGCCAGACGCACCGGACGTAATGCTTCCTTGCAGCGCCAACGTCTTTCGATACGACGCTCGAACACTATCGACATTCGAAGCAGGCGGCACTTTGCCATGCTGTCCGTCACCGAATCGAAGCTGCCCGCTGCCGCTATCAAGCACATAGTGCTCGTCACCGGGTGCCGAGGCATCGAAATCGTCTACACGATCCCATACCTTCCATGTGCCATCGGCTTCTCGTACTTCAATACTCAGCCCGTCTGCTACGATCCCGCGGTCACCTAGCTCGAACTGGCTGTTTCCGAGCCCCATGGATCGACCGACGTATCGGTCCTCGACCGCCTCCTGCTGCACGATTGAAACGGTGTTGAGCATGACGCTGTCGATTCGAGGCGCAAGCTCGTAATCATCGTTAATAACGGTGCATTTGATCCAGCAGCAGGCTTCGGCAACCGTCGGAAAATGCGTCCGCATAGCTGCATCGTCCGGCATTCGCAGCGTAAGAAATCCGCTCCTCGATAAATCTAATGTCTGATCGACCACGGGTTGGATCGATGTCCAATGATTCGCACCGCTGTTGTCCAGATAAGCCCAGCTAAGCCGATTGGGCGGCGTCGCATCGAATGGCGTTTCACCGATCTCCGGATCTGTAATCGGTACAGGATAGCCGTCATACATGCGGAAAGCAATCGACAACAGCGTGCCTTGCGGCACCATGCGATCCAGGCCGATATACAAGCTGTTGCCTGCCTTCGCCGCTTCGCCGAATGGATGGAAGGTGATCCCGTCATGGCCGGCCGATTCCAGCTGATCGATCTGTGCAGAGCCGTCCAGCGTAATAAGCTGTGCGATGGAGACGTCTGTTATCGTCACTTCTTCCTCCGTCTCGAACGGTATCTCGCCTAGCAGCAGCTTCGTGCGCGCCGGAACGACAAGCGGAGAATCGGAGCTTGCACCCGATTCCAGCGGCAAGAGCCTCACTACCGCTCTTGCTGGCTTGGGAGGAGCTGGAGCTGTGCCTAGCAGCTTCACATATTTGCGGATATGATCATCACGGACTTGATCCAGATAATAACGCTGACCTTCGGCAAGCCATGCGAACAGCTCCAGCATCGTAATGCCTGGATCATGCGCATTATAGTCCGTCCATTCGGGAGCATAACGGGCGATTTGCTTCTTCGCATCCTCGATGAGCTGCGCGAACGTTTTATCGTCCAAATTCGGAATAGGAAGCATGTTGAAGCACCTCGTGGTTTACGAAATTGTAGGGATTGTCACAAGACTGAACGCATGGCATGCATCGTATTACTTGCTCGCGCTTCGTACGACGACATGGTGATCGCCGCTGTAGATCAGAATGTGCGGCGAGAGATCGACTGCCGCTTGCTGCATCGGCGTTATGACCGCGACCTGCCCATTCGCATCGCGCAGCGTCATCTCCAGCCGCTCCACATATTCAAGGCCAGGTATGCTGCCTAGTAGCACATAGAGATCGGATAAAGCAGGTATACTGCCGAATGCCCAGCCCCGTTGATCAGAATGGCCAGACAGCGGGTGCAGATACGACTTCAGCCTGCGCAGCGCTTCGCGCTCTGCATCGGGCACATACGCGATATTGGTTGTTACGAGCGTCGTACGGATGGACACTTCGATGTAAGAGGGGCCTCTGACGTGAATATGCTGCGGCTGTGCGACAACATTCGCCGCCCTCTGCTGCACATACTCGGTAATGGTTCGTCTAAGCTCCGTACTTGGCTGCGGCAACTGCTCGCCAGACTGCGGCACGACGAGCAGTGTCACACGTCCAAGCTGATAGTCGCCACGTTCATTCGTGTTGGGCAAACATTGTACCCGTGCAATGCCGCGCGACGCCTCGAAGACGAGGCTTTCATAATCCGCCGCCGTAACGGCGCGATAGCGATGACGAACCATCTGCGGTCCACGTACTCTCGCAGCTTCCTCATTCTCCGTATCATAGCCGCCTGCCGCCGCCACTGGATTCGTTACGCCATCCACATAAGCGATCGACGACTTCAGCATCGCAATCGTACTCGCGGCTACATTGCCGCGAACGCCGCCCCCGCACTGATAATTGAGCTTAACGTTATTCGTGCCGATCGGCGGAATCATGCCATGAATGCCGTCACCGAATCGTATGACGCCCGTCGTTCGGTCGATGACATAGTGGCGGTCGCCCTCACCTGACCCCGACAGCGTATCAACGGACGTCCAGCGTACCCAGAGCCGTATCGCAGCGCCCTTGTCGTCTTTGTCCTCCATGAATACCGTGCCGTCTTCCTCGAACTGCTGCCGCTCTCGATCTGTCAGCGATGCCCGCTCATCGACGTACAATTGCTCCGTAATGACGGGCACTTTGGATACGGTGAATAATGCATTCGGCGTGCCGCGAGAGGAGCCGACCATTTCATCGCGGTAGCTCTCCACCTGCTCCGCGATTGTCGTGTTCCGATACAAACCAAGCACAACCGGAGCCGGCTCCCGATTCTCATCCATGGAACCAGCCGCCTGAAACACCCCCGTCGTATCGACCGCTCGCAGCCAGAAGCGAGACCGTCCGAATAGGTCTGTCTCCGTCCAATCCGGCAGCCCAACGAATTCCACGCACCCGCTTCGGGTCAAATGGTCGGTTCCATCGTTCGCATCCAGCTTCACCCAACCCGAACCGCCTCGTTTCTCCGCATAATACTGCCATTCCACTATCGGATGGCGGTCCGGATCATACAACTGATCGAGCAGCGAGAAATAAAGGCTGATCGGACCCCGAAGCGGTGCACGGTCGAAACCGAGATAAAGCGCCTGCTCCTGATCGAGCGCTTCCGCTGCTTCTGTCGAGCTGCCTGCGGTTCGATCTTGATAGCGAAGGTTCCGATAGGTCAATACCTGCTCGGCCGGAGCAGCAGACTGGTAGGCGATGTTCACTTTGCGAATGAGCAGCTTCTTGCCCGTCACCTCCAGCTTGCCGGAAGGATCGAGCTTCATCAGTCTGCACCGAATCCAATAGCTCTCCTGCCCTTGAACCGCAAGAGACGCTGCATCTATGCCAACGTCGAATTGAATTTGAACCATGTCATTCTTGCTATCGTAAGCGATGTCTCGGCGGTTCAAGCGGAGCCAGCCCCCACCGTTCCAATACTCCCAAGACACCTCATCCGTGAATAGTGTCGCGAAGGCAGCCTCTGCGTCTTCTCCCTCCAATTCCTTCGCAGCCGCAAGCAGTCGAAGCGCCTCCTCCGCGTTGCCTATCATGAAGGACAACGTAACAAGGCCTCCCTGCTTCGATAACGCCTCTGCACTGGCGATATACAGCGTGTCACCCGTGCGCGGGCTTTCGCCAAACAAATAGAAACCTTCCTCCTTATCGAGCGGTCCAACTGGATTGTTATTGCTGAACATCAGGTCAGGCGCACCGATATCGCCCTGAACGGCAATACGCCACCGGCCGGTGTAGTCCGCCCCTGTCGGGATGCGACCACGCAGCCACCGATTCCGCTGGCCATTCACCTCCGTAGAGCCGAGCATCCTCGAACCAGGTGCAGGCCGAAGGCCCCCGGCCGTATGCTGAAGATTGATCCAAGCACCGTCCCAATACTGCCACTGTGTCCGATCGCTCTCATCGGTAACAGCCGACCCGCCCTGTTCATTCAACGTTTCGTGCAGTAGTTTAATGGTGGAAAGCGCGCTGCACTGGAGCAGATCATTCTCCGCAATGTACACATAGCTGTCCTGCTTGTTCAGTCCCATGAACAGCTTGAAGGCGGTAACCCGGTTAACTTCCGTTCCTGCAGCATAGGACAGGACAAGCGGCGAAGCCAGTGCAATGACATTGTCCTTAGCTCGCAGCACTTCAGCGTATTCCATACCGCCGAGATCCAGCAGATCGCCTGGCTGAAGCCCTTTCGCACTGTCCACGAACAACTGCGTGTCACCACTTCGCACCGGTGAACCGATCACCGCCCAGAAAGGTGTTGGCAGCTGTTCCGCCATTCCTGGAGGAGCAGCATAGATGCCGTCTGCGCCTGCCGTTGCGCTCAGCATCTCTGTAATACGGGCCGGCGTTGCCAGCATCGGCCGCGTCGTCTCGAAGACGATCGGCTTGCCGCCATCGGATGGCGGGGCAGCCGTCTGCGTTCGAGCCGGAATTAGTACCGGCTCCTTCAGCCCTGCGCTAAGACGGAATGTGACTGGCACGCGGGCTGGCGTCGCAGGCAGCAGCGAGACGCCAAGCTTGCTGAGGTAAGTCATTAAATTTTTATCCGGCACCCGATTCAACCGATCCAAGGTATCCACGTATTGACCGGCAAATATACGAATAACAGCGGCGGCAGGATCATGCTCGCTCAGCGCATTCCATTCCGGCACATAGTACGGTGCCAGCTCCAGCAACTGCTCGATAATCCGGCCGACATCCCGTCCGTCAATGAGCGGGGCGCGCATCGTTCCACCATCCTCCCATTATCCTTCGCGCAAATAAAACGGATAGACTAGATTGAATTCATTGTTCGTCGAGCGGACCCGATAACGGATCGTAATCATCAGCTTGCCGGCCGTGCTGCGCTCCGGCTGCACATCAACCGACAATGTCTCGATCCTTGGCTCCCAGCGCATAAGCGCATCGCGCACGCTTGCCTCCATTCGGGCGGCAGTCGCTACGCCCATCGTCTCGAATACATAATCGTGTATACCGCAGCCGAAATCCGGGCGCATGACACGCTCGCCTTTGGCCGTGAACAGAATGATTCGGATCGCTTCCCGAATGTCCGTCTCGTCTGCGGATAACGCGAACGTTCCATTGCTCGGCTCCAGAGAAACAGGGAACTTCCATCCCTTCCCCAGAAATGAATTAGCCATCGCGTCTGCTCACCGCCTTCACCCGATTATGACCGTTGGCTCGCCCATAATAATGGCGTTTGGTCCGCCTCCCGGCTCCATCACACTGTCGCCCATACGAACAGCTGGCAAGCCGTTAATGAGCACGGTTGTGCTTCCCATACTCACAACGCCCGCGCCATGCGGCGGCGGCGGCGCCGGCAAACACATATGCAGATCAGAGCCCGCCCGCCAGGCAGGCTTGCCGCCGATCAGCACGTTCGCGCTGCCCGGACCAGGGCTTAGCGGTAAGCCGTGGCTGGTCGGATCGCCCATTCTTGCCGCAGGCGGCATAGGCGTCAGCCTCCTTCGTCTGTTTGCTATATTCGGCGTCGAAGCAACCTCTATTAATTGATTTGTACGATTGCGCCTTGTATCTTCAAAGGCCCACTCGATTTGAGCGTCATCGAAGCATCCGCTGTCATCTCGATGATGCTGGACTTGATGACCACCTTCTGCGTGCTTGTCACCGTGATGGCGTTGCTCTTCCCGTCGATGACGATCGAATTATCGTTCGCATCGGTGATCTGAACGGCAGGTCCATCGGATCCGTCTGCCAGCTTGATCGTTTGGCCGTCTTTGCTCGTAATCGTCACGTTTTCTTTGCCGTCGGTATCATCAAGCACAATTTCATGTCCGCTGCGCGACTTGATGATTCGTTTGTTGTTATTGCCATCATCGTTGCTGCCAGGCGGTTTATCCTTGCCGTTCCACAGCGACCCGAGCACATACGGGTGGTTGATGTCGCCATGCTCGAATGCAACGAGCACCTCGTCGCCAACCTCCGGCAGGAAGTACATGCCCCGCTCCTTGCCGCCATTGGGCACTGCCATGCGTGCCCAATGGCTCTCATCGGAAGCGCCGTCGCTTCCGCCCCGCCATGGATAAGTCAGCTTTACCCTTGCCAATCCTTCCGGGTCCTGATTGTTCGTCACTAACGCAATCATGACGCCGTAGATGCGATCATGCTCATGGTTTGCGCCCGACCCTAGCAGAGAATCAAGATTCATGCTCATATCGTGTTCCCCTTTACCCGGAAGGACGTCCGATAACCGGATGCATCGATGGAATGCTCCGTCTCTTCGATATAGTAGGTCGTACTAAACATGCGTCCCAAGCCAGCAAGCGCGATACGCATGCCTGGCAGCAGATCGGGAATGCCGATCGCTTCCGCGCGGCCCGTCAGCAGCC
The DNA here is from genome assembly GCF_003182255.1 of Paenibacillus cellulosilyticus. GTDB lineage: Bacteria > Bacillota > Bacilli > Paenibacillales > Paenibacillaceae > Paenibacillus_T > Paenibacillus_T cellulosilyticus. The sequence goes on along the minus strand of NZ_QGTQ01000025.1, from coordinate 17,494 downwards.
CTTCCGCACGTTTGTTCAGAATCGAGAGCGCCAGCCGATCGGCTTCCGCCTGCGAATAAACAGGCCGCCGCACCGTCTCCACCACTTTGCCGCCGCCAAGCTGCGACATGTAGTCGCCGCCGCTCTTTTTCCCCTTGCTGTAGTCCGCTGCCCATTCGTCACCGGTGCTCGCTTTGCCGATGATCTCCTTCTTCTCCTTCGGATCCCAGCCCCGGACTTCAACCTCCGACACTTGGCCCGTCAGATTTACTTCAGGATGAAAGCTGAGCAGCGATTTGCGCCATTCAAGCTTGATGGTCGGATCGGACTTCATCGCAGGAGACTTGAACACCAGCTTATCGGCGGCCACATATAAGTCGAAGTAGTTCTGTTCCGCCAGCGTCTTCAGAAATTGATAATCGTTTTGCCCCTCCTGCTTGGTCAGCTTCGGATAGGTAACCGGTGTACTCTCGCAATCGGCCTGCAGGCTGTAGTCACTCGCAATGGCCGACACGATATCGCTCTGCTTCATGTTGTCCCAGGACCGCGCCTTGTTGTTCTTCATCATCGCGAACGTCGCATCATACCCTCTCACATTAAGCTGCGGCATACCCGACTCGGCAAAATCAACCTGCACGCTCGTCACAACCCCAACCATCATGACGCGCATCGCATCGGCGTACCCCATCTTGATCTCGACTTTCTTCCCGAAGCTGAACAGCTCGCTGACGCTGCGAAGATCCTGTTGAATCGGATCAAACGCATCATCAACGGTGAACGAGAAATAGCCCGCTTCCTCAATCGACTGCTGCACGACGACACCTGCAATGAGCATCCCTTTGCGCAGAAGGTCCTCGCCTTCTAGCGTGATGGTGAACCGCGGCGCGTAGAAATGTCTGTACTTGGAATCCAACTCCTGAAACTCCATCTCACGCCTCCAGCGGCGGAATCGTCAGCGGCTTGCCCGCTGGCAGCTTCCGGGGATCAGCAATGCCATTCGCACGCGCAATCGTGCGCCACTTGCCAGGGTCGCCATATTCACGGCTTGCGATCGACCACAACGTCTCGCCCTGCTTCACCGTTACCTGCTTCGTCTGATCCGCCTGATTCGTTGTCGTCTGCTGCTGCTCCGTCATCGTCCGATATTCGCGGAACGTCACCTGCAGCGTGGCACGAACCGGAATGCCCGAATCAAGGAACATCGTGAATCGCTGGCCGACCCGCTCCACAACCGCTTTGAATTGCATGCGGCCCCAGATCACCATACAGACGGGTGGTGCGTGAAGGTCAGGATTCATATCCATCAAGCCCGTCACTTTGCCCGTATGCTGACGAACGTCGACACCCTGCTCATACGTATCGAAGAAGAGCTCCATCGACAGCGTCTGTCCGCCGCCCCCGACGAATTGCGTAACCGGCGTCGGCAGTCCAGGCACGACCGTGCTTTGCAGCTGATTGCTTCTGTCGATCGCATATTCGGTCGGGTTGAACAACACGCTGACCGCATCGCCCTTCGGATTGCCGTCATAATCGAGCGGCTGAATCATCGCCTTCTCCAGCGCCATGTCCCCACTCTTCTCCTTCTCATCTGCAAAATAAAACCACTACCGCTGCAGCCCGCGCCGTTCCTTCGCGATCTTCAGCTTCCGTTCCAGCATCCCATACACTTGCTCAGTCAGCTTCTTCATGTCGGCGTCGGATAACTTGCCGCCGCCGCTTCGCCGCGAGGTCGGAACAACCTCCTCGCGCACAGCATCGAACGGCTGCTGCGCAGCCGCAGATCGCGGCGTCGTACCGCCAGCTGCCGTCGAGACAAGGGCTGCAGCAGTGCGCGCATCCTTGCGACTCTCGCCAGCTGACGGCTCCGCCGCTGGATGATGCAGCTCCGGCGCCGGCTGGTGCTGCGCGCGCGACGCTGGCAGCAGCGCCTCCCGCTGCTGCTGATTAGACTCCTGCGGCGCGGTATTCATATGCGCCAGCATGGACGGCGGCAGCTGATGCGATTCGGACCGCTGCATGGTGTTTATGCGCGCTAGCATGGTTTGCGGCTGATGGAGCGGCTGATGGAGCTTCTGATGGACCGGTTGATGGAGCTGCCGTTGCTCATTCTCCGCCGTGCTCGGTTGCCTCATCGTGGTGGAAAACGGCACGTCGCCCGTGATGGGCAGGCTCGTCTTTATCGTCTCGTGTGCCCCCGTTTGCAGCACGGTGGGGTCCATTACCATCGCCGCAGTGTAGCTGAGCATCAAGCCGTTTGAACGAGATGCCGATTCCGTACGCAAGCCGACTGGCAAGTCTGTATGCTTCGCAACCCTTTCTCCGTCCACCGGAATATGCACAAGATGTTTAGTCAGCAGATGGACTCGTACTGACGGATCGTTATGTACAACAAATCTAACTCGTGACGGGTCTTGATGCTTGGATTGCAATTGAGAGAGTTGCAGATTAGATACTCGTTGTTCGGACTGCTTCGAATGCAGACCGGAGGTAAAGGTAGATGTTTGCTCTTGATGTAGAAGTTGAGACGGTGAAGCAAATGCTGCTGCTCGTGCAACAGGCAATGCTTGTGGAGCTGATGAACTTAATGCAATGGACATGCGACGCGGACCTTGATGATCTCGTCGTTGGACCGCAGATTCAAGCGCTGGCCTCCTATGATGCTGGGCCAACTGCTGCACCGTATCGTCGGCAACCACGACAATCTCTGTCTGATGCCGCAATATCGAACCGCTTGAACGCCCCGATTGAGACTGATCATGTCTGGGTGCAGCAGCTGCTGCTGCAGATGCAGCCACTTCAGTTCCGCGATCCCGTAGAGCAACGATTGGCATCATCTCGTGGGTTAGCGAGGCTGAATTTGTTCTTCCCTTATGCTCGCTGCTTGCGGGATCACTCATCGAACGAGTCTGCCGTGTATCGTCCGCCATTCTATCGGAGGATGTGATCATCTGCTGCAATAGCCGATGCGTGAGCAGCATCACATTCGAATAGGAGCGAGCTTCATTCGCGAAGCCCCATTCGGATGGATGCTTCATGCGGCTCATCCGAGTCGTGGCAGCTTCCACTACCGCAGGCAGTGCAACCGTCATCATAATCGACGAGGTGCGAAGCAGCGTCTGCTGAACCGTCCGATTCCGTGCTTCTTCACGCTGAATAGCTCCTGCAAGGAATTGTTCCGTGTCAGCGGCATCAGCTGCGAACATCGGCCCGTCAGCATACAGCATTGAAGCACTGGACGGTTGGTGGACACTGGCACGTTCCGTGTCAACCGTTAAGGCACGGTTAAGAATTACATCCTCTTGCAGTCGAACTGACACTACCGCCTCTTCAGACAGCACCATCCGCTGCATCGCTAACATGCGATCTGCCGCAATGCGACTACCCCATTGCTGTGCAGAATCCACCCTAACAGAAGCATCGGAACGATTAATCGGTTGTGCGCCCCAGCCCTGCGGCGAAGCCTGCCTGTCGCTCGGCTGGTTCATCTCCGCTGCGTTACCGCCAGCAGAACGATTGCTTTGACGATGCATCGTTTCACGGTCGGAAGCTCGCTCACGATTCCATGGCGATCCAGCCTCTCCCGCAGTTTCGACCACACGATGAGTCATCTCCCCGACCGAATCAGCCCCAGCACCGACAGGAGCTCCAGACCGATGGATACGACCTGCCTGCTGTCTCGCCCCTTCGATAGAAGCACTGCCGCTAGCAGTCCTGCCGACGTCGCTTCGCCTTCCGACTCCACCTTGCTTACGGTCAAGCATCGTTCCCATCGCCGCTTCATGTCGAAGCAGCTCTGTCCTGACGCTCGCAACGCTCAATCCCTCAGCGTGCCAACGCCCGTCGCTTCTGCGAGAATCCCGCTTCTCTGCACCACCTTCGCGAACCCCTGCGCCAGCTTCGCCTGTCCTGCCACCTGCAGCCGATCCCGACCCGCTGCCAAGCGGCGCCTTCCCGCTCTCCCGCAGCACAATCGTCCGCTCCGTCAAGCGCTCGATGATACGAGCAGGCGGCTCATCCATAGGCGCTTCTTCTGCGCCAGCCAAATATACAAGCGCCGCCATTGCCGGCATTCGGCGCGCCTCCTCGGGCGCATGCTTCGCCATAAGCGCAGCCGCGAAGCCGGCATCCGATACAAGCAGCCGCCTCATAGGCCGTACGCCGTCAGCCCTTGGTGCGCAATCTCGATGGACTCGACAGCGATCGTACTGCTGTCCGCGCGCAGCTCAGGCCCGGTCCACTTCACAGGGTAAGCGCCGGAGAAGTTCCACCGCCACGCCTCGTAGCCTTGTTCGTCGAGGACGATAATCGAGCCGTTGCGGCGCGACACCCAGCCTTCGGCAGCAAGCTTGAACCAATCCCATAGCTCCGTCGAACCGGTCAGTCCGCGCTTCAGCGTCAGGTTGGACTGCCGTGTCATTTTGGGCAATCGATGTACGTATCCGTTAACGCCGCCCTCCCGATACTCCTCCATCTCGATTTCCGCCTCCAGCCCATGCACCTCGCTGAACCCTGCGGCAATAAGTCCATCAAGCTCTACGAGAAACCGGAACCCGGCGAGCGGATCCCGCCTTTCGCCTGTCGGCATGAGCCGCCCCTCCTACGATCGTTATGTAGCAAAAATGTTCTTCGGCTCCTTGCTCACCTTGCGGTGTATCCGCGATATTTCGTCGCACCAGCGCCGGCGCTCCCGATGGTCCATCGCCATAATGTCGTCGTGCGCCCAATGCATGTAGTACGCAATGAAGGCTACCTCTTCATAAATCCGGTCGATCGGGTAACCGCTTAGAGCTCCCCCGCCGCAGCGATCTCCAGCTGGAAGTGATGCTCGCATTTCGGGCATTCCGCTTCAATCGCGGCAATGCCGTCATCGTTAATCCGTTTATAGAACTGCTGCAGGAACGCCAGGTCCGACGAGAACAGCCCTTCAATGACTGCCGGATTGATCATAGGCAGATCGCCCAGTCTTGTAATAACGCGGGATAACAAAATAATCGTTAGATATGCCGGGTTCTGCTGGACGCGCGGGTCCTTCAGCGGCAAAATCTCGTCCGCTGCCGTCGACAACCGCATCGTACCTGTACGATGAAGAGAACCCGCCTTATCGACATAACCTTTGGGCAGTACAAATTCGAATTCCGTTACGAATGCCAAGTGCGTTCATCCTCTCTTGTTTGTTATTAGCCTTTAAGCCCTGTGCTACGTGCCCGCCAGCGTTAGCCGACGGGCAGCAGAACAAGCTTGCACTACCCTTCGCGCACCATGCCTTCGTGTACGATCTCGAGCGACTCGATGCCGACCTCACTGCTTTTGGCCGTGAAATCCGGTGCATCATACTTCGTTGGCCATGCATTGATGAAGTTCCAACGCGATTTGTCCGCACCTGTCTCATCGACGAGCACGATCGAGATATGCTTGCGCTGCACGTTGCCCTTCGTTACTTCGATGTACCATTTGTAAATTTCGTCCGAATCGGTAATGCCCCACTTCAGGTTGATGTTGCCGTACTTCGTCAGGCCGGACAGCTTGCGCGCCGTCGTAACCTCGTTGCCTTCGCGGTATTCCACGACGTCGACCGAGGAATCGAAGCCGGTTACGTCTGTAAAGCCTGCCTGCTGCAAGCCGTCAATCTCGACTCTGAATCGAAAACTGCGGTAAGGATCTCTTCTTTGACCCGTTGCCATCGTTCGCTCAACTCCTAAAAGTTTTTTGCGTAGCTTCTAAGATTCACTCCCTGTGAGCAAAAAATCTTGCTTCGGAAGCATTAACTAAGTTTTTTGCGTAGCTTCTGGAATTCGCCCCCTGTGAGCAAAAAATCTTGCTTCGGAAGCATCAACTCAGTTTTTTGCGTAGCTTCTAAGATTGACTCCCTGAGAGCAAAAAATCTTGCTTCGGAAGCATCAATCCTCTTCTATTGCGCGTCTGCCCCGCCAGCCAGCTGCGCGATGCGGAATACGACGAACTCCGCTGGACGAACCGGCGCTACGCCGATCAGCACAATGAGACGTCCGTTATTAATGTCATCCTGCGTCATCGTGGAGCGGTCGACCTTCACGAAGAATGCTTCCTCCGCTTTCGAGCCCATCAAAGCGCCGTCACGCCACAATCTCGTCAGGAATTCGTTGACCGTTCGTCTGACACGCGCCCACAGCTTATCGTCGTTCGGCTCGAATACGACCCACTGCGTGCCGTTATCAATCGACTCTTCCATGTAGATGAACAGGCGGCGAACGTTAATATATTTCCAGAGCGGATCGCTCGAGAGGGTGCGTGCGCCCCAGACGCGGATGCCGCGGCCCGGGAATGCGCGAATGACGTTCACGCCTCGCGGATTCAGAATGTCCTGCTCGTTCTTCGTAATCTGGAACTCCAGATCCACGACGCCGCGCAGCGTATCGTTCGCTGGCGCTTTGTGGACGCCTCGATCCGTATCCGTGCGTGCATACAGACCAACGACGTGACCGCCAGGCGGGATCGTTTGCAGCAGACCCGTGTCTGGGTTTACGACTTTAATCCACGGATAGTAGAACGCTGCATACTTGGTCTCATAGTTCGAACGCGGATCCAGCCCGTCTACCTTCGATTGCGCTTTCGAATCCAGCACGACGAACCGGTCCTTCAGCCGCTCGCTATGGCTGATCAGTTCTGCTGCAAGTCCCGTCACTTCCAGGGCATTCGGCGAATAGAGAAGCGAGATGCCGTCGATCCCGTCAAGCGCGGTAAGCCCTTTGCGTTTGCCTGGCTCATTCGTCTCTGCGCGAACGAAGTCGCCCAGCACGAGGCCTGCGGACGAGATTTGATACGACGAGCCTGACGTCGGAACCGCCGTTGCATCCCAATTCGCGGACAGCGTCGCAACCTTCGTCGAGCCTGCATAATCGGTAATCGTACGCGACTGTCCTTTGCCTGGACCGTCAATGATGTGAATAACGTTGCCGTTATATGCATCGTCCTTATCCGAAGCCTGACCGTCAAGCGTAATCGTGCCGCTGCTTACTGCCGTCGGCGATCCGCTCGCAATATTGGAGTTCGACCCGCCGTTCAGATAAGCAATTGCGCTAGCGCTTGGCTCTGCCGCCAAGCCGCTGACCGGGGTCTCGAGACGAATGAGGTTAGAGACGCCGTTTACTTTTTTCACATAGTAGTTAGGCGATGTTGCTTGAATAGAAAGGTTGTCGTATTGCTCCACTACGGCAGGTCGAGGCGTCTTCTTCAAATCGGTCTCCGGATCGAAGATCGCACCCGCATCCTTCCAATAGAACACGGATAGCTTGAAGCCCTCTGCCGTGCCTGCCGTTACTTTGACCGCGATTCGGTTGCCCCAATCGCCTTCGCCGATCGCCTGCACGAGCAGCGCATCAACGGAAGATGAAGCTGCAGCTTGCTGCCCGCCTTGACCCTCTTCCTCTTCCGGCTCAGCAGGAACGACAACAGCAGCCGTCGTCTTCACCAGCTTCAAGCTGGCCGATACGGCCGTGCTTGGCGTTACGCGAGCCACGTAGGCACGTTGTCCGCCATTCTCGAAGAACCCTTGCACCGCATATGGCAAATACGCATCCGCGCGGAAGTAGCTGCCGAATAAGCGTTGATAATCGAGCCAACTCGTTACGAATTGCGGTGTTGTCGGTCCCCGCTCGGTCTCGCCTAGAAATCCTGCTGTGCTCGTCGATACGCCCTCTACAGGCTTGCTGCCGATCTCAATCTCTTCTACATATACACCTGGGGACAAATATTCCGGCATGGCCATTTCCCTCCTCAACATGTATAAAACAAGGTAAACAAACGCTATATAGACAACAGCGTAATGATGCCTGGCGAGCTCTCGCTTCCTTCATCACACTGAATATCTCGATACACAGTACGGAAGCCTGCCAGCGTAATCGTAAGGACAACGAAGCCCCTATGAAGCGGCATGCGCACCAATGGAAGAACGAATTCTCCTCGGTTATCTGCCTTGGATTGAACGGTGACCGCTTCCTTCATCGCATACACATAAGTTCCTGCTGCATGCGGGTAACGCAGCGGCTCAGCCGTCGTATATCCTTCCGCCGACGGATTGGCCGGCAGCGGTGCTGTAATGCGCGCATATTCCAACCGATTGGCTCGCGGGTCCTTGAGCAGCACAATCGTACCTGCTGTTACGCTGCCAGCCGTTAATCCGCCAAGCTTCAGCTTCGTTCCGCCTGTCGTCGTATCCTCAGCGAGCGTCGCCAATAGACCAGCCTCCGATTCGAAGAGCACCGCTCGAACCGCCGCATCGGACACATCAGCCGCAGCAGCAGTGGCTGGCAGACGTACAGCCCCCCGAATACGAGTCATATCGCTTGGGAACGGATAGCTGCTATTCGGAAGAAGCGCCACTTCGATCGTCGGCGTTGTCTCAATGGCCGAATCGACGACGAACGAGATCTCGGCATCGAGATAATAGTCCGAGACAACGACAACGTTGTAGACGCCCTTCGGCAGATCGGTATATACGTACCAGCCGCTTAGATTACGGATGGGCGCCCGCTCTGGCCCAGTTGGCGATAGCTGCAATCGAACGGCTCCGATAGGCGGTTTGCCAACCGTTGTACTGTCCGACAGCTTGATCGCAGCGGATACGCGGGTCGACCATGCTTCCGGCGGGACGGCGAATGCCTGCTCCTGATTGTTCGTCATCGCTCATCCTCGCTTCGGATGCCGGCGGTGAATGTCCGTTCACGGACACGCGCTGCTTCCGCACCGGACTGCGCAGCTTCAAGCAGCAGCGGCGAGACGACGTAACCAACCGATGGTCGATAAAATTGTTTCGGAATCGCATGCCAGATCGACGTCAGCTCCGTAAGCGCAAGCGGATTCATCGTCACGCGAAGCACTTCGTCCGTGCCGCTCAGCGAGCCTTGCAGCTTGGAGCCCCGCAGCACGGTGTTCTCATGGAGCAGACGCATCGCGCGTCCGAGCACGCGCTGCTCTTCGGCTGCTTTGAGTCGAATGTCTTGAACCGACGTGTACGCCGTCAGCATGTAATACAGATCGATCGCAAGCGGCTGTCTGCCGCTGCCGGAGTAAGAAGGCGGTTCATTTTTCAAATGCGGATTTTCCGCTATGTAGTACAGGAAGAGCGTCAAGCTTACGTTCTGCCCTTCCACATCAGCCGGCGATAACAACACGATGGTGCTCGGTTGAACAAGATCGCTCATGCCGTCCTGCAACAGCTTGAGCAGCGATTCGCCGACGTCGGCGATGGCGCTATCTGCTGCCAATGGGCAGCCCTCCCCTCGTCATGTCCGCTAGCCAATCCAATCGTAATAAGGTCCAAAATCGTCCCGCAGCGACAGCTTGCCAAGCTTGTCGAACTCCTGCTTTACCGCCCGAACGAGATGACGCATGCCGATCGGCTCCCCTTCGTCCGCTGCAAGATAAGCCGCGGTAAGCACGGCATTCTTGATGCCGCCTCCCGACAGCCGAATCTGTCTAGACAGAAACGCCAGATCGATATCCGCTCCTCGCGGCGCTTCCACAGGAAACATCGACTGCCACAACCGATAGCGATGCTCCGGCTCCGGTACGGGGAACTCAATTCGAAAAGCCATGCGGCGCGCGAATGCTTCGTCCATGTTGTGCGACAGGTTCGTCGCGAGGATGGACATGCCGTCGTACTCCTCCATCTTTTGCAGCAGGTAAGCGACTTCGGTGTTGGCATGCCGGTCATGCGAATCCTTCACCTCGGACCGTTTGCCGAATAGAGCATCCGCCTCGTCGAACAGCAGCACTGCGTTGCTGTACTCGGCTTCCTGGAACAGACGCCGCAAATTTTTCTCGGTCTCCCCGATGTACTTGCTGATCACCTGCGACAGGTCGATCCGATACAGATCGAGGCCAAGCTCGCCTGCGATTGCTTCGGCAGCCATCGTCTTGCCCGTTCCGGGCGGCCCCGTGAACAGCACGTTCGTGCCTTTGCCCCGAGACAGCTTCCCGTGAAAATTCCACTCCGTCAGCACGCGGTGCCGCTGCTTCTGTTGGCTGATGATTTGGCGGATTGTTCGTGCCTGCTCCATCGTGAGCACCAATGAATCCACGCGATGTCTCGGTAGGATGCGTGTGGCGATGTCGCCAAGCCGATGCGGCTTCTGACGTCTGCACGCTTCGCGAATATCCTCTGCTGTGATCGTATCGATACGTCGGGATGTGGTATCGTCTCCCTGCTCAGCTGTTAGAGTGGCATGGTCATCTTCAGCATGGGCGCCTAATGGGCTTGATGATGCTGCACGCCAATAAGCAAGCGTCTCAGCCTGCTGCCATGCTTCCCGAATCGCGCTTCCAGTCAGCTTGTAATGTTCTGCAATCGCAAGCCAGTCGATGGACGAATCAACCGATGCGGTGGCAGCCTCGGCTAGCTCTGTCCAGACGGCGGCTCGTTCGCGAACCGTCGGAAGCGGCAGCTCGAGTTCGATAAGTGACGGCATGCTCCATCGCCCGCTTCGAACCAGCGTGAAACGAGTGGAGCCGAATAGCAGAATCGGAGTTACAGCATTAGCCTGATGGGCGAGTATTGGCTCCCACTCGACCCCTGAATGTTCACGTGAATTGAACTGGTCAGCATACAGCAATCCAATCGCTGCATCGCGAAGCTGCGCTTCACGGCACAGCAGTTGCAGAAGCGCTGCAGCTTCCTGCGCATCGTCCGGCAAGCGGCTCATATCGGCCAGCAGCAGTGGTACACCCGCGCAGCTGCATGCTCGATAGGCTAGTTGGCGAAGGGCTGTTTCGTCCCCGCCATACAACAAATACGCCCCAGTCGAACGAGTGCAGTTTGACAAGCTCGCGGCAAGCTTTTGTGCCAAATGCTCCATACCTGCCTCACGAAGAGAGACGTCACTAGTAACAGCTGCCGATTGGGATGACAAACAAGCGCCAATCGTGCTCAGACGACTGTCCAGCCGCTCCGGCTCCAGCAAATACTGCGCAATCCCTTCCTCCAGCTTGATCGAAGCGCCCATCAGCGACTCCGCGAAGCTCTCGGATGAGCTCATCTGCAGCTCCAGCAGCCGATGCCGGCGAAGTGCGGCACCCGGCACCCAATACCGAAGCAGCTGTCTGGGTTCATGCTCATCGACTCCTCGCAGACGCAAAGCCAGCGCCACCGTTGCGTATTGACGCGTCACATCGTTATGAAGCAAGCCGAATAGCTTGCCATATTTCACGTCAACCAGCGATGCAGAAGCGAGAAGCAAGCAGTCCCGCTCGAAGGCGTCCAGCTTAAAGCACGCTGCAACGCGATAGAGCGGCAGCACTGCTCCTTGCCTCGCACTCGCCTCGCATCGTGCTTCGATGACGCGGCCAAGCTCGCGCAGCTCCTCCTCCGTATCAAGAAGCTGCATTCGTTCGTGCGCCGACAACTGGGCATGGGTCACAATGCCGGAATCCAGCAACTGCCCCATTTCCTCCAAGGTTAGCTCCCCGCGCATCGACTCCAGCGCCTCTCGCTGAAACGTCATCCGCCGAAGCTCCATATGCAGCAGGAGATCCAGCCGCCGGAGCTCGTCGAACCAATGGGCCCAATGATCGGTATAAGGGGCTGCTGCGACTTGCGATCGTATATCATCCACCACCAGTTATTGTTAAAATACGATACGAATTGTATCATCCTTTACATTCGCCAGCAATGCGAACGAACCCCAAACAACGATCTATTTTTACGCTTTTCATCTAAAGATTCGTTAAAGCCTTCAGGGCAAACAAAAAGCGGCAGGAAGCCGCATAGACGGGATGTTCTCCCGGTCTACGACTCCTGCCGCACCTGTTCATTAACGCTTACGACTTCTCGCCTAGCGCTGCATCACACTCAACAGATCAGACCCCTGACTAGAGACGGATTGGAAGCATAACTCACCCGTTTCTACCCGTATAACCCCATCTGCCGGAAGACCCAGCAGCAGCAGCGAATTAATGCGCTGCAGCCGGACGTTCCTTCGCCTTATCGGCTTCTGAGGCGTTGCGGCGAGCCGCTTCGCGGTCCTCCATCATCTCATCGACCGTCTTCACCTTCAGGCGCGCTGCACCTTCATAGTCCTTCGTCGGGATGAGGTTGCCTGCAGCAAGGCGCGCTTTCGCAGCTGCGATCGCTTCACCGTATTGCGGCAGCCATTTCTCCTGCGCGACGAGCATCTCGTCCGCCATCTGCCAAATTTCCTTCGGATTGCACACCGCGCCGACAAGCGGGTCCATCATCATCGCTTGGCGCAGCAGCTGGTCGTCGCCATGCACCGCTGCTTCAACCGCCAGACGCTGCACGCTGATGCTTACATTGCACACAGCAGCAGGTCCAAGCGGCAGATCGCCGACATGCGGCATGTTGATGCCGTTGCGGTCAACATAACCTGGCGCCTCGATGATCGCATCCGCCGGAAGGTTCGAGATGACGCCATTGTTGACGACGTTGAAGTGGCCGCGATAGACGCGTCCCGTCTCCAAGCCTTCAATAATGTACGAGCCATGCTCCTCGCTTCGCTTATCTGCTTCGAATTTGAATGGCTCCTCCTGCATCCAGTTCGGGAAGTCCGTCTCGAACCAGTTGCGGCCCTCGGTGCATACGCGCAGATAACCGCCCGTCTCGCCGTTGATCCACGTGCCAAGATCGATCCAGTCTTTGATCTCCTCTGGACGTTTCCGGTACCATGGCACATATTCGCTCAGATGGCCGTTCGACTCCGTCGAATAGTAGCCGAAGCGGCGAAGCATATCGATCCGAACCTTCTCCGTCTTGCTGAATTCCGGATGCGCTTCGAACGCCTCCAGCAGCTTGCCCGTCATGTCCTCGCCTTTATGCTGCACCTGCACGTACCACGTCTGATGGTTGATGCCTGCGCAAATAATATCGACATCCTTCTTCTCCAGACCAAGCGCCGTCGCAATCTGCCAATGGCCGCCTTGCACACCGTGGCATAGACCGATCGTACGAACGCCGCCGTACTTGTTGCACGCCCAAGTCAGCATCGCCATCGGGTTCGCATAGTTAAGCAGCAGCACATCAGGAGACGCGACTTCGCGAATGTCCTTACAAATGTTCAGCATCTCGGCAATGCCGCGCTGGCCGTACATAATGCCGCCTGCGCACAGCGTATCGCCAACGCATTGGTCGACGCCGTACTTCAGCGGAATGTCGACGTCCGTCGCGAATGCTTCCAGACCGCCGATCCGAACAACCGTCAGCACATATTTAGCATCCTTCAATGCTTCGCGGCGGTTGGTCGTCGATTGAATCTTAATGTTCAGACCGTTCGACTCAATATCCCGCTGGCACAGCTGCGTCACCATGTCGAGGTTATGTTCATTAATGTCCGTAAATGCAACTTCGATATTATGAAATTCGGGCACTGCGAGCAAATCTCTCAGCAGTCCTCGTGTAAATCCGATACTTCCAGCGCCGATGAATGTTACCTTGAATGACAAGCAAATCAGCCTCCTCTGCTGGGCGGAGTCATGTCCGTCCTCTGTCCCCATTGTACCAGCAGAGCTATGAAAGCGTGATCCAAAATAGCGACCAGTTCACGTATTGCATGTCAACTATTGCAGCTTTTCAAACACCGATCACCGTACTATATCCACTCCTTTACAAGCTCAACCGGACTCCGATTCATCCTCATGCTCACCATTCTCAAACACCGATGAGGGGTAAAAGGAAGCCTCAGCCCGCCTCCGATATTCATTTGGCGTAATCCCAATCATCTTACGGAACAGCATGCTGAAATATTGACGGCTGTTCAGCCCAATATAATCCGCGATCTGCGTAATCGGAATATCGGTACGCGCGAGCAGCATCTTCGCCTTCTCCATCCGTATCTCCGTCAAGTAGTCAACCAATGAGCATCCCATGCCCGCTTTGAAAATGCGCTGCAAATACGTCGGATGCAGATGGACGGCATCCGCTACTTCCTTCACCTGTAAGTCCGTGTCGTAATGCTGACGGATGTACTCCGCCGCCTCGCGTACATAGCGGCTCGTCTGCGCCTCGGCTCCGCCGCGCTTCAGCTGCGCGAGCCGAGCAATCTGTACAAGCAGCTGTCCGAGCAGCAGCTGCGCCATGCAGCTTCGCTCCGCATAGCCACTGTCCAGCTCGGTTACAAGGCTGCGCAGCGATTGATATACATCATGCGGATCTCGCAGCACGATAGCAGGCTCTGCTGCCGTCAGCAGCGACGTCAACGCCGGACTGTCCGCAGCTAGCGCCCGGACAGACGGGTAACCTGCGCCTGAATCAGCGAAGCCGAATTCAGCATTCAGCATGCGGCACGGCCGCCCTTTGTCCACGAGCAGCCGATGTCTAACGCCTGCGTCGAGCAGGACGAAGTCGCCTTTGCGCAGCGCAATGATCTCGTGCTCCGTCTCGACCGTGCAATCGCCAGAGATGACGTACATAATCTCGACGGAGTCATGGGAATGGAACGACATCCGAAACCCGTCCCATTGTTTATAGTAATAGGCCGTAATGAAGGGCGCTTGATCCGCCTCCAGCCTGGCCGGGTCATATAAACGGTTCATCTCCGGCATGGAACTCACTCTCCTATTTGTTCATTCACATCTAAGGCCTGCGGGACTGCCATGTTACAGCCGCCACAACCTACTATTCTACTCCAGCCATCCGTTCAACTAACGGACATGGCAAGCTCAATTTCTTCATAAGAAAGCGATTTCGGAAGCTATAAATAAGAGCTCTAGTGTCTCTTAGCCGCGCATTGACTTTCCCCTGCCAAGACACCCGCTCACGTGTGACTATTGACACACTATTTACAATATCATAGCGCTTACACACCCTTTTCCGCTATGGTTCAAACCGCCTGTTATTAATAAATTCGTTAAGAGCTAACTAAAACCATCCAGTTTTGAACATATGCTAAAGGGCTGAGAATCGGTCCTCAAGCATAACAAAAACCGCCTCCTCACTAGAAGAAGGCGGTCTAATCCTAACCCTATCCTTGCAGCGCTGCTACAAACGCCACACCCAGAAATAAACAAAGCGGACTATAGAACCATGTGTCGTATTTGGCAAACACCGAATGTTTATATCGCTTGAAAAAACCGACGTAGCGGAAATCGCCCACTGTCCGAATGACGAATACGGCCGCACAAAGAATGCTGCCCCATCGCGTCACCCTATTCGCTTCAAGCCCAGACAGCAGCTCCGCCTGTGCAACTAAGCAATAACAGGCCACAAGAATAAGCGCTGCAACAGCTGCCGTCTCCGCCGGACCCGGTCGGAATGTAAGCCCTCCGCCTACCTTCTCAGGTACAACAGCGCGCCCACCCCATCTTCCGCCAAAAGCCCAGAACAAATGAATACCACTAACGAACAGCAATATGACCGCTGCCAGCATCACGATTATCTCCATAGCCTATCGCCCCGCTTTCGAACTTGATTGGACCGATTATGGTACTATCCGTAGCTTCCACACCAATTCGACCATTCCCTTCCATCAATATCAACAATATGATGAAAGCATGCCAAAAAACCTCGTCTCTAAAGGAAGAGACGAGGGTTTGCGATACACTTGGATGAGCAAGTGCGTTCTATTATTGGCCGATCATGCCGCCGTCCACCGTGTACAGCGATCCAGTGACGAACGATGCTTCATCGGACAGCAGGAAGTTCATGACCGCGGCAACCTCTTGCGGTTCGCCGTAGCGGCCCATCGGCGTCGCTGCTTCGTTCGCCGATTTGTATTGATCCGCATCGCCGAAGTTCGATTCGATCCGGCGCATCATGCCGGTGTTGATCGTACCTGGCAGCACCGCATTGACGCGAATGCCTTGTGCGGCCACTTCGTTAGCGGCTACGCGAGTGAGGCCGATTACGGCATGCTTGGACATAATATAAGGAGACACGCCTGGACCGCCAAGCAGGCCTGCGAGCGATGACGTATTCAGAATCGCGCCG
This sequence comes from Paenibacillus cellulosilyticus, assembly GCF_003182255.1. Lineage (GTDB taxonomy): Bacteria > Bacillota > Bacilli > Paenibacillales > Paenibacillaceae > Paenibacillus_T > Paenibacillus_T cellulosilyticus. The sequence continues at coordinate 1,602 of NZ_QGTQ01000025.1, read as the reverse complement.
GATTGCTGCTTTTTCATAACCGGAATTACATACTTCAGCCCGAGGAATACGCCGCGTACATTGACATTATAGACGAGGTCAAGCGCTTCTACGCTTTGCTCCTCGATCAAGCCGGACGGACCTTCGATACCTGCATTGTTAGCAAAATAATCGATCGTGCCGAATTTCTCGATCGCTTGGTTAACGTAGTTGCGAACGTCCTCTTCCTTCGATACATCTGCTGCGATGGCAAGGGAGTTCGTGTTGTCCAGCCCAAGCTCTTGGGCAACTGCTTTAACAGCTTCTTCTTTCAAATCAACGAGCACAAGATTCAGGTTGCGCTGCGCCAAACGGCGTGCAAGCTCTTTGCCGATGCCGCCTGCTGCACCTGTAATAACGGCTGTTTTCACTTGATTGCTGCTCATTATATATTCGCTTCCTTTGTTATGGAATGAGTATTGATCTTGCGCCGCAGCTTGCGTTTGCTTGCTGCACCTATAGGGTACTGCTCATCGGACGAACGAACAATAATCAGTTCAAGCCGTCATGTCATCTAGTCGACATATGACGACTTTATGTTCAATTTCCTTCCGATATTGGACATCTCGGAAGGAAATGTTTGCCGAATTTTCGACCAAGCTTGTCATGTGCGGATATAATAGATGTAGCTTAATCAACGGAGGCGGATCCCATTCATGGAGGAGCAACTGGACAGACGTACACGGCGGACGCGCGAAGCGATCAAGAGCGCCTTCATCGCACTCGTGCTGGAGAAGGGCTACGATGAAGTTACCATTGCGGACATCGCGCAGCGCGCTGATTACAATCGCGGAACCTTCTATAATCATTATTTAGGCAAAGAGGAGCTGCTCCGCGACATTCACGACGAATTTCTGCAAGGCTTCGCTAGTGCGCTGCTGCGCCCATACGAGGGACTTGACCGGATAGCTGCCAAGGATACATTCCCTTCTGGCTTGATGCTATTCGAGCATATCGAACTGCATCGGCAGGTGTTTCAAGCGCTTCTGTCCGTAGACAAGAAGCTTGGCCTCGAAGTGTACGACGTAATGCGAGAATCGATGCGCCGCGACATGCATATCGAGATGGAAGCGGCTGGTCAGCCCATCGACTACGAAATTATGCTGAGCTACCAGATGTCTGCGACTGTCGGTGTCTTTCTTTATTGGGCAGAGACCGGCTTCAAATATTCGGCCCGCTACATGGCCGAGCAGCTCATGCTGCTCGTGGATACGCGAATTGATTCTGTAACGTTCATTCGCAATTCGTAAACCATACAAGCTTCCTACATAACAATAAAGCGGTACGCCCCATTGGCGTACCGCTTTCGTCTATTCGCATAAGTTAAGGCAAACAAAAAAGCAGCCCCAACTGTCTATTTGAACTGTGACCCGTTTTGTGGACAGTTTAAAAAGCAACCATCTTAATTTAACAAGCAATTAGATGATCCCTGAATTCGTCGGGGGTCATCTTTTTTAATCCCCATTGATATCGCTCAGTATTATATTGATGTATATAATCAGCGACGCGTTCTCTTACTTCATCGAGGGTTTGGCAATCGATGAAATTAACCTCATCTTTCATATGACCGAAGAAGGATTCCAT
>NZ_QGTQ01000024.1 GCF_003182255.1 Paenibacillus cellulosilyticus | reverse complement strand
AGACCCCTGGAAGACGACCAGGTTGATAGGCTCGGGGTGGAAGCGCAGCAATGCGTGCAGCTGACGAGTACTAATAGGTCGAGGGCTTATCCTAAGCGTTTTGGCGAATGCCAAAATCGCAACTTCGGAAGCATAAGCTAAAAACCTTTGCGCAAGCGAAGGTAAAGCATACGCTAAAGCTAAAATGTTCTGCTACCTTATTCATATCCAGTTTTCAAGGTGTGATTTTGTGCATGAAGTCACCACCACAGTGATGTGGTTTTTTTATTGGCCTTTAGCTCAGCTGGTTAGAGCGCACCCCTGATAAGGGTGAGGTCGGTGGTTCGAGTCCACTAAGGCCAACCATATACGCATGGGGCCATAGCTCAGCTGGGAGAGCGCCTGCCTTGCAAGCAGGAGGTCAGCGGTTCGATCCCGCTTGGCTCCACCATCACATGCTTCATATTCCCTGATAGCTCAGTTGGTAGAGCACTCGACTGTTAATCGAGTTGTCACAGGTTCGAGTCCTGTTCGGGGAGCCATATACAGAGAGGTGTCCGAGTGGTCGAAGGAGCACGATTGGAAATCGTGTAGGCTCTAACCGGGTCTCGAGGGTTCGAATCCCTTCCTCTCTGCCATATTAGTACGGCCCGTTGGTCAAGGGGTTAAGACACCTCCCTTTCACGGAGGTAACAGGGGTTCGAATCCCCTACGGGTCACCATTATGGAGGCTTAGCTCAGCTGGGAGAGCATCTGCCTTACAAGCAGAGGGTCGGCGGTTCGATCCCGTCAGCCTCCACCATCTATACAAATGCGGAGCCGTGGTGTAGAGGCCTAACATGCCTGCCTGTCACGCAGGAGACCGCGGGTTCGAATCCCGTCGGCTCCGCCATTTTAAACAACAGCAAGTTAGGCTCGGTAGCTCAGTTGGTAGAGCAGAGGACTGAAAATCCTCGTGTCGGCGGTTCGATTCCGTCCCGAGCCACCATTTTAAAAACTTTATATGCCGGTGTAGCTCAGTTGGTAGAGCAACTGACTTGTAATCAGTAGGTCGTGGGTTCGACTCCTATCGCCGGCACCATGTTTCATGGAGGATTAGTGAAGTGGCTAAACACGGCAGACTGTAAATCTGCTCTCTCTGAGTTCGGTGGTTCGAATCCATCATCCTCCACCATATTATAGGGGCATAGTTTAAAGGTAGAACAAAGGTCTCCAAAACCTTTGGTGTGGGTTCAATTCCTGCTGCCCCTGCCACTTTTTTTTTTGTTATGGCGGTCGTGGCGAAGTGGTTAACGCATCGGATTGTGATTCCGACATTCGGGGGTTCAATTCCCCTCGATCGCCCCATTAATTGTTGGGGATTAGCCAAGCGGTAAGGCAACGGACTTTGACTCCGTCATGCCAAGGTTCGAATCCTTGATCCCCAGCCATTTTTATTAAGAGCCATTAGCTCAGTTGGTAGAGCACCTGACTTTTAATCAGGGTGTCGTAGGTTCGAGTCCTACATGGCTCACTTTTCATCTCATATGCGGTCATGGCGGAATTGGCAGACGCGCTGGCTTCAGGTGCCAGTGGTGTAACAACCGTGGAGGTTCGAGTCCTCTTGACCGCACCATAAATTCCCACAAAGTGACGTTGCGGAAGTGGCTCAGCGGTAGAGCATCGCCTTGCCAAGGCGAGGGTCGCGGGTTCGATTCCCGTCTTCCGCTCCATTATGGCGCCATAGCCAAGCGGTAAGGCAAAGCTCTGCAAAAGCTTTACCCCCAGTTCGAATCTGGGTGGCGCCTCCATTTTCTTATTAAGTGCCCTTAGCTCAGCTGGATAGAGCGTTTGACTACGAATCAAAAGGTCAGGAGTTCGAATCTCTTAGGGCACGCCATTTGTCGGGATGTAGCTCAGCTTGGTAGAGCACCTGGTTTGGGACCAGGGGGTCGCATGTTCAAATCGTGTCATCCCGATTAAGAAAAAAACCGTTATCCAATTATGGATAACGGTTTTTTTGTTGTTATGGTATCGTCTATAGTCCTTCAGACAGTCATTCGCATCTGAAGTTATGCCACGATCGCTGTCGATTCGAGCCAAAGGACAAGCGACATGAGAGGAACTAGCGAAGATTGAGCAATAAGCGAGAACATGACCAGTGACGGCAGGTTCTCGCTTTTTTCATGGGGATACGCAACAAACTAATAAAAGTGGTACTTTACCCAATCGGGGAATCCTTACGAAATTCGACCTTTCGACCTACAATATGAATGCGGTTACATTATACAAGGGTTGTAAAAAAGGGAGGCAAAGTATGAAACGTTTCAAACATGCTTTAGTAGGAGTCTCGACACTGCTTGTAATGACAACGGCTCTCACAGCTTGTGGTGGCAGCTCGGATACGAAATCAACTTCGGACACTAGCACTGGAACAACTTCAACGACTACAACAGACACTACAGCAACAAAAAGCAATGAAAAAGTAACGATCAATCTTTGGAGCTTCACTGACGAAATTCCAAATATGACGAAAAAGTATATCGAAACGCACCCGGATGCGAACGTAGAGTTCAAGACGACGGTTATCGCAACGACAGACGGCGCTTATCAGCCTGCGCTTGACCAAGCTCTGGCTGGCGGTGGTAAAGACGCTCCAGACATCTACGCAGCTGAATCGGCGTTCGTGCTCAAGTATTCGCAAGGTGATGCTTCTGACTACGCTGCTAACTACGCAGACCTGGGCCTCACAGACCAAATGGTTACGGATGCAGGCATCGCTCAATACTCGGTAGATATCGGCAGCAAAGAAGGCCAACTGAAAGCGCTTGGCTATCAAGCAACAGGCGGCGGCTTCATCTATCGTCGTTCGATCGCGAAGGACGTATTCGGAACAGACGATCCTGCAGCAATCAAGAACGAAGTTGGCCCAGGCTGGGACAAGTACTTCGAAGCAGCTGACAAGCTGAAAGCAAAAGGCTACGCAATCGTTTCCGGCGACGGCGACATCTGGCATCCAATCGAGAACAGCTCCGACACGGGCTGGGTCGTTGACGGCAAACTTCACATCGATCCTAAGCGCGAACAGTTCCTTGATTTCTCTAAGAAGCTGACGGACAACGGTTACAGCAATGGTACGCAAGACTGGCAAGAAGCTTGGTATGCTGATATGTCCGGCGCAGGCGCGAAACCAGTATTCGGTTTCTTCGGCCCAGCATGGCTCATTAACTACGTTATGAACGGTCAAGTGAAAGACACGAACGGCGACTGGGCTGTTACGGAACCACCAACAGGCTTCTTCTGGGGCGGTACTTGGCTTCTGGCGAACAAAGAAGCAACTAAAGACGAAGCGAAGAAACAAGCAGTTGCTGACTTCATCAAATGGGTTACGCTCGACACTTCCGAAACGGGCCTCCAATACTACTGGGCTAACGGCACGATGAAAGAGGGCGAGCAAGGCACGAAGGACAGCGTAGCATCGTCTGTTGTAATGTCGAAATCCAACGGCGAAGTTCCACTGCTCGGCGGACAAAATATGTTCGACGCATTCGTTCCAGCGAACGCAAACGCTTCGGGTAAAAACCTGACGCAATACGACGAGTCGATCAACCTGATCTGGCGCGACCAAGTACGTGCATACGCAACTGGCGGCAAGAGCCGCGAAGATGCACTCAAAGACTTCAAGCAAACGGTTAAAGACCAACTCGGAATCGAAAGCGAATAAAGAGGCGCCGAAGGGGCGGGGCGGGTTATCCCGCCCCTTTATATCAATTAATGAGGTGAGTACATGCGCCGCAAAGGAACAATTAATTACTCGAAGTACGGTTATATTTTCAGCCTGCCATTCATACTCGTGTTTCTCGTTTTCGCTTTGTATCCAACGCTCTACACGGCAGTAATTGGCTTCACCGATATGAAAGGTGTCATTCCGAAACCGGTTCATATCTTAGATAATCCGTTCCAAAACTTCAAAGAGCTTATTTTTGATAACAAGTCATTCCGAACATCACTTTCTAACACGTTTATCCTATGGATTACGAACTTTATCCCTCAGATTGCACTTGCGCTCTTGCTTACGGCTTGGTTCACGAACCGTCGCCTTAATGTGAAGGGGCAGGGCATGTTCAAAGTTTTGCTCTATATGCCGAATATTATCACGGCGAGTACGATCGCTGTGCTTTTCAGTACCCTTTTCGCTTTTCCGATGGGTCCTGTAAATAGCTTGTTCGACGCACTGGGTTGGTCCGATGCACCGATTCAATTCCTCCAGCAAAAGAACACCGCAAGAGGCATTGTTTCGTTCATCCAGTTCTGGATGTGGTACGGTAACACAATGATCATTCTGATCGCTGGTGTTATGGGCATTAACCCGGCGCTCTTCGAGGCTGCGGCAATTGATGGCGCAAGCGGGATTCAAACATTCTTCCGCGTTACGCTGCCTAGTCTTCGCACCATCCTGTTGTTCACGCTCATTACGTCGATGGTCGGCGGTTTGCAAATGTTCGATATTCCGCAGTTGTTCATTACCCCTGCGGGCGGTCCGGATAATGCGACATTAACGACATCGGTATTCATCTATGGGCAAGCATTCAAAGGTGCCTATATGTATAACAAAGCTGCTGCAGCAAGTATGATCATGTTCGTAATTGCGGCTGTACTGGCGGCGCTGATGTTCTATCTGATGCGTGATCGCAGTGAAGCACAGCTCAAGAAGAAACTGCGTCTGCAAAAGAAAGCTGCAAAAGCAGCAGCAAGGGGGCTGTAATCCATGGCGAAATTAGAGAGAACAGCGGGATTACGCATCAACAAGACCATCATCTATATCGTCTGCATCGGCCTTGCGCTGCTTAGCATTCTTCCGTTCTGGATCATGTTCGTCAATGCGACGCGTTCCACAGCTGAGATTCAGAGTGGTCTTTCCCTGCTGCCGTCCACGCACTTGAAGACGAACTGGGACGTACTGACGAGCAAAAGCTTTGATCCGCTGAAAGGGTTCTTGAACTCCTTCATCATCTCGGTTTCATCGACCGCGTTGTCCGTTTATTTCTCGTCGTTGACCGCATACGCGCTCGTGGTATACAACTGGAAGTGGCGTCAAGCGTTCTTTACTTTCATTCTGTGCGTCATGTTGATTCCGACACAAGCAAGCGCCATTGGTTTCTATAAGTTCATGTATCAGCTGCATCTGAACAACAGCTTCCTGCCGCTCATTCTGCCAGCGATCGCAGCACCGGCCATGGTGTTCTTCATGCGCCAATACTTGCTGTCGACGTTGTCGCTGGAAATCGTCGAGGCATCGCGTATTGACGGCTCGGGTGAGTTCGCTACATTCAACCGGATCATCCTGCCGCTCATGACACCGGCACTCGCGACTCAGGCGATCTTCGCTTTCGTCGCAAGCTGGAACAACCTGTTCATGCCGCTTATCTTGCTGACAGATAAATCGAAGTATACGCTGCCGATCATGGTCAGCTTGCTTCGCGGCGATATCTACAAAACGGAGTTCGGCTCGATCTACATGGGTCTGGCACTGACAGCATTACCGTTGTTCGTGATCTACTTCCTGCTGTCCCGTTATATTATTGCAGGCGTAGCGCTTGGCGGCGTTAAAGAATAGTAGGGTATAACTAAATAGCATGTATGCACCCCTTATTGTGGACATTGGAAAAGCACTCTTGAGTGTGAACCGATGAAAACGATAAGGGGTGTTTTGCGTTAGTGGAAGGGACTTGTGCCAGAACGAGATCGTGGTTAGAACGAATGGAAAAAGGTTCTGATGATGCTCCGTTAGTAACATGATACAGGGTTCTTTATTTTTCATTGTGTTGTAAAAACTTCCAATATATTTGATTTATATCCTATGATATCTGCTTATTGATTGTATACAATAGGGTATAAGGTAAATTTGAGTAAAACTTGTGGCAAGGTAAGTGTTTGTAGTTGTTTTTGTTCACTAATATCGCAAAATAGAGGTAAACTTTATAAATAAATAAAAAACTTAGTTATTATTATACGTTAGTTTAAGGAATGCTGCAGTTATTAAATAGTTGGTAATGAGTGGGGTTGAGATAAGCTGTCCATAACAAGCCGTAAGAACGAGGAGGAGTAAATCGTATTTTTAATTAAATATTGATGGAGGTTAATTATTTTGAGTATTTTCAGGAAATTGAAACCGTTCTATTGGAACGAGCGAATGCTCATGTTGATCTCGATAATAGCTCTAATAGGCACCACTGTTCTGAGTCTTACATACACGAAGTTGTTACAGATATTTATCGATGAAGTGATCGTTCAGTCAAAGTACGACCTGCTGTGGCTGCTAACAACAGCTACTGCGGCAGTGATCATGGTAAAGAGCGCGATGCAATACATCTATGGATTTCTTGGCGCTAGAGTAGGCAATCGAATGGTGATGCGCTTGCGTAATGCGTGTTATAGCAAGCTGCAATATCAATCGTACTCCTATTACGATACGGCAAAAACCGGTGACCTAATTGCCCGTATGACCGTGGACTTAGACGCTGTGCGTAATTTTATCGGTTTTGACTTTGCTCAATTCGTCAATATGGGGCTAATGATTGGTTTCGGAGCGGTTATGATGCTGTCAATGAGTTGGAAGTTAGCCTTATTAACACTTATGACAACACCAATCTTAATCGCTTTAACGTTCAGATTGGATCGACAAGCTCAGCCTGCTTATCGGGAAACGCGTGCAGCAATGAGTCGAATATCCTCTATCGCTCAGCAGAATATCGTTGCGATGCAGACGGTGAAATCGTTCAACCGAGAACGTTATGAAATCGAACAATTCTCACAGCATAACAATCGGTATCAAGAGAAGCAATACGAGGCTTCGCGAATTGTCTCTAATCATTATCCGTTAATCGAATGGATGGCGAACCTGTGTCCCATACTTCTGCTCATTGGTGGAGGGGTGCAAGTCATTCATGGTTCTTTGACGGTAGGGGAGCTTGCGGCACTATTCGGCCTAACCTGGCTTATCATTTCACCTATGTGGTGGATCGCGTTTCATATCAATAAGTTTAGTCAAGCGAAAGCGTCTGGTGAGCGGATATTGGAGCTGCTGGAGCAAGAGCACGGTCGTAAATCGCATAAATCGTATCCATCGGAAACAACAAATCTCCCTATTGCAGGTGAAATAAGTTTCAAAGACGTTACTTTTTATTACAATGAGCAATCGACGAGTGCTTCGCTGTCAAATCTTACAATAAACATCTCCCCAGGTTCCGTAGTCGGCATAATCGGTCCAACGGGATCGGGTAAATCGACGATCCTAAAGTTGTTGATTGGTGCGTATGGCGTAAGGGAAGGTCAGATTATGATTGACGGGACCCCGTTCGAGGATTGGATATCTAGTGAGCGGAGGGGCAGAATTGCGCCGGTATTTCAAGAAACTTACCTATTTGCCGCTACGATTCGAGATAATATCGCTTATGGTGTAGACAACCCTACGGAAGAAGAGATTGTAGAAGCTGCGACGAAGGCTCAAGCTCATGAATTCATATCCACTCTGCCAATGGGATACGACACGGTAATCGGGGAACGAGGAACAGGTTTATCCGGAGGACAGAAACAACGTATTTCAATTGCACGAGCATTAATTCGAAAACCGAAAATCTTGATCCTTGATAATGCTACGAGCGCCTTAGATATGGAAACAGAAGTGAAGCTGCAAAAGGCTTTGAAGAGCGAAAGAAAACAATTCACTTGTATCATGATGTCGAATAAAATCTCCTCCATAAAGGACGCGGATGTGATCATTGTGCTAGATAAGGGAAGTATTGTTCAGCGCGGCAGCCACAACGAGCTGATTGTTGCAGAAGGCGCTTATCGAAACTTATATATGTCCCAGTATGAAGAATACCCGCGGGAAGAGGCAGTATCGGTTGTAGGAGGGGATCGGGGGTGAAGCAGCGTTTCGTTTATCCCAATGATGGGCCATTCAATCACAATTTCAATTGGGCAAGTATTTTTCATTTTCTTCGTTTTATGATGCCGTATCGAAAGCAGCTTATAGGGGTGACAGCATTAGCATTGCTGGGCTCGGTAACACAAGTATTGGCACCTGCCATAATCGCGATTGCGATTGATAAGGCAATCCAGCCACGTGATGGTGAAGCGAGCATACGGCTTCTTCTGATGTATGCATCACTCATGATTGTCCTATGTGTGCTTCAAATGGCAGTCGGTCGATATCGTATTAGACGAATGAGTCGGATCGGACAACAGATGATAAGCGATTTGAGATCCACGTTGTTCAGTCGTATTCAATCATTGCCCATTCGGTATTTCAACTCAAAGCCTACTGGTTCGATCCATCAGCATATTACCGGCGACATAGCCGTATTGGAAGATATTATCATGAACGGTACCATCACGCTGCTCATGGACATTCTTCAGTTGGTCGGTGTGATTACGATATTGCTGATCTGGAACTACAAACTGGGTGCATTGATCATGTTAACCGTACCGTTGGTATTTGCTGTTTCACGGTTTCTAAGAAAAAGAATACGTGTCTCGTTTCAGGAATTGAGAGCGAAGCAGGCATGCATTAATGCTCATCTGAACGATTCGATCCAAGGTATGAAGGTAACGCAGGCCTATGAGCAGGAAGAAGAGAACATTCGATATTTCGAAAGCATTAACAAGGATAACATACGGGCATGGGATAAGGCGTCTGCACTAAATCAATTGCTTATTCCGGTTATTCAACTAACGATCGTTCTAGGACTTATTATTTTGTTTGTTTACGGTTCTTACTTGATACAAACGGGAGTAATGACCGTCGGATTATTCGTAGGCTATACCAACTATATTTTTAATTTTTGGGAGCCTGTTCAACGGATTGGCCAGTTGTACTCTCAATTATTAATCGGAATGGCTTCTTCGGACAAAATATTCGGAATTATCCGACAAGAGTCCGCTGATCCCGAGGTTGAAGCAAAAGAGAACATTTCAATTAAGGGTGAAATTGCTTTCGAACAGGTAAGCTTTCAATACGATAATAACAAAATGGCATTGCAGGAGATTGATTTGACAATCAAGGCTGGACAAATGGCAGCTTTTGTTGGAAGCACCGGTGCAGGAAAGAGCACATTGATCAATCTCCTATGTCGATTTTATGATCCTGATCAAGGTCGCGTGCTCATCGATGGAACGGATATCCGGAATATCGCTAACGATAATTTACGCTCGCAAATATGCCTCGTACCGCAAGAGCCATTCATTTTCTCAGGCACGATACGTGACAATATTCGTTATGGCAAACTCGATGCGACAGACGAAGAAGTAAAGCTTGCGGCGACGGCTGTGCATGCGCATGACTTCATCATGCGTTTGCCACAGGGATACGACACGCCGTTACAGGAACAGGGCGGTATGCTGTCGACAGGTCAGAAGCAGCTAATTTCGTTTGCAAGAGCCATTATCGCGAATCCGCGTATTCTAATTCTTGATGAGGCCACTGCCAATATTGATACAGAAACCGAGAGAAACATTCAACAAGCGCTCAAAGCACTGCAACTTGATCGAACGACCGTAGTTGTCGCTCATCGCCTTTCTACAATCAGAGATGCTGATCAGATTTTTGTTCTTGATCATGGAAAATTGATAGAGCAAGGAACTCATCAGCAACTCGTGCATCATGTAGGCTCCTACCGACAATTCATTGAAATGCAAAGGTATTTAGCGGTAGGAGAATAAATATGCAACACAATAAATGGAGGGTTGAAAAGTGAAAGATTATTTGAAGGTCGCTGTACGGATGCACTCTGGTAAATCAGTGGAATTTCATGCAATCCAATTTGGTCAAGCTAACCAGTACGAGGAAAACGGAGTCAAGTTGACGGTAGGGGACAAGCTTCCATTCTCCATTTGCGCGCAGCCGCTGGACAGTGATCGTGTGAGAAGTATCGAATTTACATTTTACACCGATATTCGCAATTATCATTCCGTTATCGTCCCTGATAGCGGTCGATGGTTTTTCAATAGCTCCAGAGTGGTTTCGTTTTGGCGGAATTTCCGAGAGCTGCAGACAGGAGTAGACGATACCAAGCTTTCACTCCTTCTATTCACAGGCAAAGATCGTTACACGGCTCTGGCCGTAGGTGTAATCGGCGAGAATTACGAAACAGCCTATAAGCTGATCGAGCCTGAATCGAATCGCGCCTTGAATGTTCATACCGGATATATCGTATATCAATTCAAGAGAGGGACGGATAAGTATCCCATCCCGGACCGCATATCCCAGCAGCATGATGATGGATCAATTACGGAGTATATCTATTACAGACGAATGTCCACCAGCGAAAGCGAGAAACAGCCATGGATGATGACCATCCGAGAATTTACTAATTTCCAGCGAAGTTTGTACTCGCTTCAAGATCCTGTAGTCAATGAATCGCTGCATCCGATTTGGTGTACTTGGGCGGATTGGCATAGCAACGATATTACGAGTGATGTAATTCTGGACAATGTTAGAGCAGGCGTCGAGCTCGGGATAACGAACTATATCATCGACGATGGGTGGTTTGGACCGGGGCTGGATAACGACTACAGCGTTCCTCTTAATATTGGAGATTGGGAGCCTGACCCGGACAAAATCCCGGATATGGTTGAATTGGTCAAGTCCATCAAAAACTATGGAGCTAAGCCGATTATTTGGTGCGCACCGCATGCCGTGGCTGCCGCTGCCGAATGTTATCCAGAGCGTAAGAGGCTTCTGATTGCAGATGAATCCGGTAATCCGATCCTAAATCCAACGCAGTTCTACTCGTTATGCTTCATGAATGAAGAAGCCAGAAATGCTATGGCGGATATTTGTATTAAATTTATCGACAAGTGGGATTTCGATGGAGCCAAATACGACTTGTTCAACTGGGTACCGAATGTCCCGTGCTGCAATCCCGATCATCAACACGATGTGACGACGATGCTGGAAGGCTTAGAGAAGACACTCGCTCTGATTGAAGAGCGCACGCGGGAACGTAAACCAGCCTATATCGTCGAGCTTAAACAAAATTACGGTACTCCGTTCTTTTCTCGCTACGGGACGATGATGCGGGCAGGGGATGGTCCTTTTGATCCCGAGAGCAATTTTCTTAGGACGTTATTCATCCAGGGCTATACCCCATATGCACTTAATGATTATCAAATCATAACAGGCTCCGAAACGCCGGAAGATACTGCAGTCGCAGTCATCAAAATGATAGCGGCGGGAATTCCAGCATACAGCGTTAATTTCACCAAGCTGTCTCCGAACCAGCTCGAAGTTATTCGACACTTGAACCGATGGTATCTGGAGCGTCTGAATTATTTTCATAACAATCGTATACCTCAAGATGCGGATGCCAATGTAATCACAATCGCAGGTGATGACGTTGATATCGTCTTTGCAGTCAATAGTGGCGGAATCATAGAGCTTAAACGAGATACGCTTGTGCTGAATGGCACCTATAATGAACAAATTACAGTGAGAATGGCTGCTGCCCATTCAGTTTCATTACACAAAAAGATGACGGATTGTTACGGAACGGTGGTAGAGGAAGAGTCATGCCAGCATGCGGGCGAATATATAACGACCTCGATACTGCCGGGCGGCATGCTTCAAATTGCAGTAGACCAGTAGGAGGACCGTTATGATGAATACAATTGACCAAACGATAGAGTGGATACAAACCGATAGATTTAAATCACAAATTAACACTTTATATGGAGAGGAACAGCTGTCGTACCAGCTTAATCGCTATCAATCTCTCGTTTCATCGTACAAGCAGAATTACGCCGACGGGCCACTCGCATTGTTCTCTTCTCCTGGAAGGTCTGAGATTGGGGGAAACCATACCGATCATAATCATGGCAAAGTTCTTGCTGGCAGCATCGATTTGGATACGATCGCGGCGGCAGCTAGAGTAGAAGAACCTGTTATTACGTTTATATCTGAAGGATACCCAGGCGAATTTAAGGTTGACCTTACGAATTTAGCGCCCATCCCGGGCGAATCGGCTACAATGTCCATCGTTCGCGGGATTGCAGCAGGGTTTCTTGAATTCGGCTATAGCATAGGCGGATTTAATGCCTACGTATCGACTAATGTCTTATCCGCTTCCGGCTTAAGTTCTTCAGCGTCCTTCGAAATGTTGTTCTGCAGCATTCTAAGCACATTTTATAACGCTGGGGCATTGGATTCCATTGCGATGTCCAAGATTGGACAGTACGCCGAGAATCATTATTGGAATAAACCTTCCGGGTTGCTCGATCAAATGGCGTGCGCGCATGGCGGGCTGATTGCGATTGATTTTGCCAATCCTCTGACGCCTATTATTTCGCCAATTAGCTTTGATTTTCAGAAGAACGGCTACTCGCTTGTAATCGTCAATACGGGGGGCAATCACGCGGATTTAACAGAAGATTACGGTGCAGTCCCTTATGAAATGCGAGCAGTTGCGAAAGCGCTTGGAGCCGAGGTATGCAGAGGCCTGACGCCAAACGATATATATGATCAACTGCAGCCGATTAGACAACAATGCGGTGACAGGGCGGTGCTTCGCGCGCTGCATTACTTGGAAGAGAATAATAGGGTCGATGCTCAAGTTGAAAGCTTAGTAAATGGGGACATGGATCGGTTCTTGAGACTCGTTAAGGAATCAGGGGAATCGTCCTGGAAGTGGCTCCAGAACTGCTATCGCAATGTAGATGTTGGTCATCAAGACATTACAGTCACATTGGCTATTACCGAAATGTTCCTCAAGCAGCTTGGAGCAGGTGCCTGCCGCGTACATGGTGGAGGCTTCGCGGGTGTTATTGCAGCTATTCTGCCTAATGAATCCGTGAGCCAGTATGTAAGCTTCATCGAGCGCACAACTGGAAACGCTACTTACCAGATTCATATTCGGGAATATGGTGCGATCTGTCTTAACGAAGTGATGCAATAACGAGTGTATTCATTGAGGAAAGGACATGCTTGCGTAATTTGCCAAATTGGAGGCTGAGCCCTTGAACAAACCCTTTTATTATGGAGCAGATATTTCTTTTCTAGAAGAGATCGAACAAGCTGGCGGGATGTTTTATGAAGGTGACACGGCAGATGATTGTCTTGAAATATTAAAGAACAATGGCGTGAATTCTATTAGGCTTCGTCTGTGGAATAATCCAGAAGGCGAATTCTGCAACTTAGATCATACGTTAGCGATGGCAAAACGTATTAAAGAAAAAGGGATGCATCTGCTTCTTTGCTTTCATTACTCGGATGAGTGGGCCGATCCGAAGCATCAGAAGAAACCAAAGGATTGGATCGATCTCGATACGGATGCATTGAAGCACGCATTGTTCGACTACACGAGAAGCGTCGTTTCGGCACTTGTATCGCAAGGAACGAAACCGGATATGGTACAGATCGGCAATGAAATTACGATGGGGATTTTGTGGGAGGATGGCTGTGTTACTGGAGAGCTCCGTCATTCTGATGAGCAATGGAGCAAATTTACCGATTTCGTCCGCACGGGTGCTCAAGCGGTGAAATCCGTGGATTCGGAAATTAATGTCATGGTCCACGTCGATCAAGGTGGGAAAAACGACGTATGCCGATTCGTGCTGGATCAATTCGAAAAACATAATGTCCAATATGATTCGATTGGTCTTTCGTTCTATCCGTGGTGGCATGGAACGCTGCAAGACTTAGAAGCTAATCTATCTGATCTGGCTCTACGGTACGAGAAAGATATTGCTATTATCGAAGTCGCCTATCCTTGGAATATCGAAAATCCGCTCAACGATATCATTATTGTACAGAAAGAAGAACAGCTGCATACGGGTTATCCGGCAACACAAGAGGGCCAAGCAGCCTATATTCGGAACTTCATTGAGCTCATTCAGAGAACGCCCAATAATAGATGCATTGGATTCCATTATTGGGAGCCATGCTGGATCCCCTTCAAAGAGCAATGGTCCGTTGGCCATTTGAACAATTGGTCAAATCTAACCTTGTTTGATTACGAGGGAAGAAGTCTGCCGGCACTGGCTGTCATTCGTGAGTTAAGTCAACTGACCAAGATGGAGGCCGCTCCAGTTGAGTAGTCGCATCCATTCCTTCATGATCGGTGTGCTGCTGCCGATATGGCTAGTCATGCTCTCGGCTTGCAGCGGCAATGTGCATGACAACAATGGGATGGCCAAGAGTGAGAAGCTCACAATCGGCTATCAGTCTCCAACTGCACAAACTTGGGGAGCTTTAATCATTAAGCATCAGAAGCTGTTTGAAAAAAACTTGGAGAAGCTTGAGCCGGGAATGTCGGCTAATGTTCAGGTGGATTGGTTCGATGCTGCTGCCGGATCTGTTCTTAACAACAATATGATCGGCGGTAAAATACAACTCTCGTTTCTTGGTGATATGCCATCGCTTCTCAACGGCGTTCAAGGAATTACGCAGCCCAATTATAAGTCAGTCTTGATCGCACTGGACGGTAAGGGCAAATCGGGAGCTAACCAAGCCATCATTGTTCCAACAGATAGCAAGATCAGCAAAATGGAGGATTTGGCGAATAAAACCGTATCAACACCGATCGGAAGCAGCGCACACCGTATGTTATTAGAAGCATTGGAAGCGCATCATATGCTCGATAAAGTGACCATTGTCGATCAATCTGTCACGGTAGGCATGCAAAGCATTGAGCAGAACAAAATCGATGCCCATACGACATGGGAACCGTATCCCAGTCTGATGGAATATCGAAAGGTTGGCGTCAAGCTTCATACGGATGAGACGGACCAAGCAGATTATTTGACTGCAGTCGTTGCTAATCGTGATTGGGCTGAACAACATCGGACCTACGTCATTGCTTTTCTTATGGCACTTCACGAAGCGCATCAATTCGTCATGAGCAACCCGGACGAAGCGGCCGACATTTTCGAGAAAGAGAGTAAATTCCCACTCAGCGTATGCCAGAAGATGGTCGAGGCGATACGGTTCGATGCCGCGATTTATGAGAAGGATGTCGATACGCTGCAGAAAAGCATGCTTTTCTTAGAGCAAATCGGGAAGTTGAAGAAGCCATTGGATCTAGATGCTTTCATTGATGATAGCTATCTTAGGGAAGCGATGACAACATTGAATCAGCCTTATTTGACGGATAAGGAGTTGAATGGGGATTGGGTAGAAGCAAAGCGATTGTGACGACCCTTGGAACACTAACGGTCCAGAGGCAGGGAAAACATACGTTCACTAGGGGCAATATGAAATCTACGTTGAACAAAATGATAGCCGTAATGAGTCTGATCGGATTATGGTATACGCTCGTTACTTTGAATGTCATGTGGCCATTCCAATTCGGCAATCTGCCGGGACCGGATACGGTGTTCAGGGTATGGTTTAAGCTGCTGGGAGATCTATCGTATTACGACAACATCACCGTCAGCTCAATTCGAGTATTAGCCGGTATTATGATAGGGCTTGTCACGGCGGTTCCGCTGGGACTTATTATCGGATTATCGGCAAAAACGTCTGATATTGTCTTTACCAACTTGGAGATATTTCGTCCGATACCGTTAATTGCTTATTTACCGGTAGCCATGCTTCTATTTAAAACAATTGAGGCGAGCATTGTCTTCATTACATTTACCGGGGCTTTTTTTCCGATATTAATTAATGTGGTTCAGGCTACGAAACGAGTCCCAGTCCAACTCGTTCAAACGGCGTATAATCTGGGCTGCAAACCCCACAAGCTTATTCTGCGCGTCTATCTTCCGGCAATCGGGCCGGATATATTTACTGGACTCTCAGTGGGTACCGGCGCTTCTTGGATGGGGGTCATTACTGGCGAAATGATGTCGGGTCAGACGGGGATCGGATATTCGACTTGGCAAGCGTATCAGCTTCTGGACTATTCTCAATCCATGATTGGTATGTTTTCGATAGGCTTGTTAGGGTTTGTTTTCACGCGGTGTGTGCGTTTTACAGAAAAAATAGCAATCCGATGGCTGTAGTTGAACCGGAGGGACAAGCGGTGTACATTGATTTGGTTCGTATTGGAAAGAATTATTGTGTCGGTAAGCACAAGTCGCGAAACGCAATCTCGAACCTATCGCTATCCATCAGCGAGAATGAAATCGTAACGGTGCTAGGTCAATCAGGCTGCGGAAAGAGTACACTGCTCAAAATCATAGCAGGCATTGAAAAGCCTGACGCTGGTCAAGCTTATTTCAGAGGGCAGCCGATTACGGGAATAGCGATGGAAAGAGGATATATCTATCAAGATTATTCATTATTTCCGTGGCTAACCGTCAGACAAAATATCGGCTTTGGGTTAAGGAATAAGAATATCCCCAAGCATCAAAAAAAAGTACTCATCGAAGAGTACTTGGAGAAATTCGGACTTAAAGGCGCCGAGCAGTTGTATCCTCGCCAACTGTCAGGGGGGATGAAGCAGCGCACGGCAATCGCGAGATCCTTTTGCCTTAAGCCGGATTTGCTGCTATTAGACGAGCCGTTTTCCGCGCTTGATATGATGAATCGCCACAAGTTACAGGATGAGTTGTTGGAAATACTGAAGGGCGAGAAGATCACATATGTCATGGTAACGCATGATATAGAAGAAGCGATATATTTGTCTGATCGGATTATTGTTATGACGCCAAGCCCTGGGGCTATCCAAGCTATAATTCCGGTCTCTATGCCTAGGCCGAGAACTCGAACGAGCAGCGAGTTCTTGACAATGCGAGAGGAAATTGCAGACATGTTTTATAGTAAATCGATATGAACAGTGACGGCTCCTTTGTTTGCGATCGCCTCTTCCATACTCAAACCTAGCCGGACATCCGTTAACGCGTCGGATAAGGAGTAGAAGGAGGTTCCTTCTTCAAGGAAGGTGCGCATGCGAAGCAGCGCTTCGGCGATGCCGATTTCTTCATCCGAGAGTGGATACGAAGAGAATGGATTGCGATACAGCACATCGACGCCTGCTTGCAGATGGGCAAGAGACAGGTTGTACAAGCTGTCTTCCTGTCCATGCTGGGAGCGCTGAATCGTAACAGTCTCGAAATGGTCTGGCCCTATTTTGCGCGTAATCGTATTGTCCTGAATCTCGCCATGTGATCCGCGAATTAAGATCCGATTGCTCCTTATGGTGGAGAAGTACTGGGAGCGGGCGAAGTCGAGAACAGCACTCTTGCCATCAGCAAAGCTGAAGATCGCGATCTCTTGCTGCTCGATTCCGACTTCGTTCGACGAGGCCTGTCCCCGATGAGGAGTATCTGCAATCGGCAGGGAGAAGCGGCGTCCGATGATATCGCATTCGAACGTTGTACCGATGGACAACCATTTGCGTATGAGGCTGATGCCATGATAACCGTGGCCGGCGGATACTTGAACGTGCATCACGTCTCCTAACTTACCGGTGTTAATGTAGGCTGTGCGAGCTTGGTTATGCGGCAGCAGCGGATATTGCTCGGCGACCTGAATGCGAGGATTGCTCGCTGCAATCGCCGACAACTGTTCATATTCAGATAAATTGGTCGCGGGCGGCGTTTCCGCCAATACCGGAATATCGGCAGCGGCAAGTTCGGTAATTGAAGCGGGAGCGGATGTTTTGGATACGGCCAGTACGAGAAAGTCACTGACTTCTGCCAATTCCTCGGCTGAGCGATAGACGGGTACCTTCCATTTGGCGAGAAAATCGCTGTATTTATCCGGGCTGCGCAGGACGACTCCGGTGATATGAAACAGATGCGGAAGCATGCTTGCAATGCGAAGGTAATAAGAAGCGCGCCATCCGCCTCCGATAAGGCCAATTCGAATCGTTGAATTCATATTCATGCGAATCACTCTCTCTTCCGGAAGCAAAATAAGATACTTCAATTGAAACAAGCTTTGGAACAGAATGCAACGGAATCGATGAATTCGAACACGATAATTTGAACAAGAAGAGGGAAGCATCCACTAACAGGGCTGCTTCCCTTTTCATTTGTACAACAATGCTGCTGAACAATAGGAGCTGTTACCGTATTCAGGAAACACTCAGTTTGATAATCACTTTATTTAAGTCTCATTTAAGGAACGGAATCCATAATAAACCTTGTAAGCAGGACGAAATAAAAAATAAAACATAAGAATTCCTAGGAGGAAATGAATATGAAAAAATACGTAAAAGTAATCGGTATGACGGCAGCACTGGCACTTATGGTTCCACTTAGCGCATTCGCAGCAACAAACACGGACTCGACAACGAGTACGACACCAACTTCGCAAGTTCAAGCCGACAGCAGCGCGAAGCAAGGAAACGGCATGCATGAGCGTGGTGGTCGGGGCGGGCAATTCATTTCGGATTCCGTTCTGACGCTGCTGGGCCTGGATAGGGAAGCGCTCAATGAGAAGCTTGCTGCAGGCAGCACGCTTGCTGAGATCGCTGAGGCGCAAGGTGTATCGACTGACGAGCTGAAAGCAGCATTAGCGGCAGCTTTCCAGGAGCGCCGTTCGGCTGACGAAGAGCAATTCACAGCAAATTTGGACAACCTGATCAACTCGGACCAGCTTGATCAAGGTCGTGAACACGGCCAAGGAAAAGGGCTTGGGTTTGGATTCGAGCACAACCTGGACACGGTTGCGACAGCACTGAATTTGACCGAAGATGAGCTGCAAACAGAGCTGCAAGCCGGCAAAACGATTGCAGCTATTGCCGAAGAACAGGGAATTAGCGAAGATACCGTGATCAGCGCGCTCGAAACAGCGATTAACGCTCAAATCGATCAAGCGGTCACGGACGGTAAGCTGACGGCGGAAGAAGCGGCAACGCAGAAGGAGAAAACAGCTGAGCAGGCCCAAAACATCGTCAATGGCGAGTTCTCGTTCAAAGGCGATGGCGGCCATCGCGGTGGAATGAAGGCGAAGGGTGACGCAAGTGCGGCGGACAGCGCTTCGACTACTGAAACGACGGAATAGTCAAATGAATAAAAACAAACGCTTGAATCCCACTCCTCACTTGTGCTAATATTGGTCCAATATAAATTGCGTTGATGAGAAAAAATGACAGGGCTCTTAAGTTCAGAGAGCAGAGGAAATGCTGAAACCTTTGCCTTAATCCGATGTCAGATGTCGTCTCGGAGCGATTTGACTGAACGTCGCGATCCATGAAAGGGTTCGATCAGTAGGCTCAAACGGAGTGGCACACGTTAGCGTGCGGCAGGTAAGGTACGTCCTTACCTCATGAGACCAAAGCCGCGAGGCTGTTGGTGAATCAGGGTGGTATCGCGAAATGTTCCCCTTTCGTCCCTGTGGTATGACACGTCCAGTACGGTCATGCGACAGAGATGGAAGGGGTTTTTGATTATTATATATTTCCTAAGCAATGAAGAGATTAAATGACAGGGCTCTTATGTACAGAGAGCAGAGGGTATGCTGAAACCTCGGCCTTAATCCTGTGTCAGATGTCGTCTCGGAGCTTGTTGACCGAACGAATGGTTCACCGCGCCGCGCGTGGATTCAATCAGTAGGCTCAAACGGAATAGCACACGTTATCGTGCTGCAGGTAAGGCGTGCCCTTACCTCATGAGACCGAAGCCGCGAGGCTATCGGTGAATCAGGGTGGTATCACGAAATGTCCCCTTTCGTCCCTGTGGCATGACAGTCATGTACTGTCGCGCTGCAGAGACGGAAGGGGTTTTTGTTATCCCCTTATCCATATTTAATAAGCGATGAAAAGATTAAATGACAGGGCTCTTATGTACAGAGAGCAGAGGGAATGCTGAGACCTTTGCCTTAATCCTTGTCAGATGTCGTCTTGGAGCTTGTTGACCGAACGCCGAATTCACGCCGCGGATGGATTCGATGAGTAGGCTCAAACGGAGTGGCACACGTTATCGTGCTGCAGGTGAGGCGCGGCCTCACTTCTTGAGGCCGGTACCGCAAGGTTATCGGTGAATCAGGGTGGTACCACGAAAATTCCCCTTTCGTCCCTATGATAGATCAGCCTAGTGCTGTCTGTCGTGCGGATGAAGGGGGATTTTGATTATAGGAGGAATTACGATGGAACAGAAGTTGATAACAGGATCTGAGGTGCTGCTGCACGCTTTGCTTAAGGAAGGAACGGAATGCGTATTTGGTTATCCAGGAGGAAATGTACTCTACATCTACGATGCGATGGTCGACAACGCTGAATTCAAGCACATTCTGACGCGGCACGAACAGGGGGCCATCCACGCGGCGGACGGCTACGCAAGATCGACAGGCAAGGTTGGCGTATGCATCGCGACGTCCGGTCCTGGTGCGACTAACCTGGTAACGGGAATCGCGACCGCCTATATGGATTCGGTTCCGCTCGTTGTCATCACAGGCAATGTACCAACGACGGTGATGGGCAGCGATGCCTTCCAGGAAGCCGACATTGTCAGCATTACGATGCCAATCACGAAGCACAGCTACCTGGTACGGGATGTAAAGGACATCCCCCGCATCGTGCATGAGGCATTCCATATCGCGAACACGGGAAGGAAGGGACCTGTCCTCATCGATATCCCGAAGGACATCTCGAATCACAAGATGCTGTATGATCCGGCCCGGAACGAAACCATCGAATTGCGTGGTTACACTGCGACGCCGAAACCTGATCATGCGGCGATCGATCAACTGCTCGAAGCGATCGCCCAATCCGAGAAGCCCGTTATTATTGCGGGAGGCGGGGTTGTCTACTCCGATGCGTCGAATGAGCTGCTGGAATTCGTAAATCGGACGCAGATTCCGGTTGCTTCGACTTTACTCGGACTTGGCGGGTTCCCAAGCGGTCACGATCTGTCGCTCGGGATGCTTGGCATGCATGGTGCTTATGCCGCCAATATGGCAGTTCAGAATGCAGACCTGCTGATCTCGATCGGTTCCCGATTCGATGACCGCGTTACGATGAACACAGCGGGATTCGCACCGAATGCGAAGACGATCGCTCACATTGATGTGGACCCTGCGGAGATTGGCAAGAACATTAAGACCGATATCGGCTGTGTTGGCGATATTAAGGACGTTCTCCGATATGCCAACACGAAGGCGCGGCCATACCAGATCGGCAGCTGGCGGGCGGCGATCGAGGCGGATCAAGCGGCGAGACCGCTGCGTTACGCGGATTCAGAGACGGAGCTGAAGCCGCAATTCATTATTGAGATGATCAGCGAGACGACGAATGGGGAAGCGATCATTACGACTGACGTTGGCCAGCACCAAATGTGGGCCGCGCAATTTTACAAATTCAAACGTCCTCGCTCCATTATTAGTTCAGGCGGCCTTGGCACGATGGGCTTTGGATTCCCATCAGCGATTGGAGCACAGGTTGGCAATCCTGACCGTCTCGTCGTCTCGATCAACGGCGATGGCGGCATGCAGATGTGCGCGCAGGAGCTGGCGATATGCGCCATCGATCAGATCCCGGTTAAGATCGTCGTTATCAACAATCAGGTGCTCGGCATGGTGAGACAGCAGCAGGAGATCATTCACGGCAATCGGCTCAGCCATATTGATTTGGCGGGAAGTCCTGATTTTGTTAGGCTGGCTGAAGCCTATGGGGTTAAGGGGCTGCGGGCAAGCACGAAGGCTGATGCTGAGCAGATATGGCAGGGAGCGCTGGAGACGAGCGGTCCCGTACTCGTGGAGTTCGTAGTAGCGAGAGACGAGAACGTGTATCCGTTTGTTGTCGGCGGTAGGAATTTGGATCAAATGATATTGGGGGATGATGAACAATGAGGACATATACGATAGCGGTGTTAGTGAATGATCAACCTGGTGTCCTACAGCGAGTATCCGGTCTGTTCGGTCGCCGGGGCTTTAATATCGACAGCATCACGGTGGGGGCAAGTGAAGAAATCGGAATGTCGCGGATGACGATCGTAACCTCGGGGGATGAACGAGTAATCGAGCAGGTCGAGCGGCAGCTGAACAAGCTGATCGACGTCATCGAAGTGACTTGCATCAGTGCAAGTCCAATGGTGGCAAGAGAGCTGGCTTTTATCAAAGTGATGGCCGAGGCATCCATGCGCCCCGAGATTCTTGGTGTCGTAGAAACGTTCCGTGCATCGGTTATCGATATCGGGACGCATAGCTTAATTATTCAAGTAGTCGGGGAACGGGGCAAAATCGATGC
This sequence comes from Paenibacillus cellulosilyticus, assembly GCF_003182255.1. Classification (GTDB taxonomy): domain Bacteria; phylum Bacillota; class Bacilli; order Paenibacillales; family Paenibacillaceae; genus Paenibacillus_T; species Paenibacillus_T cellulosilyticus. The sequence continues at coordinate 80,336 of NZ_QGTQ01000024.1, read as the reverse complement.
GATGATCGAGCTCATGCGTCCATACGGAATAATCGAGTTGACGCGGACGGGAATGACAGCGATGGTGCGCGGTAACCATCAGCAGTGATCGGTTTGTCCGATATTCAACAAGCTGAGGCTGTCCTGCTGCATACTCAGGGCAGCCTTAGCTTTTAACGCTCCACGCTGTTCAGCTCGTGAAAGGCATGCTTGGACTTCACAAGCAGCCAAGTAATCATCAGGTGGCAGATCATGAAGATCGGATAGAACAGCCAAAGTGAAATGTAGATTCGCATAATCCCTGCTGCGTAAAGCGTAATCTGAATAGCAGTCACGACAGCTAGGGCGGCAGTAATCCAGCGGAGAGAAGTTGTAATGAAGATTGTGGATGCAAGAATAAGGCTCGTTGCCATAATGAATAAAAATCTCACAAATATGTCATCTCTCGTCGGATTAGCGAACAATCCAATATGAAAAGCGCAAGTTCCAGCAAGGGACATGGCAAAGCCTAGTGAGTCGCATAGACTTACAGAGAACAGCACCATAGATAAATAGCGGAACAGCTTCGAGCCAAGCACGGTCTGGCTAGCCCAGTAGCGCGAAAGCCAGAAGAAAACGATAATTAATACGAAGGTATACGACAGTCTCCACCAATGGTGTTCATAGATGCCGAGTCGTAGGAACAGCCATTCAACGCCGATGAAAAATAGTGCGGATACGATGAACCATACAAAACGAAGACGAAAGGTGATGATCGTGATTCCTGCAACAGGAACGGCACAGAAGTTGGATACAAACGCGCCGAACATACTATCCAAGTACGCATTATCAATCAATTTCGGATAATAGACGTAAGAGTTGAACAGCACTAGAATGACAAACTCGAACACATAGATTAGACCGGCGAGGGCGAGGAACCATACGAGCGTTATATAGGTTCTAGCATAATAAAAGGCATAGATCAGCGTCACGACAGATAGGAAAATCAAAATCAAGTATGGCACAGCATTAGGCATGACGATTGAATTCCCCTTGCTCGACAGTGGTATGAATGCTTCTACACGATATCCCTCAACATCCTCAAATTTCCTGATGTCATCATTACCCGATAGGTACAATCTTATTCTTGCTTGAATTTGGTGCATGATATGGTCGGCGTTTAGAAAAAATAACCTCCGTTAATAATGGTCGTTAACAACGAAGACGACAGGAGGGATGCGCGATGCCGATGAATACGACCTTGAAAACGCAGGCCTGCCTGGAAACTAATCTGGAAAGTAACATTGAGGAAATTAGAAAGCAAACCCATTACAGTGATGACCTCATCATCCGCAAAGTACGGGTTGGAGCAGAAGGACATTCGATCCAGATTGCGCTCTTATATTTCGATGGATTATCAGACGAGAGACAAATTTATCAATTTATATTAGAGCCGCTGATGCAGGAACGAGTCACGACGGAAGGGCATCAAGGTTCCGAGCTGCTTGATCTGCTAATGGACTCCATTCTGGCGGTTGGACAAATAAGTAAATTCAACAGCCTGGATTCGGCGGTGCAATCGCTGATGAAAGGCTATGTTGTCGTTGTTGTAGATGGCTGCATCGAAGGGTTTCAAATTCCTATGGCGGGATGGGAGCAGCGGGCCGTCACGGAACCGACGAATCAGACCGTTATTCGGGGGCCGAAGGAAGCCTTCACGGAAAACATCCATGTCAATATTGCTTTGATCCGCAGGATCGTTAAATCCCCGAATCTTGTGCTCAAAAATCATACGATCGGAACAGTGACACAGACGAACGTGTCCACGATGTACATGGAAGGTCTTGCGCCGAAAGAAGTCATTGATGAAGTTGTTAGACGGCTTCAATCGATCGAAATCGATGCGATTCTGGAAAGCGGTTATATCGAGGAATTCATACAGGACGAGACGTATACGATTTTCCCGACCATTATTAACACGGAGAGGCCCGATACGATTGCTGCCTCCCTGCTTGAGGGCAGAGTTGCCATCTTAATCGACGGAACGCCGCATGTGCTGCTCGTACCGAGTCTATTCATCCAGTTCTTCCAAGCAGCCGAAGATTACTATCATCGGGCTGACATCAGTACAATCATTCGGGGGCTACGCTATTTCGCGTTGTTCATCGCTACGCTTGTACCTGCCTTGTACATCGCTATTACAACGTATCATCAAGAGATGATTCCGACACAGCTGCTGATCAGCCTCGCCGCACAGCGCGAAGGGGTGCCGTTCCCCGCATTCGTCGAAGCGATCATCATGGAAGCGACCTATGAGATATTGCGCGAAGCCGGGGTACGTATGCCGAGGGCGGTTGGACAAGCTGTTTCCATTGTCGGAACGCTCGTTATCGGGCAGGCGGCTGTTGAAGCAGGGATCATTTCGGCCAGCATGATTATTGTCGTATCGATTACAGCCATATCAAGCTACGTGATTCCTGAATTCGATATGTCGATTGCAGTCCGGATCAGTCGGTTCTTCTTCATGGGTCTTGCCGCAGCCTTCGGCATGTTCGGTATCTTCATCGGAATTGTCGCTATACTGCTGCATTTGACCAGCTTACGTTCCTTCGGTGTCCCTTATATGTCGCCGGTAGGTCCTTTCCATTTCAGCGATCAGAAGGATGTCATTCTCCGGGTTACGCAGCGCAAAATGAATACAAGGCCAAGCATGTTCGGCAAGCTGAATCCGTTCCGGCAGCCTAATCCTAGAAGGTCGAAGCGATCATGAGGACTTGGGCTAATCGCTTCCTATGCATTGTGCTTGCTCTGTCTCTGACTCTAACGCTGACGGGCTGCTGGGATCGGAGAGAATTGAATGAGATCGCAATCTCGGTTGGACTCGGAATCGATAAGGTTGGTGACCGCTATCGCGTAACGGTCCAGGTCGTACAGCCAGCAGAGGTCGCAGCGTCCAAAGGCTCGGCAGGCTATTCGACGCCGGTTACGACATATCGAGCGAGCGGCGCTACGATTTTCGAAGCGATCCGTAAGATGACAACCATCAGTCCCCGAAAAATATATGCCTCTCATCTTCGGGTTGTCGTAATCGGGGAAGAGCTGGCGCGAGAAGGGATTGCAGATGCATTGGATTTGATATCGAGGGATTATGAGCTAAGGATGGACTTCTATGTGCTTATAGCAAAAGATACGAATGCAGAAGATTTGCTGGAGCTGCTCACTCCGCTCGATAAAATTCCAGCCAGCAAAATATTTAATTCCATTCAGGTTTCGGAGAAGGCATGGGCGCCTGTATCTGCTGTCACGCTGGATATGTTCATCAGGGACTATGAGAGCAAAGGAAATAACCCCGTGCTCAGCGGCATTAAAGCTACAGGCAATGAGGAAAAGGGAAAACAAAAGAGCAATGTGGAGAAGCTTCAGCCCGATGCGCGATTGCGCAACAATGGACTTGCCGTATTTCGCATGGATAAATTGATCGGTTGGATGAGCCAAGAGCAGAGCAAAGGCTATAACTACATTATCAATCGTGTGAAGAGCACCGTAGGGCATGTTCCTTGCCCGAGTGGTGACGGTAATGTCGCGCTGGAGATTATTCGCTCGAAGTCCAAGATGAGGACGGAAATTCGTAACGGCAAACCGCATCTAACCGTCGACCTGCGAGTGGAGGAGAATGTGGGTGAAGTGATGTGCAAGATGGATATAACGCAGGAGGGTGTCATCGATTCGTTAGAGCATGAAGCTGAACAGTCGTTGAAAGACATCGTAGAACAAACGATAGAAGCGGGTCAGAAAACGTTCAAGTGTGACTTCTTCGGCTTCGGCAATGCACTTCATCGCAGCAATCTCAAAGCATGGAAGCAGATGGAGAATGACTGGGACGAGCATTTTGTTGAGGCATCGGTTACGGTTACGGTAAAAGTCGACATTAAGCGAACCGGTACGATCGACAATTCGTTCACTCACGATGGGTAAAGAGGGATAATGGATGATGTGGTTCATTGCAGGGATTATCATAATCGTCGGATTTTGTTTCATCATTGAAATCCCTTCCCTGATGAAATTCAAGAAGGATCTGTGGACCTTCGTCGTTGCTATGCTGGTGGCTACTGCGCTCAGTCTAGTCTCGGTACGACATGTCCCCCTTCCGAATCCGTTAGATTGGGCGGCCGTTATATTCGAGCCGATAGGGGAATCGATGAAGAGAACCTTCGAGTAACGATCAGGAGAGTGGGATGGCCTTGCTTGATAACGGAAAAATAAATGGTCGTCAATTAATGGTGCTTGTTTTCTTATATTCGGTCGGCACGACGGTCCTCGTCATTCCTTCAGGATTAGCCAGTATCGCAAAGCAGGATGCGTGGATCGGCGGGCTTGTCGGCATCCTGCTCGGGATGTTGACCGTTGGCTTATATGTCATGCTGTGGCGGATGTATCCGGACAAAACGTTTGTTGGTATTTGCGAAGCGGTGCTTGGGAGGTGGGCGGGGATCATCATCTCGCTGATTTATTCCTTGTATTCGTTCATCGGAACAGCGACCGTGTTGTTCTATGTAACCAATTTTTTTCAAATTCACTTTTTGCCGCGTACGCCTGTTGTGTTCACCTGCATATTGTTTGCCATCATTGTGGTCATGGGGACTCGAATGGGATTGGAGTCAATCGCGAGAACGTCGGAGCTGATGCTGCCCTGGTTCCTTATTCTATTCTTCGTTCTCGTCACAACCCTCACGCCGCAAATTAACATAGACAATATGCTTCCTATCTATGAAGCAGGTACGAAGTCGGTTATCTGGGCTGGAATTACGTTTGCTGGCACCGCTTATATGCCAATGGTATTTTTATTCGCATTGCTGCCAAGGGTGCAAGATCGTCAGATGAATTTGGCTCGCATGGGACTTTTCCTTGCTGCGTTAGCAGGCGGGCTATGCGTCGTGTTCGTTACGCTGCTGTGTATATGGATTCTGGGTCCTGATATTACGATGAGAAGCATATTTCCGAGCTATGCTTTGGTTAAGAAAATAAGCATCGGGAACTTCATTCAGCGAATTGAAGCGATATTAGCAGGCTTGTGGTTTATTACGACCTATATGAAGACGACCTTCTACTTCTATTCATGGGTCACGAGTTTATCGGAAATACTGCGATTAAACAACTATCGAACGCTTACGTTACCGTGCGCGATCATGATGATCATTTTCTCGCAGATCGTTTATCCGAATGTCATCTATATGCAGCACTGGGATTCGATCGTTTTTCCCCCTTATATAATCGCGATGGGGATAGTCATTCCTGTCGTACTATGGGTTATCGGGCTAATGAGGGGAGCGGGGAAAGTATCCGCCAGTCAAAAATAATAGACGAGGAATGTGACGGATGAAATGCAGCGCATGACGGCACCTAAGTTCCCCCGAAGATATTCGAGTGTCACAACGGGATTCAATTTCCATCAGATTTGGGCTCGTAATCCATGGGTCGTTGCATGGTGGTCCGCTGCCTTTCCTGGATTCGGACATCTGCTGCTTGGCTACTATACCAAAGGATTTGTACTGATCGCATGGGAGTTCTTCATCAATACGAAGGTTAATCTCAACGAAGCGATGGTGTACTCTTTTGTCGGTCGATTCGAAGCAGCTGATGATGTATTAGAGCCGAGATGGCTTCTTCTGTACATCCCGATTTATTGTTATTCGATATGGGACAGCTATTCCAAAACGATCGAACTGAACAAACATTATCTATTAGCGCAGAGCGAGCCGGAGCCCATCAAGCTGTTCGCTATGAATGGGTTCACTATAACACTGCTCGATAAAAGATCGCCGCGACGCGCGCTGATTTGGTCCATGCTCTTCCCCGGACTAGGCCATCTCTATCTCCAACGGCTGCCAAGTGGAGCATTTATTGCTGTTAGCTGCATCGCGATCTCATACTACGCTCATCTGGTGGAGGCAGTTGTGCTCATCATTCGCGGCTCACTGGAACAGGCCCGAACCATTATTGATCCAGAATGGTTTAGCTTCTTTCCGTCGATGTATTGCTTTGCTGCTTACTCAGCGTATGTCATGGCGGTGGAAATGAATGAGATGTACGAGCGGGAGCAATGCCAATACTTCCGAACCAAGGTACAGCCTCCTGATTACCAACTGCTATAGATGATAGGAAGCGAGGAATTGCCATTGCACATTATCGCAGCATTCGAACCGTCCGATGATTTGGAGATGGCAATATTAGCGTTGGAGCGGGACGGAATCCAGAAGCATCAAATCGCCGCTGTTCCGATGGAATCGACAGCGGCTAAACCGAGCCTGCAGCATTCTATATACCGTGGAAGCGGCAACGGTGCCTTCGATGCGGCAGCTGTTATCGGTACGATTTGCTCCGTCCTAGGCGCATCCTTTGGTTTTGATCTCAAATGGGGACCTGTCCTATGGGGGCTTATCGGCTTAGGGATCGGTGCTCTCATCGGTTATATGCTGAATAAGCTGTTCGCCAATCGATACAATGAAGCGACACCGAGTTCAAGTGTAAAAGCGTCTGTCATTCTAATTGTTCGGTGCCAAGAGAGTGAGTCGAGAAAGGTGAGCGGGATTCTGAGGCAGTTCTCCGCGATCAGCATCGGAACGTTGAATGGTCGTGAAGCTTGATCACAAGAGCAAGGTGGAGGTTTCTCGTATGGCCATTTTATTGAAGAAGCAAGGCGCCATCCTTATTCTCATGTTAAATCTGTTCCTCGTATTTACCGGGGTTGGACTTGTCATACCCATTATACCGATGTTTATGGAGGAGCTTGGCATAACGGGTTCGGCGGTCGGCCTGCTCGTCGCAGCCTTCTCGCTGACGCAGTTTCTGTTCTCGCCACTGGCGGGACGATTGGCTGACTCCAATGGGAGGAAGAAGATGATCTTGATCGGTATGATCATCTTCGCCGTATCGGAGTGGTTGTTCGGAATTGCGGGATCGTCCATGCTGCTATTCGTCTCGCGGATGCTCGGCGGCATTGCCGCTGCATTAATAATGCCCGCCGTTATGGCGTTCGCAGCGGACGTTACCTCCGAGGAGGACAGGGCAACGGGTATGGGCTATATTACAGCATCCATTACGACGGGTTTCATCATTGGCCCTGGCATTGGCGGCTATGCAGCCGAATTCGGTGTACGTGTGCCATTCTTCGCGGCTGCAGTGGCAGGGCTTATCGCAGCCTGCGTGACGCTGCTGTTCCTGAGGGAGTCCAAGCTGGAACGATCGGCTGCATCAGCTACTGCTACTGCTGCTGCTGCTGCTCCTGCTCAAGAACGCGGCAATTTGTTCGTGCAGTTGATGCGTTCATATCGCGCGCCTTATTTTCTAGGCTTGGTTATCGTATTTGTCATGTCGTTTGGACTTGCGAATTTCGAGACGTTATTCAGCATGTTCGTCAATCAGAAATTCGGATTTGGGCCTAAGGATATTGCCTTTATTCTAACGTTCGGCTCGATCGCTGGCGCGGTCGTGCAATTGACGGCGTTCAGTTGGATTCTAAACCGTTTCGGCGAGCGCCGGGTCATCTCGATCTGCCTGCTCTTGTCCGGCTTGTTCATCCTATTGACGTTGTTCGTTCATAAGTATTGGTTGATCTGCGCCGTTACGTTCATCGTATTTTTGGCGACGGATATTCTTCGTCCTGCAGTCAGCACTCAGATGTCGAAGCTGGCGAAGGATCAGCAGGGCTATGTGGCAGGCCTTAACTCCGCATTCACCAGCCTTGGCAATATCATTGGGCCGATCGTGGCGGGAGCGCTGTTCGATATGAATATCAATTTCCCTTACCTGCTTGCTTGTATCGTCCTTGTCCTCTGCTTCGGGTTATCGCTTCGGGCAGGGAAACGAGAAGGTCGGAAGTCGAAGATGGCGGCTTGATCATTCCTATTCGATGGAGCAGGAGACTGGCCGCTGAATCCGAATTGTTAAGTAAGACGACTTAACAATTGAGGAGCACGAAGACAATGGCTGAATACAGAAGCGCAAGGCCTGAAGAAAGAAACGAGTATATTGATCTCGCGAACTATGCTTTTGGTGCGGACTTCGAAACGCTTCTTCCCAAAGTATATGGTAAGGGCATCGATTCCTCATCTCTGCAAATGGTTGCTGTCGACGAGCAGGGCAGGATGCGCGCGCTAGTGGCGGTTCTGCCAGAGCGGTTGAACGTATGCGATCACAAGCTGCAAACCGGGTACTTGGGCACCGTGTCCGTGCATCCTCGTGCGCGCGGCGAAGGGCATATGAAGGTGCTGATGAACAGCTGGCTGGAGAGACTGAGCGAAGAAGCGTACGATATGATCGTACTGGCGGGCCAGCGTCAGCGTTATGAGTATTTTGGCTTCACCCTTGGAGGCGCGAGGGTCAAGCATACGGTCACTCAGGACAACATTCGTCATGCGCTTAAGGATACGAATGCGGAAGGCATATCCTTTTGTCCGCTGTTTGAAGCTGAAGGAGCAGTGGCTTTGGCGCAGCGGCTGAATACTTCGCGGCTGGCCCATGTGGAGCGGGCTGCGCAGATACTGCCTCAAATTATGAAGACGTTTAATCTTAATCCGCTAGGAGTGCTGGAAGCGGGCAGATTGATTGGTTATTTGCTCGTGAATAAAGAAGGGAACGAGATTTCGGAATTGGCGCTGGAGCATCCGGATCAAATTGTACGGACAATTAAAGCTTATATGGCTAATCAGGAGGTATGGCGGGTTACCGTCAACTCGCCGGATTACGATAAGGCACTCAATGCACAGCTGGGTGAACTTGCGGAAGAGTGTGTCATCGAGACATCCGATATGTATAACATTTTGGATTTTGCTAACGTAGTAGAAGCCTATTTAACGCTAAAGCACCGGTCTACGGGACTTGTAGCAGGAGAATTCTCTGCCGTCATGGATGGTCAACCCGTTACAGCGCGCGTTGATGAGCATGGCGTGACAGTGGAACGTACGGCTAAGCCTGATGCAGTAACGCTCAGTAAGCAGCAAGCGCAGAAGCTGCTGCTCACGCAGCATAGCCGGTATATGGAGGTCGGCGCACCTGCTGGCTGGTTCCCGCTGCCTCTGTTTTGGTATAAGACGGATAAGTTCTGATTGGTTTATAAAATAGTCTCGTTCGATGTGGCAACAGCGGCAGTCAGGACCGGAATTTCGGCTTCTTGACCGTCGCTGTTTTTTTGTACTTGAATTTGATATGCAATATGCGATATATTGCATATAACAAACGAATGAACGAAGGATGATAACCATGCCAATCCCAACCAATTACGTCTCGCCTCTACGAATGTCTGCGAAAGAACGCGCTTTGTCGCAAATTCAGCGTTGGATCATTGATGGTACGCTGCAGCCCGGCGAGAAGCTGTTCGATGCGGAGCTAGCCGACTCGTTAGGCGTCAGCCGCACACCGATTCGGGAAGCGCTGCAGCTGCTGGAGGTGCAGGGGCTCGTCTCTACCCGTCCGGGCAAAGAAACGATTGTAACGGTCATTGAGAAGGACGATATTTTCAAAATGTACCCGACGATGGCGGCGCTCCAAGCGTTAGCGGCGGAAGCAACGGCGCAAGTAATCTTGCCCGAGCAGATCGAGCAGCTGAAGGCGATCAATGAAGAGTTCGCGGCTGCGATCAAGAGCGGGCAGGCGTACCAAGCAATGGAGACGGATGAGCAGTTTCACAACCTGATCATGGAGCTATCGGACAATCCGTACGCTGCATCGTTCAGCGCTTCGCTCCAAATTCATATCCGCCGGTTCAAGTATGTGTTCCTGCAGCAATCGATGACGGCAACCGGCGCTTCCGTTGAAGAGCATGCTGCCATTATTGAAGCCTTCGAGCAGAAGGATAGTGAGCGGGCGCATGCACTGATGAAACAGAATTTTATCCGTCCGATGCAGGAGCTTCACGGATTACTCTAATGAGATAGGAGCGAGGACAATGGGAGAGCACAAAGATTTGCGTACGCGCAGTAAAGTGATCAGCGAAGGTGTCAATCGGGTGCCGAACCGCGCCATGCTGCGGGCTGTCGGGTTCAACGATGATGATTTCAAGAAGCCGATGATCGGCGTTGCGAGTACATGGAGTGAGGTCACGCCATGCAACATGCACATTCATGACCTAGCGGTTCAAGCCAAACGCGGGGTACGGGAGAACGGCGGGGCACCGCTTATTTTCAACACGATCACCGTATCGGACGGCATCTCGATGGGGCATGAAGGAATGTTCTTCTCGCTGCCAAGCCGGGAAGCGATTGCGGATTCGATCGAGATTGTAACGGGTGCTGAGCGGTTCGATGCGCTGGTCGCAATTGGCGGATGTGATAAGAACACGCCGGCCTGCCTAATGGCGATTGGCCGAATGAACATTCCGGCTGTTTATGTGTACGGGGGAACGATCCAGCCAGGGAAGCTGGACGGCAAGGACGTGGATATCGTTACGGCATTCGAAGCGGTTGGCAGCTACCACGATGGCCGAATGAACGATGAGCAGCTGCATAAAATCGAGTGCAGCGTCTGCCCGGGTCCAGGCTCCTGCGGCGGTATGTACACGGCTAACACGATGGCGGCAGCGGCGGAAGCGATGGGAATGAGCCTGCCTGGCTCTTCCTCGACACCGGCGATTTCGCCGAACAAGGCGGTTGAATGTGCCGAAGCGGGCAAGCAGGTGCTGGCGCTGCTGGAGAAGGATATTTATCCGAAGGACATCATGACGAAGGAAGCGTTCGAGAACGCCATTACGGTCGTCATGGCGCTTGGCGGCTCGACGAATGCGTTCTTGCATCTGCTTGCGATCGCGCATTCGGTTGGGGTCGATCTGACGCTGGACGATTTTGAACGGATTCGCGTTCGCGTACCGCATCTGGCCGATCTGAAGCCAAGCGGCAAATATGTGATGCAGGACTTGAACGATATCGGCGGCGTGCAAGGGGTCATGAAGATGCTGCTCGCAGAAGGACTGCTCCATGGGGATTGTCTGACGGTAACGGGCAAGACGCTGGCGGAGAACCTGGCGGATGCCGAGCCGCTGCAAGCGGAGCAAGCGATCATCCGACCGATGGATCAACCGCTTAAGTCAAACGGTCCGCTTGTCGTGCTAAGGGGCAACCTCGCTCCAGATGGGGCTGTAGCCAAAATGTCCGGCATGAAGAAGACGCGTTTCGTCGGACCAGCGAAAGTTTACGATAGCGAGGACGATGCGACGCAGGCCATTCTGCGAGATGAGATTCAAGCAGGGGACGTACTCGTTATCCGCTACTGCGGACCAAAGGGCGGACCGGGCATGCCGGAGATGCTGTCGGTTACGGCACTTATCGTGGGCAAAGGGCTAGGCGGCGAAGTCGCGCTCATGACCGATGGCCGTTTCTCGGGCGGTTCACATGGCTTCGTGGTCGGCCACGTCTCGCCAGAAGCGCAGGTAGGCGGACCAATCGCGCTGCTGAAGACCGGGGACACGGTCGTGATCGACAGCGAGACGCAGCAGATCAGCTTCGACGTAACAGACGAGGAGCTGACGGAACGTGCAAGCGCGTGGGTACAGCCGCCGCTCAAGTTCAAGACAGGCGTGCTCGCCAAGTATTCGCGGTTGGTTGCATCTGCCTCCAAGGGAGCGGTAACGGATTTGATCGAATAATGCGTATCAGCGGCAAAAAAACTCGGAGAAGCATGGTGGCATGCTCTCTCCGAGTTTCTTTTATTTCTATTTCTCCAAGAAGAACTGCATCGTCCGGTCGCCGCAGCCTGGCAGATGCTCGTGGCCGAAGTCGGGATAGATGACGTACTGCTTTGGCGCCGTCATCTTGTTATACGCAGCGAACTGCGTGGATGGCGGGCAGATCGTGTCCATCAGGCCGACGAACATGAGTACTTCGCCGCGAATGCGTTCTGCTAGATACTGAAGGTCGATATAGCCGAGCTTCTCGAAAATCTCATCTTCCTTCTCATGCAGCGGATCGAAATGGCGGAAGAATGTGCGCAGCTCTCCGTATGCGTCCTTGTCGAGATCCATTTCCCATACGCGTTTGTAGTCGCAGAGGAACGGGAATACAGGTGCAAGCTTCTTCACACGAGGCTCAAGCGCCGCACAGGCAATCGTTAAGGCGCCCCCTTGCGAGCCGCCCATCGCATAGACGCGATCGGGATCCACCTCTGGCAGTGCGAGCGCGATCTGCGCCAGCTGTGCCGTATCGAGGAAGATATGGCGGAACAGCAGGTTGTCGGGATGGTCATTCAGACCGCGGATAATGTGGCCGTTGTGCGTAGTGCCTCGGACACCGCCAACATCCTCCGAGTAGCCGCCTTGGCCGCGGCAATCTAATGCCAGCACGGAGAATCCGAGAGATGCGTAAGCCAGCTTCTCGTTCCAATCGCCAGCGTTGCCAGTGTAACCGTGGAATTGAAGGACAGCCGGATGACGGCCTTCTACGTTCCTCGGACGAACATATTTGGCATGAATACGAGCGCCTCGGACGCCCGTGAAATAAAGATCGAAGCAATCCGCCTGCGGCGTCTGGAACGAACTCGGAATGAGCTCGACTTGCGGGTCAACGGCACGAAGCTCGTCCAATGCCCGGTCCCAGTAAGCATCGAAATCCGCTGGACGAGGGTTTCTTCCTTCGTACGTTTTCAACTGCTCTAGGGGCATATCGATCGTTGGCATTTACAACATTCCTCTCGGTTTGCTAGGGTAGGTCTGACTCTATTTCGTATTATAGGTTGAGAGCGTCCATTTGGGTACCGGGCTTTTTCTAGAAAAGCCTAGTTAGTAACAGCGATCAGATCTAATGTTGGTCCTTTTTGTGCTTAACATTTAACCCAATTAATTAGCAACTATAAAAAGAAGGTAATTTTTAATAAAAAACAGGTAATATTTTGTGATTCGACTAAATTATTGTGTTGTGTAGTATACAATATTTTGGAAGAATGATATAATTTATCCGCCTAATAGACTATAAATATTCCGGGGATGATGAGATCGCGATGAACACAATGCAGGCGAGTTCGAGAAAGCGGTTATTCGGGAATGGGATGTCTAATCCAATGCAGTCCATCGGTATGAAGCTGTTTTTGATCTTCTTTATTGGCATTGTAGTGTTTGTTATGGCGGTAGGCGTCGTCTCTTATCAGATGGCGAAATCCACCATTAAGGACAAAGTGGTCGACAGCTCCGTTTCGGCAATCTCGCAAGCGGGGAGCAAGCTGGACATTGTCCTTAGCAACTATGCGCTTGAGACGAAGCAGTTCGTTGCGGATTTCTCGATGACGGAGTCATTGGAGGCACTCGTGAATCCGAAATCGGAAGCGCTTGCAAAACTGAATGCGACGAACAAGCTGCAAACCAAATTCGAAGAAATGATTTATACCGATTCAGCGATCAAGTCTTTAAGCATGTTATTAACCAATGGCACGAATATTAGTACAGATAGCAATGCGGAGTCAGTGGCCAGCTTGAGAGAGACGGAGTGGTTCAAGGCAGCATCAAGCGCACGCGGTGAACCGCAGTGGATCGCAACCGAGCAGAAGGGCGTTATCGCGCGCGACGGAGCGGGGCCGACGTTTGGTATTGCTAGATTCGTAACAAGCCCGTCGGGTGAAGAGATTGGAGTGCTCGTCCTTGAGCTGAAATACGAGATGCTGGCGAATCTGCTGTCTGACTTGTCCTCCAATGTGCAGGATGGCAATAGCGTGATCATCATTAACCCGGTTTCAAATACAATTATGTACGCCGATGGCTCGGGTGACAGCTCTGGGTGGCTTGGACAAGCTTCCGTCGTTCAACTGCCGCCGAAGGCGCATACGGGATCGTTCGAGGGCGCGGACCAACGCGGCGAGCAATCGCTTGTCGTTTATTTCGAGTCGACGACGACGGGATGGAATCTGATCAATATGTATCCGACCGACATTCTCGTGAAGGATACGCGTACGATTCTGAACCTGACAGGCGGCATTGCGATTCTGGCTGCGATCCTGTCCGTCTTCATTGGCCTTGGCATGGTTCGAATGGTTGGACAGCCGTTGGCGAAGATGAGCAAGCTCATGAAGCAGGGAGCGCAGGGCGATTTGCAAGTTCGAGCATCGTTCCAAAAAAGGTCAGACGAGATTGGTGAGCTCGGAAGCAGCTTTAATGAGATGATGGAAAATATCGCGGCTCTCGTCGTCCAGACGAATCAATCCGCGAACCAGGTGGTCGGCAACTCGAGAGTGCTGCTGGATTCATCGCGCAAAACAGCTGACGCGGCGAAAGAAATTTCGCTGGCGACGGAGGAGATTGCAAGCGGGGCGGCGATGCTTGCTGTGCAGGCGGAGCAAGGCACGGGCCTGACCGTGCAGATCGGTCAGCAGCTGCAAGAGGTCATTACATCCAATGAAGCAATGTATGAACTCGCACAAGAGGTTCGCCAAGTGAGTGAACAGGGAGCGGTCTATATGAACTCGCTGCGCGCGAACACGAAGCAAACCGAACAAAGTATATCGTTAATGATTAATAAAGTAAATCAATTACAGGAAAGCACGTCTTCGATCCGTTCCATGCTCGTTGCGCTTGAACAATTGACGAAGCAGACGAACATCCTGTCTCTGAACGCGACGATTGAGGCGGTACGTTCCGGCGCGAACGGCGGCAAAGGCTTCATGGTTGTTGCTAGCGAATTCCGCAAGTTAGCGGAGCAGTCGAAGCGGTCCATTGAGATGGTGAATGAAATTACCGACTCGATTCAAGCAGACATTCTTTCGACCGTTGATGCACTGGACGAGGCACGGCCGATTTTCCAAGAACAGATTGCGTCAGTGAAAGAGGCGGACATGATTTTCACACAGGTACATCAGCAGATGACTGCTTTCATGAATCGGCTTGGCGGCGTCACGGCGTCGATTCAGCAGTTGGATCAGTCGCAGGTTACATTATCTGAGCTTATGAGCACAGTCAGCTCCGTGTCCCAGCAATCGTCGGCGACATCCGAAGAAGTGGCCTCGCACAGCGTCGAGCAATCCGGCGTCAGCAACGGACTCGTTGATCTGGCAGAGCAGTTGGAGCAAGTATCGGAGAGCCTGCATCAATCATTGGCGAGATTCACGGTATAAACATTAGGGACGAAGCGGCTGCTTCGTCCCTTTATTGTGGCTAATCATTCGCTGCATTAATCCTAATCAGCCCGTAAATTCTTGCACCCAAGCGCCATTGTAGTAGCCGATGCCGATCTTCGTGTAGCTGCTGTTCAGAATGTTCGCACGGTGACCAGGGCTATTCATCCAGTCATTCATAACTTGATCTGCACTGGATTGCCCTTTCGCGATATTCTCGCCTGCCGTACGGTACGAGATACCGAACTGCTTCATCATATCAAACGGCGAACCATAAGTCGGCGAAGTATGGGAGAAGTAGTTGTTGTTGATCATATCCTTCGCCTTCACGAGCGCCACATTCGAGAGTGCACTGTCCATTGTTAGCGCGCCGAGACCGGCGTTTTTACGCTGCGTGTTGACCAGTGACAGCACCTGCTGCGCCTGAGTTGAAGCCGTCGTGTTGGATGGTGCTGACGGCGTAGCTGGCGTCTTCGTCGGCGTGGACGGTGTTGTTGGAGTCGATGGAGTAGATGGATAATTGTAGTTGTTACCTGTACCGTAATTGTTGCCTGTTCCGTAGTTGTTACCCGTACCTGTCGTTGGGAACTGGAAGTTCGGGTTCCAATTGTTTAAATTACCGCCGCCACCGATGACGATCCAGCGCTGCTGCGGCGACGATGTCGACATCGAGCGGTAGCCGGAGCTAGTGCCATGCGTTGAGATCGACGATGATTGCGAAAGATGGCGTGCAGGTGTCACAGAGCTCGTATTCATCCCTGTACGGATCGGTGTTGCTCCATCTCGTGATTTAATCGTCGTAGTTCCATTATGTGTCGTACAGCCAGATGCCAGCGATAAAATAATAATTGCACTCGCGATTTGCTTTTTCATCTTGAGTAAAGCACCTCATTTCTGTTGTGGTACGCTTAATGTCTCCTGCCCGAGATGGGGCTATGCTGTAGGTTTTCTGGTGTTAAAGCACATCATCGCTACCTGTGCCAATGTGATAAAAAATGATACTTCAAATCAGGAATAATTTGTTATGATTTGCTCATGAACTTCATGGACTGCAGCCTTGGCGGCAGAAGGGAGGAGCCATGCGGACAGCTGAGCTTGTGCAGCGCGCCATCGACTTTATTGAAGAGCGGCTTGATGAGCCGCTGACGCTTGAACAGATTGCGGAAGCGTCTGCATTGTCTGTGCCGCATTTATATAGGATGTTCTACGCGATGACGGGACATCCCATTAAGGAATATATCCGCAAGCGGCGGACGAACGAAGCAGGATGCTTATTGCGACAGACCGATATGGCGGTTATCGATGTCGGTTTTCAATGCGGGTTCGATTCGTATCAGACCTTCCTCAAAGCATTCAAACGCACGACCGGCTTGACCCCCGGCATGTATAGGCAGTCGGAGATGATCTATAGCTTCGAACGTATTCGCCTGAATGAACGTGTTGCGTACTTGGAGCAGCGAGATGTATCGGAACGGTATCCCGATGTCAGCGTCATTCGATTGAGCGCGGAACAGGGGATCGGTTTCCTGTACTCGGCTGAGCAGGAAGAAGGAATCGAAGAGGCGGCACTTGAAACGTTCCGTATACGCTTAGTGAAGGCTGGCTTCGAAGCAGGCCGATTGCGAATATTCGGCTGGAACGTCGATTCAGAAGAACAAGGCTTTGGATATCAGTTAATCGCGGTGAGCGATGGCGGTACTCGGCATGCGGTTGAGGAAGCCGAGCGGGAGCGACTCGAATTGGCTCCAATGAATCTCCCTGGCGGCTTGTACGCGATGACCCGAACACCGTATGGATCTGCGCAGACGATTGTTGCAGCATGGAACCGACTGTTATCGGAATGGCTGCCGCGCAGTACATTTGCGCTTGGAGGGCATGGCATGTTGGAAGAATACGTCCAGCTGAATGGGAACATCGCCCGGATGAAGCTGTATCTTCCCGTCAGACGCAGCCAAGAGACCGACCATATCGAGGTGGTCTGGCGGCATCCCATTCGTGTTGCGTCCTTCCGAGCCGTCGGCAGTGATCGGGTCAAACAGGCTGACGAGGCTTCAATCGAATGGCTGCGGCGCAGCGGCGCAGATTCGAATCGGAATCTTCTTGTTTATATGACGGGCAGCTGTGAGGCGATTGCGGAAGAGGAAGCCTATGAAGTCTGCTTCGCACCGACAGATGTATGGGATAATCTCCCATTACGGAAGGGTGATCCACAAATAAAGGAGCTGGCCGGCGGGCTGTATGCATGCTTGAAATGCGAGGCATACGGCTTCATGACAGGCGTGCTTGAACGGATTTACCGCTGGCTGGGAGCATCGGTTAATTATGAGCTGGACGTGGAGCGAGATTGGTACGCCAGCTACGGAAACGGTTATGCCAGCGATGGAAGCATCATTGCTGTATGTTACGTACCTGTACAATCGACTCAAGCGAAATCGGAGGCATAGACGCATGACGAACTCCATACCACAACACCATGATTCACCGGAGGGCTATAAACCTTTTACAGCGCCAAGAGCGCTGAAGATGATAATGGGAGGCATTCAAATGTGTGAGAATCAGCAAGTTATGCCAGAAACGAGCCCGATTAAAAACAAGGTGGGCAGCATTTTCGTTCCGGTTACGGATATAGAGCGTTCCCGTTCTTGGTACTGCCGTGTGCTTGGCTTGAATTCGGATGACTGCGAAATTATCGCTGGGCACCTATGTCCGCTGCCGATGGAAGGTACAGGTGTTATCTTGGATACGATGCCAATGTGGGGAGGCGATCAGCCTGGTGGCGCGCCGCCCGTTCAGACGCCGGCCTTTATGTTCATGACAGCCGATCTGGAAGGCTCGTTGGCCTATATGAAGAGCCTTGGAGTTGAGCTTGTTACCGAGATCGAGCATAATCATTGGTTTGTAGTGAAAGACCCGGACGGCAATAAGCTGATGATTACTCGCGAGTAATCATGGAAGGCCAACGGTGATCGCTATGAATTCTCAACAAACGAACGCTTATACCGTGGAATATCAAGATTTGTACGGCATTACCTATTATGACGAGGTGCTGGCAAGCAGCATTGGCGATGCGGAAAGACAAGTTCGGAGCAAGCGTCCAGAGGCAAGCATCCGAGCGATTACGTTGAACCCCAAGATCGATGACGAAGGTCGTACAGTTGAAAGCATAAGCAGTATCGATGGGGATTCATCCGCCGCGCATTAGCGCGGCTTTTCTTATTGTACAGGTACAGCTGGAATAGGTTATGATCTCTCATGGGAACAGACATACTGATTCCATAGAGCATCGAGGTTCGTAAGCTTCAACTTGATCCAATGGAGAGGAGCAGCAAAGTGACGCATACATACATCGGACAAATTACGCATTTGACGCGTTATCCGGTCAAGTCGATGGCAGGCGAGACGCTGCAGCGCGCACCGATTGCAGCTTATGGCATGTACGGCGATCGGAGCCACGCGTTGATCGATAATGATAAGGAAGGCTGGGACAGCTTCATTACAGCACGTCAGTATCCGCATATGCTCAGCTATACCGCTTCACTGCCAGACGGCGGCGGAACGGAGGCGGCTTTTCCAGAGGTACAAATTACAGCGCCGGATGGACGCATGCTTCATTGGACAGATGACTTGTTAGAGGAGCTTGGCGGATTCCCGAACCGCTCGATTTCATTAAAGCGTCATCGTCCAGACAGCAAAGAGCTGCTGTCTGTCGATGCTGGCGGACTGCTGCTCATTACGGATCGTTCGCTGCGGAAGATCGAAGAGCGACTAGGTGGTCCGGTAGATCCGCGCCGTTTCCGAGCGAACATGATGATTGCGCTGTCTGAAGATGCTGTCGAAGACGAATATGAATGGGTGGGTTCGCGTCTTCATCTTGAGGACGGCACTGTGCTAGAGGTTGTCGAGCCGTGCGAGCGATGCATTCTCGTGACGATTGATCCTGATACGCGTGAACGGAACAAAGAGGTACTGCTAGCGGTGAGAGATGTGATGAGCCTGAACTTCGGCGTCTATGCATCGGTCATCCGTACAGGCGAAGCCGCGGTAGGCGATAAGCTGTATATCGAGAAAATAGAGACGGTCTCTATATAAACGACCATCGAACATCAGCAGCAGTCTGGGGATCCAGCGAGCTGCTTTTTAATTGAGAATCGATGCGCAATTGTATAATTTTTCATATCGTCAAACCGGCATAAAAAGGATATGATGGATGGGGTCAATTGAAATTGAGAATGGTAACCAATAGAGGAGAGCTGCCGAACATGTACACCGTGGGCTTGCGGATGGACCTGCTAATGGCCATCAAACATAAGGATTTGGAAGCGCTGTATCCCTTGCTGGACAGTGGCATCGATCTTAATCCGCCCTCGATGGAAGGGACTTATTTGAGCTGGGCATGGGGTAAGTTCGGCAGCTATGATTTTGATATTGTGAAGCGGCTTATCGCGCATGGCGCAGCGCTTAACGATGCTACTTACCCAGCAATTATTTGTGCTGCGGGACGTGGTAAGCTTGATGAGTTGGCTTATGTCGTCGAGCGGGGTGCCGATGTGAATGCGGTAGATGAAGCGGGACATTCGGCGCTCTGGCATGCGGTATACGGAGAATGCGCTAAGGAAGTCCAGTGGCTGATTGAGGCAGGACTTAAGCTGGATCGGCATGGAGAGCAGGCGCTTCAGTTGGCAGCGTCAATCGGCCATCTGGCGATCGTGAAGCTGATCATCGAACGCGGCGTGCATTGCGACGCGCGAACGGTCGGCGATGCCGATCGCTCGTATACGCCGCTGCATCAGGCGGTCATGTATGGTCATGAGGAGACGGCTGCGTATTTGCTCGAACTAGGAGCGAACCCGGCGCTGTACAATGATTTTGGCCAAAATGCGTACGACCTCGCCAAGCTGAACAAGCTGCCAGCGATGATGCTGCTGGTTCAGCGGTACGAATAGCTCGGATGAACACTAATAAACCGTTCTGCGGCTGAGCCGTGGAACGGTTTATTTGTGCAATTAGATCGATTCCGCCATAAATCAACCGCATCGGCTCCATCAAGGACTGGTCTAGGTACGTTCGATTGAGCGGGGCACATTGAGTTGTGTCTAGATGAGTCCCCACGTCCGGCACACGGTTCGGTGCGCCTGAGTTGCTGTGTGCGAGGGCTCGCTTTCGTCCCGCGGGACGGCTGGCCATTATTATAGCACAACATTTGGATGTCCTTTCGTTCTCTCCAAATCTCTCACCGACTGAGGTATAATGAATTTTTCATCTTTCATCTTTCATCTTTCGACTTTTTTATTTTGACTTTTGTCTTTTATATTCGTCTTTTCCAATAGCGGTTCTTAGATCCCGCAGGGATCAATCCGTAGGAGCGCCACCGTAGAGCGTGTCCCGCAGGGACGAAAGCGAGCACCAGCACACATTCACCCAGGCGCATCGAACAGTAGGCGGATGTGCTAAGGTACCTAGTCACAGTCGCACAATCCCATTCCATCCGACGTATCTAGACCAGTCCTCAGGGGGTCCAAGGGGCACCGCCCCTGGGGCCCTCCCCTTAGGAGGGGAGGGTTTGGGTGGGGTGGATCACTGGTGGGGTGGGTTATTTTCATTGAAAGGAATCTATCAAATTGAAAAATAAAACACGCAAGCCACGCATCTCTGAGCTCGATACGCTGCGCGGCGCTGCCTTCCTTGCCGTTGTGCTGCAGCATGCGATTGCACACTATTTTCCACTGCCCGCGACAGGGCTTGGCGACGGTGTTCTGCTAGGAGTACTGCTCATTGCGAGCAAGTTCGCGGTCCCGCTGTTCGTGTTCATGACCGGGATGTCGCTGTTCTACAGCTACGATGGCGAAGTTCCATACTTGAATTTCATACGCAAGCGGCTGAAGGATATTGCGCTGCCGTATTTGCCATGGGCGCTGCTTTACGCGATTGAGTTCCAGCATGTGCAGCTGCTAGATTCATCGGGGTGGCAGAAGCTTGGCCTTATGCTGTTCACCGGCAAGGCATCCTATCATCTATGGTATGTCGTCATGGTATTCCAGCTTTATCTCATCTTCCCGCCGCTGCAGCGGCTCGTGAAGCGGGTGCGTCCGCGGTCCTTCGCAGCGACGATGGGCGTTCTCGCACTGTTGTTTGGTCTATACCTCATTCTGATGGAGCAGGGCGGGGCCATCTATCGTACGGCTGTGGCATGGGATGTGCCGGTGCTCGGTCCGTATTTTGCCAAATATCTCGATCGCAACGCACTCATGTATTTCTTCTATTTCGCAATGGGAGCTGTGGCAGCGTTCTACGTGGAGCAGTGGCGGGCGTGGCTCATCCGACTGCGGTATGCGATCCTGACTGCTTTCGCTGGAATGGCGATCTATTTGCTGTACGTTGTCGTGGCGCATTTTCAACTCACGCCGCAGGTCGTCATTCGTTACCATGATCTCGGACTGCTGAATCCGCGCATGGCGGTGTTCTTGACGCTGTCGGTGCTGACTATTTATATCGTGGCGATGCAATGGGAGCAAGGGGCTCCTGGCTGGCTTCGCAAAATAATGGCCTGGCTCGGCGCCTACTCCTACGTCGCCTACTTGGCGCATGCGTATGTGCTGAAATATATGGAGCGCGTCGCAGATAGTCTGTTCGGCATGGACGGGTCGGCGTCGGCGCGGACGCTTGCCGCCTTCATCTTCAGCGCAGCAGGAGCGGCGCTCATCGCTTATGCATTGCGACTAGCGGCTCGTTCACTCAAGCGGATAAGGCAGATCAAAACGCAGCAAGCAAACGAGAAGTCGGCTGCACTATAACAGCCAAGGAAGATGGGCGTGTGACCTCGGGTCATACGCCCATCTTGCAAGCAAGGGGGGCTCCTGCTGAATAGGGTATACAGACCATCATACCCGAAGGAGGCCCCTTAGTGACGACGATCACGATTGCTGCTGTCGGCGATTTGTTGATGAAAGCACCGATTATTGCATCGGCGCGTCTCGACGGCAATGGGCAATATGATTTTGACCCGATGTTCGAGGGCGTAAAGTCGGAGCTGCACAATGCGAACCTGCTGATCGGCAATCTAGAGACGACGTTCTCTGGCAAGCCGCGCAAAGCTGGTAAATATGAGACGCGGGCTCCGCGCACCGGCTATCCGGCATTCAACTGCCCGGATGAGCTGGCCGGTACGTTGAAACGGCTTAGCTTCGACGTGCTGACGACGGCGAACAACCATTGTATGGACGGCGGAACTTCAGGTCTCAAGCGAACGCTGAATGTGCTTGACCGGCATAAGCTGAAGCATACGGGGACGGCGCGCTCCTCTCGGGAGGCCCGCCGCTACTTGGTGATGGACGTGAAGGGCATTAAGGTCGGCATTCTATCGTACACGACCGGTACGAATTCGATTCCGTTCCCGCGAGCTTATCTCGTCAACAAAATCCGTCTTGGACGCATCGCGGCCGACATCAAGGCGATGAAACGGCGGGCTGATTTCGTTATCGTCTGCCTTCACTTCGGTCTTGAATTCCATCGTTCTCCGAATGCACGTCAGAAGAGCATCGTGAGCGCCGTATTGAAGTATGGCGCGGATGCGATACTTGGCGCACATCCGCATGTGCTGCAGCCGGTGAAGGTGTCGAGGGTGAAGGATGGCAGGGGCGTAGTGAAGAAGCGTGTTGTCGCCTATTCACTGGGCAACTTTATATCGACACGCCTGCGTAAGAACGTCCATACGCAGCGAGGTCTGATTTTGAAGATGAAGGTGGAGAAGGATGAGAAGGGACGGACCCGCTTAGTCGGCGTGTCCAAGATCCATACGAAGGTGGACAGCCACGGCGAGATCGGCAGCCGCACGTATCGGGTTGTGCCGATGTAACCGGCGTGATCATGAAACAGCAACAATCCGGCAGACGGCTCTGGCGGATTGTTTGGCATGGCGTGCAACGGCGTAATTTTGCCGACAAGAAGAATCAATTGGACGGCAATCCAATAAGTTATAGCATGCATGTACATAGGCGGAAGGAGTGATTAAGGTGTGGGATCACATCGTGTTTGTGGCAACGATGGCACTTGCCGGCATCGTCGGAGGGGCAGCGAGCTATTTGCTCTCTTCTTCACAAAATGATCATACGCCTGTATTCCGAGACAGAGTGTTCTACCGAACGGTGTTTATTGGACTCGTAGCTTCTTTTCTCGTGCCGCTCTTCCTTCAATTGATCTCAAGCAATCTTATCGATAACACGCTGGCAGATGACAAGCTCGATTTCAACAACTTATTGATTCTAGGCAGCTATTGCCTTATCGTCGCGATTTCATCCCGCAAATTCATCGAGATGATTACGAACTCTACGCTCGACAAGCTGAACACGAAGGTTGATGCCCTTAGCGGTGATGTGGCGACGATCAAGGATGCGCATACGGAAGAGGACAGTGTAGAGCCTGATGATTCAACCGATGAAACGTTGAAGGCTTCAGCGTCGGAGAGCGATGCGGGGGAAACAAACAGAGCAAATGGAACGAACGGCAGCGATTCGGCAACGACGGACTCCCTGCAAGCGATGAGCACAGGTACGCCTACAATCATCGGGTCCCCGCAAGCTTCAACCACCAAGGGGCCGCAATTAAGTCCTGCCGATCATGCTCGATATCGGGTATTGAAGGCGCTGACCAAGTCCGCTTACATGTTCCGGTCAATGGATGGCATTCGGACCGATGCGGGACTGCCCGAATCGACTGTGAACGAGACGCTCCGCCAGCTGCTGGATGAGAAGCTTGCATCGCAGAGCTTCAGCACGCAGGGCATACGATTTAACATTACGCCGTCTGGCAGGGAGCGTCTTGCACAGTACACTGGTTAATGGATTACTGATCGATGTGGCATCAAATTGTAACTTACGCTTCTTGGCTTCGTCCCATCATTTTGGAATCCTTCGGCAGTAGGAACGCGAGTACGCCGAGCAGCGGGAGAAACGCACATACCTTGATCATCGGTGCGACGCCGGTGTGGTCCATGATGGAGCCGAGAAGGACCGAACCGAGACCGCCCATGCCGAACGATAGGCCAAAGAACAGACCGGAGATCATGCCGACCTGGCCGGGCAGCATCTCCTGCGCATAGACGATGATGACCGAGAAGCCGGACATCAGAATCGCACCAATCGCGAAGCAGAGCAGAATCGAGCCGATCGGGCTGGCGTAAGGAAGCAAGAGCGAGAACGGTGCCGTACCGGCGATCGAGAACCAAATGATTCTTTTTCGACCGAACCGGTCCGCGAGCGGCCCGCCCAGCAGCGTGCCGATCATGCCTGCGAATTGCAGGGCGAATAACGATACTTGCGCGCGTTCCAGCGATAAGCCGTATTTCTCCATGAAGTAGAATGAATAATATCCCGTCATGCTGGCTATATAGACGAATTTGGAGAACAGCAGCAAGACTAGAATCCCAAGCACGAATACGACGAAACCGCGGGAGAAGCGGCGATCATTGCTCGATACGGTTACGGTTTTCTTGCCCGTCACTGCCCGCAGCTGCATATGATCACCGTACCATCTGCCGATATACCATTGAATCATAATGCCGAGGACGGCTAGCAGTGTGAACCACAGGAAGCCATGCTGCCCTTGCGGTGTAATGATGAAGGCGACCATGAGCGGCGCGAGCGCTTGACCGGTGTTGCCGCCGACTTGAAACACGGACTGTGCCAGCCCTTTGCCGCTGCCCGCGACGAGATGCGCAACGCGTGACGATTCGGGGTGAAGCACAGAGGAACCAATACCGATGAGGGCGGCAGACAGGATCAGCATCCCAAGACCTGGGGAGATCGCAAGTCCAATCATGCCGAGCAGCGTGAATACCATGCCAACTGGCAGCAGTCCCGGCATTGGCTTACGGTCGGTGTAATACCCGATGAGCGGCTGAAGGATCGACGCGGTAATGTTCAGCGTGAAGGCGACCCAGCCGATCTGGGCGTAGCTGAGGTGGAGCGATTGTTGAAAAATAGGAAACACGGCAGGGACTGCGTTCTGCATGGCATCATTAAGCAAATGCGCCATGCTGACGCCAAGTAAGACGAGATTGGCCGTTTGTCTAGTCGTTACGGCCACGGCGGGTTGAGACATTGCGATCACCTTTTTCGTTTTTTTCCTATCGTAACGAAATCAGGAGAACCCGTCTTTACGATAATTGCTTGGCGGATGCGCAATTATTGCTATAATGAATTCGGGTGAAGAGAGATGATCGTTCAAATCACAACGCCGCGAATGGAATTATGGCGCATCGACGGACCGTTCTCGAACGTTCCGCATTTTCATGAAGAAGACTTCCAGATCACAGTGCCGATATACGGGACATGTGATTTTATACAAGAGAATCGCAACTATCGGCTGGCCGACGGCAGCGGACTCGTCCAGCATCCGAATGAACGGCATGTGTTCGAGATCGGCGAGCAGTCAGGCGTCGTTATTTTCAAAGTCCGGCAGGCGGGTCTGGAGACGTTCGCGCGCAGCGAGTCGCTGGAGCTCGACCTCCGGCAGCAGTTCGATCGGACGAAGCTTGCCGGACAATTCCACCAGTGGGTTAGCGCGCTGATGACGGGCGATCCGAACAATCGGATGGCACAGGATGAGACGGAGGAGCAGGTGTTCAGCTACCTGTGCGGCGCCTTGTCCGGCAGCCACACATCCAGCAGCCGTGCTGCTGCGCAGGCACATATTGCCGCCTTCGGCATGGATGCTTATATGTCGCAGGTACTGGAATTCATGCATGCTCATTACACGGATGCCATCACGATCGAGGAACTGGCCTCGATTGCGAAGCAGAGCCGATTTCATTTTATCCGAAGCTTCAAATCGTCCTTCGGCGTGACCCCGTATCAATATGTGCTGCGGCTGCGGATCGACGAGGCGAAACGGCTGCTGACGATCTCGGACCGCTCCATTACAGATATTGCCATGCGGCTCGGCTTCTCCAGCGGCAGCGCCTTCTACCGGGCTTTCGTGAAGTCGGTCGGCGTGACGCCGGAGCACTATCGGATGGATCGACGGGTTTGATGGTTGATTTCGGGGCTTTGGTGGTATATAATTTGATCTAAATATTCAAGAACGTTGATAAGGGCTAGTACGATTGTTCTAAGCGCTCAGAGAGCTGTTGGTTGGTGCGAAACAGCCGTGAAGAAAATCCGAACTCACCTTGGAGTTGCTCGCTGAACGTTAAGTAAGCGGAGCCGGAACCTGACCGTTATCAGCAGGAGGATAGCTCGTGTGTATGCGAATGATGCTGCAGACCCCTATCCGTAGAGTGCATGCCTGAGGGCGTGAATTCGGAGTGGTACCGCGTAAGACACAGTCTTTCGTCTCTGTTAATGGAGATGGAAGGCTTTTTTTGTTGTTAACAATAAACGTGCCAACTTGCAGATACGAATGAGAGGGTGGATCGCCATGAAGAATGTTGACAAATACACTAGAGGATATTTCATGCCGCCGGTGACTAGCTTGAAATGGACGCAAAAAGAATATATCACCGAAGCGCCGACTTGGTGCAGCGTCGACCTGCGCGACGGCAACCAAGCATTGGTCGTACCGATGAACCTGGAAGAGAAGCTGGAGTACTTCCAAATGCTCGTCGATATCGGCTTCAAGGAGATTGAGGTTGGCTTCCCGGCAGCATCGGAGACGGAATTCACGTTCCTGCGTACGCTGATCGAACAGAATCTGATTCCAGATGACGTGACGATTCAAGTACTGACCCAATCGCGCGAACACATTATTCGCAAAACATTCCAATCGCTCGCTGGCGCGAAAAAAGCGGTTGTCCATCTGTACAATTCGACGTCCGTCGCACAACGCGAGCAAGTATTCCGCAAGTCGAAGGAAGAGATCATCGAGATCGCTCTCACAGGCGCGAAGCTGCTGAAGCAATGCGCGGAAGAGACGGAAGGCAACTTCCAGTTCGAGTATTCGCCAGAGAGCTTCACGGGCACGGAGATCGAATTTGCGCTTGAGATTTGCAATCGTGTACTCGACGTATGGCAGCCAACTTCGGCGAACCCAGCCATTATCAATCTGCCGGCAACGGTACAGATGTCGATGCCGCACGTTTATGCAAGCCAAATTGAATATATGAGCGAGAACCTGAGCTATCGCGATGGCGTTATTCTGTCGGTGCATCCGCACAACGACAGAGGTACGGGCGTAGCGGACGCCGAGCTCGGTGTACTGGCCGGCGCGCAGCGCGTTGAAGGCACGTTGTTCGGCAACGGCGAGCGTACGGGTAACGTTGACGTCGTTACGCTGGCACTGAACATGTACTCGCATGGTGTTGATCCGAAGCTGAACTTCGACAACATCCCGAGCATTATCGCGGTGTATGAGCGTCTGACGAAGATGAAAGTCGGCGAGCGTCAGCCTTACGGCGGCGAGCTCGTGTTCACGGCATTCTCGGGCTCGCACCAAGACGCGATCGCGAAGGGCATGTCCTTCCGCGAGGAGAAGTCGAGCGACAAGTGGTCGGTTCCTTACCTGCCAATCGATCCGAAGGATATCGGCCGTGAGTATGAAGGCGACATTATCCGCATCAACAGCCAGTCCGGCAAGGGCGGCATCGGCTATATTTTACAGCTGAAATACGGTCTTGACCTGCCTGCGAAGATGCGCGAGCACTTCGGCTACTGCGTGAAGAACGTATCCGACCAGCAGCAGAAAGAGCTGATGCCGGAAGAAATCTACGACATCTTCAAGAACCAGTATGTGAACCTGAAAGCGCCGATCGAGCTGGTGAAATGCCGCTTCACGGAAGAGGATGAGCAGGACTTCCAGACGATCGTTACGATTCGCACGGATGGCGCTGCGAAGGAAATTGCAGGCTCGGGCAACGGCCGACTGGATGCAATCAACAACGCACTGCAGACCCATCTGGGCATCGACTACTCCGATCTGGTGTACAAAGAGCATGCGCTCGAGATCGGTTCGAAATCGCAAGCCGCTTCGTATATCGGCATTACGGCAGCCAGCGGCACCGTCTACTGGGGCTGCGGCATCGACGCGGACATCATGACGTCGTCGGTCAAAGCATTGTTCAGCGCTGTGAACCAGATGGTGCGTTAATAGGGATTCAGTAGACGAGTTAGTATTTCGTGATTTTTGAATCACGTGATTATATTGCGTGTTTGCAGCATACGTATTATGATGAGAATAGAAAAAGGACGTCGATGCTGGAACATCGACGCCCTGGTACACTTCCGCTTCAAAGGCGGTCGGCAATCGGAATAGTCATAGGAAATAGACCGTTACCTTGCAGGGGGCGGTCTATTTCCGTTTATGGAATGAAAGCATAGCCACAACCAATGAAGCGAATGAAATCATTAGCATCAATGCTTGGTATACTTCCATGGCATCACCTCCCTTCCGAGAGGTTGTGCCGACCGCCCTTGCAGCCGTATATGTACCTTGAAATATTATATCAAACTATGAGTCTACCAGAAATGGTAGATTTTTATTTTTAAAAGAGATAATAGTAAATATGATTCTAGTAGGAATAAAAGAAAGAAAACCGCCTATCCGAAAAATTCGAATTGGCGGATTTGTTCACTGAGCAGAGTGAGCAATTAGAGGGCTGCCTATTTACTATTGGCTCGTCGATCGCTGCTGCATCAGCCGAATGCTCGCTCTCTGGTATTGAATAGACAGTGCCGCGATCGTAAAGGCAAGCAGAACGAACAGTGCCGCAAGCCAAGGATGGTACAACGCTTGATCCTTCCAGCGAATAAGCCAGCCGCCAGTGCTTGCGCCTAGCGCAAGACCGAGGTGGGTGACAGACGTGTTCATGCTCAATATGAAGCTGACCGAGCTTGGCGCAGTACGGACGATGAAGGCATTAATGGCGGGAACCGCGCTGAATATCGAGAAGCCCCATACGCCGATAAGCGCTAAGCTGATCGCCGGGGCAATGTCAGCGAATAACGGCATGGCTGCTAAGGATAGGAATGTCACAGCAAGACTAATGAGCATGACTCGCACGCTTCCGTAGCGGTCAATGCCGATTCCGCCCAACTTGGAGCCAGCGATGCCGATCACGCCTACAGCCAGCAGAACTGCGCTTGGTGCATCCGATGACAGCTTCAGTGCGTGCTCGACGAATGGCGCGATGTACGTCAGCATAACCGAATTGCCTGCGCCAAGCAGCATAGAGAGCAGCAGAGGACCGGCTACTGACACGTTCTTCAATACTGTGAACTGCTGGAGGAATGGCTCAGGCTTATCCGCTGCAAGATCCGGGAGCCTCAGATGAAGTGGTAGGATAACGAGCAAGCCTCCAATTGCCAGCGCGTAGAAAATCGATTCCCATCCCCACAGCTTCGACATGACTGCACCGATCGGTACGCCCAGCACCATCGAGAAGCTGAAGGCAAGCGCGATCGTTCCCATCGCATTGCCAAGCTGATTCGCCTTTACAAGCTTCGCAACGGAACCGAGTGCAATGACGCAGAACACGCCCGCACTAGCGCCTACAATAACGCGTATCGCCATGAGGATGACGTAATGGCTGCCGAGTGCGAATGCCAAGCTGCTAATGGAAAAGGCGAGCAGTGAGATCAGCATCAGACGTTTGCGGCTCATTCGAGACGTCAGTGCAATAACCATTGGCGTTCCGACTGCAAATCCGATTGAATAGGCTGTAACGAGCATTCCGGCTTGTGCAATCGAGATTCCGACACTTGCTGCGAGCATGCTCAGAATGCCCGAAATGACGAGTTCGGCCGTTGCGGCGAAGAAAGCGGCAAGCGCGATAAGATATACTTTGTTCATCTCCATCATCCTTCCAATTGACTATGGAAATGATTATAAGTAATTGACTAAAATATAGTAAGAAGGCAAACGGTTTTGACCTAATCCAGTTATTCTGACCAACTTACCGATCGGTAAGTGAAGGAGTGTGTCTTGATGACATTGGAACAGCATCCAGCACATGGGGATTATCCAGACCCGGGCGAAAATACAGCGATACCGAACATTTGCGAAGCACTCAGCATTTTGGGAGCCAAGTGGAGCTTTATGGTTATCGCTCAGCTGAGCGGCGGCCCGCAGCGGTTCAAGCAGCTGCTGCGCAACGTGAAGGTCGTGAAGACGCAGTCGCTGACCGATACGCTGCGCCATCTGGAGGCGACGGGTGTCGTGCGGCGCGAGGTGTTTCCGACGATTCCGGTGACGGTCGAGTATTCGCTGACGAGGAAGGGACATGATTTTCGCCGCGTGATTGATGAGATGGAGCAGTGGGTAGAGAAGTGGAAGCCGAAGAACCAGGATAACTTGTGAGGAGACTTCGTTTATGACAGCCATTAACGTCTATCATTATGATGCATTCAGCACCATTCCGAATCAGGGCAATCCTGCGGGCGTATGCATGCGCGACATTTCTCCTCGCCGTTCTCAGGTACAATGGAGGACCCGGTGACGGGAACGGCTTCGGGTGTAATGGGTGCGGACTACGCGAAGTACATCCGGTCCGAGCCTGTGCTGAATTTGGTCGTTGAGCAGGGGCAGGAGATTGGCCGGAATGGCCGAGTCGAGGTTGCCGTAATGAACGGCAGCGAGGTGGCGATTACAGGTACAGCGGTGTATGTCGCGGAGTTCGAGGTGCAGATCTAGCAGCTTTCTTTGTAAAATACACAAAGGCGACCGGACGGATTCCGTCTCTGGTCGCCCTTGTTATGAAGCGGCTTGTCCGGATCAACGCTTCTATCGATGCTCCTCGTTCTCGTCCTCCTCAGACGGCCAGCCGCCCCAAAGGCTTACCTTATTGCCATCCGGATCGATAATCGTGAAGCTGTGACCGCCGCCGCGGACGTAACTCATATTACTTGTTTCAATGCCTTGGTCGCGAAGCGATTGATGAACATCGTGGATATTGTCCACTTGGAATTGAACAAGCGGCCGCCAGGCACCGTGAATATCCTGATAATCCAGTTGTGGAACAGCGGCAGTCTGGACAAGTCCGAAACCTACATTGCCTAGATTTAGCCATGCGGCATCGTCACCCGGTGTGTATGGAAAGGTGAGCGAAACACCCAGCATGTTTTGATACCAAGCTAAGGACCGTTCCAGGTCTCTGACCGGCCATTGGACAACAGCCAATCCTTTGGTTTGTGTTGGCATGAATGAGCACTCCTTCTTGTCAATTGCTTTCACTATATGAACGGAAGAGAAACGGCAAAGGAAACGGGCCCGAAAAATAAATTACATAGGTTGATTGGTAGCGCCGCTGCCTCGAAACGGGTTCCATTGAACTGTCGCCGAATTTGTAGACGAGCTGATAGGATGCCTGGTACTGCTCATTCAAGAACGCTACAATGGAGAGAGGTTCCATTTATTAGGGTGCATTAGGAAAGGGGGAATAGCATGGTTATCGATGAGCGTTCAATTACTGACATTCAGCATCTCGTGAACGAGTATTTAGAAGGATTGTCCTCGCCGTTTGATTCCTTTCTTGAAGAGCACATCCTATCATCTACCTTTTATTTGATTCAAAAGGATGACACTGAGGTGGGTTATTTCGCTGTCCATAACCACGATCGGCTTACGCAGTTTTACATCCGCCGTGCTTATCTAAAGCATGCACAGCCGTTGTTCCTTCAAGTGCTTGAGCGCTATTCGGTGCGATCCCTATTCGTTCCGACCTGCGATGAGTTATTGCTTAGCCTAACAATAGATCAAGGCTTCAAGATCAACAAGCAAGCGTATTTCTTCCAAGACAGCGGTGTAGATCAACCGGAGCTTGTCCTTCGAGACGGTGAGATTGTTCGGGCTGCGGTTCCTAATGATCTGCCTGTCATTGAGCAAGTATGTGGGGGCTTCCTCGAAGATTACAGTCACTGGATCAACAAAGGTGAAATGCTTGTTTATTACCGCGATCAAGATCTGCTTGGTATTGGGCTGCTCGAGAAATCTCGAATGCTCGAGCGACATGCGAGCATCGGCATGTTCACTAATGTTGCCTATCGCAGGCAGGGGATCGGGAAGACTATCATTATGCAGCTGCGGCGATGGTGCAAGGAACAAGGGTTGCTGCCGCTAGCAGGCTGCTGGTACTATAACGATGAATCAAAGAAAACGCTTGAGAGCGGCGGCATGGTCACGAGAACGAGACTGCTGCACATCGACGTAACGCCGCATGATCAGACGCAGTGACAAGCTCCGGCTGAATCGAGGATATAGTAAATGACTCTACTTTACCGATTCGCAACTTGACTTGGAGTGAACTCCAGAGGGTAGAATGCTCTTGTTAGGACAAAACCGTACCAGTTACAGGGAGCGAGGAGTAATCGAATGGAATATGTAAAGCTTGGCAACACAGGTCTGGATGTATCCCGCATTTGTTTAGGCATGATGAGCTTCGGCGTTGCCGAGCGCTGGACGCATCCTTGGGTGCTGAACGAAGAAGACAGCCGGCCGATTATTCGCAGAGCGCTGGAGCTTGGCATTAACTTTTTTGATACGGCAAACGTCTACGGTGGCGGAACGAGTGAGGAGATCACGGGACGAGCGCTCAAAGATTATGCGAATCGGGATGAAGTCGTCATCGCTACGAAGGTGTTCTTCCGGACGGCGGAAGGCCCTAACGGCGCGGGATTGTCCCGCAAAGCGATTATGAGCGAGATCGATAACAGCCTTAAGCGTCTAGGAACGGATTATGTGGATCTGTATCAAATTCACCGCTGGGACTACAACACGCCGATCGAAGAAACGATGGAGGCGCTGCACGATGTGGTCAAGGCCGGCAAGGCGAGATACATAGGCGCTTCCGCGATGTATGCGTGGCAGTTCCAGAAGGCGCTGCATGTGGCGGAGAAGAACGGCTGGACGAAGTTCGTCGCGATGCAGAACCATATGAACCTCATCTACCGGGAAGAGGAGCGGGAGATGATGCCGCTGTGCAGATCGGAGAAGATCGGCGTCATTCCTTACAGCCCACTTGCTTCAGGTCGTTTGGCGCGCGATTGGTCGGAGACGACCCATCGGTTCGAGACGGATCAGGCACAGCATATGAAATACGATGCGATGATGGAGGCCGACCGTCCGATCGTGGAGCGGCTTGCAGCGATTGCCGAGCAGCGTAACATCCCTCGTGCGCAGATCGCGCTGGCATGGCTGCTGCAGAAGCAGCCGGTAACATCTCCAATCATCGGCGTTTCCAAAATGTCGCATCTCGACGATGCGGTAGAGGCACTTTCTGTTAAGCTGACTGCAGAAGAAATCGCATTGCTGGAGGAACTATACGTTCCGCATCCAGTCGTCGGTGCGTTGTCCGAATAAGCAGCAAGAACGCCCTAACATGCACGATAGGGCGTTCTTTATTTCAATCCATAGCTGGCAGGTGACGTAGGAATGTTAATTGCAGAAGTAAGCGAGCGCTACGACTTGACCCAAGATACGCTGCGCTACTACGAACGAGTTGGACTTATTCCACGCGTGAATCGCAATAAGAGCGGGATTCGGGATTACAACGAGGAAGATTGTCGCTGGGTTGAATTTATCAAATGCATGCGCGGCGTCGGTCTGCCGATCGAATCCTTGATCGAGTATGTGAAGCTGTTCCAGCAAGGTGACGATACGGTGGAGGCGAGACAGCAGATCCTGCAAGAGCAGCGAGAGACACTTGCGGCCAGAATGGAAGAGATGAATGCCGTGCTGAACCGATTGGATGATAAAATCGCTCGCTACGATCAGACGATCGGCAGGCGGGAGCGCACGCTCAATCGATCGTAGCAGCGAACGCAGCTGCGATGCGATGAGGCCATGCGGCTATTCCGCCGCGGCGGTCTTGCTGCGCAAGTCCACATACTTCATCAGTTCCGCGATGGCCGCGAACTGATAGCTTAATTGACCGTTCAGCTTCTGCAAGGCGAGCTGAACGGATTGCTCCACCTGCTCATAATGCCGGGTATCCAGCTCTTGAAGCAGCTGCTTCATATTGTCGATGTCATACACCGTCTTCCGCAGGCTGCTGATGAGAAGGATTTTGCGCAGCTCGGTCAGTGTGAAGATGCGGTAACCATTATCCTCGTTGCGTTTCGATGCAATAAGCCCCTCTTGCTCCCAATGCCGAATGGCCGACGCATTGACCTGTGCAATTCGCGCCACTTCTCCAATTGTCATCGCATCGTCTGCCGATATCCCTTCGAATGCTGCCCAGTGTGCGTCACGGAGCATGCGCAGCATCTCCTCAACGCGCAGCTTCTCCTCCTGCATCTTATATTGCCGCTGGTTCACCAGCCACAGCGCATCCGACAGCTCTTCGTTATTCACCTTTCGCATAACCTCGTACGCCACCGGAATTTCGTAAGCTCGCAGAAGTGCGTTTATCGTGGCAAAAGCTTGCATATGTACAGCCGTATAATTTCTATGATTGCTCGCCGACCTCGGCACATCCGGAATTAGTCCTTGCTCCTCATATCTCCGCAGTGTTGTTGTGCTGATCATCAGCTGCTGCGCAATCTGTATCGGGGTGTAATGATCACTCATTTATGTTATCGCTCCATACCTTCAAGTAAAACCTTCAAGTGCTGCATCAATATTGTCGACCATTTTATCGCGGTAATCAAGCCCTGAGACGGCTATAACATAAAAATTAGTAATCACACTAATAAAAACGTTAAGTTTTTATTTATGGTCAGTTCGTACTATGCTTGAAGCAACTGATCGGATTTGGGGTGAGCACTTGGAGTTATTAGCGAAGCAGTTTCGGCTATTCGCCGCTAGAGAATGCCGTGGCTCAAGCGAATTATACGGGTACCTTGCAGTGGGCATTGCGGACAATCCGGAGCTATTACAACTAGCGGCGCATGTTAGACCTGGGCAGCCCGTACCCAATATGCTGCTGGGCGCGGTCCACTACTTGCTGTTAAGCGGAATTGACCATCCATTAGCGGACTATTATCCGAGCATTGCCGCCGAGAATGCACTGGACCCTACACGTGCGATTTATGAATTTGCAACCTTCTGTAAGCAGTACGAGCAGGAGATTATAGCCATTCTGACCAGTCGATTGGTTCAGACGAATGAAGTCAGACGCAGTGCCTATTTGTATCCAAGCTTTTGCGTGATTTACGCTATTGCACGTAAGCCGCTGGCGCTAATTGAGATCGGCACAAGTGCCGGATTACAGCTATTGTGGGACCAATATGGCTACTGCTACGATGACAATCACATATACGGAAATAAGCAGTCAGATTTAGTGATCACGGCTGAAGTTCGAGGAGATAACGCTCCTTTCTTGCTGGAGCATAGTCCACCGGTCACAACCCGTATCGGTATCGATTTGCATGTAAACAACTTGAGTGAAGCAGACGATTATCAATGGCTGAGAGCGCTCATTTGGCCGGAAAACACGGATCGAATCAAACGTTTCGAGCAAGCAGCGGCATATAGCAAACGGCAGCCACCAACGTTCATTGAGGGCAATGGCGTAGCGCTGCTGCCGGAACTCGCCACAAGCATTAGCCAGAATTCGGCTCTCTGTATATTCCACATCCATGCTGCGAATCAATTCAGCCAGCAGGACAAAGCCGAGCTGGAAGCCCATATTCAGAGGCTGGGCAAGGAGCGGGATGTATACCATCTCTACAACAATATGTCGGACAGGAGTCTTCATCTCGACTACTATGTCGATGGGAAGGAGCACCGATTGACGCTTGCTCAGACCGATGGGCATGGTCGATGGTTCCGGTGGCTGCAGCCAGTACACAAAGAAAGGGACTGACGCGAAGTCAGTCCCTTTCTTGTTATTTAACTTTTCTTGTCTAGGAGCGGTAGTGTAAACGTAAAAGTCGATCCTGCGCCTAGCTTACTCTTAACGGAAATCGTACCCTCGTGCGCTTCGATGAGCGACTGCGAGATCGCAAGGCCGAGACCGGCGCCTCCGTGCTTGCGTGTACGTGACGTGTCGCTGCGATAGAAGCGATCGAACACATGCACGACATGCTCTTCTGCAATGCCTGCGCCGTTATCTCGAACGGAGCCAATCGCGTTTCCGTTCTTCGCTTGAATCGTAACTTCGATGACACCATTGGCTGCATCGGTATGCTGAACAGCGTTGTGGAACAGGTTCAGCACCACCTGCTTGATTTTGTCCGCATCGCATTTCACAAGAATGGGGGACTCTAAGCTGAAGCGGACTTCACGTTCGCCTGCAAGCATATGCAGATGAGGCTCCATCTCTTCCATCAGCCGATCCAGCCGCACCTCTGTCATTTGAAGCTGTGGCGCGCGGTCTAGCTTGGCAAGCGTGAGTAGATCTTCCACGAGTTTTTTTATTCGCGTCGATTCGCCGTGCATACTGTTCAGCGCCGGGTACAACTGCTCGCGTCGATCTGCTGCACCACGCAGCAGCACCTCGATGAAGCCGTGAATGGAGGTGAGCGGCGTCCTCAGCTCATGTGATGCATCGGCGATGAAGCGCCGCATTTGTTCTTTCGCTTCTCGCTCCGCTTCGAAGGAATGCTCCAACCGCTCCAGCATGTCGTTGAACGACTCGGCAAGCCGGTCGATTTCAAGCTGACCTTGATTAGCAGGGAATCGTTCATTCAGGCTGCCGGCATCCGTGCGGGCTACTGTCTCAACCATCCGATTGAGCGGCCGCAGCGTTCGCCGCAGTACGGGAAGGAAGAACAAGACGCCACCGATAAGTGCGAGAATCGACAGGCCAGCGAAAATCGACACCTGACGGATCAGCACGTCCTTGAGCGGAGCGGTCTTTTGCCCCAATTGCAGAATGGCATCGGATCCCGGGTTCGTGTTCGTGAATACGAGAAGCTGCTCCGTACCATCCTCTGAGGTAGCAACTCGATACTGTACCTTTCGTTCATGAACCATCTGCTCGCGTACATCGTCATACTGCGTATCGGACAGGCGGGGAGAGGCGATACCTCGACTTGCTGTAACATCCGTGTAAGTACCGTCCGTATCGATGATCGCCATCGACTTGTCGAGCATATAGAACACAGGATTGTTAGGACGGCTAGTGTTCCCATCGTAGTTCGGTGCATTGCTTGGCATTTGCGGTTCAGCCTCAGAGTCAGAATCAGAACCAGAACCAGAGTCAGAACCAGAACCAGAAGCACCCTCTTGTGCTGATTTGTCCGCATTGTTCATGTCACCCTTGCGGGCTTTGCTCGGTAAATCACCCGTCCAACCGCCACCGAACAGATCTCGTGGCATGTTGCGAAGCTCGGACATCATCGCCTCGGCCTGATTGCGGTATAGAAAATCACGCATAATGACATATTGCAAGCCGCCAATCAGGATGAACAGCGCGGCTAGGATGATCAATGATCGGGCCAGCAGCTGCGATCGGAGCGACTTCGTCGTTAAGCGATGCTTCAGCTTATGAAGCCCGCCCAGCGCACTCATGATAGATCAATCCGATAGCCAGCGCCGCGCAGCGTTCGGATCAGTTGATGCTCTTTGTCACCGAGCTTGTCTCGCAGGGAGCGGACGTATACCTCGACGATATTTTCCTCGCCGCCAAAATCATAGCCCCATACCTTGTCCAGAATCGTCGCTTTGCTTAGCACGATGCCATGGTTGGTTACCATATATTTCAGCAGCTCATATTCCGTTGGAGACAGCTCCAGTACTTGCCCGTTGTAGATGATCTCCTTGCGTCGATCGTCGATTTTGAACGGTCCAATCGCTACCTCGCCGAACATCATCGGGAATTGGTTGCGAAGCCGTGCACGAATGCGTGCGAGCAGCTCATCGAAGCTGAAAGGCTTCACGAGATAGTCGTCCGCGCCAATCGTCAGACCTTTCACGCGATCGTCCACCTCATCCTTTGCAGTCAGCATAATGACGGCGACCTCGCTGCCGCTCTTCTTGAGCATGCGGCACACCTCAAATCCGTCCATACCCGGCATCATGACGTCGAGAATGACAATATGAGGATTGAATTGCTGGGCGAGCGTAATCGCAGTCATGCCGTCTGGCGCGGTGCGAATTTCGAAGCCTTCGTTCACAAGGCCAAGCTCGAGAAATTGAAGAATATGTGGTTCATCATCGACCAGCAGAATGCGGATGCCGGGAATTGGTTTCATATTGGTTCCTCCTTGGTATGCGAATACAATCGTATATGGAAAATGCGATAGCGTTCTTGTCTATCAATTTACTTGTTATTATTATAATTAGTATTATCAGGCCTAAAGCTGAACGTTTGCTGAATGCGTACTGAGCTTCGGCTTAATCGTAATAAGGTCATTGCCATCCACCCCATGGTGTGGATCAATAAGGGTAATATCGGCCGTACTTCTGGGAATAATTCGCCTGTGTAATTGTATCTCCGCCGATCGCGCTCTCCTGTCGCGAAGATGGATTCCGAAGCAAACGTCCCGATTCGTATCGTCCGAGACTCGTGGACAGGTTGGACGATTATCATTTGATGCTTGATGAGACGATTCGCGAAAGCCTCTTCTTTTATATCACACATCTTCCAGTACATCATCCTTTCACGACCGCAGCTTCCGCTGTTGCTGCAGTGCAGCTAGCGGAAGGCTGTGGTGTTATGCCGATTATGCTGTGCTTCTCGAAATTGTGCATACATGTTATTTGCGAACGAGTTAGTGAATAATGCACGGTAGCAATACGCGAGTTATTGCTTGTACAATGAAAAGATATTTGCGGGACAAAGTGTCGCACGAGAGGAATGAACATATAGATGAGCACTAATGGAACCATTCGAGCAAACATCAAGCCAGGTATACAGGTAGACATCGTGTTGAAGCAGGACCAACGTACAGGCCGTACCACACGTGGCATTGTCAAAGACCTGTTAACCAACTCTCCTCAGCATCCCCATGGTATCAAAGTTCGTCTGACTGACGGCCAAGTCGGACGAGTGAAACAAATCATACTGCCTGCCAGCGAGGGGTAAACGTAAGAGCAGGGTAGGTGTCCCTTTCAATCGATTGCATTGCACCATACAATGAAGGGCATTAACCCTTCCATAGATATGGAAAGCGACCAATCGCAAGGGGGAGTACGATGGTTGTTACTGCTTTAAGATCAAAAGCGCAGGTCCAGCTGGTGCCGCCACAGTTTACCTATTTCAACCTCATAAAGTACTCAGTCGGCAAGGACCCACTTGTTATGGTGGAACCGCTTGAGCAATTGCCCAGCGGCGATTTTCTTATCACATTGCGCGTGCGCGGCTTACGTAAGGCGAGAGCACTTGCAGCATTGCTTTTGCCGAAGAAGGCGATCGGTACGGTCCAATTGAAGGTTCAAGTTAGGACGATGCAGGGGACGCTGGTGAAGCCGCTCCGACGCGCGTTCACGCCTAGCGGGATCGTGAAGCTGTGCCAAACGGCTTTCCGCACGAATGCGTTGTTCCGATTTGCTGCGACACGCAAGTTTTTCGGACTAGAGATTGTGTACCCGGTTTTCAAAGCGCGAATCATTCAGTTCGGCAATGACGACCTGTCCGATTATTACGGCAACTACAACAACGCAGCTGCTTTTGTTTTCCGCGAGGTGATGCGCCCGAGGATCGGTCGTACACCAGTCAGTGCTTCCACAGTTAAGCTAGATCGCACCTAACCGAACCGAACCGAACCGAACCGAATTAGCGCGTCTTAAGGCTTATGTACCAAGCCTCCGCATTGGCTGCCATGCAGCGAGCAGGAGGCTTTTTGCTGTTCTAGTGAAGACGATGAATACGACATTGACGAATTTGAAAGTGAACTATGTCGGCAATAGTAAAGTCTCATTCTAAAATCCGCTGTTCAGGTAAGGTGCGAAGGCTTGTTTACACATGCGTTCGCAGCTTTCGTGCCTTTAATTTGGTTTACATTATTTTCTACCTATGTATATAGTAGATCTATGTAGATGAGAGGGGTTGTCGCATCTGACTTCGTCCGAACAGAACGAGCCGAAAATCAAAATGGAACGCAGGAAACGCAATTGGCTGGAGTGGGAATTTTGGGCCGAGTTTATTGGCGAAATGGCCGGTGTACTCATCCGTGTTGCTGGCAAAGCAATAAAGGGATTGTTCGATTAGGAACAGTCCCTTTATTGTTCTATTGTCTATTCGGATTAGCAGAACGCGAACAGGATTGTAAAGTTCGGGATGAGGCAAGGTGACAGCGGGTGGCACCAGCCAATGACGAAGCCAAGGATGTTCGCAACCGGGAACATCAGAAAGACGTTGTTGGAGGTAAAGATTAGCGACCAGCGATTGTAGCAAAAGCCTGGCAGCAGACGTACGTCATCTTCAGCGTCGCGAGGACCCATTGCTCCCGTTTGAGCGAATTGAACGCCTTGCTGAAGCGTCTGCGGACGCTGACGGATGAAGGTCTGCAGCATTTGCGGATTGCGGCGCAGCGTGTTGAACAGGAACAGCATATCGGCTGGCGGCTGGCCTACTGGCCGTGGATATTGAGCGAGCACGTTCGGGAGATTCGCCTGCGACAGCTGTGCAGGTACAGCACCTTGACCAGGTACGGAGAAAGGCACAGGGCCTCCTTGGCCTGGAACCGGGAATGGCAAAGGAGCCACGCCGCCTTGACCTGGCATCGGCATAGGAGTCATGCCGCCTTGACCCGGCATCGGCATAGGCATCATGCCGCCTTGACCTGGCATCGGCATAGGCATCATGCCGCCTTGACCCGGCATCGGCATAGGCATCATGCCGCCCTGACCTGGCATCGGCATGGGCATCATGCCGCCTTGACCCGGCATCGGCATAGGCATCATGCCGCCTTGACCCGGCATCGGCATGGGCATCATGCCGCCCTGACCCGGCATAGGCATTTGAAGCGAGCGCGGGTCATAGTAGACTGTTTGTTGAACTTTCGGTTGGTTGCAAGAGCATGGCATTAGGGGAAACACCCTTTCCCAATTGATTGGCGCTAACATCGTATGCGGCAAATGCCTAAAGGTGCGTGTGGGAGTCCTATGATTGAATTCGTTCATAATGAGTGAATAGACTACTTTTAAGTATCTTAACTGTCCGCCGGTCCTCATAATGAGCATTTAGAGCACAATTAAGTATCCTAACTGCCTGCCACTCCGCGCAACGAGCGCATAACGAACAATGAAGTATCTTAACTGCCTGACAGGCCGCATAATGAGTGAATAGAGAACATTTAAGTACCTTACCTTAACCACCCGTCAGCGCGCGTGATGATCGAATAGCACACTTTTTTATACCTTCTTCAATCGCCGTTAGCCCGCGTCCGGACCAGACTCTCTCGCATGAGGAGGGTGGTCTTTTTTGTTTTTCTTTGACTTTCTTTGCAGGAAGGACATGAATGCGCTTATGGGGCCATCTTACCCCGTTTCGGGCGATATCGGTTCATTAAGGACGTGTAAACGAGTATCCTCGGCGGAATGCGACGGTATGCTTTAGCGGATGGCTTTTGAACGATAGGAGTGGTAGGCGTATAGTAACGGTAAAGCAATGGTTCGGTATCCAAATTAATGATTGGAAGTGAGGGAAATGGCATCCTGGCAGCGTCAAATGTGGATTCTGTGGGCAGGCGTTCTGCTCTGCAGCTCCAGCTATACGATGGTTATTCCGCTGCTTCCGCTGTTCCTTCCAGAGCTCGGTGTCTCGGATAGTTCGTTGTACTGGTGGGCGGGCGTCGTCCAATCTTCGGCTTTTCTAGTCGGGGCGGTTATGGCCCCTTTATGGGGCGCAATGGCGGATAAGTACGGTAAGCGCAAAATGATCATTCGAGCCGGACTCAGTCTCGCGGTCGTTTACGCCATGATTTCGCTCGTCCACAATCCGTGGGAGCTTGTTGGCATCCGACTGCTGCACGGCCTTGTCGGCGGATTCGTTCCGGCTTCAATGGCGATTGTCGCATCGATCGCGCCAGAGGAGCGTTTGGGCTGGAGCCTCGGAACGATGCAGGCCGCTTCCATGAGCGGCGGCATTATGGGTCCACTCATCGGCGGCTTGCTGTCGAATGCTTTCGGTCAGCGACTGTCGTTCGTCGTCGCAGGCAGCTTCATTCTGCTCGCCACGCTTGCGGTTGTCTTCTTCGTCAGCGAAGGCAAAGCACCGCCGAAGGAGGTTGCAGCGTCAACGCCCAAGAAGACAGCACGCAGCGACTACTGGTCGGTACTGCACAACCGCCAGCTGCTCAATTTGCTGCTGCTTTTGCTGTTGTTCCAGCTGTCGTATAACATGGTACAGCCGCTGCTTACCCTTCATATCGCAGACCTGCAAGGCGGCGTACAAGACGTCGCAGCGACAGCGGGCTTCGTTCTATCGCTGGTCGGTATCGCTGGAATCCTCGCTTCGCCGCAGTGGGGTAAGCTCGGCGAGCAGCGCGGACATTTGCGGGTGTTGATCGTGTGCTTGATCGCATCGGGCTGTGTCATCAGCTTGCAGTATTTTGTCCACTCACTGTGGCTGTTCACGGTTGTACAGTTCGTGTTCGGGCTATTCCTTGCAGGCATCGTACCGGTTGTAAACACGCTCGTCGTAAGGAGCACCGACCAGACGTTCCGTGGCCGCTCCTTCGGACTAACGACGAGCGCCAACCAGACAGGCTCCCTGCTTGGCCCGCTTATCGGCGGGGGATTAGGCAAGTTCGTCGGCATCGAGTGGCTGTTCGTCATGACAGGCACTTTGCTCGTCGCCGCTGGCGCCACCGTCGCCCTGCGCTCCTTCACAGAGCGCACAGCATCCGTCCAATCGAACTCCGAACGAACAGCGCAATAGCGCAGTCTTAGAACCTCCATTTTTCTGCATACATGCAGGAATGGAGGTTTTATGCATATAACCTATCGTTCCCGCCATAGGTGCAAAACTGCACCTACAAACCACGAACCCCGTCAAACCGCCCGCCATAGGTGCAAAACTGCACCTACAAATCACGAGCCCCGTCAAACCGCCCGCCATAGGTGCAAAACTGCACCTACAAATCACAAACCCCGTCAAACCGCCCGCCATAGGTGCAAAACTGCACCTACAAATCACGAGCCCCGTCAAACTGCCCGCCATAGGTGCAAAACTGCACCTACAAACCACGAGCCCCGCCAAGCCGCCCGCCATAGGTGCAAAAATGCACCTACAAATCACAAACCCCGTCAAACCGCCCGCCGTAGGTGCAAAACTGCACCTACAAACCACGAACCCCGTCAAACCGCCCGCCATAGGTGCAAAACTGCACCTACAAATCACAAACCCCGTCAAACCGCCCGCCATAGGTGCAAAACTGCACCTACAAATCACGAGCCCCGTCAAACTGCCCGCCATAGGTGCAAAACTGCACCTACAAACCACGAGCCCCGCCAAGCCGCCCGCCATAGGTGCAAAATGCACCTACAAATCTATCGTACGCCAAAAGTAAGCTTTGCCCCAAAGGGGCACGCGACTCCTATTCCGCATCAGCTTATCCGCGCCTGTGCTCATCCCACGTTTCTCCTTCCGGGGTCCAGGGGACGGGAGTCCCATGGGGTCCTCCCTAGCAGGGAGGATTTAGGTGGGTAGAGTCCGTTCGATTTAGGTGGGTAGAGTCCAGTCGATTTAGGTGGTAGAAATTTTTTAAGAAATCAATAATAACGGGGTCAATAGGGGCAGCGCCCCTCTCCCTTTTTGATACCTCACGTAGACTGTGGTACATTTTTAATAGATTCGTATTCTGGTTGAATAATAGGAGAGATTGCATTGATCATTCGTCTCATTATTATGTTAGGTCTGTTCCTGCTCCTGAACTTCTATGTCGGCTGGCATGGAGAACTCGCACTGGAGCATGCGGGAGCGGATGTACCGTCGGTTCTTTATTGGGTACTGTATGCTGTTGTCGCTCTCGGTTATTTATGGGGCAGGCTCGTCAAGGCGCTTGGTGCAATAGGGCGGCTATGGAAAGTCATTGGCGCTGTGTTTCTCGCAATCTTCGAGTTCGCTGTTCTGCTTCTTCCATTCGCGGATTTGGCAGGCTGGATTATGGTTCAGTCGGGGATGACGAGCGATAACACGATTCAAGTGCTGTCTATTATCGTAGTAGGCATTCTGCTGATCTTGATGCTGCGCGGCTCGTACAACGCGTGGTCGCCGATCGTTCGTGCGCATCAGCTGTCGGTGGACAAGCAAGCTCCGTCAACCAATAAACGTACGCTTCGCGTAGCGGCAGCCTCGGACCTCCATTTGGGCAATACGGTAGGTAATCGCCATCTGCGCAAGCTTGTGAAACAGATGAACGCCATGAATCCGGACGTTATCCTGCTCGCTGGCGACGTGTTGGATGATGTTATTGAACCGTTCCTTCGCAATCAGATGGCAGATACGCTCAAGCAGTTGAAGGCGAAGCATGGCATCTATGCGGTGCTTGGCAATCATGAATATTATGGCGGCCATATTGAACAATATGTACAGGTCATGCAGGGGATCGGCATCAAGGTGCTGCGTGACGAGACGGTAACGGTGGACGGACTGTTCCACGTTGTGGGTCGTAAGGACAAGACGGCGGAAGCAAGAGAAGGCAGACTTTCGATGAAAGAGCTCGTAGCGAAGCTTGATCCGTCACTCCCGCTCTTGGCGATGGACCATCAGCCGTACGGATTCGCGCAAGCGGCGGAAGCGGGAGTCGACCTGCTCGTATGCGGACACACGCATCGCGGCCAAATGTTCCCGAACCATTTTATCACTCGCCGACTGTTCGAGCTTGATTGGGGCTACATGCGCAAA
The DNA here is from genome assembly GCF_003182255.1 of Paenibacillus cellulosilyticus. GTDB lineage: Bacteria > Bacillota > Bacilli > Paenibacillales > Paenibacillaceae > Paenibacillus_T > Paenibacillus_T cellulosilyticus. Next base: position 35,638 of record NZ_QGTQ01000024.1, on the reverse strand, counting down.
GGCCTCATGCACGTCATCGTATCCTCCGGCTTTGGCACTTGGGGACCGCCGATTCGGCTCGCAAGCCGCTCGGAGCTGATTGACATCAAGCTGCAGCTCAAATCTTAAGTTACATCGACTGGTCAAAATGCAGTTAACACAGGAGCACGCACGCTCCGTTAATCTATATCCGAAGGAGTCGGTTCACGATGGCGAATGAATTCGCATCTATCCGTAATGTATACTGTGTCGGCCGCAACTATGCGCTGCATGCGAAGGAGCTGGGCAATGAGGTGCCGGAGGAGCCGATGATTTTCTCCAAGCCGACGCATGCTCTGCATCCGGTCGAAGGGGAGCTCAAGCTTCCTTCTGGTACAGGCTCCATCCATTATGAGACGGAGCTTGTTGTGCGCATTGGCCGTACGTATGAGCCAGGTGTTCCGGTTGAGCAGCTGGTAGATGGACTGGGGATCGGAATCGACTGGACCGCACGTGATGTGCAAAATGTGCTGAAGGAGAAGCGCCATCCGTGGCTTCTCGCCAAAGGGTTCAAGAACGCAGCCGTGCTGTCGCCATTCCGCTCATTCCCTGGCCTCGAAGCGTTCGAGACGCTGCAATTCAGTCTGCTGCACAATGGCGAGACGGCGCAGGAAGGCAGCCCGCGGGACATGATTTTCCCGCTGGAGAAGCTTGTGTCGTACATCGGCGAGCACTTCGGCCTTGCCGAAGGCGATGTAATCTTCACCGGTACGCCTGCTGGCGTCGGTCCTGTAAAGGACGGCGACGAACTCATTCTCGTGCTGGACGGAGAGCGGTTCGGACCGCTGCACGTCCGCATGTAATGTCATACCCAACAACAAGCGTCTACGACTTTAGTCGTAGACGCTTGTTTCATTTTCTTAGCCCAAAGCAGTAGATTGCCTTAAGACCATTCACCGACGCGTGGGAGGTGCAAATCTATGTACAATAAGCTCATAGCAATAAACAAAAGCAACTTACAAAAATAGAGCAACACCAATTTGGAGGAGGAACCATCATGACAAACGTACTTTTCGTTAAAGCAAATGACCGTCCAGCTGATCAAGCAGTAAGCGTACAGCTGTACAACGCATATGTAGATAGCTACAAGAAAGCACATCCAGACACGCAAGTAACAGAGCTGGATCTGTACCAAGAGGAGCTTCCATACCTGAACAACACGATGATTACGGGGCTGTTCAAGACAGCACGCGGCATCGACGCGACGGCTGAAGAGGCGCAAGCCGCAGCTATCGCTGGCCGTTACCTGGATCAGTTCATCGCAGCGGATCTCGTCGTATTGGCATTCCCGCTCTGGAACATGACAGTGCCAGCGCCATTGCACACGTACATCGACTACCTGAGCCAAGCGGGCAAATCGTTCAAATATACGCCAGAAGGTCCTGTTGGTCTGTTGGGCGGCAAAAAAGTCGTTCTGCTTAACGCACGCGGCGGCATTTATTCCGAAGGTCCAGCGGCGGCAGCAGAAATGTCTTACAACCTCGTTGCGAACCAACTGCGCTTCTTTGGTATTACGGATATCGAATCGGTTATCATCGAAGGCCACAACCAACTTCCAGACCAAGCAGCATCGATCATCGGTGAAGGTCTTGAGAAAGCTGCTGCAATCGCAGCTGCTGTATAAGAACGGTCCTGACGAAAATAGCCCTGCGCGGAAGACGATTACGTCTTCTACGCAGGGCTTTGTGTTGTAGGCATGCGTGAAACTGGCTGTAAGGTTACAGCCAGTTCGACGACCATGTGCCAATCTCAGCAAGAATAGGCGCTAGCGCGCGTCCTTTGTCCGTCAATGAGTATTCAATACGAACCGGCATCTCAGGGTATACTTCTCTTCGTACGATCCCTTCCTGCTCAAGCTCCTTCAGCCGCTCTGACAGCAGCCTGCCGCTAATGTTCGGGAGGGAATCTTCCAAGGCGCAAAATCTGCTCGGACCGTTCAACAGCTGGAATACGATGAGCGAAACCCAGCGTTTGCTCAGCATACCGACCGCTTTCTCGAAACGAGGACATATCGCCGTCTCGTTCATCTTATCACCTCAATGCAATTATTATATCGCAAGTGCACTAAAAAAAATATAGTTAGTAGTTGGGCAATACCATGTGAGAAAGGATTGACTTACGGTAGGATATTCGATAAACTTACTTACATAAAGTAATTAGGTTACTTATTATATATAACTACAGCGACAAGAAGGGGGCTTCTATTATGATGCCAGCTTTATTCATAGGACACGGATCGCCGATGATGGCGATTGAAGATAACGAGTGCGGTGTATTTCTTTCTAACTACGGTAAGGTGATCGGCAAGCCAAAGGCCATTGTTTTATTCACTGCCCACTGGGAGACGGAAGTGCTGACGATTTCCGCAGTGGAGGGCCGCTACACCACGATTCATGATTTCGGCGGGTTTCCACAGCCGCTGTTCGATATGAGATATCCTGCACCAGGCTCAGTCGGGCTGGCCGAACAAGTCGGGAAGCGGCTTAGCGAGCAGGGCATTCCTGTTCAATATGATAACAGACGTGGACTCGACCACGGAACATGGGTCGTGCTGTCACGTCTGTACCCAGATGCGGATATTCCACTTGTACAAATTTCTGTTCAACCATTTCAGACGAATGAATATCAATATCGTGTCGGCGAAGCATTGCGCGGACTCGGCGCGGAAGATATTCTGGTCATCGGCAGCGGCGCGACTGTGCACAACTTCCAGCAGATGCGCTGGGGCGGCGGCGAGCCGGAGCAATGGGCGATCGATTTCGACGATTGGCTGGTCGATCGAATGAACGAACGCGATCTCGATTCGTTGTTCCGCTATGAGGAGCTTGCGCCGAACGCACGGAAGGCTGTGCCGCGTCCGGAGCATTTTGTCCCACTGTACATTGCTTTCGGTAATGGGGACCCGCAGAACAAGCCGGAAGTGATCCACCGCAGCTACGAGATGGGAACGCTCAGCTATATTTGCATGAAGTTCTAAGCCGAATAGGCTAGGAGAGGTAATTCACAACACGTACTATAAGTAACGAGGCTTGCCATTAGGTAAGCCTCGTTGTGCTGTCTAGGACTTCGTGCACATGTGGATAAATAAGGAATAGTATTACGCATAGCGATGCGGTTATCCATAGGTTTATCCACATTATTCACATTTTGCACTGGGGATAAATTCTGTATAACATGGGCTTATATAAATGTTGACTCTCACGTTACGTGATCCTTTACGATACAAGTAAGAGGTGATGCGACATGTATTACAAAGTGAAGGAAGTGGCTCAGCTGGCGGGGGTCAGTGTGCGCACACTGCACCATTACGACGAGATCGGACTGCTCAAGCCGTCCGAGATTGGGGATAACGGCTACAGGCTGTACAGCGAGCAGGATTTGGAGCGGCTGCAGCAGGTGCTTTTCTTCAAGGAGATGGAGCTTCCACTGCAGGAGGTTCGCCTCATTCTGGACGATCCGGCGTATGACCGGCAGCGAATGCTGCGTATCCACAAGGAGCTGCTGCTGAAGAAGAAGCGTCGCCTCGAGCACATTATCCAGTCGGTGGAGCGGACGCTTCAGTCGATTGAAGGAGGATATTCGATGAGCAAGCAGGACATGTTTGAGCCATTTGATATGAAGGGTATCGAGGAGCACCAGCGGAAGTACGGCAAGGAAGCGGAACAACGGTGGGGCAGCACGGACGCTTATAAGGAATCGGCACGTCGGACAGCCGAATATACGGAGGAAGATTGGCGTCAGATCAAGGCGTTCAACGATGAGGTGTATCGCGGTTTGATTGAACGAATGCCGTTCGGGCCGGCGGATGAGGAAGTGCAGCGCATTATTGCCGAGCATCGGCAGCATATTACGGACAACTTCTACAATTGCTCGACTGAGATTTATCGCGGGCTCGGGGAAATGTACGTAGGCGACCCACGTTTTACGGCGAATATCGATAAGTATAAGGAAGGACTTGCGGCGTTTATGCGCGATGCGATGCTCCTGCACTGCGACCGGGTTGAAGCGGAGAATGAATAATAGTAGTGGTGTGCGTTGTGGACAATCGTTTTCCACGCTGCATTGGTAAAGAAAGCGCTTCAAGTTATAAACATAAGTCACAGCTTATCCACAATATCCACACAGTCACATGTGGATGGAATCTGAATAAAAATACCTAGTTCCAACTGCAACCTATTTCGTGCTAACTCGTTAATAATGGTAAATTAGCACGAGGGGAGATGGACTGGTGGAAGGCTTAGATTGCTTGCGGTGCAGCGGCGATATGCAGTTTCTGAAGGAATACCGGTTTGACTCGCGGGACAATAACCGGGGGATTTTCGGAGCGCTGTTCGACGTAGAAGAGCATTTGACCTTCAACGTATACGTCTGTCCGAACTGTGGACACAGCGAATTTTTCCACACGGGGATTCATAAAAGACTAGGCGATTGAATGAGCTTGAGGATAAGTTAGTTGTGACGAGAACGCGTCTGCTGGGGCAGGCGCGTTTTTGTTTTGTTTGGGGTTAGTTGGTTATTCGCGGTGACGGCACCTGTTTATCTCGTAGAGAGATGCTTTTATAATAAACCTAGTGTTATTTTCCAAATGATAGGACTGGAGGATGCGGTATGATTCGTAAAGCAGTAGGCGGCGTCATTCTGAATGGCGACAAAGTTCTGTTAGTCCACAAGGTGAAAGGTGCGCAAGGCAAGATAGCGGGCAAATGGGATTTTCCCAAGGGCGGTATGGAACAGGGCGACGTGGACTTCGAGCATGCGCTGCGCAGGGAGTTGAGGGAAGAGACTGGCTCGGAGCAGTTCGTTATCCACCGCCAATTCGAACAGAAGATTTGCTTTGAATTTGATTCTGTCGCACGTGAGAAGCTTGGTTCGGAACGGCAAGAGACGACGATGTTTCTTGTTGAATATATCGGAGATGGCACGGATCTAGCCCCGCAGGACGACGAGATCGACGAGGTCCGATGGTTTAGTAGGGACGAACTTGCAGAGCTTCTATTCCCCGAGGCGAGAGCGTTCTTCGAGCACAATGTTCGGGGTCGTGCGCGATTGCGCAGCTTGTGAATGAATAGCAATGGCAGCACTTAAACGATCACACAGCTGATTAATTTGATCGTTATTCAGCATGTAACTTGCACGATTCGCGATTAGGCGGCTAGAAATGTGTTGGATGGTGTCCAGCACGGAGAGCTTACTCCTATCGACATTGATAGAACCAACGACGTCAACGATGCAATCCGCCAGACCTGATTCTGTAGCAAGCTCTAGGGATCCGTTCAAAGGGATGATTTCAGCTTGTTGACCTTTATCCCGATAATAGGCCGATGCAATGTTTGGATAGGCGGTTGCCACTTTGGGATTCGTCTGTATCTGTCCCAATTTACCGAACACAGCTAGTGTATTTGGCGTAATGCCAAGATCGAGCAGTTCATAAACATCTCTCTGATTCTCCAGTAGAACCTCTTTTCCAACAATGCCTATATCAGCTGCGCCATATGCCACGTAGGTTGGGATATCGATTGCCTTCGCAAGGATGAACGACAAGCCAAAGTAAGGAATAGGAATGATATATTTACGCGAGACCTCTAATTCATCAGATATTGAATAACCGGCTTGTTTGAATATTTGCGTGACGGTTGTTTGTCCTTTTGGTATTGCGATACGAAGTTCGGTCCGCATGGTTAAATACCTTCCTTTCTGTATGCTTTATTATGGTAATGCTTTAATATAATAAAGTATACAAAGGTAAATAAGCTAGCACAAGGTCTAATTTACATTTATTATTTGTGAGAACTAGCTCTACCAACGCTAGACAAACCCCCACTAGAATCTTACAATAGACGCACTTGTACAGGTAAAGGAGTGGATGAACATGGAATTGAAGAACAAGGTAGCTGTCGTGACGGGCGGCGGTACGGGAATCGGACGGGCGACAAGCTTGGCGCTCGCGAAGCGCGGGGCGATCGTGGCGGTGAACTATTCTCGTTCTCAAGCGGATGCTGAGGAAACGGTGCAGCAGATTATCGCCGAGGGCGGACGAGCGATAGCGGTACAAGCGGATGTGTCCAAGGACCAAGAAGTACGCAGCATGGTCAGCTCCATCGCGGAGCAGTTCGGGACGATCGACGTGCTTGTGAACAATGCGAGCATTACTCGGCATATCCCGCTGAATGATCTAGAGGCTGCTACGGACGACGTATGGGACGAGCTTTTCGATGTGAATGTGAAGGGCATGTTCTACTGCGCAAGAGCCGTATCTTCTTTTATGAAAAATAACGCCGCAGGCGCCATCGTCAACGTCGGCAGCATTGCCGGTTCGACGGGTTCCGGTTCATCGCTCCCTTATGCGGTATCCAAATCGGCCGTTCACGGCCTAACGAAGTCGCTCGCACGCGCACTCGCTCCGACTATTCGGGTCAACTGCATCGCGCCAGGCGCTGTAGAGACGAGATGGTGGGCAGGCCGCGAAGAGCAGATGAAGAAGCTGGCGCCAAGACTGCTGCTGCAGAGCATCTCCACACCAGAGGATATCGCCTCCATGATCTGCTCGACGCTGGAACAGGAAGCGTTGACGGGTCAAATTATTACGGTGGATAGCGGGCAGACGCTTTAAGTGGGCGACGACTATTTCGAGCCGAAATGCATGCACACTGTGCAGCTTTAACACGTTTCAGCCAGCATGGTCCGCTGCCTACGCGGTACACGATGAACGTACAAGGGCTGTCGCAAGAGCACCATACGTGCTTTCGCGACAGCCCTTTTCTCACTCCGCCGTAGCTTTAACGTTTCTTAACAGGCGTCCAAATTTGAATCTCATTCCGTTCATCATCGGAAGCGGCGATGGTCTTCTCATCGTAACGCTCCAAATAATAAGCGACATCGTCATAATCATATCCGTTGTCCTTCAGCCACTGACTGGTGAAGTCGTAGGCCGTAACGGTCTGACTGGCAGGCCCTCGGTAGTACGTTACGGCATACAAGCGAGGCAGCAGATGGAGATGCACCATCCCATGCGGCAGGCCTTCGAGCGGCTCGACCTCAAAGCAGCTGTAGAAATCGACAACCCCGGCATTGCCTTTATAGTTCGGTGGAGTAATGCCATACGTAACATCCGGGTTCTTGATAGTCTTGATTTCATCCCGTCTGCTGATCAATTCGTCGAAGGCCCGATTAACTGCAACGCCTAGGTCCGAAAAAGCCGCACATGCACGAACGCCGATATAGGCTGATAGTTGATTCGTTTCCACAATCTCGACTCTCACGCTGAATTCACGCTCCCATGTTCGCAGCAACAGCTACTATCTTATCTCACCAAACCGAACAAATGACCCTTCAGTCGTTCAACCGCTTCCGGCGTCCGATGCACATTCACGCATTCGTTTACATCGAACTTGTTGCCGTCCAGATCGTAGAAGACGAAGTTAATGCCGCAGCTATCGCGGTCCTCCAGCTCAGCCGTCTTCACGCCGTTTTCCCGCAAGTGATCATACAGCACTTCGATTTGCCGAACCTCGAACGTTAGCCGAAACATTTCGTATCCCGCCTTATTAGGAAATTGGTTATCGATCGGGCCATCTGTTTCTACGAGGTGCAGCCATTGTCCATCCGACAGCTTCAAGATCGCCTGTGCTTCTGCCGCATTGTAAGGTACTGCATACTCGAGTCCAAAATTCCGCTGCCACCATTCCGCCGATTTGAGCGGGTTTCTCACGGGCACATAGTTCGAACACACCGTTTTTAACGCATTGCCTAATATTCCTGCCATCCTGATCATCTCCTCAAGTGTTGTTCAATCTCATTCTTCAGTCAAGAAACGATACCCGGCCACGAAACCAAACAGGTTCTAGAAAAAATATTTACAGCCTAAATCAAACGATAAGACTTGAATGTAATTAGGCTCTTAATCGTGCGAAGCGTACGGCTTTATCTGTGTTATCATTGATCTTCAACTCAAGATTCGTTATTAGCGCGCTGCTTCCCATTACGAGATCCGCTCCTTCTCGTCACTACGGTTCGTAGCCTACACAAAAAAGCGGCCTTTGCCCCGCAATCGGGATGAAGGCCGCTTCGTGTGTGGATATTTATTTAACTGCAGCTTGCAGTTCGCTTTTCAGTCCTAGTGCACGACCCGTCGTCGCTTGAATCTCGCGGACAAGCTCTGGGTTCTCCATCAGCTTCACGCCGTACGAAGGGATCATTTCTTTGATCTTAGGTTCCCAAGCTTTGATATGCTGCGGGAAGCACTTGTTGATTACTTCGAGCATAACGGACACAGCCGTCGATGCGCCTGGGGATGCGCCGAGCAGGGCAGCGACCGAGCCGTCAGCAGCGCTGATGACTTCTGTACCGAATTGCAGGGTGCCTTTGCCGCCCGTAGGCGTATCCTTAATGATCTGTACGCGTTGACCTGCAACGAGCAGATCCCAGTCATTGCTATTCGCATCCGGAACGAACTGACGCAGATCGTTCATGCGTTGTTCTTTGGACAGCATTACCTGCTTGATCAAGTACATCGTCAGCGAAGCGCTCTTCACGCCAGCTGCGAGCATCGTTAACAGGTTGTGCGGTTTAACCGACGTGATCAGGTCGAACATCGAGCCCGTCTTCAGGAACTTCGGCGAGAAGCCGGCGAACGGTCCGAACAGCAGCGATTCCTTGCCGTCGATCATACGCGTATCCAAGTGAGGCACGGACATTGGAGGCGCGCCTACTGGCGCTTGACCGTATACTTTGGCGCGGTGCTTCGCTACGACCTCTGGGTTTTTGCACACCATGAACAGGCCGCTTACAGGGAAACCGCCAACGCCTTTGCCTTCTTTAATTCCGGTTTTTTGCAGCAGATGGAGGCTTCCGCCGCCGCCGCCGATGAACACGAATGGCGCTGCATGGCGCTCAACGCTGCCCGTATCGAGGTTGCGAACCTTCATTTCCCACAGGCCATCGCTCGTGCGTTTGATGTCTTCAACGCTGCGCTTGTATTCCAAGTTTACGTTCTGCTTCTGCAGATGCTTGAACAAGATGCGCGTCAGCGCGCCGAAGTTGACGTCCGTTCCGGCTTCGCTTCTCGTTGCCGCGATCGGTTTGTCCAAGGTGCGGTTTTGCATCATGAGCGGAATCCATTCCTTCAGCTTCTCTGGGCTGTCGGAAAACTCCATGCCATCGAACAGTGGGTTGGCAGACAGTGCTGCGAACCGTTTGCGAAGGAAATTAACATCCTTGTCGCCTTGCACGAAGCTCATATGGGGTACGGATACGATAAAGTCCCGTGGATTGCGGATCAGGTTGCTGTTCACCAGGTAAGACCAGAATTGTCTGGATACTTGGAATTCTTCATTAACCTTAATTGCCTTGTTAATGTCGATGGAGCCGTCCGGCTTCTCATTCGTGTAGTTCAGCTCGCACAGTGCAGAGTGGCCAGTGCCCGCGTTGTTCCACTCGTTGGAGCTTTCTTCGCCAGCGCTTCCGAGCTTCTCGAACACGGAAATTTTCCACGATGGCATCAGTTCTTTCAGCAGCGCCCCAAGCGTCGCACTCATGATTCCGGCACCAATTAAAATAACGTCTGTCGTTTGTCTGTTACTCATGATTTACCGTCCTTACGTACTATTATTCAGGGTGTGAACTTCTTCACACACCTTTAGTCAATCGATCATTGCCTGTTTCACTAATAAATTAGATTATGATATTAACTATTATAAGATAGATAAATGCTATTTGAAAGCAAGATCACCGAACCGTATACAAAACCCTAATCCATGCAGAAAAACCCAATATCCTCACCAATCGGATGCGCACATGATGCGTTTTGTCATATCGGATTTGGATGCAGGATCACCCGCCATCGTTCAACATCTCCTTTCTTTGTGTTGTTTATCCTCCGCATATGTACAGCATTCCGCTGCAAACCAACTGTCTTTTATGATACGACGATATGCTTGCATGTGCCAGTTGAACGGAACATGTTACGTATACAATTAATTTATCGATTTAATCGGAAAAATTTTTCGCAGTCATCCTAAGCAACAACTGTCCATATAGAAGCAACGTCAAGCCATAGGCTGAGGAGAGGTTCTTATGATTTAATTCCATTAGCAATTCGACAATGGAATGGACAATAGTTGATTCCCGCAGCACGGGAACATAGGAGGCGCTAATGATGGACTATTCGAAACCGCTTGGTCTGACCCCGCCGATGGGATGGAATTCATGGAACACGTTCACGTGGGATATTAATGAACAATTGATTCGAGACGTCGCGGATCTATTCGTATCAGAAGGTTATAAGGATGCGGGTTACGAATACATCGTCATCGATGACTGCTGGAGCTTGAAGCAACGGGACATGGAGGGCAATTGGGTAGTAGACCCTGTTAAATTCCCGAGCGGAATGAAAGCGCTCGCGGATTATATTCACTCGAAGGGCCTCAAGTTCGGCATGTACTCGTGCGTAGGAACGAATACTTGCGCGGGTTATCCGGGCAGCTTCGAGCATGAATTCCAAGATGCGAAGAAGTTGGCGGAATGGGGCGTCGATTTCCTCAAATTCGATTACTGCTTCAAGCCGCGGCAGATGTCGGGTGAACTGCTGTATAAGCGGATGAGCCTGGCGCTCAAGAACAGCGGAAGAGATATTCTGTTCTCCGCCTGCAACTGGGGAGAAGATAACGTATATCAGTGGATTCGCGAGTCAGGGGCGCATATGTATCGCTCGACTGGGGATATTCAAGATAAGTGGGATTCCATCAAGAGTCTAGCTCTGTCGCAGTTGGACAAGGGTTGCTATACGGGCTCGTTCTGCCACAACGATATGGACATGCTCGTTGTCGGCATGTATGGCGGCAGCAATGACGGATTTATCGGCAAAGGCAATGGAGGCTGTACCGATACGCAGTATAAGACGCATTTCTCGTTATGGGCAATGATGGGATCGCCATTAATGATCGGCTGTGATGTTCGCTCCGCTAACCAAGCGACGAAGGACATTTTGCTGAACCGCGACATCATCGCCATCAATCAGGATGCCGAAGGCCGCGGCGCTTATCGGATCAAGCCGGAGCCGAATTGGTTCCACGGCAATGACGTCTTTATGCTCGTGAAGGTGCTCAGCGACGGCGATCTGGCTTTCGGCTTCTTCAATTTAAGCGATCATCAACGTGAGGTGCCGCTGCTATTCTGGGACGTTGGCATTCCGAATGCCGCAGGGATGTCGTTGTCGCTGTATGACTGTTGGGAGCACAAGGAGCTCGGCGTGTTCCAAGAGCGCTTCGCGCCTCATGTGCCGGCGCATGACTGCGTAATTGTGCGAGCTAAGCTTGTCAAATAACGAATGAATTATTGCTCACGATGCAGCGTCATATACTCCGATGGGGTATGGGACGTTGCTTTTTTAAATACACGAGAGAAATATAGCTGGTCCTTGTACCCGACTGAATAAGCAATCGACTTGATGGACAAGTCCGAGGTTCGAAGCAGCTCGCAGGCACGTTGGATGCGATAATCGGTTAAATAACTTAAGAGCGACCTGCCGGTCGCAATCTTGAATAAGCGGAATAGGTAGCTGCGTTCAAGCTGGACCGCGTTCACGATATCGGCGACAGTCAGGTTCGCTTTCCAGTAGTGATGTTCAATGAATTGTTTAGCCAATACGGCATAGTCGGCAGCAGGAATCTTCGTTTCATTCGGATAATACTCAAGATAGTATGACAAGAGCAGACGCAGCTGCGCCTCGGCGCGTGTGCGTTCGAACGGCCTTGCATCGGCATTCGGAGCGACTGGATACAACGATGCCAATTCGCGAGGAGCTTCTGCTACGATGGGCTGATCCCTAGTAAACTGCGTCATGGACAACAGATCCGGGACCTCGTCGCCCGTAAACTCCAGCCATACATACGCCCAAGGGTCGCGCGGATCAGGGTAATAGAACACCTCGGTGTCCGGATAGATGATGAAGCTGTCCCCCGCCTTCAGATGAAGGATCGAGCCGCGAGTCTCTAGAATGCCGCTTCCGCTGACGATATAATGCAAAGCATAGAGATCGCGCACACCAGGCCCCCACTTATGCAGATTAGGGGGCTTATGGCCGTTGCCGATGCAAATGAGTGGATGATGAATAGGCTTCATATGCGGCATCGAGTTCCTTCCGTAATAAAATGGTGAGGCTAACCGCTCTTCCCCCGATACTCGCTTGGCGTCATGCCCGTGGCCTGCTTGAACATGCGGCTGAAATAGTACGGATCGGCGTAGCCTACGCGCTCGCCGATTTCCTTGATGGACCACGATTTCTCTTGGTCGAGCAGCCGTTTGGCTTCGCTGATGCGCAGCCGAATCAAATATTTGGACGGGGGCTCGCCAGCGTGCTTGATGAAGATTTTCGTCAGATAAGACGAGTTGAAGTTATACGCCCGCGCGATTTCCTCCAGATTCAATTCCTTCGCGTAATTGTTCTTCAGAAACAGCTGAACCGACTGAACGATCTCATCCGGCGTATAGGTGTGATTGTCCAGTTTGGCCGCCTTCGCCGCGCCGCGGGCTTCCTGCTCCTGGCTCATTTTGATCTTGATTGTCCCAAGCACCAGCTCCAGTTCGCTCGGCTTAACCGGCTTTAGCAAATAATCGACAACCTCGTGCTTCAGCGCATGACGCGCATACTCGAAATCGTTGTAGCCGCTGATGATGACCTTATGAATGTTCGGGAACTTCAAATGCGCCTGCCGAATGAGCTCCAAGCCATCGATGACCGGCATGTGGATGTCGGTGATCAGCAGATCGATCGGCGAGCTCTCGAGCAGCCGAAGCGCTGTGGCTCCATCCGTCGCGGTATCAACGATCTCGAATATCGGGTCGACGGCTTGTATTTTCTTAACTAGATTGCGTAGAATAAGCTCCTCGTCCTCCGCTACAATGGTGCGAATCGCCATAAGTTACACCTCCTCCGCTCGTGATTGAACGCCACCGATCGTAACGACGGCGCCCCCGGAAGGCGCGTCGGAAATCCGAAACGTCATCCGATGATTGTTGTACAGCATCTTCAGCCGGATATACACGTTCAATAACCCCATCCCATCAACACTCAAGCTTGGTGCTTTGCCTGTCCGATTCATCTCCTCGATCGCCTGCTGAATCCGTTCACGACCTTCTGTACGGAAGCCCGGCCCGTTATCCTGCACCTCGGCGAACCACAACGCGCCTTCTGAGTAGACGCGGACCGCGATATGCCAAGGCGGCGCGACCTTTGTGCCATATTTGACGGCGTTCTCGACGAGAGGCTGAATAATGAGCTTCGGCACTTGAATGGTGCGCAGCGCGGGATCGATATCGATTGAATACGTTAACCGGCTGCCGTATCGGAAGCCGATGCAGCGGAGAAACTTCTCCGTGTGCGCAAGCTCCGTATCCAGGTCTACATCAGACCCGTCATCCGATGAAATATAGCGCAGCAAGTCGGATAGATTGTCGATCATGCCAACGATCTCGTCATTCATTTGCTCTTCTGCCATGACGCTGATCGTCGCGAGCGTATTGTACAGAAAATGCGGATTGATCTGCGATTGAAGCGCCAGCATCTTCGCCTGCATCTCCTGATGCTGGGCGGTCATGAGCTCTTCCATCGAATATTTCAGCCGCTCGCCCATCTTGCCGAATGCCAGCTGCAGTCGGTCCAGCTCATTCAAGCCGCTCGTCGGTTCAATCGGTCCCATCGTCGTGATCTTCTCCAGATCGGTCGACTTGATCAGCTTATGCATACGCGCAATTGGCTTCGTTATGCGCTGCGCAGCCATGTAAGTTAATGCAACGGCAAGCAGCAGGACGGCAATAGCCAGTACCATGAATGCTTTCGTAAACGTACGGAGCGGCGCCATCAATGACTTCTCCGATAGAATGATCGCCGAGTTCCAGCCTGTATAGTCGGAATGCGTAATCGCGTACAACTCTCGGTCGCCCGTAACGGAGTTCATGGTCTTGCCTTCGCCGGGATGCTGGAGAAACTGCTGAACATACGCTAGTTCCGCCTCATGCCCGGTGCCGGTCGGATAGATCAGCTCGCCTTCGTCGTTATAGACGATGATGCCATCGCCCTGCGAGGAGACAACGGACTTGAACAGCTCATCGGCCGTCTTTTTCACTTCGACGATGCCTTCCGGCGTGTTGTACTTATCCGTGAAAACACGCAGCAGGGAGATCGAATAGGCGTCCTTGCGAGTCGTAACGACGGAGCGCATTTGCTCATCGAGTTCCGGCGTCGTCAGCACCTTCCCGTATTCGCCCGACATGACGTCCGCATACCACGATTTCGCGCTGAGCTCCAGCTGCATCCGGCGGTTATCGAAGCCGGAGGCGAACAGATTGCCTTCAAAATCATACAGGTTCACCTGTTGAACCGGAAACGCGGGACCGTTCGCCGCGACCAGAATGTCGGCGAGCTCCTTGGCATTGCGGATGCGTCCGGCTGCATCTTCGGCATCGGTATCGTCAGCCTTGCCCGTGTAGACGAGAAAACGCTCCTTGACGAGGTTGGAGTACAGAATGTTTTGCGACACCGTGTCCATCTTCTGCACTTCGAGATCAAGCTTATCTCTGACGGACAGCGAAGTGCCGGAGATCGTATCAGCCGCTTGCTCGTGCAGCGTGTCGGATGACCAGAGATAGAACAGCAGCAGCGAAATAAGCAGAATCAGTGCAATAATGACCGAGTACGTGAGGAACAGAACGGAACGAATCGATCGCTGGCGCAGCATAGCAGCAGGCACCTCCTAGAGCGTAAGGCAGCGGGTAAAATTTGTGCATCTCACTAGTCTGTTTTCTGCATGGTCGATTGATTATCTGTAATTCTATAATGAATCATAGCAAAAAGAAAGCGCATACAAAGCACTGGATTGGAGTGATAGGAGCTTGAACAACAAGACGTATCCGTATTATTTCTCGCTTGGGGCGATGCTGCTCTACGTGCTGCTGCTCGTCATTCCTGGTGTCGCGGGCATCGCTTATGCCTTCACCGACTGGAACAGCTACGACTCCGCCGTCCATTTTATCGGGTTAGACAATTTTAGGAAAGTGTTCTCTGGAGAGAATATGTATGTTTCATTTATCAAAAATACGCTTATTTTTACCATTGCAACAATCGTGCTCAAGACGGTTATCGGTTTCTTCCTAGCCCTTCTTGTAAACAAAGGCGTGCGTTTCCGTAATTTTCACCGCGCGGTCATGTTCATGCCGGCTGTCGTGCCGATGCTGATCGTCGGTCTTATTTTCAAATCGGTCCTTCACCCGGACACGGGGCTTCTCAACGAGTTTCTTCTTACGATCGGGCTCGGGTTTCTCGCTCAGCATTGGCTGACGGATCTGAACTTCGCGTTCAAATCGATCATCGGCGTCGACGTCTGGAAGGGCGCCGGCTATATCATGGTCATTCTGCTCGCGGGCCTGCAGTCGATACCGAAGGATTACGACGAGGCCGCAGAGATTGATGGTGCCGGTTACTGGCGCCGCATCTGGAACATTACGATTCCGCTGCTCATGCCTGCGCTGACGGTCACGCTCGTCCTTAACATGCTGTATGGGCTCAAAGTGTTCGATACCGTGTACGTGTTGACGAACGGCGGGCCGGGTTATGCAACAGAGGTGCTGTTCACGGGCGTATTCAAAGAATTCTCGATGGGTCGTTATGGCCTTGGCACGGCGCTGTCGACTGTCCTGTTCGTCTTCATGACGATCATCGGTTACTTCGTCGTGAAAGTGATGAGCCGAGAGGAGGACTCGCATTGAGCACGAATAGACGACTTCGCACGTATATGCCCTGGGGCAAAAATGTACTTGTATGGATTATCAGTCTGATTACGATCGCGCCGCTTATTCTCATTGTCATTAATTCGCTCAAGGACAGCGCGCAAGCGAGCTCGATGGGAATGGATCTGCCGACTTCGCTGCACTTCAGTAACTTCAAGACCGTCTTCGAACAGGGTAAGCTGGCCGGTTCGCTCTGGAACAGCGTGCTGTACGCGGGCGTATCGACGATCCTTTGTGTGCTGCTGGCGTCCATGGCCGCCTATGTGTATGCGAGAAGAAAGAGCCGGCTGAACCGATTCAGCTATCTGTTTATGCTGCTGGGGCTGGCGATGCCGCTGAACTATTTTACGCTGATGAAAATGATGCAGCTGCTTCATCTCGTCAATTCGCAGCTTGGCATCATCATCTTGTACGCAGCGGTTCAAATTCCGCTTAGCGTCTTTATTCTATACGGCTTCGTCGGCGGTGTTCCGAAGGAACTGGACGAAGCGGGCATTATTGACGGCTGCGGGCCGATCCGGCTCTTTTTCGACATTATTTTCCCATTGCTCAAGCCGGCTGCCGTTACCGTATTCATCTTGGCTTTTCTCAATTCGTGGAACGAGTTTCTGCTGCCGCTGTACTTCTTGAACTCTGCGTCGCAGTGGCCGATGACGCTGTCGGTATACAATTTCTTCGGGCAGTTCCAGATGCAGTGGAACCTCGTCAGCGCGGACATTGTGCTCACAAGTCTGCCTGTCGTTATCGTATACTTGCTGGGGCAGCGGTTCATTATCGCCGGCATGACGGCCGGTTCGGTGAAGGGGTAACCGGTTAAAAAAGTGCAGGCATGAAATCGGATTAGTGCATTTCAAGCACAAACGGCTCAATTATACAATGTAAGCGTAAACAAAATCGAACTTAAAGGGGTATCATTCGATGAGAAAAGCGGTTGGCATCTTAGCGGCAGTCGGCTTGACCCTTGGTTTGCTCGCAGGCTGCGGAAGCAGCTCGAACGAATCATCCTCGAAGGAACCAGCATCGTCCGGCACGGGCACGACGAAGACGGACAACACGCAGACGTCGGGTACGACGAAGCAGAATGTGACGCTAACGTACATGGCCAGCCAGGATTGGATTAAAGACTCGGAGATGCAGCTCGCGAAGAAGTTCGAAGAGCAGACGGGTATCCATATCGACTTCCAGATCGTTCCGGCCGACCAGTATCAGAACCTGCTGAAGGTGAAGCTGAACTCGAAGGAGGCGCCGGACATCTTCGGCGGTCAGGACGGCAAGTTCGACCTTGGTCCGCTGTATGACGTGGAGAAGAATGCGGTTGACCTGACGGCCGAGGAATGGACGAAGAGAGAGAATAAGCTGTTCCTCGAGCAAGCGACTTGGAACGACAAGGTGTATGCGCTGACGGTTTGGGATCCAACGTACGACTACTATGTGGTGTATAACAAACAGATTTTCGATAAGCTCGGCCTCAAGGTGCCGACGACCTATAGCGAATTCCTCGCCGTGTGCGAAGCAATCAAGCAATCCGGCGTGACGCCGATCTACGAGCCGGTATCGGACGGCTGGCATCACGTGCTCTGGTTCCCGTCGATCGGACCGAAATTCGAAGAAGCGAACCCTGGCCTTGTCGATAAGCTGAACAACAACGAGCTCAAAGTAGCTGACGTTCCGATTATGGAGCAGGCGCTGACGCAGTTCAACGAATTGGTGAAGAAGGGCTACATGGGCGAAAGCTACTTCTCCAACACGTTCGCAGACACGGAGAAAAATATGGCCAGCGGCAAGTTCGCAATGACGGTGCATAACCTCGGTCTGCCGCAAACGATCGAAGCAGCATTCCCTGATACGAAGGCGGATCAATTCGGTTACTTCCCGATTCCGCTCGTCGACAACCAACTGATGAACATCGCGCCGGCCGCGCCAAGCAAGTTCATTTACTCCGGCTCGAAGCATATCGAGGAGGCGAAGAAATACTTCCAATTCCTGACGCAGCAAGAGAATCTGCAATATTTCCTGGACAATGAACCGCGTTTCCTGTCGCTTGACTTCGAAGGCATCAACGGCCACTTCACGCCGGAGCAGCAGAAGTTCTTCGATACGTACGGCGCGAAGCAGGGCTCGGGCTTGCAGATGACTGCGAAATATGTGAATCCGCAATGGATGGATATCGGCAAAGACATGAGTGCCATGATCAGCGGTGCAATGGAGCCGAAGGATATTCTCAAAAACATGGATAAACGCCGCGAAGAGCAGGCGAAGGCTGCGAAGGATTCGGCTTGGCAGTAAAGCATGCGCGCTAGGTGCAATCCATCATGAGAGGTAGAGAGGAGAAACCGGTAGTGTGGGCTGCCATACGGCACTGCCGGTTTTTCTTTACCCAAAAACAGGGACTGAAACGGTCATTAGGCAGGAAATGAGGTCGATCGCATGGTCGAACGGTCGTTATGGAAGGCAGTATTGAAGCCTGATCAAGTCGAGCGGTATGAACGGCTGCATAACGAGCAGCCCGCGGCGATTGCCGCACAGCTTCACGATAAAGGGTTTGTGAACTTGAATATTTACCGGTCGGGACTCGCGGTGTTCATGACATGGGAGATTGATCCGGACCGAATCATACCGGACCGAATCGTGCGGGAGCATGCGGAACGGGAATGGGATCGGCTGACAGGCGATTGTTTCGCGGAAGGGTGGACACGGGTGCCGCTTATTTACCGCTTAACGGATCATTCATATAAAACGACAGGCTTGAATGACGCACTAGAGGAGTGACGAAGGATGAATAGAGGAATGAAGGGCGCGGCCGCAATCGTGACTGGATCGACGAGTGGAATTGGCCAGTCGGTTGCCGAGAAGCTGGCGGAGCAGGGCGTGCGTGTCATCGTACATGGACGCAATAAGGAAGCGGGGGAGCAAGTCGCGCGGGCCATTCGCGATGCGGGCGGCGAGGCGCTGTTCATCCAAGCGGATTTGCTCGATCCGGACGCGCCGGCGAAGCTGGTTAGCGAGGCGGTTCGGCTGTGGGGACGCATCGATTATATCGTCAACAATGCGGCGCTCGTATGCAACAAGCCGATCGAGGAAGTGGAGCAAGGCGATTGGGACCGGCTGCTGCAGGTGAACTTGAAGACGCCGTTCTTCCTCGTCCAGACAGCTCTCCCTTGGCTGGAAGCGAGCAAGGGTGCGGTTGTTAACGTGGGCTCAATCAATGGGACGATCAACAAGCCAAACAACTTCATCTACGATTCGATCAAAGCAAGCTTGAATCATATGACGCGCGGCCTCGCGCTGGATCTACGTGACCGGGGCATTCGGGTGAACACGCTTATGCCGGGCGGTGTCGCAACGCCGCTTATCGATCAGTGGTTCCATCAGATGTACGAGGATAAGGCAGAAGCGCAGCGGCTGGCAGATGCGGAGAAGGCGAAGCCGTTCATGGGACTGCCCGAGCAGATCGCGGATGCGGTCGTCTATCTATGCGGCGGCGGATCGTCTTGGATCAACGGCGCGGTCATTCCGATCGACGGCGGCTATAACATTGGAATTTAAGTACGAGGACTTTTTGAACTACCTCTAAGGAGCGGGTAAGTAATGAGAATTGTAGACGTCAAGGCATACGCCGTGAAGCAGCAGGTCGACATTCCGTTCAAATGGCGCAAAGGGCTTCCCGAAGGGGCGCATCTGAATGAGATGGGCATTCTTCGCATTATCACGGACGAAGGAATCGAGGGCATAGCCGTCGCGCAACGCGGGCTCATGACGGTTGATTATACAGAGCGCAGGCTCAAAGAAATGCTGATCGGCAAAAATCCGCTGCTCAAGGAGCAGCTGTGGCACGAAATTTGGGAGCTTGATCGTGCGGAAGAGTTTCAAATCTATTACATGGGGCTGGCAGATACGGCGCTGTGGGACATCACGGCGAAGAAAGCGGGCATGCCGCTCTACCAGCTGCTCGGCGGTTCACGCAATCGCGTGCAAGCTTATGCTTCTACCGTTACTTATAACACGACAGAGGAATATTGCCGGGTGGCGGATTACTGCTTAGAGCAAGGGTACAAAGCGATCAAGCTGCACGCATGGGGCGATATGAAAGCAGACGCGAAGCTGTGTGCCGATCTGCGCAAGCATGTCGGCGACGACGTCATTCTGATGTATGACGGCTCTGCGGGCTTCAATTTGCAGGAATCGATCTATCTCGGCAAAGCGCTGGAGCAGGCGGGCTATCACTGGTACGAGGAGCCGATGCGAGAGTTCAGCATCTGGAACTACAAGAAGCTGTGCGACGAGCTGACGATTCCGGTGCTCGCGGCGGAGACATCCGATGGCTGTCATTACAATGCGGCGGACTTCATCGTCCATGGCGCATGCGACATTATCCGTACCGGAACGGTGCTCAAGGGCGGCATTACCGGCTCGCTTCGCATCGCGCATATGGCAGACTGCTTCGGGATGAAAGCGGAAATTCACGGCGGCGACCAAGCGAACGTACAGCTGGCTTGCGGCATTAATAACAATACATTTTTTGAGGTGCTGGTTTGGGGTACAGGACCGATCGGCTTCGGTTATCCGGTGGAATCGGACGGATTCATTACGGCGCCCCAAGGACCGGGCATCGGCTATTCCTTCGACTGGGAAGAGATCGAGCGCAAAGCATACGCGAAGGCGTAACGAGCGAGGGGGTGAGACTTGCGATGAAAGCAATCTATTACGAGGGCAGCAAGAAGCTGGTCAGCGCTCCGGCGGCGGAGGCGTTGCCCGGTCCGGGAGATGTCCGCATTCGCGTCGCTTATGCGGGCATCTGCGGCACCGATCTTCATATCTATCACGGTCATATGGATGATAGAGTGACGATGCCGCAGGTGATGGGCCACGAGATGTCGGGCGTTATCGAGAATGTTGGCGAAGGCGTCGAAGGGCTGCAAGAAGGAGACAAGGTGACGGTTATGCCGCTTCATTCTTGCGGTCAGTGCCCGGCATGCGAAGCAGGACACAGTCATATTTGCCACAAGCTGAAGTTTCTAGGCATCGAGACGCCAGGCGCATTCCAAACGTACTGGACGGTGCCGGCTTTCACGGTTCACAAGCTTCCTGAATCGCTCGATTTGAAGCTTGCGGCGATGGTGGAACCACTTGCGGTTGCGTGCCATGACGTACGCATGGGCAGCGTGGAGAAGGGAGACTTCGTCCTTGTGATCGGCGGCGGGCCGATCGGTGCGCTCATCGCGATGGCGGCGCGTGAGAACGGGGCGAGAGTGCTCGTCTCGGAAATCAACCCGTACCGGCTGGAGCTGCTGGGCCGGTTAGGTTTCGAAACAGTCAATCCGCTCGATAGGGACGTTCTTGAGCTTGTGAATGGTCTCACCGCAGGCAAAGGTGCGGACGTCGTATTCGAAGTGACGTCGACGCAGGCAGGCGCCGAGCTGATGACGAAGGCGGCGAAGACACGCGGACGGATCGTCGTCGTCGGTATTTTCAACAAGCCGCCTGCGGTCGATTTGCATCGCTTCTTCTTCCGGGAGCTGCAGCTGTACGGCGCACGCGTGTACGAGACGGAGGATTTCGCCTCCGCGATTAAGCTGGCGGATGAAGGCCGACTGCCGCTTGGCGAGCTGATTACCGACGTGCTGCCGCTTGAACAGGTGGAGGATGGCTTCCGCAAAATGGAGAGCGGCGGCAATGCGATGAAGATTTTGTTAAACTGCGGCGTTTAATAGAGGTTGTTCAAAAAGTTCGCCTTTGATCACGAACTAATAGGAAGAGGTGCGTGAGAGTGATCATCGATTCGCACGTTCATATTTGGAATATTGACAAGGTCCGCTATGCATGGCCAACGCCGGACGATGCTGATCTGTATCGTAACATCGAACCTGTCGAATTGAAGCCGCTGTTAGGAGCGGCAGGCATTAACGGAACAGTGCTTGTGCAGGCGGCTGACCATGCAGAAGAAACGGACTATTTGCTAGAGCAGGCGAAGCAGCATGAGTATATCCTAGGCGTCGTCGGCTGGGTACCGATTGATCGGCCCGATGAAGCGAGACGGCAATTGGAGAAGCATGCGGGCAATCGGTATTTCAAAGGCGTTCGCCATCTCATTCATTGCGAGAACGATCCGGACTGGCTCGTGCGACCGGAAGTGCTGGAAGGACTTCGCGTACTGGCTGCTTATGGGAAGACGTTCGATGTTGTTGCCGTATTCCCCAACCATCTTAGGCATGTGCCGGATGTGGCGCAGCAGGTGCCGGGCCTTCGGATGGTGCTCGATCATTTGGCGAAGCCGCCGATTGCCTTGGGTGTTGGGATGGAGGAATGGGCAGCGCAGCTCGAAGCGGCGGCTTCTCATCCGAACGTGCATGGGAAGCTGTCCGGACTGAACACAGCCTGCGATTGGAACGATTGGAGTTCGGACGATTGGCGGGCGAGCGTTGAGGTCGCGATGCGCGCGTTCGGCGCGGAGCGGCTCATGTTTGGCAGCGATTGGCCGGTTGCCAATCTGGCTGGCGGGTACGAGCGGGTATGGGAAGCGACGAATGAAGTGCTTGCGGGGTTATCGGAGCGGGAACGAGCAGCGGTGCTGGGCGGCACGGCGAAGGCATTTTACAAGCTATAGAGATGAAGTTCAAAAAGTAAGTACCTTCTTGGTGCTGAAAACCGGACTTTTTGAACACGGATTATACGTACAAAACGAGGTGTTCATACGATGTTCCAATATGCGGCTCGAAGCGTGATAAAAGAAGGTTTCACCGTCATTGAGCTTCACGATGCGGCGACGGGTTCCGTTGCTGAGCTCGTGCCGGACATCGGCAGCAACCTGTACCGGTTCGACAGCCGCGGTCAGCGCGTCATCGTATCGCCGGACCGTCTGACATCGCTCAAGACAAGCGATTCCGCTGTGTTCCGATACGGAACGCCGATTCTGTTTCCGCCAAACCGCGTGAAGGAGGGCAGGTTCACTTACGCTGGCAGGGACTATGAGCTGCCGCTCAACGAACCGCCGGATTACCATCTGCATGGCGAGCTATGCAGCCGTCCTTGGGAAGTGGTCGAGCTGGGAGCGAACGATCAGGAGGGCGCATTCGTATCGACTCGGTTTCAGTACAGTGCTCACCCCGATGTGCTCCAATATTGGCCGCATGAGATGGAGTTTACGATGACGTATCGATTGGTTGAAGGTGTTCTGCATGTGAATGCATCCATTCGGAATGCAGGTGAGCATGAGGCGCCGTTTGCGTTTGGGTTTCATCCGTATTTTGCAGTGCCGTTCGACTCCGGTGAGGACCTCGTCCTGACCGTGCCTGCGGTGGAGGAATGGCCGATTACGAATTTGTCGTTCGTCACGGGACTGCCTCGTGCAACGGAACTGGTCGAGCGCGTTAATGAAGGACTGAATATCTCCGACTATCGGCCGCTCGGCTGTACGATGCTGACGCTTGCCGAAGGGGATTCGGTATGCCGAATCTCGATGAAATCGCGAAACTATACGATTGCCTATCGATTGTGCGAGCAATTGCCATATATGCTGCTGTTTCGCCCGGACTGGGCGCAGGCTTATTCGCTTGAACCGTATACGTATGTCACGGATGCTTTCAATCTGCCGTATGAGCCGGACTTGACTGGCGTGCGGGGCATCGGAGCGGGAGAGACGATTCGACTGCATACCGCGATGTGGGTGGAGCAGCATTCACTATTCGAATGAAGAAAGCGAGGCGTTGATCAATGGCTGCACAACCGAAGAAACGGGATTACAGCATCATTGGTCCCGAGAGCAAGCGTGCGCAGGATCGGGGACTAGCGTCTGCGGATTGGTACGCCAGTCCGATTCCGCGCAAGGAAATGAAAGAGTTAATGAAACGCAGGAATGGTCCAGCGATCCGCGACACGATCATTTGGTTCGGAGGGCTGGTCATACTCGGCTATCTCGCGTACTTGTCCTGGGGAACATGGTGGGCGATTCCTGCTTTTCTCGCATACGGCATTCTGTATGCGACGCCAGGCGATTCCCGCTGGCATGAATGCGGCCACGGTACGGCGTTTAAGACGCCTTGGATGAACGAGGTCATGTACCAGATCGCGTCGTTCATGGTGCTGCGTTCCGCAACGCCATGGCGCTGGAGCCATGCACGCCATCATACCGATACGATCATCGTCGGACGTGATCCTGAGATTATTACAGAGCGGCCGCCGATCTGGAAGGTCCTGCTGCTGCAAATTTTCCACCTGTACGGCGGACCGATCGAGATCAAACGATTCGTTCTTCACGCGTTCGGCAGGATGGAAGCGCAGGAGAAGGAGTATATTCCGCAGTCGCAGTTCAAGAAGGTGTTCTGGGAAGCGCGCGCTTATATGCTGATCATCCTTGGCGTTGTCGCCGCGTGCTTCTGGGCGGGAACGGTTATGCCTGCGATGTTCATCTTCCTGCCATCGTTCTATGGCGCATTCGTCGTTATTACGTTCGGAATTACGCAGCATCTTGGGCTGTACGAGGACGTATTGGATCATCGCCTCAACTCCCGCACGATCTACATGAATCCGCTGTTTCGATTTTTGTACTGGAACATGAACTACCATACGGAGCATCACATGTTTCCGATGGTGCCGTATCACGCGCTGCCGAAGCTTCATGCGGCGATGAAGGACGACTGCCCGGCTGCACGGCCTAGCTTGTGGGCAGCGCTCAAGGAAGTGTTCCATGCGCTGCGCCAGCAAAAGCATGACCCGGCTTATGTCGTCGTCAAGCCGCTGCCAGCGACCGCTCGCCCGTATATGGACGGCATCGCTCACGAGCTTGATTTCGAGAAGTGGATGCAGAAGCAGGCTTAAACGTTAGTTGGCAGTAGAGTGCGACATTCGAGGACTATTCGTTCTATTTATACCTATCAAAAAGGAGCTGTTCACCATGACGAACCCACAATGGATTGAAGCTTGCGAAGTTGACGACGTAGAAGAAGAGGATGTTATTCGCTTCGACCACGAAGACCGTACCTTCGCGATCTATCGTACGGATAAAGGCGAGTTCTTCGCCTCGGACGGCTATTGCACGCATGAGAAATTCCATCTGTCGAACGGTCTGGTCATGGGCAGCACCATCGAATGCCCGAAGCACAACGGTCGGTTCGATATTAAGACGGGCGCAGCGAAGCGGACGCCGGTGTGCGTTGACCTTCGGACGTATCCGGTGAAGATCGAGAACGATAAGGTGTTTATTCAAATCTAGCGGAACGATTGATCCAATACGCGCGTGTTGATACGACCATACGACGAAGGAGCATATGAGCATGACAGACAACGAAATGGTGATCGTCGGAGCGGGAGAAGCAGGCGCACGCGCTGCGGCTGAGCTTCGTGCGCAGGGCTTTGACGGACCGATCACGTTGATCGGCGACGAGCCGCATCTGCCCTATGAGCGCCCGCCGCTCTCTAAGGGGCAGTTGTGCGATGTCGAAGAGCCGGCACCAGCTTTCATTCTTACGAAGGAGAAGCTGGATGATCTTCAGATCCAGCTTCTATCTGGCGACGCTGCATCGCGCATCGATCGCAGCCGGCATATCGTTCAATTGGCGAGCGGCAGGGAAGTGCCTTATACGAAGCTGCTGCTCGCAACGGGCGCGAACCCTAGACGGCTGACGGTGCAAGGAAATGCAGCGGGCGAGCTGCACTATCTGCGCAAGTTCGGCGATGCACTCGCCATTCGCGACAGGATGAAGCCGGGCGCTCGCGTCGCTGTTATCGGCGGCGGCTTCATCGGCCTTGAAACAGCGGCCAGCGCAACTGCCCGCGAATGTGACGTTACGCTCATCGAGGTCGGTCCGCGCATTCTGATGCGCGGCGTGCCGCCGCAGATCGCCGAGATGGTTGAAGCGCGTCATCGACAGGCAGGCGTTCGATTCGCCATCGGCGTCATGATTGAACGAATCGACCGCGATCAAGACGGTTATTGGGTTAAGCTGGCTGACGGTTCCTTCATCGGCTGCGACTTGATTATCGCAGGCATTGGCGCGGTTCCCGAAACGACGCTTGCACAGGACTGCGGACTTGCCATCGAGAATGGCATACAGGTCAATGAATATTTGATGACGAGCGATCCTGATATTTATGCAGCAGGCGACTGCTGTTCGTTCCCGCATCCGATGTTCGACAACCGCCGAATTCGGCTGGAAGCATGGCGCAATGCGCAGGATCAAGGAACGCAGGCAGCCGTTAATATGCTTGGGGTCGAACCTGCCCCTTATGCTGCGCTGCCATGGTTCTGGTCGGATCAGTACGATCAGACGCTCCAAGTAGCGGGCCTTGCGGATGGAGCGAGTACGACGATCGAGCGGGATTTGAACGAGGCCGGGAAGCTGTTCTTCCATCTCGCGGAGGATGGCCGTTTGTTGTCGGTCAGCGGTATGGGGCCTGCAGGCGCCTTCTCCAAAGAAATGCGGCTGGCCGAAATGCTGGCCGAGAAGCAAGCACGGCCTGATGCAGCGTTGTTGGCTGATCCGTCAGTAAAGCTGAAGACGCTGCTTCGGGAATTCGATTAGAGGAGGATTCGACATCATGCAATATAACGCATTCGGCAAGCTGGGCGACCGCGTGTCTCGTCTCGGCTTCGGCGCGATGGGGCTTGGCGGCTCGTTCGGCACGTATTCAGATAAGGAGCTCATTCATTCTGTCCTTCACAGCCTTGATCAAGGCGTTAATTTCATGGATACAGCGCGCAACTATGGCGAGTCGGAGCGCATTCTCGGGCTGGCGCTCATGGAATGGAAGGGAGAGAAGCCGTTCATCGCTTCCAAAATCCAATCCAAAGGCCCGGGCAACCTCGGCTGGGGTCAGCCGATTCCGGTTGAGACCGCATTCCCCAAAGGCTGGCTGCGGGAGAGCACCGAGACGTCGCTTCGGCTGCTTGGCGTCGAGACGATCGACCTCATGCAGCTCCATCAATATTGGCCGCAGTGGGACCGCGTCGACTATTGGATGGACGAACTGCTGCAGCTGAAGCAGGAGGGCAAGATCCGCGGCATCGGCGTGTCCGTGCCGGACCAACGCCACGATATCGTGTTGTCGCTCGTACAAAGCGGGCGTATCGATTCGGTGCAGACGGTGTTTCATATTTTCGATCCGCTGGCATTGGACTGTCTCATCCCGATTGCGCAGGAGAACAATGTGGCGATCATCGCACGCTGCATTCTAGACGAGGGCGGGTTAACGGGCTTCTTGAAGGAAGATACAGCGTTCGAGGAAGGCGACTTCCGCCAATCGTATTTCGAATATTTGCCTCGCGAGATTTACATCGA
The DNA here is from genome assembly GCF_003182255.1 of Paenibacillus cellulosilyticus. Lineage (GTDB taxonomy): Bacteria > Bacillota > Bacilli > Paenibacillales > Paenibacillaceae > Paenibacillus_T > Paenibacillus_T cellulosilyticus. Next base: position 8,567 of record NZ_QGTQ01000024.1, on the reverse strand, counting down.
GCGCGTCAATAAATTGAAGGAAGCTTTCGTCCCCCGCTATGCGGACAGCCTGGCGGAGCTGGCGATTAAGTTCGTGCTGCATCATCCGGGTGTTACGACGGCCATTAGCTCTATGCATGTGACGCAATATGCGGACGAGAATATCCGAGCGGCGGGCAAAGAGCCTTTGCCGGTTGAAGTGTTCGAGGAAATCCGCCGCCATTATCGGTGGGTGAGAAACTTCTATGAGACCAAGTACTGGGTCTAAGGCGTTATGGTCGGAGCTGCTGCCTCACGAGTTCCACAGTCGGTTGAAGGACAACTCGACGGTTTACCTGCCGCTTGGTTTGTGCGAGCCGCATGGGCAGGTCAGCGCGTTCGGGCTGGATACGATCAAAGCCGAGTGGCTGTGCGAGCGGGCAGCGCTTCGAATAGGCGGCATTGTCGCACCGTCGATGGGTTATCACATCCATGAATCGGGCTATCATGCACGTTGGCTGGAGGACGAAGTAGGCGATCACAATCCGTGTATGACCGGCATTCCGCCAGCGATTATGCTTCATCTGTTCTTGTACCAGCTGCGAGCGTTCGTGAATGCAGGCTTCCGTACGATCATCGTCGTCTCCGGTCACAGCGGAGGCAATCAGATCGATCTGCGGCGGGCGGCGGATCTGTTCATGCAGCGAATCCCGGTTCGAGTCTGGGTACGCAGCGATCCCGAGCTTGTGGAAGGACAGTTCGAAGGCGATCACGCGGGAAAGTACGAAATCTCGCAGCAAATGTATCTTCGTCCTGATTTGATCGACATGAGCGCAAGGGCATTCGAGAGCGAGCCAGGCTCCGGCGGCAGGCTAGCGCTTGGTTCAGATGCGGATGAAGCTTCGCCGGAGCATGGCAAACTTATTATGGAAGCTTGTCTAGATCGGCTGTGCATCGAAGCTGATCGGATGAAGCGGCTGCAGTCGAACGAAACCATCAATCCTATCTCCTACAGTGTGATTGAGTCTATCATGTCAGAGCTGCTTCAATCGGCTAACGAGTGGGTGACGGCTCAGCCATGGCCAGGGCAGGCGGCAGTGTCGTCGCAATCGAGGTGGAAGCCGTATGAGCGGTACGCGCCTGATCGCAATGAAAGTTAATAGACAACAAAAAAGGTTCTTCTCGGCTATTGCGGCGAGAAGAACCTTTTTGTTACGCGTTGGTACTCATTGTTACGAATTGTTATGCGGTGTTACAGCATGCGCAGCTGTCCTTTGCTTCGATCCCATCGCCAATCGATCGGTCCTTGCAGGTGCAAGCCCCCATACCATTCATCGATACCTGCGAATGCGACCCAGTTCTGTTCGCCGGCAAGAACCTTATGTCCTAACTCCGTAATGACAATGGAGCTCTGACTCGAAGGCAGCGGTGCTTCTAGTGAGGGTTCAGGCAGAGAGGCGGCACCTTGCAGCTCGAGCAGCGCATGCGGCTGACGCAGCATTCGTCTGAGCCAATAACCGAACTCTACGTCGCCCATGCCAAGCTCGTGCAGCTGGTCCCCGGTTTGTCTGAACAGTTCGATCGGTGAGGTGACGCCGTCTCTCACAAGCTCCAAGGCGGTTTGCTCCATGATGCCAAGTCCGTTGTAGGCAGATGGGAAGCGGTCGAGGTGGCGGGTGAATGCAGCATGGGCGTAAGGGAGTGCCGAGGTATCCTTTTGTACAATAGCGATGTGATCGTTGATATCCTGTGAGGCGTATGCCCTCCAAATCGCAGTGCCCAGCGCGAGTTCTTCCTCTCCAATCCGCCGCCATGTTCCTTCCAATGTCTCCAACTGCTCGACGCTTAATTGGCCTAAACCGTGGAAGGGCTCGATGCCGGGAAATTCACCGATGCAGAGCAGATGGAGCCGAGTCTGGCCAAGCGGCTGTTTACTGAGCTGGTGCAGCAAGTAGCCGAGCATCGCCTGGTCAAACAGATCATGCTCGAACCAGAGCACGACATCGTCGTGTTGATGGACGCCTCGAAGCTGTTCTTCTTGCTGCCTGGAACCTGCCATGAACTCTTCTGCAGGGATGCCGAGCGTCCGTTCGAGGTGCTGTGCCCGCATCAATAGCTCGGGGTCGTCCATCTCCGGAAATACAGGTCCGAACGAGTAGATTTCCCGCCAGACAAGAATGTCTCCATTAATTCGGCTCTTACGAAGTTTATTCCCGACAGAATCGCCATTCACAATGTGAAGCATGGGATCACCTCTCGTTTTTTTTGAATATCGGAAAATACTGGAATGTGATATAACGATAATTAAGATTGAATGTGAAGGAGGCGGCAGCTGTGACAGCGATCATTACGGATTCGAATCAAGCTTTTGATGTGAACGCTCCAAGTGAGTTGCAAGGTGTCGTTGTGGCTTATCTTCCGGCCTATCAGCTGGACGAGTCTGCGGCATGGTATGAACGATACGTCGGATATCAGGTAACGCATCGTGGCGATGTATACACGCTGGAGCGCGAAAGGTATTTGAAGCTTATTTTAGTAGAAATCGGCAGCACAAGCCACCCGATTCAATTCAATCGAGGCGGCGACTCCAATGCAGTGTTCATGGTCGGATCGGCCGATATCGATCGCTACCGCTCATTCTTGGTTCAGCAGGGAGTAGAAGTAACGGAGATCGTCGACCGTGGTGTATGCGGCAGGAGTTTTCAAATGAAAGACCCGGCAGGCAATCGCATCGTCGTAGACGGCTAAGTTCTATTAGATAGCGAGTATTCATCAAGGGAGGATTTCACCAGTGAGCCAGTGGAAAGCATTGACCGATCAGTCACGCGAAAGATGGGATCAGGTCGCGGGGTTCTGGGACGACTACATGGGCGAGCACAGCAATCGATTCCATCGGGAGATCGTTCGACCGTCAACGGAGCGGCTGCTTGAAGTGAAGGAAGGCGACATGGTGCTCGATATCGCTTGCGGCAATGGCAACTTTTCGCGCCGACTTGCGGATCTCGGCGCACAGGTCGTGGCGCTGGACTATAGCGCCGTCATGATCGAGCGTGCCAAGCAGCGGTCAACGTCCTACGAGGGTCGTATCGACTATCAGGTGGCGGATGCCACCGATTACGATGCGCTGCTCGCATTTGGAGCCGAACGTTACGATTGTGCAGTTGCGAATATGGCACTGATGGATATTGCGGATATTGGACCGCTGACGAGTGCGCTGGGCCAACTGCTGAAGCGGGACGGCGTATTCGTGTTCTCCATTCCACATCCTAGCTTCCAATCACCGAGCGCGCGCAAAATCCACGAGTCCGAAGAGATCAACGGACAGATCGTTACGCGCAACAGTGTGCAGATATCGAAATACCTCACCCCGGAATCGTTCGAGACGATCGGCATCAGGGGTCAGCCTGTCCCGCATCTGCTGTTCCACCGACCGTTGTCGTACTATATCAATTTGTTTTTAGGCGCCGGTTTCGTCATGGATGGGTGGGAGGAGCCAAGCTTCCAGCTCGATGCGGACAGCACAGCACGATTCGATTGGTACGAGCTGCCGCCAGCTGTCATTTTTCGATTTAGAAAGAAGTAAGGCTCCCACGAGCTAGTCTCATTGAACCTTCATTCTCGTACTGGCAGCCGACATCGCGGCTCGTTTCGTCGTGCAGCCAAGCGAACTGCCGGTCGGCGTATTCACCGCAGGGGTTGGCGCGCCATTCTTCATTTATATGTTATACCGAAATCGAAACGCGGCCTAGCAAAAGCCGCGTTTCGTTTATTCATGCAGCAGGCTCTCGGCGAAGGCTGCAGTTGCAAGCAGCTTCGCGTATTCCTCCGGCGTTGCGCCGTCTTCGGCGCACCAGCAGACGCCCATCGTTGTCTCGATATAGAGGCATTGTCGTAAGACTTGGCTTGGAATTTGAAGCTGCTCCGCGAAGACAGCGATGATGTGGTTGATTTTATCCCCAACCTCAGGGGTCATATCGTCGCCGAATTCATTCAAGATGAACCTTGGTGTATCGAACACAGGGTCGCCGATGACGCCTTTCGGGTCGATGATCCGATATTCGCCGTCCTCGCCAAGCAGGATGTTATCGTGGTGGAAGTCGCCGTGCAGCAGCATGGACTGTGCGTAGGTGGCTGTTACGACAGCGAGCATTTCCTGTGCACGGCGCATATGCTCGTACAATTCGATGCAGTCGTTGCGGGTGCTCATATAGTCGGTTATTCGGTTAACCCAACCGGCATAGGTCGGATACGAATCAGCTGCTGCAGGTGGGAGATGCATGTCCCGATAAAGCGAACAGAACACATCGAGGCGCTTATCGAGATCCTCTACCGCACGCAGCGGTGTGCCTGGCAGCATGCCCTGCTCCAGCAACACACCGGCTTCGAGGTCTGCCTCGAACACGCGGCACATGCGCCGTCCTGCATAATGATTGAGCGTTTGCCATTCCTTCTCAATGCCGCCGAATTCAACCTTGCTGATCTTCAGCACGGCTGCGCCGTATTGTGCGGAGTGACAGCGGAAGACGAGGTTGACGGAGTAGGATGGAATCAACTGCAATGACGTTAATGCCCATTTCTCCACATACGTCTCCATATCTTTCACGACTTTGTCATAGAACGGTTGGCCGAATCGGTTCACGATGTTCATTATTTCTTCGGTTTGAAAAAGATAATGGCTGCTCATCGCCGTCTTACCTCCATTATTGGAAATGTTACTCATTTGATTACTATAGTACCTCATTTGGTGAGTGAATCCGTACACCTTTTCTATTATTCATATGTGTCGAATACGTATCGTCTAGCGGTTGCCATTGCGACTAATCATGCCAACCGAAGCGTTTGAGCGTATGAACGGTTGCCAGAGGGGCTATTGTGAGAAAACGGACCGTTCCTAAGCAATAAGAAGCCGATAAGCGCCATAACAACCCTTACGCTTTGAAATCGTACATTCCAGCCCTAATAAGCTCCAATGCAACCGTCAGCGTCTTCTGCACCGCGCGCAGCTCCCAGCGCGCGGTGGGGCGGTACGGGCATCAACCACACCGGAATCCACAACCCACAAACCACAAACCATAGTCGCAATAAGTCAAGCAGCGGGACGCCGCATGATGCGGTCTGGTCAAACCTGTGCGGTGCGCCTACCTTTATTCTCGAAGCTTTTTGTTCATCCTATGGGAGTGAAGGAAAGGGGCGGGACGATGACTGGACAGGTCATAGATGTCGTCATTGCAGGAGGCGGACCAGCAGGCTTAAGCGCCGCGCTTGTGCTCGGCCGTTCGCTGCGAAGTGTCATGCTGATCGACGAGGGCAAGCCGCGCAATGCCGTCACGCGTCGATCGCATGGCTTCTTGACGCGTGATGGAACAGAGCCTGAGCAGCTGCGCATGTTGGGAAGAGAGGAGCTGCGTCGCTACGGAACAGTTGATCTGCGGCATGACACGATCGTGTCCGTGGAACGTGTGGCGGAAGGTTATTTTCGCTCGTATACGAAGGAAGGGCTAAAGCTTACGAGCCGAATGCTCGTCTTTGCGACGGGGATGAAGGAACGTTTGCCGGACTGGCCGGGGCTCGCTGACGTGTACGGCCGTTCTGTCTTTCCATGTCCTTATTGCGACGGCTGGGAGCTGCGCGATGCGCCGCTTGCGTTATTGGGCAACTGCGATAACAACCTGCTGGGGCACATTCAGCTCATTCGCACATGGAGCCGCGATCTTGTTGTGTGCACGGATGGTCCTGCTTCGTTAAATGACGAAGAACGTGGGCAGCTGCGTGAACGCGGCATTGCGCTGTATGAGCAGCCTATTGCCGCACTTGCGTCCAGTGATGGTCAGCTCGCGCACATTGCGCTTGAGGATGGGCTGTGTATTGCTCGAAGCGGCGCTTTCATAGCGGATACCGGCGCTCATGAGGCGACCGATATTCCACGGCTTCTGGGTGTTGGGCTTGAGCGGCGCGGCGTCTATGAGACGGGCAATCACGGGCTGACGCGTATTCCGGGTCTCTACATTATCGGGGACGCTAAACATGCCTTCACCGGAGTGGCCGGCGCCGTGAGCGAAGGCTACGAAGCAGGCGTTGCGATCAATCATGCTTTGGCGATTGAAGATTGGTAAAACGATCGAGAAGCCGGGGCGTTACTTGGAGTACGACGAAGGCGTCCGGCCCGTCGTCCGTTTGAACACTCGCTGGAAGTACGAAACATCGCGATAGCCGAGGTAATCGGAAATTTCGTTCACCGTCAGCAGCGAGTCCGTCAGCATGTAGATAGCCGTCTTCATGCGCGCTGTATGCACCGCTTCGCTGATCGTCTGGCCTGTCGCTCTACGGAACAGCGTGGCAGCATAGTTCGGCGTCCGGTTGATATACGCGCCAAGCTCGTCTTTTGTCACTTTCTCCCGATGGTATTGCTGGATATACTGCTTCATTCGTTCGACAAGCTTCTGCGTATTCGACGCGATTGGTCCTTGGTCGAATTCGCGGTTCCACAACGCGACAATTTCTGCAATGATGGCCGCGCCACGAATATTGGCATAGGGCGTTCCGTCCGTCCATTCTGTATGCAGAGAGCGAAGCCGATCGAGCATCCATTCGAACCGTCCGAGCCTGGCGTGGACTTCGACTGGCTGCTGCAGCAGCGGAAGCTCGCTCGCCAGCTGCTCGGCATGGAAACGAACGACGAGCTTCTCGTGGAAGACAGTCGGCACCGTTTTGCCATAATAGTCAGTGCCGGGCGGAATGAGGAGCAGATCGCCTTTTTCTAGAATAAGCTTGTCCGCACCGATCCAGTAGACGCACTTGCCATAGCTGACGAGCACGAGTGTATGCTTCTGATCCGTATCGGCACCTTCGGAATGACCGTACCAATTCATGCTTCGATCGAGCGTGACGTCAAGTAATTTCAACATGGCAAATCTTCCTTTACTCTGAATCGTACTATAATCTATTAAGAATACTATATTTCATATGCGAACGATAGTTTCAGCGTTAAAATATGACCATAAAGCATTCAACAGGAGGATTAACGAACTATGCGGAGAACGAAAATTGTTTGTACAATGGGTCCGGCGTGTGAGTCGGTTGACGTATTGAAGGAAATGATGAAAGCAGGCATGAGCGTTGCGCGTCTGAACATGGCGCACGGCGAACTGGAGGATCACAGCGCACGTATCGCTTCGATTCGACAAGCTGCAGCGGAGACGGGTTCGAACGTGTCGATTCTGATGGACATCAAAGGTCCTGAAATTCGTATCGGTAAGCTGAAAGAAGCTTCCTACGAGCTGAAAGCCGGACAAGACCTGACGTTCGTAACGGAAGAGCAGCTCGGCGACGGCGCGAAGCTGTGGGTGAACTATGCGGACATGCCGAAGGTAATGGAGCCAGGCGGCGTTATTTTGCTCGACGACGGTCTGATCGAACTGCGCGTGAACTCGGTTGACGAGAAGAACATTTATTGCACAGTCGTGAACGGCGGCGTAATTAAGCCTCGTAAAGGCGTTAACCTGCCAGGCGTTAAGACGACACTCCCGGGCGTTACGGAACGCGACGTGATGCATATCGAATTCGGTATTAAAGAAAATGTCGATATCGTGGCGGCGTCGTTCGTTCGTCGTGCAGAGGATGTTATCGAAATTCGTCGTCTGCTTGAAGAAGCAGGCGCTGGTCATATTCAAATCGTGTCGAAAATTGAAAACCAAGAAGGCGTTGAGAATCTCGACGCAATCATCGAAGCATCCGACGGCATCATGGTTGCACGCGGCGACCTTGGCGTAGAAATTCCGGTTGAAGACGTGCCGCTCATCCAGAAGGTTATGATCGACAAATGTAATGCTGCCGGCAAGCCAGTAATCGTGGCAACGCAAATGCTCGACTCGATGCAAGTAAACCCACGCCCTACACGCGCAGAAGTAACGGACGTTGCGAATGCCGTTCTGCAAGGTACGGACGCGGTCATGCTGTCGGGCGAGACGGCTGCAGGTAAATATCCAGTCGAATCGATCCGTACGATGGCGACAATCGCTGTCAAATCGGAAGAGATTATGGAATACGGCAGCAACCTGTACAAACAAGGCTTCGGCAAGTCGTCCAGCGTGACGGAAGTTATCAGTAAATCGGTTGTAAGCTCGTCGCTGGAGCTGGATGCGAAAGCCATTCTGACGCCAACGGAGAGCGGCTTTACCGCTCGTATGGTGTCGAAATACCGTCCGAAATCGCCAATCATCGCGATTACGTCCGATGAGCGTATTCAACGCCGTCTGGCGCTCGTATGGGGCGTTACGGCTGTGAAGGGCGACAAAGTGTCGACGACGGACGATCTGTTCGCAGCTTCGCTCGAAGCGGGCAAAGCGTCGGGCAGCCTGGAAGCTGGCGATACGGTTGTCATCACGGCAGGCGTTCCAATCGGCAAATCCGGTGCAACGAACCTGATCAAGATCGCACAAATTTAATGGATCATCCCGGGCTGACCGGGATAAATAAGAGCAGCCCCATAAGTCGAATTGAACTATGACCCGTAAAAAGGACACTTTTAAAAAAGTGACCCTCTTACGGGTCATTTGTGTTTTAATCAAGGGAAGAGGAGTGGATCGGATTGGGGAAAGTGCAACGGATCA
>NZ_QGTQ01000023.1 GCF_003182255.1 Paenibacillus cellulosilyticus | reverse complement strand
CCATCCACAGGTGACAGATTGCTCCGTCTTTCCCGATCTCCTCATGCGAGGAAATCGCGTATCCGGTATTAGCATTCGTTTCCGAATGTTATCCCGGTCCTGCAGGCAGGTTGCCTACGTGTTACTCACCCGTCCGCCGCTAAGCGTCAGAGGTGCAAGCACCTCATCAACTCCGCTCGACTTGCATGTATTAGGCACGCCGCCAGCGTTCGTCCTGAGCCAGGATCAAACTCTCCATAAAAGAAGTGCTTGTTTAGCTCATTTAAAACATTTAAACTGACAGTTTCGCTCGTTGTTCAGTTTTCAAAGAACAATATCATTTTTGACAACTTTTACATCTTACCAGATGTCAATCAGTGTGTCAAGTATTTCTTTTTGTTTCGTTTCAACAACGTTCATTATCGTATCACATGATCGTTTGTTGTGCAAGCTTTTTTTATATCTTATTTTCAAAGTTATTTACTTCGATTTCGATTTGCTTTAAGCTCGCCGGCGTCGTGTTTCTCGGCCGGAATTAGAATATACCATAGTCGAACAACCAATTGCAACCCCTAATTTCAATGAAGTCGAGATTTCATATAAAAAGCCGACTGCACAAGGCAGTCGGCTTCTATAATCAGTGTTTACTCACCTGCGCGGTGGCGCATATGAGGGAACAGCAATACGTCGCGAATCGACGGCTGGTTTGTCAGCAGCATGACGAGACGGTCAATACCGATACCTAGACCACCTGTAGGTGGCATACCGTACTCAAGCGCACGGATGAAGTCATCGTCCATCTCGTGTGCTTCGTCGTTGCCATGCTCACGCTCAAGAAGCTGCGCTTCGAAGCGTTCACGTTGGTCGATCGGATCATTAAGCTCCGTGAAAGCATTCGCATGCTCACGCGCTACAATGAACAACTCGAAACGATCCGTAAAGCGTGGATCTTGTTCGTTCTTTTTAGCCAGAGGCGATATTTCAACTGGATGTCCTGTAACAAACGTAGGCTGAATAAGCGTATGCTCGCAGAAATGCTCGAAGAATGCATTCAGGATGTGGCCTGTAGCCCAATGCTTCTCAACAGGCACCTTGTGCTCACGCGCAGCCGCATGTGCTTCTTCGTCCGTAATTTGCGATGCAAAATCAACGCCTGTCGCTTCCTTAACGAGATCCACCATCGACACACGGCGCCATGGCGTACCGAGGTCAACTTCATATTCTCCATAAGGAATAACCGTCGAACCAAGTACCTCTTGTGCGATATGCTTCACGAGATTCTCTGTGAGTGCCATGATGTCCTTGTAGTCAGCATATGCTTCGTACAGCTCGATCATCGTGAACTCTGGATTGTGGCGAGTCGAAATGCCCTCGTTACGATATACGCGGCCGATTTCATACACCTTCTCCAGACCGCCAACAATGAGACGCTTCAGATGAAGCTCGATCGCAATACGCATGTACAGCTGCATGTCCAGTGCATTGTGGTGTGTAATGAACGGACGTGCAGATGCTCCGCCTGCAATGCTGTGCAGTGTAGGCGTCTCAACCTCCAGGTAGCCAAGCGAATCCAGGTAACGACGCATCGATTGAATAATGCGCGAACGCGCAATAAACGTTTGTTGGACGTCAGGGTTCGTGATCAGATCGACATAGCGCTGGCGGTAGCGAAGCTCTACGTCCTTCAAACCATGATGTTTGTCTGGTAGCGGCAGAAGCGATTTCGTCAGAACGACGATTTCTTTGGCCTTAACAGACGTCTCGCCCGTGTTCGTCTTGAAGACAACACCACGCACACCAACAATATCGCCGATATCGAGCAGATCGAATGCCGCATATTGCGTCTCGGAGAGCGTGTCTTTACGCGCGTAGATTTGGATTTTGCCGGACAGGTCTTGGATATGTGCGAACGACGCTTTACCCATACCGCGTTTTTGCATGATGCGGCCAGCAAGCGCTACTTCGACATGCTGCTCCTCAAGTTGTTCTTTGCTTGCTTCCTCATTCGCCGTAATGATGTCTTTGGCAAAATGTGTCCGCTCGAACTTGCTGCCGAACGGGTCTACGCCAAGGGCGCGCAGCTCGTCCAGTTTGTCACGACGAATTTGCAAAAGTTCACTAAGCTCTTGTTGCTCTTGTTGTTGCTGTTGGTTCTGATCCAATGTAACCACTCCTAAACGGTTGACGCCGACGCTGCAGCCTGATCGGGGCAAGACGAGGAGGCGCAAATCTACACGCGAGCCTCACTTACGAACGAAAAAGCTTCCAAGGGAAGCTTTTTCGAAAGGGCCGTACGTAAACCTTATTTTTTGATTTCAAGAATTTTATATTGAATGATGCCGGCAGGGACGTTTACTTCGACAGTTGCGCCGACTTTTTTGCCCAGAATCGTCTTTCCTACCGGGCTTTCGTTGGAAATTTTGTTGTTAAGCGGATCGGATTCAGCCGTACCGACAATCGTATATTCCAAAACGTCGCCGAACTCCATGTCTTGCACGGATACCGTAGCACCAATGCTTACCGTGTCCGTATCGATATCGTCGTTGTTGATGATACGCGCGTTGCGCAGCATTTTCTCAAGTGTAATAATACGACCTTCGATAAAAGCCTGCTCGTTCTTCGCGTCCTCGTATTCCGAGTTCTCACTGATGTCACCGTAGCCAATGGCAACTTTGATCCGTTCAGCCACTTCACGGCGTTTCACCGATTTGAGGTTTTCAAGTTCCTCTTCCAACTTCTTCAGACCTTCTTGAGTCAGAATAACCTCTTTATCGCTCATCTTGTGATTCTCCTGTCGTGTGACATATTTTCATACACCTTCGTTTGCCTGTATGAATTCACCATTACTTAATATATTACGCAAAGCTGGCCCCATGACGCATCCGTTGGACACGTAATGAAGCGCTTGCTCGGGTTTATATTGCTTGATTATATTGCAGTATCACATCAAATGTCAATCAAAGCCAGCCCCTTGTGGGACATTCCTTGTCCTACTGTGCAGCCGCTTCGTCATCCGACCATTTAGCGGATATCGGCTTATGCGCATCCTCTGGAAGCGACTCGATATATTGGTTCAAAACCGCCACCATATTGTCGCGGCTCGTCTCCTCCATAATGTTGTCCTTGATGCGTGCCGATCCCGGCAAACCTTTCATATACCAAGCCATATGCTTGCGCATCTCGCGTACCGCAGTCGATTCACCCTTCAGGCTGCAAAGACGGTCCATGTGCAGAATCGCGATCTCCATCTTCTCCTTTGGCGTCGGATCCGGAAGCAGCTCGCCATGTGTCAAATAATGAACTGTACGATACAGCATCCACGGATTGCCGAGTGCGCCGCGTCCGATCATAACGCCGTCCACGCCTGTATGCTCGAGCATTCGCTTCGCATCCTCTGGCGAGAATACGTCTCCGTTGCCGATGACTGGAATGGATACGGCTTCTTTAACTTCTTTTATAATGTCCCAATTGGCTTTACCTGTATACAGCTGCTCACGAGTACGGCCGTGCACACTAACCGCGCTTCCGCCAGCACGTTCAACAGCGCGTGCATTCTCAACCGCGAAAATATGCTCATCATCCCAGCCAATGCGCATTTTCACCGTTACCGGCTTGTCGACCGCTTCTGTTACAGCAGAAACCATCTCATAAATCTTATTCGGATCAAGCAGCCAACGCGCCCCCGCGTCGCACTTCGTTACTTTCGGAACGGGGCAGCCCATATTGATGTCGATAATATCAGCATTCGTCTGTTTATCGACGATCCTCGCAGCTTCGACGAGCGATTTGCGGTCGCCACCGAAAATTTGCAAGCTAAGCGGCTTCTCGCGCTCATCGACAAAGAGCATCTCCAACGTTCTTTTGTTACCGTGCAGAATCGCTTTGTCGCTTACCATCTCTGCACAGACGAGTCCTGTTCCGAACTCCTTGGCAATAAGACGAAAGGCCGGGTTGCAAACGCCGGCCATCGGCGCAAGTACGACATTGTTCTTCATCTCGATGTTTCCGATTTTCAGCATGCTACTCGTAACTCCTTCCGTTATATTACGTGTTCAAAAAGTCGGGTTTTCAGCCCGAGAAGATTGCGAGAACCTGAAGGAGCTTATGCTTACGAAGCTGTTATTTGCTCGCAGGCTGTAACTTTGGAAGTATCGTAAATAACTTCTAGGAACGGAGTGTAGGCAACACCTACATGAGTACCGGACTTCGAAGGTGAACACAAGCTTCGATGTCGAAACGGCTTCCTTACTTACTTCGTGATCAAAAGACGACTTTTTGAACTACCTCTTATATTACCTAGGTGCCGCTAATACGAATTAACTCATTGTAGTCAATCCCGAGCGTATCCGCAATGTTTGTAAGCAGCTTCGGATCAGGCTTGCGTGTTCCCCGCTCCAACGAACCGAGTACTGCTACCGAAACCTCGAGCCGCTGTGCCAGCTCCTGCTGGGTAAATCCTTTCAACTTGCGAAAAGCGCGGATGCGCTGTGCTAACAGATCGTTATCCATCGCTTGATGCCTTCCTTTCCGTCCTGACAGGCCAATGTGGCAGACTGCTCTACCGCCGCGCGAAGCGGATGTGCCATCGTCAGCACGTCGCAAAGCGGCACCAATACAAAAGCTCTCTCCATCATACGGGGATGCGGCAGTATGAGCCGCTCCGTATCCATCGTAACCCCTTCATACAAGAGCAAATCAAGATCGACCGTCCGTGGACCAAAGCGGATATCACGCACACGGCCGAGGTGATGCTCAACATCAAATAATACACTCAGCAAATCATCCGGTGTAAGCGACGTACGAATGGCGACCGCCATGTTCAAAAATGCCGGTTGATCTGTGTAGCCGACCGGGTCGGTCTCATATATATCAGATACACGCTCGACCTGAATACCCTCTGCCGCTGAGAGTTGTTCAATCGCTTGCCGCAGCGTCTGCTCCCGGTCACCCAGGTTAGAGCCAAGCGCTACGTAAGCTTCATAAAGTCCCGCCTGATCAGACGGGAACGATTGTACCATGCTCATCCCGCTTTCTGCGAAGCTCGACCGTTACCCCATCGAAGTAAATTTCGAATGGCGGATTCGGTTTCGTGACACGAACCGTCACTTCATTGAGATTAGTATAAGACTGTAGAAGCCGCGTTGCAATGGCGCCAGCGAGCGCTTCGATCAACTTGAACGGCGGTCCTTCTACGATTTCTTTCGTTACAGCATGCAGCTCAGCGTAGTTAATAGTGGCATCCAAATCGTCTTCCATCGCAGCCCGCGACAGATCCAGCTTCAGCTCCAGCTCTACCTCGAACTTCTGCCCGAGCTTATTCTCTTCTGCGTATACGCCATGATACCCGAAAAAACGCATCGCTTTCAACGTCATTGTGTCCATCTTCATGTCTCCTAAAAGCAATTTGCTTGCTTCTTCGATTCTACTGCCCGTTAAGCAAATTGCTTGCATCGTAAGCATACACCTAGCAATTTGCTTGCTTCTTCGATTCTACTGCCCGTTAAGCAAATTGCTTGCATCATAAGCATACACTTAGCAATTTGCTTGCTTCCTCGATTCTACTGCCCGTTAAGTAATCCTTAGCCGCGCTGGCGGTCCCGGTAAACGATCGCATCGGTCATCATTGCTGTCCGCTTCATGGCCCGAACATCATGAACACGGACGATTCCGCATCCTTGTGCAATGCCAAGCGTTACAGTAGCGGCTGTACCTTCTACTCGATCATTCACCGGAACGCCTCCGAGTGCCTGGCCGATGAATCCTTTGCGCGAAGTGCCGAGAAGCACAGGATACCCAAGTGCGGCCAGGTCCGACAGCCTGCCCATCATCGCAATATTCTCCGCATAGTCCTTAGCGAAGCCGATCCCCGGATCGAGCCAAATCTGCTCATCGCGGACGCCCGCTTCATGTGCAATTCGAACGCTCTCCTGCAGGTCGGCAAGAACATCCGCAACAAAATCAGTATAGTCCCGCTCCGGTCGATTGTGGTTAACGATGACAGGGCAGCCGAATTCGGCTACAACCTTCGCCATCTCTGGACTGTACTGAAGCGCCCAAATATCGTTCACGATATGAGCACCTGCTTCTAAAGCATGACGTGCAGTCTCCGCCTTATAGGTGTCGATCGACAGTGCCATCTGCGGAAGCGCTTCTCGCAGCGCACGAATAACCGGCACGACCCGACTTATTTCTTCTTCCTCTGACACTGGCGTAAATCCCGGACGAGTCGACTCACCGCCTATATCGATAATATCTGCGCCTTCTTCAGCCATCTGTTTCGCCCGTTCTACGGCTGCCGATACGTTAGCGTAGCTCCCTCCATCCGAGAAGGAGTCTGGCGTTGCATTCAAAATGCCCATGATGAGCGTGCGTCTCCCGAGCTCAAGTGTAACTCCGCCGCTCAATTGGACGGTGCGCACGGCTGGTTGATGTTCAATGATGTTCACGCTAATCCTCCTTACTGCATTCCTGCCGATAGTTGGTCAACAATTGACGATGTATAGGACCAGCATGTCCGCTGCCAACGCGATGGATATTGCCATCCCAATCGGTCAGCGTGGTTATCGGAACAAGCTCTTGAATAGAGCTCGTCATCCATATCTCTTCCGCTCTCACAAGATCATCCCAGCCATAAAGCCCTTCCTCTACAGGATGACCCACAACGGCCGCCAGTTCCATCACACGTTCACGGGTAATGCCTGGCAGGATTCCGGCGTCGAGTGATGGTGTGCATACTTGATTGTTGCGGACAAAAAACAGATTGCTGACGATCCCCTCCGACAGATAGCCTTCCTTCGTCAGCAGAAGACCCTCCGCCCCTGTTGATGCGCCAGCATGCAGCAGCTCCTGCTTGGCGATTATATTATTCATATAGTGCAGCGACTTTAAGCGAATATCACCCTCCGGCGTATTCCTTACCGTCTTCAGCAATCGCAGCTCCCGTCCCTGCTCATAGACGGACGGCGGGGTTGCTGGCAGCTGCTTCACAAGCAGCCATACGTTCGGTTTGCCGTAGGCGCCCGTAGGCAGACCAAGTCCCTCATCGCCGGCCGATACGGTCATCCGTACATAAGCGTCCGGCAGATCGTTAGCTTCCATTACCTCTGCAAGCCAATCCCGAATTGCCTGCCCATCCGGTATGTAGTTGATCTGCAGCGCCTTGCAGCCATCCGTGAGCCGACGAAGATGCCGATCCAGCAGGTGCGGCAGCCCGTTGTATGTACGGAATGTCTCGAATAAGCCTAGACCGTACAAAAAGCCGTGGTCGAATACGCCGACCACAGCTTTCTCCGCATCTATAACGGAACCGTTGTACCCGACCTTCATCGCGTTGCGCCCGCTCGCAAAGAGAGGAAGTTGCGCAGCATGTTCAGGCCGTTCTCAGTAATAATCGATTCCGGGTGAAATTGTACGCCTTCAATCGGATACTCTTTGTGACGCAGACCCATAATCTCGCCTTCCGCCGTCTCTGCCGTAATCTCGAGGCAATCCGGAAGCGTCTCCCGCTTCACGATAAGCGAGTGGTAGCGAGTTGCAGTGAATGGGGATGGAATTCCTTCGAAAATCTTCTTGCCGTCATGCAAAATCTCAGATGTCTTGCCATGCATCAGCTTCTCCGCACGAACGACGTCACCGCCAAATGCTTGTCCAATCGATTGATGGCCTAAGCAGACGCCGAAGATCGGAATCTCACCTTTGAACCGATCGATGACTGCAAGGCTGATACCGGCTTCATTCGGCGAACAAGGCCCTGG
This sequence comes from Paenibacillus cellulosilyticus, assembly GCF_003182255.1. Classification (GTDB taxonomy): domain Bacteria; phylum Bacillota; class Bacilli; order Paenibacillales; family Paenibacillaceae; genus Paenibacillus_T; species Paenibacillus_T cellulosilyticus. Next base: position 96,260 of record NZ_QGTQ01000023.1, on the reverse strand, counting down.
GGAGATAAGAATGTGGTCTGGTGCAAGTGCAGCGATGTCGTCCAAACCGATCTCGTCATTACGTTTGACGATAATGTCTTCCCCCAGCTCACCCAAGTATTGCACCAGGTTGTACGTAAAAGAATCGTAGTTGTCGATAACAAGAATCATGTCGACTCCCCCTTCTATTCCACTTTGTCAAAGCGTTCGCTAAGTTGAATGGCTTTCCACTGTGCCTTCGCTTTGTTAAGGGATTCATAATATTCCCGCTCCGGAATAGAATCGATGACGATACCTGCTCCAGTCTGGATATGAACAACACCGTCTTGTACGGTCATCGTTCTAATAATTATATTAAATTCCATATTGCCACAGTAGTCAATCCATCCGAGGGAACCGGTATACGGTCCGCGGCGTGTTGGCTCCAGCTCTTCGATGATTTCCATCGTCCGAATCTTAGGCGCACCTGTAATCGTTCCGCCCGGGAAGGTCGCTGCAATGACATCGAATGCATCCTTGCCATCCGCAAGCTGACCATCGACCTGGGAGACCAGATGCATCACATGCGAGTAGCGTTCAATGACCATCAGTTCCTTCACATGCACCGATCCATACTTCGAGATCCGTCCAAGATCGTTGCGCTCCAGATCGACAAGCATAATATGCTCTGCCCGCTCCTTCTCCGATTCGAGAAGCTCCCGCTCCATCGCGGCATCCTCCTCGGCTGTCTGCCCGCGGCGGCGCGTGCCGGCAATAGGCCGCGTAGCCAGCAGTCCATTGCGCAGCTCGACGAGTAATTCGGGCGAGCCGGATACAAGCTGGAAGTCTGGGCTGCGCATGAAGCCCATGTACGGCGACGGGTTTACAAGCCTTAGCCACTCATAAAGTTCCTCAGCGGGCACCGCGGCCTTTTTACTCTGACGAAGCGATAAATTGACCTGGAACACATCACCTTGACCAATATACTGTTGAATGCGGCGAACGGCGTCCTCATAAGCATCCCTGCCAAACGGCGAGAACGTATCCTGCACCGCTTCGACATTAACGGCTAGCGATTCATGGTCCAGCGTGCGCAGGCGCCGCTCACGCAGCTTGACAGCCTCTGCTGCAGCCTGCTCCTTACCGAACAGCTTAACCCAAAAGGCCGCCATCGCCTCCGTCCTTGCACAAGCCTGTTCGTACTGTAAACGAAGCTCCTGCTCGGTCAAGTCGGAACGTACTCCTGTGTTGACTGCGCAGTAGAGCGCTCCCTCTTCACGATCCACGATCCACAGCTCGTCGAAGCGCATAAATAAATAATCCGGCAGTCCTAAATCGTCGCTTGCCTGTACCGGCAGCCGTTCAATGGAACGAATAATGTCGTAGCTCCAAAAGCCCGCACAGCCGCCCGTCCATTTGGGACCGTTATGAAGCGCTGGCCCGATGTATGGCTTCATCCACCGCCGAACGACATCAATCGGTTGGCCCTGCCACTCTATCGCATCTCCGGCCTTCTGACCCATCCACTCGGTCGATGTCGCATGCTCGTCCTTGCCTTGGATTACCGATACCGGATGAAGCCCCAAATAGGTATACCGGCCCCCCTTGCCGCTCTCCAGCACGATCGAATAAGGAGCTGCGTTCTGCCATGCCGATTCCCATGAAGCAACTGTACTGCTCTCTAAGCCGACCAACGGCTGCTTATGGAGCATCGGCAGGGTCGTAAATGTCCGTTCATTATGCCACTGAAGCCACTGCTCCCAGTCGATGACCACTCTTGTCTACCCCCCGTTCATCCATGCCGATTCCGGCTATTTCGCCTAGTATACAGAATCGACAACAAAAAGAAAAGCCGCTCCCCACCTGTGCTCGCAGGCTATGCAAGCAAAAAAGGCCTCCATTCGGAGGAATGGAGGACCTTGAAAGGTTTATCGAAGAAATGAATTAGTTCTCGAAGTTGAAGAGCGGCGTGCTCAGGTAACGTTCGCCGTTCGAAGGAACGATTGCAACAACACGTTTGCCTTTGCCAAGCTCTTTCGCCACTTGCAGAGCTGCGAAGATCGCTGCGCCGGACGAAATACCGCACAGGATGCCTTCTTCACGAGCAGCGCGGCGCGCCGTCTCGAATGCATCGTCGTTCTCAACTGTGATGATGCCGTCATAGATCTCACGGTTCAGGATATCAGGAATGAAGTTAGCGCCGATACCTTGAATTTTGTGAGGACCTGGTTTGCCACCGGACAGAATTGGCGATGCAGATGGCTCAACAGCGTATACTTTGATGCCGTCGAAGTTATTCTTCAGCACTTCACCAGCACCGGAAATCGTACCACCCGTACCGATACCTGCGATGAAAGCATCCAGCTTGCCGTCAAGCGAGTTGATCGCTTCAACGATCTCAGGACCTGTCGTTTCGCGGTGGATCTTCACGTTTGCTTGGTTCTTGAATTGTTGCGGCATGAAGTAGCTTGGGTTTTCTTGCGCAAGCTCTTCTGCTTTCTTAACTGCACCGTTCATACCTTCGGATCCTGGCGTCAGCACGAGGTCTGCACCGTAAGCGCGAAGCAGGTTGCGGCGCTCAAGGCTCATCGTCTCAGGCATAACGAGAATCGCTTTATATCCTTTAGCAGCTGCTACCAATGCAAGACCGATACCCGTGTTACCGCTCGTTGGTTCAACGATCGTAGCACCTGGCTTCAGAATGCCTTCCTGCTCTGCTGCTTCAATCATGCTGATTGCAATACGATCCTTAACGCTTGCGCCTGGATTCTGGTACTCCAGCTTTACATAGATTTCAGCGCTGTCTTCCGGCACAAGACGGTTGAGACGCACAAGCGGTGTATCCCCGATCAGTTCTGTAACACTTTGAACAATCTTAGCCATTGATAAACTGCCTCCTTATTCCGACTAGTTCAGTAGGTTTTACTAATTCCAATCTTATCAACGCCATATGAAATTGTCAATACCTTCTTTCCTGTCGATTCCAGATGAAACGTAACAGTACAAGGGCGTTTCGTTCTAGGGAAGTATAAACTTACATATGCACAAACATATAAAGGATTATATTTCCAGAAAGGTTTAAGGCATTGTCGATCGTGCATTGTATCTGGCAAGCAGAGCATCTTCTACCTGAGGCAGTGGATCTGCATGCTCAAGGGCAACACGACGCGAAGCTTCTTCTACCAAACGGTCACCGACTAAGCCCCCATGCTCCCGGCGTTCGTCCAGACGAATAACAGCATAGCCGCCCTCCGTCTTAATTGGCCCGCCGATCTCACCGACCTCCAGCGCTTCCGCTGTATCCAGCAGCGCTTGCTCGATGAATGGATCATCCGATTCGATCAGACCCAAATCGCCGCCGCTATCGGCCGTAAACGTATCGATGGATTCAGACTGTGCTAGTTGCTCGAAATCTTCGCCATTTTGGAGACGTTGAAGAATTGTACTCGCTGTGGTTCGTGTCGACAGCAATATCCAGCGAAGATGAAGTTCCGTTTCCCCTGCAAATTCAGCTTCGTGCTCGTTTATGTATGTATCCACCTGTTCGTCTGTCACGTTCACGTTACGAATCGCGATTTGCTCGAGAAGCAAATTGTATCGGGCGTCGTCCGCAATGTCCTGCCGCGATAAACCGAGCTGGGTCCTCATTGCTTCATAGTAATCCGTTTCTGATTCATAACCATCCATCATTCGAGACAGCTCCAATTGGAGCTGCTCCGATGTGATGTCGAGGCCATCTGCTGCAGCCTCCTGCTGGACCGCTTCGCGAAGCATCATCTTGCGAAGCATGTCCTCCCCATATCGGCGGCGTAGTTCATTATCGAGTTCCTGCTCGGTAAACGTACGGCCGCCAATCGTACCTACTGTTGCATTGCCTCCCAGCCCCTTGTTCGCCCCCGGCTCTTCAGAAGGCTCTACCGCCTTCACCCGCAGAAACGGCACATAATGGCTCGTAACAACGACAGCAACGACTATCATACATAACGCCTGCAGAGATACCAGTCCCCGCAGCAATCGGTCTTTCTTCATCCCCGTCAAGCCTTTCGATTATTGGAGGGGCTTCGGTTTCGCTTGCTCGAGCAGATGCTGCAGCTGTTCACTATTAAACGTGTAGGTCTCATTGCAGAAATGGCATACGACTTCGGCTTTTCCGTCTTCCTCTATGATTTGTTGCAGCTCATGCTGACCCATGCTGATCAGCGTCCGTTCCGTACGCTCCTGCGAGCAGCGGCAGCGGAAATGAATATCCGTCGTATCGTGAATCGTCAGATTGTCCCCAACGAGGAACTTCAAAATTTCTTCCGGCGTTTCACCTTGGTCAAGCAGCGCTGTTACCGGCGGCATCACACTTACGGCTTGTTCCAGTCGCGTAAGCTCTTCTTCCGTTAGACCCGGAAGTACCTGGACAATGTAACCGCCCGCATGCAGCACCGAACCATCCGTATCTACCAGTACACCAAGTCCGACAACCGACGGTGTCTGCTCAGATACAGCGAAATAATAGGTGAAGTCTTCTGCCAGCTCGCCTGACACAATAGGAGAACTGCCGCGGTATGGCTCTTTCAAGCCTAAGTCTTTAATGATATGGATAAACCCGCTGCGGCCGACCGCGCCCGCTACGTCCAGCTTACCCTTCGAGTTGCTGGCCATATGCACTTGGGGATGATCCACATAACCGCGCACGTTGCCCTTCGCGTCAGCATCGACCACGATCTGACCAATCGGACCGTCGCCTTTGACTTGAATCGTCAGCTGTTCTTCGCCCTTCAGCATCGAACCCATCATTGCGCCTGCAGCGAGTGTACGACCAAATGCAGCCGTCGCTGTCGGGAATGTGCCATGTCTGCGCTGCAGTTCACTTACTAGGTTAGTTGCCCGAACTGCGAACACCCGAATACGGCCGCCCCATGCGGTACCCCGCAATAAAATGTCTTGTTGTGCTTCCATGATCGGATGCCTCCTAACATCAGGATCTTTGAACGGAGTTTCAAAATCATTCTGCCTATTCAATGTCACTCTGATTTCTTCTATAGATTTATTAAACCATTAAACTTCATTTGTCCCAGTAGTGTTGTCTTGATTCCGTTCATATATAATACGTAGTCCTTCAAGCGTCAGCAGCGGATCGACTTCTTCGATCGTCTCCGATTCTGCCGCGATCAGATCGGCCAGCCCGCCCGTTGCTACGACGCGCGGCGTAACGCCAAACTCGGATTTAATCCGACGAACGATGCCATCCACCTGACCGGCGTAGCCGAAAATAATACCGGCCTGCATCGACGTGATCGGATTGCGGCCGATGACACTCTTGGGACGGACGAGCTCAATGCGAGGCAGCTTCGCTGCGCGCTGATACAGCGCCTCCGTCGAGATGCCAATGCCCGGCACAATCGCGCCGCCAAGATAGCTGCCTGTAGCGTCGATGTAGTCGAACGTAGTTGCCGTTCCGAAGTCGACGACGATGAGCGGCTTGCCGTATTTTTCGATACCAGCAACAGAGTTGACAATCCGATCCGCCCCGACTTCGCGCGGGTTCTCGTACCGGATGTTCAGACCCGTCTTCACCCCAGGACCGACGACGAGCGGAGCTTTACGCATATATTTGATGCACAGCTGTTCGAGTGTACGCATGAGAGGCGGTACGACGCACGAAATAATGACGCCGTTCACCTGCTCAATGGACAGACCCGACAGATGAAGCAGATTGTAAATCGAAAGACCATACTCATCAACGGTTGCAGATCGATTCGTGCTAAGACGCCAGTGGTGCAGCAGCTCTTTGCCGCGATAAACGCCAAGCACGATATTGGTATTGCCCACATCTACTACGAGAATCACGGTTTAAGCCCCGCCCTTCTTCTCATTCAAGTCGAGACTAATATCGAGCGCCTGGAATGAATACGTCAGACCGCCAACACTGATCACATCAACACCCGTCGATGCGATGCCGCGGACTGTCTCCAGTCGAACCCCGCCAGATGCTTCTGTTATTACATGTGGAGACCGCGACTTTACATAACGAACAGCCTCGGCCATTGCGTCTAGACTCATATTATCGAACATGATGATATCGGCACCGCTATTCAGCGCTTCTTCAATCTGCACCATCGACTCGGTCTCGACTTCAATCTTCATTGTATGTGGAATGCGAGCGCGTGCACGTTCAACGGCATCACGAATGCTGCCCGCCCCTTTAATATGGTTGTCCTTAATCATAACGGCATCATACAAGCCAAAACGATGATTCGCACCGCCCCCGACGCGAACCGCGTACTTCTCCAGCATTCGGTGACCTGGCGTCGTCTTGCGTGTATCAACGAGGCGTGTCGGCAGTCCTTCAAGCGCATCGACGAATGAGCGAGTCTTTGTCGCAATGCCAGACAGCCGCTGCATCAAGTTAAGGGCAAGCCGCTCGCCAGTAAGCAGACTATGCGTGCTGCCTTCTGCTTCTGCGATGACCGTACCCTTCGTTACATGGTCCCCGTCTTGTACAAGCGCTTGGTATACGAGGTTGGGATCTACAATCTCGAACACCAGCTTCGCAACATCAAGACCGGCAATGATGCCGTCTTCCTTCACATGAATAACAGCCTTCGAATGACTGTCCGCCGGAATCGTCGTCTCTGTTGTAATATCGCCCATACCAATATCTTCAGCCAGCCAAGCACGAATCTGCTCGCGCAGCGCATAATCATACATCGTGAACCCGCTCCTCTGTTACTCCATATTCCCGATGAACCACTGTATGCTTCCGCCAATTGTTATCGTCCCGTTCCGGGAAATCTTCGCGGGCATGTGCCCCACGACTCTCCTCACGCGCAATGGCACCTTCCGTGGTCAACATTGCACACGTCAGCAGGTTCGCAAACTCGTATTCCTCCCGCTTCGTGAGCACGCTTTGGAAAATCGGCAGCTGACGTTTCAGCTCGTCGAAGCCTTTGGCCAAGCCTTCGCCATTGCGGCGCAGGCCAACGTAGCGTACCATCACCTTCTGCAGCTTCAGCCTGCGTTCGACGACAGCCTGTATCGGCACGCCGCTGCGTTCTGTTTCATAATGAACCGAAGGCGTGAACGTCAATGGTGACAGCCCCGCAATCCGATCTACAATCCTTCTGCCAAACACAATCGCTTCGGACAGCGAGTTACTCGCCAGACGGTTCGCGCCATGTACACCGGTCGACGATACTTCACCGCAGGCGAACAGCCGCTTAATATTCGTCTCGCCGCTCAGATCCGTCTTCACGCCACCCATCGTATAATGCATCGCCGGCGCAACCGGTATCCAGTCGGTCGTCAGATCAAGGCCATATTGTAAGCAGTATTCGTAAATCGTTGGAAAACGATGCTTCACCATCTCTTCCGACTCATGCGTAATATCCAAGTAGACGAACGTCGATTTGGTCTCTTCCATCTCGCTGACGATTGCGCGTGCAACAACGTCACGCGGCGCAAGCTCCAGCTGCTCATGATAGCGATGCATGAATCGCTCGCCTTTGATGTTGCGCAGATAAGCACCTTCGCCACGAACTGCCTCTGAGATCAGGAAGCGTGGCGCGCCCGGATAACATAACGATGTCGGGTGAAATTGTAGAAACTCCATATCTCTTATGTAGGCACCCGCACGGTAAGCCATCGCCACACCGTCGCCAGTTGCCACGTCAGGATTGGTCGTATACCGATACAGCTGACCCGTTCCGCCCGAGCACAGTACGGTTGCTTTGCCGCGCACGAACAGACGGCTGCCGTCCGGCTTCTGTACGATCGCGCCGCAGCACTCGCCATCCTGCGTCACGAGGTCGATGACGAAATGGTCGTCCCACACCTCAATGCCATCCATCGCTATCGCCTTCTCCGAAAGCGCACGAACGATCTCATAGCCCGTCGCATCGCCGTTGGCATGCAAAATGCGGCGCTGGCTGTGCGCCCCTTCCTTCGTCAGGGCGAATTCGCCGTTCTCACGGTCGAACTGCGTGCCCATCCGAATCAGATCGTTTACACCATCTGGTCCTTCATGCACGAGCACCTCGACTGCATCACGGTCACAGAGACCTGCGCCTGCAATGAGCGTATCCTCGCGATGATAAGCCGGGGAATCGTCCTCGGAAATGACCGCGGCGATTCCCCCCTGCGCATAACGTGTATTGCTATCCATGAGCGACTTCTTCGTGATCATGAGCACGGAGCCTTGCTCACTTGCTTTAATAGCGGTAAAAAGACCGGCGATGCCGGCCCCAATAACGATTACATCTTTATCTACAACCGGCAGTTCATCCAGCCGAAAATCAACAAGATAATTAGGAATCATAATGACAGATGCCTCCAGGTCACTAGGGTGCGATCACTATTTCACTTGCAGCATACGCTCGAGCGATTGCCGAGCCGAATCAGCGACTGCAGGCGGCACATAAACTTGCGGCTGCATCGTCTCCAGGCATTTGACAAGCTTCTTCAAGTTGTTGACCTTCATGTTCGGGCATACCAAGTACTTCGTTGCAAAATGGAACGTCTTGTTCGGGCTGTCTACCCGCAGCTGATAACCTGTTCCGTCCTCCGTACCAACGATGAACTCTTGGCAGTCGGAGTTTTTGCAATATTCGAGAATGCCAGTCGTACTGCCGACGTAGTCGCCAAGCGCCACAACTTCTGGGCGGCATTCTGGGTGAACGACGAATTGTGCGTTCGGGTACTTCGCTTTCATTTCTTCTACGTCTTTAACGGTCAGCATATCATGCGTGTTGCAGTAGCCTTCCCAGATGATCATTTTCTTGTCCGTATGCTGCTGGACGTAGTGACCGAGGTTCTTATCCGGTACCCAAATGATCTCGTCGGACTCAACCGAGTTAATGACCTTCAGCGCATTGGACGACGTACAGCAAATGTCCGTCTCCGCCTTAATTTCTGCCGAAGAGTTAATGTACGTAACAACCGTAGCATTCGGATGTTGTGCCTTCAGCTTGCGAAGACCATCAACGTTAACCATGTCCGCCATCGGGCAGCCTGCGCGTTCATCCGGGATAAGGACTGTCTTGTTCGGTGCAAGAATCTTCGCGCTCTCGCCCATAAAATGCACGCCGCAGAACACAATAACATCCGCGTCCGTTGCCGCTGCCTTCTGAGCAAGCAGGAACGAATCGCCTCGGAAGTCCGCTACCTCTTGAATTTCATCACGCTGATAGTAGTGCGCAAGAATAATGGCGTTACGCTCCTTCTTCAATTGCATGAGTCGTTCGCGCAGCTCGCGGTTCTGCTCTGCTTTCCGTTCCAGTGCCAATGCTTCCATCGGTAGGTCTCTCCTCTTCGCGCGGTCTATTCATTCATAAAATATGATGGACTATGTGAATTCGTGCACATACTTTGCCGCCGCATAATTGATAGTGTGAACAAAAGATGAATGTTTTTTATAGTTAACATTAAATGTACACATTGCGACGAACGCTGTCAATTGCTAGATCATAGCAGAGACGTCCAACTTTTAAACCAAATCCCCTGTCTGCAAAAAGTCGCCGTCGCTTCTACCGTCGAACCGCTGATCGAGCGGTAAGTAGAACGCCTCACTTATTAACTGGAGAAGACCCAAATGCTAGGAGTAGGAGTGGATTGGCCATGCTTATACCGGATGAATACACCCTAACGCACAAAAAAGCTGCTGTTTGGTTCTTGCGAACCGAACAGCAGCTTTATGTGGTTGGTGTTTATTCGTTCTTATCCGTGCCAGGGTTGCCAGAGCCATCGTCGTCGCCGGCTTTGTCGGTCGTGTCGCTAACAGGCGTTGGGGATTCCTCGGAATCCTTCGTCTGAATGCGAACTTTCACGCCACCGATCGTATCGACCTTCACATCGGAACGGAATTCTTCCGTGGATGCTGTCGACTCTCCCTCAGGCAGTTCACCCGTCAGCGAGCCCGTCTCGATCAGACGTTTGATCTGATCCAGTTCGAGTGTCTCTTCGCTAAGCAGCGTCTGTGCGATGAGGTGCATTTCCTTGGACTTCTCGGTAAGAAGCTTCTTCGCCCGATCGTAGCACTCGTTGATAAAGAACTGCATCTCTTGATCAATTTCGTACGCGATCTTATCCGAGTAGTTCTGCTCGTGACCAATATCACGTCCAAGGAACACTTGGCCTTGGCTGCTGCCGAACTGCATCGGACCGAGCTTATCGCTCATACCATATTCCATGATCATGCTGCGCACGATGCTTGTTGCTTGTTTAAAGTCACTGTATGCACCCGTGCCCACTTCGCCGATGAAAATTTCTTCTGCGACGCGGCCGCCGAGCAGACCCGTTACTTTATCAAGCAGCTCCTGCTTCGTGACGAGCATACGGTCTTCCTTCGGCATCATGATGACGTAACCGCCAGCCTTGCCGCGAGGAATGATCGTAACCTTGTGAACCATATCGGCATGCTCCAAGAAGTAGCCGACGATCGTATGGCCTGCTTCGTGGTAAGCAACGATGCGCTTCTCGCGGTCACTAATGACGCGGCTGCGCTTCTCTGTACCAACGATGACACGGTCAATTGCTTCATCGACCTCAACCATAGCGATATCTTTCTTATTACGGCGTGCTGCGAGGAGCGCTGCTTCATTGAGCAGGTTCTCCAGGTCTGCACCTGTGAAGCCTGTCGTACGTTTAGCGATGATGTCCAGCTTAACATCTTTGGACAACGGCTTGTTGCGGGCGTGTACTTTCAGTACCGCTTCGCGGCCCTTCACGTCTGGACGGTCAACCGTAATTTGACGGTCGAAGCGGCCTGGACGGAGAAGTGCAGGGTCTAGAATATCAGGGCGGTTCGTTGCTGCGACGATAATGATGCCTTCGTTCGCGCCGAAGCCGTCCATCTCAACGAGCAATTGGTTCAGCGTCTGTTCGCGCTCGTCATGTCCGCCGCCGAGGCCTGCGCCCCGCTGACGACCAACGGCGTCAATCTCATCGATAAAGATAATACAAGGAGCGTTCTTCTTCGCGTTCTCGAACAAGTCGCGAACACGCGATGCGCCGACACCGACGAACATTTCGACGAAGTCAGAACCCGAAATGCTGAAGAACGGTACGCCAGCTTCGCCTGCAACTGCGCGGGCAAGCAGCGTCTTACCTGTACCTGGAGGGCCCACGAGCAGGACACCTTTAGGAATACGTGCACCGACGGCTGCGAATTTGCGAGGATCCTTCAGGAACTCAACAACCTCGACGAGCTCTTGCTTCTCCTCATCAGCACCCGCAACGTCCTCGAACGTTACACGCTTCTTCTCTTCGTTATACAGACGTGCACGGCTCTTGCCAAAGTTCATCACCTTGCCGCCGCCACCCTGCGCTTGATTCATTAAGAAGAAGAACAGGATAAAGATGATCACGAAAGGAATGATGGATGTTAGCAGCGTGAGCCACATGCTCTCGCCCTTCATCTTCTTGTACTCTAGCTCGAAGTGGTTCTTCTGAGCTGCATCGTCAATTTCCTTCGTTACGAATTCATCAACGTTCGTGCGAGTATAGAATTGTTTCTTGTTGGCTTCCGGCGGCTTCTTATATTCACCAGTGACCAAATAGGAATAGCCATCAAATTGAAGTTCCAAGCTCGCGACATTGTCCGTTTGAAGTGCTGTCCTAAACTCATCGTATCGGATTTCGGCCGATGAGTCGTTTTGGCTGCTAATAAATTGGACAATCCCCACGGTCACCAAAAAAATAAGTAGATAAAATCCAGATGTCCGGATGATTCGATTCATCCCCAACCTCCTCTCGAGACGCTCTAAATATTTTACCATAGCATGACTTTCCATCACAATAGAACGAGGTGAGGTGAAGTCATACTGAGGCGATCGCTAATCGGGTGCTTCTTACTTGCTGTATACTTCCGGCTTCAAAATACCAACGAACGGCAGGTTGCGATAGTGCTCGGCAAAGTCGAGACCATAACCTACAATAAATTCGTCAGGCAGCGAGAAACCTTTGTAGTCTGCCTCAAGCTCAACGGTACGGCGTGCAGGCTTGTCGAACAAGGTGACAACCGTTACCGATTTTGCGTTGCGGCGTTCCAGCACATCGATTAGGTAGCTGAGCGTCAAACCGCTGTCAATAATATCTTCGACGACGAGCACCTCGCGTCCTTCGACCGTGACATCAAGATCTTTAATGATTTTGACAACGCCGGACGATTTGGTCGAGGCACCGTAGCTAGATACCGCCATGAAATCAAGCTCTACGGGTATACTTAATTGTTTAACCAGATCTGCCATGAAAATAAACGCGCCTTTCAAGACGCAAATAACGAGCGGGTTACGCCCTTCAAAGTCTTGGCTAAGCTGCTCGCCAAGCTCCTTGACCTTGTTCTGAATCGTCTCAGCATCAAACAGTACTTCTTGGATATCGTTTAGCAATTTAAAGCCTCCTAAAGGTTTTGCGGAATACTACTGCGATCCGCTCAAGGATCGCATGTGAAGCAAAAGCTGCTTCGTAAGCATATGCTTAGATTTTGCGATAGCTGCGGTCTGATTATAGTCAAAGATGTTGTGAATTTCAAATGCGACTCCGTAGAATGGCATCGCGCAGTGAAACAAGTTCAATCGCTCGTAGCTTATATGTATGATCATACAAGGGCCGCTTATTCAAGGTTCATGGTGCAGGGCACGGTTTGAATTCGCAATACGTTCGTCGTGCCCGCTCCCGTCAATGCGATTGCGGAGCGTCTTGCTCCCGGAATCCACAGCACTTGACCAGCCGCATCAAGGACCAACGGCATTCGATCTCGCTCTGATGGCGGGATTTTCAGATCAACGAACATATCTTGCACTTTTTTCGTACCGTTTAATCCAATTACGCTCATCCGATCGCCAGGCCTGCGATTGCGGACGGTTAACGGAAACAAGAGCTGGTCCGCATCAAAATCGGCACAATACCGCCCTCGCTCATCGGCTGCTGCGACTGCATTCGTCAGCCGAAACGACAATCCCCCCTCTGGAACGTCCAAGACGTCGTCCATTGCTTCAATTGTGTACGCGTATGGCGGCCAATAAGAATGCGATAAATGCGGCTCACCGGTCAACCATCTCAGCCGGTCATACTCGCGATAAAACCGAACTCCTCCGCCTGCATCTGTCTGCCATGTAGTCGGGGAAGGCGCGAGCGCAGCGTGCCGAATGGCTTCGATTCGCTCGAAATCCGCTTTATCGCCAGGCTTTAACCCAGCTGTTTCCATCGAGAGATAGTTTAATATTAGTTTAATCAATCTTCTTTGTAAAGCAACCGGGAGGCTGGACAAATCGGCTCTTCGCAGCTCACAGAACGTCCCGGATGAACGGCTCACCAATCGCTCGAAGGCGCGGCTTGCTTCGTCCTGCATCCATTGGTCTTCTACCGATGCAATCTCAGCTAGTCGGTTCAAGGAAGCGCTCAGCTGCGGATTATACTGTTCCAAATACGGCAGCACATCCAGCCGCAGCTCATTGCGGAAATAATCGCGCTTCATATTACTGCTGTCGATTGCATACGGGATGCTGTGAAGCTCCGCGTAGGCAGTGAGCTCCGCTTTGTTTATACGAAGCAGCGGGCGAATCAGTTCCACATTTTTATCTCTGCGCTTCGCCTGAATTCCGGCTAATCCAGATGTCCCTGTCCCTCGCAGCAGCCGCATCAGCACAGTCTCCGCCTGATCGTCGGCATGATGGGCAAGCGCGATGCGGGAAGCCCCATACCGGTCCGCCACTTCATGTAGGAATTGATACCGTTTCAACCGTGACGCCTGCTGACTGTTCATTCCTGTTGCTTCAATATAGGAAGGCATATCGAGCGTGGTGGCTTCGAATGGAATGCCAAGCTTCGCTGCAAACGAACGCACCAGCTCGGCCTCATCCTTTGATTCCTGTCCACGGAAGCCATGATCGACATGAGCCGCCACCACTCGCAACTGCTCGGCACCCGATAGCGCATGCAGCAGATGCAGCATGACCATCGAATCCGGTCCGCCTGAAACGGCGACTACAATACAGTCTCCCTCGTGCCATAGCTCATGCTCTTCCTTGAATGCCAGCAGGCGTTTCAACCAGTCGTCCATGCTACCCTTCCCCTCGATGTCTTGCTGTTACACTGCTATCTGCCGCCTACCACTCAATCCATAGATAGAGGACCGCACTCGCGGCAGCACCTGCCGACAGCATGAACATCCATTTCAACCAAGCCGGCACAGCCTGTCCGCTCTTCAGCGTATCGGATCGGCTGACGAGCCGCTGCCACGAAGCAGCCGCTTCACGGGCATTAGCGAACCCGCCTGTCATTGCTTGGTTAAGCCAGCCCGTGAACGGCCGCAGTGTCGGCTGCTGCTGAATAAGCTTCAGCAGCTCCTCCGGCGAGCGGTTCTGCGGCAGCAGTTGACGGGTCAGCAGCTGCAGGTGCTTGCTGTCGTGCAGCTGGATGCACAGCAGTGCGAACGAGAACAGGTCATAGCCGGCATCCGCTGTTCGGCTGCCAGCATTCCAATAACCGCGGTCATAAATTTCCGTAAACTGTCGAACGCTCTTGCCGAAGCCTGTAAGACCACCGTAATCGACGAGCTCGACCCGGCCGTATTCGGCTACGAGAATATTTTCGACCTTCAGGTCGCCAAACGCCCAGCCTGCATCATGCAGATCGGACAGCATACGAAGCAAATTATAACCAACAAGCGGAAACCACTCGGAGCCTTCCTTGGCCAAAAACTCCGCCAGCGTGACGCCCCGCACATAACGCATCACATAAAACGGATATTCACGACCGTCAGGCATGACCAAATCATCTACATCGACAAGAAACGGCTCGGTTTCCGGCCGCTTCGATCTTTTCTGCAAATCGAGCGACTGCAGCACATTAATCTCCGATTGCAGGTCCACCGCATCGGCACCCACCTTCAGCGCATACCACGCTTTGTGCCGCTCGACGAGAAATACTTTGCCATTGGCGCCTTCCCCCAGCAATCGTTCGACCCGGTACTGCTTCCCTTTCCACTTGCCGGTCGCAACCGACCCGCGGTTAAGACTGAACTTAAACGACGTAGTCACTCATCATCCCGTCCGTTTCATCTCTGCTCTTTCTACCATAATCGCCTTGCCGGTAAAAATCAATGACCTGCATGATCGCCGGTCCCGTTGGTGTCGTGCCGCGCATTTGCAGCTTAGGGAAGATCGCCTGCACGCCAGAGAGATTATTCGTCCAGTCGAGGTCGAGCGTACAGTCATCACCATAAGATGAGCCTGGAAAATGAAACACAGACAGCTCGCTTGCTCCCTGTCTCGCCTGCAGACTAAGCATCAGATCGCGGATTGCTTCCTCAACGGCCGACAGCTTCGGCTTCATGCTGGCACTCGCATCGATCAACAGCGCAACGCGCAGTTTCGATGTCTCACCGAGCTCATCGATGACACGAACGACCTCGCCGCGCTTCTCCGGTGGCAGCGATTCGATCGACGTCTGTCCGAAAACCTGACGCAGCTCCTTCTGCACCGCCTGCTGAATCGTCTGAACGACCGTCTTACGTGTCATCATCTGTACCGTCTGTGACAGCTGCTTCGTATTGACGAGCCGACTCATGCCGCCGCCCGCACGCGCAATCTCCTCGATCTCAGTTGCTCCGAAGTCACCAACCTCACCTCTATCAACGACACCAACCACATTCACCGTAATGCCTTCCGCATACGCATGTGCAGACGCGACTACAGGGCTGACACCTACATTCGAACAGCCGTCCGTAACGAGCAATATTTGTTTCATACCATCGCCTCCTAAAATGCAAGTCTATGCTTCTCTCTATCAGCTTTGCCCGAAATGAACGCTTTTAGACGGTTGCAGCAGGCAGAAGAAGGCCCCCACCAGCTTGCTGGTGGAGGCCTTCTTCGTTTCTATAGGAATCTATCGATGTAATCCATATTATTCGTCAGCAGATTCATCCGCAATCGTCAGCAGCGTGTTTAGCATCGTAGCGATTTCGGCACGGGTAACGGTCTTCTCCGGATTGAACTTGCTGTTGCTGTCGCCTTTAATAACACCAAGCTCGACAGCGGTCGCTACATACGGAGCAGCCTCGTCAGCAATTTGATCGGCATCCTTGAAAGTGTTCGCAAGCAAATCAACCGCTTCGTCTTCACCCATAAGCGTATAGTCGTCATTTTGGTCAAGGAACGCCTTAATCAGCGTAACGACGACATCCGATCTATTCATTGCTTCCGTAGGCTTGAAGCTGCCACCGTTTTCATCAGAGAAATAGCCACGCGTCGTTTCGACGTAGCTGTAAGACCAACGGTTTTGCGGAACGTCACTGTAGTCTTGATCGCTTGCCGAGGTCGTCGTTATATCGAAGCCTTTCGCCAGCATAGTAGCGACTTGCTCCTTCGTCACCGTTCCACTCGGATTGAAATTTGAATTCTGATCGCCGGTCAGCACGCCTCTTGCAACGAGTGCGTTCACGTTTTGCTCCGCCCAGTGGCCTTTCATATCCTTAAGCTCGACCTTCGTGCTGCTGGCATTGTTATTGTTCGATCCTTTGGTGGTACTGCTCTTGTCTGTTTCGCTGCTTTGGTTATTGTTATTGTTGATGCCCGGTTGCTCGCCGCCGCGCATCATTCCGCCTTCGCTCTCGATTTGCTGCTGCAGACGCTCCGACAGATTGTCCAGCAGCTGATCAGCCTGATCATCCGTCAGCGTGCCGGCATCAACGGCATCTCCGATCGCATCCGTGACCGCATTAACCAAGTCGGCCAAGAAATCAGCCTCGTCCACACCAGCGTCCTCCGCAATTGCTGCGAGCGTCTGACCGTCCTGCAGCGAGGCCATGATCGTATCCTCATCCAATTCAAGGATAGCGGCGGCAAGTGTAGTCAAATTGTACACTTGTTGGCCCGTCTGCTGGCCCATTGAACCAATGCCGCCTTCCGGCATATTACCCTTAACGCTTAATCCTTCTGTTTCAATCAGCTTCGTCAGCTGCTCTTCTAAAGTAGATTTCAGCGTATCAGCCTGGTCGTCCGTAACCGTTCCCTCATCAACCTGATCATCGATTTGCGCTTCAAGCACGGCGATCAGCTCAGCCAGAAAATCGTCTTCATCCGTCCCCTTATCTTCCGCGAATGCTGCGAGCGTTCCGCCATCCTCCAGCGCTGCCAGCACTTCGCTTTCTTCAACGTCCAATATATTCGCGGCCGCCGCAATAACGTCGTCAATCCGTAGTCCGAAGCCGTATCCTCCTTGTTGCTGTGGTTGGTTATGTCCCGATATGGTCGAACTGCTGCTAGTCGTAGCCGCAAATGCAGCCGGATTCAACGCAGTGCCTACAAAGCCTGTACCAAGAAGGAATGAAGTCGCGATGCCGCCAGCAATCATTTTTTTGCCAAATGATTTCATAAGATTGTTTCCACCTTTCCCACGAAAAATTTGTTTACTGGGTAAAAGTACCACGGGAGTCTTAAAGCATGCTGAACTTGTACTGAAGAAAGGTTGAGAGACAACTTAATAAAAATTCATAATTAGTTGGTAAACGAATAGAGGTGTGCGAGTGGACCCGTTGCCCGCTCGCACACCTCTATTCATTTCAGCCTAATGAGTGCTGCGTTAATGTCCTGCAGAGTACCGATCGGTATCGACTGGCGGCACCCGAATGGGTGAGTTAAATCGTCGCATTCTATCAGAGAGGATCCTATAAACGGCTTGATGGGCTGAATTGACCTGCAGCCTTGCAGTGGTCGGCTCCACCATACGAAACCGCGAATAGCTTCGTGATAGAAACGTCTTCGGCTGAAGCCGCTTCAGCACCCGATCGGAGGAACGCGCCTGTACCATCGCCTGCCTCGAAGCCTCCATAATCGGCAGTACCGCCTCAATTGTCGGCAGGCTCATTTTATTCAGAAGCTGTTCAGGCAAGCGGATCTCCTTCCTGATTGGTGTATAAATAAGGGCTGTCTGTCTCGGAGGCAGCATGCGGAACGCCACTCTCGTTCGCGTCCGCTTGCGGCTTCGAGCTTGTATGCGTATATGATGAGGCTGGACCTGTTTCTGCTGCCCGATATGCGCCTGACGCTGAGTATGTTCCTCCGGCTGGCTTGCCACCTCGTCCACCATTATGGCCTGCGCCTGCAGGCGCTCTACATGTCGATCACGGCTAACCTGCTCTCTCGTTCTGCGCTTTCCATTCACACTCACTCTATACTTCATATTAGCTCACCGTCCTTGGGCGCTCGAAGCGCGGGATGCCTGTCCAACGGAAGGTTGCCCATTCCGGCTGGTGGCGTTCGACACGTGCGACAACAACCGTCATATCATCAACAATGGCACCTTCATGATAGCGAACGACCTTATCGAGCAGTGAGTCGGCAATAGCCTGCGGCTCGGTCGCGCTAATCTCCTGAATCATTCGCTTCATCCACATCTCCTTATTGACCGCATGGCCTGGTGCATCATAAATACCATCGGTCATCATAATGAGCGTATCCCCTGGCTGCAGCTGCATCGTAATGAGATCAACATCAATATCTTGTAAAATACCGACCGGCAAATTGTTCGCCGTAACCGGAATAACCTCCGTTCCTCGTTTAATGAAGCTTGGCGTTGAACCGATCTTCAAGAAAGTCGTCTTCGCCGTGTACATATCGATTAACGCAACGTCGACTGTCGCGAATACTTCGTCAGGGGAACGGAGCAGAAGCACGGAGTTGACGGACTTGATCGCCAGACGCTCGTCCATTCCCGATTGGAGCAATTGTTGTAAAATCGTTAGCGCCGTGCTGCTTTCCAGCCTTGCACGCTCGCCATTGCCCATACCGTCGCTTATCGCGACAGCGAATTTACCGTTGCCAAGCTCAACGGTGCTGAAGCTGTCTCCCGACAGCAGGTCGCCGCCCTTCGCAAGACCGGCAATACCGGTTTCGACCTCGAACTCCTTCGCCGAGCCGAACGTAACCAATGCAGGCTCACCGTGACGTTCCGGATAACGCTCTGATTTCACGGCAATATTTTCGCCCAAAATGTCCGTCAGCAGCGGTGCGATAATTTTACGACATTCGTCATACCCCCTTGCGAATAGATGATAAACCTCGATCTCCACATTGCCCTCTTCCAAACTTATAATATCGATGCTCTGAATGGACAAGCCTAGCCCCTCCAGCGCCTCGCGAATTTGCTCCTCCTGCAAATGCAGCGTTTGTCCTTCCCGCTTAATCTCCTTCGCCAAATCTTCCATGACTTGTGACACGCCCGACAGCTGATCAGCGACGAGCTGGCGCGAATCGATAATTTGCTTCTTCCAATGACGGTCATTCTTATACAGCTCGTACTGCTGCGACATGACGCCGAGCACCTGCTGAGGCTTCACGCAATGCGAAGTCCACGACTTCGGCATTTCCTTGCTGGTTGGCTTCCGTCCCTCCTCGACCGATGTCATCATCTCGGTCATCAGCTTGTACGTCTGATAAAACTTCGCATCCCAGCACATACTCCGGCGATGGCACGATTGGCAGCTCTTCTCTGCCACCGCATTCATGAAATGATTGAATTCCTCCTCTCGTTTCACTGCCTCAACGGCACCGTTAAATTGTCCGAAGCTCTTCGACAGCTGGCGGAACACTTCGGAGAACTGCTCCACCCGCTCCGCCGTCACTTGACGGACGCGCCTTGCATATTCATGCTGCGATTTCACATGCTCCTGCGTTCCCGGCACATAACGGGAGATCGTCCGAATCATCAGACGTGGTGTGAGCAGGAACAACGTTGCTGCAATAAGTGATTCATAGGTCGATGCCATGACATCAGATTGACTTCCTATATATATAGATAGAATAGAAGTGCCAAGCAGCATACCGAACGAAACCGCCATTTTCCCTCCGTCTCTCATCAGGCCAGCCAGCAGACCCGCAAACGCCAACAGACTCATCTGCACGATCGCATTGAAATCAGCCAGACTCAGAATCAATCCCGCTACAACGCCAACCGATGCGCCCAGCGGTGCACCGCCAGCGAAAGCGAACAGCAACAGCATATAACGTGACATCACATGTTCAGCAGACATTCCATAGATGCCCCAGCCCACGGTCCCCGTCATAATCGAGGCCATCAGAATCATCAAACAAATAATTTCTTCATTACGAAGCCCACTCGACCTCTTCGTCATTGTCAGCACCGGGATTGCTTGTACAAACACAAGCGTCAAGACAAACGATAAAGCGGCTTCAACGGCGATCATCATCAGGTCATACCACCCCAGTGTATGTGCCAATACCGCTCCGAACAGCTTCACGAGCAAGGTAGAGGTGAACACGAGCAGCGGCGCGAACGATAACTCAGCTTTCTCGTAAGACTCTAGTCCTTTGATTAGCAGGAACACGACGGCCAGCTCCATGGCGATCCAACCCGGAGAGGGCACCGGTGCGAAGAAGCTGCCTGCAACGAGGGCGAGTCCTGCCCAGAAGCTAGCCTCTCTTCTTAAAAAATAAAGGACAGCGAAATACGCAGCGGCGAACGGCATGAGCGATTCAAGAATGACAGCGCGACCAAGCAAGAACCCGACGGCAACAAGAAGGATTGTCCATTTCTTGGCAGATACCATTTGTACAAGCTTACGACCGGCAGCCCATTCGCGGCCTTTGCGAACCGCGTTCTGGACAGCTGCTGTTCCCGCTTGCTGTGCACCTGGAAACATAACCAGCTTGTTCTTCTCCCTCACGAGATACACCACCATTTCCGAGTTAATGTGTTTCCCATTATAGAAGCGCGGATTTATGAAGTTTGTCACAACTCGCTTTATGCCTAAAATTTTTTTGCGACAAAACACCCGCCGTGCCGCACCCTTGTCGGGAACCGCGTTCGTGCAGGCCCAGCCTGGGATTGAGCGCTGTTCACGGCTCATGCTTCCGAATGTATCGACAAGCCATGTAACCGCTGACGCTTGGCGAATTAGGGTCTCCTCTGTCGGGATAGCTGGACTTTCGGGGGAAAGTAATTGGTATACCGCCGCAAAACGCAAAAAAAGCAGAACCTGTAAGGTTCTGCTTCATTATGCTAATCATATGCATTTAAACCCGCTCTATACTCGCTTAGCTCCGCGTCCGCCGCGTTTGCCTTCGGTGTTCTTCTTGAGGGAAGAAATACGCTCTTCGCTATCTTTCAGGAAGCGCGACATTTTGTCTTCGAATGACGGTTTTCCATACGGCGCTTTACCAGAGGATGATTTAAATGGACGTCCGCCGCGGTCTTGTCCACCGCCGCCGCCCCGGTTGAATCCGCCCGCACGTGGCTCACGCTGCTGCTGAGGCGCTGGCTGTCCCTCCGGCCGGTCGATTGCCTGTTTAATTGATAGTCCGATCTTGCCGTCCTTGTCGACATTAATGACTTTAACCTTGACGACATCTTCCAGCTTCAGGTGGTCCTTGACGTCCTTGACGTAGTTGTCGGCTATCTCGGAGATATGAACCAGTCCTGTTACGCCTCCAGACAAATCGACGAATGCACCAAAATGCGTGATGCCTGTCACTTTACCCTCTAACTTCGCGCCCACTTCAATTGCCATAAAAGAAAATGTTCCTCCCTAAGGAATTATACATGTTGGTCAGATGTGAAACGGCTGACGCGCGATCGCGCGATCGTTTCATTCCAGAGACGATAAGCAGCAGTGCCATGCACTGGCTTAAATCTCAGGAAAGACCTTACTAGAAGTAATTATAGCTTAACGTAGAAAGCAAGGTCAACAGACGAAGATCCCGATTTTACCCCATTTCATAAGGTTCATCGACTATTCCGCTGACTGGATGATCTTCTCACCGTCACGTGTCATGCCTTGCTGGTTTGCCAACTGGCCGATATATTCGGGGTCACTGAGACGTTCGATTTCTTGTTTGAGATCGGCCATCTGTGCTTCGGAAGCAACCTTCTGTGCTTTCGCATCCGACAATCGTTGCGACTCGTTATTCATGCTGAATTCCTGATTAATTAGCGTATACAATGCCCAGCAAGCGAAAATTACAACGCCCGCCCAGTAAAACCGCATGCGGCGCTTCGAACCGGCCGATGTCGCCTCGGATCTGCGCTGCCTCTCATTCGCCAAGAACACTGCACCACCTTTCTTCAGGTTTTACGGCCAAACGTCCGCTTCCACCACGCAGCGGTCTTGTTCACTGCGTTAGCGGTTTTCTCACCGATTCGCCAACGTGCAACGATCGGCGTTAGCCAATTCATCAACGGCCGCAGCAACGGCTTAATAATCCACCGTGTCAATAGCCAGAATGGACGGATCAATTGTAACACAATTTTGTAGCAGAAAATAGTAAGGGCCAGCAAAAACCCAAGCAGCACCTTGCACAGCTTGTACAAGATGAGCAACGGCCGAATGATGAATATATGGAACAGCTTTATGAACAAGCCGATCAGATAACGAACCGCTCCGATCGTCCAACGGACAGTCGCAATGACGGCTCGACTGAGCAGCAGGAAGTAGACAATAACGCCAAGAGCTAGTCCCAGAAATACGTACGCCCGCACCTCGCCATTGTTGCCGGCGGACAGCACCTGGAATACGACAAGCGTCGCCGCTGCCCAATAGAGCAGATCGAACACGGGTAGCGTCCACTTGGCGAAGCGCAGCTCGTGCGAGACTACGCGGTAGCCGTCGAATACAATCCCCATGCCGATACCGGACAGCAGCATCAGGCTCATCGTGAGCCACTGTTCACTAAGCGATAGATTCACTTGAACAGCTTCCCGAACAGGCTCTTCGATTTCGTCTGCGGACTGCCATCCAAATAGGCGAGAGAATGGATCAATCCTTCAATGGCGACTTGCCCTTGCTCTAGGCTGAGATGCTTCATATGCAGATTCTGGCCCCGAACCGTAAGAAATCCAAGCTCGGTTTCCAATAAAAATTCCTCACTGTCGAAGCTTTCCACGTTACGCACGCCAGATAGCTCGAGCAGTTTGCGGTTTTGCATCTTCATTTCTTGCCGTTTCTGACCTTTACCTTGATCCTGCATGGCCGCGTCCCCTCCTTCGAGACTAGCCTATGAAGGAGCGATAGCGATTAGAACGACTGTATAGCTGTAACTGTATGACTGTATACAAAACCGATCAGGTATCGTCCTTCACTTGTATCGGCAGAACCTGTGCAATCTATGAGAGCTGCCGCAAGAAACGTATGTCACCAGATGGGGATGGGCATTATGACGTTAGAGATGTGATCCGCATTTAGGAGAGTTACTATGCTTATGACAATGATTCGCGCAAAGCAGCAGCATGCGGACGCCGGAAATGTATGGAGCGAAACTATGCCGAAGGTCATCGGGCTCGTCCATCATTATCCCGTCTCGCCGCCGTCACGTCCTAGTCGGTGCGACGCTGAGCAGTACGCCCGCTGGTGTGATCATTACAACAGTGCCGATGTTCGGCTGCCGGAAGTGCCGCCGTTCCCTATGGCAGATTGGGATATCTGCCTATCAAGTGACATGCGGCGTGCTGCGCACACGATCCGCCATCTATGGGGTGAAGGGAATCCTATCGTCTACTCTTCCGCGCTGCGCGAAGTAGAGATCGCCCCTTTCTGCCAGACTAAGCTGAAGCTTCCCCATCAGATATGGAGCGCAATAGGCCGTGCAGCTTGGTACACTTCGCATCGATCGCAGCCCGAGACGCTGCAGCAGACAAGGGCTAGAGCGGCGGCCATTGTCGATCATCTGCATGCCTTCGGCTCGGATCAGCGCGTGTTGATCGTCTCGCACGGCTTGTTCCTGCGTGTGCTTCGGCAGGAGCTGCGGAAGAGAGGCTATCGCAGTTCACGTGCTTCCAGTCCACATGGGAGGATCGGAGAACCTTCCGTGTGGAAGCGAAGCGCAGGAAGTCGTATCATAAAGTAATGGTGAGCTAGGGCAGACAGGAGAGATGCGAGTGGGCAATACGGATAAATTTGAAATGATCGCTCAAGTATATGACACCCCCGAAAGAATCCATACGGCAAAGGTGTCATCAGATGCCATTCGCAACTATTTGGTCGACGCCGAGAGCAAGAGTGCGATTGATTTTGGCTGCGGAACGGGTCTAGTTGGCATGAACCTGTTAGACGAATTTAAATCGATGCTATTTCTAGATACATCACCGAAAATGATTCAGCAAATCGAGCAGAAGATTTCGGATGCTAACCTTCAGAATGTCGATACTTTATGCTTCGATTTCGAGAAGACCGATCTATCGGATCTTCGTGCCGACTATATTTTGATGGCCCAGGTGCTGCTTCATATTCCAGATGTCGAATTCGTTCTATCCCGTTTATTTGATGTTCTCAATGAAGGGGGACATTTGCTAATCGTAGATTTTGATAAGAACGAAAAAGTCGTATCCGAATTCGTTCATAACGGATTCCGTCAGGCGGAGCTGGCGTCCATCATGACTAGATTAGGGTATAAAAATATTCAATCCGAAACCTTCTATACGGGAAGCGGCATATTCATGGGGCAGGATGCATCGATGTTTATTCTTGATTCTCGGAAGTGAGACGTCTTGAGACGTAGAAAGCTAATAAGAGATTGGCGTTAAGCACTGCATTATAGACCATATAGATCGACATCATAGAGATTGTTAGGTTGTAAAAGCAAAAAGAAGCTGTCACCGGTACGCAACGCGCTCGGGGACAGCTTCTTTCTATTAATTCCAATCCAGACCATTGTCCGGTTGGCGCGTTTCTTCTTTCACCAAAGTATAGAGTGTACCGGCTTCGTCTTTGCGGGTCGTCTCCGTCAGCCGTTCGACACGAACGGTGACCAGCTTCGTCCCATATTGGATCGTCAGCTCGTCTCCAAGCTTCACCGTACTGCTAGGCTTTGCCTCTCGGCCGTTCAGCCAGACGCGCCCCTGCTCGGATACGTCCTTCGCCACGGTGCGCCTCTTGATCAGCCTCGATACTTTGAGAAACTTATCTAAACGCATCTATTACTTGATTGCATCCTTCAGTTTGTTGCCAGCTTTGAATGCAGGGACTTTCGATTCTGCGATCTCGATTGGATTGCCCGTTTGTGGGTTGCGACCTGTACGGCCGGAACGCTTGCGCGTTTCGAACGTGCCGAAACCGATCAGTTGTACTTTGTCGCCGCTTGCGAGAGCGTCCGTAACTTCACCGAGGAAGCCGTTCAGAACTGCTTCTACGTCGCGTTTCGTCAAACCGCTCTTTGTTGCAATGTTGTTAATCAAATCCGTCTTGTTCATTAGTAATGCCTCCTATAGTTCATGGGTTAGAATCATAGAAATGGCCCCGCATGTTCATGCGTTCCGGTGATTCGCCGTTTGGCTTCCTAGTAATTCTGCCTAGTGCTAAAAAAATCCTGCTAAAAGTTTAAAAAAATTTGCGAATTATGAAGAATAGCGCCGTAATATAGCGAATACGGGCGAATTACGCCTATTCTTTCGCCTTGGCTTCCTCCCAGAATCGGTCCATTTCTATTAAATCAGTCTGGTCAAAAGTTCGGCCTTCTATACGGAGCCGTTCTTCAATATACGCGAATCTGCGCATAAATTTTGCATTCGTGCGCGCCAATGCTTCTTCTGGGTCGGCGTCTACGAAACGTGCAGCGTTGACGACAGCAAATAGTAGATCACCAAGCTCGCCAATTCGCTCGTCCGGCGTACCTTCCGCAGCGGCTTCACGAAGCTCGCCAAGCTCCTCTTGGATTTTGGCCAGAACAGGCTCTAGATCGTCCCAATCAAACCCGACCTTCGCAGCCTTCTTCTGAATCTTGTAAGCTCGCATGAGCGCTGGTAGATCCTTCGGAATGCCATCGAGCAGCGACTTGCGCTTCTCTGCTTCGCCTGTACGCTTCTTCTCTTCTGCCTTCATCTGCTCCCAGTTGCCAAGCGCTTCCTCGGCATTGCTGGCACCGCGGTCACCAAACACATGCGGATGACGGAAAATGAGCTTCTCGTTCAACGTCTGAATGACATCATAGACGCTGAAGGAACCAACCTCTTCTTCCATCTGGCTGTGCAGCATGACCTGCAGAATGACGTCGCCGAATTCCTCGCGCATGCCGTCTGGATCGTCATTATCGAGCGCTTCAAGCGCTTCGTACAACTCTTCGATGAAGTTCTTGCGAATCGATTGATGCGTCTGCTCACGGTCCCACGGACAGCCTTCCGGGCTGCGCAAAATGGAGACGATCTCGTGCAAACGGTCGAACGATCGATTCTGGAGCGCCTCATCTTCAGAGCGTGGAATCCAGACGAGCGACAGGTTGCCGTAGCCCTCGATCCGATCCAGCTCATAGAGCGGAACCGATACGATAGACTCTTCGCCCGCAACGCCCAGCGCATGGCCAACGACGACCGGATGTTCATCCGGATAACGTTCCATTAGCGTAAGCTTCAGGTCAGAAGCAGTGAACACATCGTACACCTGACCGATGACGGTATGCAGCTTCGGCTGCAGCTGCGACGGGTTCAGATCCGATGCATCAAGCAGCTGGAAGCCTTCGATCGGGTCGAAGCCAAGACGCACGAACGCCTGATCCAGGAAGCTCTCGCCGCCGAGGATGTCGAGCTGGATGCCCGCATCGCCGCAGCGCTCGCGAAGCAGCTGAACCGTGCGCTCTGCGACCATCGGATGGCCAGGTACTGCATATAGAATGTCGGATGCGCGATCCGCTTGGGAAGCAAGCGAAATAAGCTCCGAGGCTATAGCCTCGTATACATCCGGAAAGCTATCATGCGCTTCGTAGAAGCGATCGAACGATTCATATTGAATGCCATTCTCATGCAGCAGGCTCATCATCGGATGATGCTCGGTCCGAACGTACAGACGGGAAGCGCCCTGCAATCTGCGCCATACGCCGAGTGTCAATTGTTCCACATCGCCCGAGCCAAGTCCAACGACCGTTATTGCAGGTTTCTGTTGCAGCGTCATTGCTTCAACCTCCTCATCGATGCAGCTTCGGTATGAGCCGCAGCTTCACTAACCGGGCGGCAATTCGCTCGCCGCCCGGGAGCGCGCGCCATTCGCGCGCGCCAATGCCGCCGCTGCGAAGCAGCGCGGCGGCGAAGACGCAGGCGCCGACGGCAACGCCCGTCAGCGCCTGCAGCGCCGCTGCCGCCCGTGGCGGCAGCCCGGCGCCGAGCGCGTGCGTCGCGCGCTCGGTCAAGGCGAGCGCCGCGGCCATGCACGCGAGCGCGAAGCCTAGGCGGCACGCCGCCGCAAGCGCGCTGCCGCTCTGCGCAGCAGCGCCAGGGGCGGCGGTGCCGCCGGCGCCAGCGCGAGCGGGCGAAGCCGCGAGCGCAGCGCGAGCCGCCAAGGCGGCGACGATCGCGGCGGCAGTGAGCGCGATCGCGCCCGCGGCGGCTGCGCCGGCGATGCCGTGCGCCGGCACGAGCGCGGCGTTCAGCGCCGCCTTCAGCGCAGCAGCGCCAAGCAGCAGCAGCGCCGGCAGCTTCACGCGGCCGCAGCCCTGAAGCACGGCCGCAGCCACCGTCGAAACGGCCGCCGCAAGCGCTGTAAAGCCTATCAGTGCAAAGGTTCCCGTCGCATGATCGTCGGCGAACAGCATAACATTGATTGGCCTTGCAAGCAAGGCAATGCCTAGTGCGGCGCCCGTTCCGATCCACCACGCGGCCTTCATGGCCATGCCCGCCTGTGACCGTGCCTCCTGCCAATGCCGCTGCCCGTGAGCGAGCGCCAGCGAGGGCACCATTGCAGATGCGGCGGCACCGCTAATCATCGCGACAAGCTGGACGAGCGTCTGTCCTCGGCCATACATGCCGAACTGCGCCATCGCCGCCGCGTCCTGCATCCCCGCGCTAATTAATAACCGCGGCACCATGAACACGTCGACAACAGCCGCCATCGGTACAGCAATCGCGCCGAAGGCCATTGGGAAGGCGAGCTTCGACAGCTCCTTCATCTCGACAGCGAGCCGCCGCTGCTTCCGCCCCTGTCCACTTCCTTCCGTTACTGCCCCAACTGCATCCCGCTCCCGGCGCTGCCGCCAAGCCATCAACGCCATGGCCGCCACTGCGCCTGCACCAGAGCCGGCCATCGCGCCAGCGGCCATCTGCGGGTCTTGCCAAGCGTTCGATAAGCCCCATGCGAGCAATGCCGCCATGACGGCAACCCTTATGAATTGCTCGACGACTTGCGACAGTGCCGAAGCGGACAGCTCATTCTTCCCTTGCGAGTAGCCTCGAAGCGCCGACAGCGCGGGGACGAACCAGAGCGCAACGGCAACGGAGCGAATCGCTCCCGATGTCTTCGCATCGCCGATCGCTGAGGCAATCAGCGGCGCGCCAAACCAGAGCAAAGCGAAGCCAACTGCGCCGGAGGCGCCAAGCAGCCAGAGCGCAGCACGCCTCGCATGCAGCGCACCTGCCTGGTCTCCATCGGCAAGCCGTCTGGCGACGACGATCGCAACCGCCGGCGGCAAACCCGCCGTTGCCGCCACGAGCAGAAGCTGGTAGAGCGGGTAGACCGCGTTATAAATGCCGAAGACACGGTCGCCGGCGAGATTTTGCAGCGGTATTTTTTGAAGCACACCAAGCAGCTTGGACACCATCATCGCCGCAGCCATCAGCAGGGCGCCGTTCCAAACCTGCTTATGCGCATGTTGTCCCGTTACACTGTTCATTCTGATCGGTTACCTTCCATTCCATACGATTCCTTCAATTATAACAGGTATTTGCTCATTATCGCCTTATTTGACGCCAAAATGTCCAAAAACGACACCTAGACAAGCCGTAAAAACTCATGTGGAAAAATAGCCAATTTTGTACAACTTTTTACCGATTTATGCATCTAACTAAATGTTCAAACAATTTGTGAATAAGGAGGTGCTCCATTGAGGGCCAAGACGTTCAAAACCGTCCTCGTTTCGGTCGTTGCGCTGTGCTGCTTCGGCACCAGTATGGCGTATGGGGATGCTTTGACTAAAAAAATTCGCGTTTTCATGAACGGTCAAGAGCTGTTCAACCTTGGCGTTGTGGTCGATGACAAACCGTATCTGGCGGTTGACGCTGTCGCTAAACAATATAAAGGAATTACGGCATGGGATGAGAAGAAGCAGACTCTCAGCATTGACACGCCTAACGTCCACATGGCTACGAGGGAGACGAAGGAGGGCGGCTCGATTTTTGGTGCTGTGGCTAAGAACCAGAAGGTTTCCTTCAACGTATTCACCCAGATTGACTCCCTTGATACCGACATTTCTTCTTTCAAAATTACGCTCGTCGATCCATACGGCAGCGAGACGCTGATCGAAGAACGCAAATCCGGACAAAGCAATTTCCCGGAGAAAGGGAAGACGAGCTTCTGGATTAACAGCGCTGAAATTACATACAAATTTACCGTCTCCGGCGATTATACGGTCCGCTTCTACATGAAACCGGTCGGGGATGTCAATTCGTATGTTGTATCGGAGAAATTGATTATTTGTACGTAACGCCCATATGCAAACATATGTTTGCATATGCCGACTATTTCCACTACAATAGGGATATTCGCTTACGCGCCATTGAAAGTTGAAAGGCGGTGTGCCCTATGAAAGGCTCCTCGCATCTTGTCGTCAGCACCGGCATATCGCTTGCATTAACTGCACTCATCCAACCATCTTTAACACCTATGGCGGCAGCGGCCGCCGTCATCGGCAGTCTGCTGCCGGATCTTGATGAACCAAACGGGCTGCTCGCGAACCGTACGTTTCCGAAGGCGGCTATTCGAGCACTGCAGGTAGTTATCCTGCTCGCAGCAGGCGCTGTTGTCTGGCTGACGAGCACACAGTATCCATGGAATTGGGCAGCAGGTTCTGTCATTGGACTAACCGCATTCGCCTCCATCCGCTGGCTTCGCACGCTGCTAATGCTCATTGTTGGCGGTGCGCTTACAGTAGCTGGCGTCATCTACGACACGCGCCTATCCGCCGCTGGATTGACGCTCGTCGTCAGCGCACTAGCGCCCCATCGCGGATTTACGCATACGCTGTATGCAACCGGATTATGGACCGCAGCACTGTATTGGATGGCGCCGGATGAACTTAGCGTTCCGATTGCAGGCGGTCTATCGTACCTGCTGCATCTGCTCGCCGATGCCTTATCCCAGCGTGGCATTCAGCCATTGCCGCCCATTCCTTGGAAGCTTCGCGTCCCACTCATGCGCTCGGGAAAATTCAGTGCGGCGGTCGTCGAGACGACCGCGGTTGGCTTTACCTTCATTCTCGTCTGGATCGTATTCGTCCAGATGGGCCACTGGCGGGTATGGATTGGCTTCTAGCCGCCGCACACAACAAACAGCCTTCTCCTTATACCCGGTCTATGACTCGGCAAGGGGAAGGCTGTATATGTGTATGAAACTTTATTGCTCCATTTGCTTGCCGAGGAAGCCGGCAGCAGTCTCCGCCATCTTTTGTTCCATTTGCGACATCTTGACGCCATCTTCCTTCGAGAGCAGGACAACCGTTCCGATCGGGTCGCCGCCCGCAATAATTGGTGCAGCGACGTAAGATGCGAACGTTTCATTCATGTCCTTGATCAACTCGATGTTGCCGCTTGATGTCTCGATGACCGTTTTACGATTTTCCATACAATTCTCAAGCACGGATCCAACTGACTTGTCCAGAAATTCCTTCTTGGATGCGCCAGCGACAGCAATAACGGTATCCCGGTCCGAAATAATCGTCACATGCCCTGTGCTCTCGGACAACGATTCCGCGTACTCCTTCGCAAAGTCGCCCAGCTCACCAATCGGGGAATACTTCTTCAAGATGACCTCGCCGTCGCGGTCCACGAAAATTTCGAGCGGATCACCTTCACGGATGCGAAGCGTCCTCCGTATTTCTTTCGGGATTACTACACGGCCCAGATCGTCGATGCGACGCACAATACCAGTTGCTTTCATGTCTTGTTGCCCCACTTTCCCTGAAGATTTTAAGTCCACTGGTTACCTGCCGCCGGTAATCGCATTGTGAAGCGTGTCCTGATGACAAATGTATAAGCGTGAGAAAACCTCTAACGATGTCATCCAAAAATGTGCGACCGCGTTTAGAGGAGGGTTTTATCACCAATAAAAATTTATTTACCCCTGAAGCCCGGGATTTTAACAATTCTTATGTGGTAGAAAACCGCCGCTTAGTCCGTCCGCTTATATCGAAGAAGGGATGCTTGGAACTTGACCATAGTATTCATCCCCTCCCATATTCTTATTCGTCGCCTCGCTGGCGACAAGTAAGGCGAGGTGTTCGCCGCCTGACAGCATTTGTGCAGCTCGTCGTGCCAGCTGGCAATTCAATGCTCCATTGGGCTCGCTGTTATCCTTCCCGCTGGCGTGTTTCTCCATCCATCCGATTAACAGATCTTAATTTCAACGCTTCGCCGCCCCGCATGACCAGCTGCCAGATCGCTTGCGCGGCGTCCTGCACCGTTCTTGGCTGAACATGGCCTTGATCTTGCAGCAGCCGGAACGGCCGCGCCAGTCGAGGCAGGTGAAGATCCGCATTCGATAACAGCTCTGGTTCAAACAACAGCTCTGGCGAGCCGGACGCAAGCAGCTTGCCTTCCTTCATCATAAGCACATCCGTCGCCCATTCCGCTGCAAAATCAACATCATGCGTCGCAACGATGACCGTCAGTCCATCGCTGTGCATCGCCTCCAATAGCTGCTGCAGCTGATCCCGACTCTTCGGATCAAGAAACGCCATCGGTTCATCGAGGACGATAACGTCCGGCTTCATCGCGAGTACGCCTGCGATCGCAACTCGACGTTTCTGACCATAACTCAGCTCGAATGGCGAGCGACTGTCGAAGCCCTCCAGCCCGACTGCGTGAAGAGCTTCGGCTACTCGCTGCTGCACGGATGTCTCATCAAGCCCTAGATTACGCGGTCCAAAGGCAACGTCTTCACCAACCGTCGGCGAGAAAATTTGATCGTCCGGGTCCTGATAAACGACGCCGATCCGTCTTCTAAGCAGCTGCGCATTGCTGCTCGACATCGGCTCGCCGAATATCGTCACCTCACCGGAAGATGGCTGTTCAAGACCGTTGAGCAGCGCGATCAATGTGGACTTGCCCGCGCCGTTAGGCCCCATGAGCGCCACCTTCGCTCCTTGTCTGATGCTGAACGATAAGCCGTTAAGCGCCTGCCGACTTCCATAATGGAATGTGGCCTCCCGCACCTCAATGGCTGGCTTCATGTAACAGCCCTCCTTCACAGCTTTATTTGATGTATCGGTTGTGTTTGAGTTGCCCTCTACTAATGAATCAATGTTATTCACGCGACGTACCTCGTTATCGCTGAGAGCTGACTGCGTAATGCCCATACTTCCGCTGAAGCCGCCTCGCGCTGCGATCGACTGATAAATCCGCCCGCTTCGGCTGTACGCTCGAACGAACAGAACGCCAAGCAGCTCGCCCAAGCGATTCCACGTCCGGCTTCTCCAGCGCCAATCCTTTAATTGAAGGCCGCGAGCGCGCTGCGCATGCAGCATTCCCCTTGCTTCCTCTCGAAGAAGCCCGCTATAACGCATCATAAGTACGGTCATCTCAAGCAGCACCGCAGGCATGCCGATGGCACGGAGGCTTGCGATCAGCTGATACACAGGCGTAGACAATAGGAGGGAAGTGAGAAGCAGATTCGCACCTATAATTTTGAGCAATAAAACAAATGCATGTCGGACTCCCTCCTCCGTCGCCGTCCAGCCGCCTACATGCAGCAGCGCGGTGCCGCCAGCAGGATGCTGGAACGGAACAAGGACAATCGTGCCGAGTGCAAATGGGATGATAAGCAGCATGCGGGATGCGATTGCTCGAGGAGAATGTCTGCACCATAGCAGCATCCACAATAATAAACATCCTGCCGCTCCAACGAGAACGGCAGGATGTCTGAATAACATCAATGTTGCTAATAAGCCGAGCACCGACAGGACGCGTCTGCGTGACTGCCGAAGCGGCTGCTGTGGAGCTGATCCTGCAGTTGCAGCACCGTCAGCATTGTCAGATGCTTCTATCGGGTTAGGTGCGATCGATTCCTTCCAATCCATTTGTTCGTCGCTCAATCCGATCCCCTCCACTTCTCGTTAACGAACGAGTCACGCCGAATAAAACACCAACCATAATGACAATACCGATTCCGCCCGCCAATCCAATGCTAACGACCGACCAAGGAATGCCCGCTACTTCATAATCCGGAATGACGGCAAGCTCATTAACGGCCGTCCCCTTATCCAGAAACCCGTGATCCTCTGCCACCCGCTCCAGTCCGTCTGGATGCGGCGATGCCCAAGGCGATAATAAACAAGCAATGACAATCGTAATAAGGGCCAGCACGATCCAGCGTCTTTTATGCTCGGTTACGCGATACGCGCTCATGTCCCAGGCCCCCTCTCGTCATGACTGCACTTCGTTCCATGAGGTAGCCGGTCACCAACATTGTAATGAAGCCTTCACCGATGCCGATCAGCATGTGCCAGCCGACCATAGCCGTCAGCGCGGTAGCTAAATTGAACGTACCGGAGAAAGCAAGCAGTATCGCTACGCCTGCCGATGCCGCTACAATGGACAGCCAAGCTGACATCCAAGCGATGATTGCCCTACCTTTCCCCTTAAATAACCTCATAGCTGACATATAACTACCATAACCTACGAAGCATCCGATGAATCCCGTACAAAGTACATTCGCACCAAGCGCCGTAATGCCGCCATCCTGATAAACGATTGCTTGCACAAGCAGCACCGCCGTCATAACGATCGAACCAATCCATGGACCGAACAGAATCGAAACCATCGTCCCGCCGAGAAAATGGCCAGAAGTCGCACCCGCAATAGGGAAATTGATCATCTGCGCAGCGAACACGAACGCTCCGACGAGCGCGATAAGCGGCACACGCTTCGGCTCCAGCGCAAGCTTCGCTTGGCGAAGGCTGTAGGTGACAGCACCCGCTCCGACTACTGTCGTCGTAATCCACGTCTTCGCGTCTAGAAACCCATCCGGAATGTGCATACGTATAATCCCTCAAATCTTATGTTAGATTATCTAACATCCTTGTTTTCCCATTATCAAGCATCCCTTCCCATTCGTCAAGTAGTTTGAAAGGATCATTTTGGTTACGATTAGCTACCGCCCTATTGGAAAATAGCGTCAAAACGAAGCATGCACCAACCTCACTGCTGTCGATTAGCTGTTCAAGCTAACCTCATCAGTCTTAGATTGGTGCATGCATTCGTCATCACGGTTTCCGCTTTAGTCATGCTTCAGCAGCTGCGCCAGCTCGCGTTTCATCTGTAGAAAGGCAGGCAGCTCACGCACGTCCGCTGTCCGCTCTGTCGGGAGATCGACGCGGAACTCTCGGATGATTCTTCCCGGATGAGCGCCCATCACGACAATGCGCTGCGACAAGAAAATCGCCTCGTCGATATCATGTGTAATGAACAAGACCGTCGTTTTCTCCTTCTCCCACACCTCGAGCAGCATCTCCTGCATCTCGACCTTCGTCTGCGCATCCAGCGCTCCGAACGGCTCATCCATCAGCAGTACCTTCGGTCGATTCGCCAATGCGCGTGCAATCGCGACGCGCTGTTTCATCCCGCCCGACAGCTGCTTCGGATAGCTGGATGCGAACTTCTCCAGACGGATGATGCGCAGCCAGTGGCTGGAGATGCCACGCCGTGCAAGCGTCGGAACGCCTTTGAGCTTAAGCCCATACTCGATGTTCTCCCGCACGGTCAGCCAAGGGAACAGGGTGTAGCCTTGGAACACCATGCCCCGCTCCGCCCCAGGGCCGATAATGTCTTCACCATCTAAGGTCAGTTCACCGGATGTCAGATCCTCAAGTCCGGCAACGATGCGCAGCAGCGTCGACTTGCCGCACCCCGATGGACCCAGAATGGTCACAAACTCATTCTCGCCGATCGTCAGGTTAATGTCCTTAAGCGCTTGGAACTGGCTCGTACGCGATTCATATACCTTCTGCAGGTTCTGAATGTCGATTCTTCCACGGTCGGCGCTTGTACTTTCCTGTGAACGCTGCTCATTCACCACTGCTACTGCTTCGCTCGTCGTTTGCATCCGAACCCCTCCTTAAGATGTGACACTGCTCCGTTCGTTCATATAAGCTCGCCAGCCGCCCCATGCCGTAATATCTGCCGCCGTTTGCTCGGCATATCCTTCGCAGATGAAGCCCGTTACCTCTGTCCCGTCCGCCAGTTCAATCTTGCCAATACCGAGCGGTGCCGGAATTGCAGCCGTGAAACCGCCGAATGCCGCAACGGGCATCTCCCATATTTCCACGGCGATCGACGCACCGCCATCTGGCAGCTTTATGAGCCCCGGCTTTATCGGTGTCGTCGCTAACTCCAGAAGCTTATATCGTGCTGCCGTATAGGTTTCTTCTATAAAATGTGCTCCGCACGCTAGCATCTGAGGCTCCAACGGGAACCCGCGCATATGCAGGCCAGCCACCGCAACTCGCATTGTAGCCCCCGCTGCTGCCGCCGTGTCTGCACAATCGGTACGAGAATGGATGCTCGCCGTTTCAACCGCCTTCGCCTTCGTTTCACCGTTAGTACGGGGCACCTCTTGCTTACCCGCAAGCCTTTCGGCCACCCCGCGAACGAGGCCCTCTTGCTCCGCTACGCTGAATAACGTAATGCCGAACGGCAGCCCTTCGTCAGCCAATCCCGCCGGAATTGCGATAGCACATAGATCAAGCAGGTTGCAATGGTTCGTATAGCGGCCCATGTCACGATTCGTTGCCAGCGGGTTCTCCCGTACCTGCTCACGTGTCCACGTACCGCCTGCGGTTGGAAGAATAACGACTGCATCCCGTAATAATTCCTGCGCCTCTCGCTTATAGCGCTGCAGCTTGTGCATCGCCCCGAATAAAGATGACGCCGAGTACCGCTCAGCCCCGGATCGAACAATTTGTTCCGTTACGGGATGCGTAGAGCCCGGGTTCGCTTCAATGAAGCCGTGAAGTCCCGACCAGCGCTCTGCTACCCAAGGACCTTCATATAACAACGCCGCAGCAGCGGCAAAAACGGCTGTATCCACATATTCGACCGGAATATCGATCATCTTCAATTGCTGCACAGCCTGCGCCCAAGCTCCTTCATACTCAGCAGCGAACGGCCCATAGAATGACGGCGTCTCGACTGGCAGCAGCAGCTTCAGTGGTACAACCGGCTCGGGGTCCGACAGACGGCGCGACCACGCATCTTCGGCATGATAACCGCGTGCGACAGCATCAACCGCATAGACATCATCCAATTCGGCCGCGAATACCGTTACGCAGTCGAGACTTTCGCAGGCGGGCACAACCCCCTTCACCGGCCAAGCGCCAAGACTTGGCTTGTAGCCGACCAGCCCGTTCAGCGCTGCAGGTACACGGCCGGAGCCAGCCGTGTCTGTTCCGAGCGAGAATGCGGCTTGGCCGCGTGCCACCGCAACGGCCGAGCCCGAGCTCGAGCCGCCGCTGATTAGCTCCGGACGAAGCGAATTGTGCGTCTCGCCGTACGGACTACGCGTGCCGACGAGACCGGTGGCGAACTGGTCGAGGTTTGTTTTGCCGACAGGAATCGCACCCGCTGCAAGCAGCCGCTCAATCACCGCCGCATGATCGTCCGGCGTATACGCAAAGTCCGAGCAAGCAGCCGTCGTTGGAACACCCGCGAGATCAATATTGTCTTTGATCGCGAACGGAATGCCCCATAACGGGCAATCGGATGGATCGAGCGTCCGAAGCCATTCGAGATAAGGCCGAATCCATTCCGCCGAAGGCGGCGTAATCCAAATATTCATGTCCGCATCCGCTTCAGATCGGCGAATGATCTCTGTAACGACTTCCTCCGGCGTAATCGTTCCGTTCTTATACTGCTCCTGCAGCCACGATATCGTCAGTTGCTCAGGCAGGATCGTCTTCGTCATCAGACTGTCACCTCCGCCTCAGATGGCTGCATCGCAACGATCAGCTGTCCCGCTTGCACGGCATCGCCCGGTTTTACATAATGGGCACTTACGATAAACCCGTCGCAAGGCGCCTGCTGGGAAAACTCCATTTTCATACTCTCTACAATAAGAAGCGTGTCGCCCTTCTTCACCTGTTGACCCGGCTCGATGAGCACCTTCCACACACTGCCCGGCATATTGCAGCGTACCGCTTCCGTACCGTCCGGCAGCTCTTCGTCCCCCGCGTTCTGCTGGGTTTCCGGCTCCGAAACATACCCCGCTAGGCCAAGTTCATGCCACCGTTCCCTCTCCGCTTGGAATGCAGCTTGCTGTGTGGTGCGGAATGTATGCGCACTGTCTTCAATCGAGTCCAAGAACTGCAAGTATTGACCGAGGTCGAATGTCGTCTCTGTAATCGATACCTCATATCGACCGCGCGGGAAGTCCTCCCGCAGCTGCAGCAGTTCATCGGCGCTAACCGGATAGAATTGAATTTGGTCAAAAAATCGGAGCAGCCACGGTTTGCCGTCCTTGAAGCTATCGGTCGCACTTCGCAGACGGTTCCACATTTGAATCGTGCGCCCCACGAACTGATAGCCGCCCGGACCTTCCATGCCGTATACGCACATATAGGCGCCGCCGATCCCAACAGCATTCTCCGGTGTCCATGTGCGGGCCGGATTGTACTTCGTCGTGACGAGTCGATGACGGGGATCGATCGGCGTTGCCACTGGTGCGCCAAGATAGACATCGCCCAGTCCCATGACGAGATAGCTTGCATCATAGACGATACGCTTCACGTCTTCGATCGAATCCAGCCCGTTGACGCGGCGGATGAATTCTAGATTGCTCGGGCACCAAGGCGCGTCCGGACGTACGCCCTGCTGATAACGCTCAATCGCGAGCTGCGTCGCCGGATCATCCCACGACAGCGGCAGCTTAATGATGCGGGAAGGAACTTGAATCGATTCAAGCGGCGGCAGCTGGCGATCCAGTTCCAGCAGCCGCGCGCACGCCTCTTGCATCGTCATATGATTACGGTCGATGTGCACCTGCAGCGAACGAATACCTGGCGTCAGGTCAACAACTGGAATCGCTCCATCTGCCACAATCGCCTGCATAAGAGCATGTACTTGGAAGCGCAGCTTCAGATCGAGCTCCATCGGACCATATTCAACGAGCAAGTTCTCGTCGCCGCTGCACCGAATCGTAATCGGGAATGGACGATTTCCACTTTCCTGCACGAGAATCGGATACTGCGGATCAAACGGCCGTTCAGCCGGAAGCTTCATTGCCCGGGCAATAACGGCAGCCGTGTCCGCCAACATCTGCGGTTCCCCTAGCGCATCTTCACCAATCGCATTAAGCCACACATGCTGCGCTTCACGAAGTCCGTCCGCCTCCTCAAGCGTCAGCAGTCGGAAGCGAACTTTATCGCCGGGACGCAGCTGGCCGAGCTTCCAGAACTCCGCCGAAGCCGTCGTTACCGGACAGACGAAGCCACCCAAGCTTGGGCCATCGGGTCCAAGCAGAATCGGCATATCACCCGTCAGGTCAAGCGTACCAACTGCGTAGGCGTTGTCGTGAATGTTCGATGGGTGAAGCCCCGCTTCCCCACCATCTTCACGCGCCCACAGCGGAGCAGGCCCGATCAGTCGCACGCCCGTACGGGAGCTGTTGAAGTGCACCTCATAGCTCGTAGCCGCTAGCTCGGCAAGGAATGCCGGCTTCAAATATTCCTGTGTGCTGTGCGGACCCGGGACGACACCGATTGTCCATTCACGCGTTAACGCAGGGCGCTCCGACACAGGAAGTTCCGCCTGATAATCTGCCAAACTTGCTAGATTTCTCGCATCCTCTACCGATTGCCGCACACCCAGTACGTCGCCTGTTCGCAATGCACGACCGCCATGACCACCGAAGCCGCCAAGCGTGAACGTCGATGAGCTGCCAAGAATGTGCGGCATATCGAGTCCGCCAGCGACGAGCAGGTAAGTGCGAAGCCCCGACTTCGCTTCACCGAAACGAAGCACCTGACCACGACGCGCGAGCACCGGTTTGTAGAGGGGCACCTCGTCTTGTTCGAGCTTCGCATCCATATCTGCACCCGTAAGACAGATCCAGATGTCGCTGCGGAACGTATAGGAGCCGCCGCGCAGCGTCAGCTCAATGCCTGCCGCATCATCGGCGTTCCCAAGCAGCCGGTTGCCGATACGGAACGACAACGGGTCCATCGGTCCGCACGGCGGAACGCCGACATCCCAATGGCCTCTTCGGCCTGGATAGTCCTGTACCGTCGACTGCACGCCGCCATCAAGCACTTCAATGGCATGCTCGGATGGCTCGAAGCTGTTCAACAGCCGCGTATACACGTCGCCGTCAATAACAGCCTGCTCCTGCAGCAGCGTCTGCAAATAAGACAGGTTCGTCGTAATGCCGTACATCCGCGTCTCCGACAGCGCCTTGATTAGCTTCGCGATAGCATCGTTGCGATCGCGGCCGTGCACGATGATTTTGGCCAGCATCGGATCATAAAGCGACGTTACCGTGATGCCATCCCGGACCCACGTCTCATTGCGAGCATCTTCCGAGAATACAGCGCGGTCCAGCTGACCGGCGCTCGGACGGAAGTTGTGGTGACAGTCCTCCGCATAGATACGAGCCTGCATGCTATGTCCTTGCGGTGTCGGCACGAACGAATCGAGACCGTGCAGCTCATCAGCCGCTTCCTTCACCATCCATTCGACCAGATCGACGCCGAGCACTTCCTCCGTTACGCCGTGCTCCACCTGCAGCCGCGTATTCACCTCGAGAAAATAAAACTCGCTCGTCGACGGGTCATACAGAAACTCGACCGTTCCCGCGCTGCGATAGCCGGCCTCCGCAGCCAAGCTGCGCGCCGCTTCGAACATTCGCTCGCGAACATCCTGCGTTAACTTCGGCGCTGGACTCTCCTCGATCACCTTCTGGTTGCGGCGCTGAATGGAGCAGTCACGTTCGCCGAGCGCCGCAACCTCGCCAAATCGGTTGCCGAAGATCTGCACCTCGACGTGTCTCGCCTTGGCGATGTATTTCTCCAGGAATACGCCGCCGTTCTTGAAGTTCGCCTCTGCCAGATGGCGGACCGACTCGAATGCGTCGCGCAGCTCGCGTTCGTCAGCGCATACGCGCATGCCGATACCACCGCCGCCAGCAGTACTCTTCAGCATGACGGGATAACCAATGCCCGAAGCGGCGACTACCGCTTCCTCCAGCTCTGTAATAAGCGGCGTACCTGGCGCAAGCGGCACGCCAGCCTTCTCCGCCAGCTCGCGGGCGGAGTGCTTCAGTCCGAACATCTCCATCTGTTCGGGCGTCGGTCCGATGAACGCGATGCCGCGCTCCCGGCAAGCGCGGGCGAAGTCCGCGTTTTCGCTCAGGAAGCCGTATCCGGGATGGATCGCTTGCGCGCCGGTCTGCTCCGCTACTTGCAGAATAAGCTCTGCGTTCAAGTAGCTGTCCTTCGCTGCCCCTTCCCCGATCAGCACCGCTTCATCGGCTAAATCTACGTGCAAGCTGTCCTGATCGGCCTGTGTATAGACGGCCACAGAGGCGATACCCAGCCTGCTCAGCGTGCGCTCAATACGAACGGCGATGGCACCGCGATTGGCGATAAGTATTTTGTTGAACATTATGATCCTCTCCATCCCGCATAATTGCCTGCGTCTATCTATCCGTACATGCTCATACGTTCGATTGTCAGCACCGAGAAGGTTGGATGAAAGCAGGAATGAGGATCGGAGCGTAGTGAAGTGCTACGTGAGAACCGGAAGTCGCTGCTTCATGCAAGATTCGATGCCGACGTTGCTTCTTGTACTGCTTCGTGATCACAAGCGAGCTTCGTTCCAGATCAGCACGCGCACCGGCGTCGGATTGTAAGCATTACACGGATTGTTCAGCTGCGGACAGTTGCTGATGAGTACCATCGTGCGAGCGATCGCTTGCATCTCGACATAAGCGCCTGGCGACGAAATCCCGTCTGCAAACGTCAGTCCCCCATCTTCTGAAACCGGCACATTCATGAAAAAGTTAACGTTCGGCGCCAGATCGCGCTTCGTGTACCGCTCATCGCCCTGCTTCGCCAGTTGAAGCATGAACGTATCGCGGCAGTTGTGCATATACAGCTTCTCGTGCGCATATCGCACCGTATTGCTCTCAGCCGAGCAGCTGCCGCCGACCGTATCGTGTCGACCGCATGTATCAGCAACGATCTCAACAAGCGGCTTACCGGATTCCGCCCGCAGCACCGAACCTGTCGTTAAGTAGATGTTGCCTTGTGCAGCAATCGTCGCAACCGCACTATAATGATCCTCCGGATTGTCTGCGTCGTAGAATATCGTATCCGCAGCCTGATTCCCTTCCATATCAACAATGCGCAGCACCTGACCCGGCTCCAGCACGTGCATCCAGCCATCACCTGCCGGAATGACCTCATTCACTATCGCTTCCGATTCTTCGCGCGGCAGCACCACCGCTTCTCCCATAATTGACACAAGCAATCCCTCCCGTTCGATTGTGTATCTCCTGTCCTCGCGTCTAGTTATCTCGCTATATTCACACACCAAGCAGCGTGTAGTATTGCTGCGTATTCTCAAAGGCACGGCGATTCTCGCCTCTGAAATTCATACAATAATCCATGTCATCGACAGGATCTGCCTGCAGCACCTCGACCTTGACCGGTACCGACGGGTATTCCGTCCGCGGGTCGAGCGGGTTAGGCGTATTCGATAAAATGAGCAGGGTATCCATCTCCGTGCGCAGCGTCACCGTTGCGCCCGCTGGGCAATGACCAACGTCGTATTGCATCGCACCTGAAGCATCAACCGCCACTTTGGAGAATAAATTGACGACCGGCATCATATCTCTTGGTCTCAGCCCATTGCGTACGAGCTCGACTGCGAAGTTCTCTTGACCGCTCCGCAGCCATTCATTGCGCTCCACCTGATAATTCGTGCTGCCGTACTTCGCATCGGTCGCTTCTCGGTACGAATAGCCGCTGATCGGATCATGCCAGCCAAGGCTGTCCTCAACAAAGCTCGCCAGTACGCGTCCGTTATCGCTCATTAGTACGTTGCCGCGTGTATAATGCGCCGTGTACTGCGCCTTCAGCGAATCCGGCATGTTGTAACGCTCCGTCAGATCGCCGGCATGGTAGAGCTGAATCGCTACGTTCGCCCCTGCCTCTAGCGCTGTGAATCGGATAAGCTTGCCGCGCCCGATCGTGCCCGACCATTTGCCGCCCGGGCGTATCGTTGTGTTCCATATCGCATTGCTTTCCATATCGATTGCCTCCTTATCGAATCGTTAATTTTACACCCAAGGGAAGAAACGTTTGTTCATTAGTGCGAATATTCTGTCACTTATGAGACCCAGCAGTCCGATGACGATGATGCCGACGAAGATTTGATCGGTATTCAAGTATCGCTGCGCCTTCATAATGGCGTAGCCTAACCCGCTGTTAACGGCGACGAGCTCTGCAACGACGAGGTACGTCCACGCCCATCCGAGAATGAGACGAAGTGTATGCATCAATTGCGGCTGAATGGCCGGCAGCAGCACGGTCTCGATAACCTTCCAGCGGCTGGCGCCGAGCGTGAACGAGGCTTGCACAAGATCATGTGGTACGCGGCGCACATTGTCGGCAACCATAAGCACGAGCTGGAAGAAGCAGCCGATGAAGATAAGCATCACTTTGGCCCATTCGCCGATACCAACCCAAACCATAATAAGCGGAATGAATGCTACAGCCGGCATATACCGGATGAATTCCATTGGCGGCTCGATGAACGCCTCGCCGAATTTGAACGTACCGGCGAATATGCCGATCGGAATGCCGATTACGCAAGCGAGCAAGAAGCCGCCCATTACGCGGAATACGCTGATGCCGATGTGATGCCAGTAATCCGAAGTCCCAAGCAGATGAATCATCTCCGTCAGTACCTCATGCGGCTTCGGCAGGAAAATCGGGTTGACCGCCTCCGTGTAGCTGAGCGCTGACCATAGTAGAAGCAGCAGCAGGAAGGACGAGCCGGCCGTTATGGCAAACGGCTTAGACCCGATATCCTTGAAAATTTGCATGCGATGCGGCTTGCGCCGCTTCGTCTGTTGCTTGGCCGCCATAGGCACCGCTTCTGCCGAAGGCAGATCAGCGAGCGCCGCCGTTCTCGGCTGAACCTCTTGCTGCGTAACCGTAGATGCGCGCATCGCGCTCGCCTCCTTTATTGTCCTGACACGAACGACGAATCGAAGATTGCGTCGAAGTCATCAATTTTGCCGACCATATCAAGGCCCTGCAGAAACTCAGCTGTCTTCTTTGCTGTGAATGCGAGCGACGAATAGTCCTCTTGCTTACCGAACGCCTGCACGTTGTCTTCCTTCGTGAACAGCTTAATGCTGTCGAGGCCAAGCTTAAAGTCATCCGGCGTCGTCTCCGCCTTGCCTGCAAGCAGCTTAACCGCCTCATCTGGATGCGCCTTGAAGTACGCCAAACCTTCGAACCAAGCATCAACGATGTGCTGGACATCTTCCTTGCGATTCTCCACGACGCTTTCCCGGAACACGAGCAGATCGGGAATGAGACCCGGCGTATCCTTCGAGGAGAACAATACCTTACCTTTACCTTCCGTGACCGCCTTCGTCTGGAACGGCTCCCACAGCACCGACGCGTCCGTTTTACCAGTAATGAAGGCAGGACCCGCATCGTTCACCGTCATGTTCACAAAGTTAACATCACTTTCCTTCATGCCGTTCTGTTCGAGCGCCGTCAGCAGCAGCAGATGATCGACTGTCCCGAGCTCGGTTGCCACTGTTTTTCCAGCCAAATCCTTCACACTCTGAATGCTCGGTTTCGCTACAATCGCATCGCCGCCATTCGAGTTGTCATTCACTAATACCGCCTTAAGACCGATCCCTTTGGACACTGGCGCAAGCGTATCACTAAGCGTCTGTGAGTTCGCATCTACCTTTCCCGTCGCGAGCGCCTGCAGCGAATCGCTGTACACCGGGAACCACTTCAATTCCACGTTAACCCCATGCTTCTCGAACAGACCCTGCTCCTTGACAAGGTACCACATATACCAAC
This sequence comes from Paenibacillus cellulosilyticus, assembly GCF_003182255.1. Lineage (GTDB taxonomy): Bacteria > Bacillota > Bacilli > Paenibacillales > Paenibacillaceae > Paenibacillus_T > Paenibacillus_T cellulosilyticus. Next base: position 52,293 of record NZ_QGTQ01000023.1, on the reverse strand, counting down.
CCGGCCAAGGGCTGAGCGCAATGGTAATCGGCTCATCCGCACCGCCCGCCGCCGTTTCCTTCGAAGATCCGCCGCACCCTGTTAAGGCTGCCGACATCATAAGCACAAGCACCATTGCCAGCATCCAGCCACGAAATTTTCTCACCGACTCCACTCCCTTTTTCTGTTCAAAAGTATAAGAAAAAGCCCAGGAGACATGTATCTCCCAGGCTTTTGTCCTTCCGTGTATGCGCGCCTTCCGAACCGCTTCCCGCAGCAGCTGGTTGGCCATCGCACGCCATCTCTCGGACCAGTCTTAACACCTCCATCGCATACTTTGAAGTAGGCAATTAAGGGAGGATCAACGGAACCCTAGACAGCTTTGTCGTTCTTCATCCTGCTGCTCCCGGTACATCGGGCTGGGTGAGAACTCTATTTTCTATTGTAAGGTTATCTAACATCTAACCTTAGTCTATTGGTAAAATCATCATGTGTCAACTACTATGTTAGATAATATAACATTAATATTTTGACATAAAATTGAAAAAGTCGATTTTCGGGCCGAAAAGTCAGACAAAATGTCGAATGCGCGTTGTAAGTTCGTCGGGCTAACTGAGGGAGGAAAAGAGGGTGAAGCCGGCCGAATGTCAGGTTTCATGCGATTTTAGGCCAAAAATAGGGAGGTGTTGGACGGCCGGACACCTCGGATGACCCCGTTGGACAAGCCGTCTAGTTGCCGCTTCTCCCCCACCAACCCCACACTAACAAAATAGGAATGATATCCAACAACACTTACTAATCCCAAAATTTACTCAACGAGTAAAATAACCGTCATTCCATCTGGCACGACCAAAAGCCCCTCACATGATTTCACCATTGAGGAGCTTTCGTTCATTCAGACGTCTTCTCTCTATACCGTCAAATACTTCCTTACCACTTCATCGCTCAGCCGATCCAGCTCACCTTCCCAAGCGACGGCGCCTTTATCCAGAATGTAGAAATAATCGCCTACACTGCGAACGAATTCAAGACTTTGCTCGACGAGTAGTATAGCCGTCTTACCGTCCTGTTTAATCGACCGTATCACGTCTCGAATATCATCAACGATCGATGGCTGAATGCCTTCACACGGCTCGTCGAGCAGCAGAAGCTCCGGCTTCGACGCGAGCGCCCGCGCGAATGCCAGTTGCTGCTGCTGACCACCCGACAGATCGCCGCCCCGGCGTTCATACATCGACGGCAGCACCGGGAACTTCTCGATCGCTTCCGGCGGAATGCCAGCGCTTTTCTCCCGCGATGCCTCCAGTCCGATAAGAATGTTCTCGTACACGGTCAGTTGGCTGAAAATTTCGCGCCCCTGCGGCACGTACCCAATGCCGCTCTTCGCCCTCCGCGCCGGCGCACCTTTCGTCAGGTCGGCACCCCCATACGATACCGAGCCCCGGCGAGCTTTCAGAACACCCATAATGCTCTTCATAAGCGTCGTCTTGCCCACGCCATTACGACCCAACAGGCAAACGACCTGCCCCGGCTTTACTTTCAGTGACACGCCACGCAGAATGATGCTTTCGCCATACCCGGCTTCAAGCTGTTGAACGGCTAGCATCCGCATTCCTCCTCTGCCCCAAATAAACCTCGGCCACCCGATCGTCGCTCTGGATTTCGTCCATTGTGCCTTCCTTCAACAGCTTACCTTCATGCATAACCGTTACTTTGCTTGCAAAATTACGCACGAACTCCATGTCGTGCTCCACGACGACGATCGTCCGCATTTTTGCGATTTCCTTCAGCAATTCGCCCGTTTTGTCGGTTTCTTTGTCCGTCATGCCCGCAACCGGCTCGTCGAGCAGCAGTACGCTCGGCTCCTGCATGAGCATAATGCCGATCTCGAGCCACTGCTTCTCGCCGTGCGACAGACCGCCAGCCCGCCACGACGCTTTGTCCTGCAGGCCGATCATTACAAGCTGCTGCTCAATCCGCTCGCGGTCTTCCGCCGTGAGGCGGGCGAACAACGTCGCAAAGACGCTGCGGCGCTGGCGCATGGCGATCTCTAAATTTTCGAATACAGTTAAGGTCGGAAAGATCGACGGAGCTTGAAACTTGCGGCCAATGCCGAGTCCGGCAATTTGGTGCTCCTTCTTCTTCGTCACATCGATTACACCGTCGCTGCTGCTATAAATAACGGAGCCTGCTGTCGCTCTCGTTTTACCGCAAATGACATCAAGCATCGTCGTCTTGCCCGCCCCGTTCGGACCGATCAGGAAACGAAGCTCTCCCCGCTCAAGCGTCAAATTCATGCCTTGTATTGCCTTGAATCCATCAAACGATACGGTAATGTCCTCACACTGCAGGATGACGGACGGCTTCTTGCTCATGCTCGCTCACGCTCCTCTTGCGGAATTTAAGACGTTGGAACAGCCCTGTCACGCCGCCAGGCAGGAATACGACGACGACGATAAACAGCCCACCCATGATGAAGGTCCATGCGTCCGGGTATTGCGCGCTAATTTCACTCTTTGCACCGTTCATCAGCACGGCACCAAGCACAGCGCCGATCAACGTACCGCGGCCGCCGATAGCGACCCAGAGCACCATTTCAATAGAAGGAACGATACCAAGCATCGAAGGCGAAATAATACCGACATGAAGCACGAACAACATGCCTGCAAGCCCGGCCAATACGCCAGAGATGGCGAATGCCGTCATTTGATACAAGGCTGGGTTATAGCCGATGAAGCGAACACGATTCTCGCCGTCACGGATGGCGCGCAGCACTTTGCCGAACCTGCTCTTCACCAGGAAGCGGCAGATCACGAACGCAACGACGAGGAAGATTGCCGTCACCCAATAAAGCATCTGCTTCGTATCAGGCGATGAGATCGATTGCCCTGCAATCTTCGAATAGCCCGTAATCCCGTTCGTACCACCCGTATACGCTTGTTGTCCGACCAGAAGCGTTGTCGTAATAATGACAAGTGCCTGCGTTAGAATCGTAAAGTAAACGCCGCGAATGCGGTTGCGGAACGTAACATATCCCAGAATGAGTGCCAGCAAGCCTGGTATGAGCAGCCCCGCTAAGAACGCGAAGCCTAACGATTCGAACGGCTTCCAGAATGCCGGCAGCGAAGTAAGCCCGCTCCAGTCCATAAAGTCCGGCACTCTTCCGCCGCTCGCTTGCAGCTTCAGATGCATCGCCATCGCATAGCCGCCAAGTCCGAAGAAAACGCCGTGCCCCAAGCTAAGAATGCCGGTATAGCCCCAAATCAGATCCAAACCAAGCGCAACGATAGCGAATGCGAGAAACTTCGCCAATAAATTCAGACGAAAATCACTTAAATACAATGGTGCAGCGAACATCGCGGCCGCCGCGACGGCATATCCGATAAGTGCCCATATGCGAGCACGACTCCAAGTTTGGCTCATCATGGTCACCTCTAATCCAATGAACGTGTACGCATCGCGACGAACCCTTTAGGCCGCCACTGCAGGAAAGCGACAATACAGACGAATACGAGTACTTTGCCTAGCGATGCATTCGTCCAATATTCAAACAACGTGTTCGTCATGCCGATACCAAGCGCACCGAACAGCGTACCAACCAGCTTGCCGACACCACCCAATACGACGACCATGAAAGCATCGACGATGTAATACGTGCCTAGCGAAGGTCCAATCGGACCTATCAACGTCAGCGCGCAGCCTGCGATGCCTGCAATACCCGAGCCAATTGCAAATGTGACAGCATCGACTCTACGGGTCGAAATGCCGAGACAAGCCGCCATATCACGGTTTTGCATAACCGCACGCATGTTGCGACCCGCGCGGCTTCGGTAAATATAGAAGTACATCGCCAGCAAACAGACGATAACAAGGCCGATAATAAACAGCCGTTTGTACGGCAGCACGACGCCTTCCATGATCGTGAGTCCACCGTCCAGCCAGGACGGACTCGTCACGCCGACGTTCGGCGCACCGAAGATGGAACGCGCGAGCTGCTGCAGCGCCAGACCGACACCCCAGGTCGCAAGCAGACTATCGAGCGGCCGCCCGTACAAATGTCGGATGAGCGATAGCTCAAGCAGCCATCCGAACAGAAATGCGATTGCGAAGCTTACCGGGATCGCGAGTATATAGTAGTAGTCGAACATCGAAGCAGGCAGCGCGCTTTTGAACATATTTTGCGTCACATACGTTGCATATGCACCGATCATAATAAGCTCGCCATGCGCCATATTGATAACATTCATTAGACCAAATGTAATTGCGAGACCGAGTGCGATCAGCAGCAGAATTGAGCTGACACTGAGCCCGTTGAACAGCTGCGTTACGTAAATTGCCATAAGTCCACCCCATTGGCGAATCGATTGTTAGCCAGGAAAAAGGGAGTATCCGAGACTGCAGCAGCGAATACTCCCATTCCCCTTCCCGTTTACTAAGAGATGCTGATGTTCAGCACCCTTGGTTCAGCGCTAGCTGTTTAGTTGTTAGTTGCCCGCGCTAAGCGTAGCTGCCCAAGTGTAGCCCTTCAAGTATGGATCTGGCTTAACTGGATCGCCGGAGTTCCACAGCTCCTTGAACATACCGCCAGATTGCACCTCGCCGATGCGAACCGTTTTGTACAAGTGCTGCGTTTCGCCGTCAATTTTAACCTTACCTTCTGGCGCATCCCACTCGAGTCCCTTCGCTGCTTCCTTCACCTTCACAACATCCGTGGCGCCTGCTTTCTCAACAGCTGCTGCCCACAGGTAAACGGCATCGTAGCCTGCTTCGATTGGGTCGGCCGTTACGCGGTCATTGCCGTACTTCTTCTTGTAGTTCTCAACGAATGTTTTGTTCTGAGGCGTATCTGTCGTCTCGTAGTAGTTCCAAGCTGCCAAGTGACCCGTCAGTACGTCTGCGCCGATACCGCGGATTTCCTCTTCTGCTACCGATACAGACAACGTCGTCAGATCTTTCGAGGTAATGCCTGCGTCCTTCAACTGCTTGAAGAAGGCTACGTTGCTATCGCCGTTGAGTGTATTGAAGACAACGTCCGGCTTCGCTTCTTTGATTTTCGTAATAATTGTGCTGTAGTCCGTGTGACCGAGCGGCGTGTACTCTTCGCCTACCAGTTCGCCACCCTCTGCCTTCAGCTGCTCTTTAATGATTTTGTTCGCGGTGCGAGGGAATACGTAGTCTGAACCCAGCAGGTAGAATTTCTTGCCGCGATTCTCAAGCAGCCACGTAACAGCTGGAACGATTTGTTGGTTCGTCGTAGCCCCTGTGTAGAAAATGTTCGGCGATGACTCCAGTCCTTCGTACTGAACCGGATACCAGAGTAGTCCGTTCAGCTCTTCGAACACCGGCAGCATCGCCTTCCGGCTCGCCGACGTCCATCCCCCAAATACCGTTGCAACCTTATCTTCGGACAACAGCTTGCGCGCCTTCTCCGCGAATGTCGGCCAATCCGACGCACCATCCTCGATGACCGGCTCGATCTGCTTGCCAAGGACGCCGCCCTTCGCATTGATTTCTTCGATTGCCATCATCTCGGCGTCTTTCACCGATACCTCACTGATCGACATCGTGCCGCTGAGGGAGTGAAGAATACCGACCTTAATCGTGTCACCACTCGCTGCCGTAGTGCCACCCTCCGTGGTGGACGCTGGCTCATCCTTGCTTGTGCCACAGGCTGCAAGACCAATAGCCAAGACTAGCATTAGCAGTGCTGTGCGATGAATGCTCATTTTCTTTTTCTTCATACTTCCACTCCCCATTTACGATCTGTTTCCGAACAATAGGTTTACATTTCGTTCCATCATTCGTGATTCCCATTATAGGGGCGGGCAAAGTTTCGTGTCAATATAGTTTACATCAATAATTTGAATGGGAGGATAATCTTAAAAATATTTAAGCCGTTTTGGTCTTTTGTGTTAGGTAATATAACATATATGTATCAAGTTATACTGATATTCGAGAAACTTGTTCCTAAACGCTCGAACTATGTCATTTTTCATAACTAGTACTTTCAACGTGTTTATTCGGTTTTTGTGTATGCGTTTACGAGTCGTTCTCGGACTGATTGAGCCAGGATTTATTGCTAAATGATAGAGGGGTGTCTATTCCAGCCTTACATTTATGGAAATTGTTAATAGAAAGTTCGAATATCTCTATATTTATTCTAAAAATTTGGTTGGCATACTGGACATCGCGCTTAAACATGGTAGTATATTGGTGATTATTGCTAGTTAAATACTACCATTATCAGGGTGTGACTTATGATGCATCTCCGGATGCCGAGACTAGGCTTGCGGTACCGATTCGCAGTCGCGATTACCGTCAGCATACTCATTCCAACCTCCTTAATCAGCTTGCTCACCTACAGGCTTATCGACAATCAGGCTGAGCAGTCCGTCCATGCAAGGATCGAACAAAGCCTCGCGGCGATTGATTATCAGCTTACTGATTCAATTAACACCGCCGAAGCAGATGCGCTCTGGCTGTCCCAGCTTTTCGCTGAAGAAGGCAGCAGCTTCACCTCGGATCAATCCGAGCCTCGTAAGCTTATGGAACATTTCCTTGAAGCACACGAACAATACCGTTATATCGTTGTCCGTTCTGACCATAGACCTGATCTTGTGATCTCGCGGCCATCGCAGCCCAAACCTGACATTACACCTCCGTCCACTACATCCAACAACGATTCGATCCACCATCCTATCGTGCATCCACCAGCGCTTGGAGAGAATGGTCAATTAGAAGCAGCGATTGAGGCACTGCTGCCCAGCCGTACCGGCTATCTTCTTATCGGCCTAACGATGGAGCCAATTGCCGATCGGTTGAACGAAGAAGCAGCTTCCCTCGGTATACGATTCATGCTGGCCGACTCGAGCAGTACGGTGTTCGCAGACTCGACGCTAGCTGCAGGTGCCGGGCAAGGCAACCCCGCATCGCTTCAACTCATCAAGAACAAGACAACGGACTGGCGGATTGCAGCTGAGCTGCCACCTGTACGCACCTATCCAGCAGCGATATCCGCAGTTCGGTCAATCGCCTTCATTAGTGTGCTTGCCCTGCTGATCGGCTTGTTTGCAGCTGCATGGTTAGCTGCCCGCTTCATACGACCGATTCGGACGTATCGTGAAGCATTCGGACGAATGGCGGATGGAGATCTCACGTTCGCTATGCCCGCCTCAACTCGTGATGAATGGGGACGTCTCGGCGCCTCCTTTAACCGCATGTTGAAATCGCTCCAATTGTATGCGTTTTCAGATCCGTTAACAGGACTCCCAGATCGACGTCGTATGATGCATCTCATCGAGAAGCATTTTCAGCAGAACAAGTCCGATGCAGCAGGGAGTCAGCCATTCGCAGTCTGGTTTATCGATGTCGACAATTTCAAGCAGTTGAATGATACGCACGGCCATGCCTTCGGTGATGATGTGGTCCGGCAGGTAGCCTACGAGCTTCAGAAGCTCATGCCGTCACCGAACGTCGTATCTCGATTTGGAGGAGATGAGTTCGTCATGCTCATGCCTGAGGCGAATGATCTGTCTCTGAGGGCGAATGCAGCAAGGCTGCAAGAGCGATTCGAACGAGGAATTCATATTCGAGGAGAATTGCTGCGGATTCAGCTCAGCGTCGGCGTAGCCGTCTACCCGAAGGACGGCGATACGCTTGACCAGTTGATTGCAAGCGCTGATATTGCGATGTACAAGGCGAAACGAAAAGGGAAGAACAACATTCAGTTTCACTAAACACGACTTACTCGATATCGACATTTAGAGGCTGTCCCTTGTAATCGTCATTGACGAGTAAGAGGGACAGCCTCTATTGTTCGACATCATACAGGTTTAACTCCTTCAACGGCAAGCAGGTACATCACATGCCGCTCCGCAACGTCATTTACCCACTGACGGTACTCAAGTTCTCCAACCGCCCGCTCCTCCTTCGTCACCCAGCCGTCAGCAACCATCTGGTGTCCTCGACTGGCCGCCACATCCGCCCAAATACCAGCAGACTTGACGAAATCGTCGTCTGTCCTCACCGATATCTCCGACTGATCTAATGAACGAATGTCCAGTAATCCATTGCGCTCCATCATGTCTGTCAGTTCGTCTGCGATCCGATTATTCATGCCCGCGTCCTTGCGCCAAGCAAGGAATTGATTATAGAAATAGCACATTGAGGTCGGTGGCGCAGGTTCCCACACCAGTCTCTCGTGATTGTAGTCGAGCACCAATAGCTTCCCGCCCGGCTTAACTGCTTTTAACAGACTGCGGAGTGCACCCTCCGGATGTTCGAGCCATTGTAGTACGCGCGAAGCCACCACGATATCGAATTGGTTCTCGTACGGTAGATGATAGATATCACCGACTTCAAACGAAAGGTTCTGATAATCGCGAGAGTTCTTGATCGCCTCCTCTATTAATGTCGCATTAACATCCAGGCCAATAACTCTGCCTTCCGGACCAACTGCCTCAGCAATTCCGATCGTAATCGCACCACCTCCACAACCGACATCCAATACAGCCATACCTGTCCGCACAAGCTCTGAAAGTCTTTTGTTCGAGGAAACGAGCGTCCTTCTATTTATGATAGAGCATGTGCCATGCGGCATATGGGCCCTCTGCTTCGATACCGAATCCATTCTCATTCCCATTCCCCTTTCGCTTGCGTACTGTGCTTATATCATCGATTATAGACACCCTGTTTAATCTGACACAGAGCAATAATTGCTGATATGGACAGCAACTTTGTATCCTTGCACAATTTTGAACAGAGGGATATTAATAAAACTCCAAACCCACTTGTACTTACATTAACCATAATAATTAGGTAAAATTGTATTATATCAACGCAACTCTCAAAGGGGTCTCGTCTGTGCTCATCTTTCAAATGAAACTGCCGCATGCAGAGCTTGTTATCGATGTTTCTGATCAATCGCTCGACGACCCGCACGAGCATAAAGACCTCTACCAATTGCTTATCCCACTCAAAGGATCCGTTGTATCGTGGTTCAACGGCCGCTCTTATACGTTGGAACGTGGTATCTCGACCTTGAAAAATCCCGAAACGACACATTGGCATGAGCTAAGAGAGCCAAGCAAGTCAATTATCGTCTCGTGGAGTCGTGAAGAGTTCAGCACCTGGTGCTCCAGCGAGGGCATTGAGATCGGGCCGGATCTTACCCTGAACGAGAAACAGATTATAATGCCCGAAAGCTTCCTGAAGCATATGAATCGTTGGGCGATGCAGCAAATGAACGATGACGATGCTACGTCGCTCGCTGGCATCCAGTCAGAGGTATTCGAGCTGTTGTCGCGGCTATCGAGAGACGACCCGGGGCTATCGGTTACCGTGCTGGACAACATTAGTATTCAGCGGGCGATTACGTACATTCACGACCGATATGCTGATCCTATTACTTTGGAAGACTTAATGGCGGTAGCCAATCAGAGCAAGTACCATTTTATTCGATCGTTCAAGAAAGCAACGGGCTACTCACCCTACAACTATATTCTCGCCGTCCGTATTAATCGGGCTAAAGCACTGCTCCGCGATTCGAAGGCCACGGTGCAGCAGATCAGCGATACGCTCGGCTTCTCAAGCGTGAATCACTTTACACGGACATTCCAGAATCTTACCGGTGTATCACCGAAGGCTTTCCGCGACGGATTGTAGTATCATTGCAACGATCAAACGCATATCGCACAACAAAAAGACCCCGACGTTCGCTTCCGCGATTGCCAGGGTCTTCTTCATTCAATATTTATTTACTCGTTTCCGTGCTAGCGTCTTTCGTATCTGTTGCAGCTTTCGTATCCTCGCTAGCTTTCGTACCGTCGTCAGTCGCTTTTGTGTCATCGCCTGTCGCAGCGCCACTGCTCGTGTCGCTGCCCGACGTTGCCGAGCTGTCCGTTGCCGTTTCATCCTTCGGCAGGTTAATCGACTCAATCAGTCCATCAACTTCATTGCTCATGAATGCTTCCATCTTCGTCGTAATGGCAGCCGTCTGAACGTCCGTCTTCGTATCGTCTGCGAGTTCCTCATATTTCTTATCCTCGCGGCTCTCTACTTTAATGACATGGTAGCCATAGTCAGTCTTCACTGGATCACCAATCACACCAATTGGCTGCGTAATTGCTGCCTGCTTGAACGCTTCCACCCAGCTGTTCGGGCTTTCGTTCTCATACAGGCCACCATTGTCCTTCGACCCTGTATCTTCAGAATACTCGGCAGCGAGTGCTTTCCAGTCACCACCATCGTCGAGCTTCTGCTTCACTTCTTTCGCAATCTTCAGCGCTTCTTCATCCTTACGCTTCTCTGCGCCTGTCGACAGATCCATCGTTGCGATCAGAATGTGACGAACCGTAACTTTGTTATAGCCCGTCTTGTTCTTCTCAAACTCTGCCTTCATCTCGTCTTCCGTTACGTTGCGCTCCCAGTACTTGCGGATTGTAACGATCTGTTGGTAGAATTGGCGAACGTCGTCTGACTTCAGTCCCGCTTCTTCCGTCGACTTCTTCAACGATTCGTTGTCGACAAGCGCATCCTCGTACTGCTTGACGAATGCATCGAGGTTAGCGCTTGCTGCATCTTTATCCTCTTGGCTGGCCTTGTCGAACAACACCTTGTAGCCGATGTATTCTTTCAGATAGTGCTCTTTAGCCTCTGGGATCGTGACGTACATCGCAAACGTCTGGTCGAACATCGAATAGAATGCTACGTACTTGTTAAACTCGGACTCTGTTACTTGTCCGCCTTTATAAGTTGCGATAACAGTATCCTCTTCCTTCTTCTTACCGCAAGCCGCCAGTACGGATACGATAAGAATTAGAGCCACCATTAGCAAAAATCCGCGACGCCATGCGGATAGACGTGTTGTCTGTGCCATTATGAATCCCCTTTCAAAATTCCAACTTCTTGTATTGTAACAGATTGCTAGATTGTTGGCTATTCACTTTAGTAGGTTCTGGAAGTTCATATTGTGACTCAAATAGTAAGGAAAAGGCTGTCCCAAAGCCAATAGTAATGACTTTTAGGACAGCCTCTTATTACGTCATTCATTAACCAGTGCACGCGTAACGGATTCCTTACCGAGCCCACGGGAGAACAACCACGGCTGAAGAAGCGTTATGGAGAAGCATACCGCCGCCCCCAGTACCATCCATAAAATTTCAGTCAGATTCACAGTATAATTCGCGTCCAACGCTGATGTGAACGAATAGGACAGCATAAGACCTCCGCCGGCTCCAAACGTAAAAGAAATTACACAAAACAGAATACACTGAGTAAGCACAATCAGCGTAAGCTGCCGCGGAGTTATGGAAATAGCCCGCAGTATCGCATACTCTCTTTTCTTCGCGAGCAGATTCGCACTCAGTGTAGTCATGCCGCCTAGTAGCCCGATCACCCACACGACTGCAGTGACCGCATACAAAAGCACGATCCGCTGCAACATGCTGCGCTTCAAGTCTTTTAACTCCGAATTCAGATCTGATACCCGTAGAAAAGAATTAGCCGAAAACTGCGCTTTTAACTGTTCACCCAGTGCAGCGCTTTGTCCAGGCTTTGCGTGGACCATCAAGGATTCCAGAGTTAATCCCTTCTGGTCATCATTCGGCTGAATTAGAACTGTCTGCTTCCAATCCCCTAGCACGAAATTAGGAGAATCGTCCGGAATGAGTGGGAGCTGATCAACGACTGCCGCCACGGTTAGGACGGTGCTGCGGTTGTTCCGTGTAACGGTAAGTCGCTCACCGGCTTGAATTCCCAATCGCTCCGCGTAAGTCTTGCTGATATAGATCTGGCTGGACATATCGCCTGCCGCGGCAGGCAGCTTGCCCAAGTCAACCAGATCTTGCAAGTTAACCAACTTATAGCTGAACAGTTCTCTCTGCGGTAGTGAATATAATGGATCCTCTTTTCTGCCTGCACTGCTCCAAGCCGAATCGGCATGCGTGAAATCAAAATCCTTGAGTCGGGCGATCTCTACATAAGAGACGGGAATGACTTTATCGGCAGCCTGGAGATTCTCGACTTTCCCTCCTATCTCCTTCCGCATATCTGATCCAGGACCTAGCGCATGCGTAATTCGCCAATCGGTAATGAACGACTTCTTCAGATTGTCTGTAATGCCGCTCTGCAAGGAACCTAAAAAAACACTGATCGAGAAGAAAAGCAGCGGTGCCATGGCAAGTACCGCCACTGTAACCACACTTTGCCTGCGCTCGGATCTAATATTTCGGACCGAGACTGCCGCCGAAGTCGAAATTAGTGCTTTAACCACAGGCTCTAGGAGCCGGCTTATGGCCGACATCCAAGATCCGATTCCGAGGAACAATCCAAATACAAGCAACAGGCCCCCTGTAAGAGAAAGCAGCGGATATGCCGAGCTGTCACTACCTTCGCGAGATAACTGCGTAAACACAAGGATCAACAGACCCGGTATCCCCACCCAAAGCGGTATTGCGAAAAGCCGGCGTCTGCTTACGTGAACATTCAGAGACGCTTCACGGACAAGAACAACAGGAGGAATCCGGGATGCCCTCCATGCCGGAAACGCTGCTATTGTCATAATATATCCCCAGCCAGCCACGGTGGCGATAATGATAGCCCGCCAAGGAATGATAAATTTATAACTGTTCAGCCCCACCCAGCTATTGGCTACCCCATAAAGCGATGAGGAGCTAATAATACCAAGCGCGCTGCCTAAGGCGGAGGATATTATCCCGATCAAGAAGGCTTCTGTCCATATCAGAAAGAACAACTGTCTGGGGCTCGAGCCAATAGCCCGAAGCATCGCGAGATCGCGGTATCTCTCACGAATAGATAACAGAAAGTTGCTCAAGACGAACATTCCGGCGGTCAGGAATGCGAGTCCCCCAAACAGTCCACTCAACCATTTCAAATTTCGTATGTTTTCTTTCTGCTTGTCAAGTCCACTCATCGGTTCAATATCCAGATCGGTGGTAATCAAATAATGTATCTCATCGATGATTTGTTCCTTATTCGCTCCGGGCATTAGATCGACAAGAACGGGATTAGCAATAATTTCGGACCCGTATATACGGTTAACCTCTGAGATGGAGAGATAGACATATTCGGAGCGAGCCTCATGTGATATATCTTTAATAATCTGTGCGATCCGATATGACTTGGATTCCTGCTGGGGCAGCGGAATCTTCACGCTTTGTCCTTCTCTCACACCCAAGCGGCTAGCCAGTGAAGCCGAAATTACGGCATCCCCAGGCTGTATCGGCTGCTTGATCCGGTAATGGCTGAGCGTCAACGGACTATTGTCAACCGCAATAAATAGCATCCTGGCCGTTTCGGGCCGTGAATCATGATAGTACAAATCCAGATTCGTGATCGTCGAGCCAATTGCACGGATTCCAGAAATGTTGCGAAGCATCTCAATTTGATCAGGGTTAAACCGCTTTTCCTGATCCCTATAGCCGACCATAAGATCTACTGGACCGTATTCCTCCATTAACTGCTTGTCCATGGAGTGGTTCATGTTGATATAAAGCGAGATCATGCTTACGACAAGCGTAACCCCAAATACCGCGCCGAGAACAGATGTCAGAAGTCGCTTTGACTTGCCGTGCAGAAGGCGCAGAGCAAAATGCCATAGCTTGAAGACGATCATGCTGTCTTATCCTCATTCAATGAGTGAAGGCGATCATAGATCACCAAGGACCGATCCCGGCGGTCCTCGCTTCCAGATCCGTCCATCTCCCCGACGATTGAACCATCACGAAAGAAGACGATACGGTCTCCATATGTCGCCACCATAGGGTCGTGCGTAACCATAATAATTGATTGATTCAATGTTTTCTTCATCTGTACAATGACACGGAGCACATCTTCTGATGTCTTCGAATCCAGACTGCCCGTTGGCTCATCGGCTAGTAGCAGTTGCGGGCGATGCACCAGACCTCTCGCCAACGCAACCCTCTGTTGCTGCCCACCGGATAGCTCAGCGGGACGGCGGCGCTCAAATCCTCTAAGCCCAACCAATTCCAGCAAGCAGGCCGCTTCCCGATTGGCTTCAACCTCGCTTCTGCCCGCAAGCACCAACGGCAAAGAAATATTCTCGACAGCGGTCAGTGAAGCAAGCAAATTGAAAAATTGAAAAACAAAGCCGATTTTTTCCCTGCGGTAACGTGTCGCATGGGGCTCCTCATGAAAATCCTTAATCTCCTGCCGTTCAATCATAATCTTGCCGGATGTTAACGGCTCCAACCCGCCAAGCACATGAAGAAAGGTCGATTTTCCCGAGCCGCTCGGTCCCATTACGACAACAAACTCCCCCTTGTTTACCTTTAAGTTAACATTTTTGAGGGCATGAAACGTCATTTCGCCCTGTTTGAAGGTCTTACACAAGCCCTGTACTTCCAGCAAAGCTTCCATCTTATCCAACCTCCCTAATGACTGAGTAATCAACATTGTCTTGATACCAGGCCGCCTGACTGTTGAACATAGAAGCATATTCACCACTTAACTCCATTAGCTCCTGATGGGTCCCTTGCTCCACAATTCTCCCGCTTTTTAGCACAAGAATACGGTCTGCCAGCCGAGCGGGTCCTAGTCGGTGAGAGACCATAATTGCCGTTTTGTCTTTTGACAGCTCCAGAAAACGCCTGAAAATGTCCATTTCCGCATTGGGGTCCAGCGCAGCAGTCGGTTCATCGAATAGCAGAAGGCTTGCCGGACGCATGAAGGCCCGGGCGATGGCAATCCGCTGCCACTGCCCACCCGACAATTCCTGACCATCTTGAAACAGGCGGCCCAACGTGGACTCAAGCCCGTTCACAAGACGTTCGTTCAGAAGCCCCATCCCAGAGCTTTTTAGCGCTTTCATGATCAACTCATCATCATCTAGACGGTTAATCCAGCCAAACCCTACATTGTCACGAAGCGAATATTGATATTTGACGAAGTCCTGAAATACTGCTGATACCTGCGACCACAATTCCATCTTATCGATTCGCTGAAGATCAGTATTACCGTAGTAAATGGTTTTCTCTGGCACCGGGTACAGGCCTAACAAACAGTTGACCAACGTGCTCTTGCCGGCCCCGTTCTCACCGACAATTGCAATCTTCTCACCATTTCGTACATTAAACGAGATATTCTCAAGAACCGCCATATCATTACCATTATAATAATAATTTAGATTTTTGACAAAAATTTGGTCACATTCTTTGATGTCAACCAACAAATTCTCTTCAGCATGAGACTGGTTGTGGTTTTCGTCTATGAAGTCATAATAATGGGTGACATGTAATCCTATCACAAATATATCGCTAATATGCTGACCGAAATTGCCCAAAGCAGCCTGTAGGGTAATAATTGAGGTCGAAAGAGCGACATAATCGCCTATCGTTAAATGCCCTCCAGCGATCTGATAAACAAGAACTATAGCAACACCGCCCGACGCTAACGATAGCATCATTACGCCGATGGTTTCGCTTAGGGACTCTCTGACAGTTTGTTTTAGGAAAAGTTTTCGAACTTGGTTAAATATCTGCTCCCACCGGGATAAGAGCGTCTCGCCCAGATGATAGAGACGAATTTCCTTGGCTGTCTCACGTGCCAGCATCAATTTGTATGTATATTCCATTTCCCTGCCCTGAGGTGTCGTCGTCACAGCCAGTTGTACCCGTCTTTTTTTGACAATTAGCAACAGCAGAATGCCCGGCAATGCTGAACCAAGAAGAACGATAGGCAGCGACCAGTGTGCCACGAACAGGATCCCAATCATGCCGAGCAGGGTAATTGTTAGTGAGACCGCCTGCATGACACTTTTTATCGCATCCAAAATATTCTTGGCCACAGCAGATTGAGCAAGCTGCATCCTGTCGTAGAGCTTAGAGTCTTCAAAGCCGGAAAAAGGGATCGACAATGCCTTTCTTGCAATTTCAACCTTTAGTTGATAACCGACATCTTCCTTTAGAATGGTATAAAAATAGTTCGTTATACTGCCCACAACCACAACAGCCACATTACACAAATAGAGTGCCGCTACAATGAACAGCACCTGATTGAGTATGAGGCTGTTGCCGGTCAACTCACTGATCCGGTCAATAGCGGTTTTATTCAACCACACCTGCAGCAGAGGAAATATCGAAGGAATCAAGATCATCAGACACCAGATGACAGAGATGACCGGATGAAGACGGAACATCAACCGAAGCAGCCGATGGTAGTAGCTAATTCTCTTCCCGGTGGAAAGTATATCCTCATGCATCATGATGCCCCCCGCCCCTGCCCATCCATCGACTCAACATATTTGGGGATATCCACTAACCAGGATAAGAGCGTTTCCTTTTTCAGTACTTCTCTGCGCATGACGATTCCTTCCCGGTCAATGAGCATTCCGAACGGAAACCGCTTCAAATTCAGCTTTTTCGTTACAGTTGTGGCCTCAACACGGTAGACCGGAAGATTAACATTGGTCTCCCTCAGAAAAACGCTGATCTGGTCGGGGTCGTCAAAGCTGAGAAGGATCGGGCGAAAAGCGCCGTAGGCATGAGAAACACGTTCCAAATGTGGGGCAATTTCTCTGCAAAATTTGCAAGAGGAATGTACAAAACAGAACATGAGGGAATTCCCCCCTCCCATGATGTCCTCATAAGTCAAATTCTGCTTGCCTGTTAGAGACTCCAACACAATATCCGGAAAACGGTTCCCCGGAGGAATGCCATTATTGTCCGGCGCAAGCCGTCTGGTCTGCCGCAGCACGATAATTTGCATCATGACTGATAACGAAACTACAAACCATAGCGCCGTAACGCTTGCCTGAAGCATAGACATTGTCGTTACACCTCATCACCGATAGAATAGAATTTCCCTTGATATCATCCCCATCAAAAATATCCCGACCGCAGGCACGCCTATCATTATCATGTGGTCAATACCAGGATCACTTAGGAGATCCGAAACGGAAAAACCGGGCCACAAATAACCGACTGTACAACAGATCATCATTATTACACTGTGTAGTAGGCCGCCCCAACCCATCGTTCCCCTAAGTAGAGAACCAAAGCAGTGACAGGCAATGTCCTTGCCCTGTACCAATACGATCGCATTCGCCGTAATGAAAGCGGCGAATAGAAGCGCTGCCGCTACCAAAGCCAGGCGCATCTGCGTGTCGGTTAATAGCAGTGCCGCCAGAATAATTTCTGCAAAGGGAAGCACATACCCGAATAACCTCCCCAAACTATTGGGAAGGATACCGATGGATGCAGCGGACCGCCCAGAGCTCCGGAGATCGAATACTTTCGCAGCACCCGATAGAAACAAGGTTAGACAGACAGACAGCGTCATCATCAGTCCCAAATAAATCATTGCAACTTACACCTCCCTACATCAAAGTGGCAAGCAGTATCAAAACGGTCAAAATCATCCCGTTTACATAGAGATGCTTGCCTTCTATAGTCTGGGGCTGGTTAAGTCCAAAGCACCCACAGCCGTATTCCATTGTTTTCCCAAAATTTTTAGTTAGAAGAATGATAAACAGCAACTGCAGTCCGATTCCCGCATAAACTCCAACCTGCCGAGTGAAGGGAACTAGGAGCCAGACCGCCGTTAAGATTTCACTTGTAATTATTATAGGTGCCGCAGTTTGAATCCATCTAAACGGGACACTGACGTAACCGCTCATCACCAATTGAAGCGCATAGGGATTTCTCAGCTTTTGAAGTCCACTTTTCAAATACATTACTGCAGCAACTGCAGCAAGTAGCCAAGAAATAACAAGCATCATATTGTTCCCTCCTTTAGGTTTAAGAATAGGCTCTGCTCCTATATTTAAGGCTTATTTGATTACAGGGACCAGATGGCTCCAGCTTCTACTCAATGGAGGGAGAAATATTCCCTTCGTAACGGCTTCCCCTTCTTGGACCTTTACAAGTATAGGCAAATATTCAATCTTGAGTCGTTCCCTAACCTCCGGAATTTTCAGTACGATGCCTGCCGCATCAAAGACTAGCAACGGAATTGATGCTTGTTCCATAATCTCTCCTATTTCCTGAATCATCCGGGTACTAGTCTCATATCTTACAAAATCGAGGCATAGGGCGTAACCAGTAAAGGAGTTACGAAGCTCCTGAATAACCACTTCTTTATCCGAAAGTAAATAATATTGCTTAATTTGGAATTTTGCTTTTCGGAATGATATAATATAAAGCAAAAGCCCAAATCCAATGCTCAGAATCAGTACCACTACCATTCTCGCATCACTCCTCAGCCTTGCCGAAATGTAAGCACTTTGCAGACCCACCCACCACGATAGGTTTTTATTTGAAAATTAAGATGCCTTACTGTAACGTTCGGCCAGGAACGTTACAATTAACAGTTGCTGTCGAGACCTTTGCAGCCGTCGCCAGGATTGCTATTCGCGCAAACGGAAGTGGAATAGCAGTCTTTAAGTGAAGAGTTGCATTTATACGTGCTATAGCTGTAATAACCCGTTTTGTCTAGGGAGAGGTTCTCCGTCCCCCATCCGCAGGTACCTTGGATTAGATCGTTGGAATGACCAAATTCAACCATTGTAGGTGTAGTATATTGCATTATTATATTTTCCTCCTTTTATTGGTGGTGAGTGGGTCGGCAAAATGCTCAAATCGCAGCATTTTGGGTGAAGCGCTGCTCCAGCCTGTAAAGCCAGATCTCAAGCGCAACTAGTAGAAATATGTTTTCGCGGCACTCGAAGCCTTGACGCCATTTGGCAAGCTCATGCAGCCACTCCTTTTTACTGATCCAGCCAAAACGGATAATCCTTCCTACTGATAACACGGGATAAAGCTTCGGCCAACTAACGGTCAATCCACGATACGTAAGTGGTAGGTGCACTGTCTTATTTGTTCTCGTCAATATTTCCTCGGGCAGATCTGCGTGAAGGGCAAGGCGTAAAATTTCTTTACGTGAACCATGATTCCATAGTTTTTCACCTGGGATCTGATAGAGGAACTCTACGAGCCGCCGATCCATCAACGGATGCTGGACCTCGATTCCTTGTAGCGGAGCGATTACCCGATCCATGTAGACACGGTTCCTCGTTCCGGACCACTGCCTGTAGAAATCTTTCTTCGCAAATGTCGGGATACGGCCCAACTTTCTTATAAATGCTTCATCGCGGTCAGCGATCAGCTCCTTGTAAAACCCCCGCCCTAACAAAGGAGCGATCCCATACGTCCACATCGTTTGGAACACAGATCCTCGCGTCATCTCTGCAAACCGACGGGCATGTGATGCAGCCTGCATAATCGATAGATTTCCTACAAGATCGGCGATCATCCCGGGTGTCCCGGTTAGCACATGGTCTCCGGCACAGCCGGTCAAAACTCTTGAGGCGCCCAGCTCTTTGGCGTAACCTAAGAGGCCGCTTGTGAACCCGTACGAAGTTGCCGGAACGTGAGGCTCGAATGTCCACGGTGAATCATCAGGGAATTCTTTGAAGACGGTAAGACCATCGCACGGAAATTCATTGGTCGCAGCATTGTATTTATTCAACAGCGGTCGAATATACGAACGCTCGTCACATTCGGAGAACTCGTTGAACACCCCACTTATCGCAATCGTTTGAGCAGGGTGCCCTTGCATTTCCAGCCTTTTGGATAGGGCGAATACGCTCGTGGAATCTAGTCCTCCGCTCATCAGCACAGCTGTTGTTCCTTGAGTCGACAGTCTGTTCTCTACTGCCTGCATGAAAAGCTCTCTGAATTGTTCCTGGTAGTCGGTGTTTGAAGAATAATGAATTTCTCCCCGCAGATCGGTTAGATCCCAGTATTGAAATAATGCCAGAGAACCACCGTCGTTACCGAGTAAATGACCACTTGGCACACGATTAACGCCTTGATAAGGGGTAACAACGGAGTCAACACATCCATTCTCCATATAAAAAGAGTGAAAATAATTATCGTTGATCTGTTCCATTGAGAATTGATCCTGCAGCAGAAAAATATCGCTCGCGATCCAAGTGGTCCCTTGATTCTCAATCCAAAATAGAGTACGCATTCCTAAATGATCCCTTGTAGCATGGAATCTACTAGTATCCTTCTCCCATATCACACAGGTGAATTCACCTACAATATGGCTGAATGCCTCACCTGCATACCTCTCATACAGAATCAAGAACATCTCAGGATCACTTAATTGATCGCCTATGCCGTCTAGCAACGCCGATATCTCCGCCCGATTGTCAATACGCATATCTCCTATGAATAAGAACCGATTGCTATGTGCTACGAGCTTCATTGGCGATAATATTCGAGGTTCTTTGCTTGCACCGATCACACACGTCAGATTACTCTCCGTCATGACCTCAATTTCGACCTGATACGGATGATGCTCCGACAGATGCTCCTTGAATCGGGCATGCATTCCAGTTATGCTTTCGCCGTCCTTGTCGCCATGCGCAATCTTACATAAAAACCAGATCAACTTGTCTCCTCCACCTTCCCGGAATCCAATATGATAGACAGCGTGTCCGTAAAATCAGGTGGTTCATTGAAGTTTTTCCCCCTCAGCATCAACCAAGCGTGCGCGTAAAAAGGAAACTTACGTACACCAATAACCAAATTAACCGGAACCCGAAATCTGGAACGAACGAAGCGGTAGGCCAAGAATGATCGGTGCATACATTGCGCGTCAAATGGGACACTCGTGCAGGTTCTATCGATTAGAGCCATCCAATCCTCAATCTGTTGAATTTCATCTTCGGTAATTGAGGTGCGTTCTTCGCGAATCTCGTACTTTTGAATGTAAGTTTTAAACAGCCGTTGAAATCCAAATAACCGAAGTTGCATATGGAAACTGATTAATGCGGTTAAGACGTGTAGCGCCTGAATATTTCTCATCTCGGCTTCTCCTGAATCAGTTTGGCCTGCAGAAGTTGGTTAATTAAGCCGCTAATATCTGCAAGGGCTCTTTCCTGAGATACTTGCGGGTAACGGATACATAATTGATCGGAAATGGCTGAAATCGACATTCCTTCCTCCAGAAGAGCCCATATTTCCGAACCGGTACTATCAAGCCCGTAGAATTTCCCTGTCTCCATGTTCATTAGCACAAATTCGCCCTGGTCTCTTGATGCTAAGGTATCTTTTGGAATGGAGTAGTACATGATTATCACCCGACCTGTATGTATTTATTAACCATAATATATCAAATTTTACATGTCGAAACACTTACAGATTATTTATCTTTTCGACACTCCAAGTTCCGATAAAAATCGAGTAGGCCTATGCGCATACGCATAGGCCTACTCACAGATCCGGACATGCGGATGTGGGTTCCAGTTCAACCATGTCCATCCCCTTTGAGATGGGACTGAACAACGGCGATTCTAAACGAAACCAGCAGCGATTCATCTTGCCCGCTTTAGAACAGCCCGATCTGCAACGTCCAAGGCCGCAGAGATGCGATACTGCTATCCGTCTTATACGATGCGGGGCACAACGAGTGCAGGAATTAGTTGATCTTGTTACATGTTCTCAGACCAACCGCCAGTTCTGACCCGACTATTAAGACAAAAGACAAGACATATCCCCTTATGTTCAACACGGAGGCCACACTCCGGCAGCATACAAAAAATACCCATTTATTACAAAAATTAAATTTCAGTCTAGCTTCTATTCTGTAACCACCAGCATAGGAAGATGACGCGGAAAGATACCGCATTTATAAGTTGCTCGTGCGCGGGCAGACTCCTCAGCCATTCCAGCATCAATCAAGATGAATCCGCAGCAGATAACCTAGATCTCTAATGCAGATGATACGCGGACCGTCCTCCGAAATATATTCAATTTTATTCCTAAGCCGGCTGATAAATACATAGAGGCCCTGCCTGTCCATCCCCCCCAGGTTACCCCACGTATGCGAAATCAACTCATCGAATTTAACGACTCTGTTCTGTCTCACAACAAGTAGATTCAGGAGTCTGAACTCAAGACGAGATAATGACGAGTTATTTCCCCTCACCGTTAACGATTGACGCTCTACATCCAGATAAAATTGTTGTCCCAATCTAATCTGCTTGTCCGCTATTACCGAAATATGAACTCCCTCCTTATGTATATTACGGCAGATTAACCAGGTAGGGGATCAACTGTTTCTTGGCCATTAGGGACTCTCGCTACCAAGTCGCCCCCTCCTTAAATCTCGACCGAGAGAGATTAATATATTGAAAACACCAATCATCAAATAACAAATCTCTCCTGACATAGAATTATATCATATAATTACTTATTTTCATACAAATTCCATATATGTGTATCGATGTTATATTGAGCACTTTGAAAAAAGGGGGGCAGAGGACGCACAAGGCATTTGATGGTTAACCGAGGAGGAGCGCCGTAAGCTCACCATGAAGAAGCTGGAGTACGAGAACGAGCATCTGACGGGCGGAAGCCTAGTGGATCTACATGATAATACAATATCTCATATATATTAGGCCATTCCAAAAACCCTCTCGAATTCCGAAATGTGAAATGAACTCAAACTGGATATAGATAACTACACATTGCAGGCAAAATTAAACGACCTCCGTCCCATGAAATTCAAGACAAAGGTCGCTTAACTGATTTTTTATTTTTCGTACTGTCTATCCGGCGGGGGACAGTACAATTATATAAAAAAGACTTTTGACACAGCCTCTGATTCATTATTTCGTGCTGCTTTCTTCTTTCTTTTCTGCGTTCGTGTCCGTCGAAGTGCCTGTATCTGTACCCGTATCTGTACCCGTATCTGTACCCGTGTCAGCTTGTCCGCTGTCCTTGTTCGTGTCCGTGGACCCGCCTGTCGTATCTGTCGTATCTTCCTTCGGCAGATCGATCTTCGTTATCAGATCCGGCAGCTCATCGCTCATGAACGTATTAAGGTTGTTCGTCGAGATCGACTGACGAAGCTCATCCTTCGTAGCGTCGGGAACTTGTTCCCAAGTACGCGTTTCCCGCTTCTCCACCTTGATGACGTGGTAGCCGTACTCCGTCTCGACAGGATCGCCGATTTTGCCGACCTCCTGCGTATTAGCTGCATTCTTGAATGCCTCTACCCAGACACGCGGCTCTTGGTCTTCATAGAGACCGCCATTGTCCTTGGAACCCTCGTCATCTGAATACTTCTTGGCAAGCTCGGTCCAATCGCCGCCCTTCTCCAGCTCAGCTTTCACTTCTTTCGCTTTCTTCAGGGCGTCTTCCTTCTTCATCTTCTCTTCGCCAGTGGAAGGGTCCGTAAAGCCGATCAGAATATGGCGAAGCGTGACGTTATTGAAATCCGTTGGCGTCTTATCATAGACTGCCTTAATTTCCTCGTCCTTCACGCTTTGCTCGGAGTGATCCATAACCGTAATGATCATTCGGTAGAACCATTCTGCGTCATCGTTCGTCAGACCGGATTTATCCATCTTCGCCTTCATATCCGTGTCGCTCTTAGCAGCGTCTTCAAACTGCTTCACGAAGGTCTCCACATCGTCCGCTGCTGCCTCTTTTGCCTTGTCATCCGCACGGCTGTAGAGAATCTTGTAGCCAATATATTCGCGCAGGAACTGTTCCTTCACGCCTTCCACCGCCAGGTAGGCTTCCGCCGAAGAATTCACGATCGAGAAGAAGCTGATGTAGCGATCGAATTCTTTATCCGTAACCTTACCGTCCTTGTACTCTGCAACTACTGTGCCCTGATCAGAAGCAGGTGCTTTTGTAACGTCTACTGTCTTCTTGCCGCAGGCGGACATAACGACCGCAAGCGACAGCAGCAGCACCAGCATAGCGGACAAGCCGCGTTTGCCAGTGAGGCTGCGCTGTTTATTGTGCAACATCTTGGAGTGCTCCCTTCGATTTTAACGCATCCTTACAAGCTTCAAGAAATTTCTCCAGCAGCTCAAGCTTCTGCTCCTGCGTCAGCCCTTTGCCACGAAGCAAAATATACGGCTGACCGCCAGCGCTCGCATCGTCGAACAGCTTGAATCGGTTCTCGAATTTGAGGCATAGCTGGTCAAGCTTCTTCTTGTCGAATCGGCCGACCTCGGCAAGCTTCAGCGTCCAGTCGTCCGCTTTCTGCGAAATTTGCTCGATGCCATAATCGCCGCCATATGTTTTCAGACGGGCTACAGCAAGCAGATTCTCTACCGCAGCCGGCAGATCGCCGAAGCGGTCGACGAGCTCTTCGCCAAGATCCTCTGCCTCTGCAATGGAGCGGATGCTGGCCACCTTCTTGTAAATCTCGATCTTCTGAATGCTGTCATAAATATAATCCGACGGCAGGTAAGCATCGATGCTGACGTCGATAACCGTCGACACCTTGCGTTCCACCACCTGCGCCGTTCCTTCAAGCTGCGACTTGCGAGCAGCTACCTCATCGGCAAGCATCTGCGAGTACAGGTCAAAGCCAACCGAGGCGATGAAGCCATGCTGCTCCGCCCCGAGCAAGTTGCCTGCTCCGCGGATGGCAAGGTCACGCATTGCGATTTTGAAGCCGGAGCCAAGCTCCGTAAACTCCTTGATTGACTGCAGCCTTTTCTCCGCAACCTCTGTCAGTACCTTGTCCCGCTGATACGTGAAGTAAGCATACGCGATCCGATTGGATCGGCCAACCCTGCCGCGAAGCTGATACAGCTGCGATAGCCCCATCTTGTCCGCATCATGAACGATGAGTGTATTCACGTTCGGAATATCTACGCCTGTCTCGATAATGCTCGTACTGACCAGCACGTCAGATTCGCCGTCGAGGAAGTCGAGAATCGTCTTCTCCAGCTCCTGCTCCGACATCTGGCCGTGACCGACCGCTACTCTTGCATCCGGTACAAGCGCTTTAATCTGGTCAGCCATCTGGTGAATGCCCTGTACGCGGTTGTACAGATAGTATACCTGTCCGCCGCGCGCTAATTCACGTTCGACCGCTTCTCTAACAAGAGAAGCACTATATTCAAGCACGTAGGTCTGAACTGGGAAACGGTTCTCCGGCGGCGTCTCGATAACCGACAGGTCGCGGACACCAAGCATCGACATATGCAGCGTACGCGGAATTGGCGTGGCCGTCAGCGTCAGTACATCAACATTCGTCTTCAACCGCTTCAATTTCTCTTTATGAGAGACGCCGAAACGCTGCTCTTCGTCAACGATGAGCAGGCCAAGATCTTTGAACACGATATCCTGCGACAGCAGGCGATGCGTACCGATAATAATGTCTACCGTACCCGCCTTGATGCCTTTCATCGTCTCCGTCTGCTCCTTGCGGGAACGGAACCGAGACAGTACCTGCACCTTGAACGGATAGCCGGAGAATCGCTCACGGAACGTCTCGTAATGCTGCTGTGCGAGAATGGTCGTTGGTACCAGTATTGCCACTTGCTTGCCTTCTATAGCCGATTTGAACGCTGCTCTTACCGCTACCTCGGTTTTGCCATAGCCAACGTCGCCGCATAAGAGACGGTCCATCGGACGCGTCATCTCCATGTCTTTCTTTATTTCGTCTATTGCACGAAGCTGATCCCGCGTTTCATCGTAGGGGAACATCGCCTCGAATTCTTGCTGATAAGGCGTATCTGGCGCAAAAGCAAATCCAGGGCTCGATTGACGGTCGGCGTACAGCTTAATAAGCTCATCCGCAATATCTTTGACGGATGAACGAACCTTCGTCTTAACTTTGTTCCACTCGTTGCCGCCAAGCTTATAAATCTTCGGCTCCTTGTCCTCCGCGCCAACATACTTCTGAATCATATCAATCTGTTCGATCGGGATGGACAGCTTATCGCCGCCTGCATACATGACATGCATATAATCTTTATGAATGCCGCCAATAACAAGCGTGCCGATGCCAAGGTATTTGCCAATACCATGGTTCTGGTGAACGACGTAGTCGCCGACCTTCAGCTCGGTATAGCTCTTAATCCGCTCTGCGTTGTCGATCTTCTTATCGACACGCGTCGCTTTCCGCTGCTTCTGCGAGAACATTTCGCCCTCTGTTATGACGACCAGATGAATGGAAGGCAGCTCAAACCCAGCCTGCATATTGCCCTCTAACAGCATCGGCGGCTCAATATTGTAATCCTGCAGCACCCGGCGCATACGGTCCATACGCTCTGCGCTGCCTGCCAGCATCATAACGGTGGCTCCAGCCTTCTTCCAGCGATCCATCTCTGCCTTCAGCACGTTCATCTGCCCGTGGAAGTTTTGCGTCGCACGGCACATGAAGTTCAAGATGTTCTGCGGCTGCGTATGTGGAATTTGGCGCAGGAACAACGACAAGAACACCGTCTGATAAGCGCGGTGGTGCAAAATTTCATCATTTTCGCGTGCGAGCGGAAGGCCGGGAAGCGACTTGCCATGCGACAGCAGATGGGTTGCCCACTCTGCTTCGTCCCGCTCCAGCTGCCGTGCAGTCTCAATGAGACGCAGCGGCTCATCCATAATAAGCAGCGTATCCGATGGAATATAGTCAAGCAAGGTGTGGCGCTCTGGATAGAGCAGCGAGACATACTTATACATTTCGCTAAAATACTGCTCTTCCTTCAGCTTCTCGATCTCACTGCCAATCTCGGCGCGCAAACGCTCCTTCGCCGTACGATCGGTCATTCGTTCGAGCTGCTTATCAAGCAAGCCCACAGCTTGCTGCGCTGCGTTCTTAAACCTGCGCTCGTCTGCTGGAAGCTCACGGCATGGCGTTACGACGAACGACTCCAGCTTATCGAGCGACCGCTGATCCGCCGGATCAAACGTTCGGATCGAATCGATTTCGTCGTCGAACCATTCCACACGGCACGCCACGGACGATGTCAGCGGATAGAAGTCGACAATACCGCCGCGTACGCTCATCTCGCCTTTTGATTCTACGCGATCCACCCGCTCATAGCCGATTCCGGTCATGCGGCGGAGGAACGTATCGATCGGCAGCGTATCGCCAACCTTCAGCGAGATTTGGGCCTCTGCCATAATGCCTTTGACAGGCAAATAGCGTCGTACGCCGCTGAACGGCACGACGACAATCCCGCGATACCCTTGGGACAGCCTGATCAGCGCATCGATACGCTGTGCCAGCGTCTCGGGACTCGAGACAGCGGATTCGGCGGCCACCAATTCGTTGGCGGGATAAAGAAGAACATCGCCCTGGGGCAGCAGTTCCTGCAAATCTTCTACGATTTTCTGAGCTGCGAACATATTATGGGTGACGACCAACATTGGCCGATCCAAATCGGTACGCAGCGCAGACATGAGCACTTGGCGGGAAGAGCCCGCTAAGCCCGATATAAGCTGCTCCCGCATGCCCGCTGTAACACCCGACAGGACGGTCTGATAGTCGGCATCTGCGGCAAAAGCCTTAATTAACGCTTTCAATGGAAACGGCACCTTCCTTCTGCGGCGCGCATTCGATCGCACCGTTGACGATGAAAAAAACCTCTATCGATATCGCGTATAGAGGCAGGTGGTAAACACACAAAGAAGCCTCAGCCATCCCGATGCCTAGGCTAAGGCTGTCGCTTGTATTCCAAAGCTATTGAAGCGGATTTGGTATAAGCACCAGCTCAGGGTTCGCTTCAATTGCTTCGCGGCAATAATCACACACCACGTTAACAATGACGTCCCCGTTTGGGTTATACGCTATTATATCGCTGCGCTCCTCGGGGGTCAAGAAATGGAAACCGAGCTGCTGCTCCGTTACCGATGCGTTATTAATCGTTCCTACCGTAGAGCGGCAATGTGGGCAAATGTAGTTCACAGCCATATGTATGCCTCCTGACCAATTGTTATACACGTTAGTATGTCCCAAATTTAATCGTTATAACGATTGGTCTGCGACCGGCTTGATTGTCCCTGCGGGACGGCTTTTAGATAGGGCTCCGCCCTATTTAACCCGTTTGTCCCTGCGGGACTCGCTTCCCACCCAAACCCTCGGGAGCCCACCCCACCCAAACCCTCCCCTCGTAAAGGAGGCCCCAAGGGCTCTGCCCTCTGGACACCCGAAGGACTCACCTAGATACGGTGGAGGCGTGGTGGCACGTTCTGCTGTGACTGGAAACGTTCTCACGTATGCCTACGATTCGACGCCCCTGAGTTGCTGCGTGCTGGTGCTCGCTTTCGTCCCTGTGGGACACGCTCTACGGTGGGGCTCCTGCTGGTGGATCCCTGTGGGATCTAAGAGCTTTATCGGTAAGGCACAAAAAAAGTCTGCATCTAGCCATTGGAATGGCGGATGCAGACTTTTTCTTATTAACCGATGAGTGCAAACGCTTGGACGCCTGCCGGAATCGTCCGTACCCGCTGCAGAATGCCTGACGGGTTGAAGGTGCGCAGCTGGTAGCTGACTTGAGTCAGCGTTCCGATATTGTTGAACACGACAACGCCGAACGGATCGAATACCGCTTGGGACACAACTCTGCCGTTACGGATCAATTCAGCGAAGAAGTTGGTCGTCCGAAACGGTACGCCGTTATTCTGCACCCATACAACCGTAAGACGGTTTAACGTAGGACTCGTACTCGCGGTCAACGACGGACGCCTTACTTTTACAACAGTGCCGCCCGGCAAAGTAAACGGAGGGTTCACCAATCTAACCACCGCTCTCACTCCTTTCGGTTCTTATACCGTAGACAGCTTATGCGGGAGGTGGTCAGCCCGAGTGGACGATTGGTACCAGGGCAAGCGCTCTCAGCTTTCGCCTTAGTGAGAAAACCGAATAGCTAAGTCTAAACGCAGAGGCGCGTGCCGGGCTAGGCGCGTTTGTGTGCAATGAGGACGTACTTCTATGACTTAGACATTAAACTTAGCCATGGTCTGCTCGAACGTTGCTTTGAGCGCAAATTCGGCCGCGTCACAGGTTTGGCTGATCATCGTGGACAGCTTGTCCTGCTCTGCCTTAGGGAAATTCGCTAGGACGTAATCAGCGATGTTGCCGCCCGGTTGCGGGCGCGTGATCCCCATACGGATTCGGTTGAACTGCTGCGTGCCGACATGCTGAATAATCGACTTGATGCCATTGTGGCCGCCTGGGCTGCCCTGATAACGCAGACGGATGCGGCCGATTTCGGTGTCGAGGTCGTCATAGATGACGACGAGGTCTTCCAGCGCGACTTTATAGTAATCCATAAAGGCACGAATGGATTCGCCCGAGAGATTCATATACGTCATTGGCTTCATAAGCACAACCTTCGTGCCGCCAACGTTGCCTTCCCCAACAAGTGCCTTGCATTTGCTCTGTGTGACACTGATACCCCAGCGTTTCGCGAGCTCATCGATTGCCATGAACCCGACATTGTGCCGCGTATTCTGATATTGCGTTCCTGGATTCCCCAGACCTACGAACCATTTCATAATGTAATATTCACTCCTATAAGTGCTTTGACCATGTCCTCGTGTAAGGTGAAAGTGAAAACCTATACATAACTGGATTTATGAAAAAAGGCTGCATCAGCAGCCTCTCTTGCGATGGTATTACGTTAACAGCATGTCCCGAACTAACGAGGTACAAGCAGCTGGAAAAGCAGCAGCGGCGGCTACGCCTGCTGGCCGCCGACACCCGTCTTGACCGCTTCCATCTTCTCGTGCTTCGAACGCGACTCCGCTTCATGCAGCTCGACCGCCTGCGCTGCTGCTTCTTCCTCCGACAGCTCCAGCTGCGGCGCCAGAATCGTTACGACGACCTGCTCCGCATCCGAACGAACCGTTACGCCAGCAGGCACCGGAATATCGC
Source organism: Paenibacillus cellulosilyticus (assembly GCF_003182255.1). Lineage (GTDB taxonomy): Bacteria > Bacillota > Bacilli > Paenibacillales > Paenibacillaceae > Paenibacillus_T > Paenibacillus_T cellulosilyticus. The sequence continues at coordinate 22,641 of NZ_QGTQ01000023.1, read as the reverse complement.
GTACGAGCATATTCTCGCCCACGCCAAGCGAGGTAACATCAAACGAAATAACCTCTGGCAGCTGGTTTGGCAAACATTCGATCTCGAGCTCATGCGCAAGCAACTGCAGAATGCCGCCCTCACGTTCGCCCTTGCTGTCGCCAGTCGCCTCTAGACGCACATGCGTCCGAAGCTTCTTGTTCATATTGATCTGATGCAGATCGATATGAACGACCTCATGCGTCAATGGATCGCGCTGAACCTCGCTGATTACAACCGATTCAGTCAGTCCACCTGGTATGGACACCGAAAGAACCGCATTCGGATGGGAGCGAAGCAGCGGAAGCAGCTCGCGCTCAGACAGTGCGATCGGCTTAGGTGCTTGCAGGCTCGGACCGTACACAACACCCGGCACTTTACCTTGACTGCGCAGCTCACGAAGCTCGCGTCTTGTTTTGGTAGCCCTTGTTTCAATTGTTAATGGTATGCCCAATTGGATAACCTCCTTCGCTTTCTCCCATAGGCTTACCTACAGCCAAGCGAATTAGTCGGACATACCACCAGTTATTTTTCCATTATTATTGTTTGGAGAGACGTTCTTTCCTTGCTCTCGCGCGTGCGCGAAGCTTCTCCCCATAGCCGGTCTTGTTCTCTTGGCGTACACGGGCAATAGCCATATCATTAGCGGCTACGTCCTGCGTAATGGTCGAGCCTGCGACGACGTATGCGCCGTCACCGATCTTGACCGGTGCGATCAGATTTACGTTGCTGCCGACGAAGGCGTTATCGCCAATCTCGGTAACCGCCTTGTTGTAGCCGTCATAGTTAACCGTAATCGCGCCACAACCGAAGTTAACGTCTTTGCCGACAACGGCGTCGCCTACGTAGCTCAAATGCGACACTTTGCTGCCGTCACCGAGCGTAGCATTTTTGAGTTCAACAAAATCGCCGATCTTGCATTCGCGTCCCAGCTTGGAGCCTGGACGAAGATTCGCGTAAGGACCAACCGTGCTCTTTTCACCAATCTCTGCATCGGCCGCACTCGAGTACTTGATGGCTGCGCCATTGCCAACCGTCACGTTCGTCAAATCGGCTTGCGGCCCAATTACGCAGTCTTCACCAATAACCGTACGTCCACGTAAAATCGTACCTGGATGAAGAATCGTATCCGCGCCGATCTCAACGCCCGCTTCAATATAAGTCGTCGCTGGATCAATAATCGTTACGCCGTTAATTTGATGCTGACGCACGATGCGTACACGCATCAGTTGCTCCGCTTCGCCAAGACCAACGCGATCGTTAACGCCGATGCCTTCCGCGAAGTCCGGTGCGATGTAGGCCTCAACCGTTTCGCCCTGCTTGCGCAAAATCTCCAGCACATCCGTGAGATAATACTCGCCTTGCGCATTGTTATTCGTTACGAGCTTAAGCGCTTCGAACAGCTTACGGTTGTTGAAGCAGTACATGCCCGTGTTGATTTCCGTAATAGCCGCTTCCTCGGCCGAGCAGTCCTTTTGCTCAACAATGCGCAGCACTTCACCGTTCTCGCCGCGGATAATACGTCCAAGCCCTTGTGGATTAGGAACGACAGCCGTCAGCACCGTTGCTGCTGCACCCGCACCTGTATGCTTCTCGAGCAGCTTGCCGAGCGTCTCCGCCGTTACGAGCGGTGTATCGCCATAAAGGATAACCGTCGTGCCCTCTTCCTCACCGAGGAGCGACGCAGCTTGCTGTACCGCATGGCCCGTCCCAAGCTGCTCTGCTTGCAGCGCGAACTCTGCGCGATCACCAAGCGTTGCTTTGACGAGCTCTGCACCATGTCCAACAATTACAACTTTACGCTCACACGCCGTTGCGTCTACTGTATCAAGTACATGCTCCACCATCGGCTTACCGCATACTTGGTGAAGTACTTTATATAACTTGGATTTCATCCGCTTGCCTTGTCCTGCCGCAAGCACAATCGCCATCAATTTCAATGAAATAACCTCCTGCCAACGTTCGCTTAATCCCGTTTATTCTGTATTTGACTATATCTTATTCATATGCAAAAGAAAAGAGAGCCCTTAGGCTCTCTTCGTCTCATTATTACGCTCCTTCTTCGATAACTTCCTCTTCCGCAGCAGCGCGCTCATACTCAGCGAGTACGGCAGCTTGGATTTTCTCCCTGGTGGTTGAAGAAATCGGGTGAGCGATATCCCGGAATTCTCCGTCCGGAGTCCGTTTGCTTGGCATAGCGACGAACATGCCATTGTTGCCGTCAATAACACGAATATCATGAACGACGAACTCATTATCAATGGTGATCGAAGCAATAGCCTTCATACGGCCCTCCGAGTTTACACGTCGGAGTCTGACATCTGTAATTTGCACTTGTGTTCACCACCTTTGCCTCTTGAAGACTTGGTGTTTAATTCCACACTTTAGAGCAAATTCCTTCTATTTTTTTGGAAAACTTATGCTTATTTATATATTTTTTTTTGCACTAGAAAACTTTTCGCTATTGTTCGACAGATACCGATGCGATCAATTCTATTTCGACAAGAACGTCCTTCGGCAGGCGTGCAACCTCTACCGTCGAGCGTGCTGGTTTATGGTCTCCGAAGTACGATCCATAGATCGTGTTGACTGCTGTGAATTGGTTCATATCCTTGATAAATACCGTTGCTTTCGCCACATCTGCGAATGTTGCGCCTGCTGCTTCGAGTACCGCTTGCAGGTTGCGGAACACCTGATGCGTCTGTTCCTCGATGCCACCTTCAACGAGCTGGCCGTCTGGACCGAGTGGAATTTGACCCGATGTAAAGAGCAGATTTCCTACTTTTGCAGCGTGCGAATAAGGGCCAATTGCGGCAGGTGCGCCTGCTGCGTTTACGATTTCTGGTTTCAATTTCATGCGTGGTTCCTCCGTCCAAATTGTTATATTTTTATTTGAAAAAGTTGCCTGGAATGACCATCGTTTGTTTGGACTTTAAGTCTACTGCAGTTACCTTCGCAAGCGATACATAATCCTCGAGAAGACGCTCCTCGGTACCTAGTTCACCCGATTCAACGAACACGCCGACACCTGCGACCTTCGCATTAAATTCACCGAGCAGATCCATCATCCCCTGGATTGTTCCGCCTGCCTTCATGAAGTCATCAATAATAAGCACACGTGAACCTTCGCGCAATGTACGTCTTGCCAGCGACATCGTCTGAATGCGCTTGTTAGAGCCGGATACGTAGTTAATGCTCACCGCAGAGCCTTCCGTCACTTTGTTATCCCGACGTACGATAACAACCGGCAAGTTAAGGCAGGCCGCAGTCGCATACGCGAGCGGAATCCCTTTCGTCTCCACCGTCATAATGACGTCGATCTCACGACCAGCGAACGCGGTAGCGAACATGCGTCCGAGCTCCGACAACAGTTCCGGCTGTCCTAGCATATCGGTCATGAACAAATAGCCGCCAGGCAGCACCCGTTCAGGCTGCTCCAATTGGCGGCACACCGTTTGAATCGTCTCGAGCGACGCTTCCAGGCCGATCTTCGGTGTGAATTTCACGCCTCCCGCCGCACCTGCAAGCGTATGCAGTTCTCCGATTCCTTCGTCTTCGAACACTTCTTTAATAATCGCCAAATCCTCGCTAATCGAGGACTTAGCGGATTGATAGCGATCCGCGAATGCGGTCAGCGAGATGAGTCTGTGTGGACGGCTCAGCAAATACTGTGTCATTTCTACGAGTCGAGCACTTCGTTTCAGTTTTTTCAACGTATTATCTCTCCTCGCCAAAATCCGAATAATATAAAGCAAATATACCACTTTTATACGGATTTAATCAAGGTGAAACGGCCGCCGCCGTCCTTTCGACGGTCCATCTCGTTTCGATTTCAAGAAAACGTGCATTTTTTACTGGACTATGTCAACATCCGTACGACGTACACTTCTTTGCAAAATCCACGCAGTCCGTTATAGATGCGCGCCAGCTTCGCTTCCTTCGACACAAGGCCAAATACCGTTGGTCCGCTGCCGGACATCAATACGCCCTCAGCACCCAGCTTCTGCATGCTTTCCTTCAGCTGCAGCACCTCAGGATAATGATGAAGCGTTACTTCCTCGAGCACATTGCCAAGCGATGCGCACATATCATTGAACGAGCCGCTCGTAATAGCGCTTAGCATGTCCTTCATGGACGGATGCCATTTCAGCTCCGAAGCCTTGAATCGGCCGTACACATCAGCCGTCGACACGTTAATCGGAGGCTTGGCCAATACGACCCAGCACTGGGGCGGGTTCTCGATGCGCTCCAGACGCTCGCCGCGTCCTGTTGCAATTGCCGTTCCTCCCGTTACGCAGAAAGGTACGTCGGATCCGAGCTCTGCGCCAAGCACGCACAGCTCCTCATCCGAGATATTAAGACCCCATAGGCGATTGAGCCCGCGCAGCGCTGCTGCTGCGTCGCTTGAGCCGCCAGCAAGACCTGCGGCGACGGGGATCTTTTTATCCAAATGAATATATACGCCCTTGCGGACGTCATAACGGTCCTTGATCAGCTTCGCTGCTTGGAATGCCAAGTTCTTCTCATCGAGCGGTATGTATCCAGCTTGGCTCGAAATTATGATCTGGTCACGCTGAAGCTCTTCCATCTCGAGACGATCGGCCAGGTCGACCATCGTCATAATCATCTCGACTTCATGAAAGCCGTCGTTGCGCTTATGCAGCACATCGAGCAGCAGATTTATTTTGGCAGGGGCCTTCTCGTATATTTTCATTATTTTCACCCGTTCGTATGGTTAACTCCACCTATTATAACAAACGAAGTCAAGAAATGCGAAAAAGAGTGAAGCATGTAAATTGTAGTCCTTAAATGCAAACAAGCCCCCGTTGTTTATAAACGGCAGGCTTGTACGGCAGACGCATTCAGTTTGAAGCAAGCACACCGTTTACCAACTACTGGTTCGTCTTGTTGGCAGCGGCCTGTTCTGCAAGCTGGATCGCCCGCTTCACCATATTGCCAGCATCCTTGGCGCGAATGCCGCCCCAGCCTTCCTGCTGAACCGTATCGTAGAAGCCAAGATCTTTTGCCAGCTCATATTTCAAATTTTCGGACATGGTGCCCCGTCTTCTTCTGCTCATCGGTATTCCCTCCTGCCATCTGGATTTTGAACCGCGTTCAAAGTCACTCTGCTGATCGGTGGCTGCGACTAATAATGGCTTGATGCGTCTTTAGGATGCCCTGACAGCGCTTATTCATGCGGCAGTAAGTGAGATGGAAATTGAGAAAGAAAAATGCGCATCCACTTGGGATACGCATTGGAAGCAGCCGGCATCATGCCGACCGTTGGTGCTATTGTATATAGTTGATGCGCACTTGCCCCTCTTCGTTGCACACATGAACTTCAACGGATTCGGTCAATATATCCGCATAACTGTATGAAACGCGTTTAAATGCGCTCTCTTCCTGATCCAGCTTGACAATGAAAACAGATGGGTAGATTTCTTCCAGTACTCCGGTGCGTTCGACGGTTTTGCGTCGGCCTCCATTGGCGCGGAGCCGAATTTTAGAACCGACATGGGCTTCCAAGCTGCGTTTGATTTCCGACAGCGCATTTTTTGCCATTGTCCACTACCACCTCTTTCTCGTCCATTATAACGATCCAGGGAGGTAGTGTCAAATTGGTCAATAATTATATCAGCCAACAAAAGTTGGTGTCAATAGATTTTTTAGATTTTCTAAACATGAAACATAGGATCATATAAATACGTCTACATCATTACATTCGCTTGCGAGGTCTGCTTCGTCCACTTCGGCTTTGGCAGCCCTTTGCGCAGCCGGCCAATGGTCTCTATGCCGCCGATCCCTTCGATTCCGCTAATCGTCCCTTGAATGACCTCTGGTAGATCAATCGTCTCGCGAATCGGTGTTGCGCTCGCCTTGATTGCGATATAAACGGGATCAAGCGCATGAATGAGAATACGGCCCGGCGAACTTGCGAAGTTGGATCCCGCTTGCAGCAGCGCTTCGTAGTGAGATTGGCATGCTCCAGCAATAACGATAAGCGAGTCGCGGTTCTTCTCATAGTCACGTGCAACACGGACAGCATCAACGAAGTTTTGGGAGTTCTTATAGCTGCTTATGCTGCCTAAATCTTCAGATCGTCTGTTTTTTAATACGCCATCGTGTCCAGTAATAACGACGATGTCAGGCTTCAGCTCCGGCAGCAACCGATACAGCAGCTCTGGCATCTGTGCCTCGTGGACATGAATGCCGTGCGCTGGCACGCGCATTTGCGAGTACAGCTGCATGCTTTTCCGCATATAATTGCCGTCTCCATCAAGATGAAGCACTTTGCCCGGCATTTCGTAGAACGAAGGGTTCGATGCCGACTGGGTCGCCAGCCGAATTGGTCCATCCTGCTCATGGACTGGCGGACGTTTCTCCTGCATTCGACGCAGCGATTCTTTGACCTTAATACGAACCTGCTGGGATGCTGGCGTCGAATCCGGATCCTTCACGACTGCCAGATCAAGAAGCGGCGAATCCGCAAGCAGCCGATAATCCGTGCCTTTCAAGACAGCTAGTTGGTTATCTCGTAATAATTCAATGCGGAACAGCACGTCACCGCCGTATGATTTGCGGACGACCAAGTCCCCTTGCTTCATGGGCAGATCACCTCTTCGTGTATCCTATGGGTGACCTTCCTGGAAGGTGACACTAATATCCGAGGGCCCGGCCCTCGGAGCTCCCAGTTCCACCCCACCCAAACCCTCCCCTCCTAAGGGGAGGGCTCCAAAGGGCACCTGCCCTCTGGACACCCCGGAGGACTGATCTAGCTACGTTAGATGGATTGGGGTACGTTGGGTTGTGACTAGGTACTTTAGAACGTCCGCATACGATTCGATGCACCTTGGATCATACGTGCTGATGCCCGCTTTCGTCCCTGTGGGACACGCTTTACCTGTGGCGATCCACCGCGAAATCCCTTTGGGATCTAAGACCTCTATGCAATTAAAGAGCGGTGCGCACGTCCGCATGCGATTCGATGAACCTTGGATCGTACGTGCTGATGCCCGCTTTCGTCCCTGTGGGACACGCTTTACTTTCGGTGCTCCCACGGGTGATCCCCATGGGATCTCAAAACCTCCATGGTTGATCCGTTAAAACAAAAAACCGTATGCACGTATGCATACGGTGGGGTTCATTTGCGACTCTAGCCCTCCAGGCCCAAACCCGCTCCGTGGAGGGTGTTGCTTAGCTTGGCGAATTCGTCGAGAGAGAGCGTTTCGCCGCGGCGGCCTGGGTCGATACCGATTTGCTCGAGCAGCGATGTCAGCGTTTCGCGCTGGTCTTTGCCGAGCCAGGACGAAAGGTTGTTCATGAGCGTCTTGCGGCGCTGTGCGAAGGATGATTGCACGACGCGGAAGAAGTGTGCCTCGTCCGGCGTTTCGACTGCTGGCTTGTCGCGCAGCTTCAACTTGATGACAGCCGAATCGACATTAGGCTGTGGAATGAACACCGTATGCGGTACGATGCATACGATGCTCGGTACGCAGTAGTATTGCACAGCTACGCTCAAGCTGCCGTAATCCTTGCCGCCTGGCTTGGCCGCCATCCGATCAGCGACTTCCTTCTGGATCATGACAACGATATTCTCCAGCGGCAGACGGTCCTCTAGCAGCTTCATCAGAATCGGTGTCGTTACATAGTAGGGAAGATTCGCTACGACGCTGACGCCGGATACATCAGCGAATCGCTCTGCGAACAGCTGCTGTAAATCTAGCTTTAGCACGTCTGCATGAATAACCTCGACGTTATCTTCGTCTGCGAGCGTGTCGCGCAGAATAGGGATAAGTCGATTGTCGATCTCGACTGCCGTCACTTTGCCCGCTGATTGAGCGAGATGCTGCGTGAGCGCACCAATGCCCGGTCCGATCTCAAGGGCGCCTTTCGTCGAGTCCAGCTCTGCTGCTGATACGATTTTGTGCAGGATGTTCTGATCGATCAGAAAGTTTTGTCCGAGACTTTTCTTGAACTCAAAACCGTACTTCTTTACAATATCGCGCGTTCGCGAAGGGGTAGCGACCTCTACCGCCGTATTTTTCTTCTGTTCGTTGCTCATATTCTAGCCACGCTCCTGTTCCAGCTGCTGCTCCATTTGCCGTCTTGCTTCCATGAATTCCGTCATCGTAATCCGGAAGCTGACGCACCGCTTGTAAAAGGTTTTACCGTTCGCATAGCCGATTCCGAGGAGTTTGCCAATGACTTCGCGCCGTTGGGACGCCTGCGGATGGACAATGAGGCCCGCTTCGATCAAATCATCCCATCCAACCTCAACAGAACCGCCTTCTCCTGCCAGCTGCTCTGTCCGCACATTAGCGAGCGCTTTGCGAATCGCTTCTGGCGATGCATTTTCAACACCAATATCGCCTTTATACATCGCTTCCTCTTCTGGAAGAAACGCATGCTTGCAGCCGGGAACACGTTGTGCCACAATACGCCGAATACGTTCACCTGCATGATCGGGGTCTGTAAAAATAATAACGCCCCGACGCTCCATCGCCAGCTCTACCCGCTTCAGCACCTGTTCGCCGATCGCGGAACCGCCTGTCTCTATTGTATCGGCTTCGACAGCCCGTTTAATCGCCGCCGTATCGTCCTTGCCTTCCACCACAATTATTTCTTTAATCATCTTTCGCCATTCCTTCCAACTGAGCATGCAAAAAGAAGAGGCATCGCCTCTTCTTATGATGGCATATTTGGCTGTGAATTACGATAAATATGTGTTACATTGCGAAGTTCCTAGCTCGATGACGGTTTGTTCGGCCCGATGACGTACACCGTATAGCCCTTCTTCGTACCGAAATCTTCAGCGTAGTCTTCACTATCGTAATAAACGTCGATCTTGTTCCCTTTAACAGCGCTGCCCTTGTCCTCCGCACGACGGAATCCGATGCCTTCGATGTAAACCCACCAGCCGATTGGAATCACGTTAGGGTCTACAGCGATCGTCCGTCCTTCCTTCACTTTCGCGCCGGAAGCGGTAATACCGTATTGCGGATGGCTCGCGCTCTTGCCCGTCGACTTCACGCCGGCGGAGTAGGCCGTCAGTGTAACATTTTTCAGCACTTTCTTCGCTTTGAAGGAAATGCCTTTCAATGATACCGTCTGTGGACCACTTGATGCTTTGGCCGAGAGTGCTGTAACCTTCGGCTCTATTTTCTTCGTACCAACAGCTACCACTTGGTTAACTGTCGGTTTCTCTACCGTCTTCTCAACGAGTGCGGTCGATACGAGCTTGCCGTCTTCGTACACGCTCTCGAATTGTTTGACAACAACACCATTGGTGCCGTTCTTAATCGTCTTCTCCTTACCCTGCTCCAGGGTCGGATCATCTTGCTTCACGATCGTGAAAGGAACCGTATGTTGGGAGCTCGTTACTTTATGCTCCACACGAACAACCTTCACCGCCATGTTCGGTGTCAGTTCTGCCGTTAACGCCGGATATACTTTATCGTAGCTACGAACCGGAATATTTAATTCCTCGATCGCCGCTTGCACGGTATCCTCGGTCGTGTACACAGTCCAAGTCTTGCCATCAGCTGTTACGGTTACCGGATTTGCCGTGTCGATAACGACACGATCTCCATCTTTAATCGCTGCATTCAAAGGGATCGACACCTTATCATGCGGCCCAACCGTAATAGCTTGTTCATCCAGTAGGCGTTGCAGGACCCATTGCTTCGTTTTCACGACGCTCTCCTGTCCATTCACTACTACGGAGACGCTTCTCTCAGCCGTTCCGTACAACAACACCAATAACATGAAAGTCATAGCGATTGAGATAATAATACTCAATGTGATTAACCGCACGTTTTCATGCTTCCATCGCAATGCGAAAGACATGCTGGATGATCGTTTCCCATGGGTGTCCACTTGCGGAATTACGCCCACTTCCTCGGTCCTCCTTCATAGCCCCGCCGTCGAGTGTTTCGCATGATACAATTGACGCGACTATAGTATATTGGCATGACGAGTCATGCTATCCAGTCCCTCTCACCCTCACCTCCATTGTAACCCTATGTCGACGTACTCTTCTTTATACGAAAAAGAAAAGAAGCCATCGACAGAGGATCATCTGCTTCGTGGCTTCCCGATTGGTCGCGACTAATCATGGAAAGTGGGATCGAAGGTTGATCTCTCTATTTCGCTTACGAGGTTAGCTGTCGGGTTCGGGCAAGAGAGTTGCCCTATCGTCACACTGCAGCGGATCGACCGCTATGCAATGCTTCCAAATTCACCCCATCGGTTTATGCTTCCGTGCGGCACATTGAACTGTGCAGCATTTCCGCATATGGTTCCCCCGTTCTCCATTAGGAGATTAAGCGTACTACTGGAAATCCAATACATTGTGTAAGTTCTGAAATGAATCATACCCCGTGTTCGCATGCATTGTAAAGAACAGATAAAAGACGATTTAAACGATATTTAAGGAAATTCAGCGAAAAGAGAAGCGGATTTCGCAGCAAAATCTACTTTTATCACACGTAAGCTCCCAATTCCTCATGATTCCAGCCATTCTTATTCAAAACGGAAACATTTTCTAGCGTTTAGAGACGTTAAATATCCTATTTCTTCTATCGTCATCCCTTTAATTGCCGCCGCCGCTTCAGCCACGAGTGCGACATATGCGGACTCATTTCTCTTCCCTCTATAAGGATGTGGTGCCAAATAAGGGGAATCCGTTTCGATGAGCAGACGGTCGTCTGGAACTTTTGAAAGCACTTCCTTCGGCACTCTCGCATTGGTAAATGATACCGGCCCGCCGAATGAAATATAAAAGTTCATGTCAAGACAAGCCTTCGCTGTATCCCAGCTGCCGGAGAAGCAATGCATGATGCCGCCGACCTCTTCAGCCTTCTCTTCCTTCAATATACGTACGACGTCCTCGTGAGCATCTCGGTTATGAATAACGATCGGTTTGCCGACCTTGCGGGCGAGCCGAATTTGCTCCCGAAATACACGATGCTGAACCTCTTTCGGTGACGTATCCCAGTGATAATCAAGACCGATCTCACCGATTGCTACGACTTTCGGATGCGACATCAGCGACTCGATCCACTCGAGGTCTCCCTCCTGCATATGAATGCTCTCAACAGGGTGCCAGCCGACAGCCGCATAAATAAAATCGTACTTCTCGGCCAATGCCATCGTCGTTGGAATCGTCTCACGGTCGAACCCGATATTCACCATAATTTCGACACCCGCTTCTCGGGCGCGTGCGATAACCTCTTCTCGATCATTGTCGAACTTCTGATTGTCCAGATGGGTATGCGTATCAATTAATGTAAGTTTTCCGTTCATGGTGTCTGACTTTCTCCTTCCTATATACAACCTTCTTAGATTCTAGTAGCCAAAAATCGCGCGAATGCGACTATCGAGTCGATGTGCAACCGGGCGCAGCAGATCGTCTGGGAAATACCAGCGGTGCTTGTCCTGATGAAGTCCGGTCAGCGATCTAATAATATCGGAACGAGCGGATATTTCGGATAATCCACCTTCTGAATCAAGCAATAAAATCGGCGGCTTCTCATTGTCCTTCTTGCCGCTTCTCGCGTCCAGTCGGTACACATCGTAAGGAAGATCGAATGGAAAGTCAACCTCAAGATGGTAGTCAGGATGTAGTCCAGCCTGGCGCAGCTGCTCTCTTGCCTCTTCGAAGAGCGCCTCATTATGATCGCTTACAATAACGTCTTTATACAGCCTTCTATGTAAAAATCTTCTGCACAGATCCGACAGCCATTCATCCCGCTCATCCGACCATGCCATGAAGACCGTCTGAGCTAACGCTTCATCTAATAGGAAATAATCGCTCGTCGTCAAATCGCCCTGGAACAGCTTCAAAATCGGCAGCGGTAACCACTCAAATTGATAGCCATTGTGATACAGCTCTTTCGCCCTGCCGAAGATGTGTCGCAATATAATTTCCGAGCTCCGTGTAACCGGGTGGAAGTAGATTTGCCAGTACATTTGATACCGCGACATGAGATAGTCCTCGACCGCATGCATGCCACTCTCTTTGACCACAATTCGTCCTTGGTGAGGTCGAAGCACACGCAGTATCCGCTCCAAGTCGAATGTACCGTAATGGACACCGGTGAAATACGCATCACGCAGCAAATAGTCCATCCGATCCGCATCCATTTGGCTCGATACAAGGTTCACGACAATTGGTTTGTCGTATTGCTTCTTAATAATAGCAGCGACACGTGCAGGGAACTGCTCGTCCACCTCGCGCAGTATCTGATTGACCTCTGTTTCTCCCATAATAATGCGGCATGTCCAATCCTCGTGATCCGTGTCGAAAACCGCCTCGATCGAATGAGAGAACGGGCCATGACCAAGATCATGAAGCAGCGCTGCGCATAAGGCCGGCAGCCGTTCTTCCCGCGGCCAATCTTTGTACGCATTGCGCTCGAATTGCGAGATAATCCGTCGTGTAATCTCATAGACACCAAGCGAATGAGAGAATCGGCTATGTTCGGCTCCATGGAACGTCAAATAGGAGGTTCCCAATTGTCGAATTCTGCGAAGTCTCTGAAACTCCCTTGAATTAATAAGATTCCAGATCAGTTCATCCTGCACATATACCGATTTATGCACCGGATCCTTGAAAACTTTCTCTTCTGCTAGCAATCTCTCCATGTAAATCACACCCCTTAAAAGCAAATTTGTTCAAGATTTCGACACAGCCCCATATTTTTTGTCGAAAACTGTCGTATGTTCATTTCCAAACGTAATTAATTTGTTGTATGATATTTGTAGTGATTTAATGCCTTGTTTACAGGAAATGCAGAAAATTCAGTACCATTTTTACATATTTTCTATATTGACTGATCTGGGTATTCTTGGTACTATATATTTCATAAAAAGTAAAACCGTGTCGAAACATGACGAATTAATAATTTTGATTGAGAGAGGACTGATTCCTATGATGAAATCTACTGGTATTGTTCGTAAAGTTGATGAGTTGGGCCGTGTTGTAATTCCAATCGAATTGCGCCGTACGCTGGGTATTGGTGAGAAGGATGCGCTTGAGATTTACGTGGACGGAGAGCGCATCATGCTGAAGAAATACGAGCCAGCTTGCATCTTCTGTGGTAACGCAGAGAACGTTGCATACTTCAAAGGAAAAATTGTTTGCAATGTTTGTCTATCAGAATTGCCTGCACCTGTGACAAAATAAGAATTATAGGTTATAATATACTTATCCACATGTTAATTCTAACCTTTTTCATACTCCTTATGCCTTCCAGTGCTAAAACCCGGCCTGGAAGGTCTTTTTTTTGTCCGGAGAACAATCGGCCTTCGCTGTATTCTAGGCTTTTATTTCTCAGGAACCAAATAAACTTTGTAACTTCACGAAAGCGGAAGTTATACCACTTAATCTGTGGATAAGGAGTGGATAACCCCCTATGTTATCCACTTAGCCATTTATAAACGCGTTTTTTCATCCCCGAATTGCCTCGATAGAGGTCTTCTCATTCCCTTTCGTCTTTGCGCATGACCGCGTTGTACACGTCCCGCTTCTGCATCGACCGATCGGCTGCCGTTCGTTTAATTGCTTCCTTCCGATCCAGCTTCGCCTGCTCTTCATAATGCCTGACATGTGCGTCTAGCGTTAATGCCGACCACCACAGCTCGCCTGCTCCATTCGGAACGCCGTCTGCCATTTCCGCAATGCCCGTACCAGCTAATGAACCGCTCGAACCCGACTGTGCCGTGCGCCCTTCGACAATGATGACATACTCGCCAAGCGGAGGATGCTCTTCCAGCCAAATCATGCATTCCGAAATCGTACCGCGTGCTGCTTCCTCATGTCGCTTCGTCAGTTCGCGTGCCATTACAATACGTCGATCGCCAAGCACCTCGAGCATGGCAGCAAGCGTCTTCTCAATCCGATGCGGCGATTCATACATCATCAAGGTGCCTGGTTCATGCGCAACGCTCGTTAGCCATTCATTCAATGCTTTCTTCTGTCTTGGAGGGAAGCCTGCGAATAAGAATCGCTCTGTTGGCAGCCCTGATATAATGAGTGCGGACAAAGCCGCATTAGCACCAGGAATCGGAACAACCGGAATGCCCCGCTCCGCTGCATCTCGTACAAGGTCAGCTCCTGGATCTGAGATCGCAGGCAGACCAGCATCGCTTACGAGTGCAATCGATGTCCCTTCCTCTAATAGCCGAATCAGCTCTGGTCCGCTTGCCCTCTTGTTATGTTCATGGTAGCTGACGAGACGCGTCTGTATTTCAAAATGCGTCAGCAGCTTGCGAGTCTGCCTTGTATCCTCCGCCGCAATCAGGTCTACCTCGCTCAGCGTTCGAATTGCGCGGAACGTCATATCCTCCAAATTGCCGATTGGCGTTGCAACCAAATACAGCGTGCCGCCACTTTCCCCTGCAAAACTTCGTTGAACCTGTATCATTCGTTCTCCTTCCCGTCCGCGCCTGCGGCCCACGATCCATTGCTGCCGTAATACAGCCGCACCAGCTCTTCGGTGTATTGCCGTTCCTTCGTGTATACGATAAGTGGAGGCAGAAGCTTCACAGATGGCTTGCCATCTCGGATTGCTTCGATTAATAGCATATTCGCTTCTGCATCGGCATGCGGATGAACGAAACGGATTCGCTTCGGCTCGAGCTTCCATCGACGGAATGTCTCCAGAATGTCAATCAGCCGATTAGGCCGATGCACCATTGAGACTTTGCCCCCCGTGCGTACAAGCCTTGCACATGCCTCTACGACGTTATCGAGCGTGCAGTGAACTTCGTGGCGAGCAATTGCGTAGTGCTCATTGTCATTCTTATCGCCCGTCTGCGCTGGCATGTATGGTGGATTAACCGTAACAGCATCGTAGACACCGTTTCCTGCCGTTTTCCAATATTGACGCAGGTCCGCTTCGATAATCTGAATCTGATTGTCGAGCTTATTGAACTTCACGCTGCGCTGCGCCATACCAGCAAGCCTCGGTTGAATCTCAACCGCATCAATTGCTGCTTGTGTCCGTGTCGACAACAGCATCGGAATGACACCGTTGCCGGTACACAGATCAATCACCCGTCCACGCGGCGGAACTGATGCGAATCGAGCGAGCAGCACCGCATCCATCGAGAAGCTGAACACGTCTCGACTTTGTATAATTTGCAGCTCCTTCGTCATCAAATCATCCAGTCGCTCGCCGGGTAGAAGCTCGATCCCATCGGCATTCGCCATCACTTGCTCTTGAATCCCATTGCTTAATCCTTTTTCGACATCCACCGCTTAACGTTCCCCCACTCATTTCCTATCCTCATTGTTGCCAATAAACCTGCCTTAAACAAAAACAAAGACCCGTTGAAGGGTCTTGTTCGAAATCCAAGTCATTATTAGTTTCACTCTATCCATAGGCTTGGATTTCTCCGGAATGAAACGCACTGTGCCGTTATAAGGACGGCGACAGCCGTTTCACCTTGCGAAATATTGAAATCGAAATGCGTTATTTATTCAAAAACGAGAGACAGAATAAACAATCGCCTTCCGTCCGCAAATGCCCATAATAGACATTGCATATATGAAAGCCTTCATGATACAGACGGGCGAGATTATCATGTCCGCCGCCAATGATTGGTAACGTCTCAGCCTCCGGAGACGAAGGAGCCGCCAAGTCCAGCTGCTCCACGCTCTCCGTATTATCTGGTACTTCATCCGCAGCTGCCGGCTCCTGTTGCTGCTCCAGGAATGGCGCGCCCTGTCTGAGCAGCTTACGCAATTGATCGTTCTCTATGCTTAACCGCTTATTGTCCTCGAGCAATCTCTTGATGTGCAGCTTCATTAACCCGAGTTCGGCGTGAACGGCGCCTACGCGGCCTTCCAGCTCATCCATTTGTACAAACAGATCATTGTTATCCAAATTTGTTCCCACCTCAGGATCGTGATGGAACGGGTTATTTCACGACGACATCATCCATCGGAAGCTCTTTGGGCTTACCACCGATGTCGAGCAGCTGTACAAACACTGTCTTGCTCCCCGCATTAATTCCTGTTACTTTGCCTTCGCCAAGCGAAGTAATGACAATTTTACCGATAGTCGGAATTTCTTCGCGGACACTTTCATAGTTGTCATGCTCATATTTCAAGCAGCACATTAATCGGCCGCATAGACCCGAGATCTTCGTCGGATTCAGCGAAAGGTTCTGATCCTTCGCCATCTTAATCGATACTGGCTCGAAGTCGCCCAGCCATGACGAGCAGCAGAGTACCCGTCCGCAAGGACCGATTCCGCCCAGCATCTTCGCCTCGTCGCGTACGCCGATTTGGCGAAGCTCAATCCGTGTACGGAACACGCTGGCCAAGTCTTTGACCAACTCACGGAAGTCAACCCGACCCTCAGCGGTAAAATAGAAAATAATCTTGTTGCGGTCAAACGTATATTCTACATCAACCAGCTTCATCTTAAGCTGATGATTGCGAATCTTCTCCAAGCATGTCGTGAATGCTTGGCTCGCCGACCGTTTGTTTTCTTCTACCACCTTCGCGTCGGCTTCGTTAGCGATCCGTATTACTTTCTTAAGCGGAAGGACAACATCCGATTCACCGACTTGCTTTTGTCCCACCACTACTTTCCCATATTCGATGCCGCGCGCCGTCTCAACAATTGCATATTGATCCTTCGTTACGGGCAGATCGACGGGATCAAAGTAATAGATCTTGCCCGCTTTCTTAAAGCGGACCCCGACGACATTATACAAGGCATTAGCCCTCCTGTAGATTCACCAGTAATTGCTCCAGCGCCAGCTGCGTCGATACGTGTGCGCGTATTCGCTTGCTGCACTCCAGCACATGTTCCATGCAATTCACCCAGCCATCCGGGGTGCGAGCGAACGCATGCTTGCCAATCCATTCTGACTGATCTATAAAAACGATTTCTTCAAGCCTTCCAGCCTGGTAATGAATCATATCTTTATACCACAATAACAACATAGTGAGCAAAAGCTGCGGATCTTGTCCAACATCAGACTTCACGACCTGCTGTTGAACCGTAACGATCGCTGCAGTGAATCGGCTTAGGCTCTCCTTGCCTAATTGTATCACTACGTTTCTTGTTTCTGCAAACCCATTCTGCTGGATAAGCGCCCGGCAAGCTTCTACGCCGGAGGCGATTCTGGAAGCGGCTCGCGCCTGCATGGACGCGATGCCTTCAGCCTCTAGTGCTGCCTGCAGCTCCTTCGGAGACAATGGCACGAATGGGATCATCTGTACGCGCGACCTGATTGTTGGCAGCATCGCCTGTACGTTTTCTGTGAGCAGCAGCGCAACGATTTCCGATTGCGGCTCTTCCAGAAATTTGAGCAGGCTATTCGCCGCTTGAAGCGTCATCGTCTCCGCCTGCTCGACGATATATACCTTCTGCTGCACGCCTGCGTTCCGGTACGACATTTCACGCTGCAGCTGCTGAATTTGGCCGAGCTTGATCGACGCGCCATCCGGCTCTAGCATATGAAGGTCCGGTTGGTTGCCATGCTCGAATTTCCGGCACTCGATGCAATGGCCGCATGCGTCATCTCCACCAGACGTACAGAACAACGCCTGAGCAAAAGCGAGCGCAAGCGCCTTGCGCCCTGTTCCACGCGGTCCGCTGAACAGATACGCATGCGACACTTTCCCGCTTCGCAGCGCATAACGCAGCATTGACTTCGCTTTCTCTTGTCCTGGCACTTGATCCATACTCATGATGCAGTTTCCTTCCTAAATAAATGTAGTTCAAAAAGTCCGCTTTTGATCACGAAGCATCACAAGATGAATATTCGGCATCGAATCTTGGATGAAGCTGAGACTTCCGGTTCTCACGTAGCACAACACTTACGCTCCGATCCTCATTCCCCCGCTTGATCCAACCTTCTCGGTGCTTAAAATCGAACTTTTTGAACAGCCATTAATAAAACAAATTAATAAGCAGTCCTCGAATCTCGCCAATCTTGCTTAGAAGTTCCAGTCTTCCCTGCTCGCTCTGCAGTAATTCCTCTGCCATCTCGATGAGCTTCTCATCGATCTCATCCAGCAGCTTGTACCGCTTCATCCGACCACGACGATCAAAGCTTCGCTGCTCCTTCAGGCCAACTCCACGTCTAACCGTATCCTCGAGAAACTTCTTCACCATCTGCTGGTACAGCTTAAGCTCCCGTACCGTCATCGAGCGGGATAAACGCTCGCCCTGATTATATATATCCTGCAGCTTGCGCTGAAGCTGCTCGGTCGTTCTCTCCTGCTCATTTTGCTGCAGCACATCTGAGAAGCTTCTGGAGACAGTCGTTTTGTTCTGTTGATCCGTTCGCGACCGTTGCTCAAGCGGACGCCATCCTGATTCGATTTTCAAAGGCTGTCGCATCCTTCCTTGCTCGCAGATCACCGATCGCGACCGTTGTGATTACATCAATAGTGCTCGAATCGTTCAACTGGAACGACGAATACCGCCGCACCACCCACTTGAACCTCCACTGGGAATGGAATATACGAATCTGCCGAACCGTTTATCGGCGACACCGGTGTAACAAGCTGATCCCTTACTTTGCAATTCGATCGAATGACCTGTAGTACTTCATGAACCCGATCATCCTCAATACCAATCATGAAGGTCGTGTTGCCGGCACGCAGAAATCCGCCTGTGCTGGCCAGTTTAGTCGCGCGGAGACCTTCCCGAACGAGCGCATTGGACAACCGGTTACTATCTTTGTCTTGCACGATTGCGATGACTAGCTTCATCTTCAATCCCTCCCTAGACCATGGATAGTTAGCTACGAATAGCTATCTCTATTATTTTGACAAAAGTCTGTCAAATTCCTGCACAGCGCGCACGGATTGTCGCAATACATTCATTTAACACATTTTCCGGCTGCTGTTCAGCGTTAATGACAACAATACGATCCTTGAAATGCTCAGCTGCTAGTAAGAAGCCTTCCCTTACTTTATGGTGGAAAGATGCCGCCTCTAGATCAAGTCGATTAATTTCCCGCCCAGCTGCCTCTTGAATACGGCGCAGCCCTACTTCCGGTGTTACATCAAGATATAATGTCAGCATCGGCATGAGCCCATTGATTGCGAATTCATTGATCGCCATCACATCCTCGAATCCAATCCCACGCGCGTGACCCTGATAAGCAAGGCTGCTGTCGATGAAGCGATCGCATAGGACGACCTGCCCCTGCCCAAGTGCAGGCACTACCTTCTCCATCAGATGCTGTCTGCGCGCTGCAGCGTACAGCAGCGCCTCTGTGCGGCCATCCATGCTTGTATTGCTCCGATCCAGAATGACTGCACGTATTTGTTCCGCGATCGGAATGCCACCTGGCTCCCTCGTTGTCATTACCTGATGACCAGCTGCTTGCAGCGCCTCAGCAATACCTGCTATGACCGTCGTTTTCCCTGCGCCTTCTCCACCCTCTATTGAAATAAACAAACCGTTCGTCAATCCGTCGCTCAACGTCCTACGCCTCAATTCATCAAGAGATATCATCTACATCTATCATAGCAAAAGCTGGTACAGACCGTCACACTTAATAAATATTCGCAGCCTGCCTCATAATTCGTATCGTCTGCAGCGTCGGATCGGAGGCTCCTTGGCATTTGGCGCCCATATGAACAAGCTTCGCCAGTCTCGCAATAACGGTCTGTTCAAGACGCTCGCCAGCATATACAAGTGGAATACCCGGCGGGTACGGAGTAATCGTTTCGGCGCTAATACTACCTTCAGCGCTATGAAGCGGAACCGTCGTAATCGTATCGCGATTAATCCGATTCATAGAGAAAGGAATTGGTTCAGAGAACATTCGCTTCAGTTCCACGTCATAGCTCTCTTGCATTTCATGGGGCGACTTAGCAGTATCTATGTTCTCAAACAGATGCTGCTCCCGCTGATGCTTAACAAACTCCTCTTCTATCGCCTCACAAGCATCCAGCAGACGCTTTGTATCTTCCCTACTAACGAATGGGCCGAATAGGAGCAGCACGCGATGCTCGTCGGCCATCTCTGCCCAACAACCATACTTCTCCAGCAGGCTCAGCAGCTCATACCCGCTTACGACACCAGACTCATCTCGGATAATCATTCGCAGGGGATCGATTCGAACCTCATCATTCCACAGTGGACCGTAACCATCCGTCTTAGTAGCAACCTGATGGTCCTCACTTGTCTCCCCTGCTGAGACTGCCAGTCTCCCATTACGCCGCTTCATCTCTTGTCTGAACAACAACGCTTGAGATAACCCCGACTCAAATAAGGCTGGCCCCTCTTCCTCGATCATTGCCCGGGCAATATCAAGCGATGCCATGATAGGGAATGACGGGCTTGAACTCTGAACAGCTGCCAGCATATCTCGAAGCCGTTCAATATCCATATACTGCTCCCGTATATGAAGCATCGCCCCCATCGTCATGGCTGGCAGCGTCTTATGTGTCGACTGCACAACTGCATCTGCCCCTTGTACGATTGCCGACTCGGGAAAAGCGTCATGCAAACCATAATGCGCCCCATGTGCTTCATCGACCAACAGTGGAATGCCATAACTATGTACCAGCTCCACATATGGCTTGATCGATACACCACGCCCATAATAATTCGGTGTACTCAGCATTACAGCCCGGGCTTCAGGATATCGCTGAAGAGCTTGCTCAACCGTCTTCAGCAGCGGTACAAGTACAGTGCCTTCGTACGGTTCATAAGCTGGTTGTAGGAATACCGCCTGTGCCCCCGCAAGCCTTAGGCCGTTCAGTACTGACTTATGAACGTTTCGTTGAACAAGAATGATATCACCGGGCTCACATACCGTTAGAATCATAGCGATATTACCTGAAGTACTGCCACCAACAAGCAGCATCGATTCATCTGCGCCGAATACACGAGCCGCCATCTGCTGAGCCTCGGCTATTACATTGTCAGGCGAGTGAAGATCATCCGTTGCTGAAATTTCCGTTACGTCAATCGACAGCACGCCGCCAAAACGTGCCAGTCGTTCCTGCACAGCACTCCGCTCTGCATATGACTGCCACGCTTCTCCGTTACGATGCCCCGGCACGTGGAAAGAAACGGGATGGGTCGCCTCATGCGCAGTCAGACAATCATACAACGGCGCCCTTACGATTTTGCCCATTAGATTCATCCTTTTATATAAACAATAATAAGTGCATCATATAATCACTGTTTCATTACCATCTCTCAATATAACATGCCCTAAACGATAAAATCTCTATCGAGATCCACACTGACCGACTACCCAGATTCAAATATAAGCCTAGATCTATTGATTCTATTCATCAAATAAAAAAGCCTTTCCGATAGCCGGAATAGGCTTCTTTACGCATTTCTCTGAATCCAAATTTGTTTCATCTGATGAATATAGAAAGGATACTTCTCATCGAGTACATCCGTAGCTACAATATCAATCTCGCAGTCATCACAAATAAATTCTGTTACGATTCGGATACCTTCGTCCTCGCCCTTCATCTCACCACAAATAATACACTTGCACGTATGCTTCGCTTCCTCCATGTTGAATACCTCCTAAAAGCAATTTGCTTTCATCTTCGATATTACTACCTTTAAGCAAATTACTGCTTCGTAAGCATATGCTTTGCGGGGGAATAACGATCATATCTACTATTATGGTACAAATTCTATCACTTTAGTCAACTGGGCTCATCATTTTTAATCCAGCGTATGTAAGGAAGTCGCCTTTGGTGAATAGTAGGCGCAATAATCATCATTTGTATTCAGTAAATTCGTTTTCCAGCCGATAAAGGAGTTGATATCCTCGGAAAGGACAACATCTAGCATGCGACAAACCTTACAAGAACAAAGAAACGCAACCGTATATCAATACCGACTCGTCAACAAAATCGAGATCTATCCCAAGCTGCTTTCTGCATACAAAATCGTACCATTCGTATGTATCGCCATCGAGATCATCCTATTTGGCTGGAATGGCTTCCTATATGGTTTAATTGGACTGCCTGTCATGTCTTTGCTTCGTTTCATCCTCAATCGATTGACCCTGCTCCGCGTAGACAACTATCAGCGTCAGCGTTGGGGCTGGAACATTACGCTTCCTTTTATGGGATACAGCCCAGTCTCTGAAGTTAAATTCGGACTCTATCGTAAAACAGAACTAACAATGTTCTGGATCGGACTTTGCATGATCGGTGCTCTATTCCCTTGGATCAAACAGTCAGGCTTCTTCGGACTTCTTCTCTGGCACCTATGGCTTGCCATACCTGGACTCATCATCTGCCTCAGGCTGCGCAAACAACACTATGATGGCATAGTTAAGCTAGAAGCAGAGAACATCTCGTACTATCATCGCTAGAAGCCTCTATGGTTTCTAGCATTCTTTTTATAAAGTCTTTGTACGGTGATATCCGTTTAAAAACAACAAAAAAGCCATGTCATAAAGACATGGCTTACTTCATGCTTGGCGTCGTCCTACCTTCCCAGGACCCTGCGGTCCAAGTACCATTGGCGCTTATGACGGTCGATGATCACGAAGTTAACTCAGGGATCCTTCTCGGCATCGAATCTTGATCCAGCCTTCGGCCTCCGTTGCTCATGTAGGGTTTGCCTACACTCCGCTACTCATCCTCAGTCTAAATCAACC
>NZ_QGTQ01000022.1 GCF_003182255.1 Paenibacillus cellulosilyticus | reverse complement strand
AGGTCCATTGGCAGGCAAAGTTGATCCATGGTATATTGAATGTACAAAGAAACCGTTCCTTTCGTAAATGGTGGGTCGCACTTCCATTTTACCAAGGAACGGTTTCTTTGTGTTTCCTATTAGAAAAAAAACAGGGGCTGTCCTAAGGTCAAATTTTATGACCTTTTGGGACAGCCCCTTTATTGTTGCTTCCTTTATTTAATTATTAAACCCGTGCCAGCTCGCGCTTGTTCGCCTCGAACGCTTCCAGAAGCGCTTCGTCGCCCTCGTAGCCGTTGTCCTCGGCCTTGCGGATTTGATCCAGCATCTTCTTGTAGTCCTTCGGAATAACCTTCACGAACTTCTTCAGGCTCGCTTCCCAGTCGCCCAGGACGCGTGCGCCTGGCGCGCTGCCCGTCAGCTCGACGTGGCGCTCGATCATGCCGCGCAGCTCTACCTCGTCGCGTGCTTCCTCTACGCGCTCCAGGAGCACCATCTCGAGGTTGCAGTTGTTGTAGAAGTCGCCTGCCTCATCCAGTACGTATGCGATGCCGCCGGACATACCAGCCGCGAAGTTGCGGCCTGTGCCGCCTAGAACGACGACGCGTCCGCCGGTCATGTATTCGCAGCCGTGGTCGCCTACGCCCTCTACGACGACGTTAACGCCCGAGTTACGTACAGCGAAGCGCTCGCCCGCGATACCGCGTACATAAGCCTCGCCGCTCGTTGCGCCGTAGAACGCCGTGTTGCCGATGATGACGTTGTTCTCTGCTTCGAACGTTGCTTTCGGTGAAGGAGCAACGATGATTTTACCACCGGATTGACCTTTACCTACATAGTCGTTCGAATCGCCTTCGATCGAGAGCGTCATGCCCTTCGGAATGAATGCACCGAAGCTTTGACCCGCCGTACCGACGAAGTGGAAGTTGATCGTATCATCCGGCAACCCCTTCGCGCCATAACGTGTCGTCACTTCGCTGCCGAGAATCGTACCCACTACGCGGTTCGTGTTCAGGATTGGGAAAGTGCCGCGCACTTTCTCACCCGTCTCAAGCGCCGCTGCAGCCGCTGGGATAAGCTTCGTCACGTCAAGCGACAGCTCGAGCCCATGGTTCTGTTCCTGTACGTTGTGACGCGCTGCGCCTTCCGCAACATCGAATTGGTGCAGCAGCGGTGTCAGGTCGAGCTGGGACGCCTTGCTGCTCTCTGCGAGCTCCTTCGTCTCGAGCAGGTCGACGCGGCCGATCATTTCATTCAGCGTGCGGAAGCCAAGCTCTGCCATAATCTCACGAAGCTCTTCTGCGATGAAGCGCAGGTAGTTCACGACGTGGCTTGGGTCGCCCATGAATTTCTTGCGAAGCTCAGGGTTCTGCGTTGCTACGCCAACCGGACACGTATCGAGCTGGCAGACGCGCATCATCACGCAGCCAAGAACGATCAGCGGAGCCGTTGCGAAGCCATATTCCTCAGCGCCGAGCAATGCAGCGATTGCTACGTCGCGGCCGTTCATCATTTTGCCGTCCGTCTCGATCACGACACGATCGCGCAGGTTGTTCAGCATGAGCGTCTGGTGCGTCTCTGCTAGACCAAGCTCCCATGGGAGACCCGCATGTTTGAGCGAGTTGATCGGCGAAGCGCCCGTACCGCCATCATAACCGCTGACCATGATAACGTCAGCGCGGCCTTTGGCTACACCAGCTGCGATCGTGCCAACGCCAACCTCGGAAACGAGTTTTACGTTGATGCGTGCGCGTGGGTTCGCATTTTTCAAATCGTGGATCAGCTCTGCCAAGTCCTCAATCGAATAAATATCATGGTGAGGAGGTGGCGAGATGAGACCTACACCCGGCGTTGAACCCCGTGCATTAGCGATCCATGGGTACACCTTCAGGCCTGGCAGCTGACCGCCTTCGCCTGGCTTAGCGCCTTGTGCCATCTTGATCTGGATCTCATCCGCGTTCACGAGATAGTTGCTCGTTACGCCGAAACGGCCCGATGCAACCTGCTTGATCGCGCTGCGACGGGAATCGCCGTTCGCGTCCGGAATGAAGCGTTCTGGATTCTCGCCGCCCTCGCCCGTATTCGATTTGCCGCCGAGACGGTTCATCGCGATCGCAAGGCTCTCGTGCGCCTCTTGGCTGATGGAACCGTACGACATTGCACCGGATTTGAACCGTTTCACGATCGATTCAACCGACTCGACTTCTTCCAATGCCACTGGCGTGCGGCCTTGCTTGAACGTCAGCAGCGAACGAAGCGTCATATGCTTGCGGTTCTCGCCCTGCACGAGTGTAGAGAACTTCTTGTACAGCTTGTAGTCGTTCGAACGCGACGCCATCTGCAGCGTGTGAATCGTCTGCGGGCTGAACAGGTGGTCCTCGCCGTCTTTACGCCATTGGTAGTCACCGCCGGAGTCGAGCTCACGCTCCGCTCCTTCTTGCTCTGCGAATGCACGATTATGATGCTTGAGCGTTTCCTCTGCAATCGTATCGAGACCGATACCGCCGATGCGGGATTCCGTCCAAGTGAAATATTGATCGATCAGCTCTTTCTTCAAGCCGACCGCTTCGAAAATTTGTGCGCCGCGGTACGATTGGATCGTCGAGATACCCATTTTCGAGAGAACCTTCACGACGCCTTTCGTTGCCGCTTTAATGTAGTTCTTCACAGCCTTCTCATGCTTCACGCCGCGCATCATACCTTCGTTGATCATGTCGTCGAGCGACTCGAACACGAGATATGGGTTAACCGCGCTCACGCCGTAGCCGAGCAGCAGTGCGTAGTGATGCACTTCACGCGGCTCGCCGGATTCCAGCAGGATGCTGGCGCGCGTACGCGTGCCTTGGCGGATCAGATGGTGATGCAGCGCAGATACGGCCAGCAGAGCTGGAATTGCTGCGTTGTCACGGTCGATGCCGCGGTCGGACAGAATGAGAATGTTGTGGCCTTTCGCAATGACGCGGTCTGCTGCTTCACACATGAGCTGGATCGCCTCACGCAGACCTTCCTCGCCCTTCGCCGCTTCGAAGAAGATCGGCAGCGTAATCGCCTTGAAGCCCGGACGGCGAACATGGCGCAGCTTCGCGAATTCTTCGTTGCTCAGGATCGGCGTGTCGAGCGTGATGTGACGTGCGCTCTCTGGCTCTGGGTTGAGCAGGTTGCGTTCCGTACCAATCGTCGTTACCGTCGACGTTACGAGCTCCTCGCGGATCGCATCGATCGGCGGGTTCGTAACTTGCGCGAACAGCTGCTTGAAGTAGTTGTACAGACGCTGTGGACGTTCGGACAGAACAGCCAGCGGTGCGTCGTAACCCATCGAAGCGAGCGGCTCTTGACCCGATGTCGCCATCGGCTCGATGATTTTGCGAATATCTTCGAACGTGAAGCCGAATGCCTGTTGGCGCTGCTGCACCGTATCATGATCAGGTTCCGGCACTTCCGGTGCTTCTGGCAGATCTTCAAGCGTCACCAGATGCTCGTCGAGCCAGTCGCGGTAAGGATTTTCTTGCGCGATCTTCAGCTTAACCTCTTCATCCGACAGGATCTGGCCGGCTTCTGTATCAACAAGAAGCATACGACCTGGACGGAGACGGTCTTTGTACAAAATATCTTCAGCCGGAATCTCAACCGTGCCTGCTTCCGAACCAAGGATGATATGGTCGTCCTTCGTTACATAGTAACGAGCTGGGCGCAGACCGTTGCGGTCAAGCGTTGCGCCGATCATTTTACCATCCGTGAACGCCATTGCTGCTGGACCATCCCACGGCTCCATGAGGCAAGCATGGTATTCGTAAAAAGCTTTCTTCTCGTCGCTCATCGTCTCATGGTTCGCCCATGGCTCTGGCACCATCATCATCATTGCGTGCGGCAGCGAGCGGCCGGACAGATACATGAACTCGAGTACGTTATCGAACATCGCCGTATCGGAACCGTCTGGGCTGATGATCGGCTTCACTTTCGGCAGATCTTCACCGAACAATTCCGTCTCAAACAGCGATTGGCGTGCATGCATCCAGTTGATGTTGCCGCGCAGTGTATTGATCTCACCGTTGTGGATCAAATAATGGAACGGATGCGCGCGCTCCCAGCTTGGGAACGTGTTCGTACTAAAGCGCGAGTGCACGAGTGCGATTGCCGTTACAACAGCCTCGTTGTTCAGTTCTTGGTAGAACGAACGCACCTGCTCCGTCGTGAGCATCCCTTTGTAAACGATCTTCTTCGTCGACAGACTCGAGAAGTAGAAACGATCTGCGCCTTCTCCGCCGCCGAAACGGATCGCGAGCTCAGCGCGTTTGCGAATGACATACAGCTTGCGCTCGAATGCCAACGTGTCCGCAAGTGCCGCATTGCGTCCGATAAACACTTGGCGTACAAAAGGTTTCACCTTCAGTGCCGATGCACCCAGCTTGCTGTCATTCGTTGGTACCGTACGCCAGCCAATCAATTGTTGGCCTTCTTCAGCGATAATGGCTTCCAGCTTGCGCTCCTGCTCGTTACGAAGCTCATCTTCCAATGGAAGGAACAGCATACCTACCGCGTATTGTTCTTCAGCCGGCAGCTCGATTCCCTGCTGTTTCATCTCTGCTTTGAAGAACTCGTGAGGAATTTGCAGCATAATGCCTGCGCCGTCACCTGTATTGGGTTCGCTGCCTTGACCGCCGCGGTGCTCCATATTCTCAAGCAGCGTCAGTGCTTGGCGGATGATCTTATGTGATTTCCGTCCTTTGATGTTCGCCACGAAACCCATACCGCATGCGTCTTTCTCATACTGCGGATTGTAGAGACCCTGCTTCGGAGGCAAGCCAAAAATATTCTCGCTCATCGCAATCAACCTTTCTATATCGAAAATTTTTTGGTCTACCAGTCGGCGAGTACGAACGCGACGATTGTCACTTCATTTCCGGAGCGGTTTATCATAGAATGGAAATGAGGTTCCGAGATGAAACAGCTGTCATCAATCTTTCAACTGTGCAGCGCATTTCAGTCCGGTGAAATCCAACAACCCAATATTAGGTATAAGCTGGGAACTTATACTTCCTTGGATTTTGAAAAATTCGTCTTACATTCGCGTAATCGGTGCTCACCCGTTATCCAACGTTTTATTTAATAATCTTATCATTGTAGCAAATTCCGCGCAATTTAAAATTTTTTCATGCCTTATAAACGTTTCTTTGCGCTAAATCCGAACATTTAATAGATTAAGAGGTTTTATGTACGGGTTTTTATGTTTAAAAATTTTAACTTTATACGGGGAAGTGAAAAGAATTGGTCAAAAAGTTCATGGAAATTTCGCGTGTCACTGCAGCATCCGTTTTAACCGCTACTCTCATCCTTGGCGGCACAGCTTTGTCTTATTCTAGTAATATAGTTGAAGCTGAGGCAATTACTTCCGTATCTGCATCATCTGTACAGGCAGTTGACGATTATCACATCGTTGCAGTCGGCGACTCGCTGACCGTCGGCTACATTAACGGAATGGAGAATGAGGCAAATCCTGTTCCTTATGGCTATGTTGAACGCGTGTATGAGCAAGCCTTGTTCCACGGCCTTCGTGCTTCGGTATCCAACTATGGCATTCTTGGTCTGACGACTGAAGGGCTTCAACATTACATAGAAGCTGCCGAGAATGGCGAGTCGATTACAGCTGCTGATCTGCCATTCGGAACGACCAAGGAACCGCGCATCGAACAGCTTGCAGCTGCTACGCCGCAGTTGTTCGCGGACCTGGCAGCAGCTGATCTCGTGACGATTACGACGGGCTCGAATGATTTTCTAACTATATTCGATAAATTGAAGGATGGCTCCGGTGCCGAGGCTGTTGCAGCTTTGCTTCCGGTATTCGAGCAGCAGCTTGAAGCTTCGCTTCGGGCGGTAATTGGCATCAATCCAAAAGCCGAAATCGTTGTGTCCGACCTCTACAATCCAGCACCGCACAGCAAAGTACTTATTAGTGAAGAAGCGTATCAAGCAATCGTCAAAGCAAGTGAGGACATCCGTTCCCACATTGAAGCTGTAGCGAAGAAATTGACTGATGAAGGCTTCAACGTCCGTGTGGCTTATGTTGGCGCTCCGTTCCTCGGACATGAACTTGAATATACGACGGTAGCAAAAGGGGATTTCCACCCGAACGCAAAAGGCTACACCTCGATGGGCAAATCATTCGCACAAGCCATCTGGGGCGATTACCGCGAAGTTGCAGCACGTGCGGCTGACGTGCCAATCTCCGTCGTCGTAGCAGGCAAAGAGCTTCAGACGGCCAACAAGCCCGTACTGAAGAACAACAAGACGTACGTGCCAATGCGCGATATTACCGATGCAATGGGCGCGAAGCTGGATTGGAACAACAAGACGCAGACGGCAACCGTTACGCTCGGTGACCGTGTTGTTTCCTTCACGATCGGCGCTAAGACGATGGTCATCAACGGCAAGTCGGTTGCCGTCGAAACGCCAGCCTACCTGCAAAAGGTCGGCAAAGAGAACAAGACGTACCTGCCGCTTGCGGCGTTGTCCGATGGACTGGGCTTCCAGGTTGTTTATCGGGGTACGTTGAAAACTGCATTCATAAATAAGTGATTATCCTCACCCAAACCCTCGGGGATTAACCCCACCCAAACCCTCCCCTTCCAAGGGGAGGGCTCCAAGGGTTGCACCCTTTGGAAACCCGCAGGACTGATCTAGGTACCTTGGTGCGTGTGCCCGCTTTCGTCCCTGGGGGACACGCTCTCATGCGAGCTTGTTTGGTTACGGACTGTTCGGATGCATACGATTCGACGCACCTAGGCTGTTACGTGCTGATGCTCGCTTTCGTCCCTGCGGGACACGCTTTACTGTGGTGCGTCTGGCGAGTTGGTCCCCACGGGACCTGAAGGCTCGTTATGGCGTACAACCATTCTCAGCACATTCGTCCCTGGGGACTCGCTTTACGGTTGTAGAGCTTAAAGGTTGATTCCTGTGGAATCTGGAAAGCCCCATTGGGAGATTCTTTTCCTTTCGATACCTCTATAGTATTGAATGCAAAAACTCTAGGTGCATGCACCTAGAGTTTTTGTTTATTTGTATAGGATTTATACTGTTGCCGGCGTCTGTTGGGACTTGCCTTCACCGCCGTTGTTGCGGGATTGCTGTTTGTGCTTGAGCACGAAGTAGCCCAGCGTCAGCGCCGCGAAGATGACGCCGTAGATAGCGAGCGTGCCCATGCTGCTGCGGACGAGATCGAAGTCGCCGCTGGAGATCGCTGCTTTGAAGCCTGCTACTGCATAGGTCATTGGCATCCAATCGCCGATCGTTTGCAGCCAAGCCGGTACGAGCTCTTTTGGATACGTGCCCGAGCTGCTCGTCAGCTGGAGGATCAGGATAATGATCGAGACGAAGCGACCTGGCTGATCCAACAGTGTAACGAAGAACTGGATAATCATCATGAAGGATAAGCTCGTTACAAGGCTAAGTCCAACGAACCAACCTAAACTTTGTACTTCAAGACCAATGGCATAGAGCAGAATCGCATCCGCGATCAGCGTCTGAATAATGCCAACGAGGATGAACAGCAGTACCTTACTTGTAAACCAGCTGCCACCGGAACGTGGACGTCCTACGCTGTCTCGCATTGGCAGTACGATCGTCGACAATAGCGCACCAACGAACAAACCAAGACCCAAGCTGTATGGTGCGAAGCCTGTTCCGTAGTTCGGTACGGTCGTCAGCTTCTTCTCGCTTACTTCAACCGGACCTGCGAACATATCGGCTTTCTTCTCGTTACTGCTGTCGTCGGATGAAACTTGCTCCGACGTCGTATTCGACGCTTCGCTGAGCTTGTCGGCGAGCTCGGCGGAGCCGTCAGCGAGCTTGCCGACGCCGTCCGTCAACGCGGCCGAGCCATCGGCGAGCTGCCCCGAGCCGCTAGCGAGCTCGGAGGCGCCCGCATCCGCCGCGGCTGCTCCAGCGGCGGCCTGCTTGGCGCCCGACGCGAGCTGCGCGGCGCCGCTGGCAAGCTTCGCGCCGCCAGTCGCTGCGCCTTCGAGCTTCGCGTCGAAGGCGGACAACCCCTGCAGCAGGGTCGAATTGCCCTGCTGCAGCTCGCTCGCGCCAGCGGCCAGTTGGCCGCCGCTGGTCGCGAGCCCGTCTGCGCCGGCGGCCAAGGCTTTGGCCGCGGCGACCAGCTGCTGCAGCGCCTCCTGCTGCGCTGCAGCGTCGCCGCCTTCGGCGGCTGTTCCAGAGGCAGCAGCTGAGGATGCGAAGGCATCCAGCTGCGCCGCCAGCTCCGCGGCGCTCGAGGCGAGCTTCGTCTCCGCCTCATGCGCCGCTGTCGCTCCCGATGCCAGCTTCGCGCTGGCATCGGACGCTTTCTCTGCGCCGGCCGTCAATTGGCCGGACGCCTCACTCAGCTGGCCGAGCCCGCTTCCCAGCTCGGCCGCGCTTGAGCTGAGCGACGCCGCACCGCTTGCAACCTGCGCTGCGCCGTCACTAACTTGCTTCACGCCGGACTCGAGTCCCAGCGTGCCGTCCGCAAGCTTCTCCAGATTGCGCTGCAGCGTCGCTGCGCCATCCTTTGCTTCCGATGCGCCGCTCGACAGCTTGCCGGCGCCATCACTTGCTTCCGCGAAGCCGTCGGCCACTTTGCCGAACTGCTCCAGCATCGTCTCCGCATACGACTTCGTTACTTCTTTCGATAGCGAAGTTTTCAGCTCCGTAATCGCCGCGCTGCCGATTTTGGAAGCGGTGAAGCTGAGACTTTCATTTGTTACATAAACGAGCTGCGATGGCGTCGGTTCTGCATCCATGAGCGTTGTGGCCTGCTTGGAGAAGTCGCTAGGAATTTCGAGCGCGAGATAATAACGCCCGTCTTTGACACCATCCTCCGCCTCTTCCTTATCGACGAAAGCCCATTTGAACTTATCATTGTCTTTTAAATTGTCGACAAGTTCACTCCCAAGCGCCAGCTGCTTACCGTCGAGCTCTGCTCCTGTGTCTTCATTTACGATTGCTACTGGCAGTTCGCTCGTCTTTCCGTATGGATCCCAGAACGCCCCAACGAGCATCCCGCTGTACATAATAGGAATGAACAAAATGCCGATAACAGAAATAAGTACTTTCTTGTTTTTTACAATATCGAGCAGCTCCTGCCCGAATAAACGCATGCCCTGCATAGAGGCGTCCTCCTTTATTAGCTTCGGCTAGAACATTCTGACCGTTTTGCTCATTTGGTCATTATCTTACTGAAAAATAGAGCGGATTCCGCTCTTTCTTCAATTACTACCTATCTATATCAACGCGTCAGGCTCGCTAGCCCTTCGCGCAGATGCCGTGCTGGAACAGCCCCGTCAATTGCTCGGCCACCTCGTCCTTCGACAATGGTGCGTGCCTGCGGCTCCACTCTGCGGCAAGCGCCAGATACACTCTGATCATCATGAATGCGGTGATCGATGGGTTCACATCTCTGAGCTCGCCCTTCTGCTGTGCTGCCCGGATTTCGCGCTCAATGAAGCCAATGACGGCATCTTCGAGTGCTCCAAGTCCTTCACTGACCGCCGAAGTGCCGACCTCACGCTCCTCTTGGGTCAGCTTGACGACCAGCTCGTGCGTTTCACGGAACTGCAGAACGCCATACATCACATCGGTTAGATTGTCGAAAAAGGAGCGGTTCTCCACAATCCGGCCGACTACAACCGCCCTCATCTCCGACGTCAAGCGACGAATAATCTCGCCGAACAGTTCCTCCTTCGTAGCAAAAAACGTGTATATCGTTCCTTTGCCTACACCTGCCAGCTTCGCCACCAGCTCCATTGTCGTTGCCTTATAGCCAAACATCGTAAACGACTTCGCTGCCGCTTCAACGATCAGCGCCTTGCGATCCACCGTCTTCTTCTCTGCCATCCGATCACCGCTCCTTTCTCATTGTATTAATTAAACGTGATGGCACATGATTTGCAATCATAACCTGATCAGCCAGTCGTCTGAACTTTGTGACCAGAATTCAATTTCGGTCATTTGGTCAAAAACAATATTACCACTTTTCATTCACGTATTCAAGTCACTTTCATTACATTTTCAATCGGCATCGTCACAATCCCGCACCAACCATGGTATTGTCTGACAGTCCACTCCATGGTCACGCCGCTGCCAACGCAGTTTTCGATGAGATAAGAAAACCTTACTTTCCCCATACGCCCACCACTCATCACAATGCATTTCTGCACCTACGCCTGCCATTCCGCCGCTTCTAGCTCGCGTAGGTGCATTTCTGCACCTACACCTGCCACTCCGCCGCCTTTAGCTCCGCGTAGGTGCATTTCTGCACCTTCACTCGCCACTCCACCGCTTCTAGCTCCGCGTAGGTGCATTTCTGCACCTACGCCAGCCACTCGACCGCTTCTAGCTCCGCGTAGGTGCATTTCTGCACCTACACCTGCCACTCCACCGCTTCCAGCTCCGCGTAGGTGCATTTTTGCACCTTCACTCGCCATTCCACCGCTTCCAGCTCCGCGTAGGTGCATTTCTGCACCTTCACTCGCCACTCCACTGCTTCTAGCTCCGCGTAGGTGCATTTCTGCACCTTCACTCGCCATTCCACCGCTTCTAGCTCCGCGTAGGTGCATTTCTGCACCTTCACTCGCCATTCCACCGTTCCTAGCTCCGCGTAGGTGCATTTCTGCACCTTCACTCGCCATTCCACCGCTCCTAGCTCCGCTTAGGTGCATTTCTGCACCTTCACTCGCCACTTCACCGCTTCCAGCTCCGTGTAGGTGCATTTCTGCACCTTCACTCGCCATTCCACTGCTTCCGGCTCCGCGTAGGTGCATATCTGCACCTTCGCTCGCCATTCCACCGCTTCCAGCTCCGCGTAGGTGCATATCTGCACCTTCACTCGCCACTTCACCGCTTCCAGCTCCGCGTAGGTGCATTTCTGCACCTTCACTCGCCACTTCACCGCTTCCAGCTCCGTGTAGGTGCATTTCTGCACCTTCACTCGCCATTCCACCGCTTCCAGCTCCGCGTAGGTGCATTTCTGCACCTTCACTCGCCACTCCACTGCTTCTAGCTCCGCGTAGGTGCATTTCTGCACCTTCACTCGCCATTCCACCGCTTCCAGCTCCGCGTAGGTGCATTTCTGCACCTTCACTCGCCACTCCACTGCTTCTAGCTCCGCGTAGGTGCATATCTGCACCTTCACTCGCCACTTCACCTAGCTCCGCGTAGGTGCATATCTGCACCTTCACTCGCCACTTCACCTAGCTCCGCGTAGGTGCATTTCTGCACCTACGCCTCACCTGCTCCTACTCTCCTACTCTCCACCACGTCCATTTAGCAACTCAACAGCGCCAACGCCCGTGACAACGCACAGCTTCGTTTTACATCCCATAGTCCTTCTTCACAATCGCCAGCGTCTCAAGCCCCCGCTCAGCCCATCGCTTCAAGCGGTCCAGCTCAGCTGCCTCTTCTTCCAGTGCACGCACGAGCGAAGCCTGATAATCCGGCACCTCGCCATGGAAGGGCTCAATATCTTGATAAGCAACCAGCGCTTTCTCGTTGTGGCTCAGCGCCTTGCGTTCGTGAAACATCGGCACGTCCGGATCATATGGATAGTGAAGATTACCCTGCTGTGGATGCTTCAGCACCGCCATCACCTGCACGACAGCGCGTGGTCCTCCTGTTTCGAATACCGTCCCTGCGTAAACGCCCGTCTTGTATGTCATACGCACGATT
The DNA here is from genome assembly GCF_003182255.1 of Paenibacillus cellulosilyticus. GTDB lineage: Bacteria > Bacillota > Bacilli > Paenibacillales > Paenibacillaceae > Paenibacillus_T > Paenibacillus_T cellulosilyticus. The sequence continues at coordinate 93,431 of NZ_QGTQ01000022.1, read as the reverse complement.
TGATCTTTTTCCGGCTGATTTTGTTGTGAATATCGCATCTTTTTCTCCGCAACCTTTCCTTATATAAATGTTTCTCGCTGCGTCATAACCTACAGGTATGTGACTACAGTAACAACTTGCCCATAAAGCGAAACCTAAAGTTTAGATTAAATTAACGTACACTTCGAATGCAAGCTTCAATTGTGATCTTGTGTTTACGTGCAAAAGCATCGTAATATGGTAATATGACTATCGCCGCGCACGTTTGCGGCCTTATTAATGATGCGGTTAGAAAAGTGGGTGAGTCCATGCGTAAGAAAAGAGTGCTTCTGCTCTCCGAAGGGTTCGGTTCAGGACATACTCAAGCCGCCTACGCGCTCGCAGTCGGCCTCCGTCTTTCGTCGCCGGATATTCAGACGCGCGTCATTGAACTGGGCAAGTTTCTCAACCCAGTCGTTGGTCCACTAATTGTATCGGCATACAGGAAGACTGTTAGTAAACAGCCGAAGCTGGTCGGCATGATGTATAGAAGCAATTATCATAAATCGCTCAATCGGTTTACCCAGCTTGCTCTGCACCGTGTATTTTATACGCATACGTCGCAAGTTATTGATCAACTCAAGCCTGACCTGATTATTTGTACACACCCTGTCCCGAATGCAGTCGTCTCCCGATTGAAACGGCTCGGCGAAGAGGATGTGCAGCTCTGCACCGTCATTACAGATTATGATGCGCACGGCACATGGATCAGTCAGGAGGTCAATCACTACCTCGTCTCTACGCCGAAGGTGAAGCGCAAGCTGATAGAGCGCGGCGTAGACGGTGATCGGATCGAGGTAACCGGCATTCCCGTCCATCCAAGCTTCTGGCAGACGAGCGAACGTGACGAGGTGCTGAAGCAGTTCGGCTTGCGCGACATGCCGACGGTTCTTGTCATGGGCGGCGGCTGGGGGCTGATGGACGACGACGACCAATTGCTTGATTATATGACCGAATGGCGCGATCGCGTGCAGCTCATTATATGCGTAGGCAGCAATGAGAAAATGAAGGAAAAGCTGCTGCAGGAGGAACGTTTCGTTCATCCGAACGTCCACATTCTTGGTTTTACCCGCGAGGTAAGCAAGCTGATGGATGTAGCTGACCTGCTTGTGACGAAGCCTGGCGGCATGACATGTACGGAGGGGCTCAGCAAGGGGCTTCCAATGTTGTTCTACAAACCGATTCCTGGACAGGAAGAGGAGAACAGCGGGTATTTTGTGCAAAATGGTTTTGCCGAAATGCTGAACACCCGCGAAACGATCGACAAGTGGTTCAAGCGCATTCAAGAACGTGAGGCATTTGCAGAGTTCAGACAAGCACTGCTTCGCAAACGCAACGAACAATACGATCCAAAGGAATGTACAGACGCCGTCCTGCGATTTATGCAGTGACGGCTGTTTTTTTGTGCATAGATGGATGTCGATATCCGAATTCGTTCCGAATGGAATATTTCCGATTGCTGCGGGGTATAGTTAGCCCATAGGAACGGGAGGGGTACGGATGGAAGGTAAAAGTTTAGACGGCAAAACAATCATTATTCGCCTTGAGATCGATACACGTACGGTAGGGTTTGGTGCGGCGGCAGCTGCGCTCGAAACAGCGGGAGGCGACATCATCGCCATCGACGTCATTCAGACGGGACGGGATAAGACGGTTCGCGACTTAACGGTCAAGGTAGCCGAAACGTCCAGCATCGACCGCATCAGTTCGACGCTGTCCGCTGTGCCCGGCATCCGTCTCGTCAATATTTCGGACCGCACCTTCCTGCTGCATCTCGGGGGCAAAATTACGATTCAACCAAAGACGCCAATTCAGAACCGTGACGATCTGTCGAGGGTGTACACGCCTGAGGTTGCCCGCGTCTGCCAGGCGATCCATGCGGACCCTTCTAAGGCGTTCACGTTGACCATAAAGCGTAATACCGTTGCGGTCGTTTCCGATGGCAGCGCCGTGCTTGGACTTGGCAACATCGGCCCTTATGCAGCCATGCCGGTTATGGAGGGCAAAGCAATGCTGTTCAAGCAGTTCGCAGACGTCGATGCGTTCCCGATCTGTCTGGATACGCAAGATACCGAAGCCATTATTACCGCTGTCCGTAATATTGCGCCTGCCTTCGGCGGCATCAACCTTGAAGACATCTCTGCCCCACGCTGCTTCGAGATCGAGCAGCGGCTGCGGGATGAGCTTGATATACCGGTCTTCCATGATGATCAGCATGGGACAGCCGTCGTCCTGTACGCCGGACTGCTCAACGCGCTGAAGCTGTCGGGCCGCACGCTTGCGGCATCTCGCATCGTAGTATGCGGAATAGGTGCGGCAGGCACCGCCTGTACGAAAATGCTGCTAGCAGGCGGCGCGACAAACATTATCGGTGTGGACCGCAGCGGTATTCTAACTGCAGACCATACGTACGATAATCCAACGTGGCAGTGGTATGCCGAGCATACGAACCCGCATCGGATATCCGGTGGTTTGACTGAAGCGGTCGCCGGAGCAGACGTGTTCATCGGCGTTTCGGCTGGCGGCATTCTGACCCGCGAGCATGTACTCTCGATGGCGCCAGAACCCGTCGTGTTCGCGATGGCGAACCCCGAGCCTGAGATTCGTCCGGAGAAGGTTGAAGATATCGTGAGCGTCTTCGCGACTGGACGTTCAGATTACCCGAATCAGATCAATAACGTGCTGTGCTTCCCGGGGATTTTCCGCGGAGCGCTCGACTGCCGTGCTTCTACTATTAATGAAGAAATGAAGCTAGCGGCGGCAGAAGCGATCGCTTCCGTCATTACGGAGAATGAGCTCAGCCGGATGTACATTATCCCGAGCGTGTTCAATACACGCGTCGTTGAAGAGGTTCGCCGCCGCGTTATCGACGCGGCAAGACGCTCCGGCGTCGCCCGTCGCCAACGTGAGTAGCGTCAGGCTCGTACTTCCATTAAAACCGAATGAAGCCGATACCCGATTGGGTGTCGGCTTTTTTTGTGCTCATTGTGGCATGGTTCTCCTGCAAGTAAACGACCTTCTCTCCCCCTGCTCTATGTTTATTTGGAGGAAAATGACAAATCATGTCGAATCTTTTTTGAGTCATGTCCTCTGCAATAGCGCATGCCTAGTTTCTACTTCTAATCGATATCGAAAGGATGTATCTCAATTGAATAAACGCTCATTACTAGCTCCATGGAAGCTGCTCCTCTCGCTGGCGCTTCTCGCCACTTCATTGACATGGGCAACTGCGTCAACGCCCTACGCTCAAGCAGCAACTACCATCGACGTGCAGCAAGCGACGGCAAACCGGACGAAGCAGGATATTGTCGATCGATGGATGCAATACCGACCGCTTGAACCTGGTACCAGCTATATGTCAGAGGATCAGATCTATGAGGTCGCTCCTAGTCTCAAACCTCCATATGCCGCAGGCACCCTCAAGTCCAAATATATCGAGGATGGTATTAACGCCGCTAACTTCGTTCGTTATTTGGCCGGATTGCCTGACGATCTCACGCCTGACTGGTCGCTCCAACAGCAGCAGCAAACTGCTGCACTTGTGAATGCCATCAATAATCAATTGTCTCACTATCCGACGCAGCCCGCTAACATGGAGCAATCGATGTTCGAGCTTGGTTCGGAGGGCACGAGCTCCAGCAACCTATACATGGGCAGCCCAACCTTCTATGATAATGTGCTCGGTTACATGTCGGACAGTGATTCCTCCAACATTGAACGGGTCGGACACCGTCGATGGGTTTTGAATCCTTCGATGACGAAGACGATGTTCGGAATGGTCTTTTCCCACGACGCCAATTGGAATGCTCCTTACGCAAGCATGTATGCTTTTAACATGGACAGAAGCGAAAGCGATGTAAGCTACGATTATGTCGCGTGGCCATCGGCTGGATATTTCCCATCCGAAGTATTCGCTCCATACGACGCTTGGTCGGTATCTCTCAATCCGAAGCGATTCGATAATGAACGAACGAGCGAAATCCAAGTTCAGCTGACGAGAGCGCGCGATGGCAAGCAATGGACCTTCACTTCCGCTGACCGCGATAAATCCGGACGATTCTTCAATGTGGAGACGAGTGGCCGCGGGATTCCTTTTGCCGTTATTTTCCGCCCAGACAATCTTGGTACCATTCTGCCGGAGGATACTTTCAATGTCACGATATCCGGGATCTACCGTACGAGCGGCCAAGCGGATACCGTTAGCTTCCAGACGAACTTCTTCAACCTGCTCCCTGATCTGGCGACCGCGCAGAATGCGATCCACTTGAATAAAGGAGAAACCGTTAAGCTGCGAATGAATGAAGGCGCACAAACGAGCGGCAACGTGTTCGTAAGCAGCGATCCAAGCGTCGTAACTATCGATTCACAAGGACGCGTAACTGGGGTTGGCGAAGGGGAAGCCTATATTTCAATCGACGACTACCTCGGCAATCAATCCGAATTATACGTCGCAGTCGGCAAGAGCACCGAGCGTGTCAGCTCCTGGGCATTGGATGGTTATACGAAGGCGAAAGGCAATGGACTTATCGGATTATATAACGACCATTCCTATCAGCAGCCGATTACTAGATCCAGCTTCACTGATCTCGCTGTCCAAATGCTCGAGAACATTCAAGGCAGCAGCCTTGCGAACAATGTGAACTTGGACGATTCTCCGTTCACGGATGTCTACAACTACTCGGTTATTTGGGCAGCGCAAAACGGCATCATTCAAGGTACCTCGTCAACGACGTTTTCGCCGAATGCGCCTATTACACGGGAGCAAGCTGCTACCCTTTTGCTCAAGGTCTATGACAAAGCGCTTGAGATTAAAGCTGCTCTAACCGCAGGTTCGTCGGTATCACAGTCCATCCCTACCAGCTCAGCCGTCTTCGCAGACGACAGCCGTATCGCCTCCTGGGCACGCAGCAGCGTCTACCAAGCCGTAGGCCTCAAGCTGATGAACGGCACTGGCAGCAACCAATTCACGCCGAAAGGCAACCTGACGTATGAGCAGACGTTCTTGATTATGGAGAATGTGTTTGAGTTGGTGATGGGGTAAGTGTGAAGTGCGTAGATACAAAGGAGGGTCTTGTGAAATGTATAGATCACAAAGGATTGCTGCATTTTTGATAGATCATATCATTTTCAGCATATTCAGCGGTATTATATTCCTTATACTAATTTGGGATTCTTTCTTTTCACCAACCGATAATAATATGAATAAACCATTTGAATTGTTTTACCTCTTCATTGGACTAATTCTGATCCTTTACTTTTTTAAAGATATAGTTCAAGGCAGAAGCATTGGGAAACGATTAGTGGGAATTTCAATCATAGACAAAGCTAATATAAATAAAGTACCTAATAGGTTCAAATTATTTGTACGCAATATTACAATACTAATTTGGCCAATTGAAGCAATTATTTTAGTGATTACTGGGAATAGACTAGGTGATTACATCGTTAACTCTACAGTGATTAAGAAGTCAGAATAAACTCATCACGAACATTCGTTCTTCGCGATACTGGAATTTTATGGTACAATAGGAAGGACAATTGAATCTTGGGTGGGCGTGGTTTCCCTTCGAAAGGAGGTGAGGCCATGGAGGTTAAGGATGCGCTAACGATCATGTTTTTATTTGGATCGTTTATCCTTGCACTTTTAACATACATTAATTCGAACAACAAGAGAAAGTAAAAACCCACCCCAAGGTTGACCGCCAAAGGTGGGTTCGTTTTCCTAGCTGACTTCAGAAGGGACAAACCCATCCAAGCCAATTGTTAGGCCGAGTGTTCCCGCACTCGGCTTCTTTACATGTATGATAGCATAATTGGAAAAAGAAGTGAACTGCCACGTACCAACATCCGCAAAGACGCCGAATATCCCATCCCAATAAGCGCTGCAAAACCGCTCTTATTTCACAAACTCCCCCCTTTCTCGAACAATAAGTGTAGTAAAACAACTCTTAATCCGCGCCGCAGCCCCTAATCGAGGCATTGTCAGAGCATTAGGCGCGGTTTTACCACACTTAAATCCTCCGTAAGAGGTCTGCAACGCCAATAAGTGCGGTTGAGCCGCTCTTATTGCATCTATCCAGAAGTTACATACAGCACCAGCGACGCAGCTAGCCACGAACGACCGGCCCCGCACCTCACCTCACTGCCTCCACTGCACCTCGCCCACTACGCCTCACTCACAATCGTAATCCGCTCCGCCGCCGGAACGCGCGGCTGTGCCTTCGGCACCATCGCCGGGTAGCCGACGTGAAGGTTGCCGATGACTTTCTCTCCGGGTTGGATGCCCATCGCGGTGCGGAACGTCTCCTTCAGCAGCCACGGGTACGTCTCCCAGTTGATCCCGATGCCCTGCTCCCAGGCCAGCAGGCTGAAGTTATGAATGATGCAGCTCGTCGAAGCGAAGTCCTCTTCCCGAACGATGATGTTCGGGTCCTCCTTCATGATGACCGTAATGATCATCGGAATCGCCATGATTTTATCGTAGAACTTCTGCCCTACGTCCTTCTTCTTCGACACATCTGGCTCATTAGACTCCTTCAGCTGACGAACGACCTCGGCCATCCGATGCTTCCCTTCGCCATAGCTAATAATGAACCGCCAAGGCTGCGTCATATGATAGTTCGGCACCCAAACGGCCGTATCCATCAGCTCCATTACAAGATCGATCGGCACCTCGCGAGGCTCGAATCGATGAACCGAACGCCGCTCACGCAGCAGCTGTGCTAAATGCATAACGTTTCCCTCCCTTTCGAAAATAGCATCCGGTACATGCGGCTGATGAGTGGATAGATGACGGACACATGGCCTTCATCTTCCCAGCACGCATACGATGCCCTTAAGCCGTAGCCATCAAACGGCCGAAGCTGCGTATACAAGGAACGAGCATCGTCGAGCATCGAGGGCTTCTCATCTCCACCGATGCCGATCAGTACGTCCGCCTCAATCGGATATTTCACCAGCTGCGAGATGAAAGCCGGCAAGCGAATCAGCAACTCCTGCTCGTTCCACCAGATCGACGGGCTTCCCGCGACATACGTTCGGAACGTACCCGGGCGATGCATGAGCGCATACAACGTGAAATAGCCGCCAAGCGAGTGCCCGAACAAGCCTTGTCTGCTGCGGTCAATCGGATACCGACGTTCAATCTCCGGCTTCAGCTCTTCTTCAATAAAAGCAAGGAAGAACTCCGCACCGCCCGTTGTAGGCCAAGGCGTCCCGTCCGGCCTTGCAAAGTTCGGTGTAGACTGCGTTGTGTAATCATAAAACCGCCGGTCCGCCACGAATGGCTCCTCTGCTTCCGAATCATAGCCGATCCCGACTATGATTCCGGGCGCGAGACCCAGCGGATGGCGCGACTGCATGCGCATCGCTTCCGCCATCGAACCGAAGTACGCATTGCCATCCAGTGCATACAACACAGGATAACCTTCCGCGGGAGCAGGCTTCACCGGTATGGACACCATGATGCGATAACCCGCGCCATTGTAACGCGAGCGCATCGTGAACGTCTCCGTTCCCGGGACGGAATAGCGAGACAACGTTGAAGCCGCAGCCTGAAGACGGTCTCCCTTATCGGATGCCGACTGTTCCTCACCGAGCAGCCATCTGAGCGCATGGGCGAACCGTCCTGTCATGAACAGATCATCATGCGTACCGCTTGGATCAATATCCAGCTTCAGCCGATCTGCCCCAACGCCTTTCTCCGCGAGCATTCGGTGCGTCTTGATCGTATTAATGACCATATGCCTCTGAATGCCATCCTTATAGATGCCCTCCTGGCTGCCCACCGACATGTAGAAACGTGAGGCTTCCGCAGGCGCATCCGCTTGTGCGATGTAATCAAGCATCCCTTCGAACCACATCGAGGCAGACAGCATGCCAACGCGACCAAACGTCTCCGACCGCCACATTCCTGCGAGCAATGAGATGAGGCCGCCCAACGATCCGCCGATGATCGCTGTATGCTCCGCCTCGGGCTTCGTCCGATAGAGCCCATCCACATAAGGCTTGATGACGTCAGCAAGCTCATCTACATAAGCTCGCCCACCGCCGCCAAATCCCGGCTTGCCCGACAGCAGCGGCTGCGCCTCCCACGGCGTATATTCCAGATTACGGTTGGAAGTGGCGACGCCGACGAGAACGACCTCCGGCAGCTTTCCTTCCCGGTTCAACATGTCGATGTAATTGATGCACTGCTCGAACAGCTCGCCTCCGTCCTGCACATAAGCGACTGGATAGCGACGCTCCCCTTCCGTATAGCTATGCGGCACATAGACAAGCAGCTTCCTCCCGCCTTGCATAAGCGATTGATAACGCCCCATTGCGCGCACCATCCTCTCTTGATTTTCTTTTCCCGCAACATGCCCTTCCAAGATATCCTCACTGCACTAAGCTCTAGCCCGTATGAGCAAATAAACAAAGTACGGCACCCCGATGACCGAGATCACAATACCGACCGCCAGCTGTGCGGGTGCAAAGACCGTCTTCCCGATCAGGTCGCCAACGACGACCATCGCCATTCCGACAACCCCGCTGACGGGCAAAATATACCGATGCGACAGCCCAACTAATCTTCTAGCCATATGCGGTGCGATCAGCCCGACGAAGCCGATACTGCCGGATACCGACACGCTGGCTGCAACCAGCGCAACGCTCCCGATTAGAAGCAGCAGCCGCTCACGCTCAACCGCCAGTCCGACGCTGATCGCGCTTGTATCCTCCAGTTGAAGCAAATCCAGCTTGCTCGCCCGCGTCCATAGAAGCGGTGGAATAAGAATGATCCAAGGCAGCACAGCAAGCACAAAACGCCAGTTCGCACTGTAGATCGAGCCCGACAGCCAGACGACAGCCATCTCGAAGTCTTGCGGATTCATTTTGAGTGAAAAATATAACGTAGCCGCGCCGAAGCCAAGCGACATCGCAATGCCGACGAGCACGAGCCGCTGCGGATCGATTTTGCCCCCGCGTCTAGCCAGAATCAGAATGAGTCCTGCGGCCGCCAATCCGCCGACTAGACCAAACATCGGCATCGCCATGACGGACAACGTCCCTTGCATATCGAGCTGCCCGCGCAGCAGAAACATGAACAATACGACCATCATCCCCGCTCCCGCGTTAATGCCGAGAATACCGGGATCGGCGAGGCCATTGCGCGTCACGCCTTGTACAACTGCGCCTGCCACGCCGAGTGCATACCCGACAAGCAGCCCTAGCACGATGCGCGGCAACCGGAATTCAAAAATAACCAAGTCATAGTCCGGCACCGGGTTAATGCGAAGCAGCGTCTTCACGACATCCAATAGCGAAATATCGAACACGCCGTTCGTTACGCTCAGATAAACTGCCGTTGCAATGACAAGCGCACATACGACCATGACCGACCAGAAGGAATAGAACGAACGGCTAGCCACGTGCTTCACCTCCTCCGCGTCTCCAGATGAGATAGAGGAAGAACGGGACGCCGAACAAGGCCGTCACGACGCCAATCGGCGTCTCGAATGGGTAATTGACGAAACGGGACAATACATCGCAGAACGCTAGGAATATACCGCCCAGCACGCCGGATACCGGAATGACCCACCGATAATCCTGACCGACTAAATAGCGGGCGATGTGCGGAATGATGAGGCCAACGAAGGCGATTTTGCCAGCTAGCGCAACTGAGGCGCCCGTCAGCAGCACGACCGCGAGCATGGCGCCTGCCTTCACCAACCCCGTCCGCTGACCGAGACCAGCCGACATCTCATCGCCAAGCGACAGCACCGTGATCGAGCGGGACAAGCACATGGCCAGCGTCAGTCCAACAATGGCGAATGGCAGCGCCAGCTTAATCATCGCCGGGTCCATCTGATAGAGCCGTGCGTTATACCAAAAGCTGATGCTTTGAGATATCTGATAATAGGTTGCGACTGCATCCGCCACCCCATTAAGGAACATGCCAATAATCGTGCCTAGAATAGCCAGCTTCACTGGCGTCATACCACGCGGAATGAGCCATGCCAGCCCAAAAACGACAAAGGCGCCGAAGGCCGAGCCTAGCAGCGAGAATCCGATCATGCTCAAGTTATGGTTCGATGGCAGGAATACCATCGCAAGTGTAACTGCAAATACCGATCCGTCCGATACGCCCATTATCGAAGGAGAGGCGAGATAGTTGCGCGTCATGCCCTGCATCAATGCACCCGATACCGCGAGAAAACAGCCAATCAGCAGCGCACCCACGACCCGTGGAATCCGCGATGTCCGAATGATCTGATGATCAACGCTCTCCTTATCGAAGTGGACGATCGCGTTCCATACCGTGTGCGCATCAATCGATTTCGCCCCGTACAGCACCGACAGCAGGATGAGAAGCACAACAGCTGCCGGCGCCATCAATAGAATGGCGGTCGGCAGCGCGTATTTGACTCGCATGGGCGTTATTGGCTCAGCTTGCTCTCGAAAGCGTTGAGGAATTCGACTTTGCTGTATGCCGTACCGCCTTGGGCGAGCGGGTTGACGATATTTTCATATAATTGACCGTTTTTCACAGCGTCGAGGCTTTTGAAAATCGCATTATTTTTCAGATCCTCGAGCGCTTGCGGGTTGTCCTTATTCTCATCCGGCGAGAACTGGATGAACAGAAGGTCCGGATTCATCTCAGCCAGCTGCTCAATCGGAAGCGCCGCCTGTGACTTCGCTGCTTGAATCTCCGCAGGGACCGTCAAGCCGAGATCCTCATAGAGTGCTTGATTGTAGTAGAGACTTGGACCGTAGATGTACATCTCACCGGCACGGATACGAACCATTACGGCATTCTTATCCTTCAGCTTGTCGCCCAGCGAGCTCTTCACCGTCTCCAGCTTGCTCTTATAGTCAGCGATTTGCTTCGCTGCTTCATCCGTCTTGCCCGTCAACTCGCCAAGCAGGTTCAAATTGCTCTCCCAGTTCGTTGCAATGTGCGAGTAAGGAATCGTCGTTGTGATCTTGCTCAGCTGCTCGATAACTGCAGGGTCGAATTTACTCGATGCGAGAATGACGTCCGGCTTCAGCTGCAAGATTTTCTCCATATTTGGTTCCATCTTCTCGCCGATCGATTCCGCTTTATCCGTAATGGCGCTGAACATCTCCGGGAACTGTCCGCCGACCGAAATCGCACCAATTGGATGGATGTCCATCAGAATCGAGTCCTCCATCGCTTCGAGTGCGCCCGTGATGACGATACGCTCAGCCGTAGCAGGAACTGTGTATTCTTGATCCAAATATTTGACGACCTTCGTAGCCGCTGCTGCCGTATCCGTCTTCGTCTCGCTTGTATCTGTCTGTGCTGCTGTTGTCTCCGTCGTCGTCTCGGACTTCGTTTCCGTGCCCGTTGTGCTCGTCTCTTCCTTCTCACCGCATGCTGCCAGCAGAACGGCCATTACAAGCAGCAGGCCTGCAAATAAACGAAAATTTCTCATCTCTTTCGTAAGGCTCCCTTCGAAATTCAAACTTAATAATTGATAACGATTATCAATATCGATTATAAAAGGACGCGGTTTCCCGCTCCATGGACAAAATCCAGAATGATGATGGACATTTCTAATAATCAATGAATGCTAGCGAAAGATCGTTACGATCTCCTCACGCAGCCGCTCCACTCCCGCAGGTGAATATTCGCGCCATGGGTTGGACGGAATCAGCTTCAACCGCCCCTCGCGAACCGACTCAAGCAGCTTCCACTCCGCCGATTGACGCAATCGGTGCCAATACGAGAGCGTCTCCGACTCTTGGCAGATGAGCAGCAGAATATGGTCCGCCCCTACCTCATCCAGCTGTTCCGGCGTTAATCGCTCTCCAAGAGAGGCTGCCGTAGGGAATGCACGAGGACGTGCTACGCCCATCTCGTTGTACAGCACATCCTCGATTCCTTGATTCGTGTAGCTGAACAACCCTTCTCCGAACATCCGCACGACAAGCACGGATTCACCGTTCAGCGCCTCCGCGACCTGCTTGTTCAGCATCGACGTTCTTCGTTCATAGTTCGCAATCCAGCGCTCCGCCTCCGCCTGTTCACCAAGCGCTGCCGCTACTTCTCGCAGCCCCGCCTTCCAGCTGAACGGCCCTTCCTCCGGCAATACGAGCGTAGATGCAATATGATCGAGCCGCTGCTTCTCCGAAGCATTGACGTTAGGCGTGCAGACGATCAGCTCTGGCTTCGCCTCAGCAAGCAGTACGTAATTCTCATCCGACACACTCGTGTTGCGATAAGCATCCAAGTGATACGGGATATCTGCACACATCTGCTGGTAGTAATTGCCCGACCATTTGGGATGAAGCGGCGCGGCGTGCGGCACAACATGAAGCGGCGTCAGATAACCAATCGAGGCGGTGCAGCCATACGCTGCAATCCGTCGAATGCGCTGCTTGAGGTAATGCGATGGCGATAGCTGATACACCTTCTTGAACTTGCGGCTGAAATAAAACTCGTCCTCATAGCCCACCTCATGCGCAATGTCGCGCAGCTTGCGGTCGGAGCGGAGCATCAACTGCTTCGCCTTCGCCATTCGTATTTCGAGCAGCATATCCAGTGCACTTATCCCGTACGTCTTCTTGAACAGGTCGGCAAAATAATTCGGGCTCAGCTCCGCGATCCCCGCCAGCCGTTCAATCGATAAGTCCTCCCGGTAATGCTCCGCCATCCATTCCTTCACCCGCTCCAGCGCGTGAAGGGAACTGCCTCGAGTCCGGCTCCGCACGGCAGACAACATCTCGTACAGCAGCTCGTAGAGCTCGCTCTGTGCACGCCAGCGCAGCAGCCCATCCTCGTGCCGGCTGCTGCGGTAGATCGAGCGGCATCGTTCGGCAAGCTGCCCCGCCGGCTCTATGAAGACATCCTCGCAGCAGGTGAATGGCAATCGATCGGTCGTTACAGGAACCAGTGCTAACTGACTTACAGCCATCGTGCTATTCGATGAGCGAATGGCATCGGGGTCATAGGTATCCAGCGCATCGTCCAATGGACGATAGAGACCGAAACGAATGACGGCAGCAGATAGCTGCCCTCCAGCTGCAGGCACAATTCGGAATGTCGTCTCCGGCATGCACCAATATGCGGTATCTGCAGCCATCCGACACGTCCGTGCATTCCGTACGAGCTCTCCCTCCCCATTGAGCAGCACGACGAGCGCATAGGTCGAATTCAATTGCTGCTGCTGCAGCCATTCGCTGTCTCCTGATGAGAACAGCTCAACCGACCACAGCCGAACGGTCAGCTCCTCAAGCGGCAGCTCTATCCTAGCAGCATCAAATGTCCGATTGGACATTAGCGAATAATTGGAGGCATTGCTTTCCTCCGAAGAAGACATAGGATGAATCGAACGACTCATAGCTTCATCGTGGGTAATAGGAACTTGGTTGCTCACAGGCATCTATTTGTCACCTCATTATATGAGAATGGTTATCATTATCATATATAGTATAACAAAAAAGCAGCTGTATGTTAAACAGCCGCCTCCATATTTTTTTATGTCAATGCAATACAGTGCCTCGGCTCGGCTCGGCTCAGCTCTGACGCCAAGCCATACGCTTTCGGACGAACGAGAGCATCATCAAATGCACCCACGTGATGAAGGGCAGCGCGAGGATCAGCGTAAATCGGTTCGCATGGTCAATCCCAAACAGCCGTACCTGTTCATCCGTTCGCAGCAGCAGCCATGCCGCCGTGACGAGGATAATCGAGTTCATTCCAAGTGCTGCCGCCATGCCTAGCCACTGATTGCGGGTACTCCTCATGACCCGAATCGATACGAATGCCGACAGGATAAACGTGCAGCCGATAATCGCGTAATTCATCCACCCCACCCTTTCAATGAGTCTCACATACGTAGACGAGACTTATTAAACAAAGGTTCCTTGCTTAAACCTACAACGACTCCTCATCCGCACACTACCTATCCGAAAGCTGTCAAAATACTAACGGTTCGTCCGTTGTGGCAATTTAGTCGTGCACCAATTTACTCGATTACCGCAAGCTACCCGGCTATCGCCTTCACGATGAAGACGATGACAGCAAGCGTGACTGGTACAAGCCAGCTCCACCCCGCATCCAACCGCCACTTCCCTCCCGCAGCATCCTGCCGGCTCCCATTCAGCCCATCCATACTTCCTCCGGCCTCGTTCCTTCTCGATGGTTCATCTCCCTGCTTCTGCCTTGCATGCGCCATCGTCCGGTCCATACGCTTCAGAATGAGCCAACACACATAGATTGCCGGTATCGACGCGACGCCGATCAGCAGCAGTATCGGTACGTCCACACCGCTGCCCGAGGAGACGCCTTGTACGAGATCTCCGCCGCGAGCGTAAGAACCGAACACATAGGTTAAGTTCGTCGCCATATGGATCGCGTGACCACGTCCGGTACGGCGAGCAGCCGTCGACTGTCCCATTGCTCGCCAAAAAGCCCCCAACTCACTTACCGTGAAATTGGAGGCTTCTATTACTTCATTCGAGCACGAGGCTTGATTAAGCCAGCGTAATCGTTACTGTGACGTTGTTCTCGCCCGCAGGGACGAGGACGGAGTTGCCGTCAACCGTTGCGGATGCGCCGTTTGCCGATGCAATCTCGCCCGTGCTGTTCAGCGTTACGCTGAACGCTTTGCCGCTGCCTTGCAGGGAAACAGTGATCGATTTGCCTTCGCGAGCGATGGCAACCGTCGTTTCAACTGCACCTTTGATGTCGCGAACCGTTGCTGTAGCCGTACGGCCATCTTCCAGCGCGTAGACGTTGAAGTCTACACCGTTCGAGTAGTCATAGTCCGGACGCTGCTCGTTCGCACCAAATGCGATAATCGAGTTTGGACGCGCGAACAATGGCAGGCTGTCGAAACCGTAGTTTTCTTTGTACCAGCCTGGTTGTCTCGTCTCGCCGCTCAGCACATGCGTCCACGTACCGCCTTGTGGCAGGTAGTATTGCACGTCGCCGCTCTCCGAGAAGATTGGTGCAACAAGCAGGTTGTCGCCGAGCATGTATTGGCGGTCGAGGAATTCCGTCGTCGGATCGTTCTGGAATTCGATGACCATTGCACGCTGCGATGGCAGACCGAGCTCAGTCGCTTGTCCGGCTGTGTCGAACAGGTAAGGCATCAGGCGGCTCTTAAGCTTCGTGAAGAAGCGCGTAACGTCAACTGCTTCTTGATCGTAAGCCCAAGGTACCCGGTACGACTTCGAACCGTGCAGGCGGCTGTGGCTCGAAAGCAAGCCGAATTGCAGCCAGCGTTTGAATACATGCGTTGGTGCCGTGTTCTCGAAGCCGCCGATGTCATGGCTCCAGAAGCCGAAGCCGGACAGGCCGAGCGACAGGCCGCCGCGGAGGCTCTCTGCCATCGACTCGTAGTCAGCGTAGCAGTCGCCGCCCCAGTGTACAGGGAACTTCTGACCGCCAGCCGTAGCCGAACGTGCGAACAATGCTGCTTCGCCTTTGCCAAGCTTCTCTTCCAGCACGTTGAATACAACTTGGTTGTACAGCTGCGTGTAGAAGTTGTGCATTTTGTAAGGGTCGGAGCCGTCATGGTACACAACATCCGTCGGGATACGCTCGCCGAAGTCTGTTTTGAAGCTGTCTACGCCCATGTCCACGAGGTCGCGCAGGTAGCTTGCATACCATTCGCATGCTGCTGGGTTCGTGAAGTCAACGAGCGCCATGCCTGGCTGCCACAAATCCCACTGCCACACGTCGCCGTTCGGACGTTTCACGAGGTAGCCGTTTGCTTTGCCTTCTTCGAACAGACGCGAACGCTGTGCGATGTAAGGGTTGATCCATACGCAGATCTTCAGACCTTTCTCGTGCAGACGTTTCAGCATGCCGACTGGGTCTGGGAACGTACGCTCATCCCATTTGAAGTCCGTCCAGTGGTATTCCTTCATCCAGAAGCAGTCGAAGTGGAAGACGTGCAGCGGAAGATCGCGCTCCGCCATGCCCTCTACGAACGAGTTAACCGTTGCTTCGTCGTAGTTCGTCGTGAACGACGTCGTCAGCCACAGACCGAACGACCATGCTGGCGGCAGTGCCGGCTTGCCCGTCAGATCCGTATATTTGTTCAGTACGTCCTTGATCGAAGGACCGTCGATGACGAAGTATTCGAGCGATTCGCCTTCAACGCTGAATTGTACTTTCTTCACTTTCTCCGAACCGACCTCGAAGGATACGAGCTCTGGTTGGTTGACGAATACGCCGTAGCCTTTGTTGGAAACGTAGAACGGAATGTTCTTGTACGTCTGCTCGGAGCTCGTGCCGCCGTCTTGGTTCCAGAGGTCAACAACTTGTCCGTTCTTAACGAAAGCCGTGAAGCGCTCGCCGAGGCCGTAGATGAACTCGCCTACGCCGAGATCCAGCTCGTCGCGCAGCCATCTGCGTTCCTTGCCTTCCGTAATATATGCCATCGAACGAGGGCCGCTGCCCGTCAGACGCTCGCCGCCGCGGTAGAACGCTACGCTCCACTCTTGGCCTTTGCGAATGTGTGCGCTCAGGTTGCCGCTCGTCAGAATCGTTTCTTCTTCTGTTTCCGTAATCGTCACGTGGCCAGCCGATTGCGGCGTCAGCTCGAATTTCGGTCCGCGCTCAATAACGCCTGCATAGTGGATCAGCTTAACGCCGATTACGCCTGGTGCTGGCGAGTGGAATTTCACCGTCAGCTGCAGCGTATCGAGCATATTACCGCGGGACATAATCGGAATTGGAGATACATAAGCCGTCAGCTCGTCGCCGTTGCGCTCTACTTCGTGCGCTTGCGTAGCTGCTTTCAGGTTAAAGCCTTCACGTACAAGCCAGTTCCCGTCATGGAATTTCATGGTTAGGATTCATCCTTTCGATGCATTGTGGGATAGGAATTGCATGTAATAACGTATATAGTAGTATTATACTGACTTCCATTCAGGCTAACTATCATAATTATGCGTGACTATAGCACGATTCTGATCTTCCCTATTCATCCATGACAGAAAGGCTGAATGCCATCAATGGATCTCTACGCGAAGAATACATTACGTGAGGATCGCCTTCACGGCGATGCGATGCTCCCTATGGCTGCCTACTTGATTGAGCGGGAAGCCGGGGAGCCGATATTGGACACCCATTGGCATCAGGAAGCAGAATTTTTCTGCGTATTAGAGGGTGAAGTCCAGTTTCAGATCGATACCGAATACCTCGTTGTGCGAGCAGGAGAAGCCGTCTTCATCGATGGAGGCGACATGCATGCCGGACACTCGCACAACGGCTCGCCCTGCACCTTCTGCGCGATTGTGTTCGATGTCGAGTGGCTTGCGGGCGCCAGCTACGACGCTGTTCAAGCCGGCTTCATCGCACCTTTGCAGGAGAAGCGCCGCACGTTTCCACGGCACATCAAACCGGACACCGCTTGGGGACAGGCGGTGCTCGGCCATTTGCATGCATTAATGGAAGCGTACGATCGACAAGCGCTTGGTTTCGAAGCTTCGATCAAGGGACGACTGCTGCTTATTTTCTCCGAAATCGCTGGTGCGGGTCAGTGGCACAAACGGTCCGCGATCAATGCTGCCGAGGTCGTTAAGATCGATCGGCTGAAGACGATTATCGTCCATATGCAGCAGCACTACGACCGTCCGCTCCGCATTCGGGAGCTTGCCGATCTCGTTCCGATGAGCGAGGGCCAGTTCATCCGCTTCTTCAAGTCCATGACGCACAAAACACCAATCGATTACTTGAACAGCTACCGTGTTCGCCGTGCAGCCGAGCTGCTGCGCGACACCGACCGTAAAATCTCCGACATCGCCCTCGAGGTCGGCTTCGAGCATGTCAGTTATTTCATTAAAGTGTTCCGCAAACAGCACAAAACGACTCCTTCCGAATATCGGAAAGAGTCGTCCCGTGAAGTGGATGCTGCGGATATGGATTAATCAATAGAAGCAAGGACAATATCTAGAGAGGGGGAATGCTTTTATGCTTCCCCCTTCTCTAGCTATATGTGACATTCTAACGGACACCAGCGACACTATAAGTTCGAAACTGGTGATGCTCTCTTTTAACGGACGCCACAGACCTTATTCATGCGCCGCACAGCACCAAGGCCGTATTTTTGCTCAAATAGAGACTCTCGAGTCCGTTAGATTCAGAACAAGCCTGATTTCGAGCAAATAAGGACACTGTGGTCCGTTAGCGTATGTCTCCTCGCTGTCTAGTGTTAAGCTGTTGTCTCCACATTCCATTGCTGCATTAGATGACGCTGCCACCGTAAATAAAGCGATACTCCCAATGCGTGCCTTCGATGCTGGTGATTTTCACGCCGCCAGACTCTTTCGAATACGTGTGGAGAATCTTACCGTCGCCCAGGTAAATCGCATCGTGCGAGATACGCTGCGTGGACTTATCGATACCTGCGTAGTCGGAAGCCTTGGACCCCTTGTAATCCATGAATACAAGGATATCGCCTCGCTTCAGCTGATGCCAGTCATAGACGGCATTGCCTTTGCTCTTCACATATTCACCTTGGCCGCGGGAGTCCGCAGGCAGCTTCAGGCCGATGCCTTCAAGGTACATCTGACGGAACAGGTCGGAGCAGTCGAACGTCGTTGTCGTATTCCGATCAGAGCCGTATTCATATGGCGTGCCCAAATATTTCATACCCGTTGCAATAACCTTCTCGATCAGTGCTGCACGCGATGCATCCGTCTCGGTTGTTGAGCCGCTCGACGAGCCACTGGACGTGCTGCCGCTGGAGGACGAACTGCCTGTCGAAGTACTGCTGCCGCCGCTGCTTGGAAGCGAGCCCGTTACCGTTATGTATTGCGATTGCGAACTTACGTAGCCTGTGCGGCCTTTCGAGTCAACGATCTGATACCAGTAGGAATTAGGTACGCTGATGATCGTCACCTTCTCATTCGCAGACAAATAACCCATTGAGGACGCGCTAGTCGAAGCACCCGTACGGAAGTTGACCGATTTCACAATCGTAGCATTCGTTCCCGTGGATGTGGACGTACTGCCGTTGCTGCTGCTGGAAAGCGTAACGTTCAAATATTGACTGGACGTCGATACATAACCGATTTGTCCACTGCTGTCTTGTACTTTGTACCAATACGAATTTGTCTTCTCCAGTACGACCAGGTTTTCACCCTTCTTCACCATCCGAATGATGCTGCCTGAAGTGGATGGGCTGGTGCGCATGTTGACGCCAGACTGTACAGTTGCGGTACCGATCTGCGCTGCGAAGACGTCTGCCGCCGGCACGAGGAGTGATCCAAATGCAAGCATTGTTGCCATTGAAGCTGTAAGGAGCGGTTTCTTCCATGAAGTAGTAAGCATGTGTTCGATTCCCTCCATAGGATGGTTTGTTGTGCTGTGGAAATATAATCCCATTGTAAGAGGTGAGCGAAAGGACGAGCATCTGACCTTCCTCCCAATGTGGATTTTGCCAATCTAGGCATATCGAACCTTGTCGAATCCACGCTCCTGTGAGCCAAAATAAAAAGCGCCCAACGGCGCTTTTCTCATCGTTCTCATATTCTGCTATGGGCCTAAGTTTGACCTTCTTTAAATATTGGAATCGGCTCAAAATTGGTACTATATTGGGCGCCTGTCCAATATAGTCCATTCGGACTATCGAGAGTAAAACATATCGTCGCAGGAAACATTTACATAATCCATATGGTGCGTTATTATGGCGTTTTCGGCTTACTGAAACCGTGGACGGACCATTGCGGATAACTGGATTAGTGCCATTCTCATATGTATAGGGGCATGCTTTGGCGTACAGCGGTATCGTATATAGGGTGAAAAAGCCCATTACCGGGAAGGTAACGGGCTTCGTATTTATAAGTAAAGGTGTCTATGGCGATTAATTCACTTAAGTTCAAATTCGAAAATTACTTCTTCGTAGATACTAGGTGCGCAACGGTGCTCTAAAACAAGCTCGAGTTTTAAACTTTTTCAAGACGTGTGGCCTTGCGCTTGGAGAGTGCCTCTGAAATTACACGATCGCGATCGGAATTTTCTACTGGGAGAGATTGCTTCACATATCCACCAGCAAGCCGAGAAACGTCATCAAGAGACTTTACTAAATTGCTCTTCTTGTTCATATGCATCACTCCTTATGTAGAGTATATCATAATCAGTTGTTTCGCTGAAGGACCGTCGATAATCATATAACCATTGCCCAAATGCTCAGCTTTAATTCTATTAACATAATAGTTCATTAAAGGCACAGATTTGGGTCCTATCTTCGACTGAAAAGCAACTGCTCCTTCAAATCCAAGATCCTCACTGCACTTACATGCAAAACCGAATAAGTGCTCCCCGATTAACTCAAATGCTCTGCCCTTAAAGTTATGCGGGGCCGATTCGATGAGATGGACATAAATATGGTCTTCCTTTACTTCAAATGCGATACAGCCTTGTATCTCATCATCGCCTCGGATTACCATTTTATATACTTCAATATTGTAAAATCGAAAATAAAGTGTCCAATCAAATTGGAGCTCCCAACTAAATAGACTACCATCCCTAATCATTGTACTAACATCAAATGGAGTAAGAGGATGAAAGTCAACTGGGTAATGCTCCTTGGTCTGTCGATGAACAATCAATGAAGAGCCTCCTCAAATCCACCTCATTATGTCCTAAAGATTACTTTTTCTAAGGTTTTTATACTATATTATAATAGTTAAATTTTATATAACTACTATTTTTTCTACATAATTCCACAAATATCATTCACAACAAAAAAGACCCACCCCAACCGGGCAGGCCTCTCGCTACTGCATCTATTCCTTGCTATTCTATTTATCGTCGTACTTATCGAACGAAAATCTGCCCCAACCGCCGTTGTTTCCTTCTTCACGGCGCTTCAGTTGGTCTTCTTGGTCGTGTGCCCCTTGATCCTTCTCTTCATAAACCTCGACGACTGGATCAGGATCAACATACGTTTCCAGCTCAGGGTCTACGACTTGCGCGTTTGAATGCAAGACCGTTGGCCTCATTTTGCCAAGCTCGTGACCGCAGTCTGTGCAGTAGCGAGCCATTAGTTCGTTCTCCGTATCGCAGTTCGGGCAGATCACGCGGATTTCGCCGCTCGTCATCTCAGACTTCAGTTCCTGCTCGGTTGCGAAACGTGTACCGCAGTCTGGACAAAACTTGGCATTAAGCGGGACAACCGTACCGCAGGTGCAGCTTTTCTCCAGCTTGATCGATTGAATTTTATGATCAATCATTTCGATTTCTTGCTTCATAATCTTCAGCTTCTCGCAGCTAGCCTCAATGATCTCCGCCGATGCTTCATGCTCCCCGGACAGATGCGCTTCGAATACGGCTTCTCCGATCTGCGAATACAGTTTGCTCATATCTTTCTCGCGCGAGGACTTCTGATTGTTCAGCTTTGCAATTTCCAACGTCTGTTGTGCTTTGCGGGCCGCATCCGAGGCACCTTGCTTCATTTTGTCGAAAATAGACATCTGTATCGCCTCCCTTTCTCTTCATATAACCGTTACGTCTGCTGTTCAATCTGGTTGCACAAAAGCAAAAAGCCCACAGGCGCTTCCGCCTGCGGGCTGTGATTCATACGATCAAGCTTACTCGGCTGGGTACATGCGAGCGCGCATCGCCTGCACATCCGCATTCTCCAGGTACTCGTCGTAGGACATCGTACGGTCGATCAGACCGTTCGGTGTGATTTCGAAGATGCGGTTCGCAACCGTCTGCACGAACTGATGGTCATGCGACGTGAACAGCATCGTACCGTCGAAATCAATCATGCCGTTATTGAGCGCCGTAATCGATTCGAGGTCCAAGTGGTTCGTTGGTTCGTCCATGATGAGAACGTTCGAACCGGACAGCATCATCTTGGACAGCATGCAGCGAACCTTCTCGCCACCGGACAATACGCTTGCTTTCTTCATGCCTTCATCGCCTGCGAAGAGCATGCGGCCCAGGAAGCCGCGGATGAACGTCTCATCCTGCTCCTTGGAGAATTGACGCAGCCAATCAACGAGCGTCAAGTCTACGCCGTCGAAATATGCGGAGTTATCTTTAGGGAAGTACGCTTGCGTCGTCGTAATGCCCCATTGGTAGGTTCCAGAATCCGCCTCAAGCTCGCCCGCGATGATTTGGTACAAGACCGTTTTCGCCAGACCGTTCGGACCAACGAGTGCGATTTTGTCGCCTTTGTTGACCGTGAACGTCAGGTTGTCGAGAATTTTCTCGCCGTCGATCGTTTTCGACAGGCCTTCTACGAGCAGCAGTTGCTTACCAGCCTCGCGCTCCGGCTTGAAGTTGATGAACGGGTATTTGCGGTTCGAAGGGCGAATGTCGTCGAGCGAGATTTTATCGAGCATCTTTTTACGCGACGTTGCTTGCTTCGACTTCGATTTATTCGCACTGAAGCGTTGGATGAACGCTTGCAGTTCTTTGATCTTGTCTTCCTTCTTCTTGTTCTGGTCGCGTTGAAGTGTGAGCGCCAGCTGGCTGGACTCATACCAGAAGTCGTAGTTACCGACGTACATTTGGATTTTGCCAAAGTCGATGTCGGCGATATGCGTACATACCGTATTCAAGAAGTGACGGTCATGGCTGACCACGATAACAGTGCCTTCGAACTTCGCCAGGAAGTTCTCGAGCCAATGAATCGATTCCATGTCCAAGTGGTTGGTAGGTTCGTCAAGCAGCAGAATGTTCGGGCTGCCGAACAATGCCTGCGCGAGCAATACGCGAACCTTCTCGTTGCCGCCGAGCTCTTTCATTTGCTTATCGTGAAGCTCCGGTGTGATACCGAGACCGTTGAGCATCTCTGCCGCTTCGGATTCAGCTTCCCAGCCGTTCATCTCAGCGAATTCAGCTTCGAGCTCGCCTGCGCGGATGCCGTCTTCATCTGTGAATTCAGCCTTCGCGTACAGCGCGTTCTTCTCTTGCATAACGTCATACAGGCGCTTATGGCCCATCATGACCGTCTCGATAACTGGGAACTCATCGTATTCGTAATGGTTCTGCTTCAGTACTGCCATCCGTTCGCCTGGTGCGATGTGGACTTCGCCTGTGTTAGGCTCGATCTCACCGGATAGAATTTTCAGAAACGTCGACTTACCTGCGCCATTCGCACCGATCAAGCCGTAGCAGTTACCTGGTGTAAACTTAATATTAACATCCTCGAAGAGCGGTCGCTTACCATAACGAAGCGATACGCCAGTCGTGCTTATCATTGATTTAATCCCGTCCTCTCAAACGTGTTCATCGGGTTATTATAGCACAGAAACGCCCGTTCGTCATAACGAGTAGGGATGGGATAAACTGTTCTTTTGCAAATTTTTTATCTATATCTCGTGGAATCTTCGTCAAAAATCAGTTATGCGATACAGGCACAACGCAAAAGAAGCTTCCCAGCCGATTGCTCGGCCAGAAAGCTTCGAATCATTTTGACGATAAACAGTTAGTCCCAGTTCAGCTTCACTTCGCCGCCATTCGCGGAAGACTCGTAGATGGCATCAAGAATCCGATTGTTCGTGTAGCCCGTAATAACGGATGAGATTGGCGTCGTGCCTTCATGAATGGATGTTATAAAATGTTTCGCGACCAGCTCGCGCTCGTTCACGCTATCCAGCGGCTCAATCTCGGACATCACAACCTCATCGTTCTCGTGCTTCACAAGCGTCGCTTTGTTACCAACGATCGAAACACCCGCTTCGGTCCCCATCAAATGAATGAACGGCTCATCGGTCAGATCCGCGGCATGCGCTGCCCAGCTAACGTCAAGCGACAACGTCGCACCGTTATCCAGCTTGATGAGTGCAGTTGCCAAATCCTCAACATTGTAGATGCCTTCCCAGTTCGGCGTACCCCAGTTCCCAATACCACGCTTATGTGGACCAAATTCTGCATAAGTCGTTCCGAATACGGATACCGGCTTCGGACTATCCACAAGATGAAGCGACAGGTCAAGCATATGAACGCCGATATCGATCAGCGGACCGCCGCCAGCCATCTCCATCTGCGTGAACCAAGAGCCCCAGCCTGGGATCCCCTTCTTACGGATCCATCCTGTCTTAATGTTATACACACGTCCAAGCACACCGTCATCGATCAAGGCTTTCACTGCGCGGGAAAGACCTGTGAAACGCATCTGTTGTGCGATCATGACCGTCTTGCCCGTACGCTGCTGCGCATCGACAATCTCCTTCGCCTTCGCCGAGCTGATTGCCATCGGCTTCTCCAGCAGCACATGCTTGCCTGCTTCCAGCGCGGCAATCGTCAGTGGTGCATGGAACTGGTTCGGCACCGCGATGACAACGGCATCAATGTCCGGGTCGGCAATGAGCGCTTCTGGCGAAACGTGAATCGTAGGAATCGAATGCTCTTCTGCACGTTTCTCTGCCAGCGGCAGGTATGTGTCTGTTACGGCGCGGAGTTCCGCCACGTCGCCCAACTTATTCAAGGTTTCCATATGAACGGCGCCAATGGCACCAGCACCGATAATGCCGAAACGAATGCGGGATGGAGATTTAATCGTCATAGTAGTATGCCTCCGATTTGGAATATACGAGTGATTTGGAATATACGAGTATTATAACCTTATGAAGCAAACGGTTGCACTGCGCCTAATTGGTGTTGTTTTGTCCGAATTTGCTGCATTATTTACTTTATTATAAAAAGAGCATCGATATGATGCATTCGCATCCCGCTTCAAGATCGGGTAAACTACTCATGACGAACATCTCATGATCGGAGGAATATTCCATGAAATTGTTATCGATTGAACCAACGCCAAGTCCGAATTCGATGAAGTTGAACGTCGATGAGACACTTCCTCGCGGACATCGCCATACATACTTGCCTGATAAATCAGAAGGCGCCTCGGAAATTATCCGAGCGCTGCTGGCTATTAATGGGGTCAAAAGCTTATTCCGCACCGCGGATTTCATCGCACTGGATCGTAAGCCGAATGCAGACTGGCAGAGCATTTTGTCCGAAGCACGGCGGCTGCTTGCCGGAGATGACACCGATGCTGCGGCAGCTGGCGTTGGAGCGGCGCCATCGGCTGATGGCTTCGGCGAAGCGCATGTGCTCGTGCAGTTCTACCGCGGCATTCCGATGCAGATTCGGGTACGTATCGGCGAGCGCGAGGTGCGTGCCGCTATGGCGCAGCGCTTCACCGATGCGGTGCAGGCTGCAGCAGGAACGACGTTCATCCGCGAGCGCAAGCTAGAGGAGTTCGGCATCCGCTACGGCGAGCCAGAGGAGATCGCAGCAGATATCGTGCGCGAGCTCGAAGCTGCTTATACAGAGGAGCGAATCGCTTCTCTTGTGGCGGCATCGCAAGCGCAAGGACCGGATGCGGTCGTGGAGGCGCCAATCCGCCCTACGCCGCTGACAGCCGACGAGGTGCTTGCGAAGTTCGATGCTCCCGATTGGCAGGAGCGCTATGCTGCGCTTGATCGGCTTGCGGAATCGACGCCAGAAGCGCTTCCGATGCTGCAGCGTGCACTTGCTGACGAGAACGCATCGATTCGCCGCTTAGCCGTCGTCTACCTCGGCGATCTGCGCAGCGCGGAAGCAATGCCGCTGTTGTTCACGGCGCTGAAGGACAAGTCTGTGTCCGTTCGCCGTACGGCTGGCGATACGTTGTCCGACATCGGCGATACAGCGGCCATCGAGCCGATGATCGAGTCGCTGCGCGACAAGAACAAGCTGGTGCGCTGGCGCGCGGCGCGGTTCTTATACGAGGCGGGCGATGAGCGCGCCTTGGATGTCCTCCGCGAAGCTGTGAACGACGCGGAGTTCGAAATCTCGCTGCAAGCGAGCATGGCCGTCGAGCGCATCGAGCGCGGCGAGGAAGCGGCCGGCTCCGTCTGGCAGCAAATGACGCAGCGCAATCGCGGCAACGATGCGGAGTAACGAGCGAGCGCCGGTATCATTTTATATAAGGCGTGGATTACCGGTGGTTGCCTTTCGGTGGTGTTGAAGTTTGTCTTGAGGTAACGGACTCAGATGCTCCATTGGGGTAGCGTAGCGGACTACAGAGACGTTATTGGGGCAAAATATTGCTCAAGGTTGACGTTGGAGTGCTAATAAGATCTTTCCGGTCCTTTAGCGAATGTAGTATCGTCATTGCGGCGAAATAGCGATCCTCCTGTCCGTTACAAACCAGC
The DNA here is from genome assembly GCF_003182255.1 of Paenibacillus cellulosilyticus. Taxonomy (GTDB): domain Bacteria; phylum Bacillota; class Bacilli; order Paenibacillales; family Paenibacillaceae; genus Paenibacillus_T; species Paenibacillus_T cellulosilyticus. Next base: position 67,292 of record NZ_QGTQ01000022.1, on the reverse strand, counting down.
GCGTACGTATGGAAGAGCATCTTCTGATGTTTTGTAACACACTTGTAATAAACGCCTCAGGTTCATTTCAGCTTCACCCGGCATAATAATAGACAAGACCCCCTTATGAAATAGATGATTGAGCCTACGGTGAACGCACGCCGTAGGCTACTTTTTTGTCTATGATGCGGACGGTAGCTCAGACTCGGCCTATGGTAACAGACCTACTTTCTCGTTGTTACAGACTCTTAATCGTCACTTCAGGTTTACTTCAGGTTCATTTCAGGTTCACCCTGCATACTAAGTAACAAGACCCCCCTTATGAAATAGATATTGAAGCCTACGGTGAACGCACGCCGTAGGCTACTTTTTTGTCTATTGTGGTTGACGCAACCCAGACTCGGCCTATGTAACAGACTCGCTATCACTTTGTTACAGACTTGTAATCGTCACTTCAGGTTCGTTTCAGCTTCGCCCTGCATAATAAGTGGCAACCCCCCTTTATGAAATAGATTATTGAAAAGCCTACGGCGAACGCACACCGTAGGCTACTTTTTTGTCTATTGTGTTGGTAGCAGCTCAAACTCAGCCTATGTAACAAGCCCTCTTTTACTTGTCATCATCTTGTAATAACCGTTTCAGGTTCATTTCAGCTTCGCCCTGCATAATAAGTGACAAGACCCCCCTTTATGAAATAGATATTGAGCCTACGGCGAACGCACGCCGTAGGCTACTTTTTTGTTGTATCGCTCCTATAAAAAAAGCGGCCTAATCATCGACTCCATCGGGAGCGCGATTAGGCCGCTTTTATTTGTCCTACGCGGTAAACTTTACTTCCAGCAGCACCGAACCGTCGGTGCCGTAAGGCGTGCTCCGCACTTGGTAGCCGTCACGAATGCCGGCCTGCCGGACCGCGGCGCGAATGTCTTCGTTCCATGAGTCGCCTCTCGTGTAACGTACCTGAAGCTCGCGCTTTCCGCCAGCCGACATTTCCGAGAGCTTATTGGCGAGTGCTGTAACAGAGGTAACCGTTCGATCGGACTGCAGCCAATCGAGGCCGATTGCCGCTTCCAGCTTAGATAAGCGCTGCGCTTCCAGAGGTACAGTCTGCATCCGCTTGCGCAGCGCATCTGCATACACCGTAGTCGCCTTCGGATAGGTCTTGGTCCATTGGTGATCCGCTCGCATTTGCGAATCCGTTAACAGGTAATAGCGATATTGGCTGCGGAGGATCGCGCCTTGCGCCGCATCAACACCTGTCGTTGAAGCAATCGCGGCATCATCCCAGGTTGCGTCGAGATGGTACCATTGTCCGTCCAGCTTTACGATATTCCAAGCATGCTCGCCCGTATTCACGGTTCCTGCAGCGATAACATTCTCAATGCCTGCCTTCGTCAGCATGTTGTACATAAGAAGTGCATAACCCTGGCAGACTGCCCTCCCTGTCGTGAGTGCTTCATAAGCGGTATACTTCTGAAGCGCTTGATCGTAATCAACGCGTGCAACGACCCAATCGTGAATCGCCTTCACTTTCTCATGGTCGTTCATCTGATCGTTGATGATGTTTCGCAGTGCCCGATCCGTTATGCGGTTCACTTCGGCTGTCTGTTCTGCTGTCTCACGATAGCGGATACGAAGATCAATGTCCGTACGGATCGAAGTCTCGCGGATTGTGTAATAGTAAGAATCAATAATGTAGGCGATGTAATCGTCTGTCCCTGTCGCAGCGGCCAACGCCTTCTTCAGCGCGGCCTCCGAGTGATCCGATCCAAGCATCGCGACGGATACACGGTCGGTATGTGTCTGAAGCTGTTTCTTAATGTACTCGGCGAGCGACTGCTCGTTCTTCACTTCAGCAGAAGCGGCAAACGCTTCGGTGCCAGCTACAGCGCCTACTGCGATAGGACGCACCTTTTGCTTCCAATAGTTAAACAGTTGGCTCCCCCCCAACACACCGGCAATGACGGCCAGCAGCACAATTCGAGTGACCCGCATGGCCATCCTCTCCTTCCGCAATGTTGCTTATTAGCATCATTATAACCGAACACGAGGAAACAGAAACCATTGGTGGAAGCTTCGGACTAGACGATGGCAAGCGACGGTTGATTAGCATACTTCAAAGTACACTAACTTGATGCGAAAACGAGTAGCGGCTATATAAGATACTTCAAAGTATTCTATGTCGATCCAAAAGAGGACAGCTGCAGTTTAAGATACTTCAAAGTATCCTATCTCTTCACATAAGCGGGCAGCGGCGAGTTAAGATACTTTAAAGTACGCTATCTCGATACAAAAGAGGACAGCGACACAGCACGGCCGCCCTTACAACAAAGGGGATAGCGCAGCTTTCCCACGCTATCCCCCCTCTCCATCTACCCTTTCGCGACCTTCCCCTCATCGCCGGCGATGCGACGGCGGTAGTCGGTCGGCGTGACGCCGTAGTGCTTTTTGAACATGCGATAAAAATACGACGGGTTCGTATACCCGATCCGCTCTGCGATCTCCGCTACGGAGTAGTGCGTGCCTTCCAGCAGCTCAATTGAACGCTCCATACGAACGGAGTTGATGACGTCGATTAGCGCATTAAGCGTGATCTGCTTGTAGATGCGTCCGACATAGCTAGGTGACAGGTCAAGCCGGTCGGCAATCCAGTTGAGCGACAGGTTGGAGTCACCGTAGTGCTCGTCAATAATCTGGTGGATGTGCTTAATGAGATCCTCATGGCGCATACTTCTTTTCTCAGCGAGCTTATCCCGCACCTCTTCGAGCAGCGCTTGGAATACAGCCTCCGCCTCCTGCAGCGTCTCGAACGGCTGATCGCTGGTCGCCAGCATATGTTCGGGGCTTCGCTCGAATACGATCGCATGGCTCCGCTGGAGCGAATGCAGCACATTCGTCAGTACCATCGTCAAATGGGACAGCAGCCAGCGCGCCACCTGCACGGAGTGGCTCCGAGTCTCGTTCACCATGCAATTAATGAGCTGCATCGCTTCATCTACCTTGCCTGCCGCCACGCTCTCGATCAGCCGCTTCTCTTTATCGACCGGGTAGACATATTCCTTCAGCATCGGCATAATGACATCGCTCGCGCGAATGAGCGCACGATATCCCTCGAACAGTCGATGCTGCGCAGCCTGCTTCACCCTCTTATACATCGTATGCACGTGAACGGCATGACTGTCCGCATCGGTGTATGCAATGGTGACGCCTATGCGCAGATGCTCAAGAATCGCCTGCTGAATATGCCGCAATACCGATTCGAGCAGTTCCTGATCATCGAACGGGGCAGCCTGGGAGTTCCCGAGTAATAAGAGCACACCGTCAGCATCCATATCGACCGTCTCGACCTTGTATGACTGTGAAGCCAGCTCATAGCAAATGTTCATAATGGCATATTTGTAGACACGCGCATCTGGCCCGCTCGAATCCGAGAACGACTGGAATCGATCAATCGCAAGGAGCGCCATCCGATACTCATTCTGAAAATCAAACTCGATGCCCAAATCGTCCATGCGTCTGCGCAGCGGCCTTGGATTGAGCGCCTCACGGCCTAACACGAGGTTGCGTAAAATATCTTGGCGCAGCGTCAGCAGACTGTTCCGCTTCTCGGTCTCGAGCGTACGCATCCGGCTTGCCATCCGGTCGATCGGCATGAACAGCCGCCGTGACAAAACAAACGAAGCGATCAAGCCAGCCGCGAGAATCGCCGCCGCAACCGCGATCGTCAATACCCGAATGCCGTTCACCTGACGGGTGACATCGCTATAAGGTGTTATGCGTACGTACCGCCATTCCAGCGAATCCGGCTTCGTATAAGAAACGAGTGATTTTTCCCCGCCCGATTGGTCAATAAAATAGTCCGAATCCTCGTCAGCAACAATCCGGTGGATCAACGTCGTCGCTTCATCGCCTGAACGGCCGACCAGCAGATTATCGCCTGAGAGCAGCCTGCCGCGGTTATCGATAATGAACGATTTGCCGTTATTCGCTTGCCCGTTATGACTGCCGATATCACGGTTAATCCACTGCGCATCAATGTTGACGATAATGGCGGAGTTAACCTTATCGGTCAGTCCGATTGCATCGTAACACAAATAGGTATAGACGGCCTGACGCTCCGTCGAGTCGACATCAACTGGAATCGTACGCGGAATCGGGGTGAAAGGCTTATAGTCCTGATAGTCGTCAAGCATCTTCAATATATCCTGATCGGCGAGCTCGCTTGGCGCGAGAAGTCCGTTTTGTTTCGAATTGGAGGAGAGATACACATAAGGCGAGTTCGGGTTGTAAACGTAGATGGATTTGATGAATGGCATGGAGTTCAAGTAGTTGCTAAGCTCCTGCATAGCAGCAACGGAGTCATAAATGCTCGGCTTGGCATAAAACATCAGCTTCGAAATGGTTAAGTTCTGATACAGCTGAAACGAGAGCGTTTGCGCGCTTTCGGTCATCCCGACTACCTCTTTGCTCGTCTGGTTAAGGGCAGCGAGGTCAGATTGATACACCTGCTTCAAGGCAATCCGATTAAACAATGTGAACAATATGGCGGAGGAGACGACCAGCGTCACCACAATACAGAGCGTAATGCTCAGGAGCAGTCGAATAAACAGCTTGCCATTGTCTTCGTAATGCTTCAGTCGCATGCAGCTCCTCCTCGTACTATCGGTATACCGAGATTGTATGAATGAAAGGGGTTTCAGTCAATGCTATTTTTGTACTACTCTCGTGGCTGCCGACCCGTGTAAGAGCGGAATGCGCCGACGCCCGCCCGTACGTTCCGGGGGACGCCGACGCCTGTCAGATCCGCTTACTTGATACCGTTAGTTGTTACATATTGCTCCCACTGCTTCTTATATTCCTCGTGAATCTTCTCCAGTCCTGCTTGTTTCGCCTTCGACATCGCAGTCTGCAAGCCTTCCTGGATATTATCCACTAGACCTGCGTACAGCGGTGCAAAATATTGGCTCTCCACCTGCTCGACCGCCGCTTTCTCCGCCTGATAAGGCGTGTAGTCCTCAGCGAAGCCTGTGAACTTATCCGGCGACTGGATTTTGTCCAGCGATGCGAAAATATCTTTGACGCCATCAAAGTCCTTATCGAACAGCATGTACTCCGGATTACGCCATGCCCAGCCGTTCATGCTTTCACGCGGGAAACCGTTGGACGTGCTGTCACCGATCATTTCATAGTAGCCATCCGTTACTTTGTAGTTCGTGCCTTCGACGCCGTACTCTGTCAGCTGGTTGTAGCGTTTGTCGAGCACCATTTTTTCGTAGAACGCGAGCGCACGCTCTGCATTCTTACTGCTCTTCGGAACAGCGAAGCCGTTATGGATAGGGTGAACCGGCGTCGCGTAGCCTTTTGCCAGCGGGAACGGAAAGTATGCGAGCTCCCAATCTGGATGAGCCGATTTCATCTTCAGACGCGTATCGTTAAAGCGAGTTGGGTTATCCCCGAGAATAGCCGCTGCTTTACCGCTGACGACTGGTTCTTGGAGCGTATCCTTATCGTTCAGGACGTTTTTCGCGAAGAAGCCTTTCTGCTGCCAGCGCTGCGCAATCGTCAAATCTTGTACCTGCTCATCAGAGCCCCAGTACGAATAGACGTTGGACGGATCCTTATACGTAATACCGAGTCCGTATGGCGTTGCGCCGATTGCATCATGCGTCAGGTCGCGGATTGGCGCAATCAGGTTATCACGGACGTTCGAGTTCATCGACAGCGGCATCATGTCCGGCTCGTTCTTCTTAATACCGTCGAGGTACTCTTCGAACGTTGCCATGTCTACCGGTTTCGGCAGATTATACTTCACACGCAGGTCTTCGCGGTATACGAAGCCAAGCGTTACGTACTCCTTGTACGTTGCTGGAACCGTGTAGATTTTGCCGTCGATCTTGACGGCATCCCACATGTCAGCCGGTACATACTTCTGCAGTTCGGGCGCTGCTTTTGGCAAAATATCCGTAATGTCTTGGAAGGCACCCTTCTTCGCATACGATTGGAACTGCGTCCAGTCCGCCGTGAAGATAAGGTCGATCGGCTGACCCGAGGAGAGCAGCAGCTTATACTTCTGATCCCAGTCGGTCCAAGTCGTGTAGTTGAACTTAACGGTCGTATTCAGTTCTTCCTTCGCCATCTGGTTCACAAGATCTTGAATCTTCGACAGATCCTTCGGCGCGTCGCCCAGCATGTAGAATTGCAGCTCCACCGGCTTCGACGTATCGATGCCTGTCTTCGCTGCGTCATCTTCCTTCGGCGTGTCGGTCTTCGTCGTATCGGTCTTTGTATCCCCCGTGTTGTCGGTCGTGTTGGACGCTGTGTCTTTCGAATCATCCGATTTGCCACAGCCGGATAGGACGACTGTGAGGACGAGCATGACGGATAAGACGGACATCCAGAGCTTTCTTGTTCTAAGCATGAATGAATCCTCCCTTTGGATTAGTTCAGCTGACAATATGTTAACCCCCGAGAAGCCAAGCTGTCGCTTTATTTCTTCTCGATGGATGTAACCAGAGGTTACAGTTCGGTGATTTGGATTACCCTTTAACTGCTCCGATCGTGAGTCCTTTGACAAAATAGCGCTGCACGAACGGATACAGCAGCAGAATCGGTCCCGTCACAACGAGCGCCATCGCCATCTTCGTCGATTCGGTTGGAATATCTCCTCCGAGCGAGACCCCTGTGCCTGCACCCATCTGCGTCACGAACGATATCGTATTGATGACGTTATACAAGTAGAATTGCAGCTGATACATGTGCTGATCGTTGATGAAGAGCGAGGACAGGAACCAATCGTTCCAGTACGCGAGTGCTAGGAACAAGCCGACTGTTGCGATGCCGGGCATCGACAGCGGCAGGACGATGCGATAGTAGATTTTGAAATCGTTCGCGCCGTCGATCTTGGACGATTCGAACAGCTCGTCAGGAATGGCGGAGCGAATGAAGTTCTTCATCAAAATAATGAGGAACGGCGTCATTAAGCCCGGGAAGATGAGCACGGTGTACGTGTCGGTCAGCTTCAAATACTTCGTGATCAGAATGTACCAAGGTACAAGGCCGCCGCCGAACAGCGTCGTGAAATAGATGTAGAAGCTGAACGCGTTGCGGTATTTGAAGTCTTTGCGCTGCAGAACGTAACCGGTCATCGTAATGAGGAACAGGCCGAGCAGCGTGCCGACGACTGTCGTGATTGTGGTTACCTTGTAGGCGCGCAGCACCTGGTCCGGGAATCGGAACACCATGCGATAGCCCTCAAGGGAGAATACTTTCGGGATGAGATGGAACCCGTGTTTGACGATCGACTCATTCTGGGTGAGTGACGCCGAGATGACGAGCAGGAATGGGAATAAGCATAGCAAGCTGCCGATGATGAGAACGGTGTAGGCTAGCGTGCGAAATAATCGATCGGATGGGGTGACGCTCATGGGAGACCTCCTTCTGATTGTTTTGTTGGGCGCGTTGGAGAGCTGCTTCGCAGCGGATCGCCTGGGCGGCGAGGGTCGCTGCGCGGCGGATCGTTCTTCCGATCGCTGTTGTCCCCGGATTGCCCTGAATTGGTGAGATCGCTACTATGTAGCAATCCGGGGACAAAGGCGACCACTAACGTTTCTCCAGAACGATACCGCCGCTCCGCTCGTTTGCCGCCCTTACTTCCCCACTCAGCGTCGTGGGGAAGGTTTGGCTCGCCCATCTCCCCAGACTACCGTCGTCGATGGGCTCGCTGCGCTGCCCTTGGCAGCGCGGGCTTCCGTCGCCATGCGACGGGAGGGACTTGCATGCTGCTGCGGTCGTCGCTGTGCGACGCGGAGCCCGGCCGCAGCGCGGCCCTCTTTTGGCGTCGCTGCGCGACTTTGGGCATGCAGCGTCGCTGCAAGCAAGTGCTGTCCATCGCTGTGCGATGTCACTGCTGCGGCCTTGGTTGGCGTCGCTGCGCGACTTTGGGCATACAGCGTCGCTGCAAGCAAGTGCTGTCCATCGCTGTGCGATGTCGCCGCTGCGCGGCCCTGGTTAGCGTCGCTGCGCGACTTTGGGCATGCAGCGTCGCTGCAGGCAAGTACTGTCCATCGCTGTGCGATGTCGCCGCTGCGCGGCCTTGGTTGGCGTCGCTGCGCGACTTTGGGCATGCAGCGTTGCTGCAAGCAAGTGCTGTCCATCGCTGTGCGATGTCGCCGCTGCGCGGCCCTGGTTGGCGTCGCTGCGCGACTTTGAGCATGCAGCGTTGCTGCAAGCAAGTGCTGTCCATCGCTGTGCGATGTCGCCGCTCGCGGCCTTGGATGGCGTCGCTTCGCGACTTTAGTACAGCTAGCCGTCAACCACAGGATAGTGTACTTTTTTGTACTCTAACTCAGGCAGTCCATCGTCATTGCCGCGTTAGTGTACTTGTTTGTACCCTATCCCACCCAGTTCGCCGTTGGTGATGCGTTAGTGTACTTTTTTGTACTCTACCTCGCTCTGCGAGCCGATGGAGGTGGTTTAGTTCACTTTTATGTGCTCTATTCAATCAGCCCGGCAATGAGCCCGGCCGGCCGCTCCGCGGCCTCTTTTAGAACAAAGCGTAGTCGTCGTTGATTTTGCGGATGATGTAGTTGACGGTCATGACGAGCACGAAGCCGAAAGCGGATTGGTAGAGGCCTGCGGATGTGGCCATGCCCATGTCGAACGTTACTTTGAGCGAGCGATAGACGTAAGTATCGAGAATGTCGGTGGCGTTGTAGAGAACGCCATTGTTGCCGACGAGCTGGTAGAACAGGTCGAACTGGCCTTTCATAATACTGCCGAGCGCGAATAGCAGCAGGACGATGAACGTCGTCTTGAGCATCGGGATCGTAATGTGCCATATTCGCCCGAATATGTTCGCGCCGTCAATCTTCGCCGCCTCGTAGTACTCCTCGCTGATGCCGGTGATGGCTGCGAGGTAGATGATCATGCTGTATCCGAGATTTTTCCATAAATAGAAGATTACAATGAGCGGCACCCACACCCACGGGGTGTTGTAGACGTCAACCGACTCCATGTGAAGCGCTTTCAGCGTTGTGTTCAAGAAACCATTCTCGTAGTTGAACAGGTTGTACACGATGACGCTCAGAATAACGAAGGAGATGAAGTAAGGCAGGAACAGAACGGATTGGGTCAGTTTTTTGAACCATTTGAGCTTCAGCTCGCTGACTAGAACGGCCAGTGCGATGGCGAACACATTGCTCAGGACGATGAATGCAAGATTGTACCCGAGTGTATTAAGCGTAAGCCGCTTCAGGATGCCGGATCTCCATAGAAACTTGAAGTTCTCGAAGCCGATGAATTCACTGTTGAACAGGTTGGTGTTGAAGTCGAACCGGGTGAACGCATAATAGATGCCGACCATCGGGATGTACGAATTAATTAGAAAAAAGATCAGCGCCGGCAGCAGCATCAGAAACATGAGCCGGTTTTTGACGAGTTCGTACACAAATCCTCTCTTTCGAAGCATGCTGGTCTCTCCTCTCCTCGATCGTGTTTCGATCAGGTGCTGCACTCAGTGTAGTCGGACAGCATTTCGGCCAGAAAGAGTCAGTTCACGAAAAATGTGAACTTATTCGTCTCTTCACCTATGAACATTTTCGGCTTTTGTGCACTTTGACGCTGTTCACACTTCTCAATCTCTCGCGAATCCCGTTATGATAAAGGCATATATGACCAAAGGAGGGCATTGGATGCGACAAGGTGACGCAGCGCTGGCAAGATGGTATGAAGAGCAAAAGGTCGTCAGAGAGCAGCGGGCTGCACAACAAACGGCTGAGGAACGTAAATTAGGACTGCTTGGTCTGCTTCATCAATCACTGGGAGAGTTCGAGCGGACATCCGGATTCGAGCCGGTCTTGCTGGAACGTACCGAGTGTGACGGTTACATACGAGAAAGAGTGGAGTTATCCGCTGTTTCGGGGCTGGCGTTCGGGGCGTATGTATTAATCCCTGAAGGAGCAAGCGGTCGCTTGCCTGGGGTTGTTGCCGTACACGGGCACGGCTATGGCAGCAGACAGATATGCGGGATGACGGCAGATGGCCAGTGGGATACGACGAGCGCGGGCGGCCACTCGCATTTTGCCGTGCAGCTTGTGAAGCGCGGCATGATCGTGATTGCACCTGATGTTATCGGATTCGGTGAACGGCGGCTTGAGAGCGATATTGCCAACGACCCGAATGCACCAAACTCCTGTTATAGGATGGCGACAAAATTATTGATGCTCGGCAAAACGTTAACCGGGCTGCGTGTTACAGAAATATTCGGGGCACTCGACTACTTCATGACTCGGCCTGATGTAGATCCGGCTCGTATCGGGATTGCCGGCTTCTCCGGCGGATCGGTCATCGGCTACACCGCGGCAGCGCTCGATCAGCGAATTGGCGCAGCACTGTTGATCGGCTATCCGAATACGTTCAAGGATAGTATCTGGGATATTCGGCACTGCATCTGCAATTATACGCCGGGCCTTCTTAGCGAGGCGGAATTGCCAGAGCTGCTTGGACTTATCGCACCTCGGCCGCTGTTCCTGGAGTCAGGCAGCAACGATCCTATTTTCCCAGCGGAAGGGTTCGAACGGGCGGCAGCTGAACTGCGAAGGCTGTACGGGGAAGCCAATGCCGAGGATCGGCTGGCTTACGATTTGTTCGAGGGTGGCCACGAGGTAAGCGGTCGCCAATCCTTCGACTGGCTGAAGCAGCAATTGGAAGCGATTCCGATTTTGTAACATTACTGTAATGTTCCACTCAGGTTTATTTCATCTAGCGTTTTTATAATAAGTGACAAGACCCCCCTTATTAATATAAAACTTGAACAAGCCTGCGGCCCGTTGCTGCAGGCTCCTTTTTTTGTCCGAGATTCGATCGCATTGTGGTATACTTCTTAATGGTATTTCAAGTCGAAAGGAAGATCACGATGGTTCGATTTATTTTGAACATTATTATCAGTTTGGCAATACTTGTGTTTTCCATCATTCGCCTGAGCGATGGTAATAATATTTTCTATGTAACGCTGGGATTGTCCATCGTTTCATTAGGCGCGAATGTGTTTATGATGATCAGAAAAACAAAACAGTAAGGTTCGTCTTACAAACCAAAAGCCTGCGGCAGCGCCGCAGGCTTCTTTTTTGTTCCCCGTTCATATCCCGGCTGCCGCAAACTCTTTGATACGTTTACGAACGCTCATCTGCATGTCGCTGATCACTATATGGATTGAAATTGAGACTTCAACGGTTGTTACAACGGCTATTTGACGATATTATAGTCCGTTAAGCCGCTAACGGTTGCCATTGAGGGTATTTCATGTGCAAGAGGTCATATGGCAGCTGCTAAGCGCCAGTACAACCGTTAGATTCCGGCAAGTGACGTTTTTAAACAATTAAGCACGGCTGCATCCGTTAACTGCAAGCTGCAAGCTGCAACGATCCCTATCCTTTTTGCCGTCCGTATGCGCACCTGCACTAGTCAATTCGTTCAATCCCGCAAGCAAAATGGCAAACGGCTGCCCGTTCAACTTCTCGAACGTCCCAACGTTGATTGGCATGCGGTTTGCTCCCGCCCTTTGCCGCCGCAGTCAATTTAACCCGTAAGTTTGCAATCTCAGCCAGCAACGAACGCGCCAAGCAGCTCCACAGCTCCTCATGTAATGGTTCGGTGAATAAACTACCAGCCTGCACCCTCATTATCACACCGTCTCCACGGACAGCCGCGTCTTCGTATCACGCCACACCGTGCTCGGCACCTCGCGCCGAAGCACGGGGGCAATGTCTTCAGCGAAACGCTGCATCTGCTCCCGCTGCTCGGCCTCGGTCAGACCGTCGACGCTTAGTGACAGCACTTGGTGGCCGAACGCTTGCTGGTAGTTCAATATTTTCTCAATGATTTGTTCCGCGCTTCCGACCAGGCTAGGCCCCCGCTCAATCACATCCTCCAATGAGGTAAAAGGCGACTTGTTATGCTGCGCGGCAGCCGTCGCTTGATGCGCATCGTAGTATGGGCGGTACCGCCCAATCGCTTCTTCCGTCGTATTGGCGATGTACAAGCTGCCTGCACCTGCGCCGACGACAGCCTTGCTCGGATCATGGCCATAGTAGGCAAGCCGCTCGCGATAATGCTCGATCAGCTCTTTATACTTCGCCTGCGGGTGGAAGCTGTTCGAGGAGAAGATCGGCTCGCCATAGCGAGCCGCAAGCTCCGTCGACCGCGTGCTAGAGGCACTGCCGTGCCAGATTGGAATCGGCTGCTGCAGCGGCCGCGGCTGTGTCGTCACCCCATCAAGCGGCGGCCGGTATCGGCCCTGCCACGATACATTTTCCTCCCGCCACAACCTTCGCAGCAGCTCATACCGCTCCTCCATGGAATCCCACTGCTCCTCTTCGGTAATGCCGAACAGCGGATAGTGCCGTGGATCATTGCCTTTGCCGATAATCAGCTCCAGCCGTCCGCCGCTGAGGTGATCAAGCGTTGCATAATCCTCCGCGACTCGAATCGGATCAAGCACGCTTAGCACCGTTACAGCCGTCAGCAGCCGGATGCGCGATGTTCTTGCGGCAATAGCTGTGAGCAATACGGGCGGCGAGGACGACAGGAATGGGTCGCCATGACGCTCGCCGATCCCATAGCCATCGAAACCAAGCTCTTCTGCCAGCTGCGCCTGTTTAATGATATTCTCGAATTTCTCAGTCGTCCCGAACTGCTCGCCCGTCACCGGATTCCTCAAATTCATCACGAGCGAGAACCATATGAATTTCACAAGCTTTCACTTCCTTTCGACGTACGGAATGAGGCCGCAGTCTGTCTTCTGCCCAGCAGCATCGAGACCGGAATCGCACACGCCACAATAAAGCTGGATAACAGGAAGACGTCATGCATGCTGTGCACATACGCTTCCTTATAAGGCTGCTCCGCCTGATGAACAGCCAGACGCGAATAAAACAACGAGGTGCAGATGCCGAGCGCCATCGCATTAAATACCTGCCGCAGCCAATTCAACATCGCTGAAGCGTGACCAAGCGATTCCTGAGGAACCGATGACATGCTTGCATTCGTCGCCGGCGTCATCGCAAGACCCGTGCCCATATTGCGGATCGCCAGCCAGACAACAATGGCTGTAAGACTCGTCCCCGCATGAATACCACTGAAATAATAGGTTGTAATGAACAAAATACTGCCGCCCGCAATCATCAGCTTCACGGGCCCCAGCCTGCTATACCACCGTCCCGAGGCAAACGTAGCCGCCGTAAGGCAGCCCGCTGCTGGCAGGAAGATCAAGCCGGTCTGAAATGGCGTCAATCCCTTCATCTCGACTAGAAACAGCGGTAGAAAATAAACGACGGAATAAAGCGCGAACGACATGATGAGCGAGGCCGTTAGACTAAGCGCAAATCTCGCGTTGCGCAGCAGGCCAAGCTGAAGCAGCGGATGCTCGCTTTGCAGCGCCTGCACAATAAAGAGCGCGAAGCAGGCCGTTCCTGCAACCAGCAGGCTCCACGTAAGCGGACTGTGCCAACCCCAGTGGCTCATGTTGCCGAACAGCAGGAGCAGCAGCAAGCTTCCGACTGTTGCAAGCAGCAGGCCTAACCAATCGAGCTTGGCTTGCGCATTGCCTCGGTCCTGAGGCAGTACAGCATAGCCCGCTGCCCAAGCGACAACACCAACCGGCGCAGTAACAAGAAAGATCAGATGCCAATCCACACTTTGCAGAAAACCACTGAGCGTCGGGCCGATTGTTGTGCCTAACACGGTCGAGAATGACCAAACACTAAGCGCAAATGCCTGCCGCTCGGGTTTAATGCTGCGGTAAATGAGCGCGAGCGAGACAGGCTGAATTAGCCCGCAGAATAACCCTTGTATAATCCGAAACGCGATTAGCGTCTGAACATTCCAAGCCAAGGCGCACAGTATGGAGCTGACGGTTACACCACCGATCGCGAGCAAAAACAGTCGTTTGCAGCCGAATCGATCCATGGCGAAGCCGCTGACTGGCACGATGATGCCGCTGGCGAGCGTGAAGCCCGTCAGCATCCACTGTACAATTCGAAGCTCCGTATCGAAGATATCGATAAAGCCTGGGAGCGATACATTTAGAGAGACGACGTGATACATGCCTGCGAAGGAGCCGAGGAAAATCGCGGCAAGAACCGGCCAGAACGCCGGATAAGAAGCGGGTGTTTCCGTTGGTATGATAGGTACACGTCTCATACAAGCGAATAATGGCAGGCGACATAACGGTCATCATCCAGTGGACGAAGCGCTGGCTGCTCCTCCTTACAGCGTGCGGTCGCAAACGGACAACGGGTGTGGAATCTGCATCCGCTCGGCGGATTGGATGGCGATGGAATTTCGCCTTGCAGAAGCGGCGTATCCCGACGTTTTCCTGGTATCGGCTGCGGAATGGAGTCAATGAGCAATCGAGTGTACGGATGCGCTGGCCGGAGGAACAGCTCCTCGCTGGGTGCAATTTCAACCAGCTTGCCAAGATACATAACGCCAATCCGGTCTGAGATATGACGCACAATCTGAAGGCCATGCGCGATGAATAGGTACGTCAAGCCAAGCTTCTGCTGAAGATCCTGCAGCAGGTTGACGATTTGCGCCTGCACGGATACATCAAGCGCGGATACAGCCTCATCCGCAAGAATAAAGCTCGGATTAAGCGCAATTGCTCGGGCGATGCCAATCCGCTGCCGCTGTCCGCCGGAGAACTCGTGCGGATATTTGTTCGCACTGGAAGCATCCAACCCAACTAGCTGCAGCAGCTCCTCCGCTCGCTCACGACATTCACGGGCTGTCAGCACGCCGTGAACCTTGAGCGGCTCCGCGATGCTGTCTCCCACTGTCCACCTAGGGCTAAGCGAGCCGTATGGATCTTGGAAGATGACCTGCATCTCCCGCCGCAGTGGTCTTAGCTGTGCCGCGGTCAGCGAGGTTAGATCCGTTCCTTGAAAATGGATCTGGCCCGATGTCGCCTGCTCCAGCTGCAGCAGCACGCGGCCAAGCGTCGACTTGCCGCTGCCCGACTCGCCTACTAAGCCGAACGTCTCGTTCCGACGAATCGAGAACGACACATCATCGACCGCCCGCACATACGAACGTGGTGCTGTGAGACTCTTTCGTTTGAGCGGGTAGTATTTATGTAGATTTACAACCTCGAACAAATCATCAGACGTCGAAGGTGATGAGGATTGCCCGCCATGCAGCTCATCTGTCGAATGAAACACGCTGCTGAGCGTAGCGATCACGGACGACGATGCTTCTCTCGTCACAATAAAGCTCTCCTGCAGGCCGCTTCTCTGATCCTCTGGCCTCACGCCTTCTGAGCGGGCCACAGCAGATGTAATCGTGTCGATATGCCAGCAGGCTGCCTCTCTGCCTGCCTGCCCGATTAGCGGCGGCGCCTCTGTCCGGCAGCGATCCGTCGCATATTCGCAGCGCGGATGAAATAGGCAGCCGCTCGGCAGCGCAGCAAGCGACGGGATCGCACCTTGGATCGCATGCAATCTAGAGCCTCGGACGCTGTCCAGCGGTGCAGCAGATTGCAGCAGTCCTCTTGTATAAGGATGCAAAGGCTGTGCGAACAGCTCTGCCGTCGCCCCTTCCTCAACGATCTGGCCCGCATACATGACGATGACACGATCAGCGATTTCGGCTGCGATGCCAAGATCATGTGTGATGAGCAGAATCGACATGCCCAGCTCATGCTTCAGCTCCTGCAGCAGCTGCAAAATTTGCGCCTGAATCGTCACATCCAGCGCTGTTGTTGGCTCATCTGCAATAAGAAGCTCCGGGCCGCAGGAGAGAGCCATCGCGATCATCGCCCGCTGCAGCATGCCGCCCGACAACTCACCAGGATATTGCTTCATTCGAAGCTCAGGCTCAGGGATGCCAACCCGCTTCAGCAGCTGTACCCCCCGCTCCCAAGCCTCACGCTTGCTAGCCCGTTCATGGCGCAGAATCGTCTCTGCGATCTGCTGACCAATCGTGAATACCGGATCGAACGCTGCCATCGGCTCCTGAAACACCATGGCGACGCGTTTGCCCCGAATGCGTCGAAGCTCCGCCTCTGGCAGCTTAGCCACATCCTGACCCGACAGCAGCACGCTGCCCTCGGTGATCCTGCCGCTCTCGTGCTCGATCAGCCGCATGATTGCTTTGGAGGTAACCGTCTTCCCACTGCCCGATTCGCCGACCAGACAGACGGTTTCGCCAGGCTGGATGGAGAAGGAGACCTCGGATATTGCCGTCAACAGACCATGCTTAGTCTGAAAATCGACGGACAGTTTGCGGATATCTAGCAGCGCTCCCACGATCGCCTCCCCCTAACCTTTTGTATTTTTCTTCGGATCCAAATTATCCCGCAGCCGGTCGCCAACGATATTGACGGCTAACACGAACAACGTAATGGCTACACCAGGAAACGTACAAATCCACCATGCCACGGTCAGGTAGCCGCGCCCTTGAGACAGCAGCGTACCCCAGTCCGGAATTTCGCGCAGAACGCCAAGTCCCAGGAAGCTAAGGCCTGAGCCCGTCAATATTGCAGTCCCTACACCGATGGTTGCCATGACGAGCAGGGGCGACAGTGCATTCGGCAGCACATGCTTCCAAAAAATATGAAGGGGCTTCGCGCCGACCGATCGGGACGCCGCAATGAAGGTCCGTCCTTTGATGCTAATGATCTGGGCACGCATAATGCGCGCATAGCCCGGAATGGAAGAGACAGCTACCGCCAGCACAATATTAAACAGCCCTTTGCCAAGCGCACTTGCGATAGCAAGCGCAAGCAATATCCCAGGAATCGTCATTAGAATATCGTTGCATCGCATGAGCACGCTGTCGACCCATCCACCCGCATAGCCAGCGAGCGCCCCGACAGCACCGCCTGCCAATCCTCCGACAAGAACGGAAGCGAAGCCGATAAAGAGCGAGTCGCGACTGCCGTAGACGACAACGCTGAATATATCCCGGCCAAAATAATCCGTGCCGAATAGATGCGCACGGCTCGGCGCCTGCATAATGCTGTCCGTCAGCATCGCGGTTGGTGAATAAGGTGCGATCAGCGATGGCACAGCCGCACAGGCAATAATGAATGCAATCATAATACCAGCGCCGATCAAGAACGAATCGGCTGCTGCGAGACGGCGCAGCCTGAGCGTTGCAAACCGCGCTCTCCCACCTCTTCGCCAGACTGTGCTGGCCGTTACAGCTTCCCGCATGCTTTCCTCAACTCCTTTCTACTTATGCCGAACGACGTACCCTCGGATCAATGAACGTATAGGACAGGTCGACAAGCGTATTTACGATCACATAAACAAAAGCAGAGAAGAAAATAACCCCTTGAACGACCGGAAGATCCTTCGCCATCAAAGCATCCGATATGATGCGTCCAATCCCCTGCCGTGAGAACACCGTCTCGATTACGACCGTGCCCGCCAGCATCTCGCCGATCAGCATGCCGATCATCGTTATGGCAGGTATAAGCGCGTTACGAAGCGCATGCTTATACATGACTGCCCGTTCCGACAACCCCTTGGAGCGCAGCGTCAGAATAAAATGCTCGTCGATAATATCAAGCATGCTGCTTCTCACCATCCGAACGATGAAACCCGCTCCAACAGTGCCGAGCGTAATCGCCGGCAGTACGAGCGTCTTCCAGCCGTCAGACCCCATTGCCGGGAACCAGCCCAGCTTCAAGCTGAGCAGTACAATGAGCAAAATGCCCGACCAGAAGGTCGGCATCGAGATGCCGAACAAACCGACAATACGGGCAATCAGATCAATCGGGCGATTGCGGTGAACAGCCGACAGGACGCCGAGCACAAGGCCGATGCTGACCGCAACAAACGAGCTTGCCGCCGTCAGTGCCAGCGTGGCTGGGAAGTGATCGAGTATTTTGCCAAGCACCGGTTCCGAATTCATCAGCGACTGTCCAAAATCGCCTCGTATCATATCGCCGAAATAGCGAGCGAATTGGATATAGAACGGCTGATCGACACCAAGCTGATGCCGCAGGTTCGCCACCACCTCCGGCGTAGCAACCGACGGATCGATGATCGTATCCGTCGGATCGCCTGGCAGGACGTACAGGATGGCAAACACCAGAATGAGAGAGCCGATGATGACGAGCAGCGAAGAGAACAGCCGTCTAGCAAGAACACCTGCCATCCTATGGTTAGCTCCCTTCTATTTCTTAATTGAAGCCGAGTTGAAGATCGGATAGCCGAGCGTATCGAAGACGATGCCTTGCACCGAGCGATCTGCCGCAACCGTGTAAGGGAATACGTAGATTGGCAGGACAACCGCCTGATCAATAATGTAGTGTTGGATTTGCTTGTAGATTTCGGCACGCTTCGTATCGTCCGTCTCTACAAGTCCCTGCTCCAGCAGCTTATCGACATCCGGGTCGGACAGACGCGGCAGCGTCGGAGTGCCGTTCGGCTTCGCTGTATGATAGAACGAATACAACGCGTTTGGATCGGAGTTCACTTGGCTGTTGCCGTACAGGTCATACGCACCGTTCGTGAATACGACGGTACGAACATCCTTCGTAATTTCCACCTCTACGGAGATGCCGATCGCCTTCAACTGCTGTTGGATGATGACGGCGATATCGTTGCGCTTCTCCCGATTCGGCGTGCCATCCACGTAATGAATGGTCAGCTTCTTGCCGTCCTTCTCCCGAATACCGTCTGCACCTTTCACCCACCCGAGCTCATCAAGCAGTGCATTCGCCTTCGTAAGATCCGGCTTCACACTGTTCTCCAGTGAAGGATCATAGCCAAACGTTCCTGGTGTAAGCGGCGACCAAGCGCGGTCGTAAGTACCCAGGTAGAGCGTCTTCACGATACTGTCTACGTCAATGGCCAGCTGCACCGCCTGCCGAGCCTTCGCTTCATTCCATGGCGGACGCTCTTCGTTGAAGAACAGCGTATAAGGCAGACCAACTGTATTAGCCTGAAGGAGCTGCGTCTTCTTGTCGTCCTTGAGGGCGACGATATTTTGCGGCGGTACCGTCTCTGCTGCGAGCACTTGCCCACTCTGCACGCTGCCGATACGCGTTGCTTCCTCTGGAATGATCTTGAACGTAATGCCATCGAGATACGGAGCGCCTTTGTTCTCAACCGTCTCAGGTGCCCAGTTATAGTCGGGGTTACGCTCGACTTGAATCTCCGCATTTTGCTCCCACTTCACGAACTTGAACGGTCCAGTGCCAACCGGATTCAGACCGAACTGGTCGCCATCCTTCTTCGCAGCCGTTGGCGACACGATGCCGAGCAGCGCTTGACTTAAGTTGCCGAGGAATGCTCGAGACGGGGTCGATAGATTCAGCTTAATCGTATAGTCATCGATAATTTCGGAGGACTCATAAGGTGCAAGCAGCGCTACGGCGTTCGCTGCTTTGGTCGCAGGATCAAGAATACGGTCGTAGCTGTATTTCACCGCCTCGGCGTTGAATGGAGTTCCGTCCTGGAACTTCACATCTTGGCGAAGCTTGAACGTATAGCTCTTGCCGTCGTCCGATACTGTCCATGACGTAGCAAGCCACGGCTTGATCGAATTGTCGGGCAGCTGAACAACAAGTGAATCATAAATTGTCCGTAGGACGCGCACAGCAACAGCCAAGCCGCTGCGATGGGGATCGAGCGTATCAGGCGAGGTCGCTAGTGCGTAGGACAGCGTTCCCCCTTGCACAGCTGCGCCTCCCTCGCTGCCATCCGTCTTCGTATCTGCTGTTGCTGCTGCAGGCTGCGCCGAATCGGCGGCATTCTGCTCTTTACCCTTGCTAGAAGAGCAAGCCGCCAGCACCAATGCAAGCACAAGCAGCATTGTGGCTGTTAGGATTAGTGGTTTTCTTTTATTCATAGGAATGCTCTTCCTCTCATCAATTAGTTCACTGCTGCACCCGTCTGCTTGCGGGCCGTTGTGTAGCGATTCTCCGGCACTGGAATGCCCAGGTTGCCGCGAAGCGTATCGGCTTCGTACTCCGTACGGTATACGCCGCGCTCTTGCAGAATCGGAACGACCAGGTTCACGAAGTCATCCAGGCTGCCTGGATAGCTCGATGCGATAATGAAGCCATCCGCACCTTCCTCTTCAAACCACTGCTGCACCAAATCCGCTACATGCTCCGGCGTGCCGATGAACGCGTTACGAGGCGTCGCAGCCTGCAGCGCTACCTCGCGCAGTGTCAAATTGTGCTCCTTCGCACGCTGCTTGATCCGATCCGTGCCACTGCGGAAGCTGTTCGAGCCGAGGTCGCCTACATCCGGGAATGCCGCATCCAGATCGTATTGCGAGAAGTCGTGATGCTCGAAGAAGCGGCCCAGATAGTCCAGCGCATTCTCGATCGTCACAAGGCTGGTGAGCTGCTGGTATTTCGCTTCCGCTTCCTCCTGCGTGCTGCCGATGATCGGACCGATGCCCGGGAAAATCAACGTATGGTCCGGGTTGCGGCCTTCCTTCGCTACCCGCTCCTTCACGTCGCGGTAGAACGCCTGCGCTTCCTCCAGCGATTCATGTCCCGTGAACACGGCATCTGCCGTCTTCGCCGCCAGCGTGCGACCGCTATCCGACGAGCCTGCTTGGAACACGACCGGCTGCCCTTGCTTCGAACGCGCGATGTTGAGCGGTCCTTGTACGGAGAAGAACTCTCCTTTATGGTTCAGGCGGTGCAGCTTCTCTGGGTCAAAGAACACGCCGCTCTCTTTGTCACGAATAAATGCGTCGTCCTCCCACGAATCCCACAGCCCCTTCGCTACCTCAAGGTATTCCTCTGCAATTCGGTAACGCTTGGAATGCTCGGGATGATCTTTGCCGCCGAAGTTGAGTGCGCTGCCCTCCAGTGGAGAAGTAACAACGTTCCACCCTGCCCGGCCGCCGCTAATGTGGTCAATGGAAGCGAACTGACGCGATACTGTGAATGGCTCGCTGTATGATGTCGACAACGTACCGACCAGTCCGATCCGTTCTGTAACTGTCGCCAGCGCCGACAAAATCGTAATAGGCTCGAACCGATTCAGGAAGTGCGGAATCGACTTCTCCGTAATGTATAAGCCGTCTGCAATGAACACGAGATCGAACTTGCCTTCCTCTGCCTTTTGCGCCTGCTGCTTGTAGAAGCCGATGTTCACGCTCGCGTCGGACGGAAGCTCAGGATGTCTCCAGCCCGATGTGCCGCCACCTACGCCATGAATGATCGCGCCTAATTTCAGTGAACGTTTCTTTGCTTGATTTGCCATGATTACGCACCTCTTTGATTAGATTTAGTCATATACTCAGATAGACTGAGTGAATTTTATATTCCCCTATCTGTTTAGTAGGAATTAACCTTGGCAATACTCTATCATCCCGATTTGGTCCGCACAATGCATTATCGATGTCTTCTATAGACGGTTCGTGATGATCTATCGGTCGGGATTATACGGGACAGCCTGGTACTCAACAATGCTCGTGGGGTAGGCGAGCAAAGGAGCTGCCGTGGCGGATTAATGTACAAATAAGTATCCTAAGTCTCGCGCTCGGGCCAACGTAGCTACTTAGTGTACATTTATGTATCCTAACCCCCACCACCGTGCCGCCGCAGCTACTTAAAGCACATATATGTATCCTAACCCTCGCCATCGGGCCAACGTAGTTACTTAGAGTACATATTATGTATCCTAGCCCACGCCATCGGTTTGCTCTGTTGAGGCGTTTTTTCGCCTCTATCCGAGCGGATGAGCGGACGCCCCCCTGTTAGCGGCATTTTTTCGCCCCTATCCGGGCGGATGGACAGACGCCTCCCTGTTAGGGGCGATTTATCGCCTCTAGCTGGGCGAACGGCCGAGCTCCTCTCTCTTAGGGGCGGTTTATCGCCTCTATCCAGGCGGACGGACACGCTCCTCACTCTTAGCGGCGATTTATCGCCTCTATCCGAGAGGATGAGCGGACGCCTCCCTGTTAGCGGCGATTTATCGCCTCTATCTAGATGAGATAAGCGTGTGAGAGACACCAGCTGCCCGTACGAAGGCCGAGCTCCTCTCTCTTAGGGGCGGTTTATCGCCTCTATCCAGGCGGACGGACACGCTCCTCACTCTTAGCGGCGGTTTATCGCCTCTATCCAGGCGGACGGACAGGCGCCTCTCTGTTAGCGGCGATTTATCGCCTCTATCTAGATGAGATAAGCGTGTGAGAGACACCAGCTACCCGTACGAAGGATCTCCTTCACACACAACAAAAAAACACCAACGAGGCCCGGCATTACGCCGTTCTCGTTGGTGCTTCCTACTAACCTTTGCCGCCTTCCACCGCGAGGTGGACAAGCAGCTTCACCCCGTGCGCAAGCACGGATTCGTCGAGATTGAACCGTGGGCGGTGCAGCCCATCGGTTATGCCCAGCTCGGCATTGCCGCAGCCCAGCAGAACGAACGCGCCCGGCACTCGGTCGAGGTACCAGCCGAAGTCCTCGCCTGCGAGACTCGTCTTTTCCAACTGCAGCACGCTACCACGCCCAAGCACTGCCGAGCCGCTGCGAATGACCTCCTGCACAGCGTCTGCGTCATTAACAACCGCAATGCCTTCGCGCAGCGCCAGCTCGTAGGAGCCGCCGTATGACAGCGATACTGCCTGCGCATGGCGATGCAGTCCGTCCGTAATGGCGGTAACCGTCTCTTTGCTGAAGGCACGGAACGTACCCGAAATCACGCTCTGCTCCGCAATCGCATTAATAACCGTTCCGGCTTGAACGGTCCCGAACGCGAGTACAGCCGATTCCGTCGGATCCACGCCGTGTGCCATCAGTCCATTGACCGCTTGAATGTAAGCTGCGGTCATTTGGATTGCGTCGACGGCGAGGTGAGGCGTGCTATGATGCCCGTTCTTTCCCTTCAACGTCACATGAAAATGGGAAGAGGCCGCCATCGCATAATGCGAATGGATGCCGATCGTACCAGCCGCGAGCTCCGGCCATACGTGCAGAGCGAAGCAGCGGTCCACCCCATCTAGAATGCCAGCTTCGATTATATCTCGCCCGCCCGAGAGCAGCCGCCCGTCCAACGGACTAGGCAGCGCGCCTTCTTCAGCGGGCTGTAAGACAAACCGAAACTCTCCTGCAATGTGATCTCGGTGAGCAGCAAGCGTCTTCGCAGCGCCGAGCAGCATTGCTGTATGCGCATCATGCCCACAGGCGTGCATGACTCCATCGACGACTGAACGGTAGTCGACGTCATTCAGCTCGACAATCGGCAGCGCATCCATGTCCGCCCGCAATACGGTCGTTCTGCCACCAGGCAGCGTGCCCCGCAGAATACCTACGACACCTTTGCCAAAATGCGGCCCGACACCAGAGACGACATGCAGCCCCCACTCCTCCAACAGATGCACAACGATTGCCGCCGTCCGATCCGTATCATATAGCAGCTCCGGGTGACGATGCAGGTCACGTCGAATCTCGACAAGCTCCTCGTGCAGCGACTCCGCGTATCCAAGCATTCCGCGGAGCACCTCACCTTCTTCTTGCCTTAGTACCTCCACCGTCTCGCGCAAGCTCAAGCTCACACCCGCTCTTCCGTCTTCACATACCGGTTCGCAGGGATTGGCAGACCTAAGTTGCCGCGCAGCGTGTCGCTTTCATACTCCGTGCGGAACAGGCCGCGTGCTTGCAGGATCGGCACGACGTGCTCGATGAAATCCTCCAGCCCGTGCGGCACGGACGAGCCAACCATGAATCCGTCAGCGGCGCCTGCTTCGAACCATTCCTGCACTTTGTCAGCTACTTGCTCTGGTGTGCCAAGGAATGCCGGACGAGGCGTCGCAACCGACAAGGCGACTTGACGCAGCGTCAGTCCTTTCTCCTTCGCAACCGCCTTGATACGGTCCGTCGTGCTCTGGAAGCTGTTCCGCCCCAAATCACCAAGGTCAGGGAATGGCGCATCCAGGTCATACTGCGAGAAATCGTGATGCTCGAAGTAACGACCCAGATAGAGCAGCGCGTTAGCAGGCGAGACGAGCTCGACAACCTCTTGATATTTACGCTCTGCCTCTTCCTCCGTGCTGCCGATAACCGGACCGATGCCCGGGAAGACGAGTACGTTATCCGGGTTGCGGCCGAAGCCAACTGCGCGTCGCTTCACATCTTGGTAGAAGGCGACAGCGTCCTCAACCGTCTCGTGACCCGTGAAGATCGCGTCCGCATGCTTCGCGGCATAGTCCTTGCCTACCTCAGAGGAGCCCGCTTGGAATACTACCGGCTGACCCTGCTTCGAGCGAGCGATGTTCAGCGGCCCTTTGACCGAGAAGAACTCACCCTCATGATTCAGCTCATGCAGCTTCTCAGGATCGAAGAATACGCCGGACTCCTTGTCGCGGACGAACGCGTCGTCTTCCCAAGAGTCCCACAGACCACGCGTGACCTCCAAATATTCCGTCGCAATCCGGTATCGCTTCGCATGGTCCGGATGCTCTTTCTTGCCATAGTTCAGTGCGGAGCCTTCAAGCGGGGAGGTGACGATGTTCCAGCCAGCGCGTCCGCCGCTGATCACGTCGAGGGAGCCGAACTGGCGAGCGACCGTGAAAGGCTCGCTATAGGACGTAGACAATGTGCCGACCAGTCCAATATGCTTGCTGGACGCAGCGAGCGCACTAAGAATCGTCAGCGGCTCGAATCGATTCAGGAAGTGCGGAATCGACTTCTCGTTAATGTACAAGCCATCGGCGATGAAGACGAGATCGAATTTGCCGCCTTCCGCCTTCGCGACCCATGACTTGTACAGCTCGAAATTCACGCTCGCATCCGACTGAATCTCGGGATGCCGCCACAAGGACGTGCTGCTGCCGACGCCATGGAGCATAGCGCCCAGCTTCAACTGTTTGAGCTGAGTCATTACACATTCCCTCCTTGTGCAGACGCTGGAGCAATGGAGCATGAAGAACCCGCCGAAGCTGGCGGCGCAACAGAGCACGAAGAGCCTACAGAAGCTTCCGTCTCATCCGATGATGCAGCTGCTGCTGCCTCGCGATTACGGTAAGCCGTACGAATCCGTTCGATTTGGGCCAAATGGTGCTGTACATGATTCGTGAAGCCGCGCACGATATCGCGAACGCGAACCGTCTCACCTTTGAAATTAACGCCAGCTTTATCCCAATCCTGCTCGCTCAGCCGCGCGAACAGCAGTCCATTGTATTGAACCAGCGACCAGAAAACAGCGAGAATGTCTTCGACATTGCCATCATTCGAATGCTGTCCAGCCACCCAACGGTCTTGATCAAAAGCTGGCAGCCGCGCCTGTGTATCGGCCAAAATGTCGCGAAGGCGGAACGATACGACGATATTATGATCGGTGAGGTGAGCGAGCACTTCCGTCACGCTCCACTTCGCTTCGGTTTGTTTCCATTTCAGTTCTTCCTCGCTAAGCCCAGCAATTGCCTGGGTCAGCTGCAAATGCGTATCTAGATACGCTTGAATGTTCACTTCGCTCATAAGAGTTCCCCCTCCAAAATATGAATGGCTTATCGACGATGCCAACGTGAAGCGTACAAGCGATAACGAGTCAGAAGGTCAGACGATTAATCCCCTGCCCCTGCCCCTGCACCGCTCATCCTCGTACTGCTCCTTCTTCGGACCCGGCACCTGCAATGCTCGCAGCTTCAGCGGCGAAGTGATTCAGCGCACGAACCGCCGTACCAGCGAAGAAGTCAGCTGCAATCGGCAGCGCCCGCTCATCCAGATCGAATGCTGGATGATGCCATTCATGCGGTCCTTCGGTTCCGAGGAACACGAACAGCCCCGGCACATGCTGCTGATACACGGCGAAGTCCTCGCCAGCAGGCGAAGGCACCGGAACAACAGGAATTAACCCCAGTTCCTCTGCTTCCTTCCAAGCTAACTCTGCCAATACCTCATCATTGCGCACCGGCGGCGGCCCTTCGATCCAGCGGACAGATGCGTTCGTCTCGAACGCCGCGGCGACGCCTTCAACGACCTGCTCGAACCGCTTCAGCACGCGGCGGCGCACGCCTTCCTCGAACGTGCGAATCGTACCGTCCAGCACCGCACGCTCGGGGATAATGTTCCATGCGGTGCCGCTATGCAGCTTCGTCACGCTGACAACCGCGCTGTCCAGCGCGCTCACATTGCGGCTGACGATCGACTGCAGCGCCGTCACGATATGGGCGGCCGTGACGATTGGGTCATTGCCTGCCTCGGGCACAGCAGCATGCGAGCCTTTGCCCCCTACCTCAACGACGAAGCCGTCGGCAGCTGCCATGATTGGACCGCCCTTAATGCCGATCGTCCCGACCGGCAGATCCGGCTTATTGTGCAAGCCGAAGACGGCGCTCACTCCTTCCAGCGCGCCGCTCTCGACTACGCGGCGAGCACCTACCGCTTTCTCCTCAGCAGGCTGGAACAGCAATCGAACGGTACCCTGCAGCTCCGCCTCGCGCGCTTTCAGCAAATACGCTGCGCCCAAGATGGCCGCCGTGTGGAAATCGTGACCGCAAGCATGCATCACGCCAGGAATCGTCGAAGCGAACGGAAGTCCCGTCTCTTCCTGAATGGGCAATGCGTCGATATCGGCTCTTAGCGCAATAATCGGACCGCCATTCAGCCCGCCTACTTCCGCAACAATGCCGGTACGCAGCGAATAATGAGCGATGCGAATATCCGCTTCTTCAAGCCATCCCCGAATACGAGCGGTCGTCTCGAACTCCTCGTTCGACAGCTCTGGGTAGCGATGCAGCTCCCTGCGAATATCGCTCAGACTACTCGCCAGCGACGCTGCGCTTACCAGCTCTAGCTCCTGTTCGTTACTCATCCTTACACCCCCAGTCGCAGCGCCTCATGCTACGCCTTCACTTCTGCGAATGCCTCACTGAGCAGCTCATAGGAACGAATCCGCTGCTCGAATGGCGCAATGTTCGTCGTAATAATGAACTCTTCTACACCTGCCGCCTCGTGCAGGGCAATCAACTTACTGCGAACAGTTTCCTTAGATCCCGCAGTAACTTGCGCATCCTTCTCCTCAATCGTGTAAGGCTGTCCCGATTGCTTGCCATAATTCTCCGCCTGCTCCACAGTGCCAAGCGTCACCTTGCGCCCATCGGCCAAGTACACTTTTACCAGCTTATTAGGCGGGATCAGGTCGATTGCTTCTTGATCCGTGTCCGCCACAATAGCCGACAGCGCGAGAATCGCATGCGGCTGTGTGCCGTGCTCGTAATTGAACGCATTGCGGTATTTCACGATCGAAGCAATCGCTGCCTGCTCGTCGCCGCCGATGAAGATCGAGAACACATAAGGCAGACCAAGGCTCGCGGCGAGCTCCGCACTGCTATCCGATGCGCCGAGCAAGTACAGTTCCGGCGCTACCGCCGGAATCGGCGATGCCTTCAGTCCAGCAAGCGGATGATCCTCAGCCAGCTTCAACCCGCCGCCCACATGGCCTTGCAGCTCAATGATTTTGTCCGTCAGCGTCTGCGGCTCGGACACGCCCTTCTGCAGCGCCTGCGTGCTTCGCGGCAGACCGCCCGGTGCCCGGCCAACGCCAAGATCGACGCGTCCCGGCGCCAGCGTAGCAAGGACGTGGAAGTTTTCCGCCACCTTGTACGGGCTGTAGTGCTGCAGCATAATGCCGCCAGAGCCGATACGGATATGATTCGTTTTGGCTAACAAATAAGAGATAAGTACCTCCGGCGATGAACCGGCTACATATTCTGAATCATGATGCTCCGATACCCAGAAGCGGCGGAAGCCAAGCTCCTCGGCCTTCTGTACCAGTGCCAGCGTATGGGCGAAAGTTTCTTCGGACGTCTCTCCCGGGTAGACCGGGCTTTGATCCAATATACTGATTGCAATCGTCATCGTATTCCCTCCCAAGGTTAAATCGAATAGCTGAACTCCGGCGTGTACCGCTTCAGGAACTGCTTCGTCCGCTCTTCCTTCGGATTGCTGAACAGCTCGGCTGGAGGGCCCTCCTCCACAATGACGCCGCCGTCCATGAACACGACATGGTTAGCGACATCTTGGGCGAAGGCCATCTCATGCGTCACGATAATCATCGTGATGCCTTCCTTCGCAATGCGGCGAATGACCGCGAGCACCTCGCCTACCAGCTCCGGGTCGAGCGCGGACGTCGGCTCATCGAACAAAATCACTTCCGGTTCGAGCGCAAGCGCACGCGCAATGCCGACACGCTGCTGCTGTCCACCTGACAGCTGGCTTGGATAAGCATCAAGCTTCGCGCCGAGTCCAACCTTCTCGAGCAGTTGAATGCCGCGCTTACGCGCCTCGTCTTTGCTCACCTTTTTGACAACGATAAGCCCTTCAATCACGTTCTCCAGCGCCGTCTTATGGTTGAACAGATTATATTGCTGGAACACCATCGCGGAACGCTGCCGCAGCGCATGAACTTCCTTCTTGCCCGCATGCTTGCAGTCGAGCGTGAAATCGCTAATATGAATCGTGCCGTCACTTGGCTTCTCGAGATAATTGATGCAGCGAAGCAGCGTCGTCTTGCCCGAGCCGCTTGGACCGAGAATGGCGACGACCTCGCCCTTCTCCACCGTCAGGTCAATGCCTTGAAGCACCTCCTGCCGGCCAAATGATTTGCGAATACCGCGCAGCTTGATCATGCTACCCCTCCTCGGTTGTACACGTTGATTTTGCGTTCGATGAAGCTCGTCGCCCGCTCGATGAGCAGCGTCAATCCCCAGAAAATAAGCGCCGCCGCCACATAAGCCTCGAAAAACTTCCAGTTCGTTGAAGCGACAATCTGCGCCTTGGCATTCAGATCAACGACCGATACGGTGAAAGCAAGCGTCGAGCCATGCAGCATCCCGATCAGCGAGTTGGACAGGTTCGGCAGGCTTGCTGCGAACGCTTGCGGGAACACGATTCGGCGAAGCGCCTGCGGCGTCGACATCCCCACAGACAGTGCCGCTTCCATCTGCCCGCGATCAACAGCGAGCAACCCCGAACGAACAACCTCCGACATATAGGCACCCGCCGTAATCGAGAAGGACACAAGTGCGAAGGCGATCATCGGAATGCGAGCCGAGCTCCAGCCTAGCCCGAACTGCGAAGATAGACCGTCAACCAGCATCGGCAGACTAAAATAAATGAGCAGCAAATGCGTAAGCATCGGCGTCCCGCGAATGAACGTGACATAACCCGAAGACAGCTGCGCAAGCACCGGAATGCGATAGATGCGCGCGAGTGCCGTAATCGATCCGATAACGAGGCCGCACAATACGGATACGAAAGTAATCTCCAGCGTGACCGGTATAGCCGACAGCAGCTTAACGAACGCCGTCCAGATAAAAGAAGGATCAAGCTTCATAACTTGGCACCTCCTTTTTCTCCAAATTCAGCTCACGCGTTAAGCGGTTGAGAGGCGGAACCCGGCGAAGACCGAACCAGCTCCTCTTCTCCTGCTCACGGCGCATATGCCGCTGAAGCCGGCGCTCGGCCAAGAGCAGAACACGTTCCAGCAACAGGCTGATGATCAAATAGATAATGGCAAGCGAGATATACGTTTCGAGAAAATGCTGCGACAACGCCCCAAGCGACTGCGCTTTGCCCGTCATCTCCATGACCCCAAGCGTGAAGGCGAGCGACGTCTCCTTCAGCATCGCGATCACGAGGTTGGAGAATACCGGCACGGCAATCGCCAGCGCCTGCGGCAAAATAATGCGGGTGAACGCCTGGTAGCCAGTCATGCCGACCGCGTAGGCTGCCTCTACCTGTCCGCGATTGACGGCGGTGACCGCCGCGCGAATCGTTTCCGAGATGAAGGCCCCCGCGTTCAGGCCCAGCGTGAATATAACGAAATACAGCACCGGCACCCTCGTGACGTCGATATAAACCAGCTTTAATATCTCGGGCAACCCGTAGTAGAACAGGAACAATTGAATCAGTACCGGCGTTCCCCGGAAGAACGATACGTACACCATCGACAGCTGCTTAAGCACCGGCACATGGTACAATCGAGGGAGGGCCACGAGTAAGCCGATGATCAGCCCCGTCGCAATGGCCCCCGCCACAATCAGCAGCGTCAGATCCAAGGTGCTCAGCAGCTTAGGTACGTATTTGAACACGTAGGCGAAATCAAAGCCATACTCCATCTTGCACCCTCACCTCACATTCGTTCTGCTGCGCGTCTACTTCGCCGTATCCGACGTGAAGTCCTCACCGAGCCACTGCTCACTCAGCTTGCCAAGCGTACCGTCCGCTTTAATTTCCTTCAGTGCTCCGTCAATCGCATCCGACAGCTTCTTCGAATCTGGATCATCCTTGCGGAAGACGAACAGAATGTCTGCCTCGGACAAACCATCGCCAACCGTCTTCAGCTTGTTCTGCGGATCGATGAGCTTATGCGTGAAGTCTGCACCGATCGTCGCGTCAACGCGGCCGGACGTAATTTGGGCTACCGTATCGTTCGTTGTTCCGCTCGAATACACGATATCGATCTTCTTGTCATGGTCTTTGTTGTAGTTTTCAAGAATTTGCGCCTCTGCGCTCGTTGCGCTAGTTAGAACCTTCTTGCCAACTAGATCATCAAGCGAATTGACCGCGTTGTTGTCCTTCGCTACGATGATTTTGTTGCGCCAGTGTGCATAAGGCTCGCTGTTGAACAGATACTTCTCCTCACGCTCAGGGTTTTTCTCCATCTCATGTGCGACAAAATCGATCTTCTTCGTCTCGAGGCTGAGCAGCAGGTTCGAGAATTCCATCGTCTGCAGATCGAATTCGTACTCTGGCAGACGTTTATCAACTTCGCGTACAAGCTCAACGTCGAAGCCCGTCAGCTTGCCGTTCTCATCCAAGAAGCACACTTGCGGGAAGCCCGTGCCTGTTCCGACTACGATCTTCGTTACTTTGCCAGTGGACGCTGCAGCGTCAGTTGAAACCGCAGCCGACGTGCTCTCCGATTTATTTGACGAGCCGCAGCCTGCAGCCACCAATACGAGTGCTAAGCTTGCTGGAATAAGCAGTGATTTTTTCATCTTCTTCATCTTCATGACCTCCAACGGTTCAGTGGTTTATTGGTTTATTGCTTCTGTGGTTCGAATTTTGTTCGTTATAAAATGTTTAGCTGGCGCCGACCTCGCCAGCTGCTTCCCGCGAGCGCGCGAATGCGGCTGAATCAACAACCTTGCGCAGCAGATGCATGACGCCGTCTCCGTTGCCAGGATCGAAGGCTCGGATGCTCTCGTATCCTCTGCGTTGATACATCGGCAGCAGCCAAGGGTGCTTCTCTGCCGTTCCGAGCGTTACCGCCGCAGCGCCCACCTTGTCGCGAATGATCGCGTTCTCGACCCAAGTGAGCAGCTTGTCTCCGTACCCTTTGCCCTGCTCACCTGGGTGAACAGCGAACCATTTGATGAACGGGAACTCCGTGACCGCTTTTACTTCATCCCCTTTGGACAACGTAATCGTTGCAACGATCTTGTCGTCCGCTTCCAGTACGTAGCATTCGTTCTGCTCGATGTTGTCCCGAATCTGCGTTACATCCGCATTCGCCGCCGGCCAGTGCAGCCCCAGCTCCCGAATGAGCGAGTACGCCTCGTAGATTACTTCATGGAGCCTCTCTGCATCTTTGACCCCTGCTTGCCGAAACCGTTCGCTCATGCTTTCACCCCTCTAATGTCTGAATCCATTTTGATTCAAATAATTCCTATAAATTTAGTATGAATTAAGATGTTACTAATGTATCATCTGCCGTGCGTTCGCGCTAATAGACTTTCTCTATCGATCGATTGATTGTACGAGAGGTTGTTCGGATGGTTATTCGAAGATGGATGGTTTGCGATAAGATTCATGCTGCACGGCACACCGGGGGATCGGAAGCGCCACGCAGCCGCAGCTGTAGGATAAGTGCTGGGTTTCGTGTATATAGAAGTGCTCTATCTCGCGTACCTGCTCCTCAAATACTGTAGAAGCTCACATTGTTCTTCGGGAGCAGCGCCTCAATAAACTCTTCGTTCTCGCCGGTGAGCGCGATCAGGTTGGTCTGAAGCGAGATGCCCTTCGTCTCTTCGATCTCGATCGGAATGAGACGGCCTTGGCTCACTTCTTCTCTTACGCACAAACCTGGCAGGAAGCAGATGCCTGCTTTTTGCATCACGAGCTTCTTGGCAGTCTCTGAATTGTCGGCATGGAGCAAAATATCGGGCGAATGCTCGAGCTGCTCGAACACGCGGTGCAGCCGCTGCCAATCCAGCGAACCGCATTCGAAGAACAGCAGCGACTGGTAGCGAATCTCTTGAATCGACACCTTGCCCACTGCGGCAAAAGGATGCCCCTCATACACGTATAACTTAATCGGATCCTCATAGAATGGATACGATTGTACCGACGGATGAGCCAGCTTGCGGACAAAAGCGATGTCGAGCTCGCGGTCCAGCACCTTTTTGACCAGCTCATCCGTTGGCGCAGTCGTCAGCTTGAACGAAAGCTGCGGATACTGCTGCTTCAGCTTCGGCAGCAGGTCGGGAATCAAATAATTCGATACCGACACCGTGCTCCCGATCCGCAGCTCGTGCGGGCGCGAGCCGCGCTCCTGCAGATGGAGCCGCCCCTTCTGCATCGTCTGAAGGATTTGCTGCGCATAAGGCAGGAACTGCTTTCCCTTCTCCGTCAGCAAAATCTGCTTCCCTAAACGGTCGAAGAGTCGGCAATCCAGCTCGCGCTCCAGCGTCTGGATTCGTGCGGTTACGGACGGCTGAGACAAATACAGCACCTCAGCCGCCTTATTGAAGCTGCCGTAGTGATTCACATACACAAAGGCTTCGATGTTCTCAATATTCATACGCTTCCCCCTCAGGCGTTCAACGATAGACATTTTCTATTCATCGTTCGAATTTATTTTTATCATATAGGATTAATCGGAATTATGGAATATAGTAAATGATAAATATAAATTGAGCAAATAAAGGAGTGACCCTAATGAGCATCAAAAGCAGCGTGACAATACGAGATGCACGGGAAGAAGACCAAGAGCCGTTCGTTCAACTGCTAGTTGAAGCGTATGGCCAATACGCGGACGTACTCCCCGATGATCGCTGGGAGCCGTATAAAGAGGCGCTTCAAGGGTCATTCACAGATGGAACACCAATAGCGAGAATTGTAGCGGTACGGGACGATGTCATTGTAGGCAGCGTGCAGCTATTCGCTTCCTCGGAGGAGGCCTATGG
This sequence comes from Paenibacillus cellulosilyticus, assembly GCF_003182255.1. Taxonomy (GTDB): domain Bacteria; phylum Bacillota; class Bacilli; order Paenibacillales; family Paenibacillaceae; genus Paenibacillus_T; species Paenibacillus_T cellulosilyticus. The sequence goes on along the minus strand of NZ_QGTQ01000022.1, from coordinate 34,148 downwards.
CCGACCGGAGCCGTTCATACCGAATCCAGTCATCCGATACTTAGCCGTATCTCCTCAAGCAAGAGGAGAAGGCATTGCAACGCTGCTCATTCAAGAATCGATCCGCCGCGCCCGCGCGCTGGGGGCCAATCGATTGAACCTGCACACGTCCGACATGATGAGCGCAGCGGTTCGGTTATATGAGCATCTAGGCTTCGAGCGGGCCTATGAGACGGACCTGTACAACGGCGAGACGCTGGTGAAAGGGTTCCGGATCGAACTGGATAAAGCCGCGCTTCGAATCTAGCCACGATTGAGATATCTCCGTTTGTCTCCCCGCATGAAAAAAAAGGTTGAGCCGATTAGCGAAAATTCGCCGATCTGCTCAACCTTCTTTCCTTTCTTACGATCCCCAACCATAAATCCGGCCGTCCCTTACAACGACGCTGCCACCTGAACGAACTGACGAACGCGCTCCGTCACGCGTTCATACTCGCCAGCGCGAATCCAATCGAGATTCACGAGCTTGCTGCCCATGCCGACGGCACAAGCGCCGGCGCGGAAGTAGTCGCCAATGTTGTCGATATCGACGCCGCCTGTTGCCAGCATCGGAATGTTGTTCAGCGGTGCACGAATTTCTGCGAGATATTTCACGCCCAGCGATGCCATCGGGAATACCTTCACCGCTTCGGCGCCAGCCTTCCAAGCACGAACAATTTCCGTTGGCGTCATGCAGCCCGGCCATACCGAAATGCCACGCTCCACTCCATACGCGATAACCTCTTCATCGAGGTTCGGCGAGATGATAAACTGCGCGCCTGCCGCGACCGCCTCGCGCGCCATCTCCACGTCAAGCACCGTACCCGCACCGATGCGAGCCTTGCCATCACCGAATTTCGTCCGCCATTGATTAATAATCGCCGTTGCACCTTCGGTGTTCATCGTTACTTCCAGCAAGCGCACGCCGCCATCGATAATTGCCTGCGCAGTCTGATCTGCATGCTGCGCCTCGATGCCGCGAAGAATCGCGACGATCTTATGCTGGTGAAGCATATCGAGAAGTTCGCTCATTCCTTCTATCCCCTTCCTTTAATCCCCCAATGCTGCTGCAGCAGCTTCAAGAACAAGTTTGGAAAAGCAAGCGTGTCCATCGCTTCAGGCCCGATCCACGCGTAGCCCGCTGGCAGTTCCCCGCCACCGCCAGCGTATGAACCATTCGTTTCCGCCACTAGCCCCAGCTCAGCGCTGCCCGAATCAGATGGCGCCGCACTGCTTGCCTCCGACACGTGCGACGGCATATCTGCTTCGAACACATCCATATGCCAATGGATGTGACTGAACACATGCTCCGCTTTCGTCCAATGTCGAAGCGGACGAATGAGCAGCCCGGCTTCCTCGTGAAGCATACGCGCCAGCTGATCCGCAAGCGATGCTTGCTCCTGCTCGCTCGCAGCTTCTTCCTTGCCGCCTGCTCCTTTACTGCCGCTCCGCAGCCGCTTCTCCGCATCCTTCGGCACGAGCACATGCGGCAGCTCCCACATGCGGGCAAGCAGCCCCGTGTCTGGCCGCTGTCTAACGAGCACGCGTCCAGCATGCTCGCCGCTGCCCTCAACGACAACGCCAAGCCGCCATTCCGGACGCGGCGGCTTCGCTTTCGTCTTGATCGGCAGCTCGGCCTCACGTCCCGCCAATCTGCCCGCACAGTGCTCCATCACCGGGCAAGTGAGACAACCCGGCGACTTCGGCGTACAGACGAGCGCGCCAAGTTCCATCAGCGCTTGGTTGAAATCACCCGCTCGGCCCTCTGGGATGATCGAGCGAGCCAGCTTCTCGATCTTCACTCGCGTCGCTGGCTTCGCAATATCGTCCTCCAGCAGCCAGAAACGCGAGAGCACGCGCATCACGTTACCGTCAACTGCCGGCTCTGGGCGATTGAAGGCGATGCTCATGATCGCGCCCGCCGTATAGGGTCCGACACCTTTGAGCGATGCTACCGAGGCAGCGTCATCCGGTACGATTCCGCGATAACGCTCAACCACCTCGCGGGCGCCAGCCTGCAAATTGCGTGCACGAGAATAATAGCCAAGCCCTTCCCAATGCTTCAATACATCCTCTTCCGGCGCCTCCGCGAGCGCCTGCACCGTCGGAAAACGCTGCATGAACCGCTCATAATACGGAATTACCGTATCGACACGCGTCTGCTGCAGCATAATCTCGGACACCCAAACGCGATACGGGTCCCGATTGATTCGCCAAGGCAGCTTCCGCTTCACGACGTCATACCAGCCTAGCAGCTCCCGTCCGAAAAACGCAGCCGTCTCCGCTTGCGTCATCTCCTGCTGTTGATCAATGCTGCTCATTTTTGTCCACTCCTTGCCCCGCTTCCACTTCTGCCTCTGCTGCCAACTCGACCCGAGCCTGCTGCTGCGGATTCGGATGCATCGTACCATCGATTGATTGCGACAGCTCCCGATAACGTCGAGGTGTAATGCCATACTGCTGCTTGAACATGCGGGACAAATAATGATTTTGCATCCCGACCCTGCTTGCGATGTCCGCTACGTTCAGCGTCGTCTCCGATAGCATCGTTCTCGCGAGCTCTAAACGTCGTTCATTCATATAGTTAACAGGCGATGAGCCAACCACGCTCTTGAATATCGTTGTAAAATAATTAGGATGCATGCACTCAATCGAAGCCAGCTGTTCAATCGATATGCTCTCCGATAGATGCTCCTCAATGTAAGCGAGCGACTCTCGGAATGGGTCAAGCTTGTCACGCTTGTCCATGAATGCCTGCTCAAGCCCCGCTCCTTCGAGGAAGCAGGCCATCAACTCCAGCAGCACAGCCTTCGTACGCCAACTCTGGAGCAGCGTATCCGCAAGCTGCAGCTCAATCAACTTTTCATAATAATCGGGTGCCTCATTCGTGTCTGGCGCAGCTACGACGAACGGAATGTCGAGCTCCGTCAGCAGCTGATAGCCGCCGATATTCATTTTGAAATGCGTCCAATAGAAGACCAGCTCTTCATCCTCTGTTCCATAGGCCAAATCCACAGCCCCTGGCAGCAAATAGAGATAACCGGGCTCCATTACGAACTTTTTTTGTTCAATTCGAAGCCATCCCTTCCCGTTGACCGGATAAAATAATCTGGTCAGGTCCGAGTTCTTCGCATCATGCGTCCAACCTGGCTCTTTGCGTGAGATGCCGCTTAAAGCATGCTCGACTTCGATCTGATTCAACCTGCGCAGCAACAAATCGTCGTATGCCAATATTCGAAAACTCCCATTGTTAGATTCATTATGCCGTACTATGCAACAAGCTCTTCTTCCCAATTATAAAGAGACTCCACTGCGATGAGAAGTTAAAAAACGCTATGATATACTAATAGGTAAAGATTGCATGAAACGAGGTCTAGCTATGACAAAATGGACGACCCGCCATAAATCCACCACCATATCGCTGAAGCTGCTGACTGCCATCTTCGCACTACTGGCGCTAGCCGCCTGCGGCAGCTCGAAATCATCGTCCACGCTGGATGGTCCGAAGGAAACGGTCGCGCTCTACAACGCCCGCTGCATTAGCTGTCATGCCACGGACCTAAGCGGAAAGGTCGGCCCAGACAGCGATCTGCGCACCGTTGGCAGCCGAATGACAAAAGAGCAGATTGTACAGGAAATTACGAACGGCGGCGACATCATGCCTGCCTTCGCCAGCAAGCTGAACGCAGACGAGATTAATGCGTTAGCAGACTGGCTTTCCAAGCAGCAATAAGAAAACCAGAACCAACACACGCTTATGTGACAAGCCAAAAGAAGCCGAACAGCATCATGCTGTCCGGCTTTCTTCCGCAAAGACCCGGCTATCGTGCTTACTCCTCATACGCACCAGTACGTAGGCGGTTCCCAAATCTAGCAAATGTCCATGTCGTCGGCCCCGCTTCGGGATGACTTGGAAACCGATCACCGCGGAACAATAGCAGCCGCCCGCCCCAGCTATCGGTATACAAGCCGTCATACAACACGCTTGCACCCGTCTTAAATCTTCTATTGCTCGCCGCCCAACGCTGATTCATCGCCATCCGCCCTTTGCAATCGTAGTATACGAATATTGCAATCTATTCCTACTATGGGCAAATGGTGCAGCCGCTATACTATAGTACGCGCGGCTCCCTCCTCATCCGAGCTGCTCGACGATTGCGAATGCGGAAGCAATCCCTCGATCATGGGTGATCGTGACATGCACGCGACGAGTGACCTTGCTTCCAGCATGGTCGTCCTCCCAGCCTAGCTTGCGTCGGGTTGCTGCTGACAGCAGCACTTCAGGCTTGCCCAACTCGTCTCGCCCAATCACAACATCATGCAGTCCTGCGATAGCACCGATCCCGCAGCCAAGCGCCTTCACGACCGCCTCCTTCGCAGCGAACCGTCCCGCAACGAACTCAGCGAGCCTTCTGCCCGCCAATTCCGCAGCCCTCTCCCGCTCCGTTCCCGCAAGCACCTTCTCGATGAATTTGGCTCCCGCACGCTTCTCCAGAATCGCCGCCACCCGATCGATATCGGCAATGTCATGCCCAATCCCGATAATCAAGCAAGCTTCCTCCCGTTCAACTGACACTCTAGTAAAAATCCAAAAAGGGGTACAACTCTCCCTGCACGCAATAAAATTGCCCCGTCTCCGTCCCTCATTCGACTAAAACATGCTCGAACAGAAGCTATGCCCCCAGGGGCACGCGACCCCAAGCACGCAGCAGCTTAATCGCACCTCTATCCCGCCAACGCCCCCTTCCGGGGTCCAGGGGGCGGGAGCCCCCTGGGGTCCTCCCTAGCAGGGAGGATTTAGGTGGGTAGAAAAACTAAAAACCGGGTGCCGCCGCGCTGCTGCGCGGCCGTCACCCGGCTTTCTCCCTCTTCGATGCATCGTTCTAGATGCCTGGAATAGGCGAGCGTTTATGCTCTGTACGCAAATATTGCTTCTCGATCTTCTCGCGGGCTTCCGGAGCAATCTCCTTGCCCTCGAGATAGTTGCTGTTATCTTCGTACGTGATGCCAAGCTCATTCTCGTCCGTTTGGCCTTCCCACAGACCTGCGGTAGGCGCTTTATCAAGTACGCTTTGCGGCACGCCTAGACGTGCAGCCACTTGACGTACTTGACGTTTGTTGAGCGAGCTGAGCGGCGTAATATCAACGGCACCGTCGCCCCACTTCGTATAGAAGCCGGTAAGCGCTTCGGATGCATGATCCGTACCAACGACGAGGAGATTCAGATCGAACGCGATTGCATATTGCATAACCATACGCGTCCGTGCCTTCACGTTGCCTTTGCCGCCGCGGCTCAGGTGACGGCTAATGCCGATTCCCTTCAAGCTATGCTCTACTTCAAGCGCGATCTCATCGACCGTCTCGCCGATATCCGTCTCCACCCGATGCGTCAGGTTGAATGCGTCTGCTGTTGCATAGCTGTCGGAGATGTCGACCTGCTCGTTATACGGCTGGAATACGCCGAGCGTGATGAACTCTTTGCCCGTCTCAGCAGACAGCTCATCTGTAGCCTGCTTGCACAGACCCGTCGCAACAGCACTATCGATACCGCCGCTAATGGCGATAAGCAAACCAGTCGTGCCCGACTTGCGTACATACTCCTTCAGAAAATCGACCCGTTTGCGAATTTCCGCATCGACGTCAATCGTCGGCTGAACGCCGAACCGTTCAATAATTTCGCGCTGCAAGCTCATCGTTCTTACTTCCTTCCTGACATCATGATCAAATTACCGGCAGAAGCGGTCGAATGCATTAGTCAGATCCGCTGCGATATCAGCTGCAGACCGGTTCTCGATCTGATGGCGCTCGATGAAGTGTACGAGCTCGCCGTCTTTCATCAATGCGATCGAAGGGGACGATGGCGGGTATGGTGCGAAATATTCGCGCGCCTTCGCTGTAGCTTCTTTGTCTTGACCTGCAAATACCGTGTACAGGTTATCCGGCACTACATCAAATTGGAGTGCTTCTGCAACGCCTGGACGGCATTGGCCCGCTGCGCATCCGCATACGGAGTTAACGACTACAAGCGTCGTACCTTTTGCGTTGTCGAAGCTTTCTTGCACTTCTTCCGGCGTACGGAGCTCCGTAATGCCGACGCGCGTCAAATCGTCGCGCATAGGTTGAATCATATCCAGCATATATCGTTCGAAGGACATTGACATGTTCTTCACTCACCTTTCAATCATCATAATAGCCTCATTGTTACATGATTATAATTATTATAAACCTCATGGAAAATGAATGTAAAGCAAAAGCAGCCGAGTTTTCACCCGGCTGCCACCCTCTCAGAGCATCCTCGATATACGGCCTCCGAGACTTTTGTCTAGCATCATCCAACCCCTGAATGCACGGTCCGATCCCCGCGGCAGGGCTGCTTCACGAACTTGGCTCATCGACCGCATAACCAACATCTTTGTCAGGATGCTGGAACATGCCGCCTCCCGTCTGCGGCTCACGGCCTTCCTCAAAGATCGCACGGTTGTCCGATGTGAGGAATCCAATATCCTTATACGGGTGCACCCACTCATCGCCAGACATAATCGCGGGATCCGTCTCCGTCGACCACTGCTCCAGCGGCGATTGGGTTGAAGCATACATATGGTCGCCAATGATGACCCCGTACCGATTGACGAAAGCGCCTCTCGGTCCACGCCCGCTGCGGTAAGCGGGCAAGAAGTTAATTTCGTACGGATCGAGCTCTGGATCATCCCTCAGCGAATCCGCAGCTGCTTCATACTCATACCGATCATTATCGCTGCTTCCTATATAACGCATCATATCACTCAATCTTAGGTCGATGGCCGGTTCGGTCCATCTAGCTTCTTGTCGAAGCCTGGCTCTTCCGCTGCTTTATTCGATGCAGAGCCCCGCTGTGCTGGTGCGGAAGCGCCTTGTTTGTTCGCTTTATTGCTCATTTGTCATCATCCTCCTTCCGTGCACTATTATGCACGTGGAGGAACACTTTTATCCGACAGAAGACACCGCATAACCAGCCCCCGCAGCTACCTCCGATAAGCTTTCCTCGATGGAAAAAGTAACGATGAAAGTCGTGCCTTCGCCGATTCTAGACTCCACATCAATGCGGGCGTGATGCTTCTCGACAATACTTAAGCAGACAGGCAGGCCGAGGCCGGTACCGCTTGATTTGGTCGTAAAAAACGGTTCGAACAGCTTATCCATCTGCTCCTGCGTAATGCCGATCCCCGTGTCCTTCACACGGAGCTCAACCTTACCCGGATAGGATCGCGTTGACAGTATCAGGCTTCCGCCGTCCTTCATCGCCTCAAGTCCGTTGCGGGCTAAGTTCAGTATAAGCTGCTTCATCTCTTTATCATTGAGCCGCAGCTCAGGCAAATCTGGCTGTGGGTTCCAATGCACATGTAAGCCGCGCAAGTTAGAATCCGCCTGAATGAGCGGCATTATCTCCGTTACGATATCGTTCAAGGAAGCGAACGCCTTGTCGATCATCCGGTTCTGGGCCAGCGAAAGAAAGTCATTAATGATCATGTTCGCACGATCAAGCTCATCCATAATAATGCGGAAATATTCATGTTGTTTCTCACCCGTACGCTCCTTCATCAGCTGTACAAAGCCGCGAATAACCGCCATAGGATTACGAATTTCATGCGTGATGCTCGCTGCCATCTGACCGACGAGGCTCAGCCTATCCATTCGCCCAAGCTCGTCCCGCAGCTTACGAAGCTCCGTGATGTCGTGCATAATAATGGCTGCACCTGTAATGGAGGCTAGGCCGACCAATTCATTGTCCCGTATCGCGAATGCCGTCTTCACCAACACTTGACCTTCGGTTTCAACGAGCTCCAATGAGCTTCGTTCACCTCCCAGTGCCTTGTTCAGCATGGAGATACACTGCCAATCGCGTACAGGATCAAACAGCTCGGTGAACAGCCGCCCCTTCATTTCAATAACACTGCGTTTCTTGTCTGGGCTCGGCAGCTGCTGCAGCGAAACCTCGTTCAGATGCGTAATTCGCCCCTCAGTATCAACTAAGACGACGCCAAGCGTCGTCTCATCAATAAACTGCTGAAGCTTCTGAACCTCCGCACGGTACTTATCCGACATCCTTCGGAATTGGCGATGCAGCAGCTCGTGCTCGCGCATGTTCTCGATAATAAGAATGGAACACCATACAACCAAATATGACATCGACGCCATGCCAATAAGCAGCAGCTCCGTCGATTGCAGCGACTCTGGCGCACTTAGCTGCACATTAATCATCATTGTCGTACTGAAGAACAGCTGCAGCACCGTGACAAGCGTCGCGCCAATTTTCAACTTGTCCGCTCGCTTCGCAAGCTGGAAGGGTCGAATCGACATCATGAGAAGTGGACAAAAAATAAACAACAATAGCCCGTATGAAATCCACTGGTTGCTTGTGTCCAGCAGAGGCAGACGGGAGATAATGTAAATGATCGTTAACGCCCCCATGCTCCAGTAGCCGCCGTAGAGCGACCCAACAACATAGGGAATTAATCGTGCATCGAATTGATAGCCGAAATCCGAGTGATGAGATAGCAGCATGCACAGAACCATCGAAATACCGCTCACTGCACCGATCAGTATCTCTCTAGCCTTCGGGTGATGATTCGGGCGATCCCGCCACATTTGGTAGGCAACAGCTGGAAGAATGGAAATGAATATTTGCAGAAGCATCGTTTTCCACATCATGGTTCCGGTCTCCTACTCTCTCCCGTACAAGGAGCTTTACTCCGCTTTTGCTGCCTATTCGCTCTATTATCACAAATTAAAACACAAATTGCTTATTTTTACTATACATAGACTGTTAAAGATTGCCACAGCGTATCGAAAGCTAGATACGAAAAAAAGCAGAAATCGGTTTGAATTTCTGCTCTTGCGAGATGAAAATTTTTCATGTGCAAAGATGAGCCTGCTCCAGCAGCCATGCTGTAATGCGCTCCATCGTATCAGGACCTTCTGGGTCATGATACAGCTCATGGTAGCCGCCTTCAATCGGCATGAACGTACTGCTTTCTCGATTGACATGCTCCATCAGCTCTTGGCTGGCTTCAAAGGACGTAATCCGATCTGCCGTTCCATGTACCAGCAGCAGCGGAATGTGCAACCGCGAAGCTTCTCGAATCGCCCACTCACCGCTATCTGTCATCGACACAAACATGGCAGCTGTAATGTTCCCATGCGACCACTCGTCACGCGGCGGTGCTGGGTTCGGGTGACCCGGCCGATACAAAGATCCTGAAGCAAGACCTGCTGATTGGGTAAAGGTCGGCCATATCCGCCCAATCGCCCGTCCAATCGTCACCTTCCACTTCGGCGGTGTGAAAGCCAGCCGCAGCCACGGGCTCGACAGCACGAGCCCTGCAAGCCCCGACTCATGACGAAGCGCATAATTGACGGCAACATTGCCGCCCATGCTATGTCCATACAAGAACAGCGGCAATTCAGGATAGCGGCGCCGCGCTTCTGCCAATACAGCCTCGGTATCATGCGTCAAATGCGTAATCGATGACGCATGTCCGCGTTTGCCCCCAGAACGCCCATGTCCCCGCTGATCATAGACGAACACTGTGAATCCTGCTTCATTCAATGGACGCACAATCGCGTCTTGACGTCCATGATGTTCGCCCATGCCATGCACAAGGCAGATGACGCCGACAGGCGGCTTAGATGTCGGCCATTCCGCTGCAAACAGCTTTAGCCCATCGACTGGACTTGTGAGCGGCAGCTCGCGCGGTTGCCCGCTATTTGATTTATTCGAAATCGGCGAGTGAGTCATTGCGCCAGCCTCCACATTTTCCGTAATCTTAATAGTAGTTCAGCACGATCGTATCTGAATTGCAAGCGATTTATCCATTCCTCATTAAGAAGCTATGCAGAATGCGGGTTTAGCAGAGCAAGGTTTTGCTAACAGGAAGCATTCCGTTTACAATGAAGGGCATAGATGGGACGACACGGAGGCTTAAGTACATGAAGTTTGACATTATTATTATCGGCGGCGGATCTGCCGGATTGATGGCTGCGATTGCGGCCAGCGAGCAAGGTGCGAAGGTGCTGCTGCTCGACAAAGGAGACAAGCTAGGACGCAAGCTCGGTATATCCGGCGGCGGCCGCTGCAACGTCACGAACAATAAAGATATGGATGAGCTGATTAAGCACATTCCCGGCAACGGGCGTTTTCTATACAGCGCTCTAGCCAGCTTCGGCAATAAGGATATCATCGCGTTCTTTGAACGCCTCGGTATTCGTTTGAAGGAAGAAGACAACGGACGGATGTTCCCGGTTACGGATAAGGCAAAGACGGTTGTCGATGCGCTCGTCAATCAAGTCGTCAAACAAGGTGTGACGATTCGGGTCAACGCACCCGTTGCAGATGTGCTGTATGAGAATGGCGCTGCTGCAGGTGTACGGCTGCGCTCCGGCGAGCGGATAGCCGCTAAAGCTGTTATTGTCGCATCTGGCGGCAAATCGGTTCCGCACACAGGCTCAACCGGCGACGGTTACGCATGGGCCGAGCAAGGCGGACACACGATTACGGAGCTATTCCCAACGGAAGTGCCGATTGTCTCGAACGAGCCGTTCATCGTCTCGAAGGAGCTGCAAGGCGTTTCGCTTCGCGACGTCACACTATCGGTATGGAACCCGAAGGGCAAGCGTATTATCGAGCACCGGGGCGATATGATTTTCACTCACTTCGGCGTGTCGGGCCCCATCGCGCTGCGCTGCAGTCAATTCGTCGTAAAGGCGCTCAAACAGTTCGCCGTCGGCAACATTATATTAACGATCGACCTGCTGCCCGATCAGACGGCGGACGAAATCTACAACGAAACCCTTAAGCTTGCCGCTTCCGAATCGAAGAAAGCAATCAAGAACGTACTGCACGGCTGCTTGCCGGAAAAAATGATTCCGCTCCTCCTCGCGAAGTCGGAGCTGAACGAGCAGTTGACTTACGACAACATCCCGAAGCAGGGCTGGCTCGAGTTCGCCCGCTTGGTCAAAGCATTCCCGCTGCGCGCATACGGCACGCGCTCGATCGAAGAAGCATTCGTCACCGGCGGCGGCGTCCACTTGAAAGAAATCGACCCGAAGACGATGGAATCGAAGATGACAAGCGGCCTCTATTTCTGCGGCGAAGTGCTGGATATTCACGGCTACACCGGCGGCTACAACATCACCGCAGCCTTCTCCACAGGCTACTCCGCAGGCAAAAGCGCGGCTGAAACCTTATAGACGTAAACGCACGAACAAATGGCGACAATCCAGTGCCCAACAGGCACCATATTGTCGCCATTTGTATTTCGCAATGGTTGTAACGCTCGAACAAAAGTTGTGCCCCAGAGGGGCACACGACTCGCAGCACGCAGTAACTCCCATCCGCCTCCCGCCGCTTCTTCGACCCCTTCCGGGGTCCAGGGGTAAAGGTTTCCGTAAGGAAACCACATCGGAAGCATATGCTTAACCCCCGGGGCCCTCCCTTGCAGGGAGGGTTTGGGTGGGTAGAACTCCTTATGTGTGCACGTCCCCCGACATGAAGTTATACGAGCCATCATCCGGATGGAAGCTCATGAGCTCCTCCCCGTCCTCATCGCGATTGTTCAATCCCGCGTCCTCGTCGACAATGTCATCACCCGTGCCTGAAGTATAGGTGTCCGTCCAATCCTCGTTCACGGTATGAGCGGGAATCGGGATGCTGTCCATACCATAGGCAAGCCCCGTCACGGCTAGTGGGTCTAACGGCTGTTGGTCCAAGAGTTCCCCGCCATGCGACATAGCAATCTCAAGCGCAGAGGTTAGATCGCTGCCATCCATATGAATATGCAGCTTGCCCCCTTCATGTACAACCGGGTCGTATCCTAACTCGCGCAGCGTCGCGCTCGCATCTTCTGCACTGCCACTATCAGCGAACTGGAACAAAATTGCCGAACCTTCCGTTCTATCCATTCGATTTGCTCCTTAAAGTTTTTGTGCTACCTCATTGCATACACTTCCCACAAACAAAAACTTACTTCGGAAGCATACGCTCCGCATTCATTAGCTAATTCACACACCGTTACACTTCCCAACGACACCCATTTTTAAACGAAATTTGTATTGTTGGACATGTCATTCAGGTAAACGATTGATTCCCCTACGTAGAATGTTACAAAAAATTATACACATATGTCATGTTCCATGACATCGTTCATGATACAATGGTAATATCTAAATTCTAATCGGTTTCAAGTCAAATATTCTGACGTTTGAGAGGTGCCTATACATGTACGATGTGTTTACGTTTAGTCCTGATTCAATCCTCATTGTTGACGCTTCGATGGATTTGATCCGCATTACGGATATGAACGATGCATTCTGTGAATGGAGCGGTTATCGCAAGGACAGTCTGCTTGGCACCACTCCGTCACAGCTTATTGAGTTGGAGCAGGTCAGTAATCCGTTCGAGCGGCTTGAGGGGTTGTCTCAATCGGTATCTTCCGCTTCGCCCTTTTACTGCAAATTCCGTTCACGCAACGGCATCATGTTCGAGGTTCGACTAGAAGTGCTGCGAATTGGACAATCCGATACACAGCTGAAGCGTTATGCTGTCGTGTTCCACGACGTAACGGAACAACGCTGGATCGACTCTATCATTCGTGAGGAGAAAGCGGTTGGCGCAGCTATTCTAACGAGGGACCATGCCATTCAATGGGTGAGCAGCTATGTAACGCCCGTGCGGCATGAGCAGTCGGCTTTTCTGAATCAACAGTTTCACCAATATGTCAGTATCAATGATCGCCGCCATGTGAAGCGTTCGCTGGATTATGCTTCTGCGAACCGCACGCCGCAGCCATGCTCCTTCAGCCTCGTCCATGATGATGAAGCGTATCTGGCCCGTGCGATCTTCATGTCGTTCCAACGCTGGAACGGCTCGGTACGAAGCCATGCGGTTGTGATGCTGCAGATGGAGCCGTTGCATACGGACGTCGACTCTTCTGCGAAGCTGAGACTGCTGATGACCGCGAAGAACATCTCCGTTACGGAGCTCGCACGTTCTACGCATATTTCACTGACGACGATCTCGAAGATCCGCAACGGTAAGATCAAAAAGCCGAAACGGATGACTGCTGAATTGATCGCGAGCCAGTTGGGTGTCGTTCCTGAAGCGATCTGGGGAGCGTACCATGTCAGCTACGGCGGCTTTTAGTCCATTGTCAGCTATGAGATAGCATCGTTTATAAAACAAAAACGCCTCCTCGTCGCGATGACCAGGAGGCGTTTTTCGTTATATCGACTAGTTGCGGTAAGCAGCGAGCGCTTCGTTCAGGCCGCGCGTTTGCTCGTACACTTGCTGGTAGATACGGAACAGGCCTGCATACGTCTCAACCGCTTCGGCGTTCGGCTCATAAGATGCGCCGCGCTTCACGAATTGGTCTGCGCATGCGTCGAGGCTTGGGAACCAGCCGCAGCCATACGCTGCGAGCATAGCTGCGCCAAGGCCAGGTCCTTGCTCGTTCTCAAGCGCAACGACCGTCGCGTTGAAGATGTCGGCTTGCATTTGCAGCCATACTGGGTTTTGCGCGCCGCCGCCGATCGAGATTACCGTCTCGATCTTCTTGCCAGCTTTACGGAACAGATCAACGGATTCGTTCAGCGAGAACGTGATGCCTTCCATTACCGCGCGTGCAAAATCAATGCGCGTATGCGAACCGTCTACGCCGATGAAGCTCGCGCGAATGCTCGGGTCCGCATGCGGCGTACGTTCGCCGACGAGGTAAGGCGTGAACAGCAGTCCGCCTGCGCCCGGCTTCACATCGCCAACGCCTTCAAGCATCTGGTTGAACGATTCGCCCGCTGCGAACGTGTTCTTGAACCAGCTCAAGCTGTAGCCAGCTGCAAGCGTAACGCCCATTGCGTAGAATGCATTTTCCTTACCATGGTTGAAGAAGTGAACCTTGCCTGCGAAGTCAGCGTCCTTGTCGTTCTCGTAGTTCAGAATAACACCGGACGTACCGATCGAAGACAGCGTCAAGCCTTCGGACAAAATGCCAGCGCCGATTGCGCCGCATGCGTTGTCCGCGCCGCCTGCGAATACTTTGACCGAAGCCTGCAGACCCGCACGCTCAGCAACTGCTGGCAGCAGTGTGCCTACAAGACCATGCGAATCTACGAGCGCTGGGCAGAACGATGCCGGAAGACCGAATGCAGCCAATACATCGCCGCTCCACTCTTTGCCCGCAACGTCCAGCAGCAGCGTACCTGCGGCGTCGGAGTAGTCCATGTGCAGCTCGCCCGTCAGGCAGTAGCGAACATAGTCTTTCGGCAGCAGGAACAGCTTCGCTTGCTCGAATGCTTGCGGCTCGTATTGACGAACCCAGAGGATCTTAGGAAGCGTGAAGCCTTCCAGCGCCGGATTGCGCGTAATGCCGAGCAGCTTGTCGCCAAGCGTGCGCTCGATCTCGCGGCATTGTGCCGTCGTACGCGTGTCGTTCCATAGAATCGCGTTGCGAACCGGTTTGCCTTCGCCGTCCAGCAGCACGAGTCCGTGCATTTGACCGGAGAAGCTCATGCCTTCGATGTCTGCCGCGTTGATGCCAGCTGTACCGGACAGCTCCTTCAACGCTTCGATTGTTGCTTCCACCCAGTCATCCGGCTTTTGCTCGCTCCAGCCGGAATGCTCGTGGAACAGTGGGTATGCGCGGGAAGCCTCGCCGCGCACGACGCCTTCCTTGTCGATCAGGAGCGCTTTAACAGCGCTTGTTCCGAGGTCGATACCAATTACATAACTCATCGTCCATTATTCTCCCTTTTGCGTTAAGTATTTTCTCGTTCAAAAAAGCCAGCACTTATGCTGACTTTTTTGAACTTGCCTATTTGATGAAGCGATAAGTCGCTTGTTATTAAACGCTGAAGATTACTTCGCTAAGCAGCAGGCGGAGACGCTCTTGACGGCCCGACTTGTTAACGATTGGGTTGTTTTGCAGCGCATATTGCTCCAGGGAAGCAAGCGTTGCTTTGCCGGAAACGATGTCAGCGCCGATGCCGGATTTGAAGCTTGCATAGCGGTCTTCTACTACGCTGTCGAGAACCTTGTTCTCGATCAGTTTCGCAGCTGCTTTCAGGCCCCAAGCGAAGCTGTCCATACCTGCGATGTGAGCGAGGAAGAGGTCTTCCACTTCGAACGAACCACGGCGAACTTTCGCGTCGAAGTTTACGCCGCCACGGCCCAGGCCGCCAGCTTTGAGTACTTCATACATCGTAAGCGTCGTCGAGTACAGGTCCGTAGGGAACTCGTCCGTATCCCAGCCGAGGAGCATGTCGCCTTGGTTCGCGTCGAGCGAGCCGAGCATGCCGTTGATTGCAGCTACGCGGATCTCGTGCTCGAACGTGTGGCCAGCCAGTGTTGCATGGTTCGCTTCAAGGTTCAGCTTGAAGTGCTCTTTCAGACCGTAGTTTTGCAGGAACGAAATCGTCGTTGCAGCGTCGAAGTCGTATTGGTGTTTAGTAGGCTCTTTCGGCTTAGGCTCGATCAGGAATTGTGCGTCGAAGCCGATTTCTTTCGCGTAAGCGATCGACATGTGGTACAGGCGAGCGAGGTTGTCCAGCTCAAGCTTCATGTCCGTGTTCAGAAGCGTTTCGTAACCTTCGCGGCCGCCCCAGAATACATAGTTTTCAGCGCCGAGCTCTTTACCTACTTCAAGGCCTTTCTTCACTTGTGCTGCAGCGTATGCGTATACGTCAGCGTTAACTGCCGTGCCAGCGCCATGAACGAAGCGTGGGTTCGTGAACATGTTTTGCGTGTTCCAGAGCAGTTTTCTGCCGGAAGCTTTTTGGCCGTCTTTCAGCATAGCAACGATGATGTCGAGGTTTTTGTTCGTTTCTTGCAGCGTAGCGCCTTCAGGAGCGATATCGCGGTCATGGAAGCAGTAGTAAGGAAGGTTCAGCTTATCCATGAACTCGAAGTTTGCTTCAACGCGAGCTTTAGCTTTATCAAGAGCGCTCAGGCTATCCCATGCACGTACTGCCGTACCAGCGCCGAATGGATCCGTGCCGTCTGCAGTGAAAGTGTGCCAGTATGCTACTGCATAACGCAGGTGCTCTTCCATCGTTTTGCCGAATACAACTTCGGATGGATTGTAATGTTTGAATGCAAGTGCATTGTCGGAGCCTTTGCCCTCGAACTTAATTGTTGGAATGTTAGCGAAATAGGACATCGTTAACGTAATCCTCCTTCAAAATGTAAGATGCATGATTGCCATGCGTTTGATTGTTGAAAGCGTTATTGCTTGTGTCTAACGACAGCATACCATTTCAGAACTTGGTTTGTCTATTAAACAAACTAAGTTTTTTTAAAGTTTTTTCGTGTTTTGCTCGCACCCTTGCGTATTATGGCTTCGTGTCTTGCGAAGCATGCGCGAAGATTCCACCCGCCGCGCTCCTATAGGTTTCAACCAACCTATTCCTCCCTGCTAGGAGGCCCCCATGGAGCTAAGCGTAAGCTTCCGATATGGTTTCCTTGCGGAAACCTTAACCCTGGCCCCCAGGAGGGTTGATGGTGGCGGGACTGTTGCGCAAGGAAGCTGCTGCGCGCTTGGAGTCGCGTGCCCAGAGGGTTACAGTTATTGTGGGGAGTTTTCAGTGGTCTAGGCACTTATGCGCACCACGCGCGTCTTTCGGCGCACGGTGTTCGGTCGCACGTCGGCAGTCGAACCTCGATTGCAATTCGTACAATGGAAATGGCTTGTTCGCCTCTGCTCAATAGATGTGTTGTATCTCATACAAAATGCATGTAAAGGTGCAAAAGGTCCCTGATCACTCGACGGCGGTGGCCACCAAACACTAAACGGTTGTAGCAGCGCTAATTATGAGAAAAACCGTACCTTTCAGGGGTTAGCGGTTGCAACGGTGCTTATTTACTCCCCGATGAAGGAAAGCAATTTATTACCGTCGCAATAGGCTCTCGGGCAACCGTTAGACGCGAAATCGATAAGAATTGGACGATATAGGCGCTGTGGCAACTGTTAGGTCGTTCATCGTCGGTCGGATTCATTGCACAATTAGAAAACAAAGGGGCTGTCCCAAAAGTTTAATGACTTTTGGGACAGCCCTCATATTCTTCTCTACCTCTACCCCACGTTCCTGACTTTGCCGAGGAAGGTGTTGATGGCGTAGTAGGCTGCGCCGCGGACGGCGGAGCGGTCTTGCAGATCGGCGAACAGGATGCGCATCCGTTCGCGGTGGTAGGACAAGGTACGCATGTCGACTGCTTCTTGAACGGCTTCTTCGAGCCAGCGGCTTGCTTTGCTCATGCGATTGCCGATAATGACGACGTCCGGGTTGAAGACGTTGACGATGTTCGCAATGCCCGCTCCCAGATAGCTGCCGATCGAGCGGAACAGCGCAAGCGTGCGCTCATCGCCCGCCTCTGCGCTGGCGATGAGCTCGTCCAGTTCCTCTGGCAGCCCCTGCTTGCCAGCCTGTTCCAGCAGGGCATTTTCCGAAGCGTAAAGCTCCCAGCATCCCTGATTGCCGCAGCGGCATGGCTTGCCATTATACTCGATCGAGAGATGGCCAAGCTCGCCGGAGAAGCCGGATGCCCCCTTGTACAGCTCCTTGTGCAAAATAATGCCCGTGCCGATACCGATGCCGACACTGACATAAATCTGATGTGCGATGCCGCGCCCTGCTCCGTACTTCTGCTCCCCTTGTGCCCCTGCATTCGCTTCGTTGTCGATTGTGACGGGCACCCGGAACTTGTCCTCCACATATTGCTGAAGATCGACGCGGCCCCACTCCAGGTTCGGTGCGAACAGAATCGTACCTTTGTCATCCACAATACCCGGTACGCCGATTCCGATCCCGACAATCCCATACGGGCTCTCGGGCGCGAGTGCGATCAGCTTGTCGATGCATTCGGTCAGCTGCTTCAAGCCCGATGTTAAGTCTGGCCGTTTCATCGACCACTCACGTTCTTCTATTACATGGCCAAGCAGGTCTGTCAGTACGCCACGTATATAGTTAACTCCGAGATCAATGCCGATGGCATATCCCGCTTGTGCGTTGAATAGCAGCATTACGGGCTTGCGTCCGCCATTGGACTCGCCTTGCCCGATCTCCTCGACAAGCTTCGCATCGATTAAATCGAGTACGAGACTGGATACTGTCGCTTTATTCAGGCCCGAACGCTCCGATATTTGGGCGCGGGACAGCGGTCCGTTCTTCAGGACAGAGTCGAAAACAATCGCTGTATTTATCTTTTTAATCATTGTTTGATCGCCGGTCTGCTGTGATTTCACCATATCTTGACATCCTTTACTGCATTGATAGTCTGATTGTATCATAACCTTTCCAGTTTGTTTAGGCAGTAAACGAAGTTCCGAATGGAAAACATAGCAAACAGACAACTAACGATCTCCTCATACAAGGCCAACAAGCATTATTCATAGAGTCTGTATTCTTCTAGTTCTAATTGATTAAGCCCGAATAACTGCACCCTCTGTCCGATCACCTCGGCATACTTCGCAACGAGTAGATCCAGTACGCGGCTGGATACCGTCCCCGTCGCCTTATTCCATAAATTTGAGTTCACAATAGTGGTCCAATCTAAGGACAGAAAAGGTAAAAATAATGTATCATTAGTGAAATAGTGAAAACGAATCGATATACCAGCCAGCTAAAAGCTGCTAAGGCTTATATGTTCTAGGAGGATTGCTTGCATGGCAAAATCAAAGGTCCCCAAACGACCTACAAGAGACGAGTTTGTGTTAGAAGAGATCGGCAATCAGATAACAGAAGCTTTCCATGAGGAATCAACGATTCTTTTGACGATTTGGGCTTGGGAGGCTCCATTACGGGGCAAAATTGTTCATCTCGATTCTCGTACGGGCAAAGTGCATGTTCAGACGTCGCAGGAGCTCGTGAAAGTACCCTTCATGGACATCATGAGTCTTGATTATCCAAGAGATTGATCGGTTTTACATTCAAGAAAAGCCGTTTTTCCTAGCCCGATCAGTGGCTGGAAAGACGGCTTTTTGCTCTACTCTATGTCTCGTAATCATTTAATACTATGATTGCCCTCTCGCCGCCCACTTCGTTGCCGCTAAGAGCAGCCGTTGCACGGCTGGATGGCGAAGCGATTCGACGGTGTGGCCAGGCATGACGTTGATAATTCGGCCGAGACCGTATGATTGTGTCCAGACAGCCGGATACAACGTGCCTTCATGCTCATATTGAAGCAGTACCTCGCGATCACCGTTAGGCGCATCAGCGAACTCGTAACGATATGGCTCTTCGTCCAGCTCGAAAGGCTCAATAGCAGCAAGCAGCGCTGTGAAACGGTTAGCGCCCTCCGCTGCAACCGCCTCCTCCGCCTCTCCTGCTCCTTCTACTGAAGGGGCGAACTTCAATGGTTGAAACGGCGGATGTCCCGTAAACCTCGCGCCAAACAACGGCAGCAAGCGCTCGTGATTGGCTAGCGAAATGCCGCAGTGGAGCGACACCAAGCCGCCTCCCTCCCAGACATACGCCAGCAAACCATCTGCTGGTTCTTCCGCGAGCTTCTCCGTCCAGCGGTCTGCATACGAAATGATGACATCCGCGTCCAGAGATTCCCCAGCCAGCCATTCACCATAGTCCACAACGGACTCTACGTTAAAGCTTGCTGCGAGAATTGCTGCAACTTCTTGTTCCACAGCATTCAGCGGATGGTAGGGGGCATCGACGTCACCGATGAGAACTGCCGTCCCCTTTACCATGGCAGACGCGTTCCATATTCGGTATCGATATATGGCGGTTTGCCGTCAACGTCGGGCCAGTCGGACTCGTTCATGATAGCGCCAAGCACATTCGCAGCCGATTGTTCAATCGTCAGCCGTGCGGTTGTATTCAGTTCGCCATGCATGTAGCTCTGCACCCAGCCCGGATGCAGCACAAGAACTCTTCCGCCCAGCGGCTTCAGTTGGTTGTGAACGAGCGCCGACTGCATGTTTACTGCCGCCTTCGACATGCAATAGCCGTACCAGCTATCTCGACCGCAAGCGCCAACGCTTCCCGCCTCCGACGAGATATTCGCAACGATCGGACGCGCCGAGCGAAGCAGCAGCTTGCCGAACATTTGGGTCACGCGCAGCGGTCCCAGCGTGTTCACATTGAGAACCTGCTGCATCTCGTCAAAATCAAGCTCATCCGGCAGCTGTTTATCAATATCACCTAGAATGCCAGCGTTGTTAACGATAAGATCAATATGATCCGTCCAGCCAGAAGCCTGAGCAGCCGCTGCTCTTACGCTATCATCGCTGCCAATATCCAAATCATCTATAATGAGCAGGCGTCCTGTTGCCTGCTCCTCCAACTGCTTTAATTCCTCTGGAACTTGTCCATGCACACCAGCAATCACGCGCCAACCTTGATCGAGCAAGCCTTTCGCCAATCCAAAGCCAAGTCCTCGTCCAGCCCCAGTTACTACTGCTGTCCCTTTATGTATCGCCATGATCAACCGCTCCTTTATCATCGATGTAGAGGTTGCACTTTCATGGCTATTGTAGCACAATGCGGCTGGCATACTAGGTACAAAAATCAACGGATTTAGGCTTTTACACAGATCGGCCAGACGATGACATCATTATTGCTTCTTAAGCTCTCGATCCAATATCTCCTGACCCTGCTTCTGCATTCGCTCAATCATTTGGTCGAAGGTTTGCTTGTTCGACACCGCAGCGTCAACCTCCCGACTGAGCATATCTGCCATCTCCCCATAGGCTGAACCTAGGATCGTTCCGTTGTCAGACGGGAAGTGGGACGGCATCTGCTGATAGATCGATTTAATGATCGGGTCTTTCGCATACTCCGCGTAGGTCATGTTGCTTGGAATCGCAGCTTTGTCGTAGCTACCCGCTAAGCCCGACCTCACCTTTGCCACGTAATCGCCCATGATGAAGGCAATAACATCCCAGCTTAGCTGTGCCATTGACGAGCCTGCACGAATGCTCATGGTGAACCCGGGGTATACGCTGAAGCTTCGTGTACGCGTAGCCTCGTCGACAGGAGGTCCCACGGCACCAAGCTTGAATGGCACATCTTGATAGGCAAAATAATTGCCGACCACCATCCCGGCA
Organism: Paenibacillus cellulosilyticus; assembly: GCF_003182255.1. GTDB lineage: Bacteria > Bacillota > Bacilli > Paenibacillales > Paenibacillaceae > Paenibacillus_T > Paenibacillus_T cellulosilyticus. The sequence goes on along the minus strand of NZ_QGTQ01000022.1, from coordinate 13,047 downwards.
CGCCCTTCTGTGAATAGATCGGTCTGTCCGCTATCACCGGTGGAGGCAAGCAGTTGACTGCCATCATCTCCTACTGCATCATTCAACGCGAACGTTCCATTCCGATAGGCTTCAACAGCTGTTTGATACACACGCTGCCATGCGGGCATATTCACAGTCATCGTTCCGCTTGCCGCTCGATAAGGATAAAGCCCAAGTTGTTCCGTGATTCCAATGGAGCTGGCCAATCCGCTAGGGCCAGGAAACACCGGAAGAAAGCCAATCGCACGCTCATCCAGCGAGCTGCTGGACTGCGTAACGCGTTGGGCCAGCTGCAATATTTCAGCCCAAGTCATCCCGTCATGCGGAGGCTCGATGCCGAGCCGATTGAACAAATCTGCATTGTAGAACAACAATTGAGCTTGAAGATCGGGTGTCAGCGCATAGAGCGCCCCGTCTCGGTTGTACCTCATCTGCTCCAAAATACCGGGATGGATGTGCTGTTCCAGCTCCTTATTTTGTGCCAAATAGAAAGACAGGTCACCTAACAATCCTTCATCCGCCAGCGCCGTATACATCGAATCATCGCTCAGCATGATCAAGTCCGGCTGCTCGCTCTCGATCAATGCCTTCATACGCTTCAAGCGCTCAGCAGATGACAGCTTGTAATCCATCGCACTGCTCGATGGAATGACTTGAACCTCGACATTCGGGAAAGCTGCATTCACATAGTCGCCGTAGTTCGTGTTGAAGCTCCATTCATTGCTATCCAGCACCTTCAAAACCTGCTTCACTGCAGCAGAACTGTTGTCATCGTCCGCACAGCCTGTAAGCCCCATAAGACCGATAGCTGTGCACAACGATAATAGCAGCAGTCGATACCGAGCCATCACCATTCTTGTCCAAGTCATCCCTTCTGCCCCTTACTCCCTGCATTCGCTTTCGCAGCATCCAGCAGCTTCTGGCCCTGCTCCTGCATCCGCTTCAGCATGCCTTCTTCCGTTTGCTTGTCCGCCAGCACGTCGCTGATCTCCTGCTTCAGCATACTGTAGAATCCTTCATAAAACGATGTATCCACACCTGATCGATCATCCGGAGGCGTGATGGCCGGCATCTGTTTATACAATCCCGCCGCGCCTTCGTTATTCGCAAACTGCCCGTAAGACATACGACTCGGCACGCCAATATCATTCGCCTGCTGTGCGGATACTTTCGCCACATAGTCGCTGACCATGAATTGAATGAAGCCCCAAGCCGCCCGTACCTCCGATGAGCCCGCACGGATCGCCAGCTTATGATTCGCATAAAAGTCAGCGCTGCGAGAACGCGTCGAAGCGTCGACCGGCGGATTCACGGAACCCAGCTTGAACTTCACATTGCGGAACGACCCATAAGATCCAATCGTCATGGCTGCTCGGCCTTTGCTGAACCAATCCGCCGATAGGGAAGCCTCCTGATCGTAATACGTCGTTCCGTCGGTACTTATTTTGCCTTCTGGCGTGAACGAACGGAATGTGCCGTCCTTGTAATGCGACAACACGGTATGAAACACTTGCTGCCAAGCCGTTGTGTCGAGCGTCACCTTTCCGGCGTTCAATCGGTACATCGACAAACCTTCTGTACTCCCAATATACGAGGCAAGCTCCATCGGTCCCGAATAGGACTGATAGTAACCGACTGGAGCATCTGAAGAAGTAGACGCCGCTGTAAATCGATAGGCTAGCTGAAGCAGCTCTTCCCATGTCATCCCGTCACGAGGCAGATCAATGCCATACTCGCGGAATAGATCCTCGTTATAATACAGCTTCGTGGCTGTAAATATGGTCGCCATCCCGTAAGGCAAACCGTCTCTGTTCTGCTTCATCAGTTCCAGAACGCCAGGATGGATCTGCTCCGTTATACCCGACGATTGCATATAGGGAGACAAATCCGTCAACAAGCCTTCGTCAGCGAGCGATTGATAAATTTCATCATCCCGCAGGACAATAAGATCTGGCTGCTCGATCTGGACGAGCTGCTTCCAACGTTTCGCGCGTTCCTCGAACGATACCTTCCAATCCGAAGCATCCTTAGCCGAAATAAATTCGATTCGTGTATTCGGATAGGCGGCATTCAGGTAGTCCCCATACATGGAATAGAAATTATTCTCATCGATATCGGCCACCTTCAGCACATCCGGTTCCTTCGCCTGCTCTTGTCCGTCCGAGCACCCTGCCAGCACAAGCAGAAGCAACAACAATCCGACCAATGCCGCTATTGCGCCCCGCCGCATTACGATTTCTCCTTCTTCGCAGCCAGCGCATCCTGCTGCGCACGCTGCTCCAGCTGCTCCTTCAACTGAGCAAGCGCCTGGTCAACCGTAAGCGTACCTGCAATGACTTCCTCCAGCAGCGGTTCGCTGTATTGGTAGGCATAGCCTACAAGCGTATTGCTGATCGGGGAGCCTTCCGCTGCGTTCTGCCAATCCTGCGGCAATTCAAGCTTGCTCTGATAGAAGGCAGCTACTTGTTCCTCGCTGTACTTCTGCTGTGCATCCGACTGGCGGATCGGGGTCTGAGACATTCCCGTACCGATCAATCGCTTAGCGAATTCAGAGCCAGTCATGAACTTAACCATTTCCCAAGCCGCTTTGTCGTTGCTGGTCGTCGAGGATACCGCATAAATCTCCTGCAAATAGAAGGAGGACATCTGATTGCCTGGAACCGGTATAGTGATCCACTTCTGGTCATCTCCCCACGCAGACTGGATTTGCGATACGTAATACCCGCTGGTCACAACCATCGCCGCATTTCCTTTCAGGAACGGGTCCGATGCCGTGAACGATTCCACCTTCGACTTCTTGTCCGCTTCCTTATCCCGATAAATCCAGCCGTCCTTATAGCCGTGCGTAATCTTCGTCCACAAATCGGCCCAAGCTTGAGAATCGATCGTTACCTGCTTGCCATCCTGCGTGTCTGTCTGCAATCCTGTTGCTTGAGCGATCTTGTTAACCAATGAGCTTGGATTGTCGCCAAATGAAGAGGATACGAGCCCTGCCGTACCCGTCCCCTGGAATCTCGCCGCCGTATCCAGCAGTTCGTCCCATGTCATGCCCGCATGAGGCAGCGGAATGCCATTCTTCTCGAACAGCTCCTTATTGACGAACACAGCGTCCGTCTGGAAGACTGGCGACAAGCCATACATCTGACCCCCTCCGTATTCGCGCAAAATATCGATGACCGGCTCGTACATCGCATCCACGTCGACGTCATCATTTTTAATTAGCGTATCTAGCGGCTTGAGCTTCCCTGCCTTCGCCAGCTCATAATACTGCTGCAGACTAAGCCGAAGTACATCCGGATTCTCTTTATCCACCCATTCCAAGACATCTTTCTCCTGAGGCATCAACGACGTCTCTATGCTGACCGTCGGATGATGCAGCAGGAATGGCCTTGCATATTGGCTGTTGACGAAATTGTCATACTCACCAACCATTACTCTAAGTGTCGTGTCCTGATCCGCCAACACGTCGTTCTGCAGCGCAGCCGGAACCCCTTCCATCCCTTCTGGTTTCTGATTCAGCATGGAACCGATATTTTCTCTAAACAGCCAGCCGCCGGCCAGCATCACGGCAATTGCCGTAAGTGCCGCAGCCGTGCGTAACCGCCCCCGTGATTTATTCCTTTGTTCGCCCATTCGGATTCGTTCCCTCACTTTGCGTCCAATGTCTGAGGTGAATCCGTCATTGCGCATGGGCTGCCCCGCCAGCTGCTTCTCCCACTGCTCCGGATACTGAGCGCTCATGTCCATTCCTCCTCGCCGTATTCGGCCGACGCCTCACGCTGCTTGAACTTTCGGCTTGCTTGCTCGCGCGCGCGGAACAACCTCGACTTTACGGTCCCTTCGGACACGCCGAGCAGCTGCGCAATTTCTTTCATTTGCAGACCATGATGGGCAGAGAGCAGCAGCACCTCTCGGAGCTTGGCAGGCAGGTCGAGCACGACCGACCACGTATCATGAACCAATTCACGATCGAGCGCCTCTCTCTCGGCCGATGGCACCGAATCCGCCGTAAGCAGACGCTGCGGGAGAAGCATTACCCGCTTGAACCATGACGAACGCATCGCATCAAGCGCCGTATTCCGCGTAATCGCGAGCAGCCATGTCCGGACAGACGACTCGCCCCGGTAGGAATACAGCTTCTCATATACTTTGACGAACGCGTCCTGCGTGATATCGTCTGCGAGCTCGCGGTTCCGAGTCAGGAATAAGGCATAGTTCCAGACGTCTCGTCCATAGGTTTTCATCAGCTCGTCCAGCACCGCGGATCGATCGAGCCCGGCTTGCACATGCTCCAAATATTCGAAAGACAACACATTCACCTCGACAAGTAGACGAATCAGCTCGGGGATAGTTCCCTATTTTTCCAAATAAATATTATAGAGGGTAATGGAGCAAATAGAAATGATTGAGAGGATCATAGGAGATTACGATTAAGAGACAGCTATAAAGAAAAACTCCCCAAGCGCCACTGCATGCAGGTCGCATGAGCAGACACTTGAGGAGGTTACGTAAAGTGCAAGTTAAAAAGTAAGTACAGGATCTGCTGGTTTTGCAGGCACTGTAGAATCCACTGGAGCCGTAGGGGTCGCAGGAGCTGCAGGATTCGCAGGCGTGACTGGCTTCACATGATGCCGTCCGATCGGCACGATCAATGGCGTACCGGACACCGGATCTTGAATGACGGCGCTGTCCATGCCGAAGATATCTTTCACTAATTCGCTCGTGATAACCTCGGATGGTGCTCCTTCAGCTACAAGCTTGCCCTGGCGCAGCGCGAAGATATGATCGGCATAACGCGACGACAGGTTGATATCATGAAGCACCATAACGATGGTCGTTCCATGCTTGCGGTTAAGATCCGTGAGCAGATCGAGTATCTCGACCTGATACGTAATATCGAGGAACGTTGTTGGTTCGTCGAGGAACAAAATATCGGTTTGCTGCGCCAGCGCCATCGCAATCCAGACCCGCTGACGCTGACCGCCCGACAGTTCATCAATATTCTGATTCGCCAGCTCCGTAATCTTCATGATCTCCATCGCTTCGGCGACAGCCTCGTAGTCCTTCTTCGACCAGCCGCTGAACAGCGTTTGGTGCGGAAACCGTCCGCGGCCAACCAAGTCCGCGACCGAAATGCCTTCCGGAACGATCGGAGACTGCGGCAGCAATCCGAGCACGCGAGCCAGCTGCTTCGGCGGGATTTTGTCGATCTGCTTGCCATCGAGCGTAATGCTGCCCGAAGTTGGCTTAATAAGTCTTGCCAGCGTCTTCAGCAGCGTCGACTTGCCGCAGGCGTTCGCCCCGATGATGACGCTTATTTTGTTGCTTGGGATCGACAAGCTGATGCCCTGAACAATCGTCTTGTTCTCGTAGCCCGAAATAGTCTGCTCCGCTTGAAACGTATGTGTCGCCTTCATTATAAGTCTCCCTTCCGATTCATCCGAATTAGCAAGTAGATCAAGTACGGTGCTCCGAGTATGCCCGTTATGATGCCGACAGGGAATCGAGTCTCAAAAGCAAATTGTCCGATAAGATCTGATGCCAATACGAGAATAACGCCGACCAGACCAGCAGGAATGGCACCCGAGAAGCCCGCTCCTACTAATCGTTTGGCAATCGGACCCGCAAGAAATGCAACGAAAGCAATTGGACCCGTAATCGAAGTAGCAATGGAGATCATAATGACCGCGCTCACAATAAGCGCGACGCGCGTCTTGTTCGCGTTCACACCAAGCGAGGTTGCGGACTGCTCGCCAAGCTCCAATATGCTTAAATGTTTGCCCAGCAAAATGATGATTGGAGCAAATATAACAATCGTCACAACAAGCGGCGGAAGCTCATTCATCTTCGAGTTGTTGAGACTGCCGCTGAGCCATCTCATCACGGCTGGGAGATCGTATTGCGCGCTTTTTAACATCAAATACGAAATAACCGAATCCAGCATAGCCTGTATCCCGATACCGATCAGAATCAATCGACCGATCGAGAACGTTCTGCCATTGTTGGAGAGCAAATAAATAATGATGGTCGTCACAAGACCGGCAGCAACCGAAGCGATCGAAACGACCGTATCGCTAGCATGGATCATCGTAATACAGAATACCGCCGCCGCGCCTGAGCCCGATGTAATGCCGATTACATTCGGGTTCGCCAGCGGGTTGCGCAGCATCGTCTGAAACGTATGGCCGGCGATGCCGAAAGCGAATCCAGCCAGCAAACCTGCCAGCATTCTCGGCAACCGTATCGTGTTCACGGCGAAGGAGACGCCTTTAATCTTCTCTCCGGCGAGCGCACGAAGAACGTCTTGGACAGGATAGATCGTGTTCCCCAGCATCAGCATGGCACAGCACAACGCGACGGATAGAACGGCCAGTATGCTCGTAACCATAATCCACCGACGTTGGCGCACACGTCTTCCTGCCATAATGTAAGCAATCGTATTAGTTGTCATAATGAACGCACTTTCGCTTTCATCGCTATTAGAATCAGAATCGGAGCACCGACGAATGCGGTAACAACACCAACTTCAAGCTCGCCAGGGCTGCCGACAACTCTGCCGATTACATCCGATAGAGTCAACACGATCGCCCCGGAAAGGGCTGACATCGGGATAACGTAACGTAGATCAGACCCCAGCACTAAACGCATAACGTGCGTAGCGAGCAGTCCGATAAAGCCGATTGGACCAGCCAGCGCCGTCACCGCGCCGCATAATAGGACGCCTGCAACCGCAGCAATCAATCGGAGCGTTCCCGTACGAACGCCTAGCCCCGTCGCAACTTCATCCCCGAGAGCCAGCGCATTCAATGCCGGGGCAGTAACAAACGCCAGTATAATGCCGACGATCAGAAACGGCGCGAACGTTCCAATGACATCCCAATTCCCTGCTCCGACGCTGCCTACTTGCCAGAATCGGAATTTATCCATGACGAAAGATCGCGGGATCATAATTGCACTAACAAGTGAAGATAGGGCAGCGCTTGTGGCGGCTCCTGCTAATACAAGCTTAAGGGGCGTGGCGCCGCCACGTCCCATAGAGCCGATTCCGTATACGAATATTGCGGTGAGCATCGCACCGACCAATGCCAGCCAAATATATTGGCCGGCGGTGTTAATGTTCAAGAACGCAATCCCACAAACAACAAACAGCGATGCCCCTGTATTGACACCTAGAATACTAGGGTCTGCGATCGGGTTTCGAGTAACCGCCTGCATAAGCGATCCGGATACGCCAAGCGCTGCTCCGCAGAACAGTCCGAAGACTGTCCGCGAAATCCGCTTATGTACGACACTCGCCTCGAAGGAATCGGCGTCCGGGTGGAACAACCCGTCAATCAGATCATTCCACCGCACCACACGAGATCCGAACACGAGAGAAGCAAGCACACATAGCGCAAGCAGGATGATGCAGATCACCAGCACTTTCGTAAAATGCTTCGGTATATGCAGGCTTACCTGTCTGTTGGTTGAAGTCGTTGTACTAGCCATTGATTTTGGCTACAGCTGCGTCGATCAGACCCAGGTATTCGTCAATCGTGTATGCGATCGAGAGCGGGTTCGGGTTGCCTGCTGCCGCGAGCGGCGTGCCGTCTTTAATGAATACGACAGAGCCGCGTTTGATTGCTGGAATTTTGCCGAATACAGGATCCGCTTGCAGCGTCTTCAGCACAGCATCATCCGCATAGCTTACGATGATATCTGCATCATTCAGAACGTCCGCATTCTCAGCGCTCAATTGGAGATAGAAGCCGGAATCTTCTTTAACGAGATTCTTAACGCTGTCCGGGAACACCATGCCGATCTCTTCAAGGAACTCACCGCGTGGATCACCAGGTGTATAGATCGAAACGGAAGACAAATCTTGCGGCGAGATGTAAGCAAATACGGCTTTCTTGCCTTTGATGCTCGGATGCTCAGCTGCTTTATCAGCAATCAGCTTCTCCGTATCTTTAATGAGCTGCTGGCCTTCCTTTTCCATACCCATGCCCTTAGAGTTGAATTCAACCTGCTCACGCCAGGACGTTACCCAAGGCTGCGATTGATAAGCGATAACTGGTGCGATTTGGCTAAGCGTCTCATACTCTTCTTTCGTGATACCCGAGTATGCAGCGAGGATGACATCTGGCTGCGCATCCGAGATCTTCTCGTAATCAAGTCCGTCCGTATCTTGGAAAATGTTTGGCGTATCTGCGCCGAGCTCTTTCAGCTTCGCAGCCGTCCATGGCAGCATTCCGCTTCCGTCCTCAACGCCGTAGTTCGCCGCCGAGAAACCTACAGGCACGACGCCGAGTGCGAGCGCAACGTCATGGTTCGCCCATGAAATCGTAGCAACACGTTCAGGCTTCTTCTCGATAACCGTCTCGCCAAACGCATGCTTGATCGTGATTGGGTACTGCACTTCAGCGTCAGCCTGTTCAGTCGTAGAACCTTCCGTCGTTGTCGCGTCCGTGCTTGCCGTATCACTCGTCTTAGCCGGCTCTGTCGTCGAATCGGATTTGCTGCTGCTCGAGCAGCCCGCAAGCGCGATGATTAGTACGATCGAGAGAATAAAGAGCGTTCTGAAAGAGATGTTACGTTTGGTATTCATTGTGACATGACCTTCCCTTATTTATATTTTTGAAGTTGTTGATAATGATTATCAACGTCACTATAAAGCCAATAGAAATGGTTGTCAATGAAATAATTTGGAAGATAGGTCCACGAGCTTAGTGCGGGCCGACTATCAGGGTTATCGGCGCTGCGATTATTACCTTAAACCTCCCTCCAATCTCCAGTTGCTGAGAAAGGAGAGTGCCCCATTTTTCTCGGAAATATCGTTATATTTCGCCATTGTCCGGTATGGAGGATACACCTATGCAGCCGGAGCCATCCTTAGAGGTCATTCAAGCGTTATTCGTTACAAGGGTTTAGAGCGGTGTTGACCATTTATGAACATTATGTGAAGCCGGGATGGCTTCTGGAGCCTACACTGGTAACGGGGAGCCTTTCTTTATCACTTCTTTATCACTTCTTTATCTACCTTATAAATCTATCTATGCTACAATATGACTGGTAAAAATTAACTAGGAGGTTCATTTGTGAAATCAATTAGACGCTCTATCGCAGGCTTGCTAGCGCTCGTACTAGCGTTCAGCATTGGACTCTCTCAGGCATATGCAGCCAACGACACACTCATTACAAGAGGACAGCTGGCAGCATTGATCAATGAGACGTTCCAAATCACAGTAGACAACCCGCAACAAACATTCTCTGACGTACCATCCAGCGATCCGAATGCCAAAGCTATCGCAATTGCTGTAACGGTCGGCTATATGAAGGGTAAGGGCGGAAACAAGTTTCAGCCTAATGCAATCGTAACAGGACCCGAATTAGCCGTTATTGCGTGTAATATTCTTTCATGGAAAGGCATCGAAGCCAGCGATAGCCTTGCGGACGTTCCAGTATGGGCTGCACCTTATTATGCAGCGTTGGACGATTTCGGACTATTGGACGACTTGGGCCTCTCTACTCACAATGTTACCGTTGAGCAAGCAAACAGCTTTGTAGCAACCCTCTCATACGTGGCACAAGCTGCGGCGAATAACCCTTACGGGGTCAAACAAGTCGGACTGAAAGACGACTTCTATCTGTACACGAACCGCAAATACCTCGCAGATCCGGTGATCTACCCTGGCTATCCAATGGCTGGAACCTTCGTGGATGTCACCAAGAAGCTGGACGACACCCGCTCCGAAATTATGGATCAACTGCTCGATAATAAAGATAAGGCCGTGAAAGGGTCCTCTGAGTGGAGAGCGGCTGAATTCTATGATTTGTATACGGATGTAGATGCACGTGAGAACGGTATCGATAAGCTCCGTCCTTATTTGGACGAGCTATACGCTGTCAAAGACGTCGCAGGCTTAAGAGCACTATCCGATAAGTATTGGGATCGGTTCAACTTCGTTCCGTTCATCGCTTTCCAGCCGTTGGAGGACACGATGGGCGACCGATCCAAGTACGCCATGCTGTTCGCAGGCTCCTCGCTTGGTCTAGGTTCCTCGATCTATTATTCCGACGATTCATCTATGAAGAATGTTCAAAAGGCTTACCGTTCTTACATTGAACAAGTGCTAAGCTATACCGGCGAGAAAGACCGTCTCTCCGAACGTGCAGAAGCGATTTTTGAGCTCGAGAAACAACTTGCCGCCAAGGCTACACCACCTGAGCAAATGCAAGATCCGAAAACTCTTTTTACAAAATCGACATGGGACGAGATGAAGAAGGCGACGGCAAACTCAGGGCTTGCTGACCTGCTGACTCGATTCTACAATCTGCCTGCCACGATGACGGTCTACTCACCAGAGCAGGACTATATCAAATTCGCTGACAGCCTCGTTACCGATCAGAATTTACAGACGATCAAAGATATGCTGACCGTCAACACGTACCAACAGTATAGAGATGCTTTCTCCGAAGACGCGCAAGACATCGGGAACGAATTAACGCAAGTATTGATGGGCATTTTGCCCGATAAGGTTCCAGTAGAAGAACGTGCGGCCGCTCTAGCACAAGCCTATGAATCTCAGGCGTTCGATAAAGCCTATGTCAGCCATTATTTCTCCGAATCCAGCAAGAAAGATGTAGAAAATATCGTGAACGAGATCATCGCCAAGTACGAGGTTCGGCTCAAAGACCTCACCTGGATGAGCGACGAAACAAAAGCAAAAGCGATCGAGAAGCTGAAAAGCATCAGCGTATACATCGGCTACCCTGACAAATGGGAATCGACGCTGAATTATAGCTTCACGAGTGCAGCGGACGGCGGCACCTTGTTTGATGCCATGATGCAAACGTCAGTCGTTTACGAATCGGCACTCAAGCAAGTATTTAACAAGCCGTACTCCTTGGACGAATGGAGTATTATGCCGGTAATGACAGTCAACGCATTTTATGACCCGACATCCAACAGCATTGTGTTCCCAGCTGCGATTCTGCAGGCGCCGTTCTATGATCCAAACGCAAGCCGCGAGCAGAACTTGGGTGCTATCGGTGCGATTATCGGCCATGAAATCTCCCATGCTTTTGATATCAACGGTGCGCAATACGACAAAGACGGCAATGTGAGTAATTGGTGGACGGACGAGGATTACGCCGAATTCCAGAAGCGTGCTGCCCAATTGGCAGCAGAGCTGTCCAACATTGAGTTCGTGCCTGACAATTACGTTAACGGCGAGCTGACGCTCGGGGAAACGATTGCGGACTTGGGCGGCCTGTCGTGCGTGCTCGATATCGCAGACGATGATCCGAACGCAGATTTGTCCCAAGTATTCGAAGGGTTCGCTCACGCTTTTGCCTTATGGATGCCTGTCGATACAATTATTGGATACTTGCAGTTCGACCCTCATCCGCCGGGCAAAGTGAGAGTAAACTTCGTGCTCCAGATGCTCGATAGCTTCTACAAGGTGTATGGCATCACGGAAGAAGATGAGATGTACTTACCGCCAGATGAGCGTGTCTCGATCTGGTAAGGATTTGTTCATGTTGCATGAGAAAAGCCATCCGTAATGGATGGCTTTTCGTTATGTTAAGACTTAGATAGCTGCGAATAGATCCTCAAGGTGATCCCAGTGGTCGCTAACCCAGTTATTTTCAACCCTAAACCGCTTGATCGGTGTAGAGTCATACTCCTGCTCTACCGTCACCCACTCCGCTTCCTTCCACCACGTTAGCTTGATGGATCGGATTAATTTTGGCGTGGATAACGCATTGTATTCCCGATACCCGCTGACAAAAGCACGTACTTTCTCAACAGGGAGCGTACGCGGATCTAACGCGCAAGACAAGATCGGCCGCGAAATATCGAACTCGGGATATACGTAATTCAAACGATCGAAATCAAGAATAGCTGATACGGCATCTGGTTGAAACAATAGATTATCGGCGAAAAGATCCCAATGCCCCCATCCCCGCTCACAGTTCGAGAATAACTCTACGTCCGTCTTATCGAGAATTTTCCGCTGAGCCTCTAAAGCTTTGATTGTGGCCGCACACTGTCTCGTATTGGCATGAAGCCATCTGGTGTGCCAGAGCTCGTCCATCTCTTTCTTGCAACGAATATCCCAGTGCAGCGGCCTATCTGTGGGGTTTGCGTTTAGCAGCGTATGCATTTTGCCTACCACTTGTCCCAACGTATACATTTGAGTCTCATTAGCTGAGCCCGGTTGAATGATATTCCCCCCACATTGACGCATCAACACGAAACGCTCTCCAGAAGGAGTCACTAGCACGTGCTTCCCCTGATGAGCGAACAGCTCAGGGGTGGGAATTCCTTGCCTGTATAGATTGGATTGATGATTTAACGATATCTCAAGCCCATTCATGAGCCGATCCGGATACCGAGTCTTGTTGTACTGCTTGACGAACAAGCCTCCAATGTCGGTATCGATCATCCATTTTAGATTCAAGTATCCCTGCTCGATCTGCGTGTAGTCGTTGATATGAATTCCGAAGATGCTAGTAATACAGTTGAATAGATCGTCTCGAATGGCATCTGCTGTCGTCGTCACGGACATCTCGCATTCTCCTATCTGGGAGAGTTATCGGCATGTCACTACTTCCTCCCACACGCCATAAAGAACATCATCATTGCATGAGCGTCTGGGGAGCTGATAACAAGCTCATATGATCTTGTTAGCTTCTCCTCCGTCGTGATGAACTGGCTCGTATCAATCTCACTCATCCTTCTATACGACCACCTTTCTACGATAGCTCGATTTGATAATATTACCATGTGATAGAGCCTTCGAATCAGCCAAAGTTAAAATATTACAACAACGAGCCTCCCTCCCCCAAAATGATGATGGTCCGGCGTTGTTTCTATACAGTCTACCGAGTCAACTGTACGGTTGTGACAGGGCTTATTCGTTTCTATTAGTGTCTGTTTCAACTCTAAACATTCCTGTAGAGTCTAAGATTTGAGCTTGGACAAAAAAAGGAGCGCCTCGTATGATGGGGGTTGAACGGATCAATGTCCTAAAACCCATC
>NZ_QGTQ01000021.1 GCF_003182255.1 Paenibacillus cellulosilyticus | reverse complement strand
AGACCCCTGGAAGACGACCAGGTTGATAGGCTCGGGGTGGAAGCGCAGCAATGCGTGCAGCTGACGAGTACTAATAGGTCGAGGGCTTATCCTAAAAGCATTACTTAAGCTAAGGATTCAACATTCGCATCCAGTTTTGAAGGTGTAACCTTCAACAAGCATCGCAGCAGCCAAGCTGAGCGACTGCACGTTTGGTGTCGATGGCGGAGGGGTTCCACGCGTACCCATACCGAACACGACCGTTAAGTCCTCCAGCGCCAATGGTACTTGGACCGCAGGGTCCTGGGAGAGTAGGACGACGCCAAGCACGAAGTAAGCCATGTCTTTATGACATGGCTTTTTTGTTGTTTACGGAACGAGATAAAGATATATATTAAGGTTGATAAGCACCGAGAAGGTTGATTTAGACTGAGGATGAGTAGCGGAGTGTAGGCAAACCCTACATGAGCAACGGAGGCCGAAGGCTGGATCAAGATTCGATGCCGAGAAGGCTCCCTGAGTTAACTTCGTGATCATCGACCGTCATAAGCGCCAATGGTACTTGGACCGCAGGGTCCTGGGAGGGTAGGACGACGCCAAGCACGAAGTAAGCCGTGTCTTCATGACACGGCTTTTTTGTTGTTTTCGGATTAGTCAGTGACCGTATGAATTTGGATATATCTCCTTCTCAACCTGAGTCGCTAAGACGCTCATACTACATGTATAGAGCAGTGAGAAGGAGGCGGTTTACCGGATGAATAAGGCAAGCACAACGCGACGTTGGTTTAGATACGGGGCAGCATTAATGTTGTGTGGGATGCTTGCATTAACGGGCATGTTTACACCGATCCAGAAGCCAACCTATGTAGGAACCAAAGCGAGCGGCCTGAAAGCCGGCGATACGAAAAGCACAGCTCAACCGATAAGAGGCATTTATGTATCGGGTTGGGTTGCGGGTAATGATAGCCGAATGAATCAGCTGCTTCAATTAATAAGTGAGACGGATTTGAATGCTGTCGTGGTGGATGTGAAGAATGATTTTGGCAGACTGACATATCGATCTTCAGTCGGTGACGTACAGCGGACAGGCTCTGATCAAACGCCAACGATTCCAAACATTAAGCAGCTTATTCAGAAGCTGCATCGTAACCATATCTATACGATAGGTCGAGTTGTGGTATTCAAGGACCCTTACCTAGCGAAAAGACAGCCTCAATTAGCGATTCGTCGTCAGGATGGCGGCGTATGGAACGATGGTCACGGGCGGCCTTGGATTGATCCGTATCATCAAGAAGTATGGAAATACAACATTAACATAGCAGCAGAGGCGGCTAAGCTCGGATTTGACGAGATTCAGTTCGATTACGTGCGATTCCCGGAGGGGATTACGACCAAGCAAGTTAAGTTTGCGAATGCAAATGGGTGGAGTCGTGCGGAAGCGATTCGTCGATTTCTTCACCAAGCACGGCCGATCATTCATCGTCAAGGAGCTAAAGTGTCCGCGGATGTATTTGGCCTTGTTACATCGGCATCCGATGATATGGGTATTGGGCAGCGTTGGCGCTCGGTCGGACAAGAGGTCGATTATATTTCGCCGATGATCTATCCGTCCCACTACAGCAGCGGCATATATGGCGTGCGTGATCCTGACATGAATCCTTACGCGATTGTAAGTCATGCCGTAGCGGACGCAAAGAAACGAAACCAAGCCATGATGGCAGGCGGCGTAAAGCCAGCCCAGCTGCGTCCTTGGCTGCAAAGCTTCACCGCTACATGGGTACATCCACACATGGTATATGACAGACAGGCGGTGAAGAAACAGATTAAAGCATTGCACGATCAGGGCGTGAATGACTTTCTGTTATGGAGTGCAGCATGCAAATATAACTATAGATGAAAATGTAACTAACATTTTGTAATAATCAATGTTAGCTTTATGGCAACACTGTTAAGTCTCATCCTTATCATGAAAATAGCGATGAAAACGGCTGAAAATGCCGATCTTGCAAGCTTGACAGCCTATACCCCCTCTGCTAATATTGCAATAATATTAGCAGACCGCGCTATAACACGGCTCTAAAGGACATTTGCCCACATGTTCCCCACAAGGAACTGTGGGCTATAAATCTTTAAGGAGAGCATCAAGTTTTTCAACGTCTGCTCGACGTCGTGCTTTTGTTACATGTCGATATATCATTGTCGTCGTTTTGTCATTTATGTGGCCAAGTTGTCTCTGTATAGAGGCCAACTCGATGCCTGCCTCTGCGCATAAGCTCGTGTATGTGTGCCTCAAGCTATGTGGGGTGAGCTCAGTTGGTAAGCCGGCTCTTATTAATACATCTTTCATGAAGCGTTCGATATCTCTTGGGGAAATTGGATAACCAGGTTTTCTTCGTCCGTTAACAAAACAGAATGGGCGTCCATCATAATAGCGGGTACACATAAGCTGGATCTGTTTTCGTTCTTTCTCTTGTTCGTGAAGCATCGTAATAACCTGTTTTGTAACATCTACGGTACGAACAGAGCCATCATTTTTTGGTGTTTCAAGCTCAAATTTCTCTACACCTTCCATTGCATATAATGTTTTAATAATACGGATTTGCAGATTAACTTCATTAATGCGTGTTCGTTCCAGTGAACAGAGCTCGCCTATTCGTAAACCAGTATAGGCTAGGACCCAAAGCGAGCGTGCAAATTCCCTAAGCACTAAACGTTCTAATGGATCGTTCTCTTCGTCAGCGATTTGGAAAGCTGTCTTTAGGAACAGAGCTAACTCTTCCTTCTCAAGGTACTTGAAGGTTTCCTCTCCTGCTTCAAGCTCTTCAACTGTTTTCAGATATGTAGGGAATACAACGTGCTCTGTAATGTCCTTTTGAATTAACTCGTAAGGAGGAGCAGCAGCTGTCCTAAATAGAAGTGAGGCAACAGCATGAGTTGCGAGCAGCGTATTCTTCTTTTTACCGTTTCGTTTAAGATCGTATAGGAAGTTTTGATACTGCATGGCGGTTATTTCTTTTAATTTCTTTTTACCAAACTGTTTCAGGATAGGCTGAGCTCTTGATTTTCGAGACTTTATAGTATGTTTCTTCTTTCCACTTTCCTCGTATGACTGTATCCATATGTCGTACCAGCCCTCTAAAGTCATGTTTGTTTCGTCGATATATGTACCTTGGAGCTGCCGTGCCTTTATCAGAATTCCTTCGTTATAGGCTTCTTCTGCAGTAGCGTATGCTGGTGTTTCTTTCTGCTTTCTTCTTACAATCCCATCTTCGAATACTTCGACGCTATAACGGTAAGTGTAACGACCATCGCGAAGACGAACACCAGGGGGAAGTTTCTTTTTTCTTGCCAATGTTATACCTCCAATAAGAACATATGTTCGATTTTTGGGTATGTGTAAACGCCTTACAGCAAATTATCATTGTCCAGTGGGAACAATTCTAATACTCCAAGTGGTTCGAAATAAAGTATGTGCTGGTCATCAACGGATACGCATACTCCATACTTTTCTTTATAACGATCTATTGTTTGCTGTAGGAATTCTTCTGTCACACCTAGATAATCAGCAATTTCGAATCGTCCTTTTACTCGAGCTTTGTAAGCTTCCAGTATGCGCTCTAGGGGAATGAGTCTATGGTAAGACCAGCGTCTAGCTCGAAGTTCCTGCTTTCGGTTCAACAGATTATTTTGATCCAGTATTATACCAGACGAAGTAAAGTGATGACCTAACTCCTCTGCCAATATACAGAGCATTTCCGGTTGAGAAGAGATGGCTGTTGGGTTCAATGTAATAACCCCGTCTACATACAAACCGCGGATTCGTTTAGAGGCGAAGCGGTGGTATCTTACCTCAACTCCATCAATTTCTGCTTCGTGATGTAATGAATCTAGCATACCGCTTATCAATCCTTCCGTTTCGACTTGATGTATTGAGCATAACGAAGTATTTCTTGTAGCTCCTCAACCGTGTAATCATCTCCAACGAAATGTGCTGCAATTGTTTGTGGTTTTGGCTGGTCTGTCTCAATAATATCCATGCCGTTTTCCTCAATGATATTGCTCTTCTTTAGGTTAAAACGAGCAGCGATCTTCTCGATCGCACCCATACGAGGCTCAGATATTCCACTTTCCCATGCAGAGACTGCTTTATTTGTAACTCCAGCTATTTCAGCTAGATCTTGTTGAGTTAAATCATACATTGCTCTCAACTTCTTAATATTCTCCTGTATCATCTTCCGCACCTCGCGTTCTATTTAATTTGGATTATACGCAAAAAGTAGAAAAAATTCAACATGTTATTCAAAATAAATTAGATTTTATCGTTGACAGTCTAATTTAATTGGATTAACATAGGTCTCAACCGAGCAGGGGAAGGAGGTGTGAACAATGGGTCTGACCCTGAAACAGGCAAGACAACTTGCGGGCCTCACGCAAAAAGAAGTAGCAGAGGTTTTGGGAGTACATACTCATACTTACATGAAATGGGAAAGAAATCCTGAAGAAATGAGTGTGGGTACAGCCAAACAATTTTCACGAATTGTGAAAGTGGAGGTTAATGAAATTTTTTTTGAAGACCAGTCTAATTTAATTAGACAAAATGGAGGTGAACAGTATGTCGGCTGAAAGCATTCGCCCAACATTAGATGTGAAAGCCGTCGCTGATTATTTGGGCATAAGCGCGGTGACGGTGAAACGTAGGATTGCTGACGGATCACTCAAAGCTTATAAGAATGGTGGATACTGGAAGATCAAACGAGAATGGCTAATCGAGCATGAACGTTCTCTGATTGAACCTGTGTCTCTGAAAGTTGGAAAGTTAAGTTGATCAACTCCAAGCTAATCATCATCGGCCAGATCATCCGTCGCGAAGGCAATAAAGTATACGTCAGCTCGGGCGATTCGATCGACGTTTACAACACCGATTACTATCGGATCGTTCCGAGTGAGGGGAGGTGAGGGGTACGTGGCCATTAATGCTGGAGTTAACGTTGCAGTCAAACAAGTAGAGTTGTACGGATGGGCTACAAAAGAGCAGCTGGAATTAAGCGCGTCTCTTGTGCAGCAACTGAAGTCGCTGGGATTAAGTGTCGGAGAAGCATTAGCCGCCTTAGAGCTAACTAAAGCGGCATTGCTTGAAGAAAAGTTACTCTAATTCCATCATTATTGAATTGTAATATTCCATGTACTTACGTGCTAAGTCAATAGCGATAGAGCCACTTTTCGTATACGCCAGTTTGTTACTTTCAACGAATTGCTTTACAGCTATTAGCGCGAGCTCATGTGCAATTTTATCTTTATCCAATATCTTTACCCTCCTTTCTTTTCGATTTGGTTAGTCTGGACAACTACCATATTAACAGAGGGATAGGAAATATTCGACAGAAAGCGCACGAAGGGTGGTGATCACTGTGAGCGTGACTGGGCATGTATGGCTGGAGTTGTCGCGTGATGAGCGTCAGGTATGTCTGGAATTTGCGGCAGAGCAGAACGGAAAGCGTCGTATGAAGTCCCGGTTAAATGTAGAAGACCCTTGCGGGGTAGGAGCCGCAAAGGTCTGAGCAATAAGAAATAATAGTTGCCGCCATTATAGCACATGGTGGCTCAACGGAGGAAGCAAAATTGTCAAATCAAGAAGCAAGAGACTTGGCTGCTGACATGGCGATCTGTGAGGCAGCAACGCCTGGACCGTGGTGTATTGTTGGAAATTCGGTTGCAACCTTGAAGACTGATAAGGATGGCTGGCACGACAGTATTATAAACCCGCGAACGCCGTTTCCATCTTTTGAAATCATGCAGTTTATATCAATGGCGCGCGAAGGCTGGCCGTACGCTATACGGCTAGCGCAGGAGCTGCAGAAAGAGAATGAGCAGCTGGAACGTGAACTACAGGTTTACAGAGATCACGAGCGGGGTCTTCGCGGCCCCTGGGATTAATCGATACATTATCAGCTAGTCATATATGAAGGAGAAGAGCGCATGATCAAGATAAATAAGTTAGAAATTGAGAACGTCAAGCGCGTTAAGGCAGTCAGGATGGAGCCTAGCGCGTCCGGATTAACTGTTATCGGTGGGAATAACCGACAAGGCAAAACGAGCGTGCTGGACGCCATTGCGTGGGCACTTGGAGGTAACAAGTATCGCCCTTCACAAGCTGAACGCGAAGGGTCGGTTGTACCGCCTTATCTGCACCTTGTGCTGTCCAATGGGCTTGTCGTTGAGCGCAAGGGTAAGAACAGCGACCTGAAGGTCATTGACCCGAACGGTCAGAAAGGTGGGCAGCAGCTGCTCGATAGCTTCGTCGGGGAACTAGCGATTGATCTACCGAAATTCATGAATTCTACGAGCAAGGAAAAAGCGGCCATCTTACTTCGGATCATCGGTGTGGGCACTCAGCTTCATGAGCTGGAGACGAAAGAACAGGAGATCTATAGCCGTCGTCACGCCATCGGTCAGATTGCTGATCAGAAGTCCAAGTTCGCTAAGGAACAGCTGTATTTCCCTGATGCACCTAAAGAACCTATTTCAGCGTCTGAGCTGATTCTGCAGCAGCAAGCTATCCTGGCGCGTAACGGCGAGAATCAGCGTAAACGGCAACGTTTGGACCATTATGAATCAGTTCGCAAGTCGAAAGGCGAAGAGATTGCTAGACTTGAGGCTGAATTGCTCAAGCTTAAGGAAGAGTATGCAAAAATCGGTGAAGATTTGGCTATAGCTCGTAAAGATGCAATTGACCTGCAGGATGAATCGACAGCAGAGCTCGAAGCCAATATCCAGCAGATCGACGAGATCAACCGTCGTGTTCGGGCTAACCTCGACAAGGACAAGGCTGAATCTGACGCCAGCGAATACCGAGTGGAATATGACAAGCTATCGACTGAGATTGACGGTATCAGGCAACAGAAGACGGACCTGCTTACTACGGCCAATCTTCCGCTGCAGGGCCTAACGGTTGAAAACGGCGATCTGAGGTACAACGGTCAGCAGTGGGATAACATGAGCGGTGCTGATCAGTTGATAGTAGCCACGTCAATCGTTCGCAAGCTGAAGCCAAATTGCGGTTTTATCCTGTTGGACAAGCTTGAGCAGATGGATATGCAGACGCTGCAGGTATTCGGTCAATGGCTTGAGCAAGAAGGTCTCCAGGCTATCGCGACGCGCGTCAGCACTGGTGAAGAATGCTCGATCGTCATCGAGGATGGCTACGTCGCCGGCCAGGAAGGTGTTCACCTGCAGCCAGTACCAGGCGAGATTGACCCGGGCCCGTCGTGGGGCGGCACAACATGGAAAGCAGGTGAATTCTGATGCAGGTTATCAGCGGTAAGGTTCAAAAAGCAAAGAAAGTCGTTCTCTATGGACCTGAAGGAATTGGTAAGTCATCGCTCGCTACGAGGTTCCCACGTCCAATCTTCATCGATACGGAAGGGTCGACGACGGAATTGGACGTCGATCGGCTGCCGAAGCCATCGAGCTGGGAGATGCTCAAACAGCAGGTTCAATGGGTGAAGCAGCAGGCTGGGCGATACGGAACGTTAGTTATTGATACGATCGACTGGGCTGAATTGCTGTGCAACGAAGGTGTATGCGCTGCTCACCAGAAACAAAGTATCGAGGATTTTGGGTACGGCAAGGGATATGTTTACTCGGAAGAAGAGTTCGGTCGGTTACTCAACATGCTTAGCGATTTGATCGAAGCCGGAATAAATGTTGTCCTGAACGCTCATGCACAGATTGTTAAATTTGAGCAGCCAGATGAAATGGGTGCCTATGATCGCTATCAACTGAAGCTGGGTAAGAAAACGGGTTCACGTACCGCGGCACTCGTCAAAGAGTGGGCAGATATGGTCTTGTTCATCAATTATAAAACGTTCTCTGTTGCGACGGATAAGGAAGGCAAGAAGAACAAGGCTCAAGGCGGCATACGAACTGTGTATGCAACGCACCATCCAGCATGGGACGCAAAGAACCGCCACGGACTACCGGATGAGTTCCCGTTGGACTATTCACATCTTGCACACATTTTTAACAGCAGTGCAGCCGCATCACAGCCTGCTGTTCAGCAACCTCAATACAATAGTCAACAGTCTCAGCAGCAACCGCCTGATCAAGCACAGCAATCCACACAGCCAGAACCAATGCAGCCGTCCAACTCCGGTGCGCAGCCGGAGAGCGGATCGAGCATACCTGCATCATTGCTCGATCTGATGATGCAACATCAAGTAAAAGACACTGAAATTCAGCTTGTCGTCAGCCAGAAGGGCTACTATCCGCTCGACACACCGATTGCAAATTACGATCCTGGTTTCATTGCTGGCGTGCTTGTTGGAGCTTGGCCGCAAGTACATGGAATGATCCAAGAAGCCCGAAAGAATTTGCCATTCTAATACACACTGGAGGAATCATACATGAATAATCAACAAGAACGCGAATTTGGTTGGGACGACACTATCGAGAAAGACGGTGGAGGTGGGTTTACCCTGCTTCCTGCCGGCGATTACAATTTCACGGTTTCCAAATTTGAGCGCGGTCGTTTTACTGGAAGTGACAAAATGCCTCCTTGTAATCAGGCTAAATTGGATTTGACGATCCATTCTCCTGAACATGGCGACGTTGTCGTGTTTCATAACCTCTTCCTGCACACGAAGACAGAGGGCCTTCTGTCGAACTTCTTTTCGGCAATTGGTCAAAAGAGAAAGGGGGAGCCGCTGCGCATGAATTGGAATGCTGTTGTCGGTGCAAGAGGAAGGCTGAAGCTTGAAGTACGAAACTACAAGCACAACGGCGAGGATCGTTCTAGTAACCAGGTTAAAACATTCTATGCACCTGATGATATCCCCCGAGTTGGACAACAACAAGGATACCAGCAACAACCTCAATACCAACAGCAACAGCCTCAATATCAGACTCAGCAACAGCAGCAATCATATCAGCAGCCGCCGCAACAACAGCAGTACCAGCAACCGTTCCCTACCGGCCAACAGCAAGGCGGCGGATGGGCGCCGGGCCAGTTCTAGGAGGTCATCATGGAACTCAGACCTTATCAACAGGAAGCGCGGGAATCTATCCAAGCAGAATGGGTTAACGGTAAAAAGCGTACGCTTCTCGTTCTGCCTACTGGCTGCGGTAAGACGATTGTATTTAGTAAAGTCATTGAGGATCGTGTAAGACTGGGCGAGCGTTTGCTCGTCCTTGCCCACCGCGGAGAGTTGCTTGACCAAGCTGCTGACAAGTTGGAGAAATCGACAGGGCTGAAATGTGCAACAGAGAAAGCGGAACAGACGTCGATCGGGAGCTGGTGGAGAGTGGTCGTGGGAAGCATTCAGACGATGATGCGGCCGAAGCGACTTGAGCAGTTTGCACCAGACCATTTTGATACGATTATCATTGACGAGGCACATCATTGCATATCGGAAAGCTATCAGCGTGTTCTACAGTATTTTGAATCGGCCAACGTTCTTGGCGTGACTGCTACGCCGGACCGTGGCGATATGCGTAACCTCGGAGCCTATTTCGAATCGCTAGCCTACGAGTACACGTTACCAAAGGCTATAAAAGCAGGCTATCTGAGCCCGATCAAGGCGATGACAATTCCCTTGCAATTGGATCTCTCTACTGTTGGACAGCAAGGAGGAGACTTCAAGACCAGTGACCTGGGAACAGCTCTGGATCCGTACCTCGATTCGATTGCAGCGGAAATGTGGAAAATCGCACAGAATCGCAAGATCGTCGTATTCCTTCCACTCGTCAAAACAAGTCAGAAATTTGTGAATATTCTAAATTCGTTTGGGTTTCGGGCTGCCGAAGTTAATGGTGATTCGCAGGATCGAGCAGAAGTTCTGGAGGACTTCGATAACGATAAATACAACGTACTCTGTAACTCAATGCTGCTAACGGAGGGCTGGGATTGCCCAAGCGTTGATTGTGTCGTCGTCTTACGGCCGACGAAGGTCCGCAGCTTATACAGCCAGATGGTCGGGCGCGGTACCCGGCTATTCCCAGGAAAGACAGACCTGCTGCTGCTCGATTTCTTGTGGCATACAGAACGCCATGAGCTATGTCATCCTGCTCACCTCATTGCTGAGAATGAAGAAATTGCACAGGCCATGACGACGCAGATAAACCAGGCAGGTATCCCATTAGATTTGGAGACTGTCGAGAAGCAGGCTGCGGATGACGTTGTTGCACAGCGCGAAGAAGCATTGGCGAAACAGCTCGCAGAGATGAAGCGCCGTAAGCGCGCGCTGGTTGATCCGCTTCAGTTTGAGATGAGCATCCAAGCTGAAGATCTTGCGTCGTATGTGCCGGCTTTCGGATGGGAGATGTCTCCGCCAAGTGATAAGCAGCTGCAGACGCTAGAGAAGATGGGCATTCTTCCGGATCAGATCGACAATGCCGGTAAGGCAGCGAAGTTGCTCGATCGTCTCGACAAGCGCCGGGAGGAAGGACTCACCACACCGAAGCAGATCCGTTTTCTCGAGCAGCGTGGCTTCGATCACGTAGGAACGTGGTCGTTTGATTCGGCGAAGAACCTTATCGACCGAATCGCTGCAAATGGCTGGCGTGTACCAGATGGCGTCAATCCAAAAGAATATCGCGGAGATTGAATATTCGGGAGGTAAGGGACGATGGCAAAAGACATGGTGGATAGGGGGCAGCTACATAAGCTGTTCCTCTCCGGAAAGCCGCTGCGTGAGATCGCCAAGGAGCTTGGGAGCACGCATGGGAGTATCCGGACAATGATTTATCACGAACGACTTCGTAATCCGCTCGAATGGCCTGTACGCGTGACCTATCCCGGTAAGTCTGAGGCGCCAGTGCTGATGATGCACCTTTATGAATGCGAGGACTGCTTTGTGAATTTCGCTGTAGAGGATTATGACGGTATCGATCACTCTGCGACTGTCTGCCCGATCTGCGGTACAGACGAGATGTTGGTCGATAAGGGTTTCGGCAAATTTGCACTGACTTCAACCTCTACGGTTAATCGTGGCGCCTAATAATGATGTTAATCTGTCCGGATTGTGGCGGTGACATGAAGGAAATTGCATCTGATATTCACTGGTGCCAAGTGTGCTTGATGGTTGGTCAACAATTCAGTATTAGTGATTTTTTAGATGAACAAGGGAGGATGCAAGCAATGAGCACGCAAGCTGCATTAGATAAACTGCGAGCCGAGATGACGGCCGCTAAAAATAATCAATATGTGCAAGTTATCGGACAATTCCTGCTGGGTTACCTTGAAGAGCATTCAGATTCAGCGGACAAGCTGGCCGCAGCGGACAAGACGATCGCGAAGAGCCTGGACGCCATGAAGGCTGAAGCTAAGAAGAAGCAGTCAAACGGCATGGCCATGCTGACGGATGCGGAGGGTTTCGCGATCGTACTGAGCTATTACGGAATTAAGGGGAGTGTCACAACACAGGCAGCAGCTGCAGCCATTACCGTGACATCCGCTCCCGCGGCCAAGACTGCTGGAACTGATTTTGAAGTAAGTCTCGATGACTTCTTATAAGGGGTGGCGCGCTATGAGTAAGAAAGCAGAAGAGCATGATCGTGAACTCTTTTTCTCCCACTTCCCTTCAGATGTAAGCCAGTGCGTGCAGGACTATGTGCGGGATGTTGTCCTGTTAAGAAGCAGGTATATCTTTACGACTAGGGAGAAAGGGCTGCAGTACGGCTATTGCACACATTGCAGAGAAAAATATCGGACAGTTGGGCTGAAGCAAAACGAGAAGAAGGTATGTGTCAAATGCGGCTCACAATGCACTGTAAAGAAAAGCGGCATTAGTCGTAAGTACCTTGTTGATCGCGGCCACATCATCTTTTACGAAAAATCATTAGCAAACCCGAACGCTATCATTGCGAGAAGCATGTACGTTCATCGCGATTATAGCAAGGATTATATTGACGTTGAAACGTTGTATTCACCAAGCGCTATGTACGTTTTTGAGATGGGAAATGCACAAATGTACGAGCCGTGGTGGGGGAACAGAGAGTGGCGTAAAGTGTCCACTATTAAGTCCGACTTCCAAAATTCATTGTCATTCGGATACCGCTCTCTCTGTCCGATTGAGTGGATCCGAGAAGCAGTTGCGGGTACACCGTTCCAATACAGTACCTGGGAGCAGTACCATGAAACCGATAGCGTTAAGTTCTTCTCATTGTTTACTAAATACCCGTGCATTGAGTATTTGACTAAGCTTGGCATGCGTTACTTTGTATCAGCGAAGCTTGATAATGGCCTAACATACAGCGCCATCAATTGGAACGGCAAAACTATAGATAAGGTCCTGAAGCTTAGCAAACAACGCTCCAAGGAGTTTATTAAGATGATCGATCAAGTAAATAATCCACTGACCCTTAGGTTATTCCAAGTTATGTGTAATGAAAAGTCGGGGCTAACATTAAGCGAACTCGATGACTTGGCCGATCGGTACGACCGCTGTTGGTCTTTGCTGCAGAAGCTGCTTACGCATGTAAGTCTGCGTCGCGCTGATGGCTATATCAGAAAGCAGCAGACCATTGAAAAAATGAATAAGCGGGCATTTTGGGAAAGAGACATCCTCTGTACGTGGAGGGACTATATCGAAGATTGCAAGCAGCTGGGGCTGGATCTTACAGATGAGTTGATTCTGCTGCCGCCCGACTTGCACAGCGCTCATCAGAATACCATCAAGCAGGTTAAATACAAGGAAGACGAGGAGCTTAACCGTAAGATCCAGAAGCGACTCAAGGTTCTTACAAAATACGAGTTTGAAAAAGATGGGCTTTTAATACGTGCAGCCAAGGATTCGCTTGAACTGATCGAGGAGGGAAAAGCGCTCCGGCACTGTGTTGGTCGATATGCTCAGAGCTATGCTGATGGGAAGTGCGACATTCTGGTGATTCGATGGGTATCGGAGCCGGACAAGCCATTCTATACGATGGAGATTAGAGATAACAAGATCGTTCAATGTAGAGGGTTTAAGAATTGTGGGACGACCGATAAGGTGCAGTTGTTTGTAGATGCCTTTGTTAAAGAAAAGCTCACGAAAAAGAAAGCGCGCGTGAAGGTAGACGCGCAGCAGGAGGTAGCTGTATGAGTCAATTGATTGATCGAACACCGCTGCTAATTGCGGCGGAGATCCGCAGCATCGATGCCCAAACCCGAGAAATTGTCCTCCGGAGTGCAATCGAGATCGGCAATAAGTTGAATGAAGCAAAAGCGCTCGTTGCGCATGGTGAGTGGGGCCAGTGGCTGAATGACAATGTGAATTATAGCCAGTCTACCGCGAACAACTTCATGAAGGTATCTGTTGAATACGGTTCAAATTACCAAGCGCTTGAGAATTTGAGTTATACGCAGGCAGTCGCACTGCTTACAGTGCCAGCAGATGAACGGGAGCAATTTGCTGCTGATGTGAATGCTGCGGAGCTCTCGACACGTGAGCTGCAGGCGGCAGTGAAAGCGCGTCAGGCAGCTGAGAAACAAGCGAAGAAGCTTGAATCAGAATTGAATAAGGTCCAGACGCAAGCTGAAGCAGACCGTAATAAGCTTCAGACTCGAGTAGAACAGCTTCAGGATGAACTCATCGATGCGCGAATCACAGGAAGCAGCAGTGACGTCGATAAGGTGCATGCTGAATTAGCTGAAGCACAGGCGGCGGTAAAGCGATTGGAGGCCGAGCTGAAGGCAAAGCCGATCGAGACGACAGCGACAGTGGAGGTAATCCCGCCGGGGATTGAGGCGGAGCTGGCCGAGCTCCGTAAGAAGGTGGCACAGCCGACCAGTGTCGCAACGGTGAAATTCCGTATCCAGTTTGATGCACTTGTTGAAGGATTCAAGGGGCTGCTGACTACGTTAGGTGATGTTGAAGTGACGGATCCTGAGCAGCATCAGAAGTATGTAGGAGCTGTAAGCGGTCTGCTTGGCAAAATGTCAGAACAATTATAGGGATGGAGTTGATATAGATGAAAGGGATTAATCTGAAAGAGGTTTGCCGCCAGATTAAGTTTCACGGGAAACGGTCGCTTATATGGTCAAGGACGGATGAATTCCACTACATCACCAATAGGCATTGGATGCTGCGTTTTTCCGACAGCCATCTTCCTCGGGAGGTTCTCGTTCTTCTCTTTTCGGTGTTTGCTATGATTCCGGAGCCAAGGAAAGCACTTGTTGCGAATTTTGGCGATGTAACG
Organism: Paenibacillus cellulosilyticus; assembly: GCF_003182255.1. Taxonomy (GTDB): domain Bacteria; phylum Bacillota; class Bacilli; order Paenibacillales; family Paenibacillaceae; genus Paenibacillus_T; species Paenibacillus_T cellulosilyticus. Next base: position 91,427 of record NZ_QGTQ01000021.1, on the reverse strand, counting down.
GAGAAGGAAGCGATAAACATCCAACCTATATACACAAGTTTAGGAACTGCTAAACCCGGGAATATCACTCCATTCTCTAAGGATCATGATGTATTAAGAATGCGAATTATTCAATCGGGATCCGATTTCATTTACTTGGATGAAGAATACGTCAAGATGGTAGACCTGAATGAGGAGGCAGCCTGTACTGGAAAGGTCTCATCCGTATTTTTCCTTAACGGAGCAGTCGTGATTCTTCCATATCGTAATACCTCTGGAAACGAAATATTGTTAGCTGATCTTATTGCTGACCAAGTATCTCGATGAATAGCTTTGAACATGGGAGGGTTTAACATGCCAGTTACTATAGCTCAGATCAATAAACTATCCGAGAAGTATAAAAATAGCTTGATTATCGAAATCGTTCAGAAAAACGAGGATGAGAAAAAAGTTGATGCCTTTATCATCCTGTACCAGAGACACGGAATAGGCGGTCGGGCTTCGCAAGGGCTGATTGATGTGAATGCAGTATGGGATGAACGTAAGAGCCGCCCGAAAGGATACATCGTAGTTCATGGTTCAGAGATTAGAAATGGCGAAAGTTTATCAATCATGGTGTCTGAGGAATTTTATCGTGCAGGTGCAAAAAACGGAGTGCTTGATGCCAAGATTGCAGAGTGGGTATCCACTTACAGCAGGAACACCGTTTGAATATTGAAGATCATGGGAGGGTTAATATGCGAGTTTATTTTGGGGACTGTGGTAATTGCTCCAAGAAAAAAGTCAATGTTGTTTCCATTTTCAGAACTGCATTTATTCCAGGTGTTAAGATGACGAGTCCGCATGAACTTATAGAAGTCTGCGAGGAATGCCTTTCGGCTATTTTGTACGCAACTGAAGATACACCAATGAATAGAGTGAGTGATGAACAAAAGAAGTTGATGATACAGTATGCAGATTATGATGGTGACGTAACAATTACACGCGATGAATTGTATGCGATTATAAGCGAAATTGAATCCCTTCAACGCGACAAAGCAGCTTTAGAAGAGAAACTATCCAACTGCCTCGTACTGGCAGAGGATTTAACACTTGAAAAGGAAGCTTTGATCGAGGTATTGGAGTGGTACGGATCAGAGTATGCCTATCAATCAGCGCCAATAGAGGACGGTTACGGATGGGACCAACCTGAAGTGATTGACGACAAGGGTGAACGTGCTCGCACTATCCTCTCCCGTATGAAAGGAGAAATGCAAGGATATGGAGCATAAAATTGATCTGATCGCGCTACTGACCTACGTTGACCCGGCGTATCTGAGCTATCAGGAATGGGTCAACGTAGGCATGGCATTGAAGTATGAAGGTTACACGGCCAGCGAATGGGACGACTGGAGCAAGCGTGACAGCGGACGCTACCGGCCAGGCGAATGCTTCAAGAAGTGGACAACCTTCGAGGGTTCAGGCAAACCGGTTACGGGCGCCACGATCACACAGATGGCCAAAGATAATGGCTGGCTGCCGCGTTCATCGGACCGCGAGGACCACGAGCTAGGATGGGAAGATGAGATTGCCAGCGATTACGTCATCGTCGACAAGAACTGGATCGAGGGCAAGGAGATCCACGAACCGAAAGACTGGAACCCGTTGCAGCAGATCACGACTTACCTTCAGACGTTGTTCGAGGCTAGCGAGAATGTTGGCTATGTCACAGATACATGGCAAAACGATGATGGCAAATATCTACCCACGAAGGGAGCTTATGACCGGACGGCTGGCGAACTGATTGAACTACTGCACAAGGGTAGCGGTGATATTGGTGAGGTGTTCGGTGATTATGACCCAGCTGCAGGTGCTTGGATTCGATTCAACCCGCTAGACGGCAAGGGCGTCAAGAATGAGAACGTGACCGAATTTCGCTATGCACTTGTTGAGTCTGACACGATGGAGATCGAGAAGCAGAATGCCATTATGCGTGAACTCGAGCTGCCGATCGCTGTCATGGTGTACAGCGGTGGTAAGAGCCTGCATGCCATCGTGCGGGTTGAGGCGGCTAATTACGATGAGTACCGCAAGCGCGTCGACTACCTATATAACGTCTGTAAGCGGAATGGCCTGAACATTGATAACCAGAACCGGAACCCATCCAGGCTATCCCGCATGCCGGGCATCGAGCGGAACGGGAAGAAGCAATTCATTGTTGATACGAATCTTGGTAAGAGCAGCTGGGCAGAGTGGCACGAATGGATCGAAGGTGTTAACGACGATCTACCGGATCCAGAGAGCCTAGAGAACTCGTGGGACAACATGCCGCAGTTAGCACCTCCATTGATTCACGGCGTACTGCGGCAAGGTCATAAACTATTGCTTGCAGGACCCTCAAAAGCTGGCAAGTCCTTCTCATTAATTGAGTTAAGTATAGCTATTGCAGAAGGGATTAAGTGGTTATCGTGGCAATGCGCACAGGGACGTGTCCTTTACGTCAACCTGGAACTTGATTCGGCTAGCTGTTTGCACCGCTTCCGTGACGTGTATACGGCGTTTGGGCTACCGCCTCGGAACATAGGCAATATCGACATCTGGAACCTGCGTGGTAAATCGGTACCGATGGACAAGTTGGCTCCGAAGCTGATCCGGCGTGCTGCTAAGAAGAATTATATTGCCGTCATCGTCGACCCGATCTATAAGGTCCTGACTGGTGATGAGAACAGCGCGGACCAGATGGCACACTTTACTAACCAGTTCGATAAAATTGCGACGGAGCTCGGCGCCAGCGTCATCTATTGCCATCACCACTCAAAGGGTGCACAAGGCGGCAAGAAGTCGATGGACCGGGCCAGCGGAAGCGGCGTATTCGCTCGGGATCCGGATGCGCTGATCGACCTCGTAGAACTGGATATAACTGAAGCGCTGCTGAAGCAAGAAGAGAACAAGGCGATTTGTGCGGTCTACAAGCGGTTTTTCCAGCAATACAATCCCGAATACCTGCGGAATTCTGTTTCACAAGATGACCTGCTGAGCGCGAAAGAGATGGAGGAACACTCCCGGCGGGCCATCTATAACACGGAGCAGGCTGCAGCGCATGCGGAGATACAACGCGTGCTGGAAGCCGTACGTGGCCGCTCCGCATGGCGTGTAGAGGGTACGCTGCGGGAGTATGCGAAATTCAAGCCGGTTAACATGTGGTTCGACTATCCGGTGCATCGGATTGATGAGGTGGGCAGTCTGAAGGACATTGATCCGGAAGGAGAATCATCCCAGCCCCCTTGGAAGAAAGCCACAGACAAGCGAAAAGGCAAGGCTGATAAGGAACGCAGAAGTAAGGCGGAGGAGTTCGAAGATGTCGTTGATAACTGTAATTTCGGCGAGCCTCCAACGGTAAAGGATATCATTGAGTGGTATGCTTCCACCGGAAAAGAAGTCGCTGAACGAACGGTTAGAGACTGGGTGAAAAAGTTTGGATATATGATCGACAAGAATAATGGCAATGTCATTGTCAAAGTTGATAGTGATGACAATGATTAATGCACCAGGGGGGACGTGCGTGAAACGAAGTGGGTGGACGAAGCAAATAACCTTAGACCTTCACGACGAGGTATATGGTGAGGACCGTAGGGTATACGACATTCATGGCGGTCTAAAACGCAGTGCTGCCATATGCGAAGCAATCAACAGAATACGGGAAGATCACAGCACACGAATGTATAAAGTCGTTCGCATCAGAGCGAAAAACTTGTAACGACTATTGCGGCGGTGATCATATTTTTATGGTCATCGCCGCACGGCATATAACTTACGTATAATGGTCACCGCTGTCCGGCGATTTAACGGCGGAAATAAGGTGCGTCATGGTGCCCGCCGCCGGGAAGCGGCAACCATTATATATAAATATATATAGGGATAGGGAGTGGCGTGTCGCAAGCGCCACTCCCCCTCCCCCTAATATTTATCCGCGCAACTAGAAGGGTGGATGCCTGAGAATGACAATCGAATTCTTCATGCCGATGAAGAAGGTACCGACGATCACGCATCAGCAGAAGCAAGTATCGGTCGTCGACGGAAAGCCAGTATTTTACGAGCCTGCTGAGCTGAAGGCAGCTCGATCGAAGTTAATGGCGCACCTGGGCCAGCATGTACCGGGGCGTAAATATACAGGCGCTATAAGGCTCATGGTGAAGTGGTGCTTTCCGGTGAAAGGCAAGCATTGCAATGGTGAGTGGAAGACGACGAAGCCGGACACCGATAACCTGCAGAAGTTGCTAAAGGATTGCATGACGGATTGCGGCTACTGGAAAGACGATGCTCTAGTCGCTAGTGAGATCGTGGAGAAGTTCTGGGCGGACATGCCGGGCATATATATCCGGATCGAGGAGCTGTAGCCGATGGATTATAACGCATTCTTCAAGGATGTGATCGATTGGATCGGACAAGTCAATAAGATGGCCATGCAGCACGGGATGGGGAACCCAAGTTTCTGGGCATGGGTGACGGAGTCGACAAGCGCGCTTAGTCAGAAGTACCAGGATCACCGCATCGCAGTCAAGCAGATGGTGATGCTGATTGAATGGCTTGAAGAAGTTTACGAGAAAGGCAGATGAGCAATATGGACGCTAAAAGACTAGAAATTGCGCGGAACTACAACACGGTGATTGGTGATTTGGTAGTTGAAGAATGTCTGCAGCACATCGACCAGCAGCAAGCCGAAATAGAACGTCTCAACAGGGCGTATACACTGCTCGTCGGTTCATTGCAATGGTATGGTTCGCACCAAATATATCGTTCAGATTCGCTGCATCCAAGTGAAATTATGCAGGACGAAGGTAAGTTTGCTTGTGACGCTTTAGGAGAGGCGCAACGCATAAAGGACGGTGAAACGCATGGATGAGACAACGGTAATCGAGCAACTGAGCAATTATAAACGCATCATAGCCCGCATCAAAGTACTCGAAAACTACTCGGTCGGAGCAGGTATAACGGTTAGCCGACTAAACCAAGACGATCAGCTGATGGAGCTGCACCGCAGGTTGCGCGGCATGCCGTCATACATGTACCTATCGAAACGAGAGCAGGAGCTGGAGACAGCAGCGCATGCTTACCTGGATAAATATCCGTCCGGCATTCGGGCGCAGCTTAGAGCGGTACCTGCGGGCGCCAGTGACGCGGATGATGACAAGGCGCTGCGGGATCTGCGGGCTAAGATAGAGAAGGTCATTGAGGCGCGAACAGGCAGCAAGGATGGCTATGAGGCTGTTGTCGAGCGACTGAGTGAGTTGCAGGACCTACAGGCGCAGCGTGATCAGATCGATGCAGCACTCGAGGCGCTGGAAAGTTATGAACCGGATTATGCGAAGTTGCTGCGTGCACACTACATTGACGGGCGACCTTGGAATGAGTCAGCGCGGGAATTGAATGTCTCACGAGATGTTTTTTACCGCTGGCGTAAGAAAGCAGTGAGTGAGTACGAAAAAATTGCGAAATAAATGCGAATAGAATGCGAACACAGGGCATGTCAACCCATGGTATTATGCTAGTATGAAATATTTGTATATGAGCCAAGGTCGTCCAATCGGACGGCCTTTTTGCATGTAAAGGAGGCACCAGCATGACGCCGGAAGCCTATAAGAAATATCAGATCGAACGCGAGGAGCCAACACCGCCAGTGCACTGCAAGGGCTGTATATGGGGCCGCTGGACTGGCTCAAAGCAAGTATGCAGTGTGCCGCGGTGCTTCAAGGGAAAAACCCAAGCGTTTAGGAATTTGAGTCGGGTCGGTGGCACACCTACGCAAAAGGCACAAGATTCGTCAAAAAGGCTGTTCCCATAAAGCTATATGCATTACAATGTTCACGAGGTGATTCCGATGGACGAGATAAGATATTCTTCTATCTTGAAAATTTGTGCAATTACAGGATCAGAAATATCGCAAATCGAAGAGATGACAATGCATATGTCTGTTTCGGAAATTGATGCACTTGGAGATTTTGCGTGTGCGGGAATACGTTTTGAAGATTGCATGAAATCGGCGAAAATAGCGAGAAATGAAGAGGATTTATCCAGAATGGTGAATCTACTATTGTCGGCATCGACATCAACCGATGAGCTAAATCAAGCACCTTAACCGGTGCTTTTTATTTTTCCGCAAAACAACACAATACCGGAGGTGGTGAGCGTGAAGCATGGCAGAGACGCATAAGCTGGCTGAGCTGGACTATCAAGCAGGCTTGAAATACAAGGAGATTGCCGAGAAGTATGGCGTTACCCTGAACACGGTTAAGAGCTGGAAGCAGCGGCACGGCTGGGAGCGAAACAAGGGTGCACCCTCTGACAAAGGTATGCACACAAAACGCGGGGGTGCACCAAAAGGGAATAAGAATGCCGTCGGCAACAACGGAGGGGCACCAGCGCGCAACAGCAACGCCGTAACGCACGGGCTGTTCCAGAAGTATCTGCCGGCTGAATCGCTGGAGATCATGGAGCAGCTGCAGGAGCGCAACCCTATCGACATCGTTTGGGACAACATCATGATCCAGTACACGGCCATCATTCGGGCGCAGCAGATTATGTTCGTCAAGGACCGCGATGATAAGACGATCGAGCGGATCGAAGAGAAGAGCGGCAATGTATTTGGTGAGAAGTGGGAGGTTCAGCAGGCTTGGGACAAGCAGGCGACCTTCTTGCAGGCGCAGAGCCGGGCCATGGCGACGCTTCAGAGTCTGATCAAGCAATATGACGAGCTGCTGAAGACAGATCTTGCGACAGAGGAGCAGAAAGCCCGCATCGAGGTGCTGAAGGCTAAGGTGCCGAACAAGGACGGCGTAGACCCGAACGCTCAGATTACCGCTCTTGCCGATCTGATCAACAACCCAGCGCCGGAAAGGGTGCTGACCGATGATTGAGTATGCACCGCTTACGGCGAAGCAGGCGGCGTATATCGCACGCAGCAAGGACTCATGGCTGAACGTTGCAGAAGGTGGTAAGCGTGCAGGTAAGAACATCATCAACCTAATCGCCTACGCTATGTGCTTAGAGGTGCATCCCGACAAGCTTCATCTAGTAGCCGGAGTGAGCCTCGGTGCGGCCAAGATGAACGCGATTGACTCGAACGGCTTCGGCTTGCAGCATCTATTCGAGGGCCGCTGCCGTGAAGGTGAGTACAAGAACCGCGATGCGCTTTACATCCAGACAGCTACAGGTGAGAAGGTCGTCATCATAGCCGGAGGCGGTAAGGCGAACGACGCGGCGAGGATCAAGGGTAACAGCTACGGTACGGTGTATATCACCGAGGTGAACGAGTGTCACCAGTCATTCGTACAGGAGGCGTTCGACCGGACGCTCGCCAGCTCTAAGCGGCAGCTGTTCTTCGACCTCAACCCGAAGCCTCCTTCACACTGGTTCTATCGCGATGTACTCGACTATCAGGACGAGCTGCTGAAGCGTGGAGAGAACCCGGGGTACAATTACGCTCACTTTACCGTTATGGGTAATCTGAGCATCCCAGACGATCGCTTACGGGCTGTGCTTGCGACGTATGACAAGGGCAGTCTATGGTATCAAGCCGACATCCAAGGCAAGAGAACCGCAGCGACAGGGCGCATCTACACGGGCTACACAAGCAAGGATGTCATCGTAACGCGTGCTGATATCAAGGACTACCGCTTTATGGAGTTCTCGATAGGCATCGATATTGGTGGTACGGATGCGACCGTCGCCACGTTGACGGGCATGACGGCCAAGTACGAGAACGTCGTGCTGCTGGATGGCTACTACCACAAGCAGGGTAAGGAAAGCGGATATACGCATGATCGGTATGCAAAGGAAATCGTGAATAAGATAGTCGAGTGGTCGGAGACTTATCCGGCATTTTTGTCGTGTGCTCATATCTTCGCGGAGTCAGCCGATAAGCTATTTCGGCAGGCGCTGGCGAACGAGTTGCGGCGCCGCGGTATCAACCTTCAAGTCGTAGCTGCCTACAAGAAAGAGGGCATCGTCGATCGCATCCGACTGACGAACATCTTGATCAATCAAGGGCGGTATAAGGTCATGCACCACCTGAAACAGTGGACTGAGGCGCTGGAGAATGCGACGTGGGACGAGAAGGAGCGCCAGGCGGGCGAATGGGTGCGGACGGATGACGGCAGCTATCCGGTAGACTGCTTGGACAGCTCCGAGTATGCGGTGCAGCCATTCAAACGCAGATTGGAGGTATAGAGAGTGGGGTGGTTTAAAAACATGGTCATGAAGATGCTGCGGATCAATCCAGCGGTGGAGAATCGAGTCATTACGATTACAGAGCCATTCAGCTACGGGACGAACGTGCTGCGTAATCGGCTATGGTATCGTGGCGATCCGTCTGAGCTGGACCAGTTTCACAAGCAAGCAGCAGCCGATGCTGTTAGTCGGTCGCGCTTCTGGGCAGCGGTACCGAGCGCGGATCTAGGCATTCGTAAGATCCATACCGGATTACCTGCGTTAATCGCGGACAAGCTGTCTGACATTGTCATTGCTGATATGGATAGCATTGAGCTGCAGACGGAGGCCGTGAATGTGACGTGGGAAGAGATCGCCGAGGATAACGATTTCCCCGAGCTGCTGGGCGGGGCCATTACGGATGCGCTAGTAGCAGGCGACGGAGCTTTCAAGCTGACCGTCGATACAGCCATTACGCCGTATCCGATCATAGAGTTCTACAGCGGTGACCAGGTTGAGTATAAGCGGCAGCGCGGCAGACTGCAGGAGGTCGTCTTCTACACAGACTATCGGCAGCGTGATAAGGATTACCGACTCGTCGAGACGTTTGGGCGTGGATACATCAAGTATCAGCTGCTGGACGCCTACGGCAAGGAAGTGCCGCTCACTATGGTACCGGAAACGGCAGAACTGGCCGATGTGACGTATAGCGGTGACTGGATTATGGCCTTACCGCTTATGTTCTTCAAGTCGCCGAAGTGGAAAGGCCGCGGCAAGTCGATATTCGAGGGCAAGGCAGACAGCTTCGATGCGCTGGATGAGGTTGTAAGCCAATGGCTCGACGCGATCCGGTCCGGTAGGGTACAGAAGTACATTCCGGAGGATCTGATACCGCGTAACCCTGATACCGGGGCGACGATGCGGCCCAATCCGTTCGATAATCAGTTCATAAAAGTTGGATCGACACTCGCCGAGGATGCTAAGAGCCAAATCAGTATGATTCAGCCGCAAATTCTATACGAAGCGTTCGTCGAATCGTATGCTAGCGCGCTGGACATGTGCCTACAGGGCATTGTCTCACCTGCCACGCTGGGCATCGATCTGAAGAAGACAGACAACGCCGAGGCGCAACGCGAGAAGGAGAAGGCGACGCTGTATACTCGTGGCAAGCTGGTCGAGCGATTGAACGAGGTTATCCCGCAGGTCGTTGCCACGGCTCTGATGGTCTTTGATACGCTAAACGGTCGCGCAGCTGGACTGTATGAGCCATCCGTCAAGTTCGGAGAGTACGCCTCGCCGTCGTTTGACAGTGTGGTGGAGACGGTTGGTAAAGCGCGGACGTTCGGTGTGATGTCGATTGAGCGAGCTGTCGAAGAGATGTATGGCGACACCTGGACCGATGAAGAGAAGGCCGAAGAGGTCGCACGGTTGAAAGCGGAGAGCAGCGGCATGCTTACAGATGAGCCTGGCACACGGGATGATCCACCGGACGACGAGTTGGATGACGAATGAAGAAGAAGCGCTTTGACCTTCGTTCCATATTCGGACAGATGGAAACCGATCTGATAAAGTCCATGAAGCGTAACCTAACTGCTCATGAGGATGAGGAGAAGAAGGAAGGCTTCGAGTGGACGCAGTGGCAGGCGCGCAAGTTAGCGGCCATTAAGGAGTATCGCAAGCGAAACCGCAAGATCGTCGACGAAGCTATGCCTGACGTCAAGGATACTGTCGAACGTACGTTGTGGGGGTCATTCAAGCGCGGAGCCAAGAGCGTGGGTGATGCTGCTAACCGTATTTGGAATCGATTCGGATTCGGTAAGCGTGAAAACACGCCTCGGCCAGTACCGCGTGAGGACAATGACGACAACTTCTTCAAGTTGAATCACCGACGTGTTGATGCACTGACTGACTCGATTAACGGAGATATGGATAATGCCAAGCACGCTATGCTACGGAAAATGGATGATGTGTATCGGCAGACCATATATAAGGCACAGCTATACCATAACAGCGGTGCGTTATCGTTGAATCAGGCAATAGACATGGCAACGAAGGACTTTCTCGATAAAGGTATCGATTGCATCACGTATAAGGATGGCCGCAAGGTTAACATCGCTTCATATGCAGAGATGGCGCTGCGGGCAGCGGCGCAGCGAGCGACATTCGCAGGCGAGGGTGCTAGGCGGCAGGAGATAGGTGTCCGTACTGTCGTCGTATCAGCGCATAGTAACTGCTCACCGCTTTGCTTACCGTGGCAAGGTAAGGTGTACATCGACGACGTATATAGCGGTGGAACGGCAGCAGACGGTGATTATCCATTGCTCAGTACGGCCATGGCGGGCGGTTTATTCCATCCGCATTGCCGGCATAACATGGCGACATTCTTTCCAGGTGTCAGCAAGCTTCCGCAGCCGGTCGATGATGCGAAAGCCTTGGCGAACTATAAGGCTGAACAAAAGCAACGTTATATGGAGCGTCAGATTCGGAAATACAATCGCCGAGAGGCAGGCTCGACCGATCCTAACAATCAGGCAGCAGCTGCAGCCAAGGTAAAAGAGTGGAAAGGACGCCTGAAGACGCATCTAGCTGAGAATGATCATCTGAAACGCGACAGCAAGCGTGAGAAGACCCAATTACCACCTCTGACCACAAAGGATCTAATCAGAGAAAAGGCGTCAAGTGATGCTAAGCAACTAGAGAGGTATAAACAAGTACTTGGTGATCGAGCTCCTGCATCTCTGGCAGAATTCCAGCGCATTAAGTATAATGAAAGTGAGCGTTGGAATCAGTACAAAGGCGATTATCGCAAGCTGAACGCATACGAGCAAGTCGTTGCGCGGGAGCCGCAGATTACGAGCGACCTTCAGGCTATATCAGAATCTACTGGTATGGATATGGTGGGTCTTGAATACAGGCTTAAGGGTAAGGATTCCTATCTGCGCAAGGTTAACTCGGATAGTAAGAATAGCGGGGATATGGCGATCATTAATGACACGCTTTCCAACATGAATGATGTCATCAGGTATACGTACCAGGCGGATGGTGATAAACTGGTCGGCCATTATGAAGCTGTGGTAGCTGAAATGGAAGCGAAGGGCTACACACGCCATAAGCTCAAAAATACGTGGGACGATAAGCGTAACCCTTATCGCGGCGTAAACGCGGTATTCGTTAGTCCTGAGGGACAGAAATTCGAAGTGCAATTTCATACCCCTGAAAGCTTTGAGCTTAAGAATGGACGGATGCATGAAATATACGAGGAATACAGACTCGACAGTACATCAACTGAACGGCGAGCTGAGCTAACGAAGGAGATGTTCTCATTGTCTTCGGGCCTGAAGAAGCCGAAAGATATCGATAAGATTAAGTAAGGAGGTAAGGGCATGCCGGAAGATTTCTATTTTGTATATGGATATACAGGTGATTCTGCATCTCGATTGTATCGATATGTAGGGGGCAACTTCGAACGTTTCGATTCGGAGAACGCTGCATGGCAGCCTGATCCTGAGCAATGCCGTATATTTGTCGGTGAGGATCTTGAATATGAAGAAATCACCGAGGAACAAGCGAACAGCATAAAGGTTCTATCCTAAAGAGCACTCACGCATATCGCGAGGGTGCTTTTGTTTTGCCTAAAATCCCAAACGCTTGTGAATTTCTAGGCCCTGGCTGAGACTGCTAGGGCCTATTGCTCGTTGGCCGGAGCATAGCGGCCTACTCCCTGTAGCTGGAGAGCAGCTATAAAAATCTATGGAGGCTGATGGATAAATGGATTGGTTGAAAGCAATTTTGAAAGCGGCAGGGCTGGACGACGCCAAGATTGATTCTATTATCGGCGATACCGGCAAGGAGCTGCCGAAGCATTTTGTACCTAAGTCGCAGTATAACGAAGCTGTTGAGGCCAAGAAGAAGGCTGAGAAGGATGTCACGGAGCGTGACGCTCAGCTCGAGACGTTGAAGAAGAGCGCGGGCGATGCTACCGAGTTGCAGGCTAAGATTGCGCAACTCCAAGCAGATAATACGGCCGCAGCAGAGAAGCACGCCAACGAGCTGAAGGAGCTTACGCTGACGAATGCAATCAAAGGTGCACTCACAGGCAAGGTACACGATGAAGGCCTTGTTGCAGGGCTGTTCGATCGGTCGAAGCTCGTCGTCGATGGTGAGAAGATTGTCGGACTGGACGAGCAGCTTAAGGGATTGCAGGAGTCGAAGGCATTCTTGTTCAAACCTGAAGGTGGCAATGGCGGTGGCAACGGAGGACCTGGCTTCCGTGTTGGCGGTTCTGGTGGCGGTAACGGGGGTCAAGCAGCCAATGATCAGTTGGCGGCAATCTTCGGCGTCACACAACAAAAATAGGAGTGATAATCAATGCCTTACAATTACGTAGAATCTTTTCTAACAATATTGTCTCAAAAATACGCACAGGAGCTTACTTCGGCAGCGCTCACGACGGCGAACGCACAATTCGTTGGCACGAAAACAGTCAAGATTCCACGCTTGGACGTGGCTGGTTATAAGGATCACAGCCGCAACGGTGGTTGGAATCGTCAAGCGATCGCCAACGACTTCGAGCTGAAGGTGCTGCAACATGACCGCGATGTCGAGTTCTTCGTCGATGCGATGGATGTCGATGAAACGAATCAGATCCTTTCTGCGGCAAACGTGACTAACACGTTTGAGGAGGAACAGGCGATTCCGGAGTTGGACAAATACCGGTACTCGAAGCTGTATTCCGAGGTCGAGGACCTTGGGGGCACGATCAACACGGTTGTACCTTCTCTCTCCAATGTGCTGAGCATCTTTGATGACATGATGGAGGCAATGGACGAGGCTGGTGTGCCGCAGAGCGGCCGTATTATGTACGTGACACCGACAATGAAGAAGCTTTTAAAGCAAGCGGACAAAGTGCAGCGGACAATCGAAGTTACGGGCAACAATGGAGTGGTAGACCGTGCTGTACGCAGTCTTGACGACGTTACGCTGGTCATGGTCCCATCGGATCGCCTGAAGTCGTCGTTCGACTTTACTAGCGGCGCGGTACCGGGTGTAGGCGCGAAGCAGATCAACATGATTCTGGTACACCCGTCCGCAGTCCTCGCACCTGTGAAGCACAGTGTTATCTATCTGTGGGAACCAGGCTCGCATACGGGCGGCGACGGCTACCTGTATCAAAACCGTCGTTACACGGACCTGTTCTTGCTTGAACGTAAGCTGGCAGGCGTACAAATTAACGCACAAGCGTAAGGAGGAATGACCTATGCTATACGCAATCAAAGGAAACAAGCAGCTTAAGATTGACGAGGCAGACAAAGCAGGCTATCTGAAACTTGGTTACGACATCGCGGAGGAGCAAGGCGGCGCGCTGGAGACGATCGAGACGTCCCCGTCCAAGACGGTGACGTATGCCGAGCATAAGAAGGCACTGGATCGTAATGAGGAACTGGAAGAGCAGTTGGCGAGCATGAAGACAAAACTGACCGAAGCGAACAAAAAGCTGAAAGAAGCAACAGGCGGGTGATCATATGGCCTATGCAACCGCTGATGATTACACGCTCTACGGCAACGGTAGCATCCCAGCAGATATGCTTGAGCGTGAACTGCAGCGTGCTTCCGATCAAGTAGACAGCCTAACCTATAACCGAATTGTGGCGTGTGGTGTTGATAACCTCACGCCTTTTCAGCGTGCGAATGTGGCTAAGGCCATTTGCCAGCAAGCCGACTTCATGTTCCAGTACGGCAATTACCTGAACACGCCGCTTACAGGCTATAGCGCTGGCAGCGTATCGCTGTCATTCAAGGCAGTTGAGGGTGCTGGGGGCATTCAGACCACTGAAGCTGTCACGGGGCTGCTACGGGCTACAGGGCTGGCGAACAGGAGGCTATGATGAAGCTGCCGTTTCCACGTTGGATATTAAAGACTCCTGTTCAGGTATATCAAACTGAATTGTCTGAGGACGGGGAGCCTGTCGAGGAGTTAATCTTCGATGGGCTCGCTTGCTATGAGGACAAATCGCGGCAGGTCATGGACGCTAAACGACAGCTGGTGCAGGTCTCCGGCAAGCTTATCTTTGAGGGTGACATTAACCCAGACAAGATGATCGAGGGATATGTCCGTATCGGTCCAGATCGCAAGACGATCAATCGTGCTGCTCGCCCACGTAACCCGGACGGCTCCGTATTCTCGACTGAGCTGGAGCTGAGCTGATGGGCAAAGTGAAGGCACGAACGAAGATGAACAAGAAGGCGCTTCGGACTATTTCAGAATCAGCGGTCGAAGCACTTGAGAAGACGCTGCAAGGATCGAGAGACAGCATCCTTGGCGACATCATGACAGCAGAGGTCGTACCGAAGCAGACAGGTGAACTAGAGCGCAGCGCATTTGTCGATGAGTCGCAGGCCAAGAAAGGGCAGGTATCGGTTGTCTACGATACGCCTTATGCCCGCCGTCTCTATTGGCATCCAGAATACAACTTCCGTCGTGACAAGAACCGCAATGCCCAGGGCATGTGGCTTGAGGAATGGGCGCAGGGTGGCAAGGAGAACATCGTCAAACGCGTGTTTACGAAGATTTGGAAGAAGCTTACGGGAGGGATCATCAAATGAGGCTAGCTGAGGTTCGCGACTGGTTGAAGACGAAGGTCGATTGCCCGAGCTGGTATATTGGCAAGCTCGACGGCAAGAAGCCGGAGTGTATCGGTCTCTATGGCCTTCCTGGCGGCTCTCCTAACATTGCGATCGGCGGGCTTCCCAATACGTCATATACATCCAAGCTTGTATCCATTTTGGTCCACTGGGGCCGTAACGCGGATACAGCTGAACGCAAGGCGCAGGAGGTATATGACGCACTGTTCGGCCAGCAGCCGACGATCGGCGATAAACGCGTGATTATGTTCAAGATGAGTACACCAGAACCCGTCAACGTCGGCACAGATGACGAAGGGATCTACGAGTACGTAATCGAGATGACTATATTTTATGAGAGGTGACAAGCCATATGACTGGAGTATATCCGGTTCACAATAACAAGTTTAAGATTGGCACGGCTGGTCGCGCATCGACGGTGGCTGAAATGGTTGTCGTGAAGGACCTGGAGACATTCTCGCCGTCGATCGATGCAAATACCGAAGAATGGACACCAATGGACCAAGGCGGTTGGGTTCGCCGTGCTGTAACCGGTAAGGGCTTGACGTTCAGCTTCTCGGGCAAGCGTAACTATGGCGATCCCGGCAACGATTATATTGGCGGTTTGCTGATCGGTACAGGCCAAGAAGTCGAATCGAAGTTCGAGTGGGAACTGCCGAACGGAGATAAGCTCACCATGGATTGTGTTATCAACCTAACGACGCCAGCAGGTGGCGACTCGACGAATATCGATAATCTGGAATTTGAAGTATTATCGGACGGGCTGCCGGTCTATACGCCGGCTGCACCATAAGGAGGCTTACGTATAAATGACACTGATTAATATTACGGACAAGTTGAGTACGGCGCGGCCACAAATCCAGATTGGCGATAAGCATTATGACGTGAATGACTCACTTGAGTCAGTCTTCAAGTTTGAAGAACTTGCGGCAGAAGGATCGACTAAAAAAGTATTGGAATCCATTACTGCAGCGCTGGGCGAGGAAGCTATTGAGGAAATCGGTGTAAAAAAGATGTCGGTTGCAAACCTGAAGGTACTTACGACGGCGGTCATGGCTGCTATGCAAGGGCTGACATACGAGGAAGCAGATGCCCGATTTCAACGGGCAGGTCAGTAGTAGCGGTGAACGCTGGTACGATCTGCATGATGACTGGCCGCTAATAGAAGCGAGTATTGCCAAACAATACGGTATTCGCGTACGACAACACAAAGACATGCCCTGGGACGAGTTCTGTACGCTCGTATCAGGGCTTATGTCGGATACGCCGTTAGGTGGCATTGTAGCGATACGGGCTGAGAAGGACCCGAAAGCAATTAAGGCCTTTAGCCCCGATCAACGGCGAATTCACCGTGAATGGAGAACCAAGCAGGCGCAGCAAAAGCTATCTGACCCAGAGAGGTTGGATAAAGACATGGAGGCGCTTAGTACGCTATTCCGGAAGATGTTCGGAAAGGAGGCGAGGTAGATGTCAGCAGGCAGCGCAGGCAGGATAGACTTAGACTTGGGTCTAAATTTCGATATGTTTCGCAACCAGCTGAATGGTATTGCCAATATAGCGAATAACATGGTTGGCGGTGCTTTTAAGCGGCTAGGTGCCTTAGCGGGCGCGGCGTTTGCGGTAGATAAGATCGTTAGTTTCGGGCGCGAGGCCATCAACCTCGCCTCCGATCTAAACGAGGTTCAGAACGTTGTTGATGTAACGTTTGGCAACATGGCGGCAGATATTAACGCCTGGTCGAAGGAAGCTCTCACAGGGTTTGGCCTCTCGGAGTTATCAGCAAAGCGATATGCTTCAACACTCGGCGCTATGATGAAGAGCTCCGGTCTTGCTGGTAGCCAGATGGAGCAGATGTCGAAGAAGTTGACCGAGTTATCCGCTGATATGGCGTCATTCTATAACCTGAGTAATGACGATGCATTCGAGAAGATACGAAGCGGTATTGCTGGCGAGACGGAGCCGCTAATGGCGCTAGGTATCAATATGAACGTCGCGAATATGGAAGCCTATGCACTCTCCCAAGGTATCACCAAGAGCTGGCAGTCCATGAGTCAGGCTGAGCAGACGCTACTGCGGTACAATTACCTGCTTAATGCCAGCAAGGACGCACAAGGCGACTTTGCACGGACGAGCAATGGTTGGGCCAACCAAACGCGGCTTCTCAATGAACAATGGAAAATCTTCCAAGGTACTATGGGGCAAGGCTTTATTAATGTGCTGACTCCTGTTATCGGTTGGATTAACAAGCTAATCCGATACCTGCAGGTTGGGGCTGAGTACTTCAAGGCATTTACCGAAGTCATCTTCGGCAGTGCAGGCCAAACCAGCAGCCAAGTGACGGCAACCTCAGACGCTGCTGCTGGGGCTGTCAGCGGTATGGGCGACGCCTCCACTGATGCAGCCAATGACGTGAAGAAAGCCAGCAAGACCATCAAGGGCGCGTTGGGTGGCTTCGATCAGCTCAATACGATTTCTCAGGGTACTGCAGACGCTATGGATGACGTTGCAGCTGGTGCGGCTTTGGCTGGTACTAGTGCTGGCGTTGATCTTGGTAGCCTTGGGTCGCTTACGCCTGACATTGAGCTTGACCCGGTAAAGGCAAAGGTGCAAGGTTTTGTCAACAACGTCAAAGGCATGTTCGGCGGTTTAGACGGCTCGTTCAAAGGGATTGGACAGACAATCGTATCTACGTTCGGTCCGTCACTCACCCAAGCATGGGCACAGATCGAGCCACAACTAGGGAATTGGAAAGCAGCATTCGGAAAGACTTTTACGGATATCGTAGCGCTTGGTGCACCGCTGAAAAATTGGTTTACGACGGGCGTTGTACCGCTGTGGCAGAAAGAGATTACGGTACTGGGCACCATTGTAGCTGGACTACTAGATTCCATGCTAAATGTGTTCACTGGGCTAGAGACAGCGGCAATGCCGGTCTTGACTTGGTTCGTTACAGATGGCCTTCCAATTCTGTCGGAGTTCCTATCTGGTGCGATGGATATCTACCTAAGCCTATTCGATGGTGTCAAACTCATATTTGATGATCTTTGGTCCGGTGCAGTTGAGCCGGGCCTTTTATTATTCTCTGACAGGATCGTCGATACGTTAAACATCGTCAAGGATTTCTGGTATTCCTGGGGAGATAAGATCCTGAGCGGAGTTAAGAATGCTTTGGATGGCATCAAGGGCTTATGGTCAAATCTGTGGGACAAGTTCCTGCAGCCGTTCATTTCGAATATGCTCGAAAACATGTCGTGGCTCTGGGAGAAACACTTGAAAGGGCTGTATCAGGAGATAGCTACGTTTGTCGGCAAGCTCACAACGGCAGCTCTTGATATTTTCAACAAATTCATTGTGCCGGTAACCAATTATTTAATAGATGTGCTTGGTCCAACGTTCTCTAACATCTTCAGTCTAATTGGCGATGTTATCGGGTCGGTGCTTGGAGTCATCATTGACGTAGCAGCTGGTATTATTAAATCCCTGGGTGGCATTGTCGACTTTATTGCCGGCGTATTTACTGGAGACTGGAAGCGCGCTTGGAACGGCATACAGAGCTTTAATGAAGGCATTGCAGATTCTATTGTCGGTGTCTTCAAGGGAGCAGTTAATCTTATTATCGATGCTTTTAACTTCATGATTCGGCAGCTCAATACCGTCAGCATCGACATGCCAGACTGGGTCCCTGGAATAGGTGGCCAATCCTTCGGCATCAACATCCCGACTATCCCTAAGCTAGCAAAAGGCGGTCTTGCTTACGGTCCAACGCTGGCTATGGTCGGTGATAACAAAGGAGCTTCTGTGGATCCGGAAGTTGTTTCACCGTTGTCTAAGCTGCAGGAGATGCTTGGCGGCACCAATCAGGTTGTTGTCGATACCCTGATGCTGATTCTTGACGCAATCAAGTCCAGCGATAAAAGCGCAGTGCTGCAGATCGGCGAAACGCAATTCGGGCGAGTGGCCGCCCGAGCAATCAATAGCGCACAGCGGCAATCGAGACAGCCGTTACTGGAGGTGTGATATGGAGCTTAAGATTGACGGGCAAGTGATCGCGTCCTATCCGTCACAGTTCACGGTGACCACGATGGACCTTGACGATGGTGACTCGACTACACGGACCGCTGACGGCACGCTCACACGGGACAGGGTGGCTGTTAAGCGCCAGATTGAAATGCAGTGGGGTGTAATTAAATGGTCTATTATGTCGGCGCTGCTGCAGTCCATGAGCGGCGTTTTCTTCGACTTCACCTACCCAGACCCGATGACCGGCCAGTACGAGACCAAGACCTTTTATGTTGGCAACCGCCCGGCACCTGTGGCTGTGTCCAAGGGCGGCGAGATCCTGTGGTCAGGTCTTAAAGTAACATTGACGGAGCGGTGATTGCATGTATCCAATATCTACACTATACGCGGATCTGCTACGCCGCCCAGATCGTGAGTTCATCCTTAAGGTTGAAGCAGGCGATGACATCTACGATAACCGGGATGTCGTCGAGTTCGAAATTGAAAACAGTTTGACGCTAGGCGAGGAGTTTGAGCTGGGGACGGCAGTCATGTCCAAACTGACGATTAAGCTGCGGCTTAAGGGAACAGTTCCTGCTAACGCCCGCATCGCCCCATTCGTGGCGCTCAGCACGTCTCGCATTACCTGGAAGGACGGCATATACCCATGGGAGGATATGAACCTGCCGTGGGAAGGTGGGATGACCGAATGGCTACCACTGGGTGAGTTTTACGTTGACTCCCGGCAGATGAACAACAAAGTCTGGACACTCGTTTGCTACGACAAGCTCGTATGGTCCGATGTCGCGTATGTCTCCTCACTCACGTATCCAACGACACAGCAGGCCGTTTGGGACGAGATATGCGATCGGCTTGGCTATGCCTACGACAGCAGCGTGGTCATTAATCCATCTTATGTGATGGAGGTAGCGCCAACCGGCTACAGCATGCGCCAGGTAATGAGTTACATCGCGGCTGCTAACGTGGCATGCGTATTTGTCGGTAAAGACGGACTAATCAAGTTCAAACGCTTCAGTGCCGCGGCAGCTCCTGTTAGCGATATGGGCGTATCTGACTATATCCGCGTTAAGCAGACCAACCCGCTGAAGACGTACACCCGCATTGTGGCGACGTACGATGACGAGGAGGGGCTGTCCTATGAGGCAGGCGAAGGCAGCGAGGGGCAGACCTTGTACGTCGACCTGCCGTTTGCTACGCAGGCCATTGTTGACGACCTGCACGCCGCGCTGAATGGGTTCTCTTATGTGCCCATCGACATGGACGCTAGAGGCTTCCCGCATTTTGAACATGGCGATGTGATCGGCTTCCAGCAATATGAAGGTAATGCGTGGGAAGAGATGATAACGAGCTGGGACGGCGCGCTGCTGCCATGGAATGGGCTTGTCGGCTATCAGACGATCGTACTGCACCAGGTGATGAGCTACAAGGGCGGGCTGAAGATGCGTATCGAGGCGCCGGCCAAGTCAGAGCAAGCATCCGAGTTTAGTATCGATGGATCGCTGACACAGCAGGTGAATAAGCTCAACCAGACGGCAGTCAAGCAAGGCAAGCCGTACTTCGGTGTGACGATTACTAAGGAAGAAGGCATTGTCACAGAGCGCAGCGATCATGCGTCCAAGCTGATCATCAACAGTGACGTGCTGCTCGACTGGTACGTCGGCGGAAGCCGTAAGCTCTATTATGATGACACTGAAGATGCTATTAAGTTCAGTGGCACGATCGAGGCGTCTGTCATTACGGGTGGCGAGATAAACGGCACCACGATTACTGGTGGCGTGATAAATGGTACGGCCATCAACGGCGGCAAGATCACCGGCGCTCTGATACAGACGTCAGCAGCATATCCGCGTTCAGAAATGAGTGTCGATGGGAACTATTTCGGGGCGTTTGGGTCAGAATCAGAGAACATTCGAGTGACATCGTATTATACAGGTAGAAATAGACCTGTGTTGTCATTCACGAATAATGGGTACACTGTGACGCTTGATCATTCATCCCCGGGATTTTTTGATATTACTGCACAAGAGATATCGCTTGATGCGAACGTTGCTATTCCGTTCGGCCAGACGTTGTATATAACCTCGTGGGATAAGATTATTACGAACGAATCCAATTTATTAAGTGAGCTGAACAGTAAAGCTAATATAGGTTCAGTTACGACTGCTGCAGGGGCACATAACCATGGTATACCTAACGGTACAGTATTATTGACAGCCGATGGAGGCACAGTAACATTTATTGCTGCATCAAGTCACTCCCACTATCAGTCATAATATGGTATAATCTTTGAAAATTTTATGGGAGTGAATATTGTGCGCAAATATATTATCGGATTTATCATCGGTATAATCGCTGCAAGTGCGGTACCAGTGTACGGAGCAGTATCTACATTGGTCGGTAAAAAGGTCGAAGGTGAAATTCCGGTATCCTACAATAGCAAGCAGATCGGCAATGGTATAATAATAGACGGCCGTAGTTATTTACCCGTTAGGTCTGTGTCTGATGCTGTCGGTTTAAATCTAAACGTTAGTAAGGAGGGCGTGCAGTTGTCGACCGCGACAATCCCAACTGATCCATTTGACGCCATCCAGGACAAAAAGAATGAGCTAATGGTTGTGGACGGGAAACGGATTATTGCTGTTAGAGAACGAGATCAATTAAAGAATTCACTTGAGCAGCCGAATAAAGAGTATGAACGTGCGAAACAGTTTCTAGCCAGCATCACTGAAGAAGATCCACATTATCAAAAGACAGTTGAAGGCATCGCTTACTATGAACAACTTGATGCAGATAACCGCGCTCGCCTTGCTGAACTTGAAACTGAAATTGCCGAATACGACGTTCAGATCGCAGCGCTAGAGGCTGAGCTTGCAGAGCTAGAAAGTAAATAACGATAACGTAAGACGCTCCTACTGAGGGGGCGTCTTTTTCGTTGGGAGGATGAAGAAGACAATGATTTCCTACAACAAAATAGAAGCTCTTAAGCAGCCTACTTTGCATTGCGGTAAATGCGGGGTGGCTGTTTTTCGTTTACCTGTAGATGTTCGAAAAGAAGAAATGATTTCGGACACCATTTTGCGCTCTGAGCCTATTCCTCCTCAGCTCAAGCCTATGCGTAAAGAAGTAGCTAAATGTAGTTCATGCGGAGTCCAGTGGGCAGCATTGTCAGAGTCGGTTTTAGTTCTGAAAGAAGGTGTAATGGGTGGCTAAGGTTCAGCCTGTAATAAAATGCGAGATCGATCCAATGAAGCCGGTACCGGAGATATGCGCCGTTATCATGGCCGTGACGCCTTACCACCCGCAGCAGGAAGACGCGATCCTGCTCGGCGTCCAGGAGGCTATCCAGAAGCGCCGCGATCAGCTCGCTAAGCAAACAACGAGGAAGGAGGAACAGCAGAATGGCTAACATTCAGAACATCCCATTGTCCGAACAGATGCGGGATAGTAACCCGAAGATCAATGGTAACTTCTCCGCAATTAATAAACAAGTTGAGGAACAAGAGGAACGTATCGATAACCTTGTAGGAAGCACAGGAGAAAGTAATTCAGAAATCCTCGATGCACGATACGATCCAATAGAAGGAGTTACTTATCCGGTATTGCAGTACAGATTGAATGCTGCTTCCCAACATATTGCTACGAAGGCGAATCAATCTGATCTTACTTCAACAATCGCTACAATTGCGACAAAGGCAGAAAAATCAGAGGTTTATAGCATGATTGCATCTGTATCTGACGGTACACCGGAAGCATTTAAGGATCTACCTGCCATTCAGGCCGCATATCCAACAGGATCAAACCAAGCGAAGTTAAATATAGCAGATGGATATGTGTACAACTGGAATGGATCAGCGTGGTTGCAGGGGTGGATGTATCAAACTTCCGGCATCTCTAACGGGAGCATTACTCCTGCAAAAACCAATTTTTTTAAGATATCGACTAACTTATATAATCACGACACGAGTACTCAAAACTTAACAATAAGCAGTGCAGGAATAGAGACTGTTAATACAGACTATGTCGTTTCTGATTTTATTGCAGTAAGTCCTAACTCTGATATGTCATTCAATCCGGTTGGTAACGCGAACGGATTCCTGTATTTTGCGGAGTACGATTTAAACAAAGTATTTATTACAAGACGAGATTGCACGGCTACGAAGACGTTAGGAAGTAGTACGAGATATATCCGTGTAATGGGTCAAAAAATCTATATCAAAGCTGCAACAGCACAAGTCAATGTGGGCAATGTCATTTTACCTTTTGAACCTTACTATGTAACGGTGGATGAGGGATTTGTCGGACAAATCATTGGTACCAAAAATCTAAAAGACAAGGTTATTACGGAAGAGAAGATTGGGGATAACGCTGTATCACCAAAAATAGATATATCTCAGTCTGCATTAAGATATAAGGCAGATAAACTCATTAGACCTTCATTCGAAATTGGAGCACTCAGCACTACAAATGGCACTAACCTAGACACTGATGTTGGATGTATAAGAAGTGTTGACTATTTTAGCGTCTCAAGCAAAGAGATCGTTAATGTATATTTGAGAGATAAGGAGAACTATCACTGGGCCTATTTTCAATACAGTCTGGATGGCACCTATATTAAAAACAATGCATACACAAGAAATGATCTTCACCTAGAGAGTGGCTATAAATATAAAATTCTTGTAAGAAAATACCCAACTGATTACACAACAAATGTTACAAGTCAGTTGGCTAGCATAGCCGCACAGTTGTATATAACGTACAATGAAAAGTCTTATTATTTTAGTCCCGAACCAATAAGCGGATGGTTTGAAGCGCCTGTTGTTAGTAGCTTCGGCAGCGGGAATACGATAGATGCAATTTACAACATGTATGATGACCTTGCTGCGGAACACCCTGATGATATTAGCAAATCATTTTTAGGTAACGATAGCACCGGATTACCGATTTACTCGTATCAATTTAAAGGCAGCGAAGTAAAGCAACGGTCTAGTTATTCGTCATTTTATACTCGTAGCCTGCCGAAAATCATTATTGCAACAAACATACACGGTGACGAAAAAGCATCCACTTATGCGATTGCAAACCTTATGAAGCTGATTTATACGAATTGGGGAAGCAGCCCATTATTAGAGTATTTAAGGTTTAATGTGCAGTTCGTAGTGGTTCCTATTGTAAATCCATATGGATTTAATAATGTTACAAGACGAAATGCAAATGGTGTGGATTTGAATCGAAATTTCGATTACCGTTGGAACGCTTCTACGGATGACTATAAAGGGGCATCAGCGTTCAGTGAAGTGGAAAGCCAGTATATAAGAACACTAATCACAAACAACTTAGATGCGATGTGTTTCCTTGATTTTCATATGAACGGTTCAAGCGGGTATGATTGGACTGAAACTTATTGGTCAAATATCAATCAAATTATTCCTGAAAATCAGTTATTTGATCCAGCAAGCAGGTTCATTATTAGTAAGATGACCAGAAGAGGGCAGTCAACATATAACGTTCCCTCTGACAGCGGAATCATAGGCCGGATATCTTACGACAATGATACTCCGTTAATGGCTGCATGGGTTGCAAAGCAAGGGATTCCAAGTGTGCTCTGCGAATGTGCAATGAAGCTGCCTTCAGAGTCAGAAAGCTACACAGTAACTGTTCATCAAATGAATTTAGAGTACGTAACAAATATGTTACTTTCGATCGTTAACCAATTTAAAACAGCATCTTTATAGAGAATCGATCGGCGTCCTTCCGACGCATCTGACGTCACGAGACAGCACAACATTAATTCGAGATAGGTTTATGGGGGGACATTATCAATGAACCTCATTATTAAAATTAATCACCACAACTGGGAATTTTCGATTGAGGTCGGGCAACTGCTCGGCCTCTTTATGTTGGGGGAGGGGATTGGTGCCAATGATTAAAGAGTCCATAGCGACTGCCTATACGGCGGCGATCGGTACAACGGGTAAAGAGACAGCATTGGGTGGCATTGTAGCCGCAGCGGGGGTGATGGCGACCGATTGGTTAGGAGGATGGGATAAATCGCTGAAGCTGCTGCTAGTGCTCATGGTTATTGATTATGTTACAGGTGTCCTTGGCGCCATTAAAACCAAAACGCTGAATAGCGATGTAATGTTCTGGGGCGGCGTGCGCAAAGCAGTCGTCCTTTTTGTTGTGGGTTTGGCTTCACTTATGGATGAATGGATTCAGCCAGGCGCACCAGTGTTCCGGACCGCTGCTGTCTTCTTCTACGCTGCGCGGGAGGGTTTATCCGTAATTGAAAACTCAGCGATCCTTGGCGTTCCATGGCCGGCTGCGATCCGTGACAAGCTGCAGCAATTGAACGATAGTCAGGACGGTGTTAGCAAATGAGCCGAAAATTATCCCAGACGGGCATTAGCCTAATCAAATCATTCGAAGGTTGTCAGCTTACGGCGTACAAGCCTGTGGCTACCGAAACCTATTACACCATAGGCTGGGGCCATTACGGCTCTGACGTCAAGGCAGGCATGACAATCACACAGGCGCAGGCCGACGCGATGTTCCTGTCCGACATCGTGCGCTACGAGAATCCTGTGAACGACCTTAACTTGCAGCTCAACCAGAACCAGTTCGACGCGCTGGTGAGCTTCTGCTACAACTGCGGCGCGGGCAACCTTCGGAAGTTGTGCCTTGGACGCACCACCAAGCAGATCGCCACAAGCCTGCCCGAGTACAACAAGTCCAGTGGAACAGTGCTGGCGGGGTTGACGCGGCGGCGGCAGGCTGAGCTGGATTTGTTTAATACACCAGATACGAAGGAGGAAGAAGAAATGCAACTGAGTAATTACCAATGGGGTGTACTGGAGTCTAACGTAAGCAAGCTGCTGAGCAATAAGACGATCACGGATGAGGCGTGGTTGGAAAAGGTTAAGCAGCGGACGCTTACTGTGTCGGAGTTGTCCTGGTTGACATTCGTTGTATCGATGCGCTAAACACCGGATTGGTAATAATACCAAACGCTTGTGATTATCAGAAAAGCCTCTCGTTAGCCAAGGCTAGCGGGGGTTTTTTTGTCTTGAAATAGGAACAAATGTTCTGGTAAGATGGGTTCATACATCTTAGCGAGGTGATTACAATGCAGAATTACATTGGAAAGCTTGTGCAGCTTATTTACATCGATCGGAAGCGTCAGGTCAGTATTAGGGAAGTCCGCGTGCTGTCGGTACAGGGCAACCGCCTTAAGGCGTACTGCATGACCGCCAAGGCACCTAGAGTTTTCAATATAGATAGCATAGTTGATGTGGAGCTAATTCGGCGTGCTGGATGATACGACGCGTAAGGTGCTGCGGATCTTATTCAATTTGAATAGGCAGCAATGGGCGCAGCTAGACATGGATCGGCTGCAGCATCTGTCCGGACGGACCAGGTTACAGGTCGAACAGTCGCTGCAGCAGCTTAGTGAGCTATTATATGTAGAGCAGCAGTGTAGTATGGTGAGGGTTGTCCGAGGGTGGGAGCAACCGGCGCAAATGTCTCGTAGATGGGTTGACTAGCATGGTTGAATTTGGTAGGATGTTGTCGAGAGCTATGGGAAAGCATCTCTGGCTCTCACCACAAGTTTGTGTTAATTTATATGTTACTCTCTGTCAGGCGACTATGGGAGTTATAAGTGGTATTTAATTACAATTAGGTGATTATATCAGGTTCCGAGCGACGGGCCGTTATAATCCGGAGGAATTGTTACATTTCAGTAGGTGGAGTTTAAAAGCACAGGTCTGTACGAAGCGATCGTACATCTTTTTACTGTGTTTTCTACCTATCGGTGTATTCCTTCGGACTATGACGGCCTTTTTATGTTTGGGCAAACAGGGGGGTGAGTTGGGTAAAATTACATGAGCATATTTCGACACAATACGACAACTAATTAGATGCCAATTTGTTACTATGACGATGAGTGTTGTAACCCAGTAGTGTTCCCTTTTGGCCGGAGGGGAGCAGCGATGCTACTCTCACCGGTTACTATGAATTTTGTATTCATATAGGTCGTGGGCTGAGCAGTTAAGAACATGTGCAACAAGTATTGCTTGTTCTAGGGAGAAGAATCGTTCCTTAACTTTCACTTTGTATATGAACTGTCGGTTCACACCGATTCTTCGTGCCAGCTCAGCCTGGGTCATTTTACTGTTGCGAAGTAGTTCCGGTAACCGGCTATCCCCCCATTCCAGGGACAGCACTCAGATTTTCTCCTTCCTTTATATATGTGCATTAAATCAATTTTACATCAGGTGCAGGAGGTATCGTCAAATGAAGAATGAACTGGCAAGAAAAACATACATAACTTTAAGGGTTGCTCGGGTATTGAGCGGCTACACTATAACGGAAGCATCTAATCGTACAGGGATTAAGCAAACAAGAATTAGGCGCTATGAGAAGCAACCTAACAAAACACTTGTTAGTGAAGCGATAAAGTTGGCTACCCTTTACAACTGTAGTATTAACGAAATTGATTTCACTTTACCCACATGTTCCCCAATGAAGTGATGCAAAATAGAGTATTAGTATGATCTTCTGTGATACGCTGTGCAACGATGTAAATCGCGCCAGAATAAGGTTTTTTCAGAAAATTGATTTCATTTACATTCTCTGATGCACTGTGATATACTTCAAAAAATATTGCAATAATATCCGTCAGAGCAAGCTAAATAAAGGATGAAATCAAGGGAGGAACATACTCGTGTGGGATACTAAATTCGCTAAAGAGGGTTTGACGTTTGACGACGTGCTGCTCGTTCCGCGCAAATCTGAAGTGCTGCCGCGTGAGGTTGCGGTAGGAACCGTACTTAGCGACAATGTGAAGCTGAACATGCCGCTTATTAGCGCAGGCATGGATACCGTTACGGAATCGGCAATGGCGATTGCGATCGCTCGTGAAGGCGGTCTCGGTATTATTCATAAAAATATGTCGATCGCACAGCAGGCAGAAGAAGTCGATCGCGTGAAACGTTCGGAGAGCGGCGTTATTACGAATCCATTCTCGCTGACGCCTAACCATCATGTTTATGACGCTGAAGCACTCATGGGCAAATACCGCATTTCCGGTGTGCCAATCGTGGACGAGAATGGCAAGCTGGTTGGTATTTTGACAAACCGTGACCTTCGCTTCGTACATGACTACTCGATGAAGATCAGCGAAGTTATGACACGTGAAGAGCTCGTTACGGCGCCAGTTGGGACGACGTTGGCTCAAGCAGAAGTCATTCTCCAGAAGCATAAGATCGAGAAGCTTCCGCTCGTGGACGACAACAACGTACTTAAAGGTCTTATTACTATTAAAGATATTGAGAAAGCGATCCAATTCCCGAACGCAGCGAAGGATCAGCACGGACGACTCATTTGTGGAGCGGCAATCGGTATCTCGAAAGACACGTTCGAGCGTGCAGAAGCACTTGTTAACGCAGGTGTCGATGCAATCGTCGTGGACTCGGCACACGGTCACCACATCAACATCCTGAACGAGGTTAAGAAGCTTCGTGATAAATATCCAACGCTGACGATCATCGCCGGTAACGTTGCAACGGGCGAAGCTACACGCGACTTGATCGAAGCTGGCGCTTCCGTCGTTAAAGTCGGCATTGGTCCAGGTTCGATCTGTACGACACGCGTTATCGCGGGTATCGGCGTACCGCAAATTACGGCAATCTATGATTGCGCATCGGTTGCACGCGAATACAACATTCCGATTATCGCGGACGGCGGTATCAAATACTCCGGCGACATCGTGAAGGCAATCGCTGCGGGCGCAAGTGCGATCATGATCGGCAGCTTGCTCGCAGGTACGGAAGAAAGCCCTGGCGAATCGGAAATTTATCAAGGCCGCCGCTTCAAAGTATATCGCGGTATGGGTTCGATCGGCGCAATGAAAGAAGGCAGCAAAGACCGTTATTTCCAAGAGAATGAGAGCAAACTCGTTCCAGAGGGGATCGAAGGCCGCGTTCCTTACAAAGGGCCAATGGCTGACACGGTACATCAGATGATCGGTGGCCTCCGTTCGGGTATGGGCTACTGCGGTACGGCAACGATCGAAGAGCTGAAGAACGACACGCAATTCGTTCGTATTACGGGTGCTGGCCTTCGCGAAAGCCATCCGCACGACGTACAAATTACGAAAGAAGCGCCTAACTACTCTCTGTAAGTTTAGTAGGAAAAAGCGCTCGGTTGATTCATGATATAACAAGCCAGATAAGGGGATTTGCGGGATTTCGCAAACTCTCTCGTCTGGCTTTTTCATTATTGGTTTACTATGTTACAATAAAGCGGACGAAAGCTTATGGGAAATGGGGAGAATAACTTGAAGGTAAGTTTCAAGCTGGGGCGCCTGCGCTCAATCACGGCGGCAGTGTTGGCAGTATGGATGGTTATGTTGGCGTTGGGCTCCACAGCAGCGTTTGCTGAAGGCGCGGGTAATCCGCTTGGTATTGATGCGAAGGCAGCTATTCTTATTGAACCAACGACTGGTCAAGTATTGTATGAAGTGAATGCGGATGAACCAATGCCTCCGGCGAGTATGACAAAGATGATGACGGAATATATTGTGCTCGAAGAAATTAAAGCGGGCCGCCTCACTTGGGATACAGTCGTATCCACTTCGGAAGAAGCAGCAACCGTTCCACCCGACGGCTCCCAAGTATATTTGGCGGTAGGCGAGAAACATACGGTTAAAGAGCTTTATATTGCAATGGCTGTTGGATCGGCCAGCGATGCAACGATCGCACTGGCGGTTCAAGTAGGCGGTTCTGTACAAGGCTTTGTCGATAAAATGAACGAAACGGCCCAGCGTCTCGGACTAACGTCCGCACACTACACGGGACCAGCCGGTCTTGAGGATACAACGGTCATCTCGGCTCGCGACCAAGCGAAGCTGGCTGCAACAATCGTAACTGAACATCCAGAGTTCCTGGAGTACTCAAGTATTCAAAGATACAAGTTCCGTGAGCGGGACAAAGGCGAACTTATTAACTACAATTATATGCTTGAATCGAATAAAGACGTAACGGAACTGAAATCGTATGCTTATCCAGGCGTTGACGGTATGAAAACAGGGTACCTCTCTGCTGCGGGTTACTGCTTTACCGGTACCGTTGAAGTTAACGGTCTCCGTTACGTAAGTGTTGTTATGAACACGAAGTCGAAGGGCTCTCGCTTCCATGAGACAGCGAAAATGTACGATTATGGTTATGCAAACTTCGAGAAGAAAACGATTGTTGCACCGAAAACTGTCGTAGAATCTGTTCCAACGGTTAAAATAACGAAGGGCAAATCGAAATCGGTTGGTGTTATTACAGCAAATGATGTGAGCTTCCTCGTGAAGAAGGGTGTAGAGGCGAAGGCAGACGTTGTAAAAACCGAGCTGCTGCCGGACAGTGAGCTAAAAGCACCAATTAAGCAGGGTCAGAAGCTTGGTACGGTAACGTACGAGTATAAAAACCCGGATACGAACCAATCGTTGACGCAGACAGTTGATCTAATCGCAGCAGAAGACGTCAAAAAAGCAGGCTGGTTTACGATGTTATTCCGTAATATCGGCAGCTTCTTCTCGAGTCTGTTCAGCGGAATTGCGAATTTGTTCGGCTAATACGAAATATATAGCTTGTGGAAGCGCAGCAATCGCAGCTGTAAGGTTGCCGATTCGCTGCGCTTCATGTAAAATTAATGGTTAGAGTTACATTCGGAGCTATCATTGTATCCGCATATAAATAGGAGGGTTTCAGGAGATGGAAACAGGAACTTCGCGCGTTAAACGCGGTATGGCTGAAATGCAAAAAGGCGGCGTCATCATGGACGTCATGAATGCTGAGCAAGCAAAAATCGCGGAAGCGGCAGGCGCAGTAGCAGTAATGGCGCTTGAGCGCGTACCGTCCGATATTCGTGCAGCAGGCGGCGTAGCTC
Source organism: Paenibacillus cellulosilyticus (assembly GCF_003182255.1). Taxonomy (GTDB): domain Bacteria; phylum Bacillota; class Bacilli; order Paenibacillales; family Paenibacillaceae; genus Paenibacillus_T; species Paenibacillus_T cellulosilyticus. Next base: position 60,668 of record NZ_QGTQ01000021.1, on the reverse strand, counting down.
GTATGGCTGACCCTACGATTGTTGAAGAGGTAACGAAGGTTGTTTCCATTCCGGTCATGGCTAAAGCTCGTATCGGCCACTATGTAGAAGCAAAAGTGCTGGAATCGATGGGTGTTGACTACATCGACGAGAGCGAAGTACTGACGCCAGCTGATGAAGTATTCCACATCAACAAGAACGAATTCACGGTTCCATTCGTATGCGGCGCGAAAGACCTGGGCGAAGCACTTCGCCGTATCCAAGAAGGCGCATCGATGATCCGTACGAAGGGCGAGCCAGGAACAGGTAACGTTGTTGAGGCTGTTCGTCACCTTCGCCTGATCCACGGTCAAATCCGTCGTGTATCCAGCCTGTCGAAGGACGAGCTGTTCAACGAAGCGAAAGTTCTGGGCGTTCCTTATGAGCTGCTCGTGCAAGTCGCTGAAGCAGGCAAACTGCCAGTCGTTAACTTCGCAGCAGGCGGCGTAGCAACGCCAGCTGACGCAGCACTCATGATGCACCTCGGCGCTGACGGCGTATTCGTAGGCTCCGGTATTTTCAAATCGGACAACCCAGAGAAATTCGCTCGTGCAATCGTTGAAGCAACGACGCACTACACAGACTACAAGCTGATCACGGAAGTATCGAAGAACCTCGGTACGCCGATGAAAGGTATCGATATCAAAACGCTGTCCGGTTTCGACCGCATGCAAGACCGCAGCGTTTAATAGCTCTACAGCATAGAGAAAAGAGAAAAGCCCCTTATACAGGGGCTTTTCGGCAATGAAGGGCATACTAAGGTTCAGATAGCAGTACATATTCGAACGCTGATCGATTTGAAGGCGTCAACATAAAGGCAGGTATTCGTTATGAAAATAGGCGTATTGGCGCTGCAAGGTGCCGTAGCAGAACATATTCGTGGACTGGAAGCATCCGGTGCAGAAGCCGTTGCCGTTAAACGAGTGGAAGAGCTGGACAGCCTCGATGGTCTCGTTATCCCTGGCGGGGAGAGCACGACGATTGGCAAGCTGATGCGGAAGTATGATTTTATCGATGCGATTCGGAAGTTCTCCGCAGAAGGTAAGGCGCTGTTCGGTACGTGTGCGGGACTGATCGTGCTTGCAGAACGTATTGAAGGTCAAGAAGATGCACATCTTGAGTTGATGGATATGACGGTACAGCGCAATGCTTTTGGCCGCCAGCGTGAAAGCTTTGAGACGGATCTCGATGTAGCAGGTATTGATGAGCCGATTCGTGCGGTATTTATCCGTGCTCCGCTGATTAAAGAAGTAGGCGAAGGCGTTGAGGTCATCTCGACGTATAAGGATGAGATTGTAGCAGCTCGGCAGAACAACTTGCTCGCTTGCTCTTTCCATCCAGAGCTGACGGACGATTACCGTCTGCATGCTTATTTCGTAGACATGGCACGTGAAGCGGCAGCAGGCCGCGCTTAAGGAACGCAATCGAGGCCGATGCGGGCATGATGGACCGCCGACCCATTATTGAGAGGAGAATCATTCGTGCTAGACGTGAAATGGCTCAGAAATGATTACGATAAAGTAGTACAAGCACTTGCAAACCGCGGTAAGTCGGAGGAGCTCGTAGCAGCGTTCCCGGCGCTGGATACTCGCCGCCGCGAGATTCTGGTTGAGACGGACAATCTGAAGAACCGCCGTAACGTCGTATCGCAAGAAGTTGCGAAGCTGAAGAAGTCGGGCGGCGACGCAGAAGCACTCATCATTGAGATGCGCGAAGTTGGCGACCGCATCAAAGAAATCGACGATGAGATTCGCGGCTTGGAAGCGCAAATCGATGAGCTGATGATGGCGATCCCGAATCTGCCGCATGAGTCAGTGCCGGTTGGCGCATCGGAAGAGGACAATGTTGAGATTCGTCGCATTGGCACACCTACTGAGCTTGGCTTCGAGCCTAAAGCGCACTGGGAGCTGGCACAAGACCTCGGCATTCTCGACTTCGAGCGCGCAGGCAAAGTAACGGGCTCACGTTTCGTGTTCTACCGCGGGCTAGGTGCACGTCTGGAGCGTGCGCTTATCAGCTTCATGATGGATCTTCACAGCGACCAGCACGGCTATGAGGAAGTGCTGCCGCCTTACATCGTTAACCGTGACAGCTTGTTCGGTACGGGTCAGCTGCCGAAGTTCGAAGAGGATCTGTTCAAGCTGGAGGGTTCGGACTACTACCTAATTCCAACGGCTGAAGTTCCGGTGACGAACATTGCGCGTGAAGAGATTTTGAATAATGAAGATCTTCCGAAATATTTCGTCGCATACAGCGCTTGTTTCCGTTCGGAGGCGGGTGCAGCAGGCCGCGATACGCGTGGTCTCATTCGCCAGCACCAATTCAATAAGGTTGAGCTGCTGAAGATCGTTCATCCAGAGTCGTCGTACGACGAGCTGGAGAAAATGACGGCAAACGCAGAGAAGGTGCTGCAGCTGCTCCGTTTGCCATACCGCGTACTGTCGCTGTGCACAGGCGATATGGGCTTTACGGCTGCGAAGACGTATGATCTCGAAGTGTGGCTGCCAAGCGCAGATACGTACCGTGAAATCTCGTCTTGCTCGAACGTAGAGGATTTCCAAGCGCGCCGCGCCGCGATCCGCTTCCGTCGTGAGCCGAAGAGCAAGCCAGAGTTCGTGCATACGCTGAACGGCTCGGGTCTTGCAGTTGGTCGTACGTTCGCTGCGATTCTGGAGAACTATCAGCAGGCAGACGGATCGATCGTTATTCCGGAAGTACTGCGTCCATATATGGGCGGCGTATCGGTAATTACGAAGAAATAAGCTGTTATAGCAGGGCTGTCCCAAAGATCGATAGTAGGACAGCTCCAGTGAGCCGTCCTACTGGGGCGGCTCTTATTTGTAAATATTTTGGCCAAAAGCGAAAAGAAAGTTGATTGTTTGGATTGGCTTGTGGTACAATCTTAATGTTAAACTTTAAATGTGGAGAGGTACCGAAGCGGTCATAACGGGGCGGTCTTGAAAACCGTTAGAGTGCAAGCTCACGTGGGTTCGAGTCCCACCCTCTCCGCCAGTTTACTTTTACCTTGCATAACATCTGGGAGCTGCGCAGCCTGCGCGGCTCTTTTTTTTGTGTGTAAATCGTTAAACGGACTGTGGTACAAGCATAAAAAGAACTGCATCTTCGCATCTTAAACGGTGTGGAGGTGGACAGTCATGGCACATAACGATGAGTTACCAATCAATCAAGATCAGCTCGCATCCGCTTGGGCAAGTACGCTGCCAACTACGATTAATGAGGCAGACCAAGCAGAGGTATGGCCCGATGAAGGCGACCCCAATGCGCTGCGTGTGACCATTCATACGGCGGGGCATCAGGATTATTCGTTTGATTTTAAAGTAGGATATGTGGATAGCCGCGAGGTCAATGTTGAACTAATCGATGTTGAGAAGGCGGGTCAGTCGGTCGATGAGCGTACGGACATCATCCAGCAGCTCGCGCTCGACTATAAGCGTCACATTCATGAGTGCGCGCAAGCGGTCAATTCGAACACGCACCACTAGCGAAGGAGAGAGCAACTATGACGAAAGCGAAGAATGGCGTCGACAAAAACTTGACGAACGTCGTTGAACAGCTCGACCGCAATCCGGTGAACAGCCATCATGCGCAGCAGCTGCAGCAGGATGTGAATGACCGACGCAACCAAGCGAGTATGGATCATGATGACTCGGCTGATCTGTCGACCCCGTTTAGTGCTGGTTCGTCCGGCAGCGGAAGCTAATTCAAACTATTTTGCAGGAGGACTGTAAATTACGATGAGTAAACCAGACAGCGTACCTGTACCAACTCCGGAGTCTGATAGCAGCGCAAGCGGCCGTTCCCGTCAAGGCAATCAGCCACAGCAGCCGCTCTCGGGATCGAAAAAAACGAAGCAGCGGAACCATTCAAGGCAGAATCACGGCGAAGGTTCATAAACTGACATATATAGCCCGTTTCCGCAGTATGTGGAAGCGGGTTTTTGCTTTTGACAGCCTGTTTAAAGCTTGTACATAGAATGCCCATCACGTATGATGTATGAGTATGAAACAAAGGGGGAAATTCAACGATGAAATGGATGCAGCGCGTAACAGTCCTCGCAATGATCGCGGTTCTGCTCGTCGTCGCTGGCTGCAGCAGCAGTGATAAACCAGCGAAGGATGCGGTGGTGGATTCGCTTAAAAAAATGTCGGAAATGAACGCGTACGCTTTTACCGGTACGATTGGTATTAATGATGTATCGATTCCAACGAGCGAGTCGGACAAGTTCGGTTTCGCTACGTTCTTCACTTCGATGCTGAAGGGCGCGAAGATTTCATTCGATGGCCAATATGATCGTGACGCGAAGCGTACAGATATGACGATGAAAGTCGAATATAAGTCGGATGGCTCCTCTACGACGCTTGAAGTTCCAGTCATTATGACGGATGAGAAGATGTTTGTAAAAATCCCGAATGTGCCGTTCTTCCCACTGCCGGAGAGCATTACGAGCAAGTTCATTGAGATCGATATGAAGCAGCTAATGGAAGAGCAAGGCGCGGGTACAGCAGCCACTGCTCTCGATAGCGATAAAATGATTAAACTGAGCAGCGATTTGCTGCTTGCTGTCATTGAACCTTTTGAGTCGAAGGACTACTTCAGCGAGCCGAAGGCAGCCGATGTTGAAGGTCTGCCACAAGACGTGGAATATGACGACTTGATTCAGTTCCAACTGACTAGCGAAACGTTCCCTGCAGCGGTTGAAGTTATCGCGAACAAGGTAGCGCCTGCTATTCTTGATCTACTGTCCTCCGATGAGGAATACATGAATCTGCTGAACCTGAAGAAGGAAGATCTCGATAAGGCGAAGCAGGAACTGACGGATAACAGCGCACAAGCGATTGAAGAGATCAAGAAGGCAGTGAAAGTAAACAACTTCAAGCTGACGACTGGTGTGAAGGACGGCTACATGACGTTCCAAGGCGTGAACGCGGATGTGGTCGTGACGGATGAGAACAACGCAGAGACGAAGCTGAATCTGTCCGCTCAGAGCCAATATTCCGATATCAACAAGAAGCAGACGTTCAAGCAAGAGATTCCGACAGATACAACGAAGCTCGAGGATCTGGCGAAGTCGCTTGGTGTTGATCTGACGCAGCCGGTATTGCAATAATAGCCATTATAGTAGAGAGTCCATACCCGTTCGTTCGGGTGTGGGCTTTTTTTATGCCGTAGAGAGGGAGTGTTCTACCGGATTGTTCTATCAGCTCTAGCTTCTGAATAGAATGGGAACAGTTTGTCCCTGAAGTGCCTGGGGCGGACGGTTGAACGTTCGAATAGAGGAGGGGCAACAATATGGGACGATATCGGATTAGAGCTTCAAAAAATAAGGTGGCATTGCTCGGCATCGGTACAGCGCTGCCGGAATGTCGGTTAGATCAACGCGATACGGCACTGCGGCTGGCGGAAGGGCTGGAAGCAGCAGGGCAGCGGGATGCGACTCGATGGGCTCGCCGCATCTTCAATCAGAGCGGCGTCGAGACACGGCATACGTGCGTGGACAGCTTGTCTGGACCGGCATCGGAGAGCCGATTTGCCCCTGGAACGGCGGCAGAGCTCGTGCCACAGACGGCAGAACGAATGGCGATGTATCGGGAGTTCGCACCTATTCTAGCGGAGCGGGCAGCTAGAGATGCACTGGTGGACAGCGGCGTCGCTGCGCATAATATAACGCATGTACTGACGGTGAGCTGTACAGGCATGTATTTGCCTGGGTTAGATGCGGAGCTGACGCATAGGCTCGGATTAAATGACGGTACGCGCCGGCTGCCGCTCACCTTCCTTGGCTGCGCAGCTGGTATGACAGCGATGCGCACAGCGCGCGAGCTTGTCGCAGCGGACGAGCAGGCTGTTGCGCTGATCGTCTGTGTTGAGCTGTGTACGCTGCATACGCAGCCGTCGGGGGATCGAGAGTCGCTGTATGCGGCAGCATTTTTTGGCGATGGGGCGTCGGCTTGTGTCATAGGACGTGCCTCGAAGCAGAAGGGTGCATACGGTGATCGGTTTCTGCTGGCCGAAGGCTGGGCGGGGCTTGCCCCAGAAGCGGCGGAAGCGATGCGCTGGACGATAGGGAACAACGGGTTCGATCTGTTTCTGTCGCCGCAGGTTCCGGAGCTGCTCAGCCGATATGTACCGAATATGGTGGAACAGTACGCCCCTGATCTTAAGCCCGACTGGTGGGCTATCCATCCGGGAGGCCGCGGAATCGTGGATGCGGTGCAGAAGCTGTTCGAGCTAAGCGATGAGGATACACGAGCAAGCCGAGAGGTGCTGCGCTCGTATGGCAATATGTCTTCAGTGACGATTCTATTCGTGCTGCGCGAGGTGAGAGAAAAGATGAGAAAGCAGGGCAGCGGATCATTGGAAGGACTGGCGGTTGCGTTTGGTCCGGGGTTAACGGCTGAATTGATGCGAATGACGTATGTACCGAGTATAGCGGATGGCGATACGCGGATTGAGCGGGACATCGAGGATGAGCTCGTTTCGGATGGGGATGCAAGGGAGAGCTCAAGTCGGGATTGGGGTCTGAGCCATTACCGTCATATAACTGAGGCATCGGTTGTCGGTGGGCGTTATGGCTGATCTGCAGCTGCGTAAGCGGGCATTGCGGCCGGAGCTGATGGACGATCATGGTACCGGAGGGGATGCGCTCCGGGAGGCGCATCGTCATCTGCAGCGGCTGAACGGGATATTCGGAGCGGCTGGCCCTGTTCTGTACGCGGTGAAACGGTTATGGCATGAGGCGGGGCGGCCGCGGCAGCTGTCAGTGCTTGATATTGGCTGCGGAGCGGGTGATATTAACCGTTCGCTGCTGCGTTGGGCGGAGCGGGAAGGCATCGAGCTGCATTTAACGCTATCGGATCTGACAGAGGAAGCGTGCGCGGAAGCGCGAGCACTCTATCAGGACAAGCCGAGGGTGACGGTGAGGCAGCTGGATTTATTCGATTTAAGGCCGGGCGAGGCGGACATTGTGATGGCTTCGCAGGTGCTGCATCATTTTGACGAGAAGCAGGTAGCGGAGGCTGTCTCAGCGATGGTGCGGGGGGCGAGAATCGGCTGCGCCATCGGAGATATTCATCGCCATCCGGTTGCTTGGACGGCGGTGTGGCTGGTGACGAGACTGGTGTCGCGCAATCGCTATATCCGGCATGACGGTCCGTTGTCGGTGGCAAAAGGGTTTCGAGCTGCCGACTGGCGGCGGTTACGGGACAAGCTGCAGGATGGTGTTAAGTTGGAATACGCTTGGCGGCCATTGTTTCGTTATGCTTGCTGGGCTAGAAAGTGACGAGCAAGGGAGCGTAGGGCGATGCATGATGTCATCGTGATTGGCGCGGGGATTGCAGGGGCGAGCACGGCATGTGCGATGGCAGCACGGGGCTGGAATACTTTGTTGATCGATCGACATTCGTTCCCTCGGCACAAGGTATGCGGTGAATTCCTGTCGCCGGAATCGGCGCGGTCATTGGCAGATCTGGGGCTTGCGCAGGTGTTGGTAGAGCAGGTGCCAGCGCCTGAACCCATCGAACGTATTCGGCTTGCGGCTGCACTGGGTAAGCCGCTTGAGCTGCGGCTTCGGACGCCCGCGCAGAGCATTAGCCGCTATGCGCTCGATTATGCGCTCCAGCAGGAGGCGCTGCGGCGAGGGGCAGAGGTGCGCACCAGCGTGACGGTACGCGGGATAGTGCGCGTTGCGGACGGCTGGCGCGTCAGCATTCGTTCACGCGAGCATGGCGAGATGGAGATGATGGCGCGCGTTGTCATCGGTGCATGGGGACGGAATGCACCTGCGGAGTGGCTTGAAGCGGGCATGGAGCCGGAGTCGGTCGGACTTGTGAAGGATGAGGAACCGGATCGACTGCGCGTAGGAGCCGGCGCTTTTCGGCGGGGTGGGCTCGGTCGGCATGGTCGTCAGCCTGAGCCGCGTGGACAAACCGATTGGCGAGGTAGGCTGAGTGGTGGTTCGGGCGCCGAGGCAGGCAGCGGGGGGACAGGCAGGAATAAAAGGCTGCTCGGCGTGCGGACGTTGTTGTCCGGCGTTCCATCGGAGCAGGTGGTGGAGCTGTTCTTCTTCCGCGGCGGGTACTTAGGGCTTGTACCCGCCGGCGATGGGTTGGCGAACGCGGCTGCGCTCGTGACGCCGGAAGCTTTTGCAGCGGCGGGCCAGTCAGCCGCCGCTGTCTTGGACGCGGCAGCGCGGCAGGTGCCGGCGCTGGCAAGACGGCTGCGCGATGCGCAGCCGGTTGCGGGAACCACCGCGGCGACGCCGGTGGTGCTTACCCGCGAACCGCGGGCATGGGGCATCGTGCCGCATGTCGGCGATGCCGCTTCGGTCATCCCGCCGCTGTGCGGGGACGGGATGGCGATGGGGCTGCACGCGGCGGCGCTGTGCGCGCCGCTGGCGGACCAATATTTGCGTGGCACCCTATCGCTAACGGAATGGAGAACGGCGTACACCGAGGCGCTTCAGCGGGATTTTGCCGGACCATTGCGCTGGGGGCTTCGTCTTCAGGCTGGTCTCGGGAGTAAGGCGTTGTCCGCGCTGCTGCTTGGTCTTGGCCGGCTTGCTCCCAGTATGGCTTATCGGCTTGTTGAGGCGACTAGGCTGCAGACTCATTGATCGGAATCGATGATAGGAGCTGTAGTAGAAACTGTTTCGTCCGTGGACGAAGCAGTTCTCTTCCGGGTATAGAAACTGTTTCGTCCGTGGACGAAGCAGTTTTTTCATGTATTGGGAGGAATCATTCGAGCAGAAGGGGGAAGCGTTGCGGAGTTTGATTATCATAATTATTTTCAATATAAAATTTATGTGGTTTCGATAAAGAGGAAGGAATTGTTAATAGAAATGTACAATAGTAAATAAAAACATTACATATTCAGCGTTCAACATTAGGAGGCCACCACACAAATGCGCAATAAACTGGAGTATGGATCGGCACAGCAGGTTGGCATGTCGGACTTGCGGGTAAGAAGGATCGCAGAAGCAGCGGAGCAAATGGTCAACAACGGAGTAACGCCGGCGCAGGTTGTCGTTGCAGCAAGGAAAGGCGTTGTCGTTGTTCATCAGGCAAACGGTAAGTTTGGGCCTGAACCAGACGCGGCAGAATTAACGTGTAATGCCTTATTCCCACTCTGCTCGATTACAAAGCTGTTTACAGCCGCGGCTGTTCTTGTACTTGTAGAGGAAGGTCTCATGGGCCTCAATCGACCGGTCGTCGACTACATTCCGGAATTTACGGGTCCAGGCAAGAAGGCTGTTCATGTTCATCATCTGCTTACGCATACGTCGGGCATTAACGGCGAGGACGCATGGAAGATCAAATCTCGTAAACGTGAGCAAGGGGTTGCGCTTCCGTCTTGCCCGGAGGGACAAGACCCGGATACGCACGAATCGTTGTTCTACGGCTACGAAGTACCGCTTCGCACGAAGCCGGGACAAATGATGCAGTACTGCGGTTTCGGCTACGAATTGCTGGGCGAGATCGTGTCTCGGGTGAGCGGGATACCTTATTCCCGTTTTGTCGAGGAGCGGATCTTCAAGCCATTGGGTATGCACGACACATTCTATGCTGTGCCAGACTCGGAACGGCATCGAATTGTACGCCGGGCACCAGAAGCGGCATGTGCGGAGTGGATTGAAGCGGAGGACATGATTCAGTCGATGTCTGCAGGCGGTGGTGCGTATGGTTCAGCGTATGATCTGGCGATTTTCGGCCAAATGTTCCTAAACGGCGGTGAATATAACGGTGTTCGTCTGCTAAGCCCGATCACGGTGTTCGAAATGACACGCAATCAGATTCCTGGCGTCTCCTCGCAATATCGCGATGAGTCGTTTCCTGAAGCGTATTGGGGCTATGGATGGGCTATCAATGGCACGAAGCGGGACGGCGGCGACTTGTTCTCGAGCGGCGCTTACTCGCATTGGGGAGCGGCAGGACCATTCGTCTGTGTCGATCCACTGTACGGCACCGTAACCGTGCACCTATCGGTTGAGCTGGATCATAATCGGCCGTTCAAGAATATGTATGCGGACTATTTCAATAACACGGTACTGGCGGCAATTGAGCAGTTGTAGGTGTTTGCTTATAAAAAGGCTGTTCTGCCAGCACGGATGTGCGCGGTGGAACGGCTATTTTCAAAACGGGGGATCCATATCATGGTTAAACGGCTCCAGAACGGTAGAAAAATAGCAATTCGTAAAAAGCCTCGAAAAACGAAGATAAATATACAATAGGCATGAATATTGGGCGAATTCGAGCTTATTTTACATCTCCTTAAATTATCTGAATATTTACAATATTAAAATAACAGTGTATATTGAAGTCAGCAACACAAACAATCTTAACAAACCTAAACAGAGAGGGGATAGTCCATTGGGCTAGGTGAGGCGAAGCGTGTCGGTGCTTGAGAGCTTAGCGAACACGCGGGTAACCGTTATTCTGAAGAAAGTGAAGGGCAGTTGGATTGCAGATAGCTTAGGACACTTTGGATAACAATTTCACGGAAGGATGGACGAGCCTCGTAAGTGATGTGGCAATGCAAGATTGCAATGGATGGAAAGCAAATTAGGAAAGGATGTCGAAAGACGAGGATTTTGGGAGTATGCAAGGAATGGAGATGCTGGACAATTGAATAGCGAAGAAGAGTTATGGTAAGAGTTCCGGTTATCTTGGATAAGCGGGACTCTTATTTTATTGTGGAATCGCTCAAGTATACATAATCCTACTGATAGATAAACATAAACAAGGCATCTTCTCTCCTCTACCTGACTCGGCCGGATAAGAGATTGAAGGATGCCTTGTTCGTTATTGCCCGTTCGTTTGTCAAATTAGAAGCATGTCAATCAGCTTACTTCTTCGCTGAGCTGTTGTACGTTGCCAGCTTATCGTTGATTTGCTTTGCAGCTTCATCCAATGCAGCCTTCGGATCCTGCTGGCCGTTCAGCGTTGCTTCAATCGCACCTTCGACGATTTGACGCGCTTCTGGGAATACGCCCATCATCGCACCGTTCGTCGCAGAGGAATCGATGGAAGCGTGAAGCTGGTCTACCGCCGTCTGGAATTGTGGGAATTTGGCCATGTTATCCTTCAGCACTTGCTGGTCGTATGCTGCCTTCGTGATTGGGAAGTAGCCCGTGCTTACGTTCCAGAAGGCCTGCACTTCTGGTGTCGCCAAATATTTAATGAAATCCCAGGCTGCCTTCTGTTCTGCTTCCGACTTGTTGTTTAGGATATAGTTGCTCGCACCGCCGATAACGACGCCGCCTTCCTTCGCGTCAGATGGACGCGGCAGGAAGCCTGTACCGACTTCGAATTTGCCGGCTACGCCATTAACGATGTTGCGCAGCGATGCAGTAGAGTCGAGTGTCATAGCGATTTGGCCAGCTGTAAAAGCAGCGGACGTGTCAGCCGTCTTGCGGCCAAGGTTGGAGATGGATTTTTCGTCGAGCATGCTCTTCCACCAAGTCAGCGTCTTAACACCTGCGTCTGTATTTACGAGCGACTCCGAAGCTGCGGTCGTTCTGCCGTTGCCATTGTTGAGGTATTCAGCGTTCTGATTCGCAAAGAATTGTTCCATGAACCAGCCATAGATAGCGATGGAACCACCTGTAATGCCGGACTTCGTGAGTGCCTTAGCATCTGCCTCGAACTCTTCATACGTCTTCGGCGGGCTCTCTGGATCCAGGCCGGCCTTCTTAAAAGCATCCTTATTGTAGTAGAGAATAGGGTTCGATGTGTTGAAGGGCATGCCGTTCAGCTTGCCGTCCATCGAGTAGTAGTTCGTGATGTGCGGCTCCAGCTGGGTAAGATCGAATTTGTCAGCATCGATGAACTGCTGAATCGGGGTAATGTAGCCGGAATCCACCATAAAGCGGCTGCCGATCTCATATACTTGTACGATATCCGGGCCGTCCTTCGAGCCCATGGAAGCTTTCAGCTTGCTCAGGCTCTCGTCGTACGTGCCTTGGAATACGGCTTCAACCTGAATGTTCGATTGGCTGGCGTTGAAGTCGGATACGATCTTCTTGATCGCTTCTTCATTGGTGCCGGACATGGAGTGCCACCACGTAATTTTCACTGGAGCGGCTGTGCTTGTCGAGTCGGCGCTGCTTGGTTGAGTCGATTCATTACTGGTGGATGCCGTTGCCGGAGTCTGTTCCGAAGACTTGTCAGTATTGCTGTCGTTAGTGCTACCACATGCGGTTGCCACAAGAAGAAATGCAATGGAGGATGCGGCCAACATTTCTTTCGAACGAAGCTTCTTCATGTTTCGATACTCTCTCCCTTTTCTATCCATTTGTATAATCTATCAATCAACTGCTTATCGCAGCGGATCGCAAGTCGAAGGGCTGCTTTATCCCTTCAAAGCGCCGACAGTCATGCCGCGGACCAATTGTTTCAGCCCAAGCGCAAGCATGAGCAGAGATGGCAGAATGACGAGTACGATGCCTGCGAACACGAGGTTCCACTGTGTCGTCTCTTGGTGCTGCAGCATAGAAACGCCAATCTGCACGGTCCGCATCCTGTCGCTGTTCGTGATGAGCAGCGGCCACAAGTAGGCGTTCCACATCTGGAGGAAGGAATAGACGGCAAGCGTTCCAATCGCTGGCCTCGACAGCGGCAGGACATGAGAGAAGAAGATTCGAACATGTCCGCAGCCGTCCATACGTGCGGCCTCGAACAGCTCCGTGGGGAGCTGCATGAAAAACTGACGCAGCAGGAACGTTCCGAACGAAGCTGCTAGGAACGGAACGATCAGGCCTTGATACGAATCAAGCCAGTCCCACCCCCGAATGGTCAGGTAGTTCGGGATGATCGTTACTTCCCACGGAATCATCATCGTCGCCATGAATGCGGCGAACAGCAGGTTCTTGCCTTTGAAGTTCATTCGCGCGAAGGCGTAAGCTGCCATGCTGGAGGTTATTAGTTGTCCGAGCATGACGACAATAGAGACGAGGAACGTGTTGCCGATGAACGTCGCTATCGGTACGAGATCGAATACATCGATAAAGTTGCGCAGATTAAAATGATGCGGGATCACGTGCGGCGGGTACATGCTAGCTTCGCCCATCGACATGAGGGAAGTGGCGATAGCGTATAGCACTGGATACATCACCGCAAACGCGCAGATCGTAAGTACGATATAGTGAACGGTTGCTGGGAAATAACGCCTCATTGATAATGCACCTTCTTTTCTGCCCATTTGAACTGTATCAGCGTTAGCATGATGATGATGACGAATAGCACCAGTGCCTGCGCACTGCCTGTGCCGAAACGGAAGTTCTCGAACGCTTCCTGATAGATCGAGAAGACGAGCACGCTTGTGCTGTTCATCGGACCGCCGTGGGTTAGGATGTTAACCTGGCCAAACGCTTGGAATGAGCTGATGACAGAGACGATGACTAGGAAGAACAGGGTCGGCGATAGCAGCGGCAGCAGAATTTGGCCGAACAGTCGAAGCGGACCAGCACCATCGATTGACGCGCTCTCGCGGATCTCGTCTGGAATGCCGCGTAATCCACTGGATAAGATGATGTAGTTGAAGCCTAGATTCATCCATACGGTCATGATGGATACGGAAAGCAGTGCCCACTTAGGATCGACCAGCCAATTAATCGGTGACAGGTGCAAGAGACTAAGGAAATAGTTGAGCATGCCGAGACTTGGATGGAATAAGAACATCCAGATGACAGACGATGAGCCGACAGAAAGAACAACCGGCAGTGAGAAGGCGAATTGGAAGATGGTAAGGCCCTTGCTTTTACCGTTGGACAAGGCTGCCAGAATCAAGGCCAGAATGATACCCGTCGGAACGGTCAGAAGCGCGAAATATACGGTAACCTTTAACCCATTGAAGAAGAGATGGTTGTTAAAGAGGTAGCTGAAGTTATCGAGTCCGGCGAAGCCATTCACACGTCCAGTCAGATCGGTCGAGTGTAGACTCAGATAGACGGATTGGATCATGGGATAGAAGAAGAAGATCATGAACAAGATCAGTGATGGGCCCAGAAAAATATAAGCTAGCAGGTTCTCCCGCCATTTCAGGCCGCTTATCGTTCTCGCACCACGCAGCTGCGCGGGTCTAACCTGTACCTTTTCATGGGGAAGATGCAAAGTGTCGTCCAGCCTGTTCATCCGCAGGCTCCTTTCAAGTTGAGAATTAGAGGTTGGCGATGTCGTAGGATGTCCCAAGCCATCGTATCTCTATAGTGTAATCTGGAAGTTTTGGGGGAATTAAGTATGTGTTAAGAACGGTCGAGCGGTTGAGAGGTTGAGCGGGGTCAATTTCCTGAGATTAAATTAAAAAGCAGCCGCCCCGATAGGATCGGAGCGGCCGGACCAAAACAAAAAGAACCGCGATTGCTCGCGGTTCTTTATTATTGGATTCAATGGCGCGCCCGATACGATTCGAACGTACGACCTGCAGTTTAGGAAACTGTCTCAGATCCGTCGAGTACTCGGAAGCCTTACGCAGCCTATAACGGTCATTCAAACGATGGCATACAGTTATGACGATGACCTACGGTTATTGGTTGTTACTTCATTAAGTATAAGTGAGTATTGACGATATATCAATAATCATCATGCTTGTATTGATCGTTCCTATGCAAGAAAGACCACCCTCAAGAAGAGAGCGGTCCTGATATGTAAGTTAGTAAATTAGTGCATCGTATTCATGTAGGTTATGATGATTAAAGTAAGTAGCCTGGACATCTCGTAAACAAAAACCAACTTCTCATTTTTCAAACACATATCACCTCCTCGTTTAATGGTATAATCAGGATACCATAACGAGCAGGAATTCGCAATAAAAATTTTGTTTTTATACTTCTATTATACAGATTGGCATATGCAAAGTCAAACATTTTTTAAGTGTTTCTTTTTGATGTGCTGCATCAGAGTTAGGCAGGGATTCATGCTATTGTAGGTTTAATTTTCGATCTGCTTTATCAAATCGCTAGGTTTATAACCAAGGTTCTTAGCTATAACGAAAATTGTGGTCAGGGAAGGTTGTCGCTTTCCTCTCTCGAGTAGGCTGATATATGTTCGGTCCAGATCGCACAAGTGAGCAAGTTCTTCTTGAGAAATGCCTTGGCGTTTTCTAATGCTTTGCAAACACTCGCCGAATAATCTCGCAAGCTCCATGGTGGTCCCCTCCAATCCTACATCAATAGTCATAGAGGTAAGCGTCAACCACCACGGACTATAGTCGACAGATCGTGAGGAGGTGTGTTATTTTATAAATGGAAGAAGATACTTTCTTATGAAATATTTTTAAATGGGAGACGTGGAGATGTCGATAGTAAAAGCCATGGTTAACATTCGAGGAGTGCGTCCGATGTTGATGCATTGCTTCACAACAGATACGATCTCATTAGAGAAAAAAGAGCGTACCGGAGTTGCAGGCAATGATCCAGAGGAGTGGAAGCGGTCCTTTATGTCTAACGCCGATGGACAGCTATTTATAGATCCATCGTATGTATTTGGTTGTCTTAGAGAAGCGGCGAGATATACTAAGAAAGGAAGAGGCTCCATTCAGTCGGCAGTGGCTGCATCGCTACAAGTTCTTGATGAGCAGGTGCTGATGAATAGATTTGTACCGTCTAATCTAATGGAAGTGATTCATAACGATCCAACGCAGCCTGTATATGTCGACGTTCGTTCTGTTCGTAATCCTGCGACTAAGGGGAGAAACGTACGCTACCGTCTTGCCGTATCAACGGGATGGGAAGCTGCTTTCACAATCATGTGGGATAACACACTGGTGAATCGGGATCAAATGCATGCTGTTTGTATTGATGCAGGAGCGCTTGTAGGACTAGCTGATGGTCGAGCGATCGGATTCGGACGCTTTGAGATAACATCATTCGTGATTATCGATAATGCCCAAAAAACGACCGCCTAGAGAAGTATGGTTAAGTAATATTCGTCCGATTATATGGGAACGTGATCAAAGACGTTGTGTACGCTGCAGGACATCCTTGACGCTACAGGAGTGTCATATCGATCACATTCAGAGCGGCAAATTGGGATCGAACGCATTAAGTAATCTGAGAACGTTGTGTCGACGATGTCACGTACTACGAGCGGATGTTAAGCATCGCGGAATGATTGCTTCAGCATTAAATGATGGCATTATACCGCCTAACTGGCGTGAGCTCGTATGGGAAGGCTGAGAATGTCGAAACGGAGAAATTGCTCCGTCCGGTGGAGATAACCGACCACCGCTGAGGATGACAGGTTAAATCGGTCTGGTGGGGCTCGGTCCGGCATGGTTAGGTTCGGCGTGGCAGGGCAAGGTGAGGTTTGGTATGGCGAGGGTTTTATAGAATTGTCGAAACGAGGGGGATGTCTTCCTCGTCCGATAGAGATGATCTTCTGTCGCTGATGAGACAGATCGCGTTATACTGAGAGGAGCTTGAGAGATGCGTGACTTGAATCGAATTAGTATCATAACCGATGCATTGAACGAGTGTTGGACTTCCTTTCCTGACCTCAGATTTGGTCAATTGATCGAGCTTATATTTCGTGAACGATGGAGTGACTTCTGGCTGTTAGAAGATGACGCATGCTTGGAAACGATTCGGAAATTCCGCGAAGAGAACAAAGTAAGGTACATAGCCTCGAATGACTCACACTCGAATCCGCCAAACAGTGCAGCTGATCCACGACCGAATAACAAACCGTTCTACATCGATCCCAACTGTCCTAAGTGTGGTACAGCACTGGTGTTAAATGATTTCGTCGAGAAAAGCAGAACGGAAGAAGAGATATGGCATGACGAATTCACGTGTCCCAAATGTCGTGACGGTATCTATATGGATTGGCCCGAAAGCCATCGGCAAGCTATTGAGGAAGACTAATATGAAACTGTAGACGATGGCTGGTTTGACGAAAAACTCGAAAATGAAAGTTAAACGAATACGATGAAGCAAGTAATACACCCAAGTACAGAGCATTTCTGTGTTTGGTTTTTTTTGTTTGCGAAGTATTCGCTGAAAAATGCGGACGAATTTTTATTTCTCGAGAGGATTGTAGTATACGCCTAACGAGAAGGAGCAAGTTTATGATCTGGTTACAAACAATTAAACATTTTGAACAGAGATATGGAAGTCAATATGTATCTATATTTGATCATCTCCGTAGTCGACTAACCGAATCAGAAACAGGAGATGGTAAATTCGTAGTATTACCGTTTGAAGCAGGTATAGGGAAGAGTCTGCAAACAGATCGTATCGTCGGTGAATATCTTCGTTCAGAATTGACTCGAGGGCAAAGACATACGGTTGTAAGAAGAAATGACGATCTCAGACGTTTTCTAATCATCAAGAAGTTCAAAGATGATGTTCTCGGATGTGCTGAACGTATTAATCAGGTAAGTAGCGGCGAGATAGCCTTAGGAATAACCTCGGAGAATTGGAGCGACTACAAAGCGAATCTTGAGAGTATCAGCGATTTCCTCGTTGTGGTAATAACTCATGAGCGCTATCTCGACCTTGCATTGGACGCATATACTCGTGCTTTCTTTACCGAGGGACGCCATACCCTAGTCATTGATGAAGCGTTGTTTCCGCCCGTATGTACGCTCTCAGCGACGAAGATTAGAGCGGTTCAACAAGTGTGGCCCCTAATGATGCAGAGGTCGCTTGTGGACGCTTACGAGCCATTCCTGCACGAGATACAACGATTGTCCAAGTCACAGGAACAGATCGTCGTTTGTGATCCGTTGGACTGTAGTGAGTCCATTAAGCGCTTCAAGGAAGAGGCTGACGCACAATCATTCGACATGAAGACAAGTAACCTTATATCTGAGTTTGTGAACGATCTGGAGGTCATTATCGCTAATACAACGCTCTGCATAGACGGGCGACTTACTTCATACGATCCACGAATTGTACGTTGGGGTCTGCGTAACAATATTATCTTAGACGCCAATGGTAATTTTGATATGCGGTACTCATTCGATGATACCGTCACAGTCGATAATCAAGCCCCCGTCATCAATCACGATAATTGGACGATCCATCATATTCCGTATAACTCGTCAAAGTCTAGTATTAGACGAACGGCGGATTACCACAGCCGACTCATGGAATTGGTACTTGAACGAAAGAAGCCTGACGATAAGACGCTCATCGTAACGCAAAAGGAGTTCGAGACGAAGCTACAAGCTGCGCTCGGCAACGATGACCCTGACGTTCAAATAGCGTATTTCGGTAACATCATCGGAAAGAACGATTGGCGCGACTTTAATCAAGTATGGATCGTGTCCAACGCGATTATTCCGATGGAAGTCTATTCGCTATATTGGCTGATGTCTACCCGTGAAGAGTTTCAGGAGCGAAGTATAGATATTGTGCTGCACAAACGAAAAAAAGGGAAGGTCTCGTTTAAAGATCAGAGGTTTGAAGATATACGCATGGGTCATCTCGTTGGTGAGATATATCAAGCTGTTAAACGAATCAATCGAGACAATAACCATACGGCGGAAATATTTATCGTGAATAACGATCCTGATATTACCGAAGCGCTTGAACGGCATATGCCGGGTATTCGTCGTGGGGAGACGATTGATTTAGACGTTGCACAGAACATGACGAGTAAAGAGACGAAAGAGACAGAGGCAGATCGACTAGAGGCGTATTTATTGTCATTGCCGATTGGCGAGCGTGTAGCAAAAGCTGTCGTATGTAAAGAAGCGCGTAATATTAATGCGAACAATTTCGGTCGTACACTTAAAGACGAAAAAATACAACGGCTTATTAATGCGGGCATTATCGAAGTTAAGTCGCGATATATTACGCGAATAAGTTGATAACAGAAAACCAATTCGCTACGCTCATTCTGAACGCGTTGACTCCCTGATGGTCACCAACACATTCAGATACAGGTTTTAAAGTCCTCACCGTAACGTTATCTTATATATAAAAATGAGGACTTTCATCTCTCATATTTACAGTCGTCTTGTAGTGAAGTGAATTTCTTCACTACAGGAAGGCTGAATCGAAGATTAGCTCGGTTGGCGATTTAAGTTCCGATGTACGGGAGGTTCTGCAATCGTTCGTACGTATTCAGGCGGGGTATTGTGGAATCACTGTGGGGCGTTTCTTGCGAGTGAGTGCCGGTAGCCCGCTTATCAGCTCGTGAAAGAAAGTAGTGCTATGCATTGGTAATCGGTGACGGATTGATCATTGCGCCTGCACAAGTAGCCGCTTGCACTTCATTCGCTAAATAAGTATTCAACGAAACATATACAGACTTCCGACGTCACATTACGTTGAATTCATAGAAATAGAGTGTGAAATATTGTTCGCTGAATACTCTGATACGTTCTTCAAATGACAGGATAGCGGATTATGCTATTAGATCGATCGTTGTCCGGCACAATCGCAGCACCATCAATACCGTTGAACTGGAAGCCATGTTATAATTCACATAAAATGAATTGAAACTATTCTATAACGGTTAATGGATATCTGGAAAGCTACGTCAAGCAGTCCAATGATTCAGTTGATCTAAGGGGGCATTACTATGAATAGAATAATCGGAGTGTATCCCACTCGGGCTTATAAACTCATACTCGAATATCCCGATGGTAAATACCGTATATATGATGCGAAAAAACAACTGAGCGATAAGGCTTCACCACTAGGAGACATCATCGGCGATTATGAGCTATTCCGTTCAGCACATGTAGTCGAAGATACCGGAACAGTCGGCTGGAGTAATGGTGTTGACCTCGATCCCGATGTTCTATACGACAATAGTGAACTAGACGCACAACTCAGCTAAATATAAAAACAAGGCGCTCTCCTACTCGGTGAGCGCTTTATTGTGTTTCAGAACTGCGCAGTAACGTTTGCCAGTAGCAGGATTATGAGCAGTTCCGATTGAAGTAACATTCAAATGAAAATATGCAGTAACCACGCGGGTTTTCCCTTTCCTAATACTCCACAAATCGGAACATTTACGCATGTAGAAGATCATCGATCGTTTTGATTCATGGGTTTGTTACATATACTGAGAATGAAGGAACTTGTCATTAATATGGCGAATGAGTAATGGTACTATAGTCACAATATCAGCCTGGAGGCATTATGAGCACACTTACATTACAACAACTGGAATCGCACTTATGGGAATCGGCTAATATCCTACGCGGGAGCATCGATTCCTCTGATTATAAAAACTATATCTTCGGCATGCTGTTCCTAAAGCGTCTGAATGACGTATTTGTCGAAACCGCTAAACAGATCGAGGTGGAAGAAGGGGACGACTACGGATGGTACGACCGCGACGAGCATCAGTTCTTCGTTCCTGAACGTGCACGCTGGGAACATATCCAGACAATAACCCAAGACATCGGAGACGCGATCAACAAAGCTTTTGAATCGCTTGAGGAAGAGAATGCATCCCTTCAAGGTGTACTAGCTACCATCGACTTTAACGACAAGGAGAAGTTGCCAGATAAGCTCCTACAGCGTCTCATTCAGCACTTCACGGCAATTGAACTGTCCAACGGCAACTTGTCCGAGCCCGATATGCTTGGCCGCGCTTATGAGTACCTCATTAAGCAGTTCGCCGATGACGCAGGGAAGAAGGGTGGAGAGTTCTACACACCAAGCAAAGTTGTTGAATTGATCGTCAAGTTAATCAAACCAGAAGAAGGCATGCGTGTCTGTGATCCAACCGTTGGATCTGGTGGTATGCTTATTCAATCTGTCGATTACATTAAATCCCAAGGCGGGAATCCACGCAATCTGACCCTTCATGGTCAAGAGCGTAATCTTAATACCTGGGCGATCTGTAAAATGAACCTACTTCTGCACGGACTTAGCGACCACTGGATTGCAAAAGGTGATACAATCCGTGAACCTAAGTTGCTTGAAGATGGAGAGCTTATTCTATATGATCGTGTGATCGCCAATCCACCATTCAGCTTAAGTAATTGGGGACGTGAAGAAGCAGAAGCGGATACGCTTGGTCGGTTCCGTTTTGGTCTTCCTCCCAAAGATAAAGGTGATCTTGCGTTTGTTCAGCACATGGTGGCAACACTTAACCATGAAGGTAAAGCTGGCGTCGTTATGCCACATGGCATCTTGTTCCGTGGTGGCGCAGAAGCAGCCATTCGTAAAGGTCTACTTGAAGAGGATCTCGTTGAAGCGATTATCGGTCTACCGTCGAACCTTTTTTATGGTACTGGTATTCCAGCAAGCATAGTGATCCTGAACCGTAACAAAGCGATAGAGAAGAAGGGGCAAGTGCTGTTTATCAATGGCGCAGGGGATTTTGAGCCAGGGAAAAATCAGAACGTCCTGCGTGATCAAGATATCGAGAAGATAGTATCGGCATATGACAAGTGGGAAGAGCAAGATAAGTATTGCCGAGCTGTCGACATCAAGGAGATTCGAGAGAATGATTATAACCTCAACATCGCTCGGTACATCGACTCAGCTGAGGAAGAAGAGCAGATTGATGTGGAAGAGGCATTGGCGGATTTGCGTCGATTGGAAGTAGAGCGTACTGAAATTGAAACCATCATGTTCAGGTACTTGAAGGAGTTGGGCTATAGTGCAAATTAGTGAATGGACAACAACAATACTTCAAGATCTATGTAACATCGAATATGGGAAGGCACCTTCCGATGCGAGGGTCGAATTTTCAGAATATCCTTTATACGGAACAAGCGGGGTTACAGGTTATGCTGATAAGCCGCTGTTTCAGGCACCGTTAATTATGGTTGGCCGAAAAGGCACCATTAATAAGCCGATCTTCATTGAGCATGATTGTTGGATTATTGACACAGCATATGGTCTCTTTACTGAAAATGCTGATTTGAAGTGGTTGTTCTATTTCATTTCAAATTATGACTTATCAAGGTTGAACGAAGCTACAGGTGTTCCAAGTTTGAATAGGAATAACCTGTATAACATAGAAGTTCCAGTTCCTCCATTGACAGAACAACGTAAAATCGCCGACATCCTTACCACCGTCGATAATGCCATCTCCAAAACCGAAGCTATAATTGAACAAACGGAGAGAGTAAAGAAGGGGCTCATGCAGCAACTTCTTACCAAAGGGATTGGACATTTGAAGTTTAAACAGACTGACTTCGGGGAGATTCCTGAGAACTGGGGTGTCTGTTTACTAGATGAAGTTGCTCTAAGAAAGTCTGGTCATACACCTGATAAAAAGAAATCCAATTATTGGAGTGGTGACATACCTTGGATTTCCTTAAAGGATACCTCAAGACTAGATAACCGCTTTATTGATGAGACGACTGACTATACAACAACCGATGGGATTAATAATTCATCTGCAGTGTTATTACCTGAAGGAACTGTTGTTATTTCAAGGGATGCGACTGTTGGTAAAAGTGGGATAATGCGTTACCCAATGGCTACAAGTCAACATTTTATCAACTATATATGTGGAGATCGGTTATTCAACTGGTATCTCTATTACGATTTACAATATAGGAAACAGCTATTCGAACGCATTGCTGTAGGTAGTACGATTAAAACTATAGGTTTACAGTTCTTTAAGGAATTGAAAGTAGCAGTCCCTCCCATCGAAGAACAGAAACATATTTCCCAAATATTGAATTCGATGGATGATAAGATCGATAAAGAGATACTGAAACTTTCGAAAATACAGACGCTCAAAAAGGGCTTAATGCAAGTACTTCTAACAGGTAAAGTCCGAGTCAAAGTCGACGATCCAGAGGCGGTGAACACATGACCTCAACAAGCGAATGGAACGAGAAACATCTTGTTGAAAACCGACTAATAGAGCAACTGAAAGAAATGGGCTATGAGCATATTCATGGCCCTTCTTTGGATACGGAGCGGGAGTCCACTCGTGCGGTGATCCTGCACGACCGTCTGACCCGAGCGCTTAAGCGCCTTAACCCTTGGATCAACGACACCAACCTGAACAAGATCGTGCGTGGCATCACCTACATAGAAGCAACAAGCCTAATGGAAGCCAATGAAGCGTTCCATAACATTCTGGTAAACTACACGTCCATCCAACAGGATATGGGCAAAGGCAAGAAGAACCAAACGGTCAAAATCATCGATTTTGACTATCCGCCTAGTAACGAGTTCCTCATCGTCGATCAATTCAGCATCAGCGATGCCAGCGGTACCATTCGTCCCGACCTGCTCATCTATGTAAACGGAATTCCTCTCGTTGTCATCGAATGTAAGAGCCCGATGGTAGCTGTAGATGAACAAATAGGCAAAGCTGTTAAGCAACTGAGAAGGTATCAAAATCAATGTGAGCACTTGTATCATTACAACCAGTTCATGATCGCAACGAGCAACGATCGTGCCAAAGCAGGTACAATTGGCGCACAGCTTAAGCATTTTGGAGAGTGGAAAGATCCATATCCGTTAACGTCACCTGAAGTAGGCGATCATCCAACGCCGCAAGATATCCTTGTCGCGGGCATGCTATCGAAAGCTAATTTGCTAGATCTCATCCAGAATTTCATCGTTTTCGAGCCTGAGAATGGACGTATGATCAAGAAGCTATCTCGTTACCAGCAGTTCCGTGCGGTCAATAAAGCGATCAACCGCCTGATGACAGCCAAGTCCCCTCGTGAACGTGGAGGGGTTGTATGGCATACGCAGGGCAGCGGCAAATCCCTTACGATGCTGTATCTTGCTGTTAAGCTGCGCCGCATCGAAGCTCTGAAAAACCCGAGCATCGTCATCGTAACTGACCGCTCAGACTTGGACGATCAGATTACGAAGACGTTCCGCCGCTGTGGTTTTGCTAATCCACAACAGGCTTCAAGTGTTGCTCAGCTTAAGGAACTGCTAAGACAAGGCCCAGGCTCGACAGTTATGACGCTTGTTCAGAAATTCCAGACAAGTAGCGAGGAAGACAAGTTTCCAGAACTCTCAGATGCAGAGAACATCATCGTCATGGTCGACGAAAGCCATAGGTCGCAGTACAAGGGCCTCGCTATGAACATGCGCACAGGGCTTCCGAATGCCTGTTATTTGGGCTTTACGGGAACGCCAATTGATAAGGAAGATAAGAGTACAACGCGTACGTTTGGCCCGTATATCGACAAATACACGATTGAACAAGCTGTAGATGATGGCGCGACCGTTCCGATTTTCTATGAAGCGAGATTGACGCAGCTCCATGTTGAGGGCGAAACACTCGATCAACTGTTTGATCGTAAGTTCCGCGAGTACGACGCAGAGACGCGAGAGCGAATCATGAAGAAATATGCAACGGAAGAAGCGATCATTGCGTCGCCTAAGCGTATTGAACAGATTGTGCTCGACATCATCAAACATTATGAAACCCATATCATGCCTAATGGATTCAAGGCGCAGATTGTCGCAGTCACACGCGAAGCCGCAGTCATGTACAAGTCGAAGCTGGACGAGCTAAGTGATCTGGAGTCAGCTGTCGTGTTCTCGTCAGGTACCGATGATAAAGAGCACCTTAAGAAACACCACATCAGCAAAGAAGACGAGAAAGCACTCATTGCTCGTTTCAAGAAGCCTTTGTCAGAGGACAAGCTGGCGTTCATTATAGTGTGCGACAAGCTCCTTACGGGATTTGACGCGCCTATTGAGCAGGTTATGTATCTAGATAAGCCACTGAAGGAGCATAATCTGCTTCAAGCTATCGCAAGAACGAACCGTACCTATGATAAGAAAGATTATGGCCTTATAGTTGATTACTTCGGCGTCTCACGATTCTTGGAGAAGGCGCTGGCTATATTCTCGAAGCAGGACATCCAAGGCGCTCTCATGCCCGTTGACAGTGAAATCCCGCGTCTACAGACCCGTCACAGAGCAGCGATGAAGTTCTTCGACTATATCCGCAAAGATGATGTTGAGTCGTGCATGCAGGTACTTGAGCCAGAGGATGTGCGTCAGCAGTTTGAGCTTGCGTTCAAACGTTTTGCTTCCAGCATGGATATGATTATGCCAGATCCGAAGGCGCAGCCTTACGTGAATGATCTTCAATTCTTGGGAAAAGTTCGTCAGCTTGCCAAGTCCCGTTTCCGTGACGAAAGTATGGATATATCGGACTGCGGAGAGAAGGTCAAGCAGTTGATTGCAGAACATATGCGGGCTTCATCTGTAGAGATTTTACACGATCCCATCGACATCTTATCCAGCAAGTTCGAGCAGAAGGTTAATGAGTTGGGAAGTCCTGAAGCCAAAGCTTCCGAGATGGAGCATGCGATCCGGCATGAAATCAGAGTCAAGATTCAAGAGAACCCCGTTTACTACACTTCCTTGAAAGAGAAGTTGGAGAAGCTGATCGAGGCGCGTAAACAGCATCAGATGGACATTGTAGAACTTGTGGAGCAGCTTAGCGGCATGCTCGATAATATCCGAGATACGGCTAACAAAAGTCAGATCCAAGGGCTGACGCGGGAACAGTATCCGTTCTATCAGATGCTTGAGCAGTATTTTGCAACGGAGGACGATCAAGAGGTAATTAGAGACTTAACGCTGATCGTAACCGAGAGGATTATGGAGCAGACGGTTGTCGAGTGGATCTATAAGGACGATGTGAAGCGGGAGATGAGAAAGAAGATCAAGCAGCAGCTCCGCGTAACGAAATGTCCGAAGGATCAGTTGGAGGAGCTGACGATAAAGCTGGCAGCATTGGCAGAGGTGCATTACAAGAAGTAATGCCCTCCGCTCTTCTTGCTGTTAAAGAGTCAATAACGGCCCATTGATTCGAAGCCATTCCTTGCGTTCATCATAATCAGGCAGAACCGAGCGTACGAATTGCCAGAAGTCTGCGGAATGGTTCGGATATTTCAAGTGTCCCATCTCATGGACAAGCACGTAATCAATGATCTTCATCGGAGCCATCATGATACGCCAATTGATGTAAATACTGTGATCAGCAGCGCAAGAGCCCCAGCGCATCTTTTGATCCTTTAACCGCAACCTGGTAGGGGACACACCCATTCTAGGGCTGTAGATACTTAGCCGCTCGTTGAGCTTGGCTTGTCCCCGCTCTATGTACCAGTTAATAAAATGCGGTCGAAGCTGGTCTGCAAGCTCCTTGCTTGTTAGATCGGTAGAAGCGGTTGCGTTAAATCGACCTTGTTGGTAAACGAGAGAAGGCATGATATTTGTATTTACCTTATCAAGCTTCAGTCGATATGATCTGCCGATATAGAGGAACTTCTCGCCACTCACGAATTCTTTGGGGCTAGGCGGTGCTGCAATTTCCTCGAAATCATACCATTTGCTCAAGATCCACGGTGACTTCTTATGTAACACTTCTTGAAGTTTTACGTCGTCGACTGCAAACGGTGCTATAACTTTAACGCCATCAATCCAATCGACCGAAATGATGATATCTTGAGCTTCTGAGCTATGCTCCAATGTATATTCAATTGTGGTGTTGCCGTATTGTAGTTCGGGCATGGGCGGCTCCTTTATTGAATCTAACGTTATCTTTGCATGATAGTTTAGTCTTGTCAAAGACGGCTGACTATAATAGTGAATAAGATTGATGCAGTTTTATTGTTTTCCGCGAATTCTACCTATACGTGTCATCCCCAATTTAGTAATCGGTGAGAAGTTGGCATGTTGCTGACGGATATTCTCATCATTCACCCTCATATATCTTCGTGTTGTCTCAATCGATGAATGTGCCACAATCCGCTGTAAACTGAATAAATCCCCGCCACCGAGCAAGAAATTCGTACAGAAGTATGCGCGGAAAGCATGAGGGTGTATGTTACACACTTTATCTATACCAGCTGTCTTCGCATGAACCTTCAAACGTTTGCGAAAATGATCGGCTTTGAGTGGATCGCCGTAATTGCTGATGAAGAGATACTCAGTATCAAAATGCATTTTGTTCTCTGTAAGTAAAGCGGTTACCTCGCGAAGGACTTCGGAGGATATCGGAACAATTCTTGGCTTACGATTCTTATTCATCCAGGCGGGGAGATGGAAGCAACGTGCCTTGACGTCAAGGTATTCTGTCGTAAGTCGAAGGGCCTCTTGAATTCGTAAGCCACTATCAGCAAGTACTAACATGAGTGTATGATCTCTGAGGCCAGCAAACGTATCTCTATCTGGTGCGGCTAGTAGCTTACGTAGCTGTTCGTCAGTAAACGTCTCTTTATCCTCCTCGTCGAAACGTGGCTGCTTAATTGTTGTTACCGGACTATCCGGGATAATGTTCTCACGAGAGAGGAAGTTGAAAATCGTACGTAACGTTCTAAGACGTAATGCAACGGTATAGGGAGAGAGCGTGATACTCTCTTGAAGCCGGTGTGGGGCATCCTCGAACTTAGACCTGGTGGAAATGCGGTTAACGTATTCACGAATAACACTCGCTGATATGTCAACCAGCCCCGCATGTGGATAAGCTGTGGAAAGCCAATTGCGGAAATACCGCCAGTTAGGGATGTATTCTTTAGTTAACGTACTTTCTCGGATTCCCTCTGCTTTTTTAGCGTTAAAGAATAACTCGAAAGCTTCATCAAGACCTATCGTACTCTTCAGCGAAGTGGGAGCAGCATTGCGTTTCCCTCTAACCGAGGGTTTACCTTTACGCGGATCATTGGACACAAAAAAACCTCCTACGTTTATTCCGTAGGAGATCGTCATTTACGTTGTATACTTTCCGCTTAATGGCGGACAGTTCCATCGATATTTCGTTATAGACTGTGTGCCTTACGCCAAGCCTATCGCATCATTCACGTTATGGCAAACGTTGTAGTGATGCGGGTTTGTAGTAAATGGCGCGCCCGATACGATTCGAACGTACGACCTGCAGTTTAGGAAACTGTCGCTCTATCCTGCTGAGCTACGGGCGCGCAGTAATTCATATTTTACCATGGGGAGTCTGTATGGCGCAACTTCAGAGTCGCAGCTAAATAGACGTCAATAAGCGTCTATTTACTTCTCTACACCCAACTGTTATATTAGATATATAACACATACAATAAATAATACAACAAGGAGATGTCCGCCTATGTTTGTTCGGATCGATCTGGAGTCGGACGTACCGATCTATACACAGCTTACGAATCAGATCATGGAAGGGATCGCGACGGGGGAGCTTAAGCCGGGAGAGGCGCTGCCATCCGTCCGGTCGCTTGCAGCCGATCTTGGGATTAATCTGCACACAGTTAACAAAGCCTATACGATATTGAAGGATAGCGGGTTCGTCCAGATTCATCGGCAAAAGGGAGCCGTCGTGCAGTCGGGCGGCATGCCGCCTGCAGATGACGCGTATAGGGAACGATTAGCGGAGCAGCTCAGGCCGATGGCGGCAGAGTCACTTGGCCGGGGGATGTCGTTAGAGGATTGGCTGGCTATCAGCCGCGCCTCCTTTGAGCAATTGAAAGCCAAGCGTGAAGGGAGTCAACTTTCATGAACAATATGACGCAATGGATTGTTACTCTTGTTCCATTCCTGCTCGTCGTTGTCGCGTTGGGAGCAACGCCTTATGCTTCTCTGCGGACGCCATTCGGCGTATCCGTTCCAACGGAGGAGCGGCAGCATCCGGCCATTCGGGCGCTTCGTAAGTCGTATGCAATGGGAATATCGATCGCTGCTGTGGTTGTGGCTCTCCTTGTCGTGCTGCTGCACGGCACCGGTGTGATCGACAGTACCAGCTCCAATGATTTATCCACAGGCGCAAATCATATCGAAGACGCACAATCGCTCCTCGGTGTTGGAGCGACGCTTGTCCTGCTGCTAATCGGCTCTGGTATGTTCGTCTGGTATCATCACCGAATGCTGGCGCTGAAGGAACAAGAGGGCTGGCAGAAGAAGATGAACAACCGTTTTGCCGCGGCGCAGCTGTCGTTCCATAATGGCCCCGTAACTTACGGTCTGATCTGGTTCCTGCCGCATCTGATCATTATCGCCGCTTGTGTGTTTATCGCTGTACGATCCTACGATTCGCTGCCGGACACGATCCCCACACACTTCGATTGGGATGGAACGGTGACGGATTCCAGCCCGAAATCTTGGGGAGTCGTGCTTTCGCTGAACGTTGTTCAATTGGTGATGACAGCGATCATGGTGCTGGTGAATTGGTCGATCCGGTGGAGCCGTGCTTCACTCGATCCGAACAAACCCGAGCAATCGGCGCAGGCAGAGCGGAAATATCGTCGCAGCACATCGCTTTTCATTCTGGTATTCAGCTTCCTGCTCGTCATGATGATGGGCTGGACACAAGCCATATCCTTGTACGAACGCAAGTTAGAAGGCAGTATGGTGATCATTAGCATGCTGCCGCTTCTAGTGGCTGGTATTTGGATGGTACGTTTGTTCCGGATGAACCGTGAACGCAGCCAGTTCGACCGACTCAGCCGTGACCAGGACCGACATTGGAAGCTGGGCACTTTGTACTGGAATCCGGAAGACCCGGCTATATTCATCGAGAAGCGGTCGGGGCTGGGATGGACGATGAACTTTGCCAAACCATCCGCATGGCTTACGCTGTTTGGCCCCATTGTTCTTATTGCACTTGTTCCACTGTTTAATTCTCGTATTGTCGTGAGAAAAACGACGGGATTGGGATGGACGTTCGATTTTACACAGGTGGGTACTTGGATACTGCTTGCACTAATTGGCATATTGGTCGCAGGGGTTCTGTTTTTCAGACGTTTTCGGGGGCGCTAATGCAGAAAGGGTGAATAGTCCTATTCCTAGCATACATTTGTCGAAAAATATGAGGGTTTTTCCCAAATTATTCGACACATTCCAACACACGAACCGTATAACCTTGGTTATAATGAGTTAGATACTAACACCATCGTGGTCGGAACGATAGGAGCGAGCCTAGAGCGTGTGTCATGAATAAGAATGAACTGCTCACCCAACTTCAAGCGCTCCGTCTGAAGCTTAATGAAATGGCTGAAGAGCGGGGGAATTTGACGGACCCGGATGTACTTGCTGTCAGTGAGGAAGCGGATCGTATCATTCTTGTTTTGCAGCAGCTGCATATGCAAGGGAGATCCTGCGCGGTCGAGCCGCGCAACTCCATTTGATAGCTAAGGCTATCGTGATTCACGTCTACTGCGAAGTCGTCTGAAGAATGTTGTTAGCAAGTCAGCGCATTCCTCTTGCATAAGCCCGCTAGTGAGCTCCGTTTCGTGATTGAAACGGGGCTCTTGCAATAGATTCATCAGCGTCCCCGCACAACCTGCCTTCGGATCATGTGTCCCGTAGACAACCCGTTTCACACGCGATTGTACAATCGCACCTGCACACATCGGGCATGGCTCAAGCGTTACGTACAATGTGCAGTCTAGCAGACGCCAAGCTTCGATATGCTGACTTGCCTCCCGAATCGCAATCATCTCCGCATGGGCTGTTGCATCATGCCCAGTCTCCCGCAGATTATAGCCGCGTCCAATAACCTCGCCATTTCGTACAATGACTGCGCCAATCGGCACTTCCCCTATCGCCTCTGCTTTACGTGCTTCCTCTATCGCTTCGGCCATCCAGCGCCGATCATCTTCTCTCTCAAACCGTTGCCCGGAATTATTCACATCCACTATGGTTCACCTCGCCTATATTGTAACCCGAATTAGATGGACTGACGAGTTAAACACATTTCGACGCCGTTCATATGTCGAACAAAATCGAATTATGCCACGAACAAACATTCGTTGTTAACACCATGTGCATAGTTATGTGGATAACTGGGAATAAATCGGTCGAGTTGTCCACTTATTCATCCACAGCTTGTGTGTAATTGTGGGTAACTATGTGGATAATGTGCGTAAAATGTGAGTAATGGCCCATTTCTACACATTTCATGCACACTGGTTTGAGGATAAATAGAGATATGAAGTTTATGAAAAGCTCCGTTGGCCTAGTTACTTTCATTTGATGGAAAATATGGTATGATGCAAATACAGAGAATTATATCGAAAATGAGCGAAAAACCGAAAATAAAGGATGTGTCGCACTGTGTCGGTCAAGCAGAAACTGACGCTAATCATTGCCGGTATTATATTCGTCCTTCTTGCTGCACATTTGGTTCATCTTCGGATGACATCTAGTTATAATTTGAAGGAAGAAGCCTCGCATTATCTTAGAGATGTGTCAGCGAGGTTGGCTAATGATGAAGCCATGCATAATTACATAGACTCGGTGGGGACCCCGCACAGTCTCGTTGTGAATGAAGTTGTGGAGATGAGTGCTTTTCGAATAATCGACAGCCAGCCCGTGCTTGTGGACGGAGCCTATAGGCTATACCGGGGCAGCGGTGAATTGGACATCATCCGCAACATGGTGGATAACAAGGAAAAGATCAAAGATGTTCGCCTCAATGATGGGACGCATGCAATGGTATTCTATAAGCTGTTGGATCGTGATGAACCTGTTGTCGTGCGAACCGTAATGAGCCTTAAGAATGCCGATATACTTATGCGCAAGCAGATGACAGAGCAAATTATGCTTTCTGCTATTTTGCTGGTCGTAATGACACTCATTGCGTATTTGCTGCTTGGGCGCATTTTCCGACCATTGGATACGATCGTTTGGAAGATCGGGAAGCTATCGAACGCGCAGTTCGATGATATGATCCCGGTCAAAGGCCATGACGAGTTCGGTCAGCTATCCCTACAGATGAATAATATGTCCAAAAACATCAGTGTTTATATGAATAAGCTGCGGCTTGCTTTTGAAGAAAATCGAGCGATGAAGGACCACCTGGAATCATTCATTAATCATACGACCGATGCGATTCATGTCGTCGACCTGAACGGACGTATCTTGTCGGTCAACCATGCGTTCACCCAGATGTTTGGGTACAAGGAGTCAGAGGCTGTCGGGTTTAATCTGCCGCTCGTGCCGTCGCAGTGGCAGCAGGAGGAGCAGAAGGCGATGGAGGCGGTGAAGGCTGGCAAAGTGCTGCCGCCGATGGAGTCAACACGCGTAACCAAGAGCGGTGAATGGCTTGCGGTCAGTGTGACGACCTCGCCGATTCGTGATGCTGCTGGAACGGTTCGTGCTATCGCGAGCATTACGAGAGATATGACGGGGCGGAACAAAATGGAGGATCTGCTGCGGCAATCGGAGAAGCTGACAACGGTTGGCCAGCTTGCAGCTGGCGTAGCGCATGAGATTCGCAATCCGTTGACGACGCTGAAGGGCTTTCTGCAGCTGCAGCGGCAGACGAACAAGCTGAACATTAATCATGTCGAAATGATGATGGCAGAGCTGGATCGAATCAACCTGATCGTTGGGGAGTTTCTTATTCTTGCGAAACCGCAGGCAACAAAGTTTGAGGTTAAAGATATTCGTTACATTATGGGCGATGTTCTGTCGCTGCTTGACAGCGAGGCGCATCTGCACGGCATCGTGTTCAAGTACGAGTGCCCG
Organism: Paenibacillus cellulosilyticus; assembly: GCF_003182255.1. Lineage (GTDB taxonomy): Bacteria > Bacillota > Bacilli > Paenibacillales > Paenibacillaceae > Paenibacillus_T > Paenibacillus_T cellulosilyticus. The sequence goes on along the minus strand of NZ_QGTQ01000021.1, from coordinate 28,273 downwards.
GACACGCCGTGTTACATTTTGTGTGAAGAAAATCAACTAAAGCAGGTGTTCATCAACTTATTGAAAAATGCAATGGAATCCATGCCGCGAGGCGGGACAATCAGTATCATAGGCGGCAGGGGGGAGAATGGTGAAGCGACTATTACAATTACCGACGAAGGCTGCGGCATTTCCGAGGATATGATTCGCAAGCTAGGCGACCCGTTCGTGACGGGTAAGGAATCCGGTACAGGCCTTGGTATTATGGTCAGCCAGCGCATTATTCAGAGCCATCGAGGTACACTCGAATTCAAAAGCCAGATCGACGTCGGTACGACAGCTGCGATCACACTGCCATGCGGTGATTCTGTATCGGAGCTGCAGCAGGAACACGGCATGATGGAAACGATGAAGCATATTTCCTGATCGCTGTCTCGTAAGCGAGTCTCGATTGACGAGCCGAAATCAGGTACAATAGACGATACAGAACGATTTGCTTGAATGCGGCTTATGAAGGATGGGGATCGGCACGTGGAACGGAACCAATCGCGGTCCGCTCCTGCAATGGAGTATCGGGCGCTGTTAGTTGGTGCCACTGGCCTTGTTGGAAGTGCGCTGCTCAGAAGGCTGCTAGCGCAGCCTTCCTGCATCAGCTTAACGGTATTGGCGCGTCGCCCGCTCGACGGCGCATCGGGGCGTGTCGTTGCCGCAGCAGGCGTGCATGCAAGCAAGCTGCGGGTTATCGTCGCTGATTTCGATCGTATGTACGAGGCGTTGTCCGACGTTGAGGCAGATGTTGTCTATTGTTCGCTTGGCACGACGATTAGGAAGGCGAAGACGAAGGAAGCGTTCCGAAAGGTCGATCTCGACTATCCACTGGTGCTCGGTGAATGGGCGAAGGCACGGCAGGCTCGTAAGTATGTAGCGGTCACCGCAATGGGCGCTTCGACGACTTCACCATTTTTCTATAGCAGAGTGAAAGGGGAGCTCGAGGAGGAGCTGGCAGAGCTGAAGCTGCCGGAGCTTCACTTGTTCCGTCCGTCTCTGCTGCTGGGCAAACGGCAGGAGGTACGGTTCGGAGAGCTGCTGGGCTCTTGGGCTGCGCTTGCGATTCGTCCATTAATGCTCGGTGCACTGAAGCGATATCGGCCGATTAGCGGTGATGCCGTTGCAGCTGCGATGCTGCAGGCGGGCACGCGAATGGCGACGGAAGGCGTATATGTGTACAACTCGGCGGATACGGCTGAGCTTGGCGCTCCATCGCAAGGCAGAGACGGCAGCATGAACGATAGTACGGATAGCGGCATGATGGGGTGAAGACAAGTGAGAATTAACAAGTTTATAAGCGAGACAGGATTTTGTTCAAGGCGGGAAGCCGATAAGCTCGTGGAGGATGGCCGAGTAACGATTAACGGTGTGAAGGCTCAGCTTGGCAGTCAGGCTGAGCCGGGTGACGACGTTCGCGTGAATGGCAAGCGTGTCGGAGCTTCTAGACGCCATGTGTATATCGCGTTGAACAAGCCGGTTGGTATTACGAGCACGACGGAGCAGCAGGTGAAGGGAAACATTGTCGACTTCGTCGGGCATAGGGAACGCATCTTCCCGATCGGTCGGTTGGACAAGGATTCCGAAGGACTTATTCTGATGACGAACGATGGCGACATCGTCAACCGGATATTGCGTGCGGAAGGTCGTCACGAGAAGGAGTACATCGTGACGGTGGACAAGACGGTCACGCCGATGTTTCTGAAAGGGATGAGTGAAGGCGTCCGCATCCTTGGTGCGATGACACTGCCGTGCAAGTTGACACGTGTAGCGGAGCGGGTGTTCAAGATCATTCTGACCGAAGGGAAGAACCGTCAAATCCGCCGGATGTGCGAGGCGTTTGGCTTCCGGGTCGTTCGGCTGAGACGCGTTCGGATTATGAATATCCACCTGGGCGACCTGGCGATCGGCAGATGGCGTGATTTGCAGCGTGATGAACTGGACGAGCTGTTCGAGACGCTTAATTATCATCCGGGAACGGAATAGAACGAACAAAGGCTGAACCGTGTATCACCTAAGGGTGATTCGTGGTTCAGCCTTTGTTTAGGTTTAATTCGTCGTTGCGGCAGCCGTAGCCACTGTATTGTTCGCAACCGAGTCGAGATCTTGATACTTACGCATAAGAGAGACTTCTACGCGGCGGTTCTTCGCACGTCCAGCTTCGGTCTTATTCGTATCAAGTGGACGATACTCGCCATATCCCGTCGAGCTGATGAGCGTTGGATCAAGCGACGAGCTTGTGAGCAAGATTTCCATGAAGTTAAGCGCACGCTGCGAGCTGAGCTCCCAGTTGTTGCGGAACTCGCTGTTCGAGATCGGCTGGTTATCGGTATGACCTGCTACAATGATCTCATAGCCTGGATACTGCTTCAGCATCTTCGAAATCGCTTGGCCGAGCTTCTTGGAGTCTGGCTTAATGACGGCGCTGCCGGAAGCGAACAGCGCGTTGTCGCTGATCGTAATGAGCAGCTGCGACTGGTTCAGCTTCGTATCTAGCTGGGTCGTCAGGCCAGCGGTCTTGATATATTGGTCGAGCTGCTTCTTCAGCTTCTCGAGGTCCTCTTGCTCTTTCTTCCGCAGCTTCTCGAGATCTTCATCGCTCTGACTCTTCGTGGAAGCCTTCGTTATAGCGGGCGTTTGCTCCTGCTGACTCTCTTTATCGTCCTTCGTTGGCGTTGTCGTCGTGTCCAGCGTCTTGAAGCCGTCCAATACTCCGATACCGCCATCAAGCGCTGTATTAAATGCGCGGCTCATCTCGTCGAAGCGCTTCGCATCAATGGAGCTCATGGAGAACAATACGATGAATAGTGCGAGCAGCAAGGTCATCAGGTCAGAGTAAGGAAGCAGCCAAGATTCGTCGGCGTGCTCTTCGTGATCACTGTGTTTGCGCTTTTTCACCGCTGCCTTCCTCCTTCTCCTGCATCTTCGTACGTTCCGTAGGCGTCAGGTAAACCGACAGCTTCTGATTAATTGCAATTGTGGATACACCGCTTTGGATCGACAGCAGGCCTTCCACCATCATCATGCGAAGCTCCGTCTCACGTTGGGACAAGCGCTTGAGCTTGTTCGCGATTGGGTGCCACAGGACGTAACCAGTGAAAATACCGAGCAGTGTTGCGATGAACGCAGCGGAGATCGCATGGGAAAGCTTCTCCATATCCGTCATATCCGACAGCGCGGCGATCAGACCAACAACGGCGCCGAGTACCCCGAGAGTAGGTGCATACATACCGGCTTGGGCGAAAAACTGTGCACCGGCTTTATGGCGCTGCTCCGTCGCAGAAATGTCTTCAAGAAGAACATCACGTACAAACTCTTGTTCATTGCCGTCAATAATCATCCGCATACCGTTGCGCAGGAAGGTGTCATCGATCTCATCAACTTTCGCTTCCAGGGCGAGCAGGCCCTCGCGGCGTGTAATTGTCGCCCATTCCATAAACATGCGGATGAGGTCTTCACGTTTCGGAAGCTTCTGATCCGCGAACGTAATTTTGAGCAGCGTAGGGAACTTCTTGATCTCGGCCATCGGGAAGCCGACGAATAGGGAGGCTGCAGTACCGACGAAAATGATGACATAAGCAGCCGGGTTGTTGACCAGATTGACGATCGGGGCTCCCTTCAGGAACATGCCGAATACGAGCGCAAAAATCCCGAGTCCAATACCGATTCCAGTTGATTTCTCCATAATACACCCCGTCTATTAGTAGAAAATTTCGGCGTATTTCGTTATAGCGCCTGGATGCGCAAAGCATCTCTTTTCTATCTATATCGACACGACAGGGGGTAGAAGTTATAGATTGCCTGTCCTTTTTGTGGAATCGGGTCGAAACTCATCGGATAAGCGGTTACAAATTGTTTTTGCGCGATAGCTTGGGTTGGCAATGAAAGGGTTCTTAATTTGTTGTAAAATGGAATGACCACCATGATCAAGATGATGGAAGAAGGAAGGGATGACGTTATGGGCGTTAGACACGCACGCGAGTATGCAGATATATTGACGGATTTGACGGCTGCGGTAAGTGCAATTCCGAACAGCTATACATTTTTTGAGATGACAAGGGAAGAATGGGAGGAGCTTGGCGAGACGGAGCGGGCCGAAGTAATGGAAGCTTTGGCCGATGACGTCTTCTATGGGCTTGGTCAGCAGGCCGACATTCGGGTTGGCGACGGTGCTGTCGTCTATGTGCCGAAGCGGCATGTGATTGAGGTTGTGCAGGGCGGCAATGTCATTCAAGTCGTTCGTTTGATTTAAAATAAAACACGGCCGCCGTCGCTGCTCAGTCAGCGGCGGCATAGACCATACAGTGGAATTCGGCGGGGCCGGTAGGGGTGTTCCGTACATACGTGTCCGTCATGTGGAAGCCAGCCTTCTGATACGCGCGGATGGCGCGCTCGTTCCAGGTGAGTACCTCGAGATCGATCTCGTCGCCGGGTGCGCGTCTCCGTGCTTCCTCTGCGACCGCACGGGCGAACGCTGCGCCAAGGCCGCGGCCGCATTGATCGGGACGTAGTCCAAGTCCCAGCCGAGTAACACCGAGCAGCGGGAACAGCTGGGAGAATCCGATCATCTGCCCCTCGTCGTTCAGCACTGTAATATATTGCTTGGCGCGGATGTCGGGGTCGCCGAACTCGGTGCCATCGGCCTCCATCTGGCGGAAGTTGGACCAGCCGTAGAGGTCGAAGGGCGGCTCGTAGCGCCAGCTGCACAGCTCTTCGGCATGCTCGCTTGTCATCGGAACGAAGCGAAACTGCGGTACATATTGCGTCACTTGTCTCAACCCCTGTCACGAAAGATTCGAATCCTTGCAGGGCCATTATAACAAACGCAGCTCCGATCATGATATGATGATAACATTGTAAATTGTAACGCAATCCAGCCTGACACTTAAGGAGCTTCTATGCGCAAACTGATCGCCATTGGCAGTCTGTCCTATTTTCTCATAGGTTTAGCTATGGTTCTTACTGGTGCAGTATTGGAGCCGATTATCGCATATTACGACTTGGACTATAAAGAGGGCAGTCTGTGGATCTCGGATCAATTCGTCGGCTATTTGCTCGGCGTGTTGGCCGCTCCTTTGATAACAGCCCGTATCGGCAAAAGAAGCACGCTCGTCATCGCATTCGGTTGTTTGACCGTTGCTCAAGCTGCTTACAGCATGCTGCCGCCATGGGGACTCATGCTGGTCATCGCTCCGCTCGCAGGAGTCGGGTTCGGTATGGCGGAAGCAATCGTCGGCGCGACGATTATCGACCTGTCCGATGAGAGCAGCAAAGCTTCATCGATGTCATTCCTGGAAGTGTTCTTCGGTGTAGGGGCGCTTGTAATGCCGCTTGGTGCAGCGTACCTCATTCACCTTGGTTACTGGCAGCTGACATTCCCGCTGCTCACCGCGATCGCGGGTGTGACGATGCTGCTGTGGCTCACCGTCTCGTTCGGCAAGGCGGATGATCAGATTGGCTGGCAATCGCGTTCGACAGAGGCTCGTACAGCGGCAGGGGCCAAGATGCCTGTTGCAAAGCCGAAGTATCAGCGGTATATGATGCCTTTTCTGTTCGGCGGAATTCTGTATTTCTTAATTTATGTAGGGCTTGAAATGAGTTTCTCCAACTATCTCGCATCCTTCCTGATGCAGCGTACCGGTGCGGAGGAGACGAATGCGGCGTCCGTGCTCAGCTTGTTCTGGCTGTTCATGGTCATTGGGCGGTTGTTCGCCGGAAGGCTCGCGGACCGGATCAGCTATCCTGTCTACCTGATGGCTTCGTGTATCGGAACAGTGATTATTTTCGCCGTATCGGCGATGACCATGTCGTTCAGCTGGCTCGTCGTGTGGACGTGTATAGCCGGCCTCGTGATGTCCGGTATGTTCGCTGTCGGCTTGGTCTACGCGAATAGCCGTATTCAAGGGCTGACGGAACGCACAACGAGCTTGATGGTTGCTGCTGGCGGTATTGGCGGAGCTATTTTCCCACGTGTGGCGGGCTGGTTGATGGACAGCTATGGCACGACGAGAACGATGTGGCTGATCGCCGGATTGGCACTGCTCATGCTGCTCGCATTCGCCTTCATGGCGGCTGCCGGCAAGCGCCGGATGGACGGCGAGCCGGAACCGACCGCGGTAACGACACCATAAGCACGAAATTTGGGATTGAACAGCGAAGAAGCGCAGGCATTGTTCGAGCGAACAGTGCTTGCGCTTTATTTTATGTCGGAACAGGTAAAGGGTAGTGCGCGCGATGTAGGTCGTTGATAGCCTATCTGGTAGCTGGTGATAAATGCTATGATGGATGAACACTTGAGGAACACACGGACTGACTGGGTCACAATACATAGAAGGAGTGGGCGTCCATGAGTATGATGCACGAAACGTTCGCTTGGGAGCTGGAGCCGGGGATTATGCTGCGGGGGGATGTTCGCGTATATGCGGATGGGGAACGTAAGCCGGTCATTGTCCTCATTCATGGCTTCAAAGGCTTCAAAGATTGGGGCATGTTCCCGTACGTGGCACAGCGTCTGGCGGGTCAGGAGTATGCGGTTGTGACGTTCAATTTCTCGCACAATGGGGTAGGAGCTGGCGGCACCGAATTCGATGAGCTAGATAAGTTTGCGCGAAATACGCATACGTTGGAGCTGCGGGATTTAGGTGTAGTGATCGGTGCGATTCAGGACGGAAGAATGCCGCTGAGTCAGGAGATGGATGCGGACCGCGTGATGCTGGTTGGTCACAGCCGGGGCGGTGGCGACTGCGTGCTGTATGCGGCGGAGTATCCGGAGGATGTAAAGGGCATCGTGTCATGGAACGGGATTGCAGATTGCAATCTGTTCTCGGATGAGTTCCGTGAGCAGGTACTGGAGGATGGCGTTGGCTATGTGGCCAATGCACGGACGAAGCAGCAGATGCCGATCGCGGCGTCGTTCTTTGAAGATTTGACGCTCAATCAGGAGCGATATCATATTGTAAAGCGGGCAGCTTCGCTGCAGATGCCAGCGTTATTCGTGCAGGGGGATGCCGATACTCCAAGACTGGTCGAGGGCTACCATCGGTTGCAGGAAGAAGCGCCCCAGCACCGATACGTGCTGCTACTAGAAGTGGATCATACGTTTGGAACGAAGCATCCTTGGGTCGGGACGACATTGGCCTTGGAGAAGGCGATTGTGTTGACGCGCGGATTCGCGGCAGGGCTGTTCGAGCGCGAGCGAATTGGGCTGGAGATGGACTAGAGAAGGCGTGTGGTGGCGTTCCGATAGGACAGTTGCCAAATCGATCGTGGTGCAGTACGGTAGGTACAAGGTGTACATATAGTGACGAGGCGCAATTAGAAATATGAGCTGAAGAAAATTTGTGAAGGTGGTTGGTTAGACGTGAACGTTTTACCTCAAACAGAGCTGCAAGCTCATCTAGGCGATGATAGCTTAGCAATTGTAGATTGCCGATTCCAGCTGGGCAAGCCTGACGCAGGACGCGAGGCATATGAGGAGTCGCATATTCCAGGTGCGATCTATCTCGATCTGGAGAAGGATCTATCCGGACCGCTCGATCCAGACGGCGAAGGCGGACGTCATCCGCTGCCAGACGCTGCTCAGTTGACGGGCACGCTGAGCCGGGCGGGTATTGGTAACGACACGGTAGTCGTCGCATACGACGATCAAGGAGGAGCAATGGCTTCCCGCCTATGGTGGCTGCTGAAGTATCTCGGCCATGAGAAGGTCTACGTGTTGGACGAGAGCTTCTCGGCATGGGTAAACGTGGGTAATCCCGTATCAGCAGAGATTCCTACGCCTGCTCCGAAGCAGTTCTTGGCGGAGGTGCAGCACAGCAAGCTGATCGAGATGGACGAGGTTCGTGAGAAGCTCGAGGAGGACGGAGTGAAGCTGATCGATTCACGCGACGGCGCACGCTACCGCGGTGAAGTCGAGCCGATCGACAAGAAGGCCGGCCACATTCCAGGCGCAATGAATCTGTTCTGGGGCGAAGGCCGTACGGCGGATGGTACGTGGAAGTCGCCGGAGCAGCATGCTGCACGGTTTGAGCAGGCAGGACTGGCGAAGGCCGACGAGATCATTGTCTACTGCGGTTCGGGCGTGACGGCAACGCCGAACGTGATGGCGCTGGAGGAAGCGGGCTATACACGGGTGAGGCTGTATGCGGGCAGTTGGAGTGATTGGATTAGTTATGAGGGGAATCCGGTGGCGACGAGAGACGGGGAATAACCGAAAGGCGTATAGTAGCACTTCAACTTTGAATACATCGCCATGGGGTCCACATACCCCAGCGATGTTTTTTTATGCCTAGAAGTCAACACGGAGTCAACAATCGGTTGTAGAAAGTGTTTACACTGTGTGATCATCAAGAGTGTGGGTCTATACTTCTTATAACCTCATAACCATTTTTCGAACATACCTATTTAGCAAGGCCAACATGTAAAAGATTATTTGCGGCAAATCAACGATGAGTCAACAGTGCAAACTTATAGATGAATTGTGCGTAACTGTATCATAAGTATTGTGGAAATATGGGATTAATAACATCGATAGCTTCAAATCCCATATGGTCTGTTTGTTATATATATAGTAAGATAGTGGAAATATTGGTGGGGGGTAGAGTTTGTGAGAAGGCTTGTATTTATCGGGGGAATACATGGTGTAGGAAAGACGCATTTTTGTAATCACATATCTCAAAATTATAATATCCCCCATTATTCAGCTAGTGAACTAATTCGGAAAAAGAAGAAAGATAATTCTTCAACCATTAAGTATGTAAAGCAGGTTGAGTCCAATCAAAATTATCTAGTTATGGCTTTATCAGAGCTAGAGGTGGACCTACATATTATGTTGGACGGTCACTTTTGCTTGTTAACAAGTGAAGGCCAAATTAGTAGGATTCCTGAAATTATCTTTCGGGAGATCTCACCGTCCGCTCTCTTAGTTTTAAAGGACTCTGTTTCAGAAATTCATAAAAGGTTGATGGATAGAGATGGTAGACATTATGATATGCAATTGTTGAATGATCTTCAAGTACAAGAAATTGAATACTCTAGAGGATTATGCAAAGCTTTAGGGGTGCCGCTTTTAGAATTAGAGTTTCCATTTGATATTCCCCAAGCGTATCAGTTTATTTCGAAATATATTGAAAGTAATGGAGGGGTATAACATGGAAGGCTATCTTGTAAAGAAAAAGTTTAGTGAAATTGACCTAAGTGATTCATTCTTTGACTCGTTAAAATCAGATTATTCGGAGTTTGAAGACTGGTTTAAACGTAAGAACAGTGAAGAAGCATATCTTTTGCATAAAGATTGCAAGGTCGAAGGCTTCCTATACTTCAAAATCGAAAGCGGAACAATAAAAGATATTACTCCTCATATTGAGTGTAATAAAGCGCTGAAGATTGGAACAATGAAAATTAATCCGCATAAAACAAGACTCGGTGAACGTTTTATAAAAAAAGCGCTGGATCATGCTTTAGTGGAGGATGTTGATGTTTGTTACGTTACCGTTTTCGATAAACATCAAACTTTAGTTAACTTATTTAAAAAGTATGGTTTTACTCTACATGGAACTAAAGATACACAGAATGGTCAAGAACTCGTTTTAGTTAAGAACCTGAATGAAGATAAAAATGATATAATATTAAATTATCCTTTGATTTCTACCTATGATGCAGATAAATATATTCTTGCAATATACCCGGAATATCACTCCAGTATGTTTCCAGATTCAATTCTTAACAATGAGAGTGTAGACATACTTGAAGACGTGTCCTATACAAATTCTATTCATAAAATATATGTTACGAGAATGCCTGTTAATAGAGCTTCTCGTGGGGATATATTTGTAATGTATCGAACAGCAGATAAAGGGAAAACTGCAGAATATTCTTCCGTAGTAACTTCGGTCTGCGTTGTTGAAGAAGTAAAAAGTCAGAACGAATTTGCTGATTTTGAGGAGTTCTATACTTATGCCACGAAATATAGCATCTTTGACCGTTCAGACTTAGAGCTATGGTATAGGAAAGGTAAATGCTTCACTGTTAAAATGACATACAATGCAGCGTTAAGTAGGAGACTTATTCGCCAAAAGTTAATTGATAATCTTCGAATTGGAGATCGGCAAATGAGATGGTCATTTTTTGAACTGACCGACGGTCAGTTTAGAAATATAATCGAAGAAGGTGGTATAAGTGAACGTATTATTATCGATTAAACCCGAATTTGTGGAAAAGATATTCACCAAAGAGAAGCGGTATGAGTATAGAAAATCAATCTTCAAGCAAAAAGTTGATAAGGTGATTATTTACTCAACAATGCCAGAAGGTATGATTGTTGGGGAATTTCAAATTGAGGATATCTTATGTGGTGAACCAGAAAAGATTTGGGAAGCTACAAATGATTTTTCAGGGATATCATATGGCTTTTATAATGAGTACTTTAAAAGTAAAGATGAAGCGTATGCAATAAAAATCGGCTATTTAACACGTTATAAAGAACCAATTGATCCCAAAACTTTAAGTGACTCCTTTACTGCACCACAGTCATTTTTTTATATTGACGATAACTATCAAAAAAAGAGGAACAAAGAATGACGATTGTGGAGATTTATACGCTGGCTCGTTATTATGAGGTTTAATGGATTTGTGAATATTTATAAATTTTTCCAGGATGATAATTGTATAACATATAATGGGGAGCGTTTATTATGACGTTCCCCTTGTTGTTTTAATGAATGGTTTTATTCTTTCACCTGTATGACTTCTGGGACAATCAGTAAAGTTTATTGATGAAGAGGACAATAGTGAAGACGGGTTAGGTAAACAATTAATTATGTGGGGGTTCTTGGAAATGCAAGAAAAAGAAGATGAATGTATTACATTAACAGAAGCTGATGTTATAGAAGTTATTAAGAGTCTTAATAATACAAAACAAGAAATTTTTAAATTAATAGTCCACGAAGGTATAAAAGAAAGTATAAAAAGTGATTTGTTAGCACTCCTGATTAAAATTGATGAGGGGCTAATTAGGAGGGTAGGTTACCGAAGTTCTTTTGAGGTTAAAACTTATAACAAAGTGATTAGCTAAAAAAAGAACTGAGAAACACTAACAAGGCAATAAAAAAGCTTCAAAATAATGAAGATAAATAAGAGTTAGCAATTTTAATTTTTCCGATTCGCATGTACTAGGGAAGCTAGGCGTAGTATTGTTACCGGAAAATCCATATAATATACTGCACTCAAAACTAAAGGAGCATGCCGTGGGCACTGCTCCTTTAGTATTTTTCGCCGATAGACCCGTTGAGTCGATCCGTACCACAAGTAGGGTGAATAATTCCTTAAAGTCCTTTTGCGATAGCGAGAGATAGTTCTCTTTAAACTAACATTCACTATTTGAACAGTTGAATTTACTTTGAATTATGTATGTAATATATTGTATATAACTATAGTAAAGAGGTTACTCCCTATATCAAACGAAAGGGATGCTAAGATGAGAAGCTTTGCATTATGGTACTCTGCAAATTCAGCAGAGCCAAGGAAAGAAGCGACGGTTCATATAAATCTATGGGATAAAGTTGTACATGGAAAAAAGCAGTACTGCTTTGATATTGGACTATTAGTTGAAGACATCAGTGAAATTGACTGTATTTATCTATATGCACCATTTACGCTAAAAAAGGAACATATAAGAGACCTTGGGGGATTAATATCCAATAATCAGTTAGTGAATGCTATTTTTAATGAGAATTACACCACGACAGATGGAGAACCGAAGAAACTAATTGTAAATGGAACGGATGAGAAACCTGCCTTTGCAATATATGCACTGGAGCTTGAAAGTCAAATAAAGCTAAGGGCGTGCAAGAGGAACAGTACATCTACTGGCACAATAATAGAGATTAAAACAAAATCGATTGTTCCGAATAAAATCAACAGGTATTATTTCAGAATAAGGATACAGGTTGAAAAAGAACAAATTGCACTTATAAATGATGCGATAAAAGGAGTTAGTATATTTAGTAACCAATTTACAAGTACAGAAGTGATTGATTTTAGATTAAATGATGTTCGAAGTTGTAGTGAAGAGTTGAGAGAACAATTCCATAAAGGAAACAAGTTTGGATTACTAGCTATTCATTATTTAATATTACGAGATGCGAATGATATGATTATTCACTATGGCAAAGAGATAAATAGTAGAATGTTAGAAAACGATTTATGGAAAAGCTATATAGATAATGCTGATCATAACATTATTGCATATCACATAAAAAGTAAGGCTGAAAAAATATATAATAGTGATAGTAAAAGATTCGAAGTGTCAAGATACATTGAAAGTTTTTCCGACTTATCGAGATTCCAGTACCAAAAATCCACCAATTTAATACTGACTATTTATATATTAGGGGTACTATTGTTAGGTGCTGCTGCAGGAGTTTTAGGGAATTGGATTTCAAAACTAATCGGTTTATAACCTGTAACAATTAGGGGAGATAAACATTGTATACGAGAGAGTTAAAGAACATATTCATAAATCTATCAGAGATTGAACCAGAAGTGCTGCGACGCTATATGCTAAATGAGGTTGGTGAGAAGGCAAAGGATAAGTTGTACAACTATTTGAAAGATCTCTCTGAAAGTTACCCACAGTTTGAGAACTGGTTTTATAGCGTAGTAATACCTGAAGTGGAGCGAAAAAAAGGTGAGCGCGAGATAATAATTGTATTTTCACAAAGTGCTCATAAGGTTGTTTTAACAGGAATTGCAATTCTCAAGAGGAGAGCACAAGAAAAAAAGATCTGTACATTCCGAGTGCATGAAGATTTCCGGAATTTGGGGATAGGGACTGAATTGTTTGAGAAATGTTTTGAATTTTTAGGTACAAGAAAGCCGATTATTACAATTTCTCAAAACAGAAAAGATATGTTTGAGAGTCATATAAGAGCCTATAACTTTGTAGAAACTCAAATGCTAGAGGGATATTATACACAAAATACAATTGAGTATGTTTATAATGGTTTTCTTGTGGATATTTGATGATTAGTATCAAATAAAAGGTGCACAGATGTGGTTCGCCTTTTGTATTTATGTTAGTTGTGTTGTTGTAGCCTCGACTGGGGTAGGTTGGTTTACAGTCTCGATAGTCAATGCAACCAATGGCAACAATCGATGAAGTCCTCGTCCGAAAGGTAACACTTCCACTAACTAAGAAAGCAGATGCTTTTTTATGATGGTCTGCTCATTTCTTTTTATTTTTGTTATATTTTAGGGTGGCATCTTCATGCGGAGAGTTATATGCTGCGCCGCCTTCTCCGATCTGCGAACCAATGGCTCAAACGCTTCTTCATTCCAACCATGGCTTTCCCTGAACCAGGATCCTGACTCACCGCTTGCTTCCGTTTGATACAATGATCCTGACGATACAAAGTGGGAGTGCCAGCCACGGACGGTTCTTCTGATTCCCCCGATGTATGCTCTGATGGCTCCCTAGAAGCACATCTTCAATTGGAGTGATTGGATTTCGTATAGTGAGAATCCGATTGCTGTGGGGGACATAGAGAAACCGAGCAAAGTATAACAGTATGTACACAACAAATAAGTCGCCATGTAGCCCGAGGGCCATGGCGGCTTATTTGTTGAAGTCAACACGGGTTCGAATGTGATTACATTCTGATCATAAAGGGTGTAGGTTCATACTTCTTATATCCTCACAACCACAGCCCATCTGTCCATGATCATGTGGGTCGAAACGTTGATAGACCTATATGAGATTAGGTGAATAAATCGCTGGCGGATTGATTCGAAGGCAGCAGTACGTCGGATGGGTATTCAGGGGATACCACGATGTATTTTCGAACGAATCTCGCAGTCAATTGCTTGTATCAGGGCACCGAAATAAAGTTTTAGTTATCCATATATTACATAGAAACCTCGAATTAATAATCTTACAATTGGAATAACTTCTTTGAGATGGACGTGAGGGTATATGCTAAGAGAAATCGGAAATGCTTTTTCTGTTATGATCATGTGGATTATTAGGGTTATTGTTATCGGCTTCTTTCTTTACTATTTTCAGAAATTTTCGGATCTTATCACACAGTATGATATTAATGTACGACTTGCACAATCAGCTGTACAAGCATCGCAACTAGCCAACGAGAGCATTTTAGTTGCACTCACCTATATTGGGAAACTGCTTGTAGTGATTGCTGCGGTTATAGTGTTTGAATCCATGTATCGCAATGGACGTAGGACAGCACTACGTGAAAAGATGGCTCTTAAGTCCGAGTAAAACTGTTAAGATCAGGGGTCATACTATGGTTGGGGTGAGAGTGATTAGTTATTGCGACACTTCAATGAAATAAAAGTATTTAATCACTAAATACATCGCCATGCGGCCCACGCGCCCTCGCGATGTATTTTTTATTATGGACTCAAAACGGACTGGACTTGTCATTCTCATTCACAGTAACTCTATGCACCGAATGCCCATATCCTAAGAACGAGTGTTAAAATCCAGGGTCTTTATACAAGGGAGATAACGGGATGAGTTATCATTATTATCGTGGGCTAGTAAAGAGCCAACCGAGTATCGTAGCGTCTGCGCAGGGTGATGTGACGGGAGATGGGGTATCCGACAACGTATATCTTACAGGGGTTCGGACCGCAGACAGTCCGTTTGTTCAACAAATCACATTGGTCGTGCAAGACGGAAGCAGCGGCAGAGTAACCCATACGCGATTACAGGATAATGCGGGATATAGTCCGTCCCTTTTCCTAGGCGACTTTACCGGGAACAAGGTTAATCAGATTCTGGTCAGCATCAATTCCGGCGGGAGCGGAGGGATCATGTATCACTTCGTATACTCGTACTTAAATAACGTTGCGACCATCATTTTTAACTACAAGGCTTATAATGACCTCTATCAATATACGGTGACTTACAAGGACAATTATAAAGTTGAGGTTGTCAGCAAGTTGAACAAGATGAAATACATCATTGATATTTCCAGTAGAGACAAGGAGTATCTTGGTGAGATCTATCAGACCAACGGGAAGCTGAAGCAGCCTATATCCGGGTTTGTAAATCCGCTAAGCGGGTTGTATCCTGTAGATTTCGACGGGAATAAGGTTTATGAGCTGCTCGCGTATCAGAAGATAGCCGGGAGATATAACGCAGATGCGTTGGGTTATGTGTTGAACACCTTGGCATGGAATGGGAATCAGTTCGCTTTGAGCAATCAGAATGTGGCGATCTTTGGTTCGACTATTCAATGAGGGTAATGATACTGGGCCATTGAACAAACGGGCAGTCTATTTGATAATTGTGGTGAAACAGGATCACAGTACAAATACGACCGAAACGAGAAGGGTGAGGCATAGTGACGCAGGAAGAAGTGTTAACCGGCGGAAATGTTAATCACATTGTCCGCAGGGCAAATACTGTTCTTCGCCCCACTGGTTATTGGAGCCCGTGTGTGCATGAACTACTTATCCATCTAGAGAAGCAAGGCTTTGAGGGAGCGCCAAGATTTCTCGGAATCGATGAGCATGATCGTGAAATATTAACGTTCATATCAGGGGAAGTCCCGGGTAACGATTATCCCGAGCTTAAACCATATATGTGGTCGGATACAACGCTCGTGGATGTAGCAAGTCTTTTACGCCGGTTTCATGATGCGACTGAAGGATCCGCACTCCTGACGAAGGGTGAATGGCAGCTTCGTTATGTTGATGATAGCGAGCACGAAGTGATATGTCATAATGACGCTGCGTTGTACAATGTGGTCTTTCAACAGGAGACTCCTGTAGCGCTGATTGATTTTGACATGGCTGGACCTGGTCCGCGTATGTGGGACATTGCGTATTCGCTTTATACATCGGTTCCACTTGCAAGCTTCTCACCTGACCCTTCTTCGGGAACAACGGTAGCGTACCAATCGGATTTACATGCTGCAGAGCGACGTCGACGAATTCATTTGTTTTTTGAATCGTACGGGACTCCCGCCCCTGATTCATTGCGTGAGTGGATTATTCAACGACTGACTACAATGTGCGATACGCTGCGAAATGGTGCTGCTGAAGGAAATCTTGCTTTTCAAAAAATGGTTGATGAGGGACACTTGGCTCATTATGAGAGCGAGATTCAATTTGTAACCGGTCATTTCCATGAGTGGATTTAGAAATAGACGGCTCGAGCTTCAGGGCCAGCGCGTATTCCGATATAAAAAATGCCTCCCTCAGATAGGCACCTGTTCACACAGGCGTATCTCCAAGGGGGGCATCTTTATGTCATTGTCTCCACACGCAATCATTCATAGATCGGTTTGTCCGTCTCTATGTCTTATCCTTTATTGCGCACGAGAATATTACGGTACTTGCCAAAGTTTCCGGCTGTGCCGTTGCCTACTTCAATTCCGCTTACATCAAGCAAAGGCAATTGCGAATTCCGAGGGCCGAAGCCTGTAAATACGCCGCCGCGGATGTTAGCGAAGCCTACGTCCGACTGCAGATCGAAATCGGCAGGATATGCGCATTGCTCGCTGTTCAGAGGCAGCGCATCTCCCTTATTATACGTAGCAGCTGGATGTTTCTGACGCAGCACCATGTTTACGTCTGGCTCATACCAGAAGTTGTCGAACAGATTGACTTGCAGCTTGTTATCGCCGTCCTGCAAGAGCACGCCATCCTGATTCTCGCTGCCTACGGATACAACGACACCGCATGCCGCCGTTGCATGGGAGACACGGTCGATCAGAATAAGTGCGCCCATCGTTTTGTGCGACAGGAATTCATCGACAACGAGCGGTTCGGACACTACGATATCGCAGCTGACGAGCTCGTTCTTGACTGCGGTAGCAGTCGGAAGCAAGCTGCCGTTATTGACGTCTACCTTATGGTGGATATCTGTCACCACGGCCGGCAGCATCTTCGTGCCCAGCTTAATCCAGTATTCCTTGCTCGGAACGAGCTGTTGTTCATCCATCCACAAGAGCGTCGTCGTAATGGTGGTTGCCGTTTTCAAGCCTGCATCCTTAGTCAGCACGCAGCCGCGTGAAACGTCGACTTCGCGATCAAGCTGAATCGTAACAGGCTGCCCAGCGATAGCGCTGCCTGCGTTCTTATCTCCGACATGAATCGACTTAACGATTGCCGTCTCGCCGCTAGGCAGAATCGTCAGCGTCTCGCCGACTTCAACTTGGCCTGCCTCAATCTGTCCTTGGAAGCCGCGGAAGGTGTGATCCGGACGGCTTACGCGCTGAACCGGCATGTAGAAGCCGCTCTCGGTGTTATCCATCGAAATGTCGACCGTTTCCAGATGCTCGAGCAATGCTGGGCCGTCATACCATTCCATATTGGGAGAACGCTTCGTTACATTGTCGCCCTCTGTTGCCGAGACAGGAATGATCACCGCATTCTCGAGACGAAGCTCATTGCGGAGCTGCTGAATATCCTCAGAGATGCTCAGGAAACGTTGTTGATCGTAACCGACAAGGTCGATTTTGTTCACTGCGAATATAAAGTGCTTAATCCCCATCAACGCGCAAATACGTGCGTGGCGGCGAGTTTGCACCAGAACGCCTTGTTTGGCGTCGATCAATATAATGGCGAGATCTGCGAAAGCTGCGCCGACGGCCATGTTACGCGTGTATTCTTCATGTCCCGGCGTATCGGCAACGATAAAGCTGCGACGATCGGTGTTGAAGTAACGGTAGGCAACGTCAATCGTAATGCCTTGTTCACGCTCAGCCATCAGACCGTCAAGCAGCAGGGAATAGTCGATCGCTCCGTTGCGGCTGCCAACCTGGCTGTCCAGCATAAGAGCCTGCTCCTGGTCGGCATAGAGCATTTTGGAATCGTATAGAATATGACCGATTAGTGTCGACTTGCCGTCGTCCACGCTGCCGCAAGTTATAAATTTAAGAAGACTGCTCGCTGTCTGACTCATTAGAAATACCCCTCCCGTTTGCGCCGCTCCATGCTGCCTGCAGCTTCCTTGTCAATGACGCGGCTTGTTCGTTCGGAAGTCGTTGCTGACAGCGTCTCTGCGATAACCTCATCCAGCGTATCCGCTTCCGACTCAACCCCGCCCGTAAGAGGGTAGCAGCCTAATGTACGGAAACGCACGCTCTTCATCTCTGGCGTTTCTCCCGGCAGCAGCCGCATGCGACTATCGTCCACCATTATAAGATTGCCGTCACGCTCAACAACCGGACGCTCTGCTGCAAAATACAGCGGAACAATCTCGATGTTCTCGCGTTGGATATACTGCCAGATGTCCTTCTCCGTCCAGTTGGAGATTGGGAATACGCGCATGCTTTCACCCTTATTGATGCGGGTGTTGTACAGCTTCCACATCTCAGGACGTTGGTTCTTAGGATCCCATGCATGCTTCTCGTTGCGGAACGAGAAGATACGTTCCTTCGCGCGCGACTTCTCTTCATCACGGCGTGCGCCTCCGAAAGCGGCGGTGAACTGATATTTCGTCAGCGCTTCTTTGAGCGTCTGCGTCTTCATAATATCCGTATATGCCGATCCGTGATCGAACGGATTGATGCCCTCCGCAATAGCGGCTTCATTGCGATGAACAATCAGGTCAACGCCGAGCTCCTGAGCTCTGCGGTCACGGAATTGAATCATTTCTTGGAATTTCCAGCTCGTATCGACATGAAGCAGCGGGAATGGCAGCTTTTCAGGATAGAAAGCCTTCAATGCCAGATGCAGCAATACCGATGAGTCTTTACCTACCGAATAGAGCATGACCGGGCGCTCACATTCAGCGGCAACCTCCCGGAAAATGTGGATCGCCTCTGCCTCAAGTTTATCTAAGTGTGTCAGCGACAAGTGTATCACTCCTATAGTGCCAATTTGAATCGCAGCTGACCACGATATATCGATGTAATTCGACATGCCCAACCCGAAAAATCAGCATAATGTTCATCTAAGTATATGTTTTTTCGATTTGGATGACCAGAACTGATTACGCAAACGTTTCACTTAAATATGTCGCGCAAATTTGCGTGAGCTTTGCGCAAATCTACTTTTATTTTGCGCGAAAACAAGCTATCATATCCCAATAAACAAGCATAAACGTGGGGTATGTTGGATGACTTTAAAGCAGATCGCAAATATGGCGGGTGTATCCATTTCAACTGTATCGCGCATATTGAATTCTCCTGACAATAGCTTTGCCACGAAAGAAGTTCGCGATAGGGTATGGATGTGTGCGAGAGAAATCGGCTATGTACCGGATCAGAATGCCAGAGAACTCAAGCTTGGCAAACGTACTTCTCGAAAGTCGTCCCCTCCTTCCATCTCGTGCATCTTGGGGCGCACCAGACAATTGGAGGATGACCCTTTCTTTGCGCAGATGTCACGTGCCATCGAACAGCAAGCGCTGGAGCTGGGCTATGCCGTTCGTCATTCTTATTCGCTATTCGATATTGAGACCGATACACTGCTTGATCAAATCGAATCATCGCATACGGACGGCGCCATTATATTGGGCCGCTTCAGTAACGACAGCATGAGCTTTCTCGAGAAGCATTACAAAAACTTGGTCTATGTAGGGCGCAACGTTATTTCCGCCAGCTGTGATCAGGTCATTTGCGACGGGTATGAAGCTACACAGATTGCGATGATGCACCTGATTGCCAATGGACACAAACGAATCGGATATATTGGCGAGACGTTAAACGAGGTACGATATGAAGCCTACTGCGATATCCTTCGCAAATACGGACTGGAGTGCTCAGATCAATGGGTGAGCAACTGCCCGCAGAACGGTCCTGGCGGCTACCAGGGAGCCGAGGAGCTTCTGGCGAAAGCTTCTCCGCTTCCGACTGCGGTATTTTGCGCAACCGACATTGCAGCAATAGCTGCGCTGCGACGATTTACGGAGGCCAAAATCAAGGTGCCTGAGCAGCTGTCGATTATTAGCATGGACAATATCGAGCTGTCCGGATATGTATCTCCGATGCTGACGACGGTGGGAATGCCGATTGTCGAGATGGGCAACTGGGCGGTTCAGCTCTTAATCGATCGTCTAAACAAGCGTCACGAGCTGCCGGCCAAAGTGCTGCTGCCAAACAAGCTGATTGTTCGAGAAAGCGTCGCTAATAGAAATTGAACTTACAATGCTCCCGTTTACGGCAAGAGTAGAAACGGAAAAGGCCGCGTCGGGCGCGGGTTTGAGGGCTGTGACAGGTTGCCGATGAGTGACCTGCTCGGTCCTCTTTGCGTTATAAGGATATCCAAGTCTTCTCCCTGAAAAATAGACAAATCAACAACCACAATAAAGAAATTATCGATTTAAGAAGGGAATCAACAAAGCAGGGATACGGCCTGCGATGGTAACAGAATATTTGTATCTATCAAGGTGTTTGGTTTTCTTACATATAGTCGTTTATTGAGTGGAGTAACTATTCATGATATTGGAGGCAGACAAATGGGAGTGCAATCATTAGGGTCAGTATTCGTACGTGTAACCAATCTAGAAAATTCGATTCCATTCTATTCCGCTCTAGGGCTGCATTGCCGTGGAATCGAGAATTGGGATCCAGGTCGCGGAGCTACGTTTTTCTTCGCTCTGGACCATGGCGGATGGCCGCTATTGACTTTGGTTGAATCCGAACAAGTTCAAGTCTTGGATTACCATACCTATTGCCTTAACTCGACCAATGTACGGGAAATGTATAGAGATTTGGAGCTTAGCGGGTACAAGTTAAAGCCAATCGAAGAATGGACCTCGCCGTGGAATCATCATGTCATGTTCGACGTTTGCGATCCTGATGGTCATGTCATCAATATTATTGAGGTAACGCCTATAAATGCCGAGGCTCGAGAGCTCAGCAGTTAACCCCATTGAGGAGAGTCGTAAGCAGATCGTGAATACATCGCCATGCGGCCCACGCGCCATGGCGGTGTATTGCACGACTATATAATGGGTTCGGTGGCCCATGCCCAATAGCCGCACCTCGTGCAGCTATTGTAGTAGGTATGTAGAAGACATGAATCGGGTTCGACCCAAACGGTGAGTTTTACCGAGGCGAAGGTCGGGCGAAACTACGATAAGTCATCCTGGCGATGTTGATGAGTCGGCGTATCCAACAATTGATCTTCGTTCTTCAGATTATGATCGTGATGATTGTCGGAGGGCTCCTTCTCATCCTGCGAGAGGGCGGCGGCCATTACAGATAGCGCTTCAAGGCTTACGAGATTTTCGACTTCGTCAAATGGTTTGTTATCGGTCATAACGACTCTCCTTTAGAAAGGGTTTCCTTACCAAAAGATTATTCGCCCGTGGTTTTCATTTTATTCAATCTAGGGCTAACGCTACGGTAACTAATTACCAACTATTTCGTCTAAAATAAATAGTTGGTAATTTATGGTGACGAGGAGAGATTTGATGAAACGGATTTGGAGTGCGTGCGTAATTTTGATCTTTAGTGCTGTCCTTATTTCAGGCTGTGGGAATGCCTCGGACGATGAGGAAATCGGAAACACGGAACCAACGAATGAGGTGGTTCAGGATGTAGTAAGCGAAACGGTTGACAGTGGATCTGCAGAAGCGGGGGAGGCAAGTCTCGATGCGGATGTTGATCAGAATGGGGTGAGTGAGCATATCGTTCTTTCCGGCGAAGATCAGAATCAGGACGGATTTACGTTGAAGCTCGGCGATGCATCGGTGGTTGTTGAAGAAGCCGTTGGTGTGGATGGAAAGCTTGCGCTCGTGAAGCTGAATCCAGAAACAACGCTCATTGCAGTGCCTGAATCAGGTCCGAGTAGTGATGATGCAACGTGGTTCTTCGCCTATCGGGACCAGACAATCATACCGGTCGGAAAGCTGGAAGGTAAAGGGGATCAACTGATATTCTTGGGCGACGGTACGGTGACCTCCAGTCGGGTTCGGGGGCAGATTCTACATACCTGGTTTCATGACCAAACCTACCGTTTAACTGCGCAAGATGAGTGGGAGCCGATTAAGCAGGATTTATATGAAATGAACACTCGGGTGAAAGCGCTGGTTGAACTGACCTTGCAGAAGACAAGGACTAACAAATCCGAATCATTCACATTGCATCCGGGCGATGAGGCTGTAATCAAAGCCTGTGACGATAAGGAATGGTGCCTTGTACAGAAAGGCAGCCAAGAGGGATGGTTTGCTGTAGACGACTTCAATACCATTCGCAGTCTGAATATGACATCCGACCAGGTTTTCGATGGCTTGAACTTCGCTGATTGATTCTGGGGGAAGAGTAAGAGTCGATCATCATAAAAAAGTATCGATACGTTAAATACACCGCCATGCTGCTCAAAAGCATTGGCGGTGTATTTGGCACATAAAGAGCGGCGGAGATGTCAATGTCGCAATAGAATTGCATTTTTGCATCCTCATGATAACTGTCCCGTTAATAACGCCGGCAGCAGGCGAATTAGGTGCTCTCTCGTGCAAGCGTCCATCAGGTTCCATTTGGCCTCATCCAGCACATGTACCTTCCCATTTCTTACTGCGGTCAGTTCCTTCCAGCCCTTGCTGGCCATCAGCTCCTGCGTTGCCTGATATGCCGGCCGAATGCTAGGCATCAGCACGAATAGCCGGTCTCCTGCGTACAACGGCAAATCCGATTCCATAATTTCGCGGTACGACTCCCCTTGGTCCAGCATTTGGCGAACAGCAGCCTTGGCCCGAATAAGGATGCCTGATAGAGCAATCCGGCCAGACCGCCTGTCCCCATGACGAATAAACGGCGCCCGCGATGATAGATTAACACCGTTGCTGTTTCATGCGATTGGACCATGCCTTGAAGCTGCTGCCGCATTTCCGTTAAACGATTGATATATTCATTCAGCCACTGGTTGGTTTCCGTTTGCTTGCCAATCCACTCGCCTAAGCGAGGCAGCCTTTGCTCTAGCGGCGCGAACGTATCATAGGTAATTGTCGGCGCGATCTTGGCCAGTTGCTCATACTGCTGTTCGTCCGGGCTTGAGAAGATGATCAAATCCGGTTCCAAGCTTGCGGCCTTTTGCAAGTTAAACGGAATGCCAATATCTTCGATATCCTTAGCAGCTTCCTCCATCCATGTATCCCGCATCGTATTTACATTCGCGCCAATTGGCCGCACACCCAGAGCGAGAAGGTCTCCCAAGGCTTCCCCGTAATAGAGAATGCGCTGCGGCTGTATCGGAACTTGAACCCGATGGCCAGTCCAATCCTGAACATTCCGCCCCTGAAGGACCGATTGGGCATATTGCCTTGGGGTCGTCCCGGTAATCTGCCGAAATCGGCGATTATAGTAATATTCATCGACGAAACCAACCTTGCTGGCAATCTCACGTAAAGGCATGTTCGCAGATAATAGCCGTTCCTTGGACCGATTGATACGCAGCTGATTCAAGTAATCCAGCGGCTTCTTTCCAGTAAGGGCTTTAAACATGGCACTATATCGCGATGCAGTAAGCTTTACTTGCTCAGCAAGCTGCTTCACCGTTATCGGGTTGGAGTAGTGGTCCTCCAAATAACGGATCGTTCTTTCAACGGCTCCCATATCTCCCGTATCTCTGATCGAAGGCCAATTATGCTCCAATAATAAGCCCATCAACTCCTGAAATGACAAATGCCGTCTGAACCATCCCAGGTCCCCCGCTTTATCATCCACCAGTATTTCGTTAATCAGCCGATTGCAGCGTTCGTACAAGTACATATGCCAAGCATGATGGGCTGGAAGCAGCTGCTCTTTGAATATTGTCGGACCCCGTTCATCCGTTCTAATAATAGTGAAAGCTCATAGTGCCCTGAGGAAAAGCATCACCTCTCGATTTTATTTTTTGTACTCAGCAGTGAGCGTAATCAGTAAATGTTGAGCTGCAAGTAACGATAAGTTGCTATAAGGTTATTGATTAACGGAATCCGAGTGAGTAAGCTTGAATACGAAGGTCGGTTAGTAAACGAAACGATTGAAGAAGGTGTACCTCTGTGAGTTATTTGCTGCTCCTGCTGGCGACGTTGGCTTGGAGCTTCGTCGGCGTGCTCGTCAAGACAGCGGCGACGATGGTGGACAGCGCTATTATTTCTTTTGCGCGTTTTTTCTTCGGCGTCATTTGTTTAGTCATCTATTTGTTCATCAGGGACGGCAAAGTGCAGATTCGGTTAGGGATGAAATGGATTTGGATCGGAGCAGCTGGCAAAGCGGTCAATTATGTCTTCGAGAATATCGCCCTCAAGATCGGATATTCGTACGGCAATATTCTTGTGCAGCCTGTCCAGACCGTTGTATTGCTGTTGGCTGCTAGCTGGCTATTCAAGGAACGCATAGCGCCACGGGGCTGGGCGGCTGCAGCACTATGCGTGCTCGGCGTGCTTGTGGTTGGCTGGAACGGCACGCCCGTGGATGAGCTGGCACAGGGAAGCGGGTTGACGACGCTGTTATTCACGTTCGCTGGAATTGGAGCTGCCGTACACGTCTTAAGCCAGCGAATGCTCCTCAAGACGATGGATAATGGAAACATGAACTTGTCTGTCTTTCTCGTCAGTACCATTCTTGTTGCGGCCCCAGTTCCCGTCTATTCGCATGGTTTTATCGGCCCAGTCTCGGTGTGGGCATGGGCAGCATTGATTCTGCTTGGTGTTATAACAGGACTGAGTTTCTTCTGGTTTGCAGAGGCGATCAAGAAAGTACCGTTTATGATCGTTGCGCTTGTAGGCAACAGCATGGTATTTTTCTCGGTGTTGTGGGCGTATCTGTTCTTCCGCGATCCGATTACCATCTATATTATTGGTGGTACGTTGATTTTCGTAGCGGGGTTCCTGCTGCTGAACTTCCCAATGCGTCGCAAAAGTGCGACCGAACAAGCAAAAGCGCAAGCATAGCCATCCCTCGGGATGGCTTTTTCATATTATAAAAGGAATTGTCCACTTCATCCGACAGATCAACAGGGAGTTTTAAATTATGGTATAATTAACCAGATTGTACATAATGGAGGTGTGTTTATGCAGGAGGATATGATTGTTCAAGCCAATGGTACTGTAAAGCTGGAGAATTATATTTTTAGTGGATTGGATTCATCTGTAGTTGGGGCTGTTAAGTCAGTTGCTGATTATTATCAAATTCCGGTAACCGCATCCAGAATATATGGCATGACGGGGCTTGCCTTCTTGCATGTACTTGATGACGATATGGTCGAGCCGAATGGAGGGCCGCCCGATCCGGAGGTTTATCGACTTGCTCGCAATATAGGTTTCAATATTGAAGGTTTTCACACTACAGCCGAGGGCGAGGAATTTACCCGTCTGCAAGCGGAGGCATGGGATAGAGCCAGACAGGCTATTAGCGCAGGCCAGCCTGTTTTTGCAAAAAATATAGATATCCGCAATCAAACGTCGGTCATTTATGCACACGATGATATTGGTTATTACAGGTACAATTGGCATACCGGGTACGAGAACAGTGAGGACGTAATCCCTTGGAACTCGTTAGGATTAGGTCAATGTCCTTGTATACACTGTGTGAATGATCGCAAGTCATCAGGGACGTTAACGGATCAATCGAGCGGTCTGATCTCTTTGCACTGGGGAGAGCCCATTCAATCGGCAGATGAGAGAACTTCTTTAAAAGAAGCACTCGAGTTCGTTATTCGTTTAAATGAGCAAGGGTCGTATCAATCGTTCGGGAAGTCGTACCTTGTTGGTTCTCAAGCTTATGAAAAGTGGTTATCGGCCTTGGAAAGCAATAAACTGGACAAGTACTTTTTCAGCTTATTTATTGAAATCTTATTTGAAGCAAGGAGTCATGCGATCACTTTTCTTACTGAATTAAAAGGCAACCTTGATCATTTGAATTCAGGGATAATAGATGAGCTTATTCATACCTATACCGAAATTGCTTCTAAGTATAAAGTTTTGAAGGAGACTTACCCGTACACGGAACCAAGAGAGTTCGAGCTTAAGCAGAGTGAACAATGCGCGGTAATCTTAAGAGAGCTTATGGCATTAGATGGGGAAGCAATGGGCAGGATAAAAGAAATCTACTCGGCCCTTTGAGTTGTGTAGTGTTCTATAACAACAAGGTTTGTTGGGATGTCTCCGACAAACCTTTTTTATGTGCACAATGATTAGGAACTGTTCTTTATCTATTATATTCAGAAGTCAATTCTATAATTAGAGTAAAGGATTCGAACAAGAGTCCAGACATCGAAAGAAGGGGTTCGATTTGGAGGATATATTCGAGTTGATAAATGTTAACAGCGAAGAAGCATCGATACTGGAGTTGCAGGCTGCATTCAATAGTGGAGAAGTTACCTCGCGAGAGCTGGTGATGCATTATTTGTATCGCATTGCGATGTTGGACCAGAGCGGCCCCCTGATAAACTCGATTATGGAAATTAATCCGGATGCGATTTTTATCGCGGAAGCCTTAGACCAAGAACGAAAATTAACGGGGGCAAGAAGCCCTCTTCATGGTGTACCGGTTTTATTGAAGGGGAATATTGAAACCAAAGATAAATTCATACAAATGCAGGCGCATTGGCCTTGGAGCACCATGTAAGTTCAAGGGATGCTTTTCTTGTCCAGAAACTAAGAAACTCAGGTGCCATTATTCTAGGGAAAACAAATATGACGGAATGGGCAAATGGCATGTCTTCAACTATGTGGGCTGGATATAGCTCGATAGGGGGACTAACTAAAAATCCTTACGGGGATCATTTTCCCGGTGGATCAAGTACGGGCTCCGCTGCGGCCGTCGCTGCGAATTTTACTACGGTCGCAGTGGGGACGGAGACCTCTGGTTCGATTTTAAGCCCTGCCGTGCAGAATGCTATTGTTGGTATTAAGCCAACCGTAGGTTTGATTAGCCGGTCAGGGATCATTCCGTGGAGCTGCTCCCAGGATACAGCTGGGCCTATGGCAAGGACGGTGACGGACGCTGCTATTTTATTGAGTGTTCTTGCAGGAAAAGATGAAGACGACCCTGCTACTTGGAGGAATACACAATCGAGTATAGACTACGCAGCATTTTTAGATGAGGAAGGTTTATGTGGGGCAGCCATAGGCGTATTCAGAGGTGCTCCCCTTGCGAAGTACCGCGACAATGGCGAATATGATGAACAGCTGTTTAATGATGCCGTGAGCACTCTTAAGGAATCTGGAGCTATAGTAATAGATCATATTGAAATCCCATCGTTCAATAGAGAATGGGAGTACAATAAAACGAGCCATGAGTTTGCCCATTCCGTTGAACACTATTTGCAAAGCCTTCCCGCACATCTTCCTGTCCATAGTCTGAATGAGTTGGCCAAATGGAACGAGCAGAATGCCGATAAGGCATTGAAGTACGGTCAAGATGCATTGGAAGTCCGTTCACAGCTAAAGCAGCCCTTAAAGAGTCAGAAGTACATATTAGAGTCTGTTACTGATTTGTATTACTCGCAAAACAAGGGTATCGACTATGCTTTAGATAAGTATGGATTAGATGCCATTCTATTTCCTTCGTATGTCGGTGCTGATCTATGTGCGCGAGCGGGTTATCCATCAATAGCTGTGCCCGCTGGATTCCAAGAGAACGGAAGAGCATTCGGCATTACATTCGCAGGAGCGGGATTTAGTGAATCGACGCTTATCCGAATAGCATTTTCATTTGAACAAAAGACGAAGCATAGAACAATGCCGAATCTCGCATTTAGAATGAGTTCCGAACTAGCATCTGACTTATGACTCTGTATTTATAAGGGTAACTTCCTCATCGTTAATTACTCGTAAAAAAGATTGAAATAAGGTGTTGCTTTTCGTAAACAACGTATGTTATTATGTAATTCCGCCACTGAAACGGCGGCCGATTACGAAATGTTAAATACTTAACTGAAAAAAGTGTTTGACAAACGAAATCGAAACATGTTATGATCTAATTCCGGTCGAGAAACACGCCGGTAACGAGAAATGCAAACGAAATAACTTGTTCCTTGAAAACTGAACAATGAGCGATATGTTTTAAAGTAAGTCAGCTTTTAATGAGCTAAACAAGCACTTCTTTTATGGAGAGTTTGATCCTGGCTCAGGACGAACGCTGGCGGCGTGCCTAATACATGCAAGTCGAGCGGAGTTGATGAGGTGCTTGCACCTCTGATGCTTAGCGGCGGACGGGTGAGTAACACGTAGGCAACCTGCCTGCAGGACCGGGATAACATTCGGAAACGAATGCTAATACCGGATAATCGATTTCCTCGCATGGGGAGATCGGGAAAGACGGAGCAATCTGTCACCTGTGGATGG
>NZ_QGTQ01000020.1 GCF_003182255.1 Paenibacillus cellulosilyticus | reverse complement strand
GGACCAACTCTGCTTGCCAATGGATCTCGAAGAGGACATTCCCTCGAATCACCTCGTTCGTGTCGTCAATGCTGCCGTAAATCGGCTGGACGACAAGATCTTCGCCAGTGCTTATCCTGGCGGTGGCCGAGACAGTTACCATCCCAAGTGAACCGGAGAGTGTGTTTGGGCAAATAAAGAATAACCAGGGATTCCGGCGGTTTCTGCTTCGAGGCTTGCAAAAAGCAAGCCTTGAGGTCGGGTGGCTATCGCTTGCCCTTAATTTGTTCAAGAAGGTAGCGGTAGATAGAAAAATAGAAATGACGGTTCAGGATTGACCTCCCTGAACCGTCATTTCTTACTTTTTTCAATAAATTGATCTAGCTTATGAGTGAGCTGACCTACTTTTGGGACAGCCTCTTATACTTGAGGCAATGGCAGCAGTTCGCCCACGCTCTCCCGTTTATCATCTAGATAGTCCATCCATATTTCCACCAATTGCGTGCCGTTAATGAGATCGATGTTAAGCCCTTTGGCATAGGCATACGCATTCGGAGTAAACTTACTTGTGGTCACTACGTACCCTCCTACCGCATCCTGCTTCATCATCTGAGAGTGAATGATCGCGATAGGCTCATAACCAACTGGATCTTTGCAGCATTTCACTTGGCCAAGATAAAGCCCTTTGTCCGCTTGCTCCTCGATATCAATCCCATAATCGCCCGAACCTTTGGTGACGAATGTTCGCCCACCACGCACGGAAGTCATAATGTCCGCTACAAAATGCTCGAACAGCAGCGGGTCTTCTTCCTTATCTGCGT
This sequence comes from Paenibacillus cellulosilyticus, assembly GCF_003182255.1. Lineage (GTDB taxonomy): Bacteria > Bacillota > Bacilli > Paenibacillales > Paenibacillaceae > Paenibacillus_T > Paenibacillus_T cellulosilyticus. Next base: position 109,840 of record NZ_QGTQ01000020.1, on the reverse strand, counting down.
CTTCTTCTCTTTTGAAACGATTATATAATCCGATCCTCAATGTCTCCTTCATATCTTCATGCGAAGTAAAAGCCTCAAGTGCATGCGCACGATAGCTATTCAGTAATTTCCTCTGCTTATAATCCCGGAATAGGAGATAACAAATTGCTGCGATAGACAAGCTTAATAGGATATTCATACTCATCCTCCTTCTAGCCTTCAGCCTGTCCATAACGCTGGCCGTTCAATCCAATCTATCTACTGACTAAGCAACGCCAAGGTGCTTCAATTGGTGCATGAAAAACCCGACTCCAATCTAATCCAGAGGATTAAATAATTATAATTCATATGTCATTTCATCCGTCCCTTCATAGATAATACTATTTAAACGAATGAGCTAAATTAGCTTCCCATACCAGTGGTATATTAGCAAACGTGCTGTTGTGGTACAATGGATGAAAGGACGGTGATGGTGATGTCTTTATCCAAACACGAACTGGAGCAGAGCTTTAAAGACAAGTCCGTTGTAGAGCTTGAAGATCTCGTTCATCTTATCGAAGACCATTTCGGATACGATGTTCGATTAACTCGTAAGGAAGATCCCTCCCGCTTAACCGATATTCAGAAGAAGAAGATGACTGCAGCAATCTTCAATGATCCCGATGTCATTCATCAACTAACGCAAGCTGAGTTAGATCGGCAAAGAGGCATCTCTACCTACAGTGATGATGAGGAAGAGTTCGCACGCCTGATTGCCGAGGTCAAACATGACAAATAATCGTTACACGGTTCTATGGTCAAGTCATGCAAGAGTTTCTCTTGCACATATGCAGACATTCAAGGTGGATCCGATGAACGTCTTCCGCCGTTCCAAATCCATACTATCCTCAGAACCAGATAACAAGGCATATGGAATCTCGGACTTCCCTGGCTTTTCATTTAACGGCTATGCATGGACACTAGTCGGAAATGTTGTCATTGTATATAAGGTTGATGCAGCGATGCACAATGTTTATGTGGACGCCTGTTATTTCGCTAACTCTGGCAATGCTCATCATATCTTCTGGGGAATTGATCCCGATGAAGAATAAAGAATGCCAAGAAGCATGCATTGAAGCAGTAGTCTTGGCATTTTGTGTCCGTATTTATTTTCCCTCGCGATAATTCAACTTGCGTAATCGTATTAGCTCCGCAACACGCTCACGCTCGTTTTCCAAACAATAGACATATATCCACTAGCTGACTTTTCCCAAATAGAGCCCTTTGTCTGCATATTCCTCTATATCGATACCGAAGTCATCTGATCTCTTCGTGGCAAGGTTCTTCAACCGTGCACTGACGTCATAATGTCCGCCAGCGCCTTATTCATTTTTCGCAAATCAAAGCATGCATAACCGATTTCTATACGATATCTACCATTATATCTTCTATACTACTTTCCTTTTGGTTTAAGCAGGCATATCCTCCTCCCCTGAGACATACCTATGGTATGAAACGTATTATCTCGCTCGGAGGGATCATGCCGATGAAACAAGATGAAATTCGCCAGCTCGAACGGGCGATTGATGAAATTACAGAGATCGCCCAAGGGTTCGGCCTCGACTTTTATCCGATGCGCTACGAGATCTGCCCCGCTGACATCATCTATACGTTCGGGGCGTATGGCATGCCAACTCGGTTCAGTCACTGGAGCTTCGGTAAGACGTTCAATAAGATGAAAATGCAATATGACTTCGGTCTGAGCAAAATTTACGAGCTCGTCATTAACTCCAACCCGTGCTATGCTTTCCTGCTCGACGGCAACTCGCTCATTCAGAATAAGCTGATCGTCGCTCACGTGCTTGCGCACTGCGATTTTTTCAAAAACAATGCCCGTTTCAGTCAGACGAACCGGAACATGGTCGAGAGTATGTCCGCCACCGCGGAACGCGTTGCGCAATATGAGCTGGAATACGGCTCCGAGCGGGTCGAGAAGTTCATTGACTCCGTTCTTGCCATCCAGGAGCACATCGATCCGACAATCATCCGTCCGTACAACCTCGACAAGACGCGTTATATCGAAATGCTCGTGAAAGAAAATGCCCGATCCCTCAACCAACCGGAGGTCGAGGGCGCTTACGACGATCTGTGGTCGCTTGATCCATCGGACAACAGCGAGAATGCTCAGGATGCGAACACCATCCGGTTCCCGCCAGAGCCGGAGAAGGATCTTGTCTGGTTCATTGAAGAGTACTCCACCATTCTCGAGGACTGGCAGCGCGACATCATGTCGATGCTCCGTGATGAGATGCTGTACTTCTGGCCGCAGCTCGAGACGAAGATTATGAACGAAGGCTGGGCTTCGTACTGGCATCAGCGGATTATCCGCGAGCTCGATCTGACGAGCGAAGAAACAATCGAGTTCGCTAAGCTGAACAGCTCCGTTGTCGTGCCGTCACGGCATACGCTGAACCCGTACTACCTCGGGTTGAAAATCTTCGAGCACATCGAGAAGCGCTGGGATAATCCGACGCAGGAGGAGCGCGATCGGTTCGGCATGAAGCCCGGCAAAGGCCGGGAGAAAATCTTCGAAGTACGCGAAGAGGATGCGGACATCTCGTTCCTGCGCAACTACCTCGACAAGCAGCTGGTGAAGGATCTGGATCTGTACGTTTTCGAGAAGAAGGGTCCGGAGTGGAAAATTACCGACAAAACGTGGGCGAACATCCGCGATCAGCTCGTCACCTCCCGCGTCAACGGCGGCTTCCCGAGCATCGTCGTGCAGGACGGCGATTTCAACCGCGTCGGCGAAATGTATCTGAAGCATCGCTACGAAGGCGTTGAGCTCGATCTCAAGTATCTGGAGCGCACTCTCCCTCATATCGTATCGCTGTGGGGCAAGTCGATTCACCTCGAGACGGTGATCGAGGATAAGAAGATCGTGTTCAGCTGCGACGGGAAGAAGACGAGTCGGAAGTTTATTTGACCGAGCTTTCGAAACGATAGAAAACAACCCGTCTTGAGCCAACAAGACGGGTTGTTTTTGCATTTTCATCCAGATCGTCTTGCATGCCGAAATAGGCTGCCCCATCGGCTTATCTATATCGTCACCCACGCATTTGTTAATAAATAGAAACAAATACAAAACGTAGTTCATTCGTCCACTCTCCGAATTCGCTTACCGCATAAGAATAGGGCATACGCACCGCGTTCCTAAGGAGAGTGATTTATTTGAGGCGCCTGAGCAAAAGGAACGCCCGATTGAGAAAACGTAATTGCGGACGTTTGACGCGGAAGCGTGTATCTGCAAATAAAGACAAGAAACCAGCACGCATTAGAAAACCTCTTCTGAGTAAACGTAGATCAGGACACATCAAGCGTTGCAGGAAAATGATTCAGCCGCCCTCGCCCCATCATTCACTCGAGGTATCTGATCCATATCTTGTTCAGGTCAGCCCGGTATTACTTAAAGACGAAACCCGATACGTTTCCTTCGAAGAAACGAAGGCAGGATATGCAGGCCCGCAAGGGGATACGGGTTCAATCGGTCCTCATGGTCCGCAAGGAGATACGGGTCCGACCGGACCGCAAGGACCTCAAGGACCTCAAGGACCTCAAGGACCTCAAGGACCTCAAGGGAGCGTATCAGTGCCGGCAATCGTCGTCACATCGTCCATAAACCGCTATTTCTATATTCCGGATATCGATCTTGATTTAATATCGTCGATTACGCTTCCCGCCAATCTATTTACGGACGATACAGGAAATGCAGCAGCTGAATTTATAGGGCTCGGCCAAGGCAGCTATAACAACCTGTATGTCAATGGGATCATGCAGCCCGGCGGCATATATACCGTTAGCCCCGCCTCTTTGTTTTTTCCATCGCAGGACAGCATGATCTATGCCGGAACGTCGATCGTATTAGAAATCGTTCAATTGACTGCGCATGTCGACAATTAGAATATTTTGGAAAAATAGCCCTCGCATTGCTCGTCCATTTGGAATCTACTAGATGAGAAAGGAGTGATGATATATGCCAATCGTACAACCGTATCAAAATACTCGGAGATTCACTGCCACAATCGGTGATGGAACGGGTACAGGCGCGACGTTTGCAATCGCAGCTACAGTATTCACGAACGACACAGGGGGTACCGCAACAGCATTTCCGGGATCGTTCAATTATTACAATCTGTACATTAACGGGGTCATGCAAACGAGCGACACTTCGACAGTGACAACCACTACGCTCACTATCCCGGGAGGCGACGCTCTGGACCCCGGCGTTCCGATCATGGTTCAGTTTGTCGTCTCCTAAGGCTAGCCGAAATTAACTTTGTTGGACAAGGCTGCCTCACATCTTAGGCCCCTCGGGGCCTTTTTTGTGTGGACGACCGTTGAACCTGCGCCGCTTCTGCGGCGGATGAAAGATTGATCGGAAAACCCGAGAGTCGATTAATGACTTTTGGGATTTGCTTGTGTTCCGCGTTCCGTGTTCCGTTTTCAACACGTTCTTACGGTTGCAACAGAGCTTATTAGGTTGAAAAAGCGTCATTCCCAGCTCTAACAGTTGCTATATTGCTTATGGGATCATTTTGAATACATAAATGGGCCTCCAGCATCGGATAACCTTTGTCGCAACCTTTAGCGCTTCATTCGTGCCAATAATGCTGCAATAGGCGCTGTGGCGACCGTTACATCCAGCATATCGCTCCAAACGAAATGATAGGATATGTTCTTGCAGAAATTCACTATATAATGGTACTTGATAGACACATTCATCGAAATGGGGTCATTAAGCGATTATGTACAAGCTCAAGCACGTCATCGTTTCCTTCTGCGCGGGCGCATTGTTCTTCAGCGGCGTCAGCTATGCGGCGGATCCTAGCAAGATTGAGGTTATCGTCAAACCGTTGAAATTGTTCTTCGACGGCGTCGAGAAGAAAGTGCCTGACTCGCAGCCGAGCATCGTGTACAACGGCACCACATATGTACCGCTTCGTTTTGCAGCGGATGCGTTTGGACAAGGTGTGCGCTACGACGGTGCCAAGTCGTCCATCTACTTCACTACGCCGAAACAGCAGTCGGGCACCGATCTCGTTGCGACCGTTAATGGCATAGGTATCCAGCAGCAGCAGCTGTTCGAAGCACTCATTAAAGGCGGCAATGGAGATACGGTTCTCGGAGGGCTTATTACATACGAGCTTGTAAAGCAGGAAGCTGACGCACGCGGTATCTTGATCACCACGGACGATATTCAACGTGAACTGAACAATATCATCAATAACATGGGCTCCCGTGAAAACTTCGAGTTAGCGCTGCAGCAATATCATATGACCGAAGATGATCTCTATCCTGATCTGCTCGAGCAGGCTCAGCTGCGCAAACTTCTCCTTGCACAAATTAACATAACGGACAGTGCCATCCGTTCTTATTACAATCAGTACAAAGACTCGTTCAATACACCGGAGCAAGTACATGCCTCTCATATTCTTGTGGCGACTAAGGATGAAGCCGACGCGATCTATACGCAGTTGATCAATGGCACCGACTTCGCAGCGTTAGCGAAGGAGAAATCGATCGATACAGGGTCTGGCGCAAATGGTGGGGATCTCGGATATTTTGCACGCGGGGTCATGGTTTCTGAGTTCGAAGACGCTGCATTTTCGCTCAAGGTCGGTGAGATCAGCTTGCCCGTACAGTCGCAGTACGGCTATCATCTCATTCTTGTAACGGATCATAAAGCGGCTGTCACTAAGACGCTCGAGGACGTCAAAGATCAAATTAAGGAGACGCTAACCTCTCAGAAAATCTACGAATTGTCTCCATCCTATATCGACGAGCTCCGCGCCAAGGCAGACATTAAGAATCTACTGGGAACAAACAGTACAAGCAGCAAGTAACTTTATTTGCACAAAAAGAACAGCCGCCACGCCGGACTCCCTCCGGGCCGTGTGCGGCTGTTTCACTATTCTGAGCATTACGCCTCTGCCATGTTCAATTGCTCAAGCAGACGCTCTAACACGGCAATGCCAGCTGTCTCGCTGTCTCTCGCCACCGTCAACAGCTTAATCGCTTCCGCCGCTTGAACAGGGTCGTTGGGCTCGCCGCCATGCGGGAACGGGAAACGCAGTTGTAACGCGCGAAACGCTTCAACCACCCGTTCGAAATGCGGCAGCGCCTCCTGCGACAAGCTGCGAATCGCCAATTGTTCCTGACCGTCTCCGGTCCACTTCTCAGACAGTGAGCGAAGGAACTCCACCGCATACTCCCTTGCGTCACCAACAATTCTGGCGTTGTCAGCATTACCGAACGGATTGACCTTCCCACCTTCGAAAGCTTGTATCCACGCATCATAACCCGCCAAACCGTGCTTGAACGTATCCGATAAGGTAGGGGCCTTTCCTCGAGCGAACTGCACAATGCCAGCGAGCGCTGTCTTGAGCGCCGCCAATGGGTCCACCGTCAGCTCTCCAATGATTCGCAGCATAAAGACGAACTTCATCTGAAGCTCATTCAGCTTCGCATACGGCAGCGGACCGTCCTGCGCTCGGTCGCTGCAGTACAGCTCCTGCTTCTCATCGTCATAGCCGTAAATAACGCCGAATTCTGCCGTAAACAAGCTCCAGCCGATAGCAGGTATGCCGCGGTCGATCGTCTCTTGGGCGAAACGAATAGCCTGCTCCAGCTTCTCCAGCGGCGCCGGGGTTGGAAACCCGTACAGCTGCTCGGCAGCGAAGCCAAGATTGTTCAGACCCTTCTCGAGCAGTTCCGTCGGAGAGAACATCGTTGGCCCCGCAGGGCTTACATCCTCAGGATGAATATTGATACGGAAGGCATGTCCGGTCAGTCCCATCACATCCGTGAGCGTATAGCTATCCTTCTGACTGGTATACTGCAGCACGGCATAAATGGCACCTGCCGCAGCCGTGTACGTTCGGTTCTTCCGTTCTTCTTGCGTTATCCCCGTCATCTCTTTTCTCTCCTCATAATCGGACTGGCGGCGCAAGCACGCGTCTCGTTGGACGACCTGCCTGCTTCTTCTCTTCCGCATATCCTCGAAAATAGACGCGAATTCGCTCTCGCTGCACCTTTTTACGCGAACGAGAGATCGACGTATGAACAGCGCCAACCGACATGCCGAGCGCATCCGAAATTTCGATAGGAGACAATTGACGGAATACATGAGCTTCGAACACGGCGCGCTCCTTTGCATTCAAGCATAAGAGCAGTTCATACAGCCCTTCGAACATCTCCTTGCGCATTAGTCGGGCCTGTGGGTCCGTCTCATTGTAAGGCACCTCGCCATGCCGCTCGACTATTCGGAATAACATCCGATCAAGAAGCGAGCAATCATTCCACTCTTCTTCCGTGAGCTTGCCCAATCGGTGCGCAATCTCCGAGAAGGTGCTTGCTCTCCCGCCAGGACCGCTCCTGCGAAGCTTCATCATCGCCTGGTTGCGAACGATGCGCTCCAGCCAATACCGGAATCGGCTCGGCTCCATCAACGTCTCGATTCGTAGAAAAGCCGACACTAGCGCCTCTTGTACGATGTCTTCCGCAAGCTGCCCGTCCCTTGTAATCGTCGAGGCTACCCCTAGAGCTCTTGCCCGATGTCTGCGCACCAGCTCGCCGAACGCTTCTCGGTCACCGGTCCGTGCCAGCTCGACCAACTGCTCATCCTTCAACTCGGCTGCTGCGCCCTCATTGTCGAGCTCATCTTCGACGCTGCCCCACGCTGCAGCTTCCGTCACAACATGCATTACCGTCACCTCCTCCCGACTCATCTCGTCATCCGTCGATTCGCGGATGTATGATAGATGCCACTCGCACGGCAATCCTTACAGGTTCCGAACTATTATTTTTATTTTACCCCAATATCAGGTAGTAGGGAGATTATTCCATGCGAATCAAATCAAATACTAGCGCTATTCGCATCTAAGTCCTTCCTCCATCTCCACTCAACCGGGAAAAAATTTAAGATCACGTAAACCGACCATTTCCTGCAAATAAGGGAAGCGAATCTCCAAAATTAGCGGTTGTAATAAACTCAAATTTGAGTATAATAAGCAACGGCAATGAAATATTTGAGTCATACTTGAAAGGAAGTTGACAATGGATGCAAAGAAAAGCAACGTGAAGCTGGTCGTCGCAGGCCTGCTCCTCGGGCTGTTCATGGCATCGCTCGATCAGACGATCGTCTCGACCGCGATGACCACCATAATTAAGAAGCTTGGGGGCTTCGAGAGTTTCGTGTGGGTGTACTCCGCGTACATGATCGCGATGGTCGTCTCGACGCCGATTATCGGTAAATTGTCCGATATGTACGGACGCAAACGCTTTTTCCTATTAGGACTCGTACTGTTCATCGCAGGCTCTGTCCTATGCGGCACCGCTCAGAACATGGATCAGCTCATCATCTATCGGGCCATTCAAGGGATTGGCGGCGGCGCGCTGATGCCGATCGTATTTACGATTATTTTCGACCTGTTCCCAGCTGAGAAGCGGGGCAAAATGATGGGTCTGTTCGGCGCCGTATTCGGCATCTCCAGCGTGTTCGGCCCAATCTTGGGCGGCGCGATTACAGACAACTGGAGCTGGCGCTGGATTTTCTACATCAACGTTCCAATCGGCATTCTTTCGATTCTGTTCATCGCACAGGCTTATCATGAGAATAAGAATCCGCGTAAGCAAAGCATCGACTGGCTCGGCGCTATTACGCTCACAGCTGCGATTCTGTTCCTGATGTTTGGTCTTGAGCTCGGCGGTACGGACGGATGGGCATGGGATTCACTGAAGACGATCTCGCTGTTTATCGCTGCTATCGTGTTCCTCGGCTTGTTCCTCCTTGCTGAGAAGAAGTCGAAGGATCCGATCATCAAGCTCGGCCTGTTCGGTAACAAGCTGTTCACGAGCAGCATGATGATTTCGCTCTTGTACGGCGGCGTTATGATCGCAGGCGCAACGTATATTCCGATTTTCATCCAAGGCGTATTCAACAAAACAGCGACTGAAACGAGTACCGTACTTATTCCAATGATGCTTGGCGTCGTCGTCAGCGCCCAAGTCGGCGGACGAATCGCACACAAATTCGCATACCGCAGCGTTATGCTCGTATCCGTATGTGTACTCATCATTGGCACATCGCTGCTCGGCTACGCGCTCAGCGATGAAACGAGCCGTCTGGTCATTGCACTGTACATGATCATTATCGGTCTCGGCATGGGCGTATCGTTCTCGCTGCTTAACATCTCGACACTTAACGCCGTTCCGCCGCAATTCAAAGGTTCGGCATCGTCGCTCATCATGTTCTTCCGTACGATCGGCTCCGCACTTGCCATTGCCGTGTTCGGCGCGACGCAGAAGCATAATTTCCAAGAGGGTATCAGTTCCCTGCCGAACTTGAGCCCAGAGCTCGCTGAGAAGATCAAAGGCGGTCAAGCGCTGCTCGACCCTGAGGTACAGCAGCAAATGGGCATGCCAGCAGACGTTGTGAAATTGCTAATCGGCAAGCTGTCCGACTCCATTATTCACGGTGTATTCCAATGGACAGTCCTACTGCCGGTCATTGCATTCGTCTTCGTACTGCTGATGGGCCGCGCACGTCTAGAGCTGTCGAAGCCAGGCACGCAAGGCGCACCAGGCGGTCAAGGTCAGGGTCCTTCCGGTGCCGCAGGCGGCGCAGGCAAGCCAGACCCATCCTACCAGAAAGGTTGATCGATCATGTCAATGAGGCTGCTAGTTCTTGGACTGCTTATGGAAGGCAACAAGCATCCTTATGAAATCAGACAGACGATCAAAGCCCGCAACTGGAATGAAACGTTCAAGCTTCGCGACGGCTCGCTGTACTATGCCGTAGACCAGCTCCGAGAAGACGGACTGGTCGAAGCAGCAGAGATCGTGCCTGTTCCGGGCGAGAATCGTCCGGACAAGACGATTTTCCGCATTACGGACGCTGGCCGGGAAGCTTTCATTAAGCTCGTCCATCAGCAGTTCGAGCAAAGCTCCTATCCGCAGCATCCGGTCTTCATGGCGCTGCCGTTCGTGCGGCACTGTGAGCCGGAATCGATTATTGCTCACATCGAGAAGCAAATCGCAAGCTGTGAGGAGCGGCTTGCAAGACTGCGAATGATTTACGAGCTGAAGAGTCCATATATTCCAGCGGGTTCGTCCATGTTCGTCCGCGGCTGCATTCAATTCAGCGAGACGGAATTGAACTGGCTCAATGACGCGCTGGCGGAAGCCCGCTCCGGTAAGCTGTTCGAGGGTCCCAAGTGGTCCGCCGAGCAGATCGAGGCATTCCGTAAAGAAATGGGATTTTAAACACATAGAAGAAGCCGTCAGGCAGCGGAATATATCCGGCTGCTTGACGGCTTTTTCATTTGAACATACCCTATACTTATTCGATTAAGACGGCTCAACGCCCCACACTTTAACGCCGCTCTGGTACAGCGTGACCTTCGTCCAATCCGTGTATGTCGTCTTCGTCGCGTCGAACGAGTAATCGTTCGCTTCGTTGAAGGTCGACCAATCCGACTTATGCATGCGCAGCTGAATCTCGCCCGTCTGTGCACCAGGCTGGAGTGTTCCGGCCGACGACGAGAAGCTCAGCTCGACGTAGGTGTCAGCGTTCGTAGCGGACAACGTGCCGAACGTACGCAGCACATTGCTGCCGCCGATTTGCGCATAGTCGATCCACGAAGTCATATCCGCTGTGCCTTCCTTCGTGAAGTAGTAACGGATCGTCAGATCGCTAAGGTTGATTGCGGTCGTGCCTGTATTTTTAATATTGAAAAATGGCTGGATTGCGTTATCGGTTGCGTTCGTATTCCCTGCGCGGTATTGAAGCACGAGGCTCGACGTTCCGGTGCTGCCAGCCGTAGGCGTAACGCTCGCTTGTGAGGAGTTCGCGCTTTCGCCCGCACTGTTCACTGCGCTGACCACATAGTAGTACGTCGTGCCATTCGTCAGTCCTGTATTCGTGTAGCTCGTCGTTGTGACGCCCGTTGCTACCGTAGTATACGTACCGCCGCTTGTCGTCGCACGCTTGATATTATACGACGTTGCGCCGGATGAAGCCGTCCATGTGAGTGTCGCCTGTGTGTTACCTGCCGCCGCCGCTACACTCGTTGGTGCTGCCGGCACAGTCGTGCCACTCGTCGGCGTCACACTCGCTTGTGTAGAGTTTGCACCTTCGCCATTCGCGTTCACAGCGGAGATAACGTAGTAATAGGTTGTACCGTTTGTGAGTCCCGTGTTCGTGTAGCTGGTCGCCGTTACGCCTGTCGCTACATTCGTGTATGGACCGCCGCTCGTCGTTGCGCGTTTGATCGTATACGAGGTCGCACCTGTCGATGCCGTCCAGCTCAGTACAGCTTGCGCGTTGCCCGCTGTCGCCGTTACGTTCGTCGGTGCCGCCGGAACCGTCAATGCATTGACAAGCGACCAGTACGCAGACTTCGATTGAAGATTATCATCGAACAGCAGCGGCCAGTCGAGACGAGTGACTGGAGATGTACGCAGCCAGCTGTGAGCATCGTCTTGCCCCCAGAACGTAACGTTCGAGATCTGATCCTTATACTTCTTGAAAATCTCAAACAGCGCGGCATACCGCGTTGCCTGCTGAGTCGCAAGGGTAGTCGACAGCGACGTGTAGCTCTGGCTGCTGCTCGTATAGATACTCATATCGAGCTCTGTAATTTCTTGCGTAACGCCGAGATCCGAGAATTTCACAATCGAATCCTCGATTTGGCTGAGCGCCGGGTAATCGATATTGATATGCGTCTGCTCGCCGATGCCGTCGATTGGAACGCCTTTGGCTTTCAGACGCTGGACGAGATCATGCAGGAACTGCGCTTTGGCCGGAATATGCGTGTTGTAGTCATTAATGAACAGCTTCGCATCCGGGTCCGCAGCATGCGCGTACTCGAATGCTTTCTCGATATACTCATCGCCTGCGATCTGGTACCATAGGCTTCTCCGCATCCCGTCGGATTGCGATTCGTCAATGACCTCGTTCGCGACATCCCACGCATAGATCTTGCCTTTGTAGCGGCCAACGACGGCGTCAATATGCGCTTTCAACCGCGCATACAGCACTTCCTTCGTTACGAGCTGGCTGTTGCTGTCGTAGAACACCCAGTTCGGCGTCTGGTTGTGCCAGACGAGCGTATGACCGCGAACCTTCATGCCGTTATCGACCGCGAATTGCACGGCTTCATCTGAGCTTGTGAAGTTGAAACTGCCTTCCGTCGGCTCTGTCGCATCCCACTTCAGCGCATTACCTGGCGTTACGCTGGCGAAATGCTTTTTCATTAAATTCGCGTTCTCGCCGTACATCTCATCATTCGTGAATGCCGTACCGATCGGGAAATACGAAGCGAATGCCGTCTTCAGCGGCGTAATGCTCGCCTCGATTGGCGTCGCGCTCTTCTCGACGATGGAGAAATCGTCCACATAGAACGAGATCGTCGCACCCGCGGATTCAAAATAAATCGACAGCGCATCCGCCGCACTACTCAGCCGATACGTTGCCTCTACCTTCACCCAATCGCTTGCGCTCGCAGACACCGTCGCGAGGTTCTCGTACGTCGTTGTCGTGCCAACCGTCTTCTGCATCGACAGCGTCACATTCGTATTCGCCGTGCCGGAAGTCAGCTTCACATAGCCGGTCACCGTGTAGCTTGTCCCAAGCGTGAACTGGGACAACACATCCTTGCTCGCACCTTGGTAAGTTGCCGTTCGGTTCGCAACGAGCATCCCTTGCGATCCTGAACGTGCACCGGCCGTCCCGGCCAATGTAACGCTCTCACTGCCAATGCGTGGGGCCCAGCCCTGCAGCGTTCCGTCCTCGAACGTACTTGTTAATTTCACCGTATCTGCATGGGCAACCGGCAGCGTACTGCTCGGCGGCACGATTACCGCTGCTGCCAGCACGACGCCTAGTGCGGCAATTCCTAATTTTCTCACACAATTAACTCCCTTCTTATCGTTCATACTTCCCTATGCTGTTCATGCGTACTTGTTGTGTCTGGATGTGATATAGCTATCGCTTGTCTTAAGCGTGCTTTCCCCTCCTCTCCTGTGCGCGCGGCGAGTGATATGGGGCACTGTTACCGCTTTCACTACCAAAGAAGTTATCGTGAATCGCAGCATTGTCATAGGCAATTTGATGACTTGTTAATGGTAATTTGGGTACTAAATGAAAAAAACATGAGAGCGCGGCCCCCATGTTTTGTCGTTGCAATCGATATGGTTCAAAAGTGAAGTGACCTCCTCTCGCTAATAGGGCCTCGCAGCAGAGTATGAAGCTCTCCGTCTCTCACTTCTCCTACGCAATCTTCCCATCACGGATCGAGATGATCCGCTCCGCGCAGGCAGCTACGGCATGGTCGTGGGTAATCAGAATGATCGTCATGCCATTCTTATGCAGGTTGGCGAGAAGATTCATAATTTCAATTCCATTACGGGTGTCAAGCGCACCAGTCGGCTCATCCGCCAGCAGAATAGAAGGAGAAGCGACGAGCGCCCGGGCTATAGCGACTCTCTGCTGCTGCCCGCCTGACATCTCAGACGGCTTGTGACGGACATGGTTGCTTAACCCTACGGCCTCCAGCATATCCAGTGCAGCTGCCCGTCTTACTTTGCCGGACTTCCCTTGGTAAACAAGGGGAAGCTCAACATTCTCATAGGCAGATAACCCCGGCAGCAGGTTATAGTTCTGAAAAACAAACCCAATCTTCCGGTTCCGCACGTCCGCCAATTTATTATCGCTTATCGCCGATACTTCTTTTCCATCCAGCCAATACGAACCACCATCCGCTTTGTCCAAACAGCCCATAATGTTCATCAGCGTCGATTTGCCCGAACCGGAAGGCCCTTGAATCGCCACAAATTCCCCCTGCTCCACCTCAAGCGAAACCTCGTTCAGCGCCGTAAACCGTTCCCCGCCCATCCGAAAAAACTTCGTAATATCCGTCATTTGCACGATTGCCATCCTGATCCCCCTTTACTATAGAGGCTATTCAGGAGGCTCGGTTTATTTTCTACTATCTTATTGAAGCTGCGAAAGTTGAGCAACTAACTTCTCCCTCAATTCCAACTATGCAAAACCAGCTCAGTAATATACAATAGATTCTATGATTTATATAAAATGGTTAATTTAAGTATCAATTACCAAACCGGAGAGGATGTGATTGGGCTGATAAATACGAGCATCATCTATCAAAATAAAGGAGGTGACCCTAAAGAACATTTCAGATTTTGCATTTCCTTTCAACTACTAGGATCATAGGAGTGTGGCAAATGAACAAACTGCTTTCTTTCAGATCTTTTCGAATTGTTATGGCTTGCTTGCTGCTTTTGGCATTTTCCGTACCAGCGACAGTTTCCGCCAGCAATCTTGGAGATCGGCTCACTATAGGCAGCAGCTTTGCGAAAGGCGACTATCTCGCCTCCCAAGACGGCAGATTTGCGGCCATTTGGCAGAATGACGGGAATTTTGTCATCTATCAGAATGGTTCTTCTATATGGAGTACCAGCACTAACAATAGTTCAGCCATTTCGTTCAAGTTTGAACCGACTGGCAAACTGGTGATGTACACATATGGCGGATCTTATCAATATGTATATCAATATGCTTACCGCTATGGATTCAATCCTACAACATTGCAATACGAATATTACTGGGGTTGGGATTGGGATTATATCTGGGTAACTAATTATTCAACTCAGCAACCCCTTTGGTTAACCGATACCGCCTCATGGATTCCAACTCATCACGGCAGTGGTTTGCCAGCTAACACAACTGGTGACACTCTGGTCATGCAAAATGATGGTAATCTGGTTCTCTATAACACAACCTTAACAAATACCTACTATCCCAATAGTTGGATTCCTGTCTGGGCTTCAAATACGGGCGGGCGCTAGATTGGAGAGAGAGCCGCATGCAAATGCGGTTTTCTTATCTGTGAAAAGAATGATGAACGCAGGAAGAGTCTCATCTTTGACGGATGAGACTCTTCTGTAAAATGGCGATAGGATGCCTGGGAAACGAGTTTATCGTTTCCATGTATAACGTACTCAACTTTCGCAGCTCTGCAGTTTATATGGCACTAACCACTTTCGTATTCTGAAGCAGCGCGACCAAGTAAGCGAGCGTCAAGCCTTGGCCCCAGCCTTGCAGACGCTTCTTAGAGATAACCTTGTAATCTTCTACACTATGCATAACAGCAGTGCCCGCCGATACATTGCGAACCGAGCCGTCATCGTCGATGTTGGCCAGAATGCCCTCATACGCCTTCGCCATATAGTTTTGATGAAGCGGATGCGCGTAGATCGTCATCGCAGCTGCAATACCAGCGGAAGCGGACGTTTCTTCATAAGAGGACTCATCGTTCAGCACCGTACGCCACAATCCATTCGGCGACTGCAAGCGGACGAGCGAGCTCAACTGATCGCCTACTGCCCCGCCGAGTTGCATCCACATCGGCATGAATGGATTGAGCATTTTGTGCGCTTGCGCCATCGTATAAGCCGCCCACGCATTCGCTCTGCCCCAATAGATGCCGGACAGATGATCGCCTCTCACATTATCCCAAGCATGGTAGAACAAATTCGTCTTCGTATCCTGCAGAAACTCCTCATGCCAGTAGAATTGGTTCAGCGCATCCTCAATGTATTCCTTATTGTCCAGCTTGAAGCCAAGGCGTAGCAGGAAATACGCAGCCATGAAGAGCGTATCCGCCCATGCTTGCTCTGGGAAATCATTCTTCGAAGATACGGTATGCTGGAATACGCCTTCCCCGAATCGAATTGCATCCTTGCGGAGATATTCCGCTTTCATCAGTGCAAGATCGAGGTACTTCGCATCGCCTGTCGCCTCGTGCAGCGTCAGCATCGTATGACCCATCGCACAAGCATTGACCATCATTGGCGGGAGTCCAAGCTCTAGATACTCGTCCACCCAATGGACCAAATAATCGATATAATCTTGATTCTTCGTCACTTCCCAAGCTTTAGAGATCCCGTAGAAAGCTACGCCACAGGACCAATTCCATGTAAAATCCATCTCCATCGTTCTGCGTACAACGCGATCGATCAGCTGTTTAACTTCCTCTTCGTTGCAATTGAATTTGCGCATCGAATCCATCTCCCACCGTAGTGTCTGCTCTTCCCATTCCTTGTTCATGCTTCGAGATTAGCATAAGATAGGTGTGATTTCTCCGCATTTATGCGCAGTTATTCAATAAACCATGCAAA
The DNA here is from genome assembly GCF_003182255.1 of Paenibacillus cellulosilyticus. Taxonomy (GTDB): domain Bacteria; phylum Bacillota; class Bacilli; order Paenibacillales; family Paenibacillaceae; genus Paenibacillus_T; species Paenibacillus_T cellulosilyticus. The sequence goes on along the minus strand of NZ_QGTQ01000020.1, from coordinate 93,622 downwards.
TATTGATATAATAGACTTAGCTATCTTCAGGGAGATGAGAACTTGCCATGACAACCATCCAATCACTGCCCGACTCGCTGCGCTTCGGGTCGATGACCGAGCCCTTATGGATTGAGTTCGACCGAAGAGTCGGCTATCATTCCATGAACGAGACACACTACCATCGATCGTATGAAGTCTTTTATCTATATAGCGGCTCTAGAAAGTTCTTCATTCGCGACTCCGTCTACCACATCCAGCCGGGCGACATCATACTCGTCGACTCCAACGTCGTCCACCGAACCTCTGAGCTGAGCGAACCGAATCATGAACGTGCTGTCCTGCACTACGACCTTCCGTTCTTTAACGGAATGGCACCGGAGGAGACGGAGCTGCTGCTCGTTTCCTTCGCCGCGGATCATCCGATTATCCGGTTGAATATCCAAGAGCAAATGCATGTAGAAGCGCTGCTTGGTTCACTGCTGGGAGAGTTGAATGAACGTCCGCCAGGCTACTTGCTGCATGTTCGCAACAAATCAACTGAGCTGCTGTTGTTCATCGCTCGCTATATCCTGAAACGTAAGGCCGCGCCCGACAACACCCTTTCACCTGTCCAGCAGAAGGTTACAGCGATAACCCGCCACATTAACGAGCACTTCATGGAACCGTTGTTACTGGATGATCTCGCGAAGCAATTCTTCATTAGCAAAGGACATCTGTGCCGCGTCTTCAAGGAGGTCACCGGCTTCGGCTTCAGCCAGTACATCAATATCACTCGAATCAGAGAGGCGGAGCATCTCCTGCGGTCAACGGATTGGAGCATTACGTTAATATCGGAGCAATGCGGATTCGAGAACTTCTCGCACTTCGGAAGGGTGTTTAAGAAGATGGTGGGGATGAGCCCGAGGGAGTTTAGGGGGTTGGAGAGGGAAAATTAGAAAGTTATTATTTTCCATATTTCCTTAGGACGATGTATCAATGGAGGGATCTTTTTTATATGAAGGACGAAAGTAATTACAAGGACTATGACTCTTTTAAAGTGCTGCGTGAACAGGTCATGACTATATTACCATTACATTTATGAAAGCTACGAATGGACATTAAAAGAGATGACTTTAGGTAAATTCAAAAGCCATCTCTTGGCAACTTCAGGATTATAGAAAATGGGATTTAATCTTGCATAAATGAAGTTTCAGTTTATTGTTACACTCGCAAGTGATAATTATTATATTTCTATCCTCAATATTCTTCTCCCTCGTCACCGATTACGTAGGCATTGAGAAGAAGTGCAATTTGCTTCATTTTTTGAATTACCTTTGCATCAGGATATTTCACTACAATTCGTCCATCACGAAAGTCTAAGTAAGTTTGAGTAGTCTTCCCTTCATCTTCAGTATAGCTTAGAACAGCAATTCCATTATTATAATAATGAAGTTTACTGGAATCGAAGCTCTTCTCTAATTCATTAACAAAGTGGATGTTGGTATCGTGAGAAACAATTGTTCTCCATTCAATTTCTGTAATCGGACTGGACATACTCCTAAACCAGGGTTTTATTTTGGTAATATGAACATCGTAACCCATGTTACACCTCTCCAATACCAATAGATTCATACTACTATCTATCAACTTACCTTTTTCGATATTCGATTTATTAAATTAACACTATCTCCAGTGTGACGCCAATATTATTTTGAGAACAAATCGGCTAATTTTCCGGAAGATTTTCTGAATATAATTGTCAACATCAATGCGGTGATAGGTATGATAAACACGTAAAGTTCTCCAAAATCAAAATCTGAATAACTCTTTATAACAAAGAAGATAGTGACCCCTAATAATTGGATTGTAGTTTTAACTATAAAAATTGTGAAGATTATCTGCAAGCAACAAAACACCATGTACGTTAATTCTCTCGAACAAAGCGAGACTTCCCTCTCTGCTCCATTAACGCTAAAGGCAAATCTTTCAGCTTTAACATAAAGAATTAATCCAATAATAAGTGAAGCCATATTCGAAAAAAGAAGCTTCCCATTAGCCAAAATGTAAAAATGTTCAAAACTATTGACTCCAAAGTCCGTTATTAAAATTACAGTAGAGATGCCACCAGAAATACAAATATAACTAGCATAAAGCCTGAATATAATCTTTATTATTTGAGTATATGTTATATTATTTTCCACCAATTATCACTCCCACTTCTTTGCTTACAAGGAAGGGACACTAGGGGAATGCATCTGCTAATCCCACCTATGTGCCCCATCATTATTATTTAGTTTTTAATAACTCTTTAACATTTTCTGCGACTAAATCTAAATTTGTAGCACTTCTAAATGCCCATTGTCTATTTCTATTCTCAACATCTTCATAATTTAACGGGTTTGAGTAAAGTTTTACAAAGTATCCTCCATTTTTTAATGAAAGTACTTCTTCACACTCACTAAAAGCCTCGAACTCTTTACGATTAAAGTAATTAAAGTATTCGTTTCCATACCACATCATTGAGCAAGAGCCGAACCAAAGACCTCTATAATTATGATTGTGTCCTGGAAACTGCTCTATATCAACATTCCATCGATTTCTCATCTTTGGTATTGGAATAACTTTTATATCTTCTAATGAGCGATTACGACGCTTATAAACATCAACCGAACTATTATTTTGCCAAAAATGATCTTCAGTCGACACAATATATGCAAACAAACCATTGTTACTTACAAAAACCTCTGTGATTTCCTCAAAAAGATCACTAGAACTAAATAATTCAAAATTAATTCTACTGAAGAAAATTATTTGATTATTTTCTTTATTAACTGTCATACTATTTCCCGATGAATCTGACAGTGTGAAAATAAATGAAGGTTGTTCTGTGAAGATTGAGTTAATAAAGTCTACTAGCTTATTCTTTGTGTATACATCATCTAGTACATCAATTCTATTTGGACTAAACTTTAGTAGTTTTTCTAGACATAAATCTATATCAGAAATTTTCAGATTATCATACACTAACTTTAATCTAAATGATATTTCACTCATTTCTAAAACTCCTCTACTTGTATTATTATACCATTAGCATCTGCAAGCTCTTTTAGATATTCAATGTCTATATCATCTGCCTGTCCTGGCTTGACCCAAATATCTAAGATTCTGTTCTCATTCGCTACCTCCACTCCATCAACTTGAATATTAGCATCTCTTAATGCTATTACATAGTAAGTTAATTGCAGATACATTGCGTCTCTATTCGCATATGCTTTTGAGTCTGTATCCATAGTTTTAACACTGATCACCGTGTGATCTCTATCATAAAAATCAATGACAGGAAAGTAACCACCCATCAATGCTCCAACATTATCCCAGTCTGCATAATAAGATGTAGCTAAGAAGTATTCGATTAGCTTTCCTCTCTCAGTAGGCGAGAGACTCCAAGCTTTTTTACTAGCAAATATTTGTGTTACATATTCTCCAGCCATTTGACCTATAGCTTCTCCTGGGGTAGCTGGTTGGGATGCAGCATAATTATACATGAGCATAAGTGAATCCCAAAAACCTGGTGTATCTAGAAGGATTGTGTACTTTCTTTTTCCCTCCACATCAGTTGTCCATTTTACTTTGTGATTACCTGATGGATCTAGATAAATAAGCGGATTATTCTCCACATACGTATAAAGATTCAACGTCAAGGGATTCGTAATATCCCCTTCATACGTATCCTTATTTATAAAACGTCCCTCACTTGGATCATACCAGCGGGCTCTCAAGTATTGAAGCTGTGTCGTTGAATCCCACATCTCGCCTGAATACAGGAACGGATTGTACACCTTCTCGGACACTATATTAGGGCTACCCCATAGATCATAGGTGTATTGATTGACGAGTCCTCCGCTCTTATCGCGCAGCTCCGTCACATCTCCGTGCCCGTTGGTTAAGTAGTAATAGTTCTGACTCTGGGCGTCTATTGTACTGATCAGCCCGTTACCACGAACGTATTGCGCCTTCACGGATACAGTACCATCTGAATTGACGAGACCGATTGCCACTACATTCGTACCATCATAATAATAGCGGTTTTTCACGCCACTATCATCACGTTCATATAAGAGGCCGTCTCCGTTGTACGTATATTTTACCACTTTACTATCAGCGGTTGTAACTTGTGTCAACTGATTCCAATCATCGTATTGATAGGAAACCTCAGATGCCGTTCCAAGTGTCGCTGAGGATTGGAGTGTCGTCCGATTCCCTCTGCTATCGTAAGAATAGACTTCGCTATTGAGACTAGAGGTTTGGATTCGATTCAGTCCGTCATACGTAAATGTGCCGCTCTTGACATTATCTCCGGTTTCATTGAGCGATTGCATATTGCCATTCTTGTCATACGTATAGGAGTAGCCTTGGGTCGTGCTTGAACCGTTCTTCTTCTGCGTAAGAGAAGTTAGATTTGCACCATTGTATACGTATTCCACCGTATATCCGTTGCCGAGCGTCGACATTTTGGCCAAACCGTTCTTATAATAGTCATAATGTGCTGCTGTTGCGGAGCTCGATTTGACCGTGTCCAATTGGTTCATGTTGTTGTAGGTATACCCGACATTCAGACCGAATAGGCCGCTCATCGTTATCCGGTTTCCGTTCTCGTCATACGTGTATGTCAACGACTTCGTATCTGGGAATGTTACATTGCTTAACAGATTCCGATATGAATCATACTGGTAGGAGGTCGTCCCCGTTCCATCGGTCATCGTTTTGCGGTCTCCGTCCGCAAAATACGTATAGCTGATCGTGGAATTCGGTGATTGCTTGGACATTAACCAGTTGCGTGCATTATAGACGTAGTTGAAGGTCTGACCTTTAAGATCGGTTGTCTGAATGACATTTCCGTTACCGTCATAGAAGGTCTTGTCGGTCTTGCCATCCGGTCCAGCCTGTTTAATCAACCTTCCTAACTCATCATAAAATTTCGTGTCTTGTGTTTGATCCGGATGAATGATAGCCGTAACCAGATCCAAAGGATTGTACTTATACTGCGTTACTTCTGCTGCTCCTGTTTGCTTATCCGGTATTTGCGTAACCGAAGTTAGTCTTCCCAGAGCATCATAGCTGTAGGTGGTCTCGTTCTGATTCGGATCCGTCTCCTTTATTGTCAAACCAATAGAATTATACTGGAACGATTGGGTAGTCACTTCGTTTTTATTGGTCGTAGTCGTTACTGATACGAGTTGTCCCAGCTTGTCGAAGGTTTGAACCGATTTGTTCCCTTCGGCATCAATACTAGTCTTCGTTCGATGAATAACATCTTCTTCCTCGCTGCTCACACCTAAGTTCGGAGCAGTCACAGTAACTTTCGTACCCGTCGGAAGCAACTGATACCCGTAAGTGGTACGATTGCCCTTGGCATCTTCGGACCAAGCCAGTCGACCGTAATCATCGTAATCCTGTTTGGAGACGACATTAAAGACTGTAGTCAAATATCCTGTGGACTGCAACCGTCCGAGTGGATCATAGTCTATCTCTTGTTTCCTACCTTTTTCATCGGTAGATGTAATCGTGTTCTTCGTATCCGAATAAGCGACGGAAGCTTTTGTCACGCCTAAATCTGACAATTTCGGATACTGGATGCTCGTAAGCCGCCCGTATAGATCATAGGCATAGCTCGTCGTATTTCCATTTCCGTCCGTAATACTAGACAACAAACCGGTTTGAATATCATAGGTACCGCTAACGGCAACTGTTGAACTCGCACTATTGGCATCTATAACGGAGTTGGTTTGCTTTGTTGGAAACGCAGATTTATATGCCGTGCCATAGGTTAATGTCTGTGTATTAGTACTTACACCATCTGATACACTGGCAGATACGATATTCCCATAAATGTCTCGATCATAATGATATTGTTTAAGCAATGTTCCGTTATAGCTATTTTGTCTTAAATAAATATCAGCGATCCCGCCATACGAATCACGTTCATACGTCGTAACTAGCGTTTGCGTGGCGTCGATCGGTTGGGTGACCCTGTATAGCAGATGTGTCGAAGCGTCATAAGACTGCTGCGTCGTCACATTTAATGCATTTGTAGTAGAAGTAATATGCCCATAATCGTCGTATACCTGCGTCGTTACAACGGCCTCCGACTTCTCTTGCGTTTGCGTATTCGTATTCTGAATGGTAGTCGTATTCGGTATAGGCTTCAAAGTATCATTATATTGATAGCTCTGCGTTTGTTGTAAGCCCCCCGCAGTTGCGGACACGCTGGTTAACGCAAATGCCGTCGTGGTGGAGAGAGCCTTGTAATCTCTCAAGTACGTGAAGACCGTCGAACTCAGCCCATCCGACATTGTTGAAGAGAAAGTTTTGCTTGTATTATATTCACCACTCCCCATATCTGCATTGTAGGAGAGCGTTTGCACATTGACATCTCGCGTTGTCGGTGAATACAGCGCATCGGTATAATGATCATAGCGTTTGGTAAGACGGTATACTTCTCTCCAAGAATTTTGTTGATTTCTTGTAGTTGGAGCATTCTCGTACTCATAATGTGTCACGACTCCAGTAGGCCCTTGAACAGCAGTTAATAAGGCATATTTGTTCGACCCTGGCGTTCCCAAGTTTTCTTTGAAGTCTTTGATCTCATATTCATAATTTGTAGTGTTACCTTGTACATCCTTTACTGAACTTAATGTTTCAATCGTGCTTTGTTCATATGGTTCGGCCGGATTCGTATATGTCCCTGACGATTTCGTATAGATGACTTGCTTACTTCCAAGCGTCAAAGTGACCTGGGTAGGCGTGTAAGCAATATTAATTGTATTTCCTACGGGATCTTGAATGCTGGTCAACACATCCACATAGGAACCTTGCGTGGAATACGTGAACGTGATCGCGTTCTGATAATTATCCGCAATTTGAATCACTTTCCCACCCGCTGAGAAATAATACGTCAAACCTCCAGTTACCTTAACTGCAGTAGTTGACTGTACCCCATTCACAGTGATGGAAGTATTTGATGATACGGCGATATCATTCCAAGGATACTTCGACAACTTCGTCCCATCGATTTGGTAAGTCCCTTTCCCAGGCAGATGAAGGAATCTCAAACTTACGCCGTTTTCCTTCTCATACTCGATATATGGAACATTCCAGGACCAGCCTTTACCAATCGGAAATTGTATCTCATCCGCCGGTTGCCCCCATAGACGAGACTTGAACCCAAGATAGACTTCAGAACTCTGACTATAAACGAAACTCGGGGTTGAGGAGACTCCTACTACATTCCGAGTATAAACGCCTTTGCTATCTGGTCCTGACCAATCTGTTGTCGCATAGACTTGCCCTACTTTAGAGCCCAAATAGCTTCCGAACCGTTGCGCTGACCATACATTATTCATAAGACTGCCGCCAGAGTAAGGTTCTGCAGCCGAATTATAGGACACTTTTCCGGTGCTGTCAGATCCAGCTACTTTAGTTGGCTGTGTCGTGTCTGTCTTCGTTTCCTGATATTTGAAATAATTGAATGTGATGTTACATACACAATATAGGAAAGGCTCCATGTTTTCCTTATAGAAGATAGAATCTTCGGTGCTATAGGTACGGCTGAGTGTAAAAGACAAGCCATTCCTACCTGGTAATGTAAGATCGCCAGCCGAGATCGACAATCCGCCCGTCATCGTTGAGATGTCTTCGTTTAGTGCAGATTGAACCGAGTAAGGGGCTTGATCGGTTTTGAAGCGCATCGCCTGAAGACCTAGCTGTGAATTAGCGTCCAACGTATACGAAGCTGCTGGTTTAATCAATTGTTCTTCTAAAGGTTCATCATTGTCTGGAACGAATTCTGTCACCGTCTCAGGGAGATTCATGATTGGCAGATCACTATCGGATGTTTGGTCATCCGGTATATCGATCGGTGTAGTCGAATTCGCATCGTCTATAATGTTCATTACGGCTTGATAGGCATTAACCAGTCCATGTCCATAAACCGTCGGATCGCCAAGTGGTTTAGCTGTGGATTGCAGCTGGCTGCGCAGTTCATCTACGGTCAATGCCGGGCTCTTCTCTTTCAGAAGCGCCGCTACTCCTGTTACCTCTGATGCGGCAAAGGAAGTCCCGCTCTCCGGAATCCATTGATCCTCGAGGGACAAAACATCAACGTTGACGCCAGGTGCGACTAAATCTACTTTCCCCCTGTTGGAGAAGTCGGCAATCTGATTATTCGAATCGACCGCCCCTACCGAAATGACAGTGTCATAAGCTGCTGGATAACCGGCTTGAAAAGCTTGATCGTTGCCTGCTGCCGCGACAACTAATATGCCGTTTTGTTGGGCTTTATCGATCGCTTCCTTCAGTGCCTGCGAATAGGCCGTTCCCGTAAAGCTCATATTGATAATATCCATATGATTATCAATAGCCCAATCAATACCTTGAATGACTTGACTGTATGCGCCCGCCCCAGTCTGGTCCATAACTTTTACCGCATAAAGCTCTACATTAGGAGCAACACCTACTAAACCTTGCCCATTCCTAAGAGCGGCTAGCACACTTGCCACCGCCGTACCATGTCCATTCAAGTCATCATAAGTAGATTCATTGTCAACGAATGATGCCCCGCCACTAACAAATAGATCGCTAGATTCCGTATTTACACCCGTATCAAATACCGCGACCTTCACGCCTTGACCGGATACATTCTCTTCGAATGCTTTAGGTACATCGATTTGAATTTCTGAGAGACTAAAATCTTCGTCCGCCTTGTTAATTGCGGAATCCGGTTCAATATATTCCACATTGTCGTCCTGTTGAAGCGCGATCAGATCCTCTGATGTGAGCTCAACCTCAGTAAGTGAAATATTCTTATAATGTTTCTTTTCTTTCTTTGTTCTCTTGTCGAGGCTCTTCTTTCCTTTATCTGCATCCTTGAATTTAACAAGGTAATTCCCGTTTTCGCTTACTACTTGAGGTGTATCCGTTGCAGCCTCTGTTGCTTTGTCAGCAGAAACCTCACCTAAGCCATAAACATTGGACGAAAGCATCGAAATAATAAGTACGAATATAATAGGGTACTTGAATCTAAATTTTCTCACACCAAAACCTCCAACTAGAGTTAATCGCATCAACGACCATTTAACTTTCGATGATATAGAAATCATCTGTAACCATTTTCAGACTAGTTCGCGAAGATGTATTATCGGGGTAAACTCTGTACATATCGCTAATAATCTGATTCTGATCAAGTTTTTTATTCCATACCTGGACATTCGCTAGTTTCCCACTAAATTCGTATTTCCTCTTGGATCCTACTTCAAATGCACCTACACTTAATGTTTTTGACGCTAACACGGACGAAGTTGTCGTACCTGCAAGCTGTTGGATATTTTGCTTAACCCCATTGATGTACAATTCAGCTGTTGTTGTTGTCGGAACACCATTCGGGAATACAGCAGCGACATGGACCCAGGTTTTTTTATAACTAGTTGCATCAATACCGATTATGTCTGATTTAAAGGTATTAAACCCAAAATTACCCGAGCTGAAGTACAGGCCATATTGTGTACTCCATGCGAATGGCATATCACCCGATCCTCCTGCCCAATACATCCAGAACTCAACCGTGTTATATCCCCCGCTAGTGGTATTCACATCAACATCGGAATACGAATACGCATTTGTTACTAGCGTTGTTGCCTTTGACGGTTCCGATGCTAACAACCATTCCCCTGCCAAATTAGACTCACTGAGAGACAACGTTCTATACATATCGTTTTGAATATCTGCTTGTGTTCTACTACTATTCCAAATTCTTAAATCGGATAGCTTTCCGCCGAAGAGAGAAGAAGTTTGGCCTGCGTCGCTTTGATAGCCTCCAATATATGCAGTGGTGGAAGTTGCAACGCTTGAGGCTGTTGTACCTGCAGCTTGTGTCAACGTTTGTTTGACGCCATTCACATATAGCTGACAGGTATCCGCTTTAATCGTACTGTTCGGGAACACAGCCGTAATATGAATCCACTTATTCTTAAGATCTGTTGATGAAATCCCTATAAGATCAGAACTATTCGTACTAAATCCAAAATAACCATTACGGAACACGAGCTTGTAACCAGAGCTCCAAGTAAACGGGATCGAGTTCTCAACGCCATCCCAATACATCCAGAAGTCAACCGTATTGCCCCCACTGCTTACCTTATTCGTATCTAAATTAGCCAAGCTAATAACCTTTGTTTTATCAAAAGGCAATGAACTTAGCGGCTCACTTGGCATCAACCATTGACCTACCAGATTGGATTCATTGCCTTTCATTTCCTTGTAGAAATTACTTTGAATTTCTTGTCCCGTTCTCGCTTTATCCCATATTCTGAAATTCGCTAATTTCCCACCAAAAGCATACTTCTGAACGCCATCTTGTATATAACCACCAATGGTAGCAGATTTCGAAACAGGCCTTAATACAGTTGTTGTTCCTTTAACCTGTTGAATATTCTGCTTAACTCCGTCGATATACAATTCACAATTCGAAGGTGTTAATACACTGTTATTGGGGAAAACAGCCGCCACATGAACCCATTTATTAGCGAGTCCCGCAGAGGATACTCCGATAATGTCTGAACTAAAAGTATTGAATCCGAAATAACCACCTGAGAGGTACATACTTAATTTGGTGCTGAATGTAAAGGGCATAGCAGTACTTGAACTTCCATCCCAATACATCCAGAACTCAACTGTAGTTTTACCCGTTGTGGCCAAAGAGAGATTTGGAGAGATAGTAAGCACTTTATCTTTTGCAAACGTCAATGATGATTTGGGACTTATGTTTACTTTCTGTTTCTTCGTCGTGTTCCCATTAGCATCGTATATGTACTTGATATACGTCCCGTCGGAATTCTTAACGTATAGCAATTTCCCATCGTTTGTGTAAATGTAAGTCAAACTTCCCGCTGCGTTAGCTACTCCTGAAATAAGTAGTAAGAAACATAATAGAGCAATAGACATGAGTGTTATTCGTTTTGTGCTCATTCACTTAATCCTTTCTCTAATGGAGGTATGTAAATCATAGTTTAATCTCAATCAAGCAACTCCTAATCCCATTCTCACAACTAAGCCACCCTTTCATATAAATGGAAAACACCAAAATATTTTATAATATTTTAATTAATTTTACCATAATAATTTACAGACTGAATCATATCCAAATCCAAGTCAGTTAATATCATCACACGAAAAGATACAAATACTTCTTTTAAAAGAATATTCTCATTTCTCTAATACACCTCCAACAATCGCACTATGTCAGAAAGAAAGGGAATAAGTAATAGGCTGCTGCATTGGCTATTCACCAACGCAGCAGCCTATTTTAAAGTCCCTTGATTCTATCAGCACTTATGCGAACTCCCAGCTTATAGCTTTAGCTGTCTCCGCATCCTCCTCAGCGTAAACCTCACAAACTTCCACATCGCAGTTAAGTAATAACGCAAGCAGCGCCAGCCCTCGTGCCTGTGGCTCACGAAGATGGTCCTTCCTAGCTCTTTTCACTTCGACAAACTTAACGTAGGAGCAATCCTCGGAGAAAATCATTAAGTCCGGCAGTTCGAACTTGATGTTTCGGAATGAGGGATACAAACTCCTGCTTGCAATAAAAAGCTCATCTCCAAACCTTTGCCTCAGTATTTCATCTGACTCAGGGAAAGTTCCGATTTTGTTACCGCCAAAAATTCCGAATCTGTGCGTATAGCGATAACCTAACGATTCGTAATGCTTTCCTGCTATATACTCTACAAATCCGGTAACGGCATAGTTCCCATCACGACCCATCAGACCCTTTAGGTACTCATCAGAGCAATCTGATCTACTACCTTCCAACCAGTTCTGTAATTCATAAGGCTTATAAGTAATGATATTAGTAGGAAAAGTCATTGTTAAACCCATTGCAATTCTCCTGTTCACATTAATGTAGCGTACATACACTTACTCTCTTATAACGCTGGACCATTCATTGTTGTGATAGATATAGGGGATTCAATATATACTTTCCAGTTTTTGATCAATGATATTACTTAAAGAATCGCTAAAGCTGCAATTAAAAAGACTCCCTAGATAGATGTGCTCATCTACTAAAGAGTCAACAGCTGCGTATTTAATCTCGACAACTAAAACCTCTTCCGATTCCCCCCGCCAAAATCAAAATCCTTATGACCCGCGATCCGCTCTCGCGTTTCCTTGAACGTCCGCTGCAGGCTTTGGATCTTATCGAACTCTGGATCGCCGGGACCGAGGTTTTGCATGAAAACATATTTCAAGATCTCGCCGTAGAACTCGATCTTCTTGTCCAGCTGGGTCAGCTCGAGATCAATGATGTCGTCGATCGTATTGTACTCAATGAACTCCCGTATATCGTCAATTGAACCTGCCTCTGGTTCGGGCTCCCAGTCTGGCTCACGTCTTGCGCGCGTCTCGGGCTCCGAGGAGGATGGTTCCAGGTCGATTGTCGTGCGAAGACTCGACATGGCGATGCCCTGCTTGGCCAACATGATCTGGAACTCTTTGTTGCGAATCAGATCGGCAATGACGCTGCGGCACAGGTCGCGATTGCCCAGCAGCATGCCGTCGAACGGGTGAAGCGTCCATACGCCGTGGCGGAGGAACAGATTCAGAATAAATTTCTCACTGCCGTAAACATATTCGATATTGATCGTCGAATCATTCACGATTTCGAATGAAAATGGAATCATCAATTTTCCCCCAATCGTTAAGAAAACGCGCCAACGGGAGGTAACAACAAGTCCCTCCTATTATCATACAGGAGGGACTGCTTCATGGATATAAATGTTAGAGAATCTTAAGCCGTCTTCGCCTCGGATTCGTTCTTGCCGCGCACTGCGCTGTAGATCATCGTGCCGACGAACACCGCAATGAGCAACCCGAAGAACAGGTAGTGCGACACTTCGAAGCCGAATGCGCCGGCAATCATCTTCGCACCGATAATAACGATAAGGATGAATGCTGCTTGCTCAAGCTCAGGGAACTTGTCGATCAGCTTGAGGAACAGCTGCGCGACGCCGCGCATCATCAATACGCCGAGAATACCGCCGAGGAACAGGACCCATACTTGGTCGCTGACACCAAACGCCGCCAGGACGCTGTCGATACTGAACGCAATGTCCATCAGCTCAACGGCAAGCACCGTACGCCAGAAGCCAAGGCCTTTATTCTCGACTTCGCCTTCCTCGCCATCGTCCTTCTTGCCGATATACGGCAGGATCGGTACCCCGCCAGCCTTCACGAACTTAACTTCAAGACCGAACAGATTGCTGAGCGCAATCCACAGCAGATATACGCCGCCGGCTACTTTGATCCACGTGATTTTGACCAAGTACACACCGATACCGATCGAGATGAAGCGGAACAGATAAGCGCCGATAATACCGTAGAACAAAGCCTTCTTCTGCTGCTCCTTCGGAAGATGCTTAACCATGACGGCAAGCACAAGCGCGTTATCTGCCGACAATAGACCCTCAAGAATAACGAGCGTTAACACAAAGCCCCAGTTGGTTGGACTGGAGAGGACAGCCGACAGGTTGTCCCAGTTGAAGAAATCCGAGAAATTGTTAATGACACTGTTGAAAAAATCGACCATTGCTGCTTCCTCCACCTATAGGCTCACGATTATTTGGATCCTGCGACCCAACGCATTCCCCATCCGTATGCCTGATCTAATTCGCGATGTCCACTGAAATGACGAACGATCCGTTCGATGCTGAACGTCTCATTGCCTTGGTTCTCGATCATCGCGATTGCACACATCCGATGGTTATTGTCGTATTCGTCCAGCCTTACGATAATATCCGGCCCGCCATCCTGCTTCAGCGTTACGATGCCGTCTGCTTCGGACCAGCGGGATACGCCTTCGTAGATGAAGGTGAAGACGAGAATCCGCTTAATTTCGGCCACTTTAGCGCCATTAATTCGGATATTCTCACCCGTCTTGACCGAGCCTGTCCGGTCGTCACCATCCAGCACTATGTACGGCGCACGGTCGAGAGAGCCGAACCTTTCCCCTAACGCTTGGATAACGCCCTTCTCGCCATTCTTGAGCTCATAGAGACATGCAAGGTCTAGATCGATCGCTTCGCTCTTGCTGCCCCAGAAGCCGGATTTCTTCGTCTGCTGGTTCCAGTTCAGATTGATCAGAATCTCACCTAGTCCGCCGGACTTCTTCTGAAGGTTGATTTTCTCGCCCTTCTTCTTAAGTTCGATCTTAGACAGGTTCAATTGAACTGGCTGCTGCTGCTGCTGCGGCTGTGGCGGAATGACTGGTGGCGCTGCAGGCTTCGGCGGTGCTGGCGGAGGCGACTGCTGCGCGTTCACGGGCGGCACAGGTGCCTTGTCCTGCGTCTCAATTCCATAAGAAGCGCACAGTGCGTTCAGACCGCCGGAATAACCAGCGCCGATCGAGCTAAACTTCCATTCGCCATTGTATCGATATAATTCTCCTACGACGATAGCTGTCTCAATGGAGAATGGATTGCCGAGGTCATAGCGCAGCACTTCTTGGCCTGACGCTGCATTCGAGAATCGGATGAAGGCACCGTTCACTTGACTGAAGTTCTGGCGCCGCTGCTCGCCTTCGTAAATCGTAAGCGTAAACGCGATTTTATCCACTTGCGGGGATACTTTGTCGAGGCTAATCATTAACTGCCTCTCTGTTGCTCCAACCTCCGAGTAAGCGATGAAGGCGTTGGATGGGTTGCCATAAAAGATCAAATCGCTGTCTCCGCTCACTTTGCCGCTAGACGCAAGCAGGAATGCGGAGCAATCGAGCTCGATGTTCGCGGACGATGCCCAGCCTATCGTAACCTTCAGGTTGGACAGGGAGGGATTGCCCTTCGTAATGTCGGCTTTTTGTCCCTTCACTACCGAAACAGACATCCAGATTCACCCTTTCTTCGTATCAAAAATTCAGGGGATACGGTTACCCGTTCCCCTGCCGTTCATGCTATACGCTCAGCCCGTAGTTACGAACGAGCGAGATCAGGCCGCCAGCGAAGCCGCTGCCGATCGCTTGGAATTTCCAATCGTTCCCGTGACGATAAAACTCGCAGAACACAACCGCCGTCTCCGTCGAGAAGTCCTCGCCTAGATCGTAACGGAGCACTTCCACGTTATTCGCTTCGTTCACGACGCGTACGAATGCGCTGGAGACTTGTCCGAAGTTCTGATAGCGTGTTTCCGCCTCATGGATCGTAACCGTAATTCCGATCCGGCTGATGTGAGCAGGAATTTTGCTGAAATCGATAACGATCTGCTCGTCGTCGCCATCGCCCTCGCCTGTACGATTATCGCCTGTGTGCAGGACCGCGCCGTTATAAGCTTGAAGGTTATTATAGAAGACAAAGTCCGCTTCGCTCTTCGCTTTGCCGTCCTCGTGCAGCAGGAATGCCGACGCATCAAGGTCGAAGTCGCTTCCTCCGCTGTATTTGTTCGTATCCCAGCCAAGGCCGACGATTACTTTGGTCAACCCTGGGTTCGTCTTCGTAAGGTCAATGCGCTGACCTTTTGCTAGATTGATGCTCATTCTGCTCACTCCATTTTTGTAGAAATAGTGATTACGAACGATTAAGTAGTTGCTATTAAGCTAGACCGTAGTCACGCACAAGGCCTGCAAGTCCGTCTTTATAGCCGCTGCCGATCGCGGAGAACTTCCACTCGCCGGAGTGGCGGTACAGTTCACCAACAACGATGCCCGTCTCGATCGAGAAGTCTTCGCCAAGGTCGAAACGAATCACTTCTTCGTCATTCGCCTCGTTCACAATACGCACATACGCATTGGACACTTGGCCGAAGTTTTGATTGCGCTCTGCCGCTTCGTGAATCGTGATCGTGAATGCTACTTTCTCAACGTTAGCTGGAACGTTGGCCAGATCAACCTTGATTTGCTCATCGTCTCCGTCGCCTTCGCCGGAACGGTTATCGCCCGTGTGGACAACAGAACCATTCTCATTTTGTGGGTTGTTATAGAAAATAAAGTTTTTCTCGTGCTCTACTTTACCCGCGCCGTTCGTGCAAAATACGGACACGTCGAGGTCGAATTCGCCGCCAGCATCATATTTGTTCGTATCCCAGCCCAATCCAACAAGAATCTTCGTGAGTCCTGGGTTCGTTTTCGTAAGATCAACTTTCTGTCCCTTAGCTAAATTAACTGCCATAGCATATCCCTCTTTTCTAGTTCTTTAGTCCCGCTACTTTCATATATTATCATACCAAGGTAGGATAACCCATAAGATTTACACCCTATTTAATTAAAGTTTAGCTAAAGTTATTTGTTAAACCTCAATTAAAATAGATGTTTTTTAACAAATCAGCCAGACAATCTTACATTTCTGCTGCCTGACACTGTTCCAGTTCCCTTATTCCAATTACACATATTGTAATATCGGCTAAACCACTCATTCATTAAAGTTTAATCCTATAATTTGTTATCAACTAAAAAAGCCTCCGTAAAGAGAGTCTCCTCCCTCTACGAAAGCTATCCATTCCATCATTCATGCGCCTCTCGCTCATCCGAGACTAAGCTCTCGCGCAGCACCTCAATCGTCCGCTCATCTACCCCGCAAGCCTGCACGAGATAGGATTCAATTGTCCCATACTTCGCAAACAGCTCGTCCAGCACTTCCTCCAAGTATTCATGCCGAACCTCCAGCAGCGGCAGCAGCCGCTCTCGGGATAGACGGAAACAGGTGAAGATTCGTAAGTATCTGATCGCACGATCCGTCTCGCTTTCATTCAGCGGGTTAGACAGCATATAGTCCGTCATGACCTCGTTACGCGGAACGCCGGCCAGCAGCTGCAGAAGAGCAACGATCATTCCCGTCCGGTCTTTGCCGCTCGCGCAATGAATCAACGTTGGTGCACCGCCTTGTTCAGCGAGCAGCGTCATGACAGCTCGAATCTGATCGGTGCTATCGAATAACACCTTACGGTAAAAATCTCGCATGATCTGATGAAAATCAATCGTTCGAACGGTGCTTAGAATCTGCTTGAAAATTTGAAACCTCGTATAGTCCTCATCGTTCTGATAAAACGGGATGTTCACTGTCCTCGTGCTGCTCTCCACAAAACGCGGGAGCCTTGTTCTTCTCTCGTTGGGCGTGCGGAGGTCACAGATGAGCTTCAGATTCAGACCATTGAATTTGTTCAGGTCCTTCAGTTTCAGCTTATGCGGTTCATTCGAGCGATACAGGATCCCCGTCCTCATGACACGTCCGTCCACAATCGGCAATCCCCCGACGTCGCGGAAATTGATCAAGCTGTCCATTTTGCGTATGCCTCGATCCACATTCACTGCTGCCACATGATTCAATACCCACAACCTCCTGACGAGCCAGCTTGACTCCTCACCAATCTAATAATTCCAATTACACATATTGTAAGATACATTAAACCATTATCGTAGCAAAGCGCAATCCTCAACGTCTATTCCAGCACGAAAAAGCTTCCGCAGAGAGATTCTCATCCCTCCACGGAAGCCGATATCGCGCTACTCCCTGACTACTCCACACTCAAATCCTTCCGATAAATCCCTGTCATAACGCCGTTCGTCATGGGTGCGTGATTAAAGAAACTTCAGTTTTTTCCAAAAAATTCCTATTTCAAAATGAAACTTTTTACCATTAACCGGTGTCTACAGCTATATACAGCAAGGCAGCGGAGCATTCGGCTTATTTTCAAACCAATAGAGGAGGATTAAGATGAGAGGAAAAGTGTGGCTGCTGCCACTATTGCTGCTGCTTCTAGTAGGATGCAGTGCGGGGTCGAATGAACGCAGTGAAACGACGACTACACCCTCTGCAACCAACCTTACGTATGATCCGCAGAAGGTCAAAGTTGGCGATCAGCTTGGCCTAATGACGATCAAGAGCGCTCAGGTCACGCCGTTTATGGAGAACCAGCCGCTTGTCGATATTGAATTTACATCAGAGCCTATCGAAATCAGCGGTACCTACCATCATGATCCCGATCGAGACGGGATCACGTTCATACCTGATTCGAGTTCGCAGCAGCTGTTTCCTAAGCACAATCTATTCGAGTACGAGACGAGGTTGTATTTTACAGAGGAGAAGGATGCCAGCTTATTCGGAAATCAAGAAACAGGCGAAGCCACCATCGAGATTGAAGGCTATCATGAGATTGTGAATTACAAGGATGAGGTCACACAAAATAGCCGATTAATTCGAATGAAGGACATTCATTAGGAGTGAAGCGCGTCGCATGAGATATTTGATTCTATGGTTTGCATCCGTCGTCATGTTCAATGGAGCCTTCATCGGACTTGAACTACTGGAGGGCAACAAGATTACGACAACGGAATATTACGGACTGCGCAATATGGGCGTGGCCTTCTTGTTCATCACCTTTTTCTTATCGATCGTCGTTTCAGCTATATATCTACTTGTTACAGCCGCGCTGCATCTATTGGCTCGTCGCGTCTGGCCGCTCCACTATGCGCTATACTGTGGCTTGGGAATATACGCAGGATCGTATTTTTTTGACGTCTTGTACAATGAATCCTTCGTGAGAGAATTTCATCTCCATAAGAGCAGCGCGTATATGCTATTCGGTCTGGCCGGGGCGCTGTACAGCATTCTGGATACCGCGTTTGGTAAGGCGAAGGCGCTGAAGCAATAAGCTGACAGCTTGGATGAACAGGAGGAATCGCAGTTATGACAGATACGATCGATACGATTATTGAACACTATTTTCCGCTCGATCATGTAAGCACAGAGCCCGTTCCCTTCGGGCTAACGAATACGACAAGGTTCGTAACGGTGCAGGACCGTAAATATGTCGTTCGTCATTATAACCGTTATACGAAGTCTCAGGATAGCTTGAGCTTAGAGATGAAAGTGACGTCGTTTCTAAACGAACTGCCGCTAGCTTTTGAAATCCCTGCGTTTCTGCCTACAAGGAATGGCGAGGGATATGTGATATTATCGGATGGGACACTGGGGGCGCTCGTCACGTACATCGAAGGCGCTGCTCCCCCGCTTTCAACGCTTGCTGATGCGAACGCGTTAGGACAAGTCGTTGGTGAAGTTAGCGTGAGGCTTAGAGAATTTGGAGAACTGAAGG
Source organism: Paenibacillus cellulosilyticus (assembly GCF_003182255.1). Classification (GTDB taxonomy): domain Bacteria; phylum Bacillota; class Bacilli; order Paenibacillales; family Paenibacillaceae; genus Paenibacillus_T; species Paenibacillus_T cellulosilyticus. The sequence goes on along the minus strand of NZ_QGTQ01000020.1, from coordinate 74,530 downwards.
ATTGCCATCCTTACACGGGCATTCCTTTCACCGATTTCTATCGGCTTCATCCTCTTGCCACTCGAGAGGCAGCTGCTGCTTTCTGGGAGACGCCGCCTTTTCCCATTACGGATGAGCAGCGGCGTATATATGAGGAATCGCTCGCTTCGGTTGAAGCGAATCGCGATGCACTGTCCGCCTTGCCTAGACAAGTGGTGCACCACGATTTGCTTGTCTTCAACCTGTTAGCTGTTGAGCAGCGTATAACGGGCGTGTTGGATTTCGATTTCCTTGCGGAAGATATTCGGTTCCTGGAGTTCGCGATCAGCCTCAATCATGTGCTCCACATGTCAGGCGGCTCGCTAGAGATGGCGCAAGCTTTCATTGAGGGATATGCCTTGTATGGCGGCTGCACCTACGAGGAAATGCAGCAGCTTCGCACCTTAACCCGCTTGTACCATATTGCTGTCTTACATATCTATATTGGACAAAATCGTTCTGGCAAAGACAACGCAGCTGCGTTTGCTTATATTGCGAATCAGCTCATCGAGCGGGACAACTGGCTGCAGTGTCACGAAGATCAGCTGAAGACGCTGCTAGAACCGCTATTGCGGGCGGTAAAATAGCACGTCGAGTCGAGTTATCGCAGCCCCACATCATGGAACCGATTGTCGACCGTCTCACGAACAAGCTGCCGAAGCGCTTCGATCGCCTGCGTCTCGGCCTGCTTGGCCTCTTGGAATAATCCGCACAGCTCATCTACTTGATTGATTGCCGCAGCCTCGATACCTGTGAAAAGCTCCGCAACACGATAATAATGCGCTGCCGCCTCAACAGCCGCCGGCCATCGCCGCTCCGCCTCGGACATATACGCCGCAATGTCCCGCTTCGCAACCGCCATGCATCGGAATGTCTCGCTTGCCCCCGCCTGATCATAATCGCCGCTGCGGAGTGCCTGAAGGATTGCATCATACACCGCTGCTCCGCAAGCATAGTCCTTCTCCGGCAGCGTACCGTCATGCGTCTCCCATTTGAATATCGCCTGCAAGAACGACTCCTTCATCACAGCCGCCTCATCCATTGGAATACAGCCTTCGAATATCTGATAATACCAATACGGAGATGGATTCTCGCGATCTTCTCCAACTCCGAAATCCCTATCGTTGAACGGCTTAACCTCATCAGACCATCCATCGGCATAGAACAACCTGACTGAGTCATTCCCAGTGCCGCCACTACCTGAGCCGTCTTCGACATCCTCATAGCCCACAATCGCAACGAATTGCCCGTTATGCCAGCAGATAGCCGCAATACCGCGGTCGATCGAAGAGCGTATATCTCCGATCGCCTGCTTGCGATAGAGCGGGAACGTTCGCTTGAAGGTGAATTCCGCCTTGGAGCTGCACATTACCCCAATGAAATCCGCCGCGAGAAAATGCTCCGCATGCCAGTTGTACGCCGTCGTCGACTCGGCCGTCAGCCTGCGATGGACCGCCATGCGAAAGCCGTTCACCGTCATCCCCGCCAGCATCGGCTTGGACAACGTCGTCCAGCCTGCATGCGTCAATACCGCATGCATCGCATCAAGATACGGTCTCGACTCCGCCTTCATATGAAAATGCTGAAGTTTATTTGCTGTAAGGGATACCATCGCTTCCACGCCTCCAGTCTCAACACTACCTTGATGAATGTGTGTTCCATCTTGTCTCAATCGTCCGAGACGGATCGGCATAACGTACGGACAGCTTGCTGAACTGTTGAATCGCCCGATCTTCCAGCTGCGCCGCTGCCGCAAGCTTATCCTTCATCGCCGACACGCCTCCGCTATGCTCGAAGCTTATATCCGCGATGAGCCCACTCAGTTCTGCGTAATACTTGTAAGCCTCCGCTATCTCGGGCCACAGAGTCTGCATCTCTGAGAGATAATCGCGAATCTCTTGCCGTGCATACCGATACGAATCTAGGATGTATCTTCCTCCGCCCTCATCGAAGTCGCCGCTCTTCAGCGCACCAATGAAAAACTCGTATGCAAGCTTGCCGGATGCGATGTCCTTGTTCGGCAGCGTTTTGAACGGCGTATGCCAATCGTGGATCGCTAACCGCGCCGATTCCAGCACTTGCTCCTCAAGCGGTACAGCGACTTTCTCCCCGAACATCTGTACATACCAGAACGGCGTGAAATTCAGACCCAGATTGTCATACAGCACAATATGATCCTCCTGCGACCATCCATCCTGTAAGAAGAACACGCCGTCGTCATCGTCATACCCATGAATAATACCAAACTCTGGAATCCAATGGATGACGCCTAGACCACGGTCAAGGCTGGCTTTTATCCAGTTGACTGCATCCTTCTGGTAATGTTCGAACGTCAGATGACGAGTGCGGCCCCCATCCCATATCGTGAGCAGTCCAAGATTGTCTACCGCTGGACCATGTTCAAGTCCCCATTGACCGTACGCCGTCACGGACAGAGGAAGCAGCCGTTCATGCACTGTGAACTTGAAAGCCATGCCCGATAAACCCGACAGCCTATACTTCGGTCCCTCGAACAAGCCTGCAGCGGTTAATATCGCATACATGCTATCGACGAATGATTTGGATTCCCGTTTCATTCGTATATGGTGTAAGTAGACGCTCGACAACGTTACCGCTCCTTATCCAATCGCGTCAGCACGGCCGAGCAATGCAGGCGCAGCTTCTCCCGCAGCCATTTCGGCGCGAGCAGCTCGTCCCACTCGGCCACCATCAAGTGCCGCACAAACGCATTCGTATCGTAAAAATCAACCTCGTACAGCAGCGGATCAACATCTGAGCACGCTGAAGAAAATCCGTTCCATGTCTCGCCGCATTCAAGCGGCTCCACGAGACGGACCTTCGCTGTGAAAGGCTTTCGCGCAGGCGCCCCGCTCTCATTCCCCGTGGACGCTCGAACATTCGTCAGACTCGCGATCGCAGCCGTCTGCTCAACAATCGTCGCATGCGCGATCGCAGATAGACGGAAATGCCGCTGCTCCTGCCCGTTATCACAGTACGCCGCTACGTAATCGTCATTATAGCGAGACAGCAGCCGAGTCGGCTGAATCGTTAACTGCTCGCCCTCATAAACAAGTTGAACGAGCCGCGAGCGCTTGATCGCCTCCGTCAGCAGCAGTACCAGCTGCATCATGCGCGGATCGGCATTAAACATCGGCAGCCGATCGTATAGTTCCGACTCCGATTCATCCGTGAATCGGTCTAGCAATCGGGCGACGCGATGCGCCGTATCGGCGTGATCGTAGTTATACTGACTGTACCGATGGACGAGATACTTCAATACCCGCTTCTCGTCCTCCGTCATATAGAGATGCGGCAGCACATAGGCCGAATCGTCATAGCTGTATCCGCGCCGCTTGGCATCATAGACAAGCGGCGCTCGCAGCGAGGCTCCCATATATTCAATATCGCGCTGCGCCTGCCGCTTCGATATTTCGAACCGCTCCGCCAGATGGTTGCTGTTCGGATAGCGGGCTTCTCTTATTTGCTGATCGAACCATTGAATCCGGTGCGTGTTGCTCATTGTCCGTTCGTCACCTCATCGCCAAGCTGCTTCTATTGTATTAAGCGTAACGGAAGCTAGAAAAGCTTGGCAACTTTTTTTCCAACATGAGAAAAGAGCCCTTCCTCTTACTAGCAAGAAGAAGAGCTCCTTACAGGTTCGCGGTCGTTCAGACCGGAATACGATCGATCGCTTCAACCGCTGCGTTCTGGCATCTTTTGCATACCTTGACGGACTTACCGTTTGTCTGGGAACGTGTATACAGCAGCTTAATGCGCGTCGCATGGCAGACCGGGCATGTGCCGCGGCCGCGCGAAGGCAGGCTCCAGAGAACGCGGCCTCGTTTTGTTTTGACCATTGTGAGTGACAACCCCTTGTTCGATGATGAGCGTTGGTGTAGATCGTGGTGTACATGCTCATCATACGGGAGTTGGTACGACATAGAATGTCGCAGCAGTTTCAAGATTTCAAGATAGGCATAACGTACCCTAGTAAAAAATGAGGGAGATTCCTCTCCCTCATTCCAATATTACGGCTTCAACACAACTTTCACGCAGCCATCCTCATGGTTATTAAAGATATGATAAGCATGCGCTGCCTCTTCAAGCGGAAGCCGATGGGTGATGATCGCTTTCGGATCAAACTCGCCCTTCACGATTCGCTGATAGAGCTCGGGCATATAGTGAACCACCGGTGCCTGGCCCATTTTCAACGTAATATTGCGCGCGAAGAAGGCGCCGAGCGGGAACATGTTGTAGGTGCTGCCGTATACGCCTGTAATTTGAACCGTCCCGCACTTACGGACAGCTTTCGTAGCGATTTGGATTGGACCAAGCGTTCCTCCCTGAAGCTTGAGCTTTTGCTCCAACCATTCGAGCGGCGACTTCTTCCCGTCCATCCCCACGCAATCAATGACAACGTCTGCTCCGCCATGCGTGATTTCTTTCAGGTATTCCCCCATATCGTCATCCCGCGTGAAATCATACGTTTCAACCTTGTTGATCTCCTTCGCATGCTTTAGCCGATAGTCCAAATGATCGACTGCGATGACGCGCTTCGCCCCTTTCATCCAGGCGAACTTCTGCGCCATCAGTCCCACAGGCCCGCAGCCGAGCACAATAACGGTATCGCCGGACTTCACCCCAGCGTTATCGACGCTCCAATAGGCCGTCGGGAGAACGTCCGATAGGAAGAGCAGCGATTCATCCTCCAGCTCGCAGTCCTTCGGAATGACGAATGGTGCAAAATTGCCGAAATGCACGCGCAAATATTGAGCCTGCCCGCCCGGATAATTCCCGTATTTCTCCGAATAGCCGAGATAACCGCCCGAATCATAGTGAGGATTGCTGTTATCGCATTGGCTCTCCATCTGGTGCTGACAATAATGGCATCGTCCGCACGAGACGTTGAAAGGAATGACGACGCGGTCGCCTTTTGACACTCGGGTAACACCTGGTCCTACTTCCTCCACAATTCCCATGGGCTCGTGGCCGATGACATAACCCGGCGGAAGCGGAATGCTTCCTTCATACAGATGCAGGTCCGAACCGCAAATCGCTGTACTTGTAATGCGTACAACGATATCCTCTTTATCCTCAATGGCGGCATCCCGCACTTCTTGTACTTCAACCTGCTGCACGCCTTGGAACGTGACCGCCCTCATAGATACACCTCGCTTTGATGGTTAACATCTGTAGTATCGGTATTAATAGGCGCACTATGCTCAAGCCTGTCATAAGTTTTTGGATTATATGGCATCATATAGAAAAACCACAAACCAGGAGACTGTATATCCATGACGAACGATTCATCTCTATCCTATGCCGGACTGCCCGAGGCACCAAGCTCCTATTGGCTCGAGTCGACGGAGCGTGAGCAGTTTAGTTCCCTAGACAAAGACGTGGAGGTTGATGTTGCTGTCGTTGGCGGCGGCATTACCGGCATCACACTGGCTTGCCTGCTCGCAGAAGAGGGCAAGCGCGTAGCGCTGCTCGAAGCGGGACGTCTTCTTACGGGCACAACAGGGCATACGACGGCCAAAATATCCGCGCAGCACGATCTCATTTACGACGAGCTCATTCACCATATCGGTGCGGAGAAAGCCCGCTTATATTATGAAGCGAACAGCGAAGCGCTTGCCTTCATCCGTGAGCGCGTCAGCAAACATCATATTGAATGCGATCTGACTAGGGAGGATGCTTACGTCTACACGACGACGGTAGACAATATTGAGAAAATCGATAACGAATGGGTCGCCTATCAGCGGCTTGGCATTCCCGGCGAGCGTGTTGAACGCATTCCTTTTGAAATTGATTCTAAAGCCGCGATCGTCATGAGCGATCAAGCGCGATTCCACCCTGTTGCATATTTGCAGCATCTGGTCAAATCTTTCGTTGAACGGGGCGGACTCGTGTTCGAGAATACGACGGCCCTAAGCATCGATCATGGAGATCCCGCCAGTATAGTGAAAACGGCTGCCGGCCATACCGTGACCTGCCGAGATGTCGTGTCATGCTCGCATTTTCCTTTTTACAGTGTGCAAGGGTTCTATTTCGCTCGTATGTATGCAGAACGGTCTTATGTGCTCGCACTTCGGATGAAGGATGAATATCCTGGCGGCATGTATCTAAGCTGCGACGACCCGCCCCGCTCGATCCGACAAGTTCATTACAATGGAGAGAATCTGCTCATTGTCGGCGGCGAGAAGCATAAGACGGGGCAAGGAATTTGCACGATTAAACACTACGAAGCACTGGAGCAATTCGCACGGGAGACGTTCGGCGATCTGGAGATTGCGTACCGCTGGTCCGCTCAGGATTTGACGACACTGGACAACATCCCCTACATCGGGCGCGTTACCCAGAACGAGCCGTATGCCTTCATCGCTACCGGTTATCGCAAATGGGGCATGTCTACGGGTACAGCTGCCGCGCTGCTGCTGAAGGACATGATTCTTGGTGTCGACAATAAATATGAGGAGCTGTTCTCGCCGTCGCGCTTCTACGCCGACCCTGCATTCCGCCACTTCCTCTCGACCAATACCGATGTCGCTGTGCATCTGCTCGCAGGCAAATTGGAGCTCGTTCGCCGCCATCCGGACTCGGTTGAGCCTGGCGAAGGCAGTGTCGTGCAGGTGTATGGCAAACGCGCAGGCGCTTACCGCGAGGATGACGGAACGCTCCATCTGGTCGATACGACCTGCACGCATATGGGCTGCGAAGTGGAATGGAACGAAGGCGACCGGACCTGGGACTGCCCGTGCCACGGCTCGCGTTTCTCCTACAAGGGCGAGGTGCTCGAAGGTCCAGCGAAGAAGCCGTTGAAGTCGTATACGGAGTAAGCATGCGGAGTTGTTGTGGTGCAAAAATGAAGCCGCCGGCGCCTCGTGCGTCGGGCGGGAAACATACGTAGGTACGGTGCGTAACTTCAACCTAAATGGCGTATACGGACGACGACTGTCGTTGTAGATCTGATCGATCTGCACCAAGTCGGTCATGTACGCCTCTTTCTCGTTGCACATGTGCACCTTACACGAGCAACGTCTCTGTACTAACGTAGTGCAGAAATGCACCATATCCTGCTCCACCCGCTGCCGGACCTCAAATATAGTGCATATCTGCACTATATTTTGCCGAAAGTTCTACCCAAACTCCCATAAGGTGCAGATATGCACCTTATCAGTCATTTTGCAGCATCAGCCAAACAATAAGGTGCAGAAATGCACCTCGTTCACCGTGCCGTAAACCAGCTAACCAAGCCGTATCACCACCAGCCTGCACGACCAACGAAGTGCACCAACTGGCGCAGCTTATCGTAGTCCCATTAATGGGCGGTGACTGTTGGGCACGCACGAAGTAAGTATGCAGGCGATAGACCGTGCCTAGGTACTTCGAACAGAAGCTTTGCCGCGAATGCGGCAAGGGCGGGCGCACGAATCACATCATCAAAATCGCGTCCTTGTAGGGAGTCCAGAGGGCACACGCCCTTTGGGGCCCTCCCTAGCAGGGAGGGTTTGGGTGGGTAGAAATTCAACAACACAAACAACCCCCGTCCTGCACGAGCAACGCTCGTGTAGGACGGGGGCTCCAACTCTATTTCCCCTTTTCAGCCTCGCCCATCTGCTTCGGCCGTATCGCGAACAATGCGACTGCGCAGCTTGCGAGGCTGACTGCGGTGAAGATCCAGAACATGAGCCGCTCGCGGTCGAGCATGACCGAGGCGAGCAGCGGTCCTGCCGCAACGCCAATGAACCGCATGCTGCTGTAGAGCGACGTAATGGTACCGCGCTGCTTTTTGTCGATCCCCTCCGTTATGAGCGCATCCAAACTTGGCAGCACCAGCCCAATGCCCGCGCCAGCAATCGAGATTAGCAGCATCAGCATGAACAGTCCTTTGGGCGCAAGCATTGCAATCGCCGCCATGGAAGCAGCCGCTGCCGCTGTGCCGATTACTGTCAGCCACTTCATGGCTGTCTTGTTGCTCCCGATCTTCTTGCCAACGATGAAGGAAGCGAGGCATATCGCACCAAGCGGAATGGCCAGCACCAGCCCTTTGATGACCCCATCAATGTGGTGCTTCTTCTCCAATACCGATGACAAGTCATACAAAAAGCCGAACATGATGTACATGCCAAGACAGCCGATCGCGAATATGGCGTACAGCCATCGGCCGTTCTCAGACAGAATGGCCCGCACTCCCTTAATGAATTCCCGCACTGACGCTTTCGTTTGCTGCTGCCCCTTCGGCTTATTGACGAAAACAGCGACCGCAACGATCGAGATGAGACAAATAAACGGAATAACGATCAACGGCAAATACCACACAACAAGCGCCAAGGCGGATCCGGCGATCGGACTGACGACCTTTCCGAGCGTATTCGAGCTCTCGATCATCCCAAGTCCACTGCTCACCTGCTCCTCTTCCTTCAGCATATCGCCAACCAACGGAAGAACGATCGGGAACGCCCCCGCCGCACCAATTCCCTGAATGAACCGTCCTGCGATGATCCACCAATATGCAGCATGTCCATCCATTAACCAGGCCGCACAACCAGACACTACACCACCGGCGGCTGCGATGGAAAGTCCGACAATAATAATGAGCTTGCGTCCGAAACGATCGGACAAATATCCTGCAATTGGGATACAAATAATCGATACAGCGGCATACACGGTAATGATGAGGCTTGATTGGAGCGACGTAATACCCAGCTTCCGCTGCATTAACGGCAGCACAGGAATAAGCATCGAATTAGCCAACGTCATAATTAACGGAATTGTGGCAAGCGCGGCCAAATCCCGTTTTTTCTTCTCGTGCAAGTGGGTCCACCTTCGTCCTTCATATGCTGCACACTCCGTATAGAGTGTCACCAATCTGACATCTCATACGCTTCGGGCACAAGGTAACTTCTATGCGTTTTATCGGATTTCGGCATCATCCGCACTCATCCAGCCGCTTAACCCAACTTCTTATAACTCCCCGGCGTCATCCCGTACGCCTTCTTGAACGTACGCGTGAAGTACGTCAAGCTCTTATAGCCCACTTGGTCAGCCACTTCATAAATCTTGAACCGCTGAGACTGCAGCATCTCCTTCGCACGATTCATGCGCAGCCCGACGAGGAAATCGTTGAAGCTGATGCCTACCTGATCTCTGAACAACACGCCAAAATAGTTCGGGGAGTACGCGAATCGATTCGCTACTTCCTTCAACGTAACGCCGCGCGCCAAACGTTCAATCACATACCGTTCAATATCCGTATACAAGGACCAGACCGGCTTATTGACCCTGCTCGCTTCCACCGCTTGCTTCATATGGTTCACCACTTTTTTACAAAAGGGCACTGACGCTCGATGCCACATCGATGGTCAATGCCCTTCATTTTTTATAAAAATAATGTCAATGAACGAGCTGCTTCCCGACTCTAAGAATGCTCTACTCCACTACAATCGACACCGCATCGCCGCTGCTCGCGTTGGGACCAACCCAAATCGTGAAGCGTCCCGGCTCAACCGTCCGCTTCATGTCTTTATCAAGGATCGCCAGCTGCCGCTCTCCGATCTCGAAGGCTGCGTATCCCGATTCGCCTGGCGCAAGCTGCAATCGGCAGAAGCCGATTAGCTTCTTCAGCGGCTGCGTGACACTCGCAACCTCGTCGCGAATGTAGCATTGCACGATCTCCGTACCCGCGGTATCACCTGTATTGGTTACCGTAACAGATACACTACTCTTGCCAGCCACACCGATTGAAGCATCCGACACCGTAATTGCGCTGTATTGGAAAGCGGTATAGCTCAGTCCATAGCCGAACGGATACAGCGGCTCAGTCGTCGAATCGATATAGTACGAGGAGTACACGCCGCCAGGAGGTCTGCCCGTCTTCTTACGATAGTAGTAGATCGGCACTTGACCAACGCTGCGCGGAACCGTAACCGGCAGACGCCCGCTCGGATTGTAGTCACCGAACAGTACATCCGCGATCGCATTGCCGCTCTGAACGCCCAGGTGCCAAGCTTGCATGATAGCCGATGCATATTGCTCCAGCCATGGCAGCGCAAGCGGACGACCGCTCATGAGTACGGCCACAATGGGCTTGCCAAGCGCAGCTACCGCTTCAACGAGCTGGCGCTGTGCACCCGGCAGGTCCAGCGACGTACGCGAGCGTGACTCGCCGCTCATCTCAAGCGATTCGCCTAGCGCCAGCACAACGACGTCGGATTGCCGCGCTGCTTCAAGCACCTGTTCGATATTCGCTTCCGTTAGACCGCTGGCTGCCATCGTATCGACACTTACGCTGCAGCCTTCCGCATAGTGAACCGCTGCGCTGCTGCCTACTGCGTGGCGAATGCCATCAAGCAGACTGACGACGTCCTCTGGCTTGCCGTCGAACGCCCAGCAGCCAAGCGGGTCTTTGCGATTATGTGCAAAAGGTCCAATAACCGCGATCGAGCTGCCGCTCTTCTGCAGCGGAAGCACCTGCGCTTCATTCCGAAGCAGCACGATGGACTGCTGCGCAGCCTCTCGCGCCAGCGCTGTGAACTGTACCCGCGCAGCTTCAGCAGCTTCGACGGAAGGTACTTCAACGAACGGCTGCTCCAGCAAGCCGAGCTTGATTTTGACCGCTAGAATGCGAAGGACCGATGTGTCGACGACAGATGCTGGTACGCGACCTTCACGAACAAGCTTCGGCAGGTGACGCATATAGAAGCCCGAATGCATGTCCATATCGCAGCCCGCCAGCACAGCCAGCTCACATGCCTCTTCTTCACTGCCAGCGACCCCATGAACGATCAGCTCTTGCAGCGCATTATAGTCGCTCGCCACAATGCCTTCGAAGCCCCATTCATCACGTAGAATGGTCTTCAGCAAATACTCGTTCGCACAAGCCGGGATACCATTGATCTCGTTGAAGGAGGCCATAATGCTTAGCGCACCTGCTTCAACCGCCTCGCGGAAAGGAGGCAGGATGACATCGCGCAGCTCGCGATCCGACAGATCGACTGTGTTATAATCGCGTCCCGCTTCCGCCAGACCATATCCAGCATAATGCTTCGGACAGCTGGCCGTTGCCTGACCTGGCGCATCTGCTACTTGCGAGCCTTCGACCCATGCTCTGCTGTACTGTGACGTCAGCAATGGATCTTCGCCGATACTTTCAGCAATCCGCCCCCAACGAGGGTCGCGGCTTACATCGATCATCGGTGCGAATACCCAAGCAACGCCGTCCGCCATCGACTCGCGGGAAGCCGCCTCTGCGGTGCGATAAGCAAGTGCCGGATTCCAGGCTGAAGCTTGCGCCAATGGAATCGGGAACACCGTCTTATAGCCGTGGATAACATCGCGTCCGATAAGCAGCGGGATGCGATGCTCCGTATGTTCCGCTATGAGCCGCTGCAGTTCATTCGCTTCTTCTGCACCAGATAAGTTGAAGATAGAGCCGACGCGCCCTTGACGGATTTCATCCCGAAGCAGATCCCGTACCGAGACGCCTGTCTCCGGGTTAATCGGGTTAAAGCCCCAATCGTACTGCGTCATCTGTCCAACCTTCTCATCAAGCGACATGCGGGCAATCAATTGCTCCGCCTGCTGCCTGATTTCAGGTGTCAGCCATGCACGAGTCGAACGCTCTGTCATCGCTGCCGCCTCCTCCTATAGATTGAATAACAGCGTTTGGATGCCGTGTGCTGGAATGCTGCCTTCCGCTACTTGCTCGCGGTTGCGAAGCACATAAGGCTGCTGCTCGTCCGTACGGTTAAGAATAACGACAACAATTTCGCCATCCGGATTGCGGAATGCGGTCGTTTGAAGATTTTCCGTATATTTCGTGCATCCAATGCGGACCGCACCCGGACGAATATATTTGCTGAAATGTCCGATGTAATAGTAAGACGATTGGAACGTCAGCGAGTCGTTCTTCGTATCCGCAATGATTGGCGTATCGCAGTAGTTGCCGACATGATTCGGTCCGCCCTGCTCATCGAGCACGATGTTCCAGTCCGTCCAGCCTTCCATGCCGTTGTTCAAGTTGCCGATGATATCATGCGCATACCGTTCGCCGCTCTTCCAAGAGCCGAGCTGTACGCCGCCCTCATGGCAGCCTTCTGTGAAGATCAGACCTTTCGACGGGTAGCGGTGCTTCACCGCCTGCAGCGCTTCGAAGTGGTCGCCAGAGTACCAGTGGAAGCCGAGGCCCCAGATATACTTGGTCGCTTCTGCATCTTCGAATGCCGTTCTAGCACGATCGTAGACGCGCTCTTTGTTATGATCCCAGATCATAACTTTCACATCTGCACGGCCAGCACGATGCAGCTCCGGTCCGAGATAGTCACGAACGAAGTCGCGCTCTTCCTCAGCCGTATAGATGCACGAATCCCAGATCTGAACGGCTTTCGCCTCGTTCTGAACGGTAAGGCCCCATACCGGCAGACCTTCAGCCTCGTATGCTTCAATGAACTTCACATAGTAACGAGCCCAAGCATTGCGATATTCCGGCTTCAGCTTGCCGCCGTTGTTCATCTCGCCAGTCGTCTTCATCCAAGCAGGCGGGCTCCATGGCGATGCATAGAACGTGAAGTTATCGCCCGCAAGCGCCTTCGCTTGTTGAATGTAAGGAATCATCAGCTCGCGGTCGTGGCCGATGTCGAAGCTTTCGAGCTCTGCATCGTCATCCTGAACATACGTATAGTTGCCAAGCGAGAAGTCACAGCTGTTAATGTGCGTGCGGCAAATCGTGTAGCCGATGCCGTCCTTCTGATCATAATAAGCATCAAGAATACGCTTACTGTTCGCTTGGCTCAGTTTCGATGCCGTTACAACGGAAGCCTCCGTGATAGCGCCGCCAAAGCCAATAATGGATTGGAACTCTACATCTTCATATACGTTAATCACTTTATTCTCAATGCCTTGTACATCATCGCGCAGCTCAATTGGAAGCGCCTCTGTTAACCGGTCCTGTGTGCCTTGTGCCGTTTGAATCGTTCTTACTGTACGAGTCGTCATCTGCCTTGCTCCCCTTTCCTAATTCCTCATGCATTTATTATAATAGGAGCCAGTCAATCGCTTGAAGAAACAATATGCTTGAAAACATCAACAATCTGACTGAAGTTATCCGAGTCACAGTGAGAGGGGAGCCAGACATCACGATGCAGGAGATTCATGTCGACCTCAGCGAATATTCGAAGCACCAGCATCCATTTCACCATTTATTTGATCAGGGTCTAGATACATACATCGTTCGCCTTCAAATTGAAGGATTCTGCCAAGCCTTAGTTGATGGTGAAATTCGCGATATCAAACCGGGGGATCTGCTGCTGTTCAAACCAGGCGATATCTACGATTTGCGCATCGGTTACGGACAGGAAACGTTTACACAATCCGGTGATTACTATGTAATGAGCAACGGGCCAGGCATGAAGGAATGGTGGGAGATGAAGCCTCGGCCAACGCTGACGAAGATCGCGGAGGACACTCGTCTGCAGGCGGTATGGCGGCAGATTATTTTGGAGAAAAGAAGACTTGATGGCGGTAACCCCGCAGTTGTCACTGCGCTAGCCTGGTCCCTTCTGCTGCTGATCGATCGTGCTATTGAAGAGGCCCCAGAGGATCAATCACCCGCTGCCTATCATGCACTTCGCATGCGGCAGTATATCGAGGAGCATGCGGCTGGCGAGCTGACGCTTGCCGATGTGGCTCATCATACCGGGCTGAGTGTGTCGCGTGCGGTCTATTTGTTCAAACAGCATTTTGGCACTTCAATCATTCGTTATACGCAGCAGCTTAGGCTTGCCCACGCCATGAAGCTGATGGATCACAGTCTGTTATCACTTGAGCAAATCGCATCAGAGACGGGACTTGGCAGCTATGCTTATTTTCACCGTCTGTTCCGCGAACGATATGGCATCTCCCCTGGAGCATATCGAAACAAAAAATGAATGAGTATCTCCAAACAGCAAAAAGGACAAGCCGCGCTCAGCTGTGCAGCGGCTCATCCCTCGTTTGGTATTTGTTTTAGCGGAGTGGGGCAGTTACGGCATTGCCGATATCATCAATGATGGCACGAATATCATTGCCAAACGTACGAATCGGGTGTCTCAGCCCATCCGTACCGTTCGTGCCATACAAGTTATACGTACCGTTCGTCCCCAACGATTGGTAGCTATTGTTCAGACGATTATTCAGTCCAAGCGCATTTTCAGTACCATTGTGCGTGCGGTTGAACGTGCCATTGCCAAGACCGTACGTAGTCGTGTTGTCATAACGGCCGTTCGTGCCTAGACCATTATACGTTCCAGTCGTTCCGTATGGACGTACGGAAGTGCCATTATTGACACCTGTACCTGTACCCGTACCCGTACCCGTACCCGTACCCGTACCCGTACCCGTACCCGTACCCGTTAATTGTCCATACAACGAACGAATACGCGTATGAATATTTTTGTCGCTTGTAATATGAAGCTTTAAGCCCTTCGCCTCGGCGCGTACACTATCATGAACCTTCTGCTCGACCTTGCGAGTATTCTCGCCAGTTTTCACATCGACACCAATAATCGCATCATTGCCATAGACAACTGCCGTTGCATGACTTACTCCTCTAACAGCTGCGGCTTTCTTCGAAAGCTTCTCTGCCAATGCACGGTTATACGAGCTTGCATTGACGTTGTTGTTCGTGTTCGTGTTCGTGTTGGCATTCATGTTCGTACTTGTGTTTGTACGGTTGAGGTGATCCATGCCAGTTACGCTGTTCAGGCTATAACGATTAGCATCCTGGTGGTAGTTCCTTACCGATTGAGACTGATACCGGTTCGTTGTTACACCGTTTTTGTTACGTTCATTGTTGTACGTACCACAAGCCGTCGTTGTCGCCATCATCAAAGAAAGCAGCAGCACTGCGCCAGTTGTTTTGCGCAAGCTCAATCACCTCCGCAACATATAATGCGAGGATTAGTTCGCCGTTACTCAGGTAATAGATGACTCTGCTGCTCTGGGTTGGCATCCCGCATAAGCTCGGAGACCGTAACGAATCGGAATCCCCTGCGTGCAAGCTCGGGCAGGATCGTCTCAAGCGCTTGGATCGTCTGCGACTTCCCCTCGATATGGTCATGAAACAACACGATGTCTCCATTATGTGCATTGCGCAGTACCTTGTTCGTAATCTGAGCAACGCCAGGGCGTACCCAATCCCTCGTATCTTGATGCCATGACCAAATAATCGGTTTCAATCCCATCGAGTTGGCGGTCGTAACCAGCTTTTCATTAAACATGCCGCCTGGCGGGCGGAATAAAACGGAATGCTGTCCCGTCGCTCGTCGAATCGCCTCTTCGGTCTTCTTCAGATCCGCTTGAATTTGGGCTGGAGAACTGTTCTGAAAATACGTATGGTTGTATGTGTGATTGGCAATTTCATGCCCCTCTGACACGATACGCTGCGCCGTAGTCGGGAAAGCGTCCACCCTTTTACCAACAACAAAAAATGTACATCGCGCCTCATACCGCTTCAATAAATCCAATATGGCATTCGTCTGCGCAGGATCAGGCCCGTCATCAAAGGTTAGTGCAATAAGGGGCTGGTCGGTTTTGACCTCCCATACGACATCGCCACGTTTCTCATAATAATAACGATCTTTCTTGACCGGTACCGCCTCTGCATGTGCATGAGCGCTTACCTGGTGGAACGGGTGCAATAGTGTCGAATACGGAACCAAGGACTGCGGGACAAGCAGAGCGATGCATGCCGCAGTGGCTGCCCAAGTACGAAATGGCATGTCAGTCTCCCTTTTTTTTCTTTCAGGTTGCCCGACTGCTGTCATGTTTATGCGGGTGCAAGCCCGTTCGCATTTTACTCGGTATTGAGAACAAACGAAAATAAGCCTCCTTCTCCGAGAGCGTCGGCGAAGGAGGCGCAGCTGCAAGTTATACTAATGGCTTATCGATCAACGTTGCAAATTTAAACTGATGCACATGTCCATCGTTGAGCGTCGTTGTGCCTTGCACAAAATGAACATGTTTTCCGTTTCCAACGGGAATAGCAGGTCCTGTGCGAATTTTGCGCACTTTATGAAGATGATTGAAGAAATCGGTATTCGTCAGCTTGATCTCGTGCACATGGCTGTCGCCGACTGGAATAACCTGGCCCGTTACACCTGCGAATCGATGGTTGTGACGGTCGTTACCTTCCTCCGCTAATTTCGTGCTTGCGACGAACTCGTGAACATGCGTTTGTCTCCGTCTGCAACGCCCTGTGTTTCTGCCTTTTCTAAGATTGCTCATTCAACCGATGCCTCCCATAGTTCGTTAGGATACTCAGCATCATATTAAATGAGAGGCATCACTGCACAAGACGTTCGCTTATCTCCGCGCCATTATAGTCATTCGTCAACTCTCCGAACATCGACTGTCACTTGCAAGCGCTGCTTGCCTGTGCCCTGATAAATCCCCTTTACCGGAACGATGTCCTTATAGTCGCGGCCATGGCCAAGCTTCACATACCGCTCCCCGATTGGCGACTCATTCGTCGGATCGAAGCCGCACCAGCCAAGCTTCGGCACATAAGCTTCCACCCAAGCATGCGATGCCTGCTCGAAGTCTGCACTGCCGCCTTGAAGATCGCCGACAAAGTGATAGCCGCTTACGTACCGCGCAGGAACACCTCGGGCTCGGCATACCGCCAGCATCAGATGGGCAAAATCCTGACAAACGCCGCGCCGATTCGTAATCATCTCCGACGCCTTCGTCCGCACGTTCGTCGCGCTCGGATCGTAGATAAAGCTGGAACGGATATACTTGCTCAGTGCAGACAACCATTCATACACACCAACCGCAGGCGTCACATCCACCGTCACATTGCCTTCCGCTGCAATAGCGGTTTCACGCACAGCGCCAACGACCGGCACTTGGTCCATGAACGCAATAATCTCCGGCGTAATTTCGGTATACGCGGTCGGAAGCAGAAATTCGATGAACCGATCGACCGATTCATCCGAAGTCAGCCGGGCCCACGCTTCCGCCGGCTTGAGCCGCTGCTTATGCCCGCTTTCTTCTTTATTGAAAGACTCCGTCGTCACTACCGTTAGATTCGTCCGAATGGTCAACTTCGTGTGAGGAGCGTTAACAGAGAATGCATGTACGCGGTTGCCGAAGCCGTCTTCATACGTAAACAAGGAAGCGTTTGGCTCGATCGAGATCGAATGGTTGTAGCACGCCTGCCGCTCGTTCGTACACGGGGTGAGCCGAATTTCATTGACACTGTCTGTAATGGGATCTGCGTAGCTGTATCGCGTCGTATGTGAAATTTGCAGCTTCATGCACTGGCTTCCCCCATTCGAAAGAACGTCTTGGCAAACGCTACCCCAAGCGATTCGCATGCACTGAGCAGATGCGCGGTAATATGACCATCACGATCTAAGACTAGATCTTCCCGCTCCAAGCAGCCGATGTCGGCGATGACTTTGCCCACCTGCCGCAAGATTCGGTCATGCGCCACACGCAGCTGCTTATCCTGCAGATCCAGTGCTCGAATATGTTCAACAAGCTCTTGCAGGGCAAAATGGACGGATCGCGGAAAAATGGGGTTGAGCACGACAAATTCCACGATAGCTTCTACCGCAACACTGTCGAGATAATAGCGGCGGAACGACTGGTATCCACTTACCGATTTCAACACGGCATGCAGATACGGGTACGCATTCGTGCTGTTCCAGCCCTCGCCTTCTGCTGCATGCTCAACAGCTTGCATAATGCGCAATGTATTCTCCGCACGCTCTAAGTATTTTCCGCACTCGATAAAATGCCACTCATTCTCTCGAGGCATCACGGACTGGCTGTACCCTTGGAATAAAGCCGTCCAATCTTTCGTCTGGCCAAAAAACTGATGAGGCGATTCACGGGTCAAATCTTTGGACTGCTTCTCTCGCAGCCATAGATAGAAGCCGTTAATCGTATCCCACAGCTCGCTAGGCACCTTCTCCCTAAGCGTTCGCAAGTTGTTCCGAGCATGATTAACGCATGAAACGAGTGAATTCGGATTGTCACGATCGAGCGTCACATACATGAGCACTTCCTGCTCATCGTACGAGTCATATTGCTGCTCGAATGCCTGCCTGCTGCCTAGCGCATCGACGATGCGTGCCCACTTGCACATCGTCTCTACCGGTTCATCACCGCTGCTTGCATTCAGCTCTTCCTGCTGCAGATGATAATGTACATCGATCAGCCTCGCATGGTTTTCTGCACGCTCCATATAACGGCCGATCCAGAACAGCGCTTCGGCATTACGGTTCAACATGTCAATCCCTCCTCGAAAGCATTTAACGACTGAGCACCCACGTATCCTTCACGCCACCGCCCTGCGAAGAGTTGACGATTAGCGATCCCTCATTCATCGCAACACGTGTGAGACCGCCCGGAATAACATGGGACTCCGTCCCTTTCAATACGAAAGCTCGCAAATCAATATGTCTTGGCACCATGGCGCCATCGAGCATGATCGGTGCACGCGATAGCTGCATTGTCGTCTGCGCAACATATTTCTCTGGTGTCTTGCGGATGGCATCAGCGAACATAGCTATTTCTTTCGATGAAGCAGCAGGACCAATCAGCATCCCATAACCGCCGGACAATGAGGTCTCCTTCACAACAAGCTCCTCCAGATGGGAGAGCGCATATTCCCTGTCCTCTTTCCGGGTCAGAATATAGGTCGGTACATTATGAAGGATCGGCTCTTCGCCGAGATAGTATCGGATCATGTCTGGCACATAGGCGTAAACGGCCTTATCGTCCGCTACACCAGTGCCTGGCGCGTTCGCGATCGCGACATTGCCCGCCCGATATGCATTCATAAGTCCTGGCACACCCAATAAGGAGGTTGGATTAAATGCAAGCGGATCAAGGAAATCATCATCGATGCGACGATAGATAACATCTACCTGCCGCAGGCCGTTCAAGCTGCGAATGTAAATTTTGTGGTCCATATAGACAAGATCGCGACCCTCAACAAGATGAAGGCCCATTTGCTGTGCTAGGAATGTATGCTCGAAGTAGGCAGAATTATAAGGGCCTGGGCTAAGAAGTGCGATGACAGGATCTTTTTTACCCGTTGGACTTAGCGATTTGAGCGCGCTGAGAAACACGTTCAAGCTGCGTTCAACGTCCTGCACCGAAGAGGACAGGTACAAATCGTGGAATAGCTCACTCATCATCGTACGCCCTTTGTATAAGTAAGAGAATCCCGATGGTGAGCGCAAATTATCTTCCAGCACATAATATCGACCACGCTCGTCACGAATGAGGTCTATGCCGGATGCTGTTATATAGATGCCGCCAGGGACGTCGACCCCGACCATCTCCGGACGAAAATACGTATTCGATACGATCATCCGGCGCGGAATAACGCCATCCTTAACAATATGCTGTTCATGGTAAATATCATGCAAGAATGCATTCAGCGCTTGCACCCGCTGGCGGAGACCACGTTCAATCGCTTCCCATTCATGCTTCGGAATGACACGTGGAATAAAGTCGAATGGTATCGTCCGCTCCAGTGGCTCCTGCTGATTCGGTTCATAAAGCGTGAATGTAATGCCCTCTTCCAGCATTCTCTGGTTCAGCGCTTGCTGCCGAGCGGCCAGCTCTGCTGGCTTCATTCGGGAAAACAACCGATATACCGGATCATAGTGCGGACGAACGGTGAAGTCCGTGTCGAACATTTCGTCGTAGAACGATTGTGAATCATAATACGGTGTCTGCGACTGTCTGGCCGTCGACATGTCAACCGCCTCCTCCTAGGTGGTGCAGCAACCTTTCTCAATCGTGCCATCCGCCGTTACGCTAAGTATATGTCACGAATTGTTACACAATAGCCGCAATTTGGGAATGAATTTGATTTGATCCTACTATATTCTCGTCTTAGATGTCAACTTATATAACATAAAGTAGAAGGTTCTGGTACAAGGAAGACAGGACCCAACGAATTGGATCCTGTCTTCTCGTTATCCGGGCTCCGAGCTGCGCCTTTCACCTTCACCTAATGATGATTCGACAGAACGACTTCCTTTTCCTTCCTGAAAGTTCGTCCGAACGCGCCTCGAAATGGCAAAAGTACGCCTTACTGGAGTATATGTGAGCCCCTATGGAAATATGCTTGCCTTACTGGCAATATTTTTGTCAAAAGTTGACGGAACCGTTCGCACGGTGCCGAATCGTCACTTTTTAGTGGCCAGCCGCTTCTTTCACACGAATCAATGACCAATCCGTTCGATAAAAGCGGATCATTACGCCAATGCCGAATACGGTCAAATACAAATACAAAGCAAGCCACGCTCCCATGCTGCCCCAGTCAAATACGAACAGGAACAGGTAAGCAAGCGGTACGAAGATGACCCAGGAGCAAATAACCGAAATGCGCAGCAGGAACGTTGTCTCGCCCAAGCCCCGCATACAGCCTGCGTATACGTTAAGCAGTCCATCAAAAATTTGGAGATAAGCTGACACGCTGATCAGATGTGCAGCAAGCTTGTACACATCCGGGTCGCTCGTATAGATGTGTGCAATTGGCATCGCGAATATGAGTTCAAGCGTGCCTAGCGCAATAAGGAACAAGGTACCGAGAATCGCCACATCGGTGCCTGCTCTGCGGCCAAGCTTCGGCTCTCCCTGTCCGACATGGCGGCCAACGAGAATCGTTGCCGTCGAACCAAAAGCAAATGCAGGCATAAAGCCAAATGACATAATGCTGAGCGCTACCTCATTGGCTGCCAGCGCTTGGTCGCCAAGCCGCGCAACGAATGCGGTGAACAGATACATGGCGAGGCTGAGCGAGAATTCTTGAACACCCAGCTTGCCGCTCTCTGCAGCGATCAACCGCATTTCCCGCCAGTCCAGACGAGCTGGAACACGTGTCTTGTACTTGCGATTCAATGGGAACCAGAAGACGAATGCGCAAACCAGTGCTTGAATGCCTTCCCCAAGCAGAATGGCGAGCCCGGCTCCCTTCAGCCCAAGATCAGGCATTCCCCAATGGCCATAGGTGAGCGTGTAGGTACCGAGCAGCATAATCGCATTGGCGATAATCGATATGACCATGGACATCCGTGTAGCCCCGATACCCCTTAGGAAGCCATGGAAGGCAAAGTTGAAAATACCGAATGCCATCGCGTAGAAACGCAGCTCCGTATAGAACGACCCTGCCTCGACCAGCTCAGCGGAACCGCCGGTTAACCGGAGCAGATCGTCCGCGAACAGCCATCCAACCGCTATGAGGAATACGGCGAACAATGCACATAAATAGAAGGCGAAGTATGTACGCTCGATCCCTTTGCGCATGTTGCCTGCCCCATCATTTTGTGCGACAAGGTAGTTGACCGTGTGACCGATGCCGGAGAAGATGGCAAATGCGTTGTACATGATGATGTTAACGACACCTACAATTGCGATAAACAAAAAACCTAGCTTGCCGACGATAATAAGGTTGAGCGTACCTGTCATCGTCTGTCCTGCGAATGCAACCAGCGACGGGATCGCCAGTGCGAGAATCGTTGTCCAGCTTCGTAACATGTTAGTCTCCTCTAGTGCTGAAGTTGCCCTAATTGTGCAGGAGGGAACGGGACATGTCAACTGCATTGACGTTGGGAAATTGTAATATGATTAGAAGTGTTCATACAAGACAGCTGCCTGCCCTAAATAATTGTACTAATCTGAAAGCGGACAAGTGTTTAACAACCAAATAGCGGCCACCATGGGCCGCTATTTGTGATCTCTTGTATCGTGTTATTTGCGCGTTGCCGTTACCCGCAGACGGCGATAGTCAACATTCCACTCGCCATTGCTGTACAGCGCCGGACGAAGACGTTCCTCCGCCCAACGGACGACTGCATCCGCCTCTTCGGCCGGTAATGCGGACAGAATGCCATCTGCGAATGTAGCTAACCATCCCCGCAGTCCATTGTCTCCATTCGCCTGCTTCGTCGGCCGATCGAACAAAACAGCTGAATTCGCCTCGAAGCCCGCTTGCTGCAGCACCATCCCATATTCCCCGATCGTCGGGAAATACCAAGGGGATTGATACGGCTGGCTGACGCCAACAGCATCAAACGCCTCGCGAAGCGCATCTGTCACCGCCTTGATGTTGCCGTGGCCTCCGAATTCAACGACAAGACGACCACCAGGCTTGAGTGACGCCGCCATGCTAGCGGCTACCCCTGCCGCATCCTTCATCCAATGGAGTGCAGCATTGCTGAATACCGCATCAACCGGCTCGTCAGCAACATAGCGCTGTCCATCGGCTACCTCAAACTTCAGTGCCGGATATTTGGTACGCGCACTGGCTATCATCGATTCGGAGAAATCGATACCGAACACCTCTGCCCCTTTCTCCGCAATAGCGGAAGCGAGGTCTCCAGATCCACATCCCCAATCAATGACGGTCTCACCTGGCTGTACTTGAAGCAGCTCGATTAACGGTGCACCATACGCCGATACGAATGCCATCTCTTTATCGTAGACTTCCGGTTTCCATTTCTGCTGTTGGCCTGCTGCCTTCTCTCCGTGTTGATCCATGCTCACTCGTTCGTTAACCATCTCTCCCACGCCCCTATCAGTTGCGATTCGTTTCCTTAAGATGGTTATACCATGAGTAAAGTTGATTGGTGAAATATATAATGTCTATTTACTTAATAGTTTGTAACTATAAATGGAGAACATCTAATAACTCAGCGTCGTATCTTCGCATGTTGGGCTGCTGTCGATAGAAGCAGCAATCGCCCTGACCGGCCGAATGGCCGTATCAGGGCGATTGCATGTTGGGCAACGCTTATCGGTTCAACAGGCTTCCCACATAGCGCAGCAGCTCATTCGCGCACACTGGGCAGTAATGGTGGTCGTCGATCAGACGTTTCGTTACTTCGTTGATCCGCTTCAGCTGCGTCTCATCCGGCGTTTTCGTGGACGTCGTAATCTTCACGATATCCTTCAAATCGGCGAACAGCTTCTTCTCAACCGCTTCACGCAGACGCTCGTGGCTCGAGTAGTCGAACTTTTTGCCTTTGCGCGAGTACGAGGAGATACGGATCAGAATCTCTTCGCGGAACGCTTTCTTCGCATTCTCGCTTACGCCGATTTGCTCCTCGATGGAACGCATCAGTCTTTCGTCCGGATCAAGCTCCTCGCCCGTGAGCGGGTCCTTGATTTTCGTCCAATTGCAGTAAGCCTCGATGTTGTCGAGATAGTTCTCGAACAACGTGCGAGCGGACTCTTCGAACGAGTAGACGAACGCCTTCTGAATTTCTTTCTTCGCCAGCGTGTCGTACTCTTTGCGGGCGATCGAGATGAAGTTCAAATACTTCTCGCGCTCATCCTTCGTGATCGACGGATGCTGATCAAGTCCTTCCTTCATGGCACGCAGCACGTCGAGTGCGTTAATGCACTGAAGGTCTTGGCGGATCAAAGCGCTTGAGATTCGGTTGATGACATAACGAGGATCGATGCCGGACATGCCTTCCTCGATAAACTCGCTTTGCATTTCCTTCAGATCGGCTTCTTTGAAGCCTTCAACCTCTTCGCCATCGTACATGCGCATTTTCTTCACGATGTCGATGCCTTGCTTCTTCGTCTCTTTTAGACGAGTAAGTATTGAGAATATCGCCGCGGCCTTCAAAGCATGCGGCGCAATATGAATGTGCTTCATGTCGCTCTGCGCAATCAACTTCGTATAGATTTTTTCTTCGTCCGTCACTCGCAGGTTGTATGGAATCGGCATGACGATCATCCGTGATTGAAGCGCTTCATTCTTCTTGTTGGCGATGAACGCTTTGTACTCCGATTCGTTTGTATGCGCAATGATGAGCTCATCCGCTGAGATCAACGCAAACCGACCGGCTTTGAAGTTGCCTTCCTGCGTCAGTGACAGCAAGTTCCACAGGAACTTCTCATCGCACTTCAGCATCTCTTGGAACTCCATCAGACCGCGGTTTGCTTTGTTCAGCTCTCCATCGAACCGATAAGCACGCGGGTCGGATTCGGAACCGAATTCGGTAATCGTCGAGAAATCGATGCTGCCCGTCAGGTCAGCGATATCTTGCGATTTCGGGTCCGAAGGGCTAAATGTGCCGATACCGACGCGATTTTCCTCCGAGACGATGACCCTTTCTACTTGTACGTTCTCGATGTCGTTGTTGAATTCCGTCCTCAGCCTCATCTGGCAGGATGGGCACAAACTTCCTTCAATACGTACACCAAGCTCACGTTCAACTTCTTGACGAAGCTCATGTGGGATGAGATGCAGCGGATCTTCATGCATCGGGCACCCTTTGATGGCGAAGACAGCACCGCGCTGTTCACGCGAATACTGCTCTAGACCGCGTTTGAGCATCGTAACAATCGTTGATTTACCGCCACTGACTGGACCCATGAGCAGCAAAATTCTTTTGCGAACATCCAGTCGTCTGGCAGCCGAATGAAAATACTCCTCAACCAGCTTCTCGATCGCACGATCGAGGCCGAATATTTCCTGCTCGAAGAAGCGGTATCGCTTATGCCCGCCTACCTCCTCGACGCCATACGATTCAATCATATCGTACACCCTGGCGTGCGCGGTCATGGCCGGTGTCGGATCATTTCTCAACAGGTCTACATACTCTTTGAACGTCCCTGTCCAGGCAAGCTTATCACTCTCTGCTCGATACTCTGATAACCGTTTGAATATATCCATGCCTTGCCTCCTCCCATCGCTCGCGATCTGCCCTATCCCTGATTCCGCCTTGGGATTTCTCTGTACCGCCCACCGTGCCTAGATGCTGATTATGAAGTATTACATTCCTATGCGTAGCCGAGCAGGAAATTGACCACTTTTTTAGACGACTATTCGCTAACGCTCGACACACCGCATTCGTTCTCCTATAATGAAACTCGACTAATACGAATAGGTGTTCCTGCAGAGGACACGGACGGCTGCATTGGGGAACAGGAGGAAGACGGGATGGCTGTAAAGGAAGAGGCGGAATTGTACGAGCCGGTGAAGCGGTATTTCGAGGCGCAAGGTTACGAAGTGAAAGGCGAAGTGCTGCATTGCGATCTCGTTGCAATCAAGCCTGGAGCCGAGACCGAAGACGGCATGGATATCGAAGAAGAAGTTATAATTGTAGAAATGAAACGAACGTTCAATCTCGCACTGCTGCTGCAAGGTGTGGAACGGCTGCGTATGAATCCGTTGGTCACGCTCGTCGTGGAGCGTAATCGGAAGAAGAGCGGCGCCGTTAACCAGCGCTTCGGCGACATTACGGAGCTGTGCCGGATGCTGGGACTCGGACTAATGACCGTTACGTTGTTCAAAACAAAACCAGCGCTCGTCGAAATGTTGTGCGAACCAGGCGATCCGCCCCGAGCCCGTTACCGGGCCAAGCGTCATGATCGACTGCTTCGCGAGTTCCGTGAGCGCTCAGGCGACTACAATGTCGGCGGCAGTACGAAGCGCAAGCTAATGACCGCCTACCGGGAGAAGTGCCTCCGCATGGCTGACGCGCTGCGCCATGGCCCAGCCTCGCCCGCTTCGCTTGCTCGGCAGACGAGCAATAGCAAGGCCGGGGAGATGCTGCGGACGAATTATTATGGCTGGTTTGAGCGGGCAGAACGAGGCATATATCGGCTCACCGTGAAAGGTACGGCGGCGCTGACGGAGCATGCGGAAGTGATTGCCGGATGGCCGGCGCAGGAGGCAGCGGTGGCTGTTGATGTTGAGGTAAGTGAAAGTTCTAAGCCAAGTGAAAGTGCTAAGGCAAGTGAAAATGCAAGTGATTATATGGTGAAGCCGAAGAAGAGAAGTAGGAAAAGGAAACCGGAGAAGGTTTAGGTTACTGGCGGGGGAGATACGTTTGAGCTATAGCCCGCTTCGGTGCGGAATGTTCTTCCGATCGCTGTTGTCCTCGGATTGTTCTGATTATATAAATTCAGAAAAGGTAACAATCCGAGTGACAAAGGCGACCACTTCGTTTCTCCAGAACAATTCCGCACCTTCGCTTTACGGGTGCCTTCATGCCTCCTTTTTAAAATAGGTTTGGTCGCTCGTCTTATAACCTGACTCGCGTAAGTAGAAAGTTACTGGCGGGAGAGATACGTTGGTGCTATAGCCCACTGCGGCGCGGAATGTTCTTCCGATCGCTGTTGTCCTCGGATTGTTCTGATTAGAGTAGATCAGAATAGGTAACAATCCGAGTGACAAAGGCGACCTAAAAGCTTTCCGGAGGAAAGCTGCATCGGAAGCATATGCTAATCGTTTCTCCAGAACAATTCCGCCCCTTCGCTTTACGGGTGCCTCCATGCCTCTTGTTTAAAATAGGTTTGGTCGCTCGTCTTATAACCTGACTCGCGTAATGAAATTTCAATACACTCCCTCCTTTCTGGGTACCGACCCAGTAAAGACGGCGCTAACGGTTCCCTCAGCGCTTATTTAGATAGAAATAGCCCATTGCAAACGCTAACGGTTGCGGGTGGGATTATTTGCTTATTTTATATTTGAAAGCCCCATTTTCGAGCTAAGTAAGCTCTAGCGCAACCGTTAAAAACTTAGATACTTACAGAATCACGACATAGCCTCTATGGCAACCGTTAGCATCCGTCCCCGAGGAGATAGAGTTTGAACAATCAAAATTAGTGTTAATAAAAGGGAAACAGCACTTGTGGAGGGTTAGTGATGACGGAGGATTTCTACTGCGATGAAGTGTTAAGTGGTCGGACAGCGGTACAGAAAGTATGGGAGACGGATAACGTTCTAGCCTATCATCACACTCGCCCTTTCTATCCCATTCATATTGTTGTGATTCCGAAACGGCACATTCCGTCTCTACTAACCTTGGAGCAAAACGATAATAATCTCTTAATTGAGTTGATGGATGTGGTTAAAAAAGCGGCGTCTCAAGTTCAGGCTGAGCATGGCGCATGCCGTGTGCTGACAAACTTAGGTAAGTATCAGGACTCCAAACATCTTCATTTTCATGTTTATTATGGCGAAGCATTACGTTAATTTTTCTAGTACTTGTCTTAAATAGCTGCCGTTGGAGAAGCGTCAGCGACCGGAAGAATGATCTGCCATCGGAGCGGCCGCACATCTCTCACCCGTCACTCCACCGCCCAGTAAAATCTCTTATCGCTTCACCGACAATCTCTATTCCCCGCTCAATCTGTTCAACGCTGCAGCCCGTAAAACACAACCTCACCCTATTCCGCATAGCCTCACCTGCATAGAATTGACTCCCTGGAGCGATATCCACACCCATTATCATCGTTAATCGCCGCAGCGCGTCGGCGTCCAGCCCATCCGGCAGCGTCAGCCAGAGAAACTTGCCGCCTTCCGGCTCCGACCATGTCACGCCCGCGATCTGTTGGATTCGCAGCTGCCGCTGCATCGCGTACATTCGCTCACGATAGGTATCGGCAAGCCTCCTCACATGTGCATCGAGATCGAAATCAATCAGCAGCTCAGCCAGCACCAACTGGTTCCTTACACAGGCTTCAGCATCAGCTGAATCAACCTCCTCCCCTTCTTCCAAACAACACTCACCAGTACCCACACCAAGTCCAACCATCATCGTCCGTTTCCCCGCAACCCAACCAACCTGCACCGAAGGCGCAACAATGCTCTCGAAGCTGCTGACATACACCACACCGCCCGCCTCTCCTGCCAACGCATACAATGTCGGTACACCGGGTGCATCTCCATGAAACTTCAGCTCTCCGCACGAATCATCCTCGATTATGCAAACTCCATGAGCGCGACACAAACCAAGCACCTCCTGCCGCCGCTTCAAGCTCCACACTCGCCCCGTCGGATCACCGTACGTAGGCGCAACGTACAACAAGCGAGGCTTCACGGAAGCCGCACCTTCACCTGCCAGCAATCTCTCCAGCTCTTCCACCTGCACGCCTTGGTCATCACAATCCACCCCAATCACCTGCACCCCACATCGCACCAACACCGACAGTCCTGCCAATCCCGTTGGTCGCTCAACTAACATCGCGTCCCCAGACACTGTCAGCCTACGAACCACCCATTCCAACGACTGCTCCAACCCGCTGGTCAGCACAATCCCATCCTCTACCACCGACACCATGCTCCGCTTCCGCATCCGTTCCGCAATCCACTCACGCAGCGAAGCCAGCCGATCCTCAGTATCTTCCCCAAACGCCCTGCCTTCCGCACAATCCTCAAACCACGCATTCACCCTCGCCGCAGCGACCCGAAGCGCATCCCATGGCACCAGCTCCAGCGCCATATCATCTTCCGCCAACGAAATAGGCTCCGCCGCGTCACCCATCGAGAACCGTTCCGCCACACCCATCGCCCCCTTAGCCGATAAACGCAAAAAACGTTCCGTTACCACATCATACGCGGTAACGGAACGTCTTCAGCTATAACCTATTTTATTTCTTCGCCAGATTGCTCCAGCTCTTATCTACGGTTTCGAAGAATGCTGCTTTGTCCAGCTTCTTCGCGATGTACGCTTGCATTGCGGAGCCAAGCTCTTGCGTCAGACCTTCTGGGTAGCTGAACCAGTTCCAGCTCTTCGTTTTGCCTTCTTTGCTGTAGGCAATAACGTCATTGGCAATGTCGCCGAGAATGGCTGGGTCTTTCACTTCAACCGACTTGAACGCAGGGATGAACTTGAACTCTTCAACCGTATACTTTTTGCCGATATCCGATGTTGCGAGCCAGTTCAGGAATTCCTTCGCTTCTGCTTTCACCTTCGAGTTGTTGTTAATTACCCAGTTGTTCGGAACGCCAACATACAGATTGTCATTTTTCGCTGCATCATCGCTGATTGGCATTGGCATGAGTCCAAGGTTCAAGTCCGGGTTGATGCCATCGATTTGCACTTGCGTCCAGTTGCCTTGCTGCATCATCGCCGCTTTGCCGGAAGCGAACAGCGTTACTTGCGTGTTGTAGTCCGTCGTCAGCGGGTTCGGATTGCTGTACTCAAGCGTCAGATCAAGCAGGTTCGTCCATTGATCGAATACAGCGTTGCCTTCCACTTTGCCCGTGCCAGCATTCATCGCGTCTACAAAGCCCTTCGGATCATCTTGGTTCGCAACGGCAACGTTGAAGTTATGAATGCCGAGAATCCACCATTCTTGATAGCCGTTAGCAAAAGGCGTAATGCCCGCGTCTTTCAGCTTCTTCGCTGCATCCGCCAGCTCCGTGATCGTCTTCGGAACCGTCGTGATGCCCGCTTGCGCAAACAGATCTTTGTTATATACGAAGCCGTAGCCTTCGAGATTCATTGGCATGCCGTAGATTTTGCCGTCCTTCGTCATTGGCTCTTTCGCAACATCGACTGCGTCGGAAACCCAAGGCTGATCGGACAGGTCCTCCAGATGGCTGAGCCACGTTTCCATTTCATTAAAGCCGCCGTTGTTGAAAATATCTGGCTCTTCGCCGGAAGCGAACTTCGCTTTAAGCGCCGCGCCATAGTCTGCACCGCCGCCCACCGTCTCGATATCGAGCTTGACGTTTGGATGTGTTTTCTCATATTCGTCTTTCAAACGATTAAGCGCTTCCGCGATTTCGACCTTGAATTGGAACATATGAATCGTAACCGGTTCGCCGCTTGCTTCTTTGTTATCTTGGTTTTCCGTCTGATTCGTTGCTGTACCCGTGCTAGTGTCTGTGCTCGTATCTGTCTTCTTGGATGAATCGCCACATGCTGCCAAAGCACCAGCCAGTACGCAGGACATTAGGATAAGCGATGTTTTTCTCATAGAAAGAGCCTCCCTTTTTTTCTTAAAAATCCAAGAACTGTTTGATCTCGCGTTTGTTCGAACAATCTCAGTATAGCGAACCGGTTTCCTCGGTCACACCGACCACATTGAACAAAAAGGTGGAATTTGTTGATATTTGATCACACTATCCCTTAACCGAACCTGCTGTAATGCCTTCGATAATGTGCTTCTGCAGGAACAGGAAGAAGAGCACAATCGGCAGTACGCCCATTACTAGACCCGCCAATGCGAGATCCCATTGCTTCGTATATTGACCGAAGAAGGAGAACGTCGACAGCGGAATCGTCCGCAGTCCTGCACGGCTGAGCATCAGCTGCGGAAGCAGGAAGTCATTCCAGATCCATAAGCTGTTCAGGATAATAATCGTCATCGTCATTGGCTTGAGCAGCGGGAACACGATACGCCAGAACACTCCGTATGGCGAACAGCCGTCTACAACAGCAGCTTCTTCGATCTCCAGCGGGATCGACTTCACGAAGCCGTGGTAGAGAAAGATCGTCAAGGACGAGCCGAAGCCGATATAGCATACCCAGATTCCTGGAATGCTGTTCACGAGGTGGAACCAGCTGCCTACCTTCATGAGCGGAATCATGATCGACTGGAACGGAATAACCATCGCTGCAACGAATACGGCAAACAAAATGCGGTTGTACAAGTTGGGCTTGCGAACCATCCGGTAAGCGGCCATGGAGCCGAACAGGGTCAGACCAAGAATGCTGCTAACCGTAATAACGAATGAGTTGCGGAACGCTCGTGGGAAGTTCATTACATCGAACGCCTTCGAATAGTTGTGCCAATTCAGCGCTTTCGGCAGCGCCGCCGCATCTAGCAGTATATCGGCATATGGCTTAACCGAGTTGACGAGTAGAAAATAAAACGGAACCAAGAACACAAGTGCGAGCAGAACTGCTGCTCCCTCCAGCGTCCACGTACGTGCACGCAGGGTACGATTGATTGTCTTCATCTTAAGCCTGCACCTCCCGCTTCTTCGTCAGCTGTACTTGAACCGTCGTAATCGCAGCGACAACGAGGAAGAAGATGAGCGCTTTCGCCGTACCCAGTCCATAACGGTTGTTCTGGAATGCCTCTGCGTAGATGTTAAGCGCAACCGACTGCGTCGAATTGAATGGTCCGCCTTTCGTCAGCGACAGGATGACGTCGAATGCCTTGAACGACCAGGAGAGCGACAAGAACAAGCCAATCGTGATAGCCGGCATAACGAGCGGAAGCGTAATGTGGCGCAGTCTCGTCAGCGCGTTCGCTCCATCGATCGACGCTGCTTCATTTAGCTCCTTCGGTACATTGATCATCGCCGCAATGTAGATGACCATCAAATACCCCGCACCGCTCCACATGCTCACGATGACGATCGCCCAGAAGGAAGTCGACTCGTCTCCGAGCCACGGCAGATTGAACAGATGCCAGTTCGTTGCCGTGCCGATGGCCGCGAACCCTTTGACGAATATAAACTGCCAGATGAAGCCGAGCAGCAAGCCCCCGATTACGTTCGGCAGGAAAAATACAGTCCGGAGCGCTCCGCGCATCCGAAGCGGCTGCGTCAGCAGCAATGCCAGCAGGAAAGCTAGTACGTTCGTTAGTATGACAGCCGCCGCTGTCAGCTTGGCCGTAAACAGGAAGGAATTCCGGAATCCTTCATCCTGTACCGCCGCCTTGAAATTGTCGAAACCGACGAAGGAAGCCGTATCGGCGACGCCGTTCCAATCGGTAAAGGCATAATACATTCCCAAGAAGAACGGAAGCAGCACTATAATTGCAAAAGCCGCTGTCGCAGGTCCTGTAAACACAAGCTGCTGCAGCCAGCTGGACAGCCACCATTTTCTAGTCATTGTCAATGTCCCCCTATCACTTACTTTGTAAGCTTAGTATAGGGAATGCGCAACAACGTGCACACCGACGACAATGACCTCAAAGGTGGAACATATTGATATCTGAATGGACAATCTCTATAATAGCCAATATTCATACTCATGTCCTAATCGACGTCATCATTACATTTACGAAGGAGAAGGTTGAATGCGGTTACACGCCCTGCGCCGCAGTCTGCGCGCCAAGCTGGTCATCTTCCTGCTGCTTGCGATCACCCTGCCGTTGACTGCTTCCATTATCATTACGAACCTGCGAACATCCTCCATCGTAACCGACGACAAGGTGAAAACCGCAGCGAATTTGCTGTATCAGGGCAAGACGAATCTCGAGCATTACATGACGACGGTGACGCAGGCTTCACTGCTTGTTTACAACGGAACGACAGGCGGCGGCGACACGCTGTATCGCATCCTTGAACAGGGCCGCGAGGACTACTTGTCCGAGCAGGAAATATATACAAGCCTTCAATCCATCGCTGTCGCTGTGAAGGAAGTGCATCAAGTCTACCTGCATGCAGCGAAGGCAGGACGCGGATACGTTATTGTCGGCGGCAACAAAAAGAAAACCGATCAGCCGCAGCCCAGCAATGCGTATCTGCTGGAGCAGGTGAGCGTAGCTCCCGTGTTCGAGCCCACCCATAAAAGCGGTGATTACGGCATTCTGCAGCCGCCTTATTCCGTTAGCAAGCGTGTCGTTTCGATTCATCGCAAAATCATTGCAATTCCATCCGACGTACAGATCGGAACACTGTCCATTGATATTAATACATCGATCATCGACGCCATCTGCCAGCAGCTCTATGACAATACGAAAGAACAGCTGTACCTGCTGTCCAAGGACGGCACGGTTGTTTATGGTCCAACCTCCGCTGAGATTGGCTTGAGCTGGCAGGATACAACCGGCAAGGAGCTTCTTCGGACGATCAAGGGAAGCGGATCCTCGGTCGCAAACAGCGATACGTTCCGCGGCGTTTATGTATATGATCAGTTAGAATTGAACGGTCTCGACTGGACGCTCGTTAAGCTTATTCCGAACTCGACGCTGCAAGCCGGCACACGCCAGGTTACGATGGTGAATACGGTCGTCTTAACCATCTCGGCCATTATCGTTGCGATCGTGGCGGTGCTTATCTCCTTCTGGATTACGTCGCCAATTCGCAAGCTGACCGAATATGCAAACCGAATTCAATCCGGCGAGCTCGACATCGATATCCGTCTCAATCGAACCGACGAGATCGGCGCACTTGCACGCCGCTTCCGACTCATGATGGAGACGATCAACAACCTCGTCCTGCGCGAGTATCGACTGGAGATCGCGAATAAGACCAATGAGCTGAAGGCGCTGCAAGCGCAGGTTCAGCCGCATTTTCTATACAACGCTTTGCAGATGATCGGAACCTCAGCCCTTCAAAGCGGCGCACCTGGCGTATATCAGCTCGTCATGCTGCTCGGCAAGCTGATGCGCTATTCCATGAGTGGTTCAAACAAGCCTGTAGCGCTGGCGCAGGAGATTGAACATACGACGGCATACCTGGAGCTGCAGCAGCAGCGGTTCGGCGATAAGCTGCAGTATACGATTGATATGGCACCGGGTACGGGGATACTTCCCGTTCCACGCATGATTTTACAGCCACTCGCAGAAAATGTGTTTAAGCACGCCTTCGATCCTGCAGGCGGTGTCCTGCGCGTAACCGTTCAAGCCTTGCGCCGTGATGAGCAGCTGCTCATCAGCGTTGAGAATGACGGGCCTCCAATCCCAGACAGCCGATTGGATGAGCTCCGAACGCTGATCCATCAACAATCGGAGCGCAGCGATCAAGAGCATATTGGCTTGTCCAATGTATTGTCGCGGCTGCGGCTCAATTGCGGTGAAGAAGCAAGCATGACACTCGAAGGTGGCGCAGGCGGCGGACTACGTATCACGCTGCATGTGCCGATTCGGCAGGATTCGAATGAGGAGGTGCAGCTATGATTGTCCTGATCGTTGATGATGAGCAGCATGCGCGCGAGGCCGCGAAGCTGCTTGTCCCGTGGGAGCAGCTCGGTGTAACCGAACTGCTCGAAGCCGAGAATGGCGCAGAAGCACAAGTCATGATTGCTCAGAAGCATCCCGCTATTATCGTTACGGATATGCATATGCCGCTGAGCGATGGGATGCAGCTTATCGAATGGGTCAGCGACAATGAGCCCGATGCCAAACTGATCGTGATTAGCGGTTATAACGATTTTAAGTATGTCCGCCACACGCTCAAGCACGGCGGAATCGATTATTTGCTTAAGCCGATTGATCCCGCGCAGCTGCTCACCGCCGTTCACCGGGCAATCGAGCTTCGGCAGCAAGAGGAACAAGAACGGATCAAGAAGATCGAGCAAGGCATTACGATGAATCAGTACAAGCCTGTGTACCGTGATTATTTGTTCGGCCAGCTCATTGCGCCCAAGCATAGCGAGACAGAGGCGATTATTCGGCAGCTGGCGGATCAGTTTCCGAAGATCGCCAGCGCATCAGAATGCCGAGCTGCCTTGTTCCCGCTCCATGCAGTGATGCACAAGCTGCTCCGGCGATTTGGCGGCGATCGCGATTTAGCCGTCTTCGCCCTGCAGAACGTGCTGAACGATTTCATTGTGAACGAATGGTGCAATGGCTGTGCTTTCCGCTCCCCTTCTGATCCCGAGGAGCTTATCGTGCTCTTCTGGCAGCAGGATAACAACGGTCAATGCTGTGAAGGATGTACGGAACAACTCGTTCAGGCGCTGCGGAACACATTCGATATGCCCTTTTACGCTGGATTGAGCCGTGTATTGCCCTTCCCGCAAAGTGCTGCAGATGCAGTTGAATCTGCAAGACGAGGCTGTCTAAGCCGCAATCTGTTGGCGGATGGCGGCACAGCTGTCTGGAGCGAAGCTTCTGCTGCCGCACAAGCGCAGGAAGCCGCGGCCTCTCCGCTGCCGGACCTGACAACGCTTGCTGAGCCGATCCGGCTTGCGCTGCTCGGTCGAGACGAGCCTTCACTGCGTGCCACACTAGAACCTTGGTTCCGTGCAGCAAGCAAGTTGACTGTCATCAGCCCGCTTCAAGTGGAGCGCTGGCAGAAGCAGCTCGACATTGCCGCATCAAGATGGCAGCATCGAGACAATGAAGAGCAGGAGAAATCGCTTGTTCAGCCGTTCTCGCTCCCCTTCATCTATGATGATCACGGCACGCTATCTCTTGAACGAACGAAGCAGCATTGGCTTGAGCGGCTGCTTGAGCATGCGGAAGCGATGGCTCGTCTGCAACGACAGGAACGCAGCGTAATCGCCGATATGATCGAATATATTGAGCGTCACTTGCAGGAGGATCTGTCTCTCCAGCAGCTTGCTGCACGTTTCTTCCTAAGCAGGGAATACGTCTCCCGTCGGTTCCGTCAGGAGACCGGCGTAACGCTGTCCGAATATGTCGAACGGCACCGGATGGAGCATGCAACGAAGCTGCTTGCGAACCGCTCGTATAAGGTTGCAGACATCGCTGAAATAGTCGGATATACGGATGAAAAATATTTTAGCAAAGTGTTCAAGAAGCATACGGGATTGTCGCCGCAGCAATATCGAAAATCCGACTCGTAACAAGTTGTTCACAATTATAATCGTTTTCTTTTTCCAATAGGTTGGTTATAATAAAAACAATAATTGGAGGTGTGCGTGATGTCGATCAAATTTCTTATCGTACTCACTACCATGGTATTGTTCGTCGTAGCAATCCTGACAGCGTCTTACAATGACGATAAAACGAAGGGCTTGTAATTCGACCATAAGTAAACGCAAAATAGCGGCGCAGGGAGCTTCACTCTCCATGCACCGCTATTTTTGTTGATCGCAATAACAACGTTCTCAATTATTATCGACGAAGCTGACTCATCTCCGTTACACATTCTGCACACAGATAACGGTCCTTGAACTCACGTACCTCTTCCATGTTACCGCAGAATACGCATCTTGGACGGTAGCGCTCCAGAATAATATGGTCACCCTGCACCAAAATTTCGACAGGATCTCCCTCGTTCATTGAATACCGTTTACGCAGCGATTTAGGCAGTACAATACGGCCCAATTGGTCAACCTTCCGAACAACACCTGCCGGTTTCATGTTCCTTCACCCCTAATGTCTTCATTCGCAACCAGCTTTGAGAAACCTATGCTTTATTAACTTTCGATGGTTTTCGAGCTTTTCCTTCCCACATCCGTTATTTCTTAAAATCCTGCAATAATTATGACATTCTACCTCTGCTGTAGCTTATTTATCGAACAAACCTGGAAAATCATTCTGCCGAAGCGCTTCATACACAACGATTGCAGCCGAGTTAGCCAGATTGAGCGAACGCACTTTATCCGTCATCGGCATCCGAATGAGCGTATCCGGATGATCGTCGAGCAGCTGCTGCGGAAGCCCTTTCGTTTCTTTACCGAAAACAAACAAGTCTCCATCTCGATATTCAAAATCACTGTAGCGATGTGTTGCGCGTGTACTTGCCATGAAGAAGCGGTGTCCTTGGAACCGTTCCTTCACTTCGTCAAAGCTGTCGTAATACGTCAAATTTACAGCATACCAATAATCCAGACCCGCGCGCTTCAGCGTCGCGTCGTCCGTACGAAAGCCAAGCGGCCGAACCAGATGCAGATGCGTCCCCGTCGCAGCGCAGGTTCTAGCGATATTGCCTGTATTTGCCGGAATCTCCGGCTCAACTAATACGATATGGAATGGCATTGGGAATTTTGTCCCCTTTCACTATTTTTGAACTACTTCTATTTGTTTACAATTTATGAGTAACATTTTTACATCCGCTTAACGTTACCATAATGCTGCGCGTACGGTACTGCCTCATAATGAAGCAACATAACCGATCATTCATCGATGTTTTTCGTTAACCAATGAATTGTTACCGCTAAATATATCTGTAAGAAGGAGCCTTAGCCGATGACCAAGAAGAAAATCCTGATCGTCGATGACGAACCATCCATCTCGATGCTTATTGAGTTCAATCTGAAGCTGGCAGGTTACGATGTACGCTGCGTTCACGACGGAGAAGCCGTTTTCGAACTGCTGAAGCCATTCCGTCCTGATCTCATCGTTCTCGACCTGATGCTGCCTAAGATGGACGGTATCCAAGTATGCCGTGAGCTTCGTCGTCAAAATAATGCAGTGCCCATCATTATGCTCACTGCTCTGCAGGACGTTACAGACAAAATCGCCGGCCTCGACAATGGCGCGGATGATTATATGACGAAGCCGTTCAGCCCGCAAGAGCTTATCTCACGCATTCAAGCGATCTTTCGCCGCACGCAGTCACTCCCAGGCGCAGGCGAGCCTGTCGTCTACGAATACGGCCGGTTGACCGTTCTGCCTGAGCAGCGTGAAGTGCGCATCGACGGCAAAGCGATCGAGCTGACGCCAAAAGAATTCGAGCTGCTGCTGTTCCTGTGCCGCCATCGCGGTAAAGTGCTCAGCCGCCAACAGCTGCTGCATGGCGTATGGGATTATCATTTCCTCGGCGACACGCGTATCGTTGACGTTCATGTCAGCCACCTTCGTGACAAGATCGAGCGTAATGCGCGCAGCCCGGAATACATTATTACGATTCGCAATGTCGGCTATAAGCTGACAGGACCGCAAGCAGCCGAACCACCTTCACCTACGCAAGCAACGATCTAGCCTATGCATGACAGAAGACCGCCCTCTTCCCCCGGTTGGGAGAAAAGGGCGGTTGTTGTCGTTCTATTAGAAGCTTGCGGACGCTTAGCCGTGGCGCTTCTGGAATTCAGCCATAAATTGCACGAGTGCTTGGCAGCTTTCGAGTGGAACCGCGTTGTATGTCGAAGCGCGGAGACCGCCTACGCTGCGGTGGCCTTTGAGACCAACAAAGCCTTCTGCTTCCGATTCCTTCGCGAACAGCTTCTCGAGCTCTTCGGATTGGAGACGGAACGTGAGATTCATAATCGAACGGCTCTCTGGTTGCGCGAATCCGCGGTAGAAGCCGCCGCTGTTATCGATTGCGTTATAGATAAGGTTCGTTTTGTCGCGGTTGTATTGCTCCATTGCAGCAACGCCGCCTTTTTCCTTCAGCCATTTCAGTACCAGGCTAACCATGTATACCGAGAACGAAGGAGGCGTGTTGTACAACGAATCGTTCTTCGCATGCGTGTCGTAACGAAGCATCGTAGGGATCGTTTTAGGGCTGTCTTGTGCAAGATCTTCACGGAGAATAACAATCGTTACACCCGATGGACCAAGGTTCTTCTGAGCGCCTGCGTAGATCATGCCGAATTTCGACACGTCAACCGGACGGCACAGAATATCACTCGACATATCCGCGATCAGTGGCACATTGCCCGAATCAGGATACGATTGATACTGCGTACCTTCGATCGTTTCGTTCGACGTCACGTGCAGGTAAGCTGCGTTCTCTGGCAGAACCAGCGACGATACGTCTGGGATACGGTTGAATTTGTCCGCTTCCGACGATGCCACGATAGCCGTCTCGCCGAACAGTTTCGCTTCTTTATATGCTTTTTCCGCCCAGCTGCCCGTCGCTACATAAGCGCCTGTCGTGCCTGGACGAAGGAAGTTCATTGGAATGGAAGCAAATTGCGTGCTTGCGCCGCCTTGAAGCAGCAGTACTTTGTAATTGTTCGGAATATTGAACAATTCGCGAAGCAGCGATTGCGCCTCATTGTTCACTTGCTCGTACAGCGCGCCGCGGTGGGACATCTCCATAATGGACATGCCTGCTCCATGGTAATCTACGAATTGCTCCTGTGCCTGCTGCAGTACCTCAAGCGGCAGTGCTGCTGGTCCAGCGTTAAAGTTAAATGCGCGTTTCGTCACCGTACACACTCCTGTCAT
This sequence comes from Paenibacillus cellulosilyticus, assembly GCF_003182255.1. GTDB lineage: Bacteria > Bacillota > Bacilli > Paenibacillales > Paenibacillaceae > Paenibacillus_T > Paenibacillus_T cellulosilyticus. The sequence goes on along the minus strand of NZ_QGTQ01000020.1, from coordinate 35,992 downwards.
CATTTTCAGAAATGAAAGCCTCTCCCCTGTTTCTCTCCGAGATGAAGCATGTCCGTTTCCGTTTGGATATGGTTATGATAGCAAGTTTAAGCTCATGCATCAAGTGTCTAAAAGTCGAACAAACTATATTATCTTGTAAAAATCATTCGGATTTTAGGATTTCACCCGTCTGATTCCTCCTTGTTGGGAGGAGTTTAAGGGACGCTGCCTCTTTAACCCCGATTTTTCAATTATTCTACCCACCTCTAAATCCTCCCTGCTAGGGAGGACCCCATGGGGCTCCCGCCCCCTGGACCCCGGAAGGTTGTCGTGGGAGAGACGTTGGTGAAGGTATGATAATGCGCGATAGGAGTCGTGTGCCCTTTGGGGCACACCTTTTGTTCGAGTCGATGCTAAGATTACTTGCCATGTTGGCAGAATCGAGTCGGACCTTCGATGAGTTCAGACCCTTGGCAGGATGCAGCTGAGGTTCTGCGCGATAAGAGTCGTGTGCCCTTTGGGGCACACCTTTTGTTCGAGAAATAACTATTGATACGCGAGTTCATGATGTATTCGACCTGTAATGAATCCTACAGACGCTATTTACAGGGTTACGCAGTCTGTTTATTTTTAACGGATCACAGCGACCTTATTTATGGTGAACCTTCGGTTTTCACCTCAAAATGGTGTCAATAACGTCTCTCTGATCCGTTACATGTTAAACATCGATAATATTTCGTATATAACGTCTACTCAGTCCGTTACATTCAGACGAATTTTGCGTTATTTGCCATCAAGACCAAGGTCGTACGCAAAAAGCGGACCCGAGGGTCCGCTTTGATAAACGAATGATTGCAATAAGATTAGCAGCCGAAGTACAGTTCGTACTCGTGTGGATGAATGCGCACTGCTACTGCTTGTGCTTCTTTGCGTTTAACCGATACATAGTTGTCGATGAAATCTTTCGTGAAGACGTTGCCTTCCGTCAGGAACTCATAGTCAGCCTCGAGTGCGTTGAGCGCTTCGTCGAGCGTACCTGGAACGCTGCGGATTTCACGTTTTTCTTCATCCGACAGATGGTAGATGTTTGTGTCGAAAGGACCATAACCAAGTGCCACTGGATCGATTTTACGTTTGATGCCGTCGAGACCTGCAAGCAGCATTGCTGCGAATGCGAGGTAAGGGTTAGCCGTGGAGTCCGGTGTACGGAACTCGATGCGGCAGCCTTTAGGCGTAACAGCAGCGATTGGAATACGAACTGCTGCGGAACGGTTACCTTTGGAGAATACAAGGTTAACTGGTGCTTCATAGCCAGGAACCAGACGTTTGAACGAGTTCGTCGAAGGGTTCGTCAGCGCGATCAGTGCTGGTGCATGGTGCAGAATGCCGCCCATGAAGTTCATAGCAAGCGGGCTCAGGTTCGCATATGCTCCTTTCTCGTAGAACAGCGGGGAATCGCCGTTGAAGATCGACATATGAACATGCATACCGCTGCCGTTGTCGCCGAACAGTGGCTTAGGCATAAACGTTGCTACTTTGCCGTATTGGTGAGCTACGTTGTGAACGATATATTTATATTTCAGCAGGTTGTCAGCTGTTTTCGTCAGCGTGTCGAAGCGGAAGTTGATTTCGCCCGCGCCAGCCGTGGATACTTCGTGGTGATGACGTTCTACACGAAGGCCCGATGCTTGCATTACGCTAACCATTTCGCTGCGAATGTCTTGTTGGGAGTCAACCGGTTGTACTGGCACATAGCCGCCTTTTACAGGCACTTTGAAGCCCAGGTTGCCGCCTTCTTCTTTACGTCCCGTGTTCCAAGCTGCTTCTTCCGAATCAACTTCGAAGTACGATTTATTCATGCCGCTCTCGTAGCGAACATCGTCGAAGATGAAGAACTCGGACTCAGGCGCGAAGAATGCCGCCGTGCCGATTCCTGTCGTTTGAAGGTACTCTTCTGCTTTTTGTGCGATCGAGCGTGGGTCGCGGTCGTAACGATCGCCTTCTGGCGTGTGGATGTTGCTCATTACGATCAGCGTTTTATGAGCTGTGAACGGATCGATGTACGCCGTTTCAGTGTCAGGAATCATTACCATATCTGAGCTTTCAATACCACGGAAACCAGTAATAGAGGAACCGTCAAATGCTACACCATTTACAAAAGTATCAGCGTCTACCTCAGTGGATGGCAGCGTAATGTGGTGAGCGCGGCCTGCAAGGTCAACGAATCGGAAGTCGACGAACTCGATGTTGTTTTCTTTAATTGTATTCAATACGTTTTGAACTGACATGTTAAAATCCTCCCATTTCCGAACATTAAAGTTGGTTTGATCAGTAATCGTTCAAGTTTTCTTTCGTTCCATGTGGCTATTATAAGACCGACAGATTTACATGGTCAATAGTTATGTCAGGTATTTTTTGTACTTATGTAAGGTTTGCTCACAAGTTTTAGCTAAAGTTCACATCTCTGCCACGGTTCTTGCTTAACAAAAAACCGCGAACCCCTTGTCTCATAAGGGTTTCGCGGTTTTGGAAACATATGCCTTGAGTATTATTTGGTCCATGTAGCAAATGCTTCTGCAGGCTCTTTCGTCGTGTCGAATCGCTTCCCAACGATAGGTGCAAGCTTCTCAAGATCTTTGAGCAAGTTTGCGAATTGATCCGGGAAGAGCGACTGTACGCCGTCTCCTGTCATCGAATTATCCGGATCGGTGTGCATTTCGATAATCAAACCGTTCGCTCCGGCTGCAACCGATGCTTTCGACATTGGTTCAACCAATTCTCTGCGGCCAGTACCATGACTTGGGTCCGATATGACCGGAAGATGGCTGAGCGACTGCAATACTGGAATAGCTGACAAGTCTAACGTATTGCGCGTGTAGGTCTCGAACGTTCGGATTCCGCGCTCGCAGAGCATTACGTTCGGATTTCCACCGGCGAGAATGTACTCGGCTGCATTCAGGAATTCATCGTACGTAGCGCTGAAGCCGCGTTTCAGAAGAACAGGCTTGTTAATTGTACCGAGCTTGCGCAGCAGATCGAAGTTCTGCATGTTACGCGTGCCGACTTGCAGGATGTCCGCGTATTCCGCACATACATCTACGTATTCCGGCGTCATGACTTCCGTAATCGTCAGCAGTCCGTGCTTCTTGCCTGCCTCTGCCATCATGATCAGCCCTTCAACGCCAACGCCTTGGAAGCTGTAAGGTCCCGTACGGGGCTTGAAGGCACCGCCGCGAAGCACTTGGCCGCCAGCGTTCTTCACCAGGCGAGCGATCTCATCGATCTGTTCTGGCGACTCAACCGCGCAAGGTCCGCCCATAATGACGAGATTGTCTCCGCCGATTTTTACCCCTTTAATATCGATAACCGTATCTTCCGGATGGAACTCACGGCTAGCAAGCTTGTAGGACTTCGAAATCTTAACGACGTTGTCGACGTCCTTCAGTTGACGCAGATGCTCGCCAAGCGTTGGCTCCGCCTTGCCAATAATACCGATGACTGTACGATCCGTCCCACGTGATACATGCGCTTGCACGCCCGACTTCTCAATAATTTGAACCAGTTCCTGAATTCTTTCTTCCGTAATGTTCGATTTCGTAATGACGATCATCTTCATCTCTCCCTTAATTTATTACGGTAGCTTCCTTGTTTGTGATAGGCAGCAAAAGCTGCATCGGAAGCATCCGCTATTCGCAATCCTGTTTGGACAGGCGTTTTCACACTTCAACGCTTTTATGCTTTTTAACTTTTATGCTTTTAAGCTTTTATGCTTTTAACCGCTAAAGTGAATATACAGCATGCCGCCTCTTTTCGTCAACCACAATCTGAAAAATAATCGGTCCTGTATGTCCTTCGCACTAGAATCTGGCATTACAAGCTGCACTTACCTGATGTTAAGGTTACTGCCATCACTATCTAACAAAAAAAGCTGCAACCAAATGCGAACATTGGTTACAGCCTTTTCTTCTATTGTTCGGTTACAGACTTAGGCGCTGGCGTTTCGCTGCCCCGCTTCAGTTTCCGGTTTCTCCGTCTACGCTCTGTGAAGAACCCAATACCGTACTTCACAGGGAAATAGAACAAAATGCCGAGTATGATCCCGTTAATGGATCCACCGACGATCAACTTCAAGTTGATCGCAATGAATCTGTTAACGAAATGCGGCAAGAACGGAATATGGACCCTCAGATGATCTGGAAGAATCCAGCTGCCAATCATTCCGCTGATGAACGCAATCGGAATGAAAATAATTTTGCCAACGACGAAACCAACCAGCGCTCCTGCCATACTGGCACGCAGCAGATAAACGAGCGGGAACATCAGGAAGAACGCAAGGCCAAAGGTAGGCAGCGTAATCATCTCGATGGCGATCCCAATCGAAAATCCGAGTGCGACAATGGACGGTCCGCCTGGTGCACGCATCAGCATAATGAACTTATGGCGAATCCAGCGTTTCAAATGCAGCGGCTTGCGTGCGCGACGGCCCTCAACGGAGCCGCCCTTCTGCGCACGACGATTCGCGGCACTCATTAGGCACCTGCCGTTTTCGTGCGAATCGTAGGAAGAAGCTTATTCATATTGATCGTACGCCGCTTCTCCCATGTAGATGGATCATTCGAATCGAATTGCTCGATAAATGCAATAACTTCCTTCGTAATTGGCGTCGGCGTCGAAGCGCCGGATGTAACCGCAACACGCTCCAAGCCTTTGAGCCATTCGATGTCCAGTTCGCCAAGATCGGCAATACGGAACGCTTTGACGCCTGCGATTTCTTCCGAAACTTGAGCCAAACGGTTGGAGTTATTGCTGCGGGGATCCCCGACAACGATAACAAGCTGCGCTTGATCAGCCTGACCGGCAACTGCCTCTTGGCGCACCTGTGTCGCAAGGCAAATCTCGTTATGGACTTCCGCATGCGGGAACTTCTCCTGCAGCTTCGCAATAATGACGCGGATATCCCACTGTGACATCGTCGTCTGGTTCGTGATAAGCAGCCGCTCATTCGTGAAATTCAGCTTCTCAATGTCCGCTTCTTTCTCGATCAAATGAACATGCTCCGGCGCAATGCCAATAGCACCCTCCGGCTCCGGATGACCACCTTTACCAATATAAATGATTTCAAAACCTTCTGCCGTCTTCGTCCGGATCAGGTCATGCGTCTTCGTAACGTCAGGGCATGTTGCATCCACAACGGTCAGCCCTTTGTCTGCAGCGCGCTTCCTTACTTCAGGCGATACGCCATGTGCTGTAAATATAACCGTCCCTTGTTCGATCTGCTCCAATATCTCCAGACGATTCGGGCCGTCAAGCGTAATAACGCCCTCCTGCTTGAACGCTTCCGTAACATGTGCGTTATGAACTATCATGCCTAGTATGTGAATAGGTCTAGGAAGATCCTGATTTTTGGCGGTTTGCAACGCAAGCACCATTGCATCAACGACGCCATAGCAGTACCCGCGGGGTGATATTTTGACTACTTCCATACTCCAGCACCTGCTTTCTGCCGAAACCCGCTAGTTTGGTCGGCGATCCATTCCCTCCATTATAACCGAATCAGCGTGTCGAGAAAAGGCGACCGGTAACCATACCGTAAAGGTCGTCCCTTCTCCTTCGCGTGTCTTCACTTCGACAAAGCCGTTATGCTCATCAATAATCCATTTGGCGATCGACAATCCGAGGCCCGTTCCCGCTGTTTTACCTCGCGAGACGTCTGCACGATAGAACCGCTCGAATATTTTGGGTACCTCTTCACGATTCATACCTATGCCTGTATCGCGTATAATAATGCCCGCTCGATCCTCACGACTTACCGCACTTATCTCAACAGTACCGCTAGGCGTGTATTTGAATGCATTCTCGATAAAAATGAACAGCAGCTGACGCAAGTAATCCGCACTGCCGTATACCTGCACCCCTTCAAGTGCAGAGAAACCATTAATGATCCATTCTGCGTTACGGGGCAAATGCTGTGCGCGTCTGCACACATCCTCTACGATTGGAAGCAAGTCTTGATTGGATTTCTCCATGACAAAGCCCGCATCCGCGCGTGCAAGCGAGAGCAGATCATTGACGAGTCGGCTCATGCGAATCGCTTCTTCCGATATGTCTCGCATCGCTTCTCTGGACATTTCTTCGCGTGCCGCTTCCACTTCGCTAAGTGCCGGCGACAAATTGTCGCCGTCGACCATAGGCCGCCACATTTTCTCCAGCAGCTCGATATTGCCGCGAATGGTCGTAAGCGGCGTCCGAAGTTCATGCGAAGCATCCGAAACGAATCGGCGCTGCGAATTATAGGCATCATCCAGCTCGTTGTACGCTGTCTGCAATCGCTCTAGCATGCCATTAAGTGTATCTGTCAGCCGTCCGATTTCATCATTCGGCGTTTCTCTCGGGATTCGGTAGCTTAAATCTGAGCCCGTCTCGATTTTGCGTGAAGCTCGAATGACGTTCTCGATTGGCCTTAATGCTTGACGTGCAAAAAATAATCCTGTAGTGAATGCGATCAGCACTGCTGCTAGCGAAGCTATAATTAGAATCGTACGTAGATCGTAAAGATAGTCCGCCTGGCTGCCTGTGAAAGCGCCAATCTGAACAACCCACACATTGTTGTTGCTATCAAGAAGCGAGAGCTCGCAAAGCATGAATGGATAACCCTTCACCTTCACAGTGCGATAGACAAGCTCCTTCTCAGCCGTCTTATCCGGCATCGGGAAACTTAACTGTCTCGCAGTCATATTAGATGTTTTGTCGAAAATATACCCGCCTGTCTTATTGACCACTTGCACATATAATTCACTCTGAATGGAGGTATTCGTTAATTCATTAAGGTAAATCCGACCATCCCAAGCCCCTCTGCTCTCCGCAATCAACTGCTTGGCCCCATCCTGCAGCCGATTTTTTACCTCACCATACGAATTCACATACGTAATAAAGTAAATGGCACCGCCGAGCAGCATGAGCGTCACCGTTAGCAGTCCAGAGTACCATAATGTGAGCCGAAGTCGAATCGACATGTTGTCAGCCGCCTTCCCCACGGAGTACATAGCCCGTACCGCGAACAGTCTGAATGATCCGTTTCTCCGACCCAGTCTCCGTCTTCTGCCTCAACATGGCAATGTAGACCTCAAGCACGTTGGACTCACCGCTATAGTCGTAGCCCCAAATTTTGTCCATGATCGAATCTCTCGTCAATACGCGGCGTGGATTTTGCATGAACAGATGAAGCAGATCGAATTCCTTCGCCGTCAGCTCAATCCGTCTGCCACTTCGGAGTGCCTCACGAGAATCGAGATCAAGCGTCAAATCTTCAAATTGGAGACGGTTGTCCGACTCCTGCTTGTCCGGCTTGCGGCGCAGCAGCGCGCGCACACGCGCAAGCAGCTCCTCCAGCGCGAACGGTTTAATGAGATAATCGTCTGCACCAAGATCAAGACCTTTCACCCGATCTTGAATGTCGTCTTTCGCCGTCAGCATAAGAACCGGGACACTGCTTCCCGCTTCACGGACGCGTCTGCACACTTCCCAGCCGTCCATGATAGGCATCATTACATCCAGAATCAGCAGATCCGGGTCTTCCTGCTGCAGCAGCTTCAAGCCGCTTTGGCCATCATTAGCGATGTTCACTTCATAGCCCTCGAAGGCTAAGCTGCGGCGCAGCAAAGAAGTTATTTTCTCATCATCATCCACGACAAAAATACGTTGTCTCATCGTCATCCGCTCCCGTTACAGTAGAAAAACGCAGGCGGTTATTCGCCGGCCTGCGTTCGTCATTATCATTATTATTGTTGTTGTTGCTGTTGTTGTTCCGTCGAGAATTGGTTCTTGTCGCCGATCGTGACCGTCAGTTCGATCTTCTTGCCATCGCGGATAACGTTAAGTACCACTTTGTCACCGACTGCATGGCTTTGGATCACTTCGACAAGTTTATCCGACGTTGCATAGCTCTTGCCATCTACACCTGTAATGACGTCATATTGGCGAACATCGGCCAGATAAGCTGGCGATTTATAGTATACACCAGTTACGAGGACGCCGTCAGTAGTATCAAGGCCAAGCTGTTTCGCATATTGAGCCGTCAGATTCGCAAGCTCGATACCGATGAAAGGTACCGGCGCTTTCGGAATCTCTTGATTGTTCTTCAAGCTGTCGACGACTTCTTTAATCGTGCTTGTCGGAATCGCAAAGCCGATACCTTGTGCTTGCGAGCTTACTGCTGTGTTGATACCAACAACTTCACCTTGCAAGTTGAGCAGCGGACCACCGGAGTTACCAGGGTTAATCGAAGCATCCGTCTGCAGAAGGTGCTTATAATTACGCGTTCCATTATCGTCTTGAATATCGATCGGGCGCTCTTTCGCACTCAGAATACCGGTCGTTACCGTGTGATCGAAGCCATATGGGTTGCCGATTGCAACGACCCAGTCGCCGATGTTGATGTCATCGGAGCTGCCAAGCGCTAACGTTGGGAACGCCTGCGTGCCTTCAACCTTCAATACAGCCAAGTCGAGATCGTAGCTCGAGCCCAGCAGTTTCGCCGTGAATGGCTTATCGTAGCCTTGAACCGTAACTTGGATTTCATCGGAATCCGCGATTACGTGCTGGTTCGTCAGGATATAGCCACTTTCATCGAAGAAGAATCCGGTACCGATACCTGCTGGCGTCAACTCGCTCTGACTGCTGTCGTCTTGTTGATTGTTGCTTTGTCCTTGCGAGTCATCCCCGAAAAATTGACGGAAGAATGGATCATCGAACATACCGTTGCCCGTAGAGCTTGAACGCTGCTGCTGCTTCACATACGTCTCGATTTTTACAACAGCTGGGCTTGCCTGTTCGAAAATTTTCGCGATATTGTTTGGTCTCACGACATCAGCTGCGTTCGATACACCGGCACCGGAATTGTCTGCGCTTGCCGAAGCCGTTACCGCGCTACCCGAGCTGCCGCCCAGTGCTGCCGATCCGTTATTCGTGAACCAGTTGTTCGTATCTGCTGCATACATGAGTGCGCCGATCGTAATGACACCAGCCAGATAAGCGGCGAGTATGCCTCTCATGCGGCCGCGGCGTTTCTCTTTCATCTTCCAGCCGCCGCGTGGTTGAGCTGCTGCGGATACCGGCGCCAGACGCAGATGCTGCGGCTGCTCGATTGTTGCGTATTCCACTTGTTCTTGCGCTGGCGATTCTTCGAATTCATCTTCCCCTTGCTGCGCATTCGAAGATTGATAGTCTTGGTTAACCGTACGTTCTTCCGTGTGGTCACCAGCTTCTGGCTGCTGACGGAAGCTATTATAGCGACCATCCTGGGAGCCTGGCTTGTAAGGACCATAGGAGTAATAGTAGGTTGATTTATTGGAATTAGGATCGCCATTCGCGTTGCCATCCTGATCGTATTCATCCTCGTGTTGATTCGCTGAGTAGTGGTCGTCTGCCTTTGCCTCACTGCTCTTCTCACCTTCTGGCTTGTTTTCGAAAAACTCATCAAAAGGATTTTTTTTGTTCTGATCGTCCACTTTTCTTCCCCTCCACATCGTTAACTGCCGTTTCGTTATCTCTATCATGCACATTCTACCTTAAAACAAACTTAAAAAGAATTAAAACGATCATGAAATACTAACGATAAATAACAAAAAACCTCTTCTACAACAGCCGAAACACGATCGGACTGGATGAAAGAGGTTTATACTAGTCTATTTTATGAAAGCAGCTGACGCTCCGCTTCTGAGAGAGCTTGCTTCGCTTTGTCGATCCATTTCGGATCGATATGCGCATCAGGATCGGTTGGCGATTGGAATTGATCGAATAAACTTCCAACGACGCGTACGGAAGCCTCTTCGTCGTTTCCTTCTTTATAGAGATGTCTCAAAACATAGGGCTGACCAATTCGTATCGTTGCATTGTTGTCCGCCCGTTCACTGTCGATCGACCCCGCCGTCGCGACAAAAGGCAGCCGAATCCACACTTTGTGCTCATCATCCAGGCTGCGGTCGAATGAACCACGGTCATATTCCCAGTTGCCGCCAAGCGTGAACTGCGCACTACTCAGCTTTTCCTTCGCTTCAGCGAATTCATATTCTTTGGCTTCGATATCGGAATGGAGCGTAATCATGGTTTGTATCCCCTTTAGACTGCATTACGGCTTCGAACAGCCGTAATTGCTCGCTATTGATAGCACTAGCGTTCCCAGCCCTTACAGGGATTATGCCCGATGGAAGCCTCGGAAGATTATGACTGAGGCTTCGCCCATCCTTTGCGATGCGTATAGACAGCAAGCTGTGTCCGATCCTCAAGCTCGCATTTCATCAGAAGATTGCTTACGTGCGTCTTTACCGTTTTGACACTAATATGAAGCTCTTCGGCAATCTCCTTATTGGACATGCCGTCCGCGATCAGCAGAAGCACTTCCTTCTCCCGATCCGTCAATCCTTCGTCCGCGCCTTGAGCAGAGCGTTGGCGCAGCCCACGTGTCAATGCCTGGGATACATCTCCGGTCATAACCGGCATTCCCTTGGCAGCACCCATCAAGGCGTAAATAAGCTCCTCGGCCGATACCGTCTTCAATACATAGCTGACAGCTCCTGCTTCAACCGCAGCAAGTACTTTATCATCCTCTAGAAAGCTCGTAAGCATGACGATCTTCAGCTCGGGATAAAGCTTCATCATCGCTTCCGTCGTCTGAACGCCGTCCATAACAGGCATCATCAAATCCATCAGCACGAGATCCGGCCGCTTCTCCATGTTCTCCATCTTGGCAAGCGCATCTTTGCCATTGCTCGCTTCCGCTACAACCTCGAATTTGGGCTCCAGCATCAAGTATGTTTTCAGCCCTGCCCGTACCATATCGTGATCATCGACAATCATGATGGAATAATTCGCATTCCCTGACATTCGCTCAACCTCGCTTGTCCGTATATTTCGGAATCGTAACGCGTATCCGCGTTCCTCCGCCTGGCTTGCTGAACAATATAACGTCCCCGCTCAGCTTCTGCGCCCGCTCACGCATCGTCGAGAGTCCATAGGAGCCGACGCGCACTTCACCTGGACGGAAGCCAACGCCATCATCCTGCAGCGTCATCATAATCTGATGCTCCGACTCCGATATGGACAGCACCGCATGCTGTGCATGCGCGTGCTTCACAACGTTCGCCATAGCTTCTTGTATAATTAGGAACAATTGATGCTCCTTCGCTTCCGATATGGAATCTTGTATACGCCAATCCAGCTCGCCTTGCAGTCTATTCTGGCGGCAATAATCCGGAAACCATCTGTCGAGCGCCTGATGAAGCGAACGCCCATCCAGCTCCATTGGCCGCAGCTGCGCAATGAATCCTCGCATTTGCTTCTGGGCGAGCGTCGACATTTCAATAAGTTGTCCCATTACATCGGATGCCCGATCTGGATTGATTTCCAGAAGCTTCGGCAGCGATGATGCCGACATATGTATGGCAAACAGCTGCTGGCTAACCGTATCGTGAAGGTCTCGTGCCAGACGCTTGCGCTCCTCCAGGACAGCTTCTTCATTAGAAGCTTTCTCGCGCATAACCTGCTCTTCACCTGCGAGCTGTGCCACCTTCAGACGTTCCTCAACCGCAGCTGCCATCTCATTGAACTCTACATGCACCGCTTCGAACGATCTTGCACCGCTAAGGGGCATCCGAATCGCCCAATTCCCGTTATTTGCTTGTTTAAGCGCAATAAGCAGCGCGTCGATCCGCCGCTGGATCGTCTGCGCGGTCCAATAACCAAAGCATGCGCTCACGAGCAGCAATACGAGGATGACGCACAAGCCGAATTCGATCGGCGGCATGTCACCCTCGTAGACGAGCCACTCCCACAACGCATATACACTCCCGGCTGACAGCAGTGCAGAGACGGAGAACATCGCAATAATCTCGAGCTTACCGCTCCGCAGCAATCGAACCATCATCGTGAATCACCCAACCTTCGTAACCCGCACATCACCGATAAACGTGCTGCACACCAGCTTAATTTTTTTATCCGTATCCTTATAGGCCGGCGTCTCGACATCCATGCTGCGGAACAATCGGCTGTCGCGCATATCAAGCACACGAGCATCACCAATGAATGCACTGGACACCACATGAATGCCTACCTCGTAATCATTCGGCAAATAAATCTTCACATCGCCAATGAACGAAGAAATCGTAATGCGCGTCTCACCAAATGGAATGTGCGCCTTCGTCAGGTCAATGACCGTATCGCCGATAAAATGAGAGATGTTGAGCGGCTTCAGCTCCCAATGATCGTGACCGATATGAATATCGCCAATGAACCCGGATCGGTTCTGCACGCTCGGATCATTCTCCCACCACTCTACCCGTTCCCACGGATTCGAATGCTGGCGATGCCTTTGAATTTTCTCTTCGATTCTGTCTCGGCGCATCTGAAGCTTCTCTCGACGTTCTTCAAGCTTCTCCCGACGCATCTGATGCTTCATCTCGATATGCTGCTCATGCTTCGACAGATTCGGACGAAACGGAGGCGTTGGCGGAACAGGCGGCTGCATAGGAGCTGCTGGCGGCTCTGCATGATTAGCGGAATCGCCTGAAGCCGCTGTTGGATCAGGATGCAGCGGTGGTGCAGGCGGCACATAGCCTCCTGGACGATAAGCCTGCCAATCATCCCGATGCTCATGGTTCTGATGGCGATGCTTCGAACTGCCTCTCGGACGGAACACCATATTCAGTCCGAACAGAATGAGCACGACCGGCCCGATGAACCGGATCATATCGCCGATTGACCAGTCGAACCAATCGAGACTGCGGCCTAAGAAAATGAAGCCGACCGTAATGAGGACACATGCACCAAAAGCATTGCCTCCATGGCGCGCAGTTAGCAAATTATTCAATCCTGCGACGATAAGTATAACCGGCCAGAATGTGGAAACGATATCACCGATGTCAAGCGAAACGATGCCGAGCTGATTTAACAGAAAGCCCGCTCCTATGGCAACGATGAATAACCCCCACAAGATACGGCTTGCATAATGACGATTCATCCTAGTCAACTCCTAATTGTGCCTTGTCTGCCACTTAAGAATTTATAAGCTGCTGATCATCGAGATCCGTTGCCCAAATTCTTATTGGCGATATAAACCCACCTCTAAGCGTGGTTAATCGTCTGCAAATGCTCGATAGTGGTTTTCTTTACAAGTTCATTATATCGAAAGAACCAGCTAGCTTTAACCGTCAATTGATTGAATCTGGTATCCGTCTAGAGACCGAGCTGTACTGTTTTTCGTGCGGTTTAAAAGTTGTGTTATATATTGTGACATATTGCGTTGACATAGTTAACTTCGCCTCCTTATAATGAAGGACGACTGGCGATTTTACGACTATTTTTCGACGTTATCTGCATACGTCTTAGGAGTGAGTGAATGAATGTAGCTACGCTATCACAAGGACTGGATACGATTTGGCTCGTCCTTACCGCAGCGATGATTTTGCTGATGGAAGGCGGCTTTGCTTTACTAGAGGCTGGCTTCGTCCGGCAGAAAAATGCAGTCAGTATCATTATGAAAGTATTCGCTGATATTACGTTTGGAGCTCTCGTTTATTTTGCAATCGGTTTCGCGCTTATGCATGGCAAAGATCTAGGCGGCTGGATCGGCACAACCGGCTTCTTCATGCGCGGCAACTTAGAACATATCTCACTGAATGTATCGATGGACACATTCTGGCTGTTCCAATCTGCGTTCGTTATTGCCGTTATCTCTATTGTATCAGGCGCAGTAGCCGAACGGATTAATTTCAGCGCATATTTATTGTATGCAATTGCCATGACGGGCATTATCTATCCCATCGCAGGCCATTGGATTTGGGGCGGCGGCTGGCTGGCTTCGCTTGGCATGATTGACTTCGCAGGCTCTGCTGTCATTCACGGCTTAGGCGGCTTCGCTGCATTGGCTGCAGCTATCTTCATCGGCCCGCGAATCGGTAAGTTTACGCCTGATGGACAAGCGAACATCGTTCCTCCGTCTAACCTTCCGCTCGCATCCGTCGGCGCCTTCATCCTGTGGTTCGGGTGGTTCGGCTTTAACTCCGGCAGTACGCTTAGTGCAACGAACAGCTCCATCGGTCATATCGCGGTTACGACGATGCTGTCTGCAGCAGCCGGCGGTGCCGTCTCGATCTTGTTCACCATGCTTCGTTACAAGAAAGCCGATCCCCCGATGGTCATTAACGGGGCGCTGGCAGGACTTGTTGGCATAACGGCAGGTTGTGCATTCGTTACAGACGCTGCAGCCATCTTGATTGGTGTCATATGCGGTATCGTCATGATTCTCGTCTCCGAGCTGCTTGAAGGTTTACAAATCGACGATCCTGTCGGCGCGTTCGCCGTACACGGTGTCAGCGGCAGCATCGGAACTTTAGCACTTGGATTGTTCGCGACAAAAGATCTCACCGCTGCAACTGGACAAGGCTACTATGGTCTCTTCTACGGCGGAGGCTGGCAGCTTCTCGGCATTCAATTCGTCGGTCTACTCGCCATTGCGATCTGGGGCTTCGTGCTCACATGGCTGGCTCTGAAGCTGATTAATCGTTTCGTCCGCGTTCGCGTCAGTCGTGACGAAGAATTGGTCGGACTAGATGTCGGCATTCATGGTGTCCCTGCATACAGCCAGGCGCATGATTTTCTAGACATTAATGAACTGAAACAGAACGATCGATAATATGACAAAAAGAAACGCCCTGACTGATCATCACCGATCAGGTACAGGGCGTTTTAGTTAACGAAAAGAATCAAGCTCCGACAGCTTAGATGATTCTGGCGCTGAGCTATCGCGCAATGCACGGGCACGCTCGATCTCTTGTCGAAGTAAACGCGCACGCTCCATTGGCTGCTTAATGTAGTGAATGTATTCAACGGCCAGGTGATGTGCCGGCTTCCTGCCAGACAGCAGCTTCCGCAGCGAAGACATCGATTGGTACGCACGCTCTTCTTTCAACCGGCGTTTCTCGTAACGACTGACCATCTGCTCAATCTCTGCGATTTCTTCTTCTTTCTTGGCAATGTACGCTTCCAGGAATGGAACAACATCAGCCGGTTTATGCGGCATTCTTAAACGATCTTCATTCGTTATAATCATCGGATCAGCCACAATTCATCACCATACTTTGCATCATGTAATAAAATATAACATGCAATCAATAATCTCATTGTACATGAACGATTCGAATTTGAACACCCCCAAATCGACGAAAATTTGTGAACAGATTGCGAGGGAAAGGAACACTTTGTATTTTTCACTCGTCAATCTATTTCCAAACGACCGCTTTTATGTTATGTTTTATTACATATAAAAGGAGAGGTGACGGCTTATGGTGCTTCCTCACTTGGACGAAATCGATCAACGCATTGTCAATCTGCTGCTGGAGAACGGTCGATTGCCATATGCGAAGATCGGTGAATCGCTATGTCTGTCCCGTGTTGCCATACAGAAGCGGGTAGAATCGCTCATCGAAGACGGCATTATCGAACATTTCACGATCCGCGTTAATGTCGCAAAGCTAGGCAAGCCTGTCGCCGTCTATTTCGAGATTGTCGTTGAACCGCGCTTAGCGGAGCAGATCGGCTATCAATTGGCGGAGCTGCCTGACGTCATAAACATTTATCAAATGACAGGGCCAAGCACACTTCATATGCAGGCCCATCTCAGAGATGAAGAAGAGCTGGAGAAATTTCTGTATGAGAAAATATTCGCGCTCGAAGGTGTCGTCAGTGTTGATACGCAGCTTGTCATCCGAAACTTTAAGCCGACAGGCATATAAGATTCTGCAGCCTCTTGGCCCCTCAGCTTGCAAGCACATCGCTGCCGTACAAAACAAAAACAAGCATCCTCGTACCGTCATTTGCGGTACAGGGATGCTTGTTTCATTTTATTAAGCAGCCAGATGGTTATGCATTAAGATTCGAGATACGACTGCGGAATGGAGCGATTCACCGTAAGCGCCTCGTTGACTGAATTGAGCCATGCCTGCGACAGCTTGCCATTACCTCTCTTCAACACTCGCACTTGAACCTTACGCTTGCCCCACTGCTCGTAAACTTGCTTAATGGTGTCGAAGTATAAATCGATTCGCTTGCCTTTAATCGCCGAACCCGTATCCGCTACGACGGCGTAGCCGTAATCCGGGATGTAGAGCAGCGTGCCGATTGGAAACACCTTCGGGTCGGCTGCAATCGTCGACAGCCTGCCTCGTTTCACTTTCACGCCTGAATACGTAATTCCGTACTGCGGGTGCCCTGGACGTTTGCCGGTCGACTCCACGCCAGCCGTATATCCAGTCGCTATAACCTCAATTGTTGCAATCACGTTCCCGTCCGGTATAACGGGGGCTGCCTCAGCTGCAGCAGATACGGCTGGCCGCCCATCAGCGATTTCTGCTTCGTACATAAGCACGGACAGGCCAATGAGCGCACTAACACAGCTCCTCTGCAGCATAGGTAAGCTTGATAACATACGTTAACTCCTTACATCAGGATCTTTGAACGGAGTTCAAAATCACTCCGCTGCTCCATCAGGATCTTTGAACGGAGTTCAAAGTCACACCGCTCCTGAGTAGGAGGTTGCCCCGTCTTTCGGAAAGCTATACCGTTTTTGCTGCAATTTCTCCAGTCAGCATTTCAATCAGCTCAGCGACCGACTTCACGCCGATGTCGCCTTCGCCGCGTTTGCGTACCGATACCGTGCCAGCTTGCGCTTCGTTATCGCCAACGATGAGCATGTATGGCATCTTCTCGAGCTGCGCTTCACGGATTTTGTAACCCAGCTTCTCGTTGCGAAGATCGGACTCTGCACGGACGCCTGCTGCAAGGAGCTGCTCTTCCACTTGGCGCGCATATTCGTCATATGCGGACGATACTGGAATGATGCGTGCATGCGTTGGCGACAGCCAGAGCGGCAGTGCGCCTGCGAAGTTCTCGATCAGGTAAGCCGTCATACGCTCCATCGTGCTGATAATACCGCGGTGGATAACGACTGGACGGTGCTTCTTGCCGTCATCACCGACATACTCAAGCTCGAAGCGCTCAGGCAGCAGGAAGTCCAGCTGTGCCGTCGACAGCGTCTCTTCTTTGCCAAGTGCCGTCTTGATCTGTACGTCGAGCTTCGGTCCGTAGAACGCCGCTTCGCCTTCTGCTTCGAAGAACGGCAGGTTCAGCTCCTCTACAACCTCGCGCAGCATGCGCTGCGACATTTCCCACATGTTGTCGTCTGGGAAGTACTTCTCCGTATCCTGCGGGTCGCGGTACGACAGACGGAAGCGGTATTCCTTGATGCCGAAGTCAGCATACACTTGGCGAATCAGGTTGATGACGCGAGCGAATTCTTCCTTGATTTGATCCGGACGCGCGAAAATATGAGCGTCGTTCAGCGTCATCGCACGAACGCGGTGGAGACCCGTCAGGGCACCGGACATTTCGTAGCGGTGCATCGTACCGAGCTCGGCTACGCGGATCGGCAGATCGCGGTAGCTGCGCATGTCGCTTTTGTAAACCATCATATGGTGCGGGCAGTTCATTGGACGAAGGACAAGTTCTTCGTTATCCAATGCCATGAGCGGGAACATGTCCTCGGAGTAGTGCTCCCAGTGACCCGAGATTTTGTACAGTTCAACGTTAGCCAATACTGGCGTATAAACGTGCTGGTAGCCCAGACGCTCTTCAAGGTCAACGATGTAGCGTTCCATCGTACGGCGAACACGAGCGCCGTTCGGCAGCCAGAGCGGCAGGCCTTGGCCAACCTCTTTGGAGAACGTGAACATTTTCAACTCTTTACCAAGCTTACGGTGGTCACGTTTCTTCGCTTCTTCCAGGAAGTGCAGATGCTCGTCCAGCTGCGCTTGTTTCGGAAATGCCGTTCCGTAAATGCGCTGCAGCATTTTGTTCTTCGAATCGCCGCGCCAGTATGCGCCTGCAATGCTGAGCAGCTTGAACGCTTTGATGCGGCCCGTCGACGGAAGATGCGGTCCACGGCAAAGGTCGAAGAACTCGCCTTGGTCATAGATCGTCAACTGAACGTCTTCTGGCAGGTCACGAATCAGCTCCAGTTTGAGCGGGTCGCCCAGCTCCGTGAACGTCGCAATCGCTTCATCACGGCTTACTGCACGACGGCGGATCGGCAGGTCTTCCTTAATGATCTTCGCCATTTCTTTCTCGATTTTCACGAGGTCTTCCGGCGTCAGCGACTGCTCCAGATCGATATCATAGTAGAAGCCATCCTCGATGACTGGACCGATACCGAGCTTAACCGCCGTATTGCCATACAGACGCTTGATCGCTTGTGCCATCAAGTGAGCCGTACTATGACGGTACACTTCCACACCGTCTGCCGAGTCGAGCGTTACGATCTCGACTTTAGCATCCTCGTTAAGCGGCGTGTAGATATCGACTACTTTACCGTTAATTTTGCCAGCAACCGCGTTTTTCTGAAGCCCCTTGCTGATGGAGGCTGCAACATCATCAATTGTTGCGCCAGCCTCGTATTCCCGGACGGCTCCGTCCGGCAGCGTAACTTGAATCGCCATCGTTCATTCTCCTTTGTGATTCGACTAGTTCCTTTAATTAGGTTGGTGTCGATAATAATGTAAGCAGCGGCTAGCGTACTTCTTCTGTTGGCAAAATAAAAAGCAGGCCCCACCTTAAACGGCGAAGTGCGTTTCATTACAGGAAAATATAAGCCTACGTATGCAAAAACCATATGGTCTTATATTCGGACACAATGTCCAGACAACAAAAAAAGCACGCGTCCCCGCAAAGGGACGAGTGCTTGTATACTCGTGGTTCCACCCTCATTCGAATGCAATCATCTGCATTCCTCATGACATCCGATAACGGGGACGTTCCGTTACAGCTTACACACCGTCTGCTTCCTTATGAAGCATTAGGATTCAACCGTAAAGCTCTGAAGGGGTATATTCTCCGCTGCCTCGGAAGAAGCTTGCAGCCTAAGGCTTCTCTCTCTGAACCGTGCATATTCGGCGAATCATTGGCTTCATCGACGCTGATCACGTTAATTAAACGTACTGTACCCCATTATACAATTGCCGCCTTGGACGGTCAATAGGACATCAAATCCTGTTCTCGAACGAAGCGTGACAGGATACACAGCCAACACAAACGGATACGCGAAGCCCAAAAATGGATTCGATTGTCCGAATAATTTGGAGCTCTGGCTGCCGCGTATGAATGACGATCTGCTTCGGCGCGATCGTCACAAGCGTGCTGATCACCATGTCCTCCACATTCATCTCATACTCCACCATCTCGGCAACGATCCGATCGACCGGCTTATGCTCAAGTGGCTGAAGCCGTTCATCACATACGATGAACTCATGGCCTGTTTTGTGCAGCAGATTAACCAGCGGAAGCTTTGGCTCCTGAAGGTCTACAAAATATCGAAGCAGCGAGATGAATTCCTGATACTGTTTATCCATAACAAACTCATCCACTGCATATTCCGCCGCATCGCGCAGCTCATTCCAATACGTCTGGAGCCGGAATGTTACAAAGCCAATCAGATTAAGCTCTGTATTGTCCTGAAGGAACAGCTCCAGCTCGTCCGTTACCTTCTGCTTCCTACGCTTTCGATCTGCTTCGCCGAACGGATCACGTTCCGCCGGATCAGATTGAATAGAGCCAAGCATCTCGAGGCAAAAGCGCACAATCGTCGCAAGCTCCTCTTCTCGCTCGATCCGGTATTGCTTGCGAATAATGGAAGTCAGCAACTGCTCTTCCAGCTCCGATACGATGTATTCGGCAAGCGCGGCTGCAGTGCTTCGATACAAAGGCGGGCCATGCTCAACCAAGTGAAACTCAGGGACTGTATCGATCCTGCCCGTTAACCGATTCGACTCGTTATTCCATTCGAGCCGCGGCGTAACAGGAAAGTTATGTAGCTGTGTATACTCTTGAACCAGTAAATCATGCAGTTTCTGGCGCTGACTTGATTCAGCGTCGTGCAAGGATATGGAAAAAAGCTCCATGCGCTCACCCCTTTCCTTCCTTTAAAGTATATGCCGCAGGCTCACGTATATACGAGGAGCAAATTGGGATGTGGAATTGGGATGAGGGTTGGCTTGGGGTGCTAAGCTAGTGTGGTTAAGTTAGGAATGATCAAAAACTGAACAGATAATGGGCTGGTGCAGTCACTACACAGACGAATGTTCTTCCGATCGCTGTTGTCCTCGGATTGTTCTGATCTTATGAATTCAGAAGTTGTAACAATCCGAGTGACAAAGGCGACCACTGTCGTTTCTCCAGAATCATTCGTCCGTTTCGTTCCTACGGTCAGCCTATCCCAATTTAGGGAGGGAGGTTGATTCCTGTCGCCTTATATTTTGGCTCCAGTCATTTTGCATTTAGTTAGTTAACAATGATCGGGTTTGCGCAGTCACTTCACAGACGAATGTTCTTCCGATCGCTGTTGTCCTCGGATTGTTCTGATCTTATGAATTCAGAAGTTGTAACAATCCGAGTGACAAAGGCGACCACTAACGTTTCTCCAGAATCATTCGTCTGTTTCGTTCCTACGGTCCGCTTATCCCAATTTAGGGAGGGAGATTGATTCCTGTCGCCGGAATATTGGCTCCAGTCATTTTACATTTAGTTACTTGACAATGATCGGGCTTGTGTAGTCACTGCACAGACGTATGTTCTTCCGATCGCTGTTGTCCTCGGATTGTTCTGATCTTATGAATTCAGAAGTTGTAACAATCCGAGTGACAAAGGCGACCACTGTCGTTTCTCCAGAATCATTCGTCCGTTTCGTTCCTACGGTCAGCCTATCCCAATTTAGGGAGGGAGGTTGATTCCTGTCGCCGGAATATTGGCTCCAGTCATTTTGCATTAAGTTAGTTGGAAAGAAAGGTTCTAGCTCAGTTTATTGCGATTCCTGCAAATGCGCAGGAATAAGCAGCTATTTGGTCGGTTATGGTGGAATACCTGCGATAGTGCAGGTATTCGGCGAATGGTTACTCCAAACTGCGCTATACGACAGTTAAAGATGCATTTTTGCAGCAATCGGATTTACTTTAGCGGGCACCTTCAGAAAACTGCACAATTGCAGGAATTGAGTTCAGGGAAGGATCTAAGACGCTAAATGATGTTGAACAGACGCCTACGCTCGAACCAAGTAACATGAAATATAAAAAAGACCATCACATAACTGTGATGGACTTGAGTGCAGTTCACTTTCAAGGCTGAGGTATGGCAGCCTTGCGACTATACCGGGACGGAATAGTCGAGTGATATTTTTATTGGTTTGAGCGACTAGAACGGAGCAGGTGAATGATTTCTGGAGAAGCGTAGCGTTCGCCTTTGTCAACCGGATTGTTACCATTACAGAATCTATATAATCAAACAATCTGGGGACAACAGCGATCGGAAGAAACATTCACTTGCGAAGTGACATCTCGCCCAACTCTATAAATTCACTCCGACTAATTCTGCATAATGAAGTCTTTGTCTGCCGTTTCATTCTCTTCGTACACTTTGAGGATCTCGTACTTCGTGTTGCGTTGGGCTGGGATTTTGCCAGCTTCGCGGATGAGCTTGAGCGACAGGTCGATGTTGACCTTGTGCGTCGTGCCCGCAGCGGAGACGACGTTCTCTTCCATCATCGTACTGCCGAAGTCGTTGCAACCGTATTGGAGCGACAGCTTGCCGTATTCTGGACCCATCGTGACCCATGACGATTGGAGGTTGTCGATGTTGTCCAGGAAGATGCGGCTGACCGCGACCATCTTGAGATACTCTTCCGGCTTCGATTTCTCGACACGCATATTCGTGTTGTCTGGCTGCAAAGGCCACGAGATGAAAGCAAGGAAGCCTTTCGAGTCGTAGTTGTTCGCCAGACACTCGTCTTGCGCATCACGAACGCGCAGCAGGTGAAGCGCACGCTCTTCCATCGTTTCGCCGAAGCCGTATACCATCGTTGCCGTCGTGTTCATGCCATGCTTGTGAGCCGATTTCATGACGTCCATCCAGTCCGTCCATGAACCTTTCAGCTTGCTTACTTTACGGCGCGTACGGTCGTCGAGAATTTCTGCACCGCCGCCCGGCAGCGAATCAAGACCTGCTTCATGCAGCTGGCTGATGACCTCGTCAAGCGACAAGCCGTTCGATACTTCTTTCATCTTCATAATCTCGGCTGGCGAGAAGGAATGCATCGTAATGTTCGGGAAGCGTTCTTTAATTTTACGAAGAACATCCGTATAGTACGTAAATGGCAGGTTCGGGTTCGTGCCGCCCTGCATCAAAATTTCTGTACCGCCGACGTCTTCGGTCTCTTGAATTTTTTGCAAAATCGTATCGTCCGACAGCACATAACCTTCCGGCGAGCCCGGTGCGCGGTAGAACGCGCAGAAACGGCAATATACATCACAGACGTTCGTATAGTTAACGTTACGTCCAACGACGAACGTAGTAATTGGCTCAGGATGCTTGCGCAGCATTAGCTCGTTTGCAACTTTCCCCATTTTCTCGATTTCATCTGACTCTAGAAGCACGACGCATTCCTCGAACGTAATACGCTCGCCGCGTAGTGCCTTCTCTAATACGGAATCAACTGTTAGCATGCTGGAAACCTCCTAAAGGTTTTGTGGTAGCCCCTACCCGATAAAGGGAAGGAGATGCAGCAAAAAGCCACATCGGAAGCATACGCTGTAAATAGATTTATAAGACCGATCTGAAGCTATCAACTAATCCTAACATAAAAAGGCCACGGCAGTCACTCGACAGAAATGTGACTACCGCGGCAGTTTGATCCAATTGCCGTATGAGATTGCTACATCATATTTCTATTTACGCGCCTCAATCGCTTCTGCGAAACGCTCAAGCGCTTGTACGAGAATCGAGCGCGGGCATGCAATGTTGACACGCAGATAACCTTCACCTTGCTTGCCGAACACCGAACCTTCGCTGAACGCGATTCCCGCTTCTTCGAACATCAGCTTCTTCAGCACCTTCGGGTCCTCCGAGATGGCACGGCAGTCGAGCCATACCATATACGTGCCTTCTGGACGCATCGCTTTAATCTGCGGCAGACGTTTAGCGACGAAGTCGAGCAGCGTATTGAGGTTGCCCTCCAAATAAACCATCAGCTGATCGAGCCACTCATCGCCATGGTTGTAGCTAGTTTCTACAGCTGTCAGACCGAAGTAGCTCTCCATATGAATCGAGAGCGTCTTCAGCAGGAAGTTGTACTTGCGACGGATTTCATCATTCGGAATGATGATCGTCGCTGCTTGCAAGCCTGCCAGGTTAAATGTTTTGCTCGTTGCAATGCACGTAATCGATTGCTGCTCGAACGCCTTGGACAAGCCTGCGAACGGATGATGCTTATGACCTGGGTAAACGAGGTCGTGGTGAATCTCGTCCGCTACGATCAACACATTGTGCTTCACGCAAATCTCGCCCACACGCACAAGCTCTTCACGCGTCCATACGCGTCCACCTGGGTTGTGCGGTGTGCAGAGCAATAACAACTTGGCTCCGTCCGCCGCTTGCTGCTCCAGCAGATCGAAATCCATCTTATAACGTCCGTCTGCATCCAGAACGAGCGCATTGTCAACGACGACACGATCGTTCATTTTGATAACATCGTAGAACGGATAATAAACCGGCGATTGCAGGATGACCTTGTCACCTGGCTTCGTGAACGCTTGAACCGCAAGGCTCAGTGCAGGCACGATGCCCGGGCTCGATGTGATCCATTCGTCCTTGATCTCCCAGCCATGGCGGCGGGACAGCCAGCCGCGCACTGCATCGTGATAACCTTGCGTACGAATGGTGTAGCCGTAGATGCCTTGATTTGCCCGCTCTTTGATCGCTTCAACAACCTCTTGCGGCGGCTGGAAATCCATATCCGCTACCCACAGCGGCAGTATATCTGCACGTCCGAACAGTTTCTCCGATTGATCCCATTTGTACGAAGCTGTACCGAAACGGTCAATGACTTTGTCAAAATCGTATGTGATCTTTGATGTCTTAGCCGTACTCATCTTCTTACGCCTCCTCAATCTCGCGCTTCGCTGCATCAAGCGCTTGTGACAGGTCAGCGATCAGATCATCTACATGCTCGATACCGACCGAGAAACGAAGGAGACGCTCGTCCACACCGATCTTCTGGCGAATCTCAAGTGGAATATCCGCGTGCGTCTGAACCGCAGGGTACGTCATCAGCGACTCCACGCCGCCAAGGCTTTCCGCGAACGCGATCAGCTTGATGTTCCGAAGAATCGGCTCAATATAGCGGGCATCCTTCACTTTGAAGGAGAAAATACCGGTGTTGCCGGACGATTGACGGTTTTGAACCTCATGACCCGGGTGCTGCGGCAATGCTGGATAGTAAACTTCCTCAATGGACTCATGCTCGAGCAGGTACTCTGCAATCTTCGTCGCGTTATATTGATGACGCTCCATGCGCAGCGCCAGCGTCTTCATACCGCGCATCAGCAGCCAGGAATCCTGCGCGCCAAGCACCGCACCGATCGAGTTGTGCAGGAAGCCGATCTGCTCCGACAACTCTTGGCCCTTCGTAACGATCAGTCCAGCAAGAACGTCATTGTGGCCGCCAAGATACTTGGTTGCACTATGTACAACGATATCTGCGCCAAGCTCGAGTGGACGTTGGAAGAACGGCGTAAGCAGTGTGTTATCAACGATTGTAAGCAATCCTTTGGACTTCGCCCATGCGCTGACACGCTCAATGTCCGTAATCATCATAAGTGGATTCGTCGGCGTTTCGATCAGGATCGCTTTCGTACTCGGCGTAACCAGCTCGCCAATTGCATCGATGTCATTCGTATCGACATAAGATGCCGTTACGCCGAAACGGGACATAATCCGCTCAAGCAGGCGGTACGTACCGCCGTACAGATCAAGCGACACAATCAGGTGATCGCCTTGGCTGAACATCGAGAATACGACTTGCAGTGCGGCCATGCCGGTACTACACGCGAATGCTGCATCACCCGACTCCAGCTCAGCTGCTGCTTCCTCCAACACGGAGCGCGTTGGATTTTTCGTACGGGAGTAGTCGAAGCCTGTGCTTTCACCAAGCTTAGGGTGGCGGAATGCAGTCGAATTGTAGATAGGGAAGCTGACTGCACCTGTTTTAGGTTCTTTAATAGATCCAATCTGTGCCAAGCGGCTTTCAATGTTCATGGACGATTACTCCTTTATATAAGCATCGAATGGTTACTACCGGTGAGGAAACCTCAATCGATCCGTTGAGTTGAGGTTAAATATAGGCGCCCATGTCAATCTCATAAGGCGTCTCTTGGTATACGTAGTAGTTCAGCCAGTTCGAGAACAGCAGATTCGCATGTGCCCGCCACGAAGATCTTGGCAGCTTCGAAGGATCGTTGTTCGGGAAGTAGTTAACCGGCACTTCAATGTCCATTCCTTTAAGAACATCTCGGTCATACTCCCACTTAAGCGTCAACGGATCATATTCGGAGTGGCCAGATACGAAGACCTGCTTGCCGTCCTTGCTCGCTACAATATAGATACCGGATTCATCCGATTCGGACAAAATCTGAAGCTCTGGCACCTTCTCGATATCTTCACGGCGAACTTCCGTATGGCGCGATTGCGGTACGTAGAACAGCTCGTCGAAGCCGCGCAGCAGCGGAACGTTCTGTTTCTCCGTCGTATGCGGGAAAACACCGAATATTTTCTTATCCACATCGTGCTTCGGAACACCATAGTGATGGTACAATCCAGCCTGCGAGCCCCAACAAATATGAAGCGTTGAAGTGACACGGCGCGTCGACCAGTCCATGATGCGCTGCAGTTCTTCCCAATAAGTGACGTCCTCGAACGCCATATGCTCAACCGGAGCACCTGTAATAATAAGTCCATCATACCACTGGTCTTGAATTTCATCGAATGTCTTATAGAACATTTCGAGATGTTCTGCAGATGTATTCTTCGATACATGCGTCGCCGGATGCAGCAGCACAACTTCAATTTGCAAAGGTGTATTGCCAATAAGGCGCAGCAGCTGCGTTTCTGTTGTTTCTTTCGTCGGCATCAGATTTAGGATCGCAATCCGAAGTGGTCGAATATCTTGTTGATACGCCCTGCTTTCATCCATGACGAAAATATTCTCTTCCGCCAAAATTTCTCTTGCCGGCAAATGATCAGGTACTTTAATCGGCATGTTCATTCACTCCTTCTGTTCTGCACGAATTTCGTGCGCTATTCTGATCGGTTTAACTACCACATGTTGAACAGCGGGGAATTCATAACGTAAAAAACCCGCTCGTCAAAAATGAGAGGGGTTTATTAATATCCATAAACTCTCTCATCTCCCAGACTCGAAACAACTGTCTCAAATCCGCAAGAATTAGCACCGTGCATAAATGCCGGTTGCCGGGCTTCATCGGGCTAGTCCCTCCGCCTGCTCTTGATAAGAAAGATCCATATTCAATTGGGAGCCTTACTCGCTTCCGTAACCATTAATACGGAGCTTCAATATAGTCTATACTATAGATTATTCTCCATGGGTGCGTCAAGCCGAAATTAGCCCGTCCTATTTGGGAAAACATGCCGATTTCATCCACTTTCAAACCGTCCCTTCGAATGACGCATAAAGCGTGATCCAGCACGGTTATTCCCCCATTATAGAGCCGCCTACAATCCCTCTTGTACGGGTACCCTTGCAGGAGTATACTAGACAAGAATTAATTCGACTATACCACTAAATTGTCCATTCGTAAGGGGGTAAAGGCATGGAAGGCGATGGGTCTAGTCCGCAGATGAATGATTCGCGCAATGCGATCCGACGGCCGAACTGGCGTCCCGTAATCGCCTGCCATGTATGATCGCTGTAAGCGCCGGTTAATCCGGTAGCTCAAGCCATCTACCCGGCGCGGCTGCATTCGGTGCGTTTGTTCGTCATGGCCGTCCGGTATCGGATGACATGACGAGAGGAGAGAATGCGGCATGAAAATCCGCCACGTTCATAACGGTGTTTTCACCCCGACAGAAGATATCCAAAGCGTACTTGCTCCACCAGAGAAGGGCTTCTTTTGGATTGATGCCGATCTGGAGGATCTTGTTATTCTACAACCGCTGTTCGGCTTGCATGATCTGGCTGTAGAAGACTGCCTCAGCGAAGAGGAGCAGCGGCCGAAGATCGAAATTCATGATGGCCATTATTTTATCGTTATCAACAGCATTCGATTTGACGACGAGGAGATTTTCCTCCGCGCACTTAATATTTTTCTCGGCCGGCATTTCATCATTACGGTTACGAAACAGAAGATCAATGAGCTTCGCACGCTGAAGCCTGTCCTATGGGAGCAAGAGGTCGACAAGCCTGACCGGTTCCTGTATCACCTCGTCGACTTGGTGGTCGACAACTACTTCTTCGTTGGTGATCGAATCGAGGTTCGCATCGAGAATCTTGAGGAAGACATTCTAATGCATACGAAGAAAACCCATCTGAACGAAATTATCGGTCTTCGAAGCGAGATTTTGTGGCTGAAGAAGGTGCTTGGACCGCAGCGCGACGTCATCGCGACGCTGAACAAGAAGGATCTGAAGCTCATCGACGATCAGCTCCAGAAGTACTTCAGCGACATCTACGAGAACGCCGTGAAGATTTCGGAGACATTCGAAACGTACCGCGATCTGATGAGCAACTTGCGAGAAGCATATCAGTCGAGTCTGTCGAACCGCGCCAACGAAATCATGCGCGTGTTTACCGCTCTAACGACGATCTTCATGCCACTGACGTTTATTACAGGCGTATACGGAATGAACTTCGACTTCATCCCCGGCATGCATGTCCATAACGGCTCCTATATTGTACTGAGCTTTATGATTCTGCTCGGGCTTGGCATGTTCTATCTGTTCCGCAAGAAGGATTGGTTGTAAGAAACTCGGTATCGATGATATAAAGTACGCCTTAACTTAAAGAATGGCTTACTTGCTAATAAAAAGGCGGTGCGATCGGCATTACGAATGCCGGACGCCCGCCTTTTAAGCATTTACTGTTAGTTACACACTTTCTTCTGCAAGCGCCTCTTGTTTTCCTTTGCTCAGGTTAACGAACCGAAGCAATACAATTCCGACTACGAAGAAGCCGATAAGTGACAAAATGCCGATGCGGCTCGAATCCGTATTCCCTGCAACGAGTGCAAATACAAACGGTCCGGCTACCGACGAGAATTTGCTCGAGATGGTCAAGAAGCCGAAAAACTCTGCAGCCCGAACCGGCGGCACGAGATCCGCATAGATCGACCGCGCGATTGCTTGGCTGCCGCCCTGAACAAGACCAACCAATGTCGCGAGGATGAAGAAGTGTGCTGCATTCTCCATGAAGAAGCCAAGAGTAACGATAACGATATAAAGAGCTAGCGTAATGTACAACACTTTCTTGGCACCGAGCTTGGATGCATATCGGCCAAAGAGCAGCGTGCTTGGAAACCCAACGAGCTGCGTAATAAGCAGTGCTGTAATGAGCGACCCCATCTCAATGCCAATACTGCTGCCGTAGGCTGTTGCCATTACGATAACCGTATTGATTCCATCATTGAAAAACCAGTAAGCGATCATATATTTCAGCAGTTCAGGATAACGTTTGATTCGGCGAAATGTCTGAGCGAGTCTTGTGAATGCCTGCTTGACAGCTTGACCAGCGGACGTGCTGCTTGCCGGCTTCCGTTCCTTCACATGACGAACGAGCGGAATGGCAAACAGCAGCCACCACACCCCAACGGTCAGGAAGACCATTCGTGTCGCGCTCTCACTGCTCGAGAAGCCGAATGTATCCCACGCCTGGATCATCGCAACGTTAATGCCAAGCAGCAGGCCGCCTCCGAGGTAGCCCCAAGCATAACCCTGCGCACTGACCTTATCCCGCTCTGCGGGAGAGGCTACATCAACAAGCAGCGCATCGTAGAACGTGTTACCTGCAGCAAAACCAATCGTACCGAGGATGACGAGCACAGAAGCGAGCAGCCAATCCCCTTCGCCAATGAGCGCAGCCAACATGCTGGCAATGGACCCAAGAATGGCGAAGAAGCTGACAAACTTCACCTTCGAACCGGTGTAGTCGGCAATTGCGCCTAAGATCGGCGATAGGATCGCAACGATAAGCGCTGCAATGCTCTGCGTGTTCGCCCAGTAGACGGTCGTGACATTCTCGCCTAGTCCCTTCCCAGCAACTTTATCATAATAAACCGGCATAACAGCGGCGATAATCGTTGTGACAAAAGCCGAATTCGCCCAGTCGTACATGAGCCATCCACGAACTGCTTTCCGATCGCTCAACGTATAGCCTCCTTTAAATGACTATTTCACACAAAATATACGGGTTCTTTTCGACAATGTACATCCTTCTCCTCCTTAAAGTTAAGTAAAGATTATAGACACCTTTGCCTCATTCGGTTATTTCCTTTATAATAAATGTAAATGTGATAAATATCTCTTATCATCGCTGTATATTTTGCTTATTAAGCCTAAGTGATATGACCTTTATCGAGACCATTCAAAGATCATGATCGGCCGCGCTTAGAGGTACCTTTTATCGCCAATAAACAGACAAGGAGGCTGTTCATGAATATAAACCAGCTTGAAACGCTCCTTACGATTTCCAAGACCATGAGCTTCCGCAAAGCAGGTGAAATACTTAATCTGACGCAGCCCGCCGTTTCCGCTCAAATCAAAAGTCTTGAGGATGAGTTCAAAACGGTGCTCATTGACCGCAACCAGCCTGTAACGCTAACTGACCGCGGCGTGGTGTTTCTCGAGCATGCCGAGCGCATACTAAACATCGTTGAGGAATTGAAACAAAAGCTGTTGGATTTGAATCAAATTCCACAAGGCCATATCGTTCTTGGCACAACCAGCACGATTGCCGTTCAGATTTTGCCGCGCGTCCTAACCTATTTCCAGAACCAGTTCCCAATGATCAAGACGACCATTCACTCCATGCCCTCCTCGCATATTACGCCTGCTGTCGAACAAGGCACGCTCGATATCGGCATCACGTATATTCCAGAGAAGAATACGAGCATCGAGACCTCTACCTTGTACTATGACACTTATGAGCTTGTTGTGTCCCCTTCGCATCCAATGAGCAATCTTAAGCATACGACCGTCGATGCCCTAAAGGATATTCCGATGATTATGCTGTCTCCTGATACGTTCGGCCGTCGATTCGTCGATCAGCTGTTTAACAAGTATGGCATTCAACCGAATATCGTCATGGAGCTGTCCAGCAGCGAGGAAGTAAAACGAATGGTTGAGCTGAATCTTGGTGCTGCTGTTGTGTCCAAACTATCGATCTCAAACGAGCTGAAGCTGGGCACACTGCGGATGATTAAAGTCAACGAGCTGGAGCTGGCGCATCCGGTTGGCGTCGTCTACCGAAGCGGACGTTATTTGAACTCCGCAATCAAACAGTTTATTAGCGACTTGAAGGGTATGCCAGAGAATCAATTTATAAGCACTGAATAGTCAGGAGGCTAAGCCGATGAAATTCGATTTGCACACACACCATTATCGTTGTGGACATGCTGACGGAACGATCGAGGATTACATTAAAGCCGGAATTGAAGCAGGTCTTGGGGTCATCGGCATTTCCGATCACTCCCCTTACTTCGGGCATGAGGAAGAACAGCCTTTTCCGAAAATCGCAATGGCGCGCAGCGAGCTCACTCATTATATCGATGAAGTGCTCCGACTGAAGGCGAAGTATGAGGGTAAAATCGACGTCCTGCTAGGAATGGAATCCGACTTTTTCCCAGAATCGTTCGAAGCTTACCGTAATGTATATGCCAACTATCCTTTCGATTATCTTATCGGCTCCGTACATCAGACAAGCGGTGTCAGCATTTTTAACCGCAATCGGTGGAAGCATCTCAATCATGAGCAGCAGATCGAAGAGAAACGGCGCTATTACAAAATGATTGCGGACTCCGCTAGGACGGGCGTATTCCAGATCCTCGGCCACATTGATGCGATGAAGGGATACTACCCTGCCTTCTCCGATCTGCCAGCGCAGGATACGATCGACGAGACGCTTCGTGTCATTGCCGAATGCGGGGTAGCGATCGAGATCAACACATCGGGCAAAACGAAAGACGTCGGCGGCTGGTACCCGTCGTATGCGATATTAGAGCGTGCGCTTCATTATGGCGTTGAGGTTACCTTCGGTTCAGACGCGCATGTGCCTTCCCGTGTTGGCGATGACTGGGAGCTCGTACGTGCAATGCTGAAGGAAATCGGATTTAAACACTGGGTTTATTTCAAGAACAAGAAGCGTATCGAGGTTAGCCTGTAATTGCAGCAGAACGAACGATTCGAGGCATGCAGATAGCCATTTCCGATCACATAGACAAAAAAAGGAGCCTTCCCTCGGGAAGGCTCAAAACTTTATATTAAAAAAGGGGGTCTTGCTTATTATACTAGCCGACTTATGTAATGGGACCGTAACAGGAACATTACACTTTCATTACAAAATCTCCCGGGCAAGCACCTTCCTACAGGAGCCAATACGAGCATGTGGTTGCTAACTGCAATTGGCAGTGCCATCCTATTTGGTCTGGCCGGCTGGTGGATGAAGGTCAGCCAGATGAAAGGCGGCTCGTCGAACGGCCTTCTGTTCGGACTTTATGTATCCGGTACGCTTGGCTTCGGCATTCACAGTCTTGTTGAAGGCACGCTGGACCAATTGGCCGATTGGCGTTTGCTGCTCGCAGGCATCATCATTGGTGCAGGCTCCGCTTGGGGCAATGCCGTGTTCATGAAAGCATTGGAATGCGGTCCCGCCAGCTTGACATCCCCATTAACGAATATGAACATCGCCCTTGTGATCGGCATGGGCATAGTTGTATATGGCGAGCCTATCTCGGCTGCTGAAGCTGTCGGCATAGCCCTGCTGCTTTTCTCTGTTGTCTTGATTTCGATTCGCTTCCGAGAATCGATGAGCGTTACGCAGCGCCGCTGGTTCTTGTTTGTTGCAGCTGCCATCCTGCTGTTCGCCGTTCGCAATGGCGGCTTGAAGGTGACGGAGCAGCTTGATCTCCCCAGTGCACCCGTACTGCTCGTTGGCTATGCATTGTCTATGCTCTGGTTCGGCCTCCTCGACCGTTCTGAGCGCAATCAAATCATCGCTGCAACGAAGCCCAACCCTATACGGACAAGCCGTATTGGCTTCCGCTGGGGTCTGCTCGCAGGCATTTTCTCTTACGCTGGTCTGCAGCTATACGCAATCGCGCTTGAGACAGGCAAAGCGAGTATTGCTGCCCCCATCTTCGCCACGAACAGTATAGTCGTTGCGCTAGGTGCCATCGTGCTCTACCGCGAACGGCTGACCAAACAGCAGTGGTTCGCGTTCGCGTTGACACTTGCCGGGCTTGTTGTCATTAAGTTGTAATAGGAAAGTATTGGTATTGGTATAAAAAAACGGTTATTCCGCATCGCAGACTATGCCTGCATGTGGAATAACCGTTTTTTTTGTGTAAACCCGATAAGTTACTTCGGCAATCCGTTGCGTTTGCCGCTTGCAGCGCCTCCGAAAAACCGGCGAACCGCCGCAAGTATGCGAGCCGACAGCGACAGCTGCATGGCAGAACCCCAGCCGTCATACTTGCCTTCGGTTCCTTTCAGCAGCCGATACAGCTCATCGACACGCCGATTGAGCGTATCCAGTCGTACATCATCCGTCCGACTAATGACGAGCGGATACGGATAATCCGGTTCTGGATCACCCTTCTTCCCTTCTTCGATCCGATAGCCCATACTTTCGAGCGTAAGCTTAATTCCGACACGGTCGTCATTGTGCCGAAATAGCAGCCAATGGTATACCGTCCGCTGACGACTAATTTGATCGCCATGATGAGCGAGTGCATAGACCATCTGTGCATTATGAATGAGCAGCTGCTCCCGATCGTCGGGCAGCATGAAAGAGTAAAATTCCCATTCCGGATCAGGCTTCCGATACAGCTGCGCCCTTACATCCTGTTGGCTGCGAATGAGCGCTCGAATGGCACTGTCATCATAAGACTCATTCACATAGTAATAAAACTCCAGCTTCGATTCCGTATGAAGCCGACCCACATAATAAAAGTCGCCCGAAGTCCGCATAATCCCTTCTAGATGAGCAGTCCAACGCTCCAGCTCCGCAATTGCATCCATCTTCCGCTTGCCGCTGTGCGACAATCGATATACGTTCACCGTAACGGACATTAGTTCATGATAGTTTTGTATAGGATAAGCGTCCTTGTAGCCGGAATTGACAAGCAGCCGTAGATGCTCGCCATTCGCTCGACGCTCAAAAAATCCCCAGTCTTCTTCCGCCATCTCCCGACTATTCCCTCTCTATCCAGCCATGATGTCGCTCAATGTCCAGCCCTAATCAGCCAGTAAGTTAAGCCGCTGAGCCTATTATACTGCACGCCGATGAGAAGAACCAACCTACGATTTGCCTAGTTTGTTATGCTAGCGTATGATTGAGCGCCTAAATAGGTGCATCAATAGGCAAACAGACTGCGCCCCGAAACGAATGTTTCTTGACGCAGCCTGCTCGTTCTAGGCCG
Organism: Paenibacillus cellulosilyticus; assembly: GCF_003182255.1. Lineage (GTDB taxonomy): Bacteria > Bacillota > Bacilli > Paenibacillales > Paenibacillaceae > Paenibacillus_T > Paenibacillus_T cellulosilyticus. The sequence goes on along the minus strand of NZ_QGTQ01000020.1, from coordinate 2,441 downwards.
ATGGACCAGATTGATTATACAATTATGGAAGATCAATAAGCATGACGCGGCTGCTGCCGCTTGCTTTGCCTGTTACGGTCAACTCAGCTTCGCCTTCGATGCGGGCAGAATCGCGACGGGATAGCAGCGCATCCTGCGTTCCGCCGTTCACGTTAACGCCACCCTCCAGCACGAACAAGAATACGCGGCGTCCTTCCTCTTGCTGGAACCGCACCGACTGACCCTCCGCCAGTTCAGTCAGATACATCGTCATGTCCTGATGGATAACGGCAACTTTACCGGGCTGCTGCAACTCTGAGGTGCCGCTCACAATCGGTACAAGCTGTCCTTGCAGCGACTGTGGATCGAACGAAGAGGTCTCGTATGACGGCTCAAGCCCTTGCGACGCTGGTATGAACCACATTTGCAGCAGCTCGACAGGCTCTTCTTCCGATGGATTCATCTCCGAGTGGAAAATACCGGTTCCGGCAGACATGCGCTGAATGCCTCCCCAAGTCGTGTTTGCCTTGTTGCCCATGCTGTCCTGATGCTCAAGCCGGCCGCTCAGCACAAGCGTGACGATCTCCATCTCACGGTGCGGATGCATGCCGAATCCTTCTGCTGCTGCAATGTAATCATCATTCAGTACGCGCATCGGACCAAATTGTATATTGTTCGGATCATAGTAATCCGCGAACGAGAAGCTGAAGCGGGATTCGAGCCAGCCATGGCTGGCGTGATAACGTTGATCTGCTGGATAAATGGCAATCATAGCGGATGTCTCCTTTACGGTTGAGTACTGGATGTTAGGTCACGTTTATTATTTCAACAAATGATCGATCGAGTATTCGCCTGCTCCGATGAATGCAATGCCAAGTGCGACGGCGATGAGCACCAAATTGTACTCGTAGCCATTTTGTGTAACCCACAGCCCGTTTGGAAAATGTACTTTCACCATAGCCATGAGCATCGTTACAATCAGCAGCGCCGCGCCAAGCCATGTCACAAGTCCTAGACCGAATAGCAAGCCGCCTGCCAGCTCCGATACACCTGCAGCGAATGCCATCAGTACGCCAGGCTTCATGCCAATCGATTCCAGCCAACCGCCTGTGCCTTTCAAGCCATATCCGCCAAACCAACCAAACAATTTCTGAGCGCCATGCCCAATGAACAAAATACCAATTACTGCACGAATGATGAGAAGTCCTGTATCTACCATCTTTAACCCCGACCTTTCTGTTCCCTTGCGTGTTTATTTGAAGGAACGTAAGAAGTTTGTTTTGTTTCGATGGACTAATCATATTATAAGTTACTTACTTTAGTCAAGTAAATATAAAATATAAAGTATTTGGATGTTCCAACCCGCCCTCACTTACCTTTCCTTAGTTCATATGGTACAATAGAAGCAGAAGAGGGGTGATACGGTTGGATTACTCGAAAATGTGTCCGAAATACGAATCCGCCGCCGAGCTGCTCGGCAAGAAATGGACAGGCCTGATTATACGAGTCCTGCTGGGCGGACCCAAACGGTTCAAAGAGATTAAAGAGCAAATTCCTGATATGAGCGATAAAATGCTGACCGACCGCATGAAGGAGCTCGAAGCGATTCATATCGTGAAACGTACCGTCTACCCAGAGATGCCGGTACGTATTGAATATGAGCTTACGGATAGAGGTCATGATCTCGAACCGGTCATTTCATCCATTCAAGACTGGGGCGAAAAGTGGATGTAAGACCAACAAAAGGCATCGTCTCCACATTACTGTGGTGGACGATGCCTTTTGTTTTTAGAGTGACCACATTCACCCAAACCGCTCAGGCGACGACCACTCCGTCGGGCGACCACTCCCTCCCAAACCCTCAGGTGACCACTCCCTCCCAAACCCTCCCTCTCCAAAGAGGGAGGGCTCCAAAGGGCTCCGCCCTCTGGACTCCTGGAAACGCGGTTTAGATACCGTTGGTGGTGGGAGTCGCTTTCGTCCCTGTTCGGGACACGCTTTACGTCGGGCGTACCTAAGTACGGACTATTTGTGGAGTTAATGTATCGATGCTCGTCCCTAGTACGTACAATCTAGCCGCTTGTCGTCCCGATGGGACACGCTCTTGGTTAATGCTCTGGAGTGCTACGATAAAAATGCAGTCGAAAAACACCCTCGTATGAAATAAAATGAAAGCTGACGAGGGGACGGAGACAATGAAACGGTACGACAAAGTATTTAAAGAAGAAGCAGTAAGATTAAGTGATGAGATTGGACCAAAGAAAGCCGCCGAGCAATTAGGCGTGGCCTACTATACGTTGCAAGAATGGAGAAAGCGTAGAACCCTACATGGCGACGGAGCGCACATAGGGAGTGGTCGCGCTTATGCATCTGCCGATAAGACAGCGCGTGAAATCGAACTAGAAAGAGAAATAGGCGAGTTGCGTAGAGCGAATGAGATTCTCAAGGACGCACTCGGTTTT
>NZ_QGTQ01000019.1:97439-116957 GCF_003182255.1 Paenibacillus cellulosilyticus | reverse complement strand
TGCAGTAGAACTTAAAGAGAAGTGCGCATCAACGCAACTTCTGTTCCTGCATACCCCGACTGTGTCATCAACAACTGTCAGCCCTAATTCCATCGTTTCATCCGACATCTTAATAGTTGAAATCCTGCGAATGGTTGAGCATTCGTGAGAGAAACCCTTAAATACGAGGGACGGTTGCGGTGGAGCTTATTCGCACGGATTCGCTCGGTCACGACCGGTTTAGCTCCAATAAGCTCGCTGGCAACCGTTACGCGAATAAAACCGTAGATTCAACCGCAATAGCCTCTGTGGCAACCACAACCACAACCACAACCACAACCGCAACCGCAACCGCAACCGCTAGACCTACCTATTCGCGCCAGCCCCGACCGGCCCCGGATTGAAGGACCAGGTCAGCATGAATTTGTCTTGAAGGCTGATGATGCACCCGAGCGGAACGGATAGCAACGCTAGATCTAGACTAGTTGCGGTAGCGAATCCAGACGGACATTTCGCCTGGCGTCCGGTTGCCCCACAGTGCATACGGTACAGCACGGATCGCAGCCGCCTCTGGCTGCGGAATGGATGCCGAGCTGTACAGCTGATCCGCTTCGACAACCTCCGTATCCCGGTAACCTTCACCTACGAGCACGATAGCACCTGGCAGCAGGTTGTCGTTCGTCTCCGTTGCAAAATCGCCTTCCGCCTTGATGGCAAGCGACGAAAGCTTGCTTCCATTGTCCAGCTCTTCGATGCAGTACACGAGCGGGCCGCGCTGCAGGGCGAGACGTCCTGCGTTGTAGCGAACTTCGGCATTCGCCGTCAGGCGAAGAACAGGCATAGCGAGCGTCAGCTCAATTGTGTCTTCATTACTCCATTCGCGGGTAATAACCAAATAGCCATCGCGAACTTCAGCCGCGCTGTCAGCCAGCGGCTGACCATTCAGCAGAACGGTCGGACGATTGCCGTTCGTCCAGCCCGGCAGGCGGAATGCAAGCGAGAACGACGCCGAACCGCTCAGCTCGCTCAGTCTGAACGAAGCGCTGCCGCTCCAAGGCATTGCCGTCGTCTGCGACAGCTTGAACGTGGAATCGCCAAGCTGTACATTCGCTTCGCTGCCGATATACAGATGCGTATACGCCGTGCGGCTTGCAGCATCCGTCGTGTAGATATACTCGCCAAGCGACGTCAGCAGACGCGCGATATTCGGCGGGCAGCAGGCGCAGCCGAACCAATGCTGGCGAACCGGCTTCACATGATGCTTGCCCGGGTTGCACGAGCACGCATGCGGCCAAACTTCCAACGGGTTAACGTAGAAGTAGCTTTTACCGTCGAGCGCGATACCCGAGATAACCGTGTTGTAGAGTGCACGCTCCAGCACGTCTGCGTATTCCGCCTTCGGCTCCAGACGGAGCATGCGGCTCGCGAAGAAGACGAGGCCGATCGATGCGCATGTTTCAGCGTAGACGGTATCGTTGGGCAGATCGTAGCTTGCCGTGAACGCTTCGCCGTGATGCGTCGAACCGATGCCGCCCGTTACATACATCTGCTTGCGCGTCATGTCTTTCCACAGCGTACGGCAAGCTTCCAGCAGCGTTGGATCATTGTTCAAGCCTGCGAGGTCCGCCATTGCCGTATACATATAGACGGCGCGAACGGAGTGGCCGACCGCATGCTTCTGCTCACGGACTGGCACATCCGCTTGGAAGTACTTCAGATCCGGCTTGCGCGTATTGTCCGGCATATGCGGGTTCGGCGACCAGATCGACGTGCGGCCGCGCTTCTCGAATTCATCGAGGAAGAAGGCAGGCGAATTGCCGCGCTCGTCGATGAAATAAGCGGCGAGTTTCATGTAGCGCTCTTCGCCTGTCGTTTGATACAGCTTCACGAGCGCAAGCTCGATTTCTTGGTGGCCGTCATAGCCTTGGATCTTGCCTGGCTCTGTGCCGAAGGTGTTGTCGATGCAGTCTGCGAAGCGGCAGGCGATGTCGAGAACTTTGCGTTTGCCGGTTGCATGGTAGTACGAGACCGCTGCCTCAATGAGGTGGCCTGCGCAGTACAGCTCATGCGCTTCGGTCAAGTTCGACCAGCGCTTATCCAGTCCATTAATTTGATAGAAGGAGTTAATATAACCGTCTGGCAGCTGAACCTTTTCGAGCAGGTCGATCGCTTCGTCTGCAATCGCCTCCCAGTGCGGGTCAGGATGCGTCGAGAGACGGTAGCCCACTGCTTCGAGCCATTTGTACAGATCGCTGTCTTGGAAAACAAAGCCGTTGAAGCTTCCTTGCTCGATGCCTGCCGCGATACGCAGGTTCTGAATCGCATAGCTTGGCTCTGCGCCTTCGACGCGGTCGTTCAGCGCTTCCCATTGATAAGGAATAACCGCTTCACGCGCCAGATTGGCATAGGAAGTCCAGAATGGATCGTGGATGGAGACGCTCTTAAGCGGTACAGTGGACGCTGGAGATAGCTTTTCGTTCAATCGATTGATTGTCATATGGTTAGTCTCCTTAATTTTGCAAGATTCGTTCAAATATAAGACTTGTTTCACCTTGCTTTACAACATTATTTTATTTGATAAAATGATAGGGAAACAGCAACTTATTCAATTTATATTTTGCATATTTACACACCACATGATGGAACGCTTGCGCCCTTCTATGACGCAATCCGTTCCATTGCGGAGAAACATAACCCGACTATACGTATAAAGTCTTATTACTTGAGAGAGGGTTGCCCGATGACGAACCAGCAGCTGCTAACTTATTTATCGCCGCCACTTCCTTATTTTATTGAATCCAATCGTACGACCTATGCGGTCGGAGAAGAACATCCGACGAGGGCGAACCTCGGCGTGTTCGACATGTTATTCGTTCACAAAGGTATGCTGCACATCGGGGAAGAGGATAAACAGTGGTCGCTCGGAGAAGGGCAGATGCTCATTCTTCGGCCAGATCGCTGGCATTACTCGATTAAGCCGTGCGAGGAAGAGACGGTGTTTGACTGGATACACTTCCAAGCGCCAGGCAATTGGGAGGAGACGGACGGACCGCAATCCGGTACGCTTCGCGGCGACTACTATACGTATGCGATTCGGCTCCCGAAGCATATGACGCTCTCCTATCCAGATGAAGCGAAGGAAATGTTCGCAGGATTACATGAGGCAGCGAGCGGGTCAACCCATGCTGCATTCTGGGATCGCCAGCAGCGTTTCCTCCATCTGCTGCAAATGCTCGACGAGGGCTGGCGGACGGATGAGGCGAAGGCCGCAGTCTCTGTTGCGGAGCGCGCGGCAGCTTATATGAAGCTGAACTACCGCGCATCCGTCAGCAATCGGATGCTGAGCGAAGCGCTGCATCTGCATTCGAACTACATATCGCGCTGCATGACCGAGGTGTTCGGCTGTACGCCGCAGCAATTCTTGCTGTATTATCGACTCGACCAAGCGAAGCTGCTGCTCATTAAGACGGACTGGCCGATCGCACGAGTGGCGGAGGAGACCGGATTTAGGCAGACGCCGCATTTTTCAAGACTATTCGCTGAGCACACCGGGCTGTCGCCTCTACGGTTCCGCAAACGGTTCACGATCTAATAATTGCAACTCGCATGCATAATGTACCTGACTTCTGCCAGATACTACCGTATCCTAGAGTGAAGGCAGGCGTGGCGTGTGGAGCGATTTGCACTGCGGTCGGATGTTACAGATATCGTGAATCAGTTTAATGTATGGAAGGTCAAGAATTGTCTAGGGAACCGATTCAACATTGCACCAAGGCAGGCTGTTTCGATCATTATGAACGATCGGCTTCGTCAGCGGACGATTGATCAGGCGCGTTGGGGGCTGTATCCGTTCTGGGCCAAAGAATCGGTTAATGCCGACGGCGAGCGCGTCGACTCGAAGCGGTATTTCAAACGTATGCTCAAGAGCAACCGTTGCGTTGTGCCGTGTACCGGATTTTTCGGATGGAAGCATGAAGGGATGGAGCGCGATCCGCGGGCTATGCATATCGTAGTGGACCGTCAGCCGTTGTTCGGGATGGCGGGCATATACGATCAGTGGGTCAACCCTCAGGGTATTGAGGAGCGGGCGTTTACGATTCTAACCGTACCGGCATCGGGACCTATGGCGGCATGGCAGCCAAGATTGCCAGTTGTGCTCGACGCAGAAGCGGTGGAGGACTGGCTGAATCCTGATATTACGGATTTTGCGCAGGTGCGCACGTATGTTCAACCGTTGGAGCCGTTCCAGCTGCGTTCGTACCCGGTTACGAATGCAGTGACCGACGAGCGTTATGAAGCGCCGGATTGCATCATGGATTTGAGTATGGGAACGGTGTGAACATGATCCAGCGGATCAAGTAGGAAAGCGGGTTTTTTTCAAATTGAGAAACGTTGTTATGGTGTTATGGGGCGTTGTTATACTCGTGTGCGTATGTACCGTTAACTTTCAACAGCTGCTCGATCACGGGACTATGGTATTCCAGCTGAATAAGCATCCGAATTTGAGCGATTACTTGATCGTGAATGATATTAAACTGCACAGCAGAATATACGTCACGCAAAAAATCGGGCATTTCTCCTGCTTCTTCGTCTTTACCTTGATCGCAACGATCGGTGTAAGAAGCAAAACGGCGTTCCGACGGGGCGTGTTGATTGCAGTTGGCTATGCGGTATTCACCGAGCTGCTGCAGCCGTTCTTCGGCCGTGACGGGCGCATCGTCGATATGTTCATCGACAGCGCTGGCATTGTGCTGGCTGCGACGATCGTACGTTTGACTGGCGGCGTGAAGCGGGATTCCAGCCGATACGGCCGTATGTATTATTAAAAATGGAAGGGACAGAGCCGGTTGGCTCTGTCCCTTTGTTGTGCTATGCGCCGCTCAATGTATCGGCGTGATTGACTTCTCGATGGCGGTCATCATTTTTTCGCTGATGAGTCCAAGCCGCCAGATGGCGACGCCTTTGAGCCCATAACGTTTCGCCAGTCCGATTTTGCTGCCGATCGATTGGTCCGTCTCACTGTCGGCTGAGATGCCAAGCACAAGCTTCGATTTGGGCACTTCCTTGAGTGCCAGTTCGATCGCTTCATTCACGAGCGTGATTGGTTCAGGCGCATCGACGTACGGTTTGTAGTCATAAGCCATAATGATGATTTCGTCGGCGTAGCTGGATAGTGTCTTGTAATCATAGCCGTGGTAGGAGCTGTTCAACGGGTGGAGAGCCAGCGTCAGCGTTAAGTTCGATGCCTCGGCCTTCTGATCGAGCTTTTGAACGAAGCTGTTGAAGGTCTGCTGCACGGCTGTTCGATCACCCGTTAAGCCAAGTCCCTCGAAGTCCAGCGTTATGCCTGTAAAATGATGAATGAGTGCAGTCTCGACCAGCTCATCAATAACATTTGCTTGTTGTTCGGAGTCGCTGAGCAGCTTAGTCAGCTCGCCTTTGCCGTCCATGGCTACTGCCATGAGGTTCGCTTCGCTGCCTTGTGTCGTTGTGTCATTGACGATCGTGTCCGGCGAAATATCTCCCGCAGCGTCTGGCCAGTAGAAGTCATCGCCGTCCAGCGTAAGCTCTCCTGATGTAGGATCAATGCGAATCCATCCGAACGAAACGGAATCGAACTTCTCGACAAGATTGAGCTGGAAGAAGGAACGAATCGCGTAGAACGTTTCCGTATACATCGGTTCAATTGGCGATGTAATCGTCACGGTCTGCGAAGGGCCGTCCCAGCTAACCTGAGCACCGAACTGCGTACTGAAGAAGCTGAGCGGAACGAAGAACGTCCCATTTTGGTTAACTGGCGCTTTGTTCAGCTGCTTCTTCTGTCCATTAACGGTCGCTGTCAGCTGAGATTGACGGAGGATCACTTCCGTTGTGACACCACCCTGCGTCTTCGTGGCCGTTAACGTATGCGTATCGTTCGACCAATCGACATGGATGTTCATCGCTTGCGCGATCGCGCGGAAAGGTACCATGATCGTCCCCGCCGAGTTGAATGGAGCAGAAGGGAATGGAAGCGGGAAGCCGTCGAGCATGATCGTCACGGGCTTTGTTGTTGTCTGAGCTGCGGCATTAGCAGTGCCGTTGCTTGTCCCAGGAACAGCTGTCAGCAGCATGGCCGCCGCGCAGCAGGTAAGGAACAAGGATCGTAATTTCGTTCGCATGAATGACCTCCTTGTAATGTTTATTTGGCCGGGCCGTCCATTGGCCCAACGAATAAGGGCTTCTCCGATCATAACGCGAAAGTTACGTAGATAGTTGCACAATTCTGATGAAATTATTGGAACCTGTGTATAAAATGTACAGAGAGGCGATAAATCGCCTTTAAGTGTAAGTATGCCGTCTGACTGGTGGGATAGGGGCGTTAAATAGCCTCTAAGTGTAGGTGTATCGACTGACTGGTGGGACAGGGGCGATAAATCGCCTCTAAGTGTTGGTGTACCGACTGACTGGATGGATAAGGGCGGTAAATCGCCTCAAAGTGTAGGTGTGTCGACTGACTGGTGGGATAAGGGCGATAAATTGCCTCTAAGTGTAGGTGTACCGTCTGACTGGTGAGACAGGGGCGATAAAATGCCTCTAAGAGTAGGTGTACCGACTGACTGGATGGATAAGGGCGGTAAATCGCCTCAAAGTGTAGGTGTGTCGACTGACTGGTGGGATAAGGGCGATAAATTGCCTCTAAGTGTAGGTGTACCGTCTGACTGGTGAGACAGGGGCGATAAAATGCCTCTAAGAGTCCGCGCATTGACTAACCTGTGAGATAGAGGTGATTTATCGCCTCTCGGGATCTACCTAATGGCTGGCGATTGCAGCGGGCTGCGGTTGAGAGGTAGATAGAGTACTTTGAAGTAGTGGAGAGTATGGGAGTTAGAAGCGGATAGAGTACATTAAAGTATCCTAAGTAGTGAGTACGACGAGTTTGAGGTGGTTAGAGTACATTAAAGTATTCTAAAGTGGTGGGCACGGCGGTTGTGAGGCAGATAGAGTACATTAAAGTATCCTAAGTAGTGAGTACGACGAGTTTGAGGTAGGTAGAGAACATTAAAGTATCTTAAGTGGAGGGTACCGCAGTTGTGAGGAAGTTAGAGTACATTGAAGTATCTTAACTAAAGAGCGCATCAAATGGGGGTCGGTTGGCCCAACTTGCGTGCGACGAACGAAGAAGAGGCCGAATGGGAGACTTGGAAATATCCCAATCCCTTTCCCATTCGCCCTCATCAACCTTCTGCATTACTGCTCCGACTCACGCCCGAACTTGCTTGGCGGGACGCCGATGACCTTTTTGAACATGCGCGAGAAGAGGAGCGCATCCTTGTAGCCGACGGAGCGGGCGATCTCGGCGACCGTCAGCCCCGTGCTGCGCAGCAGCTCGCATGCTTTGTCCATCCGGTAGCGGAGCAGGTATTGCTGTGGCGGCAAGCCGAGCGACTCGCGGAACAGCGTGGCGACATATTTGCGATCCAATCCCAAATATTCGGACAGCTGCTTCATCGATACTTCCTCATCGTAGTGACGATGAATGAAGTCGGCGGCGCGGCGCACATATTCTTCGCGCGGCTTCACTGTGTCAGGGTTGCTCGCAGCGGCAGGGGCCTGTCGGATGAGCGAGGCAAGCAGCTCGATCAGGACGCTCTGCAGCAGCAAGTCGCCGCCGGGCCGATCGGACATGTCCGACAGTCGATCGAACCAGCTTTCATTTACGCCAGCCGGGTTATCGAATACAGGTTGATCTGGCAGCGCAGTACGTCCGATGATGGCGCCTGCCTGGTTGCCGCTGAAGCCGAGCCAACTGTACACCCAAGGCTCAACTGCATCAGCGGTATAGTGAACAACCTCGTTCGGCGGCGCGTAGAAGCCTTGTCCTCCGCTTAGCTCGTACGTAACACCGCGGAAGCGTAATAGACCTTTGCCGCTATGGATAAAATGAAGCTTATGATGATCGCGGACACCCGGCCCCCAGTTATGATCAGGCGGGCAGGGCTGCGTCCCCCAATACGAGACATTGAGGTCATTGCTCCCACTAGAGGGGGCTGTTTTTTTGCGGATACCGTCCTTGGATGGTTGTATGGTCAAGAGCTATACACCTGCTAACTTTCAGTATGGAATTCTGACATTATACCATATAGTCATGTCATTCTGTCATTGGGGATTGTTGTCATGAAATGCTACAATATTGGCATCACGGACAAGGAGTTGAATCTTAATGGTTTATGTAGCAGACGAGAAGCGTTACGACACCATGACATATAATCGCAGCGGTCGAAGCGGCCTGCGCCTTCCGGCGTTGTCGCTTGGACTGTGGCACAATTTTGGCGGCAACGATAAATTCGAGAATGGACGCGCGATGGTACGCAGAGCGTTTGATCTGGGTATTACCCACTTCGACCTCGCGAACAACTATGGCCCGCCTCCGGGTTCGGCAGAAACGAACTTCGGCGAGATCATGCGCCAGGATATGATGCCTTACCGCGACGAGATGATCATCTCGACGAAGGCCGGCTACCATATGTGGAAAGGGCCTTACGGCGAGTGGGGTTCGCGCAAATATATGCTTTCGAGCCTGGACCAAAGCTTGAAGCGGATGGGACTTGAGTATGTTGATATTTTCTACTCGCATCGTCCTGACCCGAACACGCCGCTGGAAGAAACGATGGGCGCGCTGGATAGCGCTGTCCGTTCCGGCAAAGCGCTCTATGTCGGCATCTCGAACTACTCGCCCGAACAGACGGCAGAAGCTTCGGCTATTCTGAAGCGACTCGGAACGCCATGCCTCATCCACCAGCCATCGTATTCGATGTTGAACCGCTGGATCGAGGACGGCCTGCAGGATGTGCTCGACCAAGAAGGCATCGGCTCGATCGTCTTCTCGCCACTGGCTGGCGGCGTCCTGACGGATCGTTACCTGCAAGGCGTGCCTACTGATTCTCGTGCGGGGGGATCGAGCGTATTCTTGAATGCGCGTGATCTCACCGAAGGCAAAATGGCGAAGGTCCGCAAGCTGAACGACATTGCGCGTGAGCGCGGCCAGTCGCTGGCACAGCTTGCACTCGCATGGGTGCTCCGCGGCGGACGTGTGACGTCTGCGTTGATCGGCGCAAGCCGTGTCGAGCAGATCGACGATAACTATGCGGCGCTGAACAACCTGTCGTTCACCGAGGAAGAGCTGCGCCGTATCGAAGATATTCTGGCGCTGCCGAATTAATCGCCACCTTACGCAAGACGAAGTCCATAAACCAGAACAGAAGCCTTCAGTTCCGCTTGATGCGGCTGAAGGCTTCTTTTGCATATACAGGTGTGATTCGATTTATCGGCAAGCAGGGAATGGAATGATGTCTGCGATCTGGTTGAACGGATAGTGGAACGTCGCGAACTGGGATTGGTACAAATATTGCAGCACGTAGACTTCGCCGCCCTGCACGCTGCACAGAATGCCGGAGGCACCTGTGCCGTTGCGCATCGAAATGCCGACAGGACGTCCGATCAAGCTGGTTGCCTTCTGCTGCAGCGGCATCGCCCCAGGCTGCATAGGGCCTGGCGTTGGCATGAACATACGGTTATCTCATCCTTTGTACGTAATATCTGCTGACGAGATAATGTATGCGCATGCCTCTCGGCTGTTGATCGCGAAGTATCCGCTACTTAATGAACCGAATCGTAAGCGGGTATTGATAGTGCCGCCCCTCGTAGGCGCGAATGGTGCCGATGATGGTCAGAATGATCCATGCGATTCCGATAATGATCGAGGTCAGGATGCCGATGAAGATGATGATCAGAATGCTGGAAATAATGCCGTAAATCAAGATGCTGATCTGAAAATTGAGCGATTCCTTCCCTTGGGCATCGACATACGCATATTGCTCGCGTTTGATCAGCCAGATCACGAGCGGACCGATGATGCTGCCTAGAGGAATGACAAACCCGACGAATGCGAGTACATGGCACAGCATGCCGTACAAACGTTCATCATTCGAAAGCTGACTCGGATACATCGCTTACCTCCTCAATTCCGTCCGCCTAGCGGCACGGATTGGATGTTAGCCTATCGATCCACGATATGCAGGAAGCGATGCGGACATTCGGTTCTAATCGTACGTGTTCAAAAATTCCGGTTGTCAGCACCGAGAAGGTTGGATAAAAGCAGGGAATGAGGATCGGAGCGTAGTGATGTGCTACGTGAGAACCGGAAGTCGCTGCTTCATTCAAGATTCGACGCTGATTATGCTTCTTGTGCTGCTTCGTGATCACAAGCGGTTTTTTTGAACAACCTCTAATAAAGATTATGAATCACATCTTCAAAATGAGGCTCTTCCATATGCACGTCCTCAATTTCCCCGTATTGCTCCAACAGACGGAGTGCATCCATCGCGCTGATCGCTTCGCGATTGCACTCGGCTGTAACCGTATGCCCATCGATTTCCGTTACGCGAAGCGACGAATCATCATAGGATGCGAGTCCGGTGGAGGACAAGACTGGCGTCTGCCGGTAGGTAACTCGGATAAGCGTCGGCAGCCCTATACGGCGGCGAAGTTCATCGATCGTACCATCGAAGCCGATTGTTCCGCGATTAATGACGATTACGCGACTGCACAGCTGCTCAATATCGTCCATGTCGTGCGTCGTGAGCAGCACCGTTTTGCCAAGTTCGACGTTAATGCTGTGCAGGTACTCGCGAATGCTGCGCTTGGCCACGACATCGAGGCCGATCGTTGGCTCGTCGAGGAACAACACGTCCGGGTCGTGCAGCAGTGCGGCTGCGAGATCAGCACGCATCCGCTGGCCGAGCGACAGCTTGCGGACGGGCGTGTCCATAAATTCGCCGAGCTGCAGCAGATCGGCGAGCTCGGTGATGCGAGCGTCCTTGCGATCGGTCTCGATACCATACATGGCAGCGAGAATATCATACGAGTCGCGAACCGGCAGGTCCCACCACAGCTGCGTGCGCTGACCGAATAGGACGCCGAGTCGCCTTGCGACGCGACGACGATCGCGGTGTGGATTGAGTCCGTCGATCTGAACCTCGCCAGCGGTTGGATGGAGGATGCCGGAAAGCATCTTAATCGTCGTTGACTTGCCGGCGCCGTTCGGCCCGATATAGCCGACGAATTCGCCAGATGCGATAGAGAAGCTGACGCCGCGTACGGCTTCCTTCTCTGTATATTGGCGGGACATTAGCGTGCGAAGCCCGCGAAAAGGCCCTTCCGGCGCCGGCTGCGGCAAGCGGAAGCTTTTGGACAGTTGATGGACGGTTATCATTGGTTTCATTGCTTCTCGATTCTCCTCTTCTTCAGCTTCCTGTGCTCTGGTATCGGCTAAGTCCGAACCGCCATACGAATAGGGCAAGTATAAACAAGGCGCCAGCAATGCATGCCGTCAGCGGAAGCATCCACCAGCCTGTATCGCCGCGCAGCACGAACAGCCCCGGCATGTAGTTGGCGAAGCCGACGGGTATGATGCCAACCAGAATGCCCTGCAGCCAGCGCGGATAGATCGACATCGGGTATTGAACAGCGGTACGGGCAGCATCCTCGGTAATGTTTTGCAGCTCGGTAATCCGTGTCAGCCAGAAGCCCGCCGTTGCGGTTATTAGCCCAATTGCGAACAGCAGCACAGCGCCGGACAGGATAACGAATACGGTTAATGGGATCGACAGCCAGCCGATCTGACCTTCCCGCATAAGCGTCGACATGCTGACCGCGAGGATACCAATGCCTTGGAACACTTCCCCGAATCGGAACGATACGTTGCGCGACATGAGTGCGCTGAGTACAGGAATTGGGCGCAGCAATAGACCGTCGAGCTCGCCGCTGACGAGGTAGCTCTCGATGTTGTGCACATCGTTTGCGACCGTGCGATAGAGGGCTCTCGACAAGGACAATACGCTGAACAGCCAGCCGGCTTCCGCGAGACTCCAGCCTTTGATATGGCCGAATTTAAGCAGTACGATGGCGAGCAGCAGAAATTCGACGATGCTAATAACGGCCAGCATGACAGAGGAGAACCAGAAGTTGAAGCGATACTGCATCCGGCTTCGTATGCTTGCTCGGAACAACAAGCCATACATGCGCAATCCATTCATCATCCGCCTTGCACCTCCACCTTACGCCGCATCAGCTTCGTCAGCCCCAGGCAGCAGATCGTCAAGAAGACTGCCCATGCCACAGAACGGACTAGTGTCGATGGCGAAGACAAGCCTAGGTAGATGCGGGTCGGGATATAGTTCAGCGATGGATAGGAGGACCAGTGCGCAATGAATGCAAGCGGCTTCGGCAGCCATTCCAGCGGGATGAGAAAGCCTGATAATAGCGAGTTGAACGCATAGTTCACCCAGAACAGCCAACGTGACTCGGTCGTCCATAACGCAGTAGCACCGATTAAGTAATTGATGCAGATCGATATGTAACCGGCGAGAAGCAGGGCGACAGCTGTTGCAAGCCAAGTCTTGAGTGAGTGAGGCATGTACATCGGGAGAACGACGGCATATAGGGCGTAAATCGGCAGAAACTTGTAGACGAATTGGTACGCGATCTGGCCCCATTCCTTGCACATGAGCTGGTAGAACAGGTGGGTTGGACGCATAAGCTCCAGCGCGATGCCGCCAGTGCGGACGGATTGCTCGATGCCGAGCCCGTTGGTCAAGAAGGCTGCGACCCATAGGCTGCATTGGTTAAAAGCAACATAGCTTACGATACCGGCACTGCCGTATTCGCCAAGCGGTTGATCCGTGGCAATCGCTGCCCAGATCGACATGTAGATGAAGCCGAATAAGGAACTTGCAATGGTGTTGATTAGATGTGCGCCGCGATACTGCAGGTTGCGGACATACGTTTTGCGGGCTAATACGTAGAACAGCATGAAAGAAACACCTCCATCCTTTAACGTTAAGGCGAAAGTGCGTAGAGAGCGGAAGAAGAATATAGCATAGAGTGGATGGATATTACAACAGATTTTGCGATAGGATATTGAATTTTGTGATTCGTTGCAGCAATAGAATCTAGACTAAGGATGAGACGGATGAGATGGCAGACGATGCAGGCGTTGAAGCGGAAGCAGGACCGGATGCAAGTGCGTCCGAGGAGTCGGAAGAGTTGGCAGAAGGCATTCCAATGGATAACGATACAGGCAACGTGATGGAACAAGACCAAGATCAGGTGATCGTTTCGGCGGAAGAGCGGTTCTCCGAGCCGACCAAATTCAAATATGGGGTCAACTCCGTAGGTGGCATTACATTGACATGGAGGGCGTCGAATCTATCCGGCAAAACAATTAATTATTACACGGTAAATATCAGCACCTTTAACCCGGTTGGCGACCCTTCGTATGATCGGCACAGTAATGAGAGCACGTTCCGAATCCGATATGTTGGACCGGTTGAGCCGAATGAAGAGCTCGGCGTATTCCATTTGTTCACTTATCAGGGAGCGCTTCATACGGTTGTCATCGATTCGATCGATCTGGAGTATGCAGATGGCACGGAAGAACACGTCTCATACGATCGTTCTACATCCGATAACAGCGGCATGGATGAATAAATCGTACAGACGATGAATGCAAGAGGTGCTGTTGAACAGGGAGACCTGGTCGACGAGCACCTCTTCTTCATGGGATTAACGAGATAGCGACAGCAGTCGGGCGAGATCAGCCTCGATATTTGCTGGTTCTACCGTCGGCTCATACCGGTTAATGACTTGTCCGCTTCGGTCGACGAGAAACTTCGTGAAGTTCCATTTGATTCCGTCGCCTTCAAGGATGTCGGGATATTTCTCCTGCAGAAAATGGTCCATCCACGCGCCGCTCTCCGAATGGAGATCGAACCCTTGGAAAGGGGCTGTTTCCGTCAGGTATTGAAACAAGGGATGGGCGGATGGACCTCTTACCTCGATCTTCTCGGATAGAGGGAACGTGACACCGAAATTGCGATCGCAATAGGCTTGGATCTCGGCATGGTCGCCTGGCTCTTTGGCGTTGAACTGGTTGCACGGAAACCCGAGTACGGCAAAGCCTTGCTCCTTGTAGTCCACATAGAGCTGCTGCAGTCCGGCAAATTGGCGCGAATAGCCGCATTTGCTGGCTGTGTTGACGATGAGAAGCACCTGATTGCGGAAGCGGGACCAGTCGAAAGGTGAACCTTCAATTGTGTTTATTGGATAGTCGTAGATAGACATCGTACATACCTCCTTACGAGTGATGTGATAGGGGGCCGGGACTTGTTGGATCTATCATAGAGCTTGATGGGGTTATTGGTCTAATATATAGATGTAATTATATTGATAGGTAATGATGATAAAGATGTGGTTGGACCAAACAAAAGCGACTCGTCAGGAGTCGCTTTTGTTTGGTTTGCTATATTAGCTCGCGCCGAGTATGCGTCGGAACTCGCCGGTGAGCAGAGGCACGATGTCGAACAGGTCGCCGACGACGCCGTAGTCGGCAACGCCGAAGATTGGCGCGTCCGGGTCTTTGTTGACGGCGACGATGACGCGAGAGCCGCTCATGCCGGCGAGATGCTGGATGGCGCCGCTGATGCCGCAGGCGATATATAGCTGCGGCGTGACGACCTTGCCGGTCTGGCCGATCTGCAGCGCGTAGTCGCAGTAGCCGGCATCGCAGGCGCCGCGGGAGGCGCCAACTGCGCCGCCGAGCAGCGAGGCCAGCTCCTGCAGCGGCGCGAAGCCATTGGCGGCGCGCACGCCGCGGCCGCCGGAGACGATGATGTCGGCTTCCGCCAAGTCGACGGCGCCGGTTGTTTTGCGGACGACGGAGCGTACCGTCGTCCAGAGCGTCGGCGCGCTGTACGCCAGCGCCGACACCGCGCCGGGCGCGGCTCCTGCCGGCAGCGTTTCAGCTGGCGGCAGGTTGTTCGGGCGCACCGAGATGACCATCGGTGCGCCAGGGGCAATGCGCAGCCGCTCGACGGCCTTGCCGGCGTAGAGCGGCCGCGCGAATACGACGTCACCGCCATCGCCAGCCGTATCGATGGCGGTGACGTCAGCGGCGTGGCCCGCGCCGATGGCGGCGGCCACGCGGGGCGCGACTTCGCGCCCGAGCGCGGTGTGGCCAAGCAGCACCGCGTCTGGCCGCACCGCGGCAATGGCGCCGGCGATGGCGGCCTGCACCGCCTCGGGCGCGCCGTCCCGGAGCGCCGGGTCGTCGGCGACGTGCACGACGGCCGCGCCGCGCGAGGCAAGCTCCGCCGCGGCCTCGGCGAGCGCGGCGCTGTCCGCGCCGGCGAGCAGCGCGTGCACAGCGCCGCTGTCAGCGGCAAGCTGCCGCGCCGCGCCGAGCGCTTCGAGCGCGACGCGGCGCAGCTTGCCGTCCTTGCATTCTGCGTAGACTAGGCAGGTTATGCTCATGTTGGGTGACCTCCTTGTGCAGATGATATAGCTCCGCTATTAGGATCGCGATGTGGGAAGTAATGGCAATGGCAGTTGAAAAAGTGCAAAAATGCAAAATGCAAAAATGCAGGTATTCGGCATCCCCCAAGATGAATTTCGGTATTGCTGCAAAAATACAGGAATATTGAACAACAGCCAAACGAATTTATCCAACTGGGCTGAATACCTGCACATATGCAGGCTTAGAGCAACAAAGGTTACTTTGAACATGCAAAGGATGTAAAATTGCAGGTATTTCATCATTTCAATTGCTACAGCAACGGATATGTTCAACGTCCATCTTCAGTCGGGATCACGCTCGCACCCGGTATCCTACCTGGCACCAGTACACAGTACACAACACGAAGCGTACATCAACGTGCATCTTTCATCTAACTCCAGTCGTACGTCCGGTTCAATTTACGCGCAGCCAAGCCATGCTGGAACATTCGTTATTCGACAAGCAGCATGCGAGAAGTCCGACACTACAGCACCTTAGCCTCCTCATGCAGCAGCTTCGCGAGCTCTGCCGCAAGCTCGGATGGCGTGCCGCCTCCGAGCCGTTTGCCGGCTGCGCGCGGCGGCACGGCATCCACCGACAACCGCAACGAGGCTGGTGCAGCCGCATCTGCCGCCAGCTCGCTTCGGCTGACGACACGCAGCGGCTTGCGTTTCGCCTTCATAATGCCCGGGAGCGACGGATATCGCGGCTCATTGAGTCCTTGCTGCGCAGTGACGAGTGCCGGCAGCGGCACCTCAACAGTAGCAATGTCGCCCTCGACATCTCGATCAGCAACGAGCGTACCGCCGTTAACCGCCAGCTTCACCACAGCTGAAGCATGCGGAATCCCCAGCCGCTCCGCGACCTGCAGCGCGACGCTGCCGGAGCCCGTGTCAACGGCGAACAAGCCCGCCAGCAGCAGATCCGGCTTCAGCGGACGCACGACGGCGGCGATCGCGGCGGCGAGCGAAGCGCTGTCATCGCCAGGCTCGACCTCCAGCCGAATGGCCTCATCGGCTCCCATTGCTAGTGCCGTGCGGAGCGCCTCCGCGCTTTGCTCGTTCCCGCAGGTGAGAGCGGTAACGGTCCCCCCGTGTTTTTCCCGCAGTCGTAGTGCTTCTTCCAGTGCATATTCGTCATACGGGTTGACGATCAGTTTGACGCCATCCTGCGAAACTGTGCCGCCTTGGACGACGATTTTTTCCTCGGTATCGAACGTTTGCTTCACGAGCACGACGATGTTCATAAACGTACAGCCTCCTCCTGATCGGTTCAGTCGATCGATAGCCATCAGTGCTACGATATGACTTCGTACCATCGAATAGACTAGCGGGCAGGGCATCATACCATCGCCGCGATAGACAAGACTCGCAGGGAAAGAGTGCGTAGGATATGCAAATGCATGTTCACTGGACGGTACTCATATACTGGAACAACGCGCAGGCATGAAAGCGCTTCAATGACTTGTCCTAGCAATCGAGCGCTTGAAGGGGGCGGTGCTGCGTTGACGGACCATTTTGTAATTGAGCTGATTAGGTGGTTGTTGTTCGGCTTCGTGTTAGGTATGGCGATTGTATGGTTCGGGATGGCTGTGATGAGCCGTGTCTCTTACATGCGGCTAGGTCAGGCGACATTCCGTGCTCCACCGCATGAAGGTGGCAGTGACAAGTCAGCAGCTGCGCAGACTGCGGATGTTGCCGTGCAGGTGTTCGGGCATCGGAAGCTGCTGCGGGATGTTCGAAGCGGCGTCATGCATTTGCTTCTTTTTTATGGATTTATCGTGCTGCAATTTGGTGCGCTCGCGATTATTTGGGAAGGGCTGACGGATCACGTGCTGCCGTATGCGCGCTGGAATGCGTTCGCCATTTCGCAGGAAACGACGGTTGCGGTTGTGTTTGTTGCGGTGTTGTACGGTGTTTTCCGCAGGTACGGGGAACGATTGGAACGGTTAAAAAGAGGTTTAAAACCTGCCGTCGTATCCTTGTTCATAGGCGGCATATGTATAACGGTGCTGCTTACGCTTGGCTTCGGGCGGATCGCTTCACCGGATACGGCGCATAGCGCGGCGTATGCACCGATCTCGTCAGCGCTTGCAGATTTATTGAAAGCAATCGGTTTCACGGAGCAGTCCGCGTCGTATGGCTATGAGACAGCTTGGTGGCTGCATTTGCTCGTCTTGCTCGCTTTTCTCGTATACGTGCCGCAGTCGAAGCATTTTCACCTGATGACGGCACCCATCAATCTGTGGTTCGGACGGGGAGTGACGCGGAGAGCGCTGCAACCGATCAATCTCGAGGACGAAAATGCCGAGTCCTTCGGCGTCGGTCAAATTGAACAGTTCCGCAGGAAGCAGCTGCTTGATCTGTACGCGTGCGTCGAGTGCGGACGCTGCACCAATGTGTGCCCGGCCTCCAACACCGGCAAGCTGCTGTCACCTATGCATCTGATCGTGAAGCTGCGTGATCACTTGACGGAGAAGGGAGCTTCGGTTACCAAGCGTCAGCCGTACATTCCTGCATGGGCATGGGCGGCAGGGCACACGAAGGATGGGCAGCAGGTGCATGTAATGGGTGCGTCGATGCCGATCTGGAATGGCAGTCGTGATGCGGCGGATACGTCGATTGCTCCAACGATGGAGGCACAGGCGGAGTCTTGGCAAAAGTCTACCGGTACCGCCATCGAGGACGTGTCGATGATCGGCGATGTCATGACGGAGTCGGAGCTCTGGTCGTGCACGACCTGCCGTAACTGCGAGGATCAATGTCCGGTCGGCAATGAGCACGTGGACAAAATCATCGATATGCGTCGCCATCTCGTCCTAATGGAAGGCCGCCTGCCAGCCGAAGGCCAGCGCGCGATGCAAAATATCGAGCGCCAAGGCAATCCATGGGGACTGCCGCGCGCTGACCGCGCTGCGTGGATGGATGCGTGCAAGGAGCAGACCGGCATCACGGTCGAGACTGTGCGCGACTATGAACGGCGTGGCGAGCGGCCGGACTGGGTCATTTGGGCTGGCTCGATGGGGGCTTATGATGCGCGGAGCCGCAAGGTGTTGTTTGCACTCGTGCAGCTGCTCGACGCAGCAGGCGTCCGATTCGCGACGCTTGGCGCGGAGGAACGCAACTCCGGCGATACGCCGCGAAGGCTCGGCAACGAGCTGCTGTTTCAGGAACTGTGCGCAGAGAACATCGCAACGATCGAGCGCTACAGCATCCGCCAGATTGTTACGGCGTGCCCGCACACGTTCCATGCGATGCGCAACGAGTACATTGATTTTGGCCTGCCAGCCGACGTTGAGGTTGTTCATCATACGGAGCTGCTGAACCGGCTGCTTGATGAAGGGCGCTTGCGACCTGCCAAAAAAGTCGAGGCCCGCGTCGTCTACCACGACTCCTGCTACATGGGCCGATACAACGGCTCTTATGCGGCGCCGCGGCGTATCCTGCGAGCTGTTCCAGGCGTGTCCGTTGTCGAGATGGAACGCTCGGGCCGCAACGCCATGTGCTGCGGCGCCGGCGGCGGCATGATGTGGATGGAGGAAAAAGCAGGCGTCCGCGTCAACGTCGCCCGCGTTACCCAAGCGCTCGCCACCGAGCCCGAAGTCATCGGCTCCGGCTGCCCATACTGCCTGACCATGATGGAGGACGGCCTGCGCCAGCTCGAACGTGACAACGTCAACGCCCGCGACGTCGCCGAACTCCTCGCCGAATCCGTCTGCGGCGGCTAAGGGGCGCAGTTTCCGTTTCTAACGAACCAAGGAGACGCTATTCGCAGCCAACCAGCTGCCGAGAAATTCTAACGAACCCAGATGCGCTTATATGTTGGATTTTCTCGTATGAAGCTCGATTTCCAGTCAAATAGCGGCTGCTGAGTCCGTTACATCTCAAATCGAGCTTCTCAGAGGTCATTAGCGTCTCTGTGGTTCATTACAGCAAGAAACACTGCAGATGTTCAAGGAGGGCAGCCCCTAGCAAGGACGCTCGAACGAAAGCTATGCCCCACCGGGGGCAAGCGTCTCCCGCCGCCATTCTAACGGACTGAAGGGGCGCTATTTGCAGCCAATCAGCTGCCGAGAAATTCTAACGAACCCAAATGCGCTTATATGCTGGATTTTCTCGTATGAAGCTCGATTTCCAGTCAAATAGCGGCTGCTGAGTCCGTTACAT
>NZ_QGTQ01000019.1:0-97342 GCF_003182255.1 Paenibacillus cellulosilyticus | reverse complement strand
GCCGAGAAATTCTAACGAACCCAAATGCGCTTATATGCTGGATTTTCTCGTATGAAGCTCGATTTCCAGTCAAATAGCGGCTGCTGAGTCCGTTACATCTCAAATCGAGCTTTTCAGAGGTCATTAGCGTCGCTGTGGTTCGTTACAGCAAGAAACACTGCAGAAGTTCAAGGAGGGCAGCCCCTAGCAAGGACGCTCGAACGAAAGCTAAGTCCCACCGGGGGCAAGCGTCTCCCGCCACCATTCTAACGGACTGAAGGGACGCTAATCGCAGCCAATCAACTACCGAGAAATTCTAACGAACCCAAATGCGCTTATATGCTGGATTTTCTCGTATGAAGCTCGATTTCCAGTCAAATAGCGGCTGCTGAGTCCGTTACATCTCAAATCGAGCTTTTCAGAGGTCATTAGCGTCGCTGTGGTTCGTTACAGCAAGAAACACTGCAGAAGTTCAAGGAGGGCAGCCCCTAGCAAGGACGCACGAACGAAAGCTAAGTCCCATCGGGGGCAAGCGTCTCCAACCTCGCAGTATCTCGCCCCCCTCGCAGTCCCGTCACCACCAACCTTCCGGGGTCCAGGGGGCGGAAGCCCCATGGGGTCCTCCCTAGCAGGGAGGATTTAGGCGGGCAGAAATGTTGGTTTGGGTGGGTAGAAATTGCACGAAAGAAAGCTATGCCCCAAAGGGGCACGCGACCCCAAGCACGCAGTATCTCACTTCCATCGCAGTCTCGCCACCACCAACCTTCCGGGGTCCAGGGGGCGGGAGCCCCATGGGGTCCTCCCTAGCAGGGAGGATTTAGGCGGGTAGAAATGTTGGATTTAAGTATGTAAAAAGCGGGTTTCCAAAGGGCGCAGCCCTATGTCTCCAGCGGGTTTCCAAAGGGCGCAGCCCTATGTCTCCAGCGGGTTTCCAAAGGGGCGCAGCCCCTATGTCTCCAGCGGGTTTCCAAAGGGGCGCAGCCCCTATATCTCCAGCGGGTTCCAAGGGGCGCAGCCCCTACACCATCAGCGGGGTCGCAGGGGCCGAAGCCCCTGCAATCCTCCCTAGCAGGGAGGACACAGGAGGGTAGAAAAAGGAGGGAATACCGTGGTCCAATCCGATCGACCGATTCGCCGTGCGGCGGTAATCGGCTCCGGCGTGATGGGGGCGGCGATTGCCGGCCATCTCGCGAATGCGGGGATGCGTGTCACGCTGCTCGATATCGCACCGCGTGCGCTAACGCCAGAGGAGGAGAAAGCGGGACTAACGCTTGAGCGTCCCGAAGTGCGGCGCCGGCTTGCGGCCAATGCGATCGCCAAGCTTAAGACATCCAAGCCGGCGGCGCTCTACGACGCAGCCTTCGCGAATCGCATCAGCCCGGGATGCCTTGAGGATGATGCGGCTGCGCTTGCCGATGCGGAATGGATCGTCGAGGCCGTCACCGAGCGGCAGGACATTAAGCGCAGCGTGCTCGATATTATCGAACGGCATCGCGCCCTTGGCTCGCTTATAAGCACGAACACCTCCGGACTGTCGGTGACTGACCTCGCGGAGGGGAGAAGCAGCGACTTCCGGCAGCATTTTATGGCGACACATTTCTTCAATCCGCCGAGGTACATGAAGCTGGTCGAGATCGTCCCAACGCCGGACACGGATGTATCGGCACTGCTTCGGTTAACCGAGGTGTGCGAGCGTCAGCTCGGCAAAGGGGTCGTCGTAGCGAAGGATACGCCAAACTTCATTGCGAACCGGATTGGCACGTACGGCATGCTCGTCACGATGGAGGAGCAGGAGCGGTTCGGGCTGACCGTAGAGGAGGTTGACGCACTGACGGGGCCAGCGCTCGGACGGCCGAAAACAGCGACGTTCCGCATGCTCGATCTAGTCGGGCTCGATACGCTGCTGCATGTGGTCGACAATGTGCGGGAGCGGAGCGACGACATGGAGGACGCAAGCGTATTCGCACGTCCACCTGTGCTGGAGCGATTGGTAGCAGAGGGGCGTCTCGGTGAAAAAAGCGGCGGCGGCTTCTACCGCAAGCAGTGTTCCGCCTCCGGCCGCAGCGAAATCGAGGCACTTTCGCTTGTGACGCATGAATATGCGCCGTCAGCCAAAGTGTCGTCGCCGATTATCGATGCGTCCAAAGCGGCCAAAGGAGCAGGCGCCAAAGCGCAAGCGCTGTTGGCGGGCGTATGGAAAGCGCCCATTATCCGGGCGGCATCTCTCATCATCGATCCACCACTTGCATCGCTGTCCGTTGAGTCGCCATCACCTTCCGCTCCAGCTTCAGGCGCACAGCAGCAACCACAATCGGGCGGAGAAACGGTGTCCCTGACAGGAATCGCAGAACCAGCCCCGGCCCCGGCCCCAGCACCGGAAAAAGCGGACACGGCTGCCGCACCGTCAAGCGCGGGTCCATCACCTGCATCGCTGCCAAAGGACGTCCGTTACGCGTTGTTCGCATGGCACTCGGTGAAGCGGACGCTGCTGTATGCAGCTCGCCAGGTCGGCATCATCGCCGACAACATCGTTGACATCGACCGGGCGATGGAGTGGGGCTTTAACTGGGAGCTTGGACCTTTTGCCCTGTGGGATGCGCTTGGCGTTGAGCGGACGGTCAATCGAATGAAAGCCGAAGGCGATGAAATCCCGTCATGGGTAGAAGAGTGGTTGGAAGCAGGCAATCGCACCTTTTACCAGCAGGAGGGGCTCAATCGACTGTACGTGTCGGATGGACGTTATCGCGAGGTGCAGGAGCCGCCGGACGCGATCTCGCTCGCCGCGCTCAAATCATCAGGCCGCACGATATTCAGCAATGCGGGCGCAAGCCTTATCGATCTTGGCGACGATGTCGCCTGCCTCGAATTCCACTCGCAGAACAACGCGATCGGAGCGGACATTCTTAGCGCAGTCCGGCGCTCGGCCGAGGAGGTTGGCCGCAATTGGCGCGGACTCGTGCTCGCGAATGAGGGACGGAACTTTTGCGTTGGCGCCAATCTCATGCTGCTCCTTATGGAGGCGCAGAGCGGCGAATGGGATGAAGTCGAGGAGATCATTCGAACGTTCCAAGACAGCATGCTCCGGCTCAAGCGGCTCGACCGGCCGGTCGTTGCAGCACCGCACCGAATGACGCTTGGCGGCGGGGTTGAGGCTTGCCTGCCTGCGGACCAGATCATTTTCTCGCCGGAAACGTATTTCGGCCTCGTAGAGACGGGCGTTGGACTTATTCCAGCAGGAGGCGGCTGTAAGGAAGCCGCGATACTAGCGGCTTCTCGGGCAACAACGGGGCATGCCGGCTCATTGCATGAGCAGCTGGTGCTGCTATTCGAGACGATTGCGATGGCGAAAACGACGACAAGCGGTTATGAAGCAGCCTCGCTAGGATTCAAAAGGCCGCAGGATACGGTCATTGCTCGTCAGGACGCCCGCATCGCAGAGGCGAAAAGGGCCGTGCTCGCGCTTGATCAAGCGGGTTATACCGCACCGGATCCGAATGCCCGCATCGCTATCGCTGGCCGCGAGGGCAAGGCCATTCTGCTGCTCGCAGTCGATTCAATGAAGCGGGGCGGCTATATTAGCGCCCACGATGCGCGCATTGCATCGAAGCTTGCGCATGTCATCGCTGGCGGTGATGCTGCCCCTGGCGCAGAGGTGAGCGAGCAGTATTTGCTCGACCTGGAATGTGAGGCGTTCCTAGCGCTGCTCGGTGAGCCGCTGACACAGCAGCGGATGCGTTACATGCTCGAAACCGGCAAGCCGCTTCGTAATTGACCAGATGACTATCCCAATGAGTGCGTGTTCAAAAAGTTCGGTTTTCGTCCGCCGAGAAGGCTTTTGAACAACCTCTATGACTCAAAAACAATCGCTTAAGGAGTTGAGCGCATGCCAATCGATCGGGAACGCGAACCCGTCATTGTGTCGGCCGTCCGTACCGCGGTCGGCAAAGCGAAGAAAGGAGCGCTCGCACAGACGCGCGCCGAAGACTTGGGCCGAGCGGTGCTGCGAGCGTCCATCGAGCGTGTACCTGGACTGACGGCAGCGGATATCGAGGATGTCATCATCGGGTGTGCGATGCCGGAGGGAGAGCAGGGACTGAACTTTGCTCGGATTATGTCGCTGTATGCAGGCTTTCCGAATACGGTGCCTGCGCTGACGGTGAACCGGTTTTGTGCTTCTGGACTTCAAGCCATTGCATTCGCAGCCGAGCGAATTCAGTTAGGTGATGCTGATGTGATCATTGCCGGAGGCGTCGAAAGTATGAGTCATGTACCGATGACCGGCTTCCGGTTGTCCCCGCATCCATCCATCGTCGATACGATGCCGGAAGCGTATATGGGCATGGGACATACCGCGGAGGAGGTCGCGAGACGCTACGATGTCAGCCGTCAGGCGCAGGATCAGTTCGCTGCGGCGAGTCATGCCAAGGCGGCGGCAGCGATAGCGGCTGGACGATTCCGGGATGAGATCGTGCCGATTGAAGCGGTCATTGGCACGGTCGACATTTCCGGAAGACCGCGTGAGAAACGGTTTACTTTTGACACGGATGAAGGGGTTAGACCCGATACGACAGCGGAGCGGCTCGCGTTCCTCAAGCCTTCTTTCGCACGGAGCGGTACCGTCACGGCAGGCAATGCCTCGCAGATGAGCGACGGTGCAGCGGCAGTCGTCGTCATGAGCAGAGGTCGTGCGGAGGAGCTGGGCATTCAGCCAATCGCTGCTTACCGTTCCTTTGCAGTAGCTGGCGTGGCGCCGGAGATCATGGGCATCGGGCCGATTGAAGCCATTCCGAAGGCACTTCGTCGTGCAGGCATAACGCAGCAGCAGGTCGATTTGTTCGAGCTGAACGAAGCGTTCGCTGCGCAGTGCGTCCCGATTATTCGGGATCTCGGGATAGCGGAGGATAAGGTCAATGTCAACGGCGGCGCAATCGCGCTTGGTCATCCGCTTGGCTGCACCGGAGCGAAGCTGACGGTATCGCTGCTCCATGAGCTGAAGCGCCGTGGTGCCCGATACGGAGTTGTCTCGATGTGCGTTGGCGGCGGCATGGGAGCGGCAGGGGTGTTCGAGGCGGAATATCCGTCTGTGACGATTAACCATTAACGAGAGGAGTGAGGCGGAAATGTCACCAGACAAAGCGCCAAGCGGCGGCCGTTTTGTCGTAGACGAGACAGATCCGGCTGCAGTCGTTACCCCAGAGGACTTGACCGAAGAGCAGCGGATGATGGCGGATGCGGCACGGGCATTCGTGCAAGGAGAAATAAAGCCAAGAGATGAGCAGCTCGAGAAGCTGGATTACAAGCTGACCGTTGACCTGATGCGTAAGGCTGGTGAGCTGGGGCTGCTTGGGGCCGATGTGCCGGAGGCGTACGGAGGTCTTGGTCTCGACAAGGTGAGCACGACGCTGCTCGCAGAGACGATGGCGGAAGCCTCTTCATTCGCACTCTCCGTCGGCGCCCATGTGGGGATCGGAACGCTGCCCATTGTGTTCTTCGGTACGCCCGAGCAGAAAGCAGCCTATTTGCCGGACCTCGCGGCGGGCACAAGAATTGCATCCTACTGCTTGACAGAGCCGGGCTCTGGCTCCGATGCGCTGGGTGCTCGTACGACGGCGAGGCTGACCCCGGATGGCACGCACTATTTGCTTAATGGCTCCAAAATATACATTACGAACGCAGCGTTCGCGGACGTGTTCATCGTCTACGCGAAGGTGAATGGCGACCATTTCACCGCTTTCATCGTAGAGCGGGGAACGCCGGGATTTACGATCGGACCCGAGGAGAAGAAGATGGGCATCAAAGGCTCCTCGACCTGCCCGCTGTTTTTCGAGGATGCGCCGGTTCCGGTCAGCAACGTGCTGGGCGAGGTCGGCAAGGGCCATCTGATCGCGTTCAATATCCTGAACATCGGCCGGTTCAAATTAGGCGCAGGCTGCGTCGGCACGGCCAAGGAAGCTATTGCACTCGCTGCGGGCTATGCGGCTGGACGCAAGCAGTTTGGGCGCCCGATTGCTTCGTTCCCGTTGATCGGCGAGAAGCTGGCGGACATGAACATTGCCGCCTTCGTTACGGAGAGCATCGTCTACCGAACGGCAGGCTTGATCGATGAGCGTCTTGCGACTGCTGATCCGAATGCACCCGATGCAGGTGCGCAGGCTGCGAAGGCGATTGCCGAGTACGCCCTTGAATGCTCGATCGTTAAGGTGTTTGCGACGGAGGCGCTGGATCTGATCGCGGATGAGGGCGTGCAGATTCATGGCGGCTACGGCTATATCCAAGAGTACAAAATCGAACGGATTTACCGCGACTCGCGCATCAATCGCATTTTCGAAGGGACGAACGAAATCAATCGGATGCTCATTCCTGGCACCTTGATGAAGAAGGCGCTGAAGGGCGATCTGCCGCTGCTGCGCAAAGCGCGCGCACTTCAAGAGGAATTGCTGCAGCCGATGCCGCTCCCTTCGTTCGACGATACGCTCAGCCTGGAGACGTTCCGTCTCGCGCAGGCGAAGAAGACGTTTCTTGCAGTAGGCGGCGCTGCCGTTCAGAAGCTGGGCCTGCGGCTTGAGCAGGAGCAGGAGGTGCTTGTCGCACTCGCGGACATTATGATCGGCATCTATGCGATGGAGAGTGCGCTGCTGCGCGTTCGCAAGCTGATCGCGAATAGTGGTGAGGCGCGTGCCGAGAATGCCATTCAGATGACGACCGTCTTCGTTCAGAACACGCTGGAGAAGATTGAGACGCTGGCGAAGAAGACGCTTGCCGCGCTTGAGCAAGGGGACGCGCTGCAAGTGCAGCTGTCGGTGCTGAAGAAGCTGATGCGCGCTCCGCTCGTGGATACGATCACCATCAAGCGGTCCATTGCCGCCAGGGTGAAGGAAGCGGGACGCTACGTCGTTTAAGGACTGCAGAGCCCATTCGGATCGGAAAGGGTGAGGACGATGGAACCGAGCAACCCGCGTCCATGGCTGCGTCACTATCCGAAGGAAGTAGCTGTGTCTTACAGCTACCCGAACAAGTCGATTCCGGATCTGCTGCTGGATACCGCGAGCAAATATGGAGATCGTCCAGCGCTCTATTTTCTAGGCAAGTCAGTGACGTATAACAAGCTGCTGGGGGACGCTCGCCGTATGGCGGGCGCGCTCCGGCGGCTCGGCGTTGCGAAGGGTGACCGTGTCGCGATAATGCTGCCGAACTGTCCGCAAGCGGTTATCGCTTATTATGGGGCGTTGATGATCGGCGCCGTTGTCGTGCAGACGAATCCGATCTACGTGGAGCGGGAGCTCCGGCATCAGCTCGCGGATAGCGGTGCATCGGTTCTGATCACGGTCGATCTGCTGTATCCACGCGTGTCGCGCGTCCGCGGTGCCAAGCCGGAGGAGGGTCCGGTACCTGCTTTGCAAAATGTTATTGTCACATCTATTAAAGATGGGCTTCCTTTTCCGAAAAATATATTATACCCAATCAAACAACGAAGGGACGGCTTACGTCCTGACGTTCCGTACGGCAAGCTCGGGATTCATTCGTATTCTCGCCTGATGGCTGAATCGAAGCCTGATCCGGCGGTTTACGCTGCCATCGACCCTGCCAATGATCTGGCACAGCTGCAGTACACAGGCGGCACAACGGGTCTTGCGAAAGGCGTTATGCTGACGCATCGCAATCTGGTTGCCAATATGGTGCAAGCATCGGCGTGGTGCTATCGTCTCCGAGAAGGACGAGAACGCTTTCTAGCGGCACTGCCGCTTTTTCACGTGTTCGGACTGACCGTGCTCATGAATCTATCGGTGTATAAGGCCGGAGAGCTCATATTGCTCCCTCGGTTTGAAGTCGCACAGGTGCTGGAGACGATTCGCAGCAAGAAGGCGACGATTTTCCCCGGTGCTCCAACGATGTATGTGGCGCTGATCAACCATCCGCAGGCCGTGACAATGGATTTGTCCTCGATCGAAATTGCGATTAGCGGTTCTGCGCCGCTGCCGCTTGAGGTGCAGCAGAAGTTCGAGACGATGACCGGCGGCAGGCTGATCGAAGGCTATGGCCTAACCGAGTCGTCGCCTGTTACACATGTGAACCCGATCTGGGAACGGCGCAAGAACGGTACGATCGGGCTTCCAATGCCGGATACCGATTGTAAGATCGTCGATCCGGAGACGGGAGAGACGGTGGGAGTCGGTGAGGTTGGCGAGCTCGCGATCCAAGGACCGCAAGTGATGAAGGGCTATTGGAACCGGCCGGAGGATACTGCTAAGGTGCTGAAGGACGGCTGGCTATATACGGGAGACCTTGCAACGATGGATGACGAAGGCTATTTTGCGATTGTAGATCGTATTAAGGATGTCATTATTGCAGGCGGCTTTAATATATATCCTCGTGAGGTGGAAGAGGTGCTCTATGAGCATCCTGGTGTTCGTGAAGCGGCGATTATCGGCGTCAAGGACGACTATCGGGGCGAGACGGTGAAGGCGTACATTGTGCCCAAAGAGGGCGCAGAGCTCAACGATGCGGAGCTGAACAGCTGGTGCAGAGCACGGCTCGCGTCGTTCAAGGTGCCGCATGTGTACGAATTTCGCGACGAGCTGCCGAAGTCGATCATTGGCAAAGTGCTGAAACGAAAGCTGCACGAGGAGCTGGAGCAACAACCTTAACTCGATACGATGCGATGAGGAGGATGCTGCTATGCCGCCGGAATCGGATGATTGGGCGCAATTGGAAGAGAAGGCTCGATCGACCTTCTGGGGGACGCTCGGCTGCGAGGTCGAGTACGTAGAGCTAGAGAAAGCAGCGGTCCGCCTCGTATGTTCAGAGCGGCACCTGAACATGGGCGGGATCGTGCATGGCGGCGTTCTCGCCTCGCTGCTAGACAATACGATGGGATTGGCACTGATGCGTACGTTCCCCGGCGAGCTGCTCGTAACCGCACAATTGAATATTCACTACTTAGCACCCTCACAGGGTGGCGAGCTGCGCTGCGAAGCGTCGATGGTTCATCGTTCCAGACGGACGGCGACGATGGAGGCCCATATTTACGGGCCTGACGGGGAACGGCTTGCGTGGGGAAGCGGGGCTTTCCGTGCAGTCAGCACACCTGTTTAAAGCAAGCAGCTTGGTTGAAAGGAGCATCCGTTTTCGCTATACTTAACTTTATATGGAAATCTGGACGTGAGGGGGCATCTTGATGGTTGAAGGATGGGTGACGGCCCTGGTTATCGTATTTGGCGTAGCAGTAGCTGTCGCAGGCGTTGTCGCATATCTGCGTATGTTTAGGAAACACGCAGATTCAACCGTTCATCCATCGGTGACGGGCGATAGCAATTCACGAATCACAGTGCCCTCTCAACAGCTGGACTCGCAACTATTGTCGGAAGATGGAGATCAGAAATTGTAGAAAAGCGCGGTTTCTGTAAATATTTATTAAAGGTTCTTAATTAATCAGACAATTCCCTTTTATAGCAAATCGCCAAGTGGTATAATAGTAAGAAAAGTTCAAATCATTTGCTTATTGTCCATGGGAGCCGTTCCATTCCTTACTAGGGGAGACGGATGCCGTGCCGCCTTCCGTAATCGTACCGTGAAGTTAAAGGATCGCCATCCAACGCTTAGGGGGGAGATTTCATGGCCAAACATAGCCAGAATGAAGTCAAGGAAAGCCTGAAAGAGCTCACGCGCATTTTCCAGCCGAAGGATCCTCGGAAATTTGTGAAGGACTACATTCGCAAATATCGAATCACAGGTGGCTATGAAGAAGAACTAACGATGCTAGTGGAAGACGAAATGGGCAAACTAAACTCCTCCGTCGGATAATCGGCAGATTGCAACGATCACATATAAGCCTTGCCCTTAGGGGCAGGGCTTTTTTATTTGGCAATGTCTAGTTGAGCCAGTCGAAATAGGAGGGAATGTGGTATCTTGTTAAAAGGTACTTATTATAAATTGGGAGCGGTTCTATGATTTCAGCAGCAATGATTGTCAAAAATGAAGAACGATGCGTTGCGCGTGCAATTAACAGCCTACTGTTAGCAGTTGATGAAATTATCGTAGTGGATACAGGTTCAACCGATAGAACGATTGACATTATTCGTGAATTGCAGGCTAAACACGACAAGGTGAAGCTGCATCATTTCGAATGGCAAGATAATTTTGCGGCTGCGCGGAATTACTCGCTTTCGTTGGTTTCTCACGAATGGGTATTTTCGATCGATGCGGACGAAGTGCTGCTGGAAGAACATTGGGATAGGCCAAGAAAGTATACGCAATGGCTTGATAATCAGGGGAAGAAAGCCGCTATGCATATTGTTCTCGATAATACAGTAGCTGGCGAAATAACGAATACTTACGAGACAGGGTGTGTTCGAATTTTCCCGTCTGATTTGCGATATGTGGACATGGTTCATGAAACGGTGGATACTACTGGGCTTGAGACGATGAAATCGGATATTCATTTGCTTCATGATGGCTATGACCAGGCGGCTGTGAACCAGCTGGATAAGAAGAAGCGCAATTTATTACTGCTGCATAAGAACTTGAAGGTTGATCCTCGCAATGCGCATTTATGGTTTCAGCTTGGTCGGGAGATGATGGATTTCGATCAGGCGAAAGGCAATCATTACTTGGATATCGCTGCATCTTTTACGACGGACCAGTCCTTGTTGAATTGGATTAGTAAAAGCCGGAAGTAAGCATGGATAGGGGATGGAATAGAAGGTTGAAATTTACTTGGCCCATTCCATTCCCAATTTATTCCCTCGATTGACAAGCTTCAAATCTCCCCCCTATAATTAAATCCTACTAACTGAGTCGGAATTGTAATCTTTTCCCTGCAAATAAGTTCCTGTGAAAAAGGTTGAACCTATAAAGGCAATCGTTTCATTGTAATCGGCGAGGTTGGTTAGACTGTAAATAAACGTCACTTACGGAGGTTTTCATTCTGATCGAACTCAAGTCAGTCACCAAGACCTATCGTGTCGGTTCGACGACTACAGAAGCGATTCGCGGCATTAACCTGCACGTTCGGAAGGGTGAAATCTTCGGCGTCATCGGTCATTCCGGTGCAGGCAAAAGTACGCTGCTCCGCTGCGTGAATCTGCTGGAGCGGCCGACGAAGGGCAGCGTAATCGTGGGCGATACGGACCTGACCCAACTGAGCGGACGGCAGCTGCAGCAGCATCGTCGGCGGATCGGTATCATTTTTCAACATTTTAACCTGCTGTCGACTGCAACGGTGCGGGACAACATCGCATTCCCGCTGAAGCTGGCGAAGACACCGCGTGCGGAAATCAAAGCTCGGGTGGACGAGCTGATCGGGTTAGTCGGGCTCGAAGGTCACGGCGATAAATATCCGTCGCAGCTGTCCGGCGGCCAGAAGCAGCGGGTTGGCATCGCGCGTGCTCTGGCCAACCGACCGGAGGTGCTGTTGTGTGATGAAGCAACATCGGCGCTTGACCCACAGACGACCGATTCCATCCTGTCGCTGCTGCTCGGCATTAACGAGAAGCTCGGGCTTACGATCATGCTGATTACGCATGAAATGCACGTTATTCGTACGATTTGCGACCGAGTTGCCGTCATCGACAGCGGCGAAATCGTGGAGATGGGTGATGTCATCGACGTATTCCTGCATCCGCGCAGCCATGTCGCGAAGGAATTCGTCGCACAATCATCCGAAGCATCTGGCGAGTCGCTCAGCAGTCTGGACAGCATGCGCAAAGGCAAGCTGCTCCGTGTTCGCTTCAAGGGCGAGTCAACCTTTGAACCGGTGCTGTTCGAAGCGGTGAAGGAGACGGGCGCGTCATTTTCTATTTTGCAAGGAACGGTGTCTCGTATGAAACGCATTCCATACGGCCAGCTGATCGTCGATGTTCGTGGAAGCGGCGACGATGTCGAGCGTATCGTGAATCGATTGCGTGAAGAGGGCATGGAAGCGGAGGTGCTCGCATGACGTTCGAACATGTGCGCTGGGACGAAATATGGCGGGAAACAGGCAATACGCTCCATATGCTGGGGCTGTCGCTTGTGTTCACTATCGTAATTGGTCTCATCCTTGGCATCATCTTGTTCCTTACCGGACGCGGTCAGCTGTTGAGCCAACCGATTGTGTACACGGTGCTGTCGATTATCGTTAACATCTTCCGGTCTGTCCCGTTCATTATTTTGATGATTACGATCATGCCATTCACCAAATGGCTGACGGGTACATCGATTGGTGTCGAAGGTTCGATTCCGCCGCTTGTTGTCGCAGCTGCGCCGTTTTTCGCAAGACTTGTCGAGACTTCACTGCGTGAGGTTGACCGCGGCGTAATTGAGGCAGCGCAAGCAATGGGTGCATCAAGCTGGGATATTGTACGCAAAGTGCTGATCCCAGAGGCGCGGACAGGCTTGATCGCAGCGGTAACGATTACGGCTGTAACGCTTGTCTCGTTCACTGCGATGTCGGGCGTTATCGGCGGCGGTGGTTTGGGTGACTTGGCGCTGCGCTACGGTTATCAACGATTCCAGACAGACGTTATGCTTGTGACGGTTGTGCTGCTAGTCGTGCTCGTACAGGTGCTGCAGTCGATCGGTGATGTATTAGTCCGCAAATTCAGCAGAAAATAATGGACAACTAGAGAGTGGAGGGCTTACACAATGAAACAAACAAAGACTTGGAAGCAATGGACCGTCTTGGCGGTTGCAATGATGATGGTGTTCACGCTTGCGGCGTGCGGATCGAAGAAAGAAGAGACGAACAACGGCACGACCAATGAGGGCACAACGGCTGAAGAAGTAACGCTGAAGGTCGGCGCTACGCCGGTGCCTCACGCTGAGATTTTGAAAGAAATCCAGCCGCTCCTCAAGGAGCAGGGCGTCAACTTGGAAATCGTTGAATTCAATGACTATGTGCAGCCGAACGTTCAAGTGTATGAGAAGCAGCTCGACGCGAACTTCTTCCAGCACACGCCATACCTTGAGCAGTTCAACAAAGATAAAGGCTACGACCTTGTTACGGTAACGGGCGTACATTTGGAGCCGCTTGGCGCTTACTCCAAGAAGATCACGAAGGTTGACGAGCTGAAGGATGGTGCGAAAGTCGCGATCCCGAACGATGCAACCAACGGAGGACGTGCGTTGTCGCTGCTTGAGAGCAATGGTCTTCTGAAGCTGAAAGAAGGCGTTGGCGTTAATGCTACGGTAAACGACATCATCGACAATCCGAAAAAACTCGAAATCAAGGAACTGGAAGCAGCGACGCTGCCGCGTGTACTTGATGAAGTCGACATGGCGATCATCAACACGAACTATGCGCTGGAGGCGGATCTCGTTCCGACGAAGGACGCACTGTTCCTCGAAAGCAAAGATTCGCCATATGTTAACATCCTCGTAGCTCGTCCAGATAACAAGGACAGCGAAGCGATGCAGAAGCTGGCGAAAGCACTGAACAGCGATACGGTTAAGAAATTTATCGAAGAAAAATATAATGGTGCAGTAGTAGCTGCATTCTAATAAAAAAAACTAAAAAGTACGAAAGCCCTATCGAAAAGTAATGCTAGATAGGGCTTTCGTTTTGTTTTCGAGCGAATAATGACTTTATTTTTCAAGGAATAATTTATTAAAAAATGTTGTTGACTAGCCAATACACGTTGGAGTAGATTATTTATAGCGAATATGTTAATTATTTAATAACACTATTAATTCATGCCTTTAGATACAGCTTATTTACGGATGCATCCGAGTAATGGTTAATGCATATGTTTATAAGCTGTGTTTTTTAGGATATATGAAAGCGCATTCATTGCGCGATATTGAGAGGGGGTGAATAATGGGTTTCTCTGATCAAGAAGCCGGCTGTAGCGCGCTGCTTACAACATTTAAGAACAAGGAGAGTGTGAAGAAGTGATAAAGTCAAAAGTTAAGTATTTCGTTACGCTCGTATTAACCGTAATCCTCGCATTTTCAACGATTTTTTCTGCATACGCTTCCACGTGGACGTTGACGGGCGATACGTATGCGCATGATCCAACGTACATTCAAGAGGGCAGTGGCACACGCTGGGTATTCAGCACGGGCCAAGGCATTCAAGTGCACTGGTCCACCAACGGCACGACGTGGAATCTCGGTACTCAGGTGTTCGCTAGTGAACCATCCTGGTGGGCGACACAAGTTCCGAACCATACGAAGCTGGATGTTTGGGCACCGGACATTTATTACTATAACGGCAAGTATTATCTGTACTATTCGATTTCTTCTTTCGGCTCGCAGACGTCGGCTATCGGCCTCGTCACTTGTACATCCATTACGACGGGCGACTGGGTGGACCAAGGCATGGTGCTGAGTTCATCGTCCTCGAATACGTATAATGCGATCGATCCGAACTTGTTCGCTGACAAGAGCGGCAACCTGTACATGAGCTTCGGCTCGTGGTGGGCGGGAATCTATGTAACGGCAATCAGCAAATCGACGATGAAACCAACGGGCAACGCTTACCGTATCGCTACGAAGGACGGCGGTATTGAAGGCTCCAGCGTTGTGTACAACAGCAGCACAGGCTACTACTACCTGTTTGTATCAATCGGTGTCTGCTGTCAAGGCGTTAACTCCACGTACCAAGTTGCGGTTGGTCGTTCGACGAGCGTGACAGGTCCTTATTATGATAAGAACGGCGTTGACATGAAGAGTGGCGGCGGAACGGTTCTCGACAGCGGCAACAGTTCTTGGAAGGGGCCGGGCGGTCAAGACATCTCCGGAACGAACATCCTCATTCGACATGCATACAGCGTAGCGGAGAGCGGAGCTGCCCACATGCTCATAAGCGACCTGCAGTGGGATTCCAGTGGTTGGCCATATTATAGTTGAACGAGTTAATTACATTTTGATTAATTGACACGTATGAAGAGATTTCTCTGGTGCTGACTGCGCTGGAGAAATCTCTTTTTTCGTAAATGGAATGCCAGTTCTGAGTTCATTTCGGTCCGAATAAGAGTATTAAGGAACAATGACAGGAGTGGTGTATGTGATGGAAAGAAAGTCAGAGGAGGAGATTCGCCGCATCGCGAAGGCTGGGCGGATCGTAGCGGAATGCCATCGGGCCATCGCCACTCGCATTGCTCCCGGTGTGACAACACTCGAGATTGACCGATTCGTCGAACGTTTCATGCGTGAGAGGGGAGCGACGCCGGCACAGAAAGGCTACCTTGGTTATCCGTTTGCGATCTGCGCATCCGTTAATGATGTCGTCTGCCACGGCTTCCCTGACATGGATCCGCTGGAGGATGGCGACATCGTGACGATTGATATGGTTGCAGATGTGGACGGGTGGAAGGCAGACTCGGCTTGGACTTATCCGATTGGCCAAACAACACCACGCGTCAAGAAGCTGCTGCGTGCTACACGCAATGCGCTTGATCGCGCCATTAGGCAAGCGGTTCCAGGAAAGCGGTTAGGGGATATCGGACATGCCGTGAAGTCCTCTGCCGAGGAGGCAGGGTTCTCCGTTGTAACAAGCTTCGTCGGGCACGGAATCGGACGCGAGATTCATGAGTCGCCGCAGGTTGAGAATCAAGGCAAGGCGGGCAAAGGCTTGTTGTTGAAGCAAGGAATGGTCATTACGATAGAGCCCATTCTAACGACCGGCTCACCGGATGTATGGGTTGGTCCCGATGGTTGGACGGCACGAACAAGGGATGGAGCGTTGTCAGCACAGTTTGAGCATACGATTGCTATAACAGCGCGTGGACCGACCGTTCTTACGGAGTGGAAGGAAACGTAGGGGTAACTTTACATTGAAATAACCAGCGAGCTGCTCGGATCGGAGTCAGCTCGTTTTGTGCTGCTGATTAAGTGTTGACGTTCGGGCACGGCAACTTTACTATTATGAGTATAAGTCCGTGTTCAATAAGTCTACAAATTATAGCGTTTTCTATCCCGCGGCAGAGGCAGGCTTAGCAGTTGTCATTTGCTTCAGCAAGGGAAATACGAGATGGTAAGGTGTATACGATGAAAAAAATAACAACGTTGAGATTACTGGCCGATGCAGGCGTTGTCGCAGTGCTGCGCGCCGATTCCGCTGAAGAAGTTGCAGAGATGGCACGCCAAGCGATTCGCGGCGGCATTAAGGCAATCGAGATTACGATGACCGTACCGTTCGCGCTGCGTGCGATCGAGCAGCTGGCTTCGGAATATTCCAGCTCGGCAGATCCACAATCCGATAAGTTCGCGATTATCGGCGTGGGCACAGTGCTTGATCCAGAGACGGCACGTGCAGCCATTCTGGCGGGTGCGGAATATGTAGTGTCACCTTCATTTAATGCGGATACGATCAAGCTGTGCAACCGCTATTGCATTCCAGTGCTGCCGGGCGCAATGACGATTCACGAAATCCAGACCGCACTTGAGCACGGCGTTGATATCGTCAAGCTGTTCCCAGGCAACCTGTTCTCGCCAAGCATCATTGGCGCAGTGAAAGGCCCGCTGCCGCAAGCGAATTTGATGCCAACGGGCGGCGTTTCGCTGGACAACCTGAAAGATTGGGTCAAAGCCGGCGCAGTAGCAGTAGGCATTGGCTCGGATTTGACGAAAGAAGCATCCAAGACAGGTGATTTGACGTCGATCGCACGCAAAGCGGCCGCGTATATGGAAGCATACCGCAGCGCGAAAGCACAGGCTTAATTGAAATAGTTTCAAACTGCAGCGGCTGTTCCTCGATTGAGGAACGGCCCTTTTTCATTTTTGCCGAATAGGCAAGCGAAACGATTGAAGGTCTGTTTTATGTTCTTCCTCATTAGGGTACTATTGGGAGTAGATGGACGATAATGAGTGAGGAGGCGCTGATATGGAATATCGGATCGAGAAGGATACAATGGGCGAAATTCGTGTGCCCGCGGATAAGCTGTGGGGGGCGCAAACGCAGCGCAGCCTCGAGAACTTCCGTATTGGCGGCGATCGGATGCCGATTGAGGTCGTTCATGCGATGGCGGTTGTGAAGAAGTCGGCGGCGGAGACGAACCGCGAGCTTGGCGTACTGGATGCAGAGAAGGCAGAGGCGATCGGCCGTGCGGTCGATGATATAGTGAGCGGGGGATTGGACGATCAATTCCCGCTTGTCGTCTGGCAGACCGGAAGCGGGACGCAGACGAACATGAACGTGAACGAAGTGGTGGCGCATCGCGCGAATGAAAGGTTGAAGCAGCAGGGCAGCGAGACGCGCATCCATCCGAACGATGATGTGAATCGGTCGCAGAGCTCGAATGATACGTTCCCGGCGGCGATGCATATCGCAGGGGTGATTGCGGTCGAAGAGCAGCTGCTGCCTGCACTAGCGGAGCTGAGCGGTACGTTAGCTTCGAAAGCAGAGAAGTTCAGCCATATTGTCAAAATCGGCCGTACGCATCTGCAGGACGCAACGCCGCTGACGCTCGGCCAAGAGATGAGCGGCTGGCATGCGATGCTGCAGGAGACGGATACGATGCTGAAATCGAGCCTGAACGCAATGCGCAGCCTTGCGTTAGGCGGGACGGCTGTTGGTACAGGCATTAACGCGCATCCGGGCTTTGCCGCACTCGTAGCGGAGAAGGCGAGCGCGTTGACGGGTCGATCTTTCGTCACTGCACCGAATAAGTTCCATTCCCTGACGAGTCATGACGCGATCGTCTTCGTGCATGGCGCGATCAAGGCACTGGCGGCGAATTTGATGAAGATCGCCAACGATGTGCGTTGGCTCGCGAGCGGACCGCGCAGCGGCATTGGCGAGCTTATTATTCCTGAGAATGAGCCAGGCAGCTCGATCATGCCGGGCAAAGTAAATCCAACGCAGTGCGAGGCGCTGACGATGGTCGCTTGTCAGGTCATGGGCAACGATGCAGCGATTGGCTTCGCGGCGAGCCAAGGCAACTTCGAGCTGAATGTGTTCAAGCCGGTCATTATCTACAACTTCCTGCATTCGGTGCGGCTGCTGGCGGATGCGATGCGTTCGTTCAACGAGCATTGCGCCGTTGGCATTGAGCCGAATGAAGCAACGATCCGACGCAACCTAGAGCAGTCGCTCATGCTCGTGACGGCGCTGAATCCGCATATCGGCTACGAGAACGCGGCGAAGATCGCGAAGAAGGCGCACAAGGAAGGCACGACGCTGCGCGAAGCGGCCATTGCAAGCGGGCTGCTGACAGGCGAGCAGTTCGATACGTATGTGCGGCCGGAGAAGATGGTTTAACTTATAGACAGGAAAAAAAGGGCAGCCGCGTCCAATCAGGACGTGAGGCTGCCCTTGCTGTTCATCAGAGTAGAAGATCGAGTTTGTTCGATGCCTAGCTCAATGAGCTGGCGTGCACGAGCGACATCTTGATCGCTGGGCGGCTGAACGCCTTCGAGCGGATAAGGGATGCCGAGGCTGTTCCACTTATAAACGCCCATGCGATGGTAAGGAAGCAGCTCCAGCTTCTCGACGTTGCGAAGTCCACCGATGAAGCGGCCAAGTGCGGTCAAATGCTCGGCGCCATCGGTTACGCCAGGCACAAGCACGTGACGCAGCCAGACGGGCTTGCCGATTCGGCTGAGCTGCTCGGCCATCGCCAGCACGCGATCGTTGGACTGCGTCGTCAGCGCCTTATGCTGCTCGCGATGGAAGTGCTTAATATCGAGCAGCACCAGATCAGAGACATCAAGCAATCGTTCCACATGCTTGAACTCACAGAAGCCGGATGTATCAAGTGCGGTAGGGAGGTCGAAGCGGCGCTTTACCTCTTGGAACAAGGCGGCGACGAAAGGCGCCTGCAGTGCAGGCTCGCCGCCCGTTACGGTCAGACCGCCGCCAGAGCGCCGATAGTAATCGATATAAGGCTCAATCTCAGCCAGCACTTCGTCGACAGTCAACTGACGTCCGCCGCCGCAATCCCACGTATCCGGGTTGTGGCAGTAGGCGCAGCGGAGCGGGCAGCCCTGCATGAACAAGACGAAGCGGATGCCCGGACCATCGACGGTGCCGAAAGTGTCGAGCGAGTGGATGCGTCCAATCGGACGGCTGTCGGACGAGTTGTTGGCATCTATGCGGCGCATGGCGGCAGCCTCCTTAAGGTCGTCGCCGGATGCAGGCGGCCTGCTTGCATCCGGCGACATGCTATAGATGTGAATGATTTCACTTAGTATTACATCGCACCGTGGAACGTACGGTTGAGCACTTCGAGCTGCTGCTCCCGCGTCAGCTTGATGAAGTTGACCGCGTAGCCCGAGACGCGGATCGTAAGCTGCGGATAATTCTCTGGATGCTCCATGGCGTCGAGCAGATGCTCGCGGTCGAAGACGTTGACGTTCAAGTGATGGGCACCTTGCGTCATATAGCCGTCCAGCAGAGCGGTTAGATTCGTTCCGCGCTGCTCGGCTTCGCGACCGAGCGCCTTGCCGACGATCGAGAACGTGTTCGAGATGCCGTCGAGCGCATCGTCGTACGGCAGCTTCGCGACGCTGGCGAGCGAGGCGAGCGCGCCCTTGCGGTCGCGGCCGTGCATCGGATTGGCGCCAGGAGCGAATGGTTCACCGGCTTGACGGCCGTCCGGCGTCGAGCCGGTTTTTTTGCCATAGACGACGTTCGAAGTAATCGTAAGCACGGATAGGGTAGGGATCGCGTTCCGATACGCTTGGTGCTTGCGCAGCTTGTTCATGAATTTCTTCACGAGCTGCACCGCGATCCGGTCGACGCGGTCGTCGTTGTTGCCGTATTGCGGATATTCGCCCTCGATCTCGAAGTCGACGGAAATTCCTTTGTCATTGCGAATCGGCTTCACTTTCGCGTAACGGATCGCACTTAGACTATCCGCCGCTACCGACAAACCAGCGATGCCGCACGCCATCGTACGTACAATCTCTGCATCATGCAGCGCGAATTCCAGCCGCTCGTAGCAATATTTATCATGCATGTAGTGGATGACGTTCAGCGTGTTCATATACAGACCCGCGAGCCATTCCATCGTTGCGTCGAACCGCTCCAGAACCTCTTCATAATCGAGAACGTCACCTTTGATCGGTTCTGTCTTCGGTGCGACTTGAATGCCGAGCTTCTCGTCGATACCGCCGTTGATCGCGTACAGCAGCGTCTTCGCCAGATTGGCCCGCGCGCCGAAAAACTGCATTTGCTTACCGATCCGCATCGCGGATACGCAGCAGGCGATGCCGTAATCGTCGCCGTAGTGAGGACGCATCAGATCGTCGTTCTCGTATTGGATGGAGCTCGTCTCGATCGATACTTTGGCGCAGTAGCGTTTGAATCCATCCGGCAGCTTATCCGACCAGAGTACTGTTAAGTTCGGTTCGGGTGCAGGGCCAAGCGTGTAGAGCGTATGCAGGATGCGGAAGCTGTTCTTCGTCACAAGCGCGCGTCCATCCTCGGACATGCCGCCGATCGATTCTGTCACCCAAGTCGGGTCGCCGCTGAACAGCTCGTTGTAGTCCGGCGTCCGCAGAAACTTCACGATGCGCAGCTTCATGACCAGATGGTCCATCAGCTCCTGCGCCTGCTTCTCCGTCAACCGTCCTTCCTGCAAATCCCGTTCGAAATATATATCAAGGAAAGTCGAGATCCGGCCGATGCTCATCGCCGCGCCGTTTTGTTCTTTAATCGCACCAAGGTAGGCAAAATACAGCCACTGCACCGCTTCGCGCGCCGTCCGCGCAGGCTCCGAAATATTACAACCATACGACTCCGCCATCGTTTTCAGCTCAGCGAGTGCGCGGATTTGCTCGGACAATTCCTCGCGGCTGCGGATGAGATCCTCTGTGAGCTGGGAGGATTCGCGTGCCAGAAGCTCACGCTTCTTCTGCGCAATAAGCTGGTCGACGCCATAGAGCGCGACGCGGCGATAGTCGCCGATAATGCGGCCGCGGCCGTAAGCATCCGGCAGGCCAGTGATGATGCCAGCTTTACGGGCGGTTCGCATCTCCGAGGTGTAGGCATCAAATACGCCTTGGTTGTGCGTCTTCCGAATGGACGTGAACAGCTGTACGATTTCCTCCGGAATCGTGAAGCCATAAGCTTCGCACGCATCCTGCACCATCTTGATGCCGCCGAAAGGCTGGACGGAGCGCCGGAATGGCGCGTCCGTCTGCAAGCCGACGATTTGCTCCAAACATTTGTCCAGATAACCAGGTGCATGGGACGTGATCGTGGAAGGCGTATGCGTGTCGACATCAAGCACGCCGCCGCGTATCCGCTCCTTGCGAGATAGATCCTGCACAATCGACCAGAGCTGTGTCGTTGCTTCCGTCGGCGATTCAAGGAAGCTGTCATCGCCGGTATAGGTTGCTGCGTTGCGCAGGATGAAGTCACGCACATTGATTTCGGTCATCCAAGATCCGGGGGCGAATCCCCGCCATGCATCGTCTGGTGTTTTGCCGCTGGGTAGGTGCTTCTCTGTTACTGCCATTGTTAGTTCCTCCTTCACAGATGTCGGTTGTCAGATGTTAGGTGAGTCTATTCGAATTTGCCGTAAAACGATTTGCGATAAAGATCTGCCAGCTCCGTGACGAGCGGCATGCGCGGGTTCGCCGTCGTACATTGATCCTCGAATGCGCGATCCGCGAGATAGTCCGTCTTCGCCTCGAAGTCGGCTGCATCAATGCCCATTGCTTCGAATGTCTCCGGAATACCGAGTGCGCGGTTCAGCTCGCGAATTGCATGGATGAGGCTCATAACGCCTTGTTCGGTCGAGCGGGCAGGCAGGCCAAGCATGCGGGCGATCTCAGCGTAACGCTCGTCGGCGCGGAAGTGATCGTATTTTGGGAACGAAGCGAACTTCGTAGGCCGCTTCGAGTTATAACGAATGAC
Organism: Paenibacillus cellulosilyticus; assembly: GCF_003182255.1. Taxonomy (GTDB): domain Bacteria; phylum Bacillota; class Bacilli; order Paenibacillales; family Paenibacillaceae; genus Paenibacillus_T; species Paenibacillus_T cellulosilyticus. The sequence continues at coordinate 75,582 of NZ_QGTQ01000019.1, read as the reverse complement.
GTGCGGCATCAGAATCGCATTCGTCCGTCCGTGCGACGTGTGGAACTCGGCGCCGAACTTGTGAGCGAGCGAGTGGTTGATGCCAAGGAACGCGTTGGCGAACGCCATGCCTGCAATCGTCGAAGCGTTATGCATTTTCTCACGAGCAACCGGATCTGCTTCGCGGAACGATTTCTCCAAGTTGCCGAACACGAGCTGAATTGCCTTCATTGCTAAGCCGTCCGTATAGTCGCTCGCCATGACCGAGACGTACGCCTCGATCGCATGGGTGAGGACGTCCATGCCGGTATCGGCCACAACGTTTTTCGGCAGGCTGTACACGTACTCAGGGTCGATGATCGCAATGTCCGGCGTCAGCTCGTAATCGGCAAGCGGGTACTTCGTATTGCCGTTCTTTTTATCCGTAATGACCGCGAACGAAGTAACCTCAGAGCCGGTACCCGAAGTTGTCGGAATCGCAACGAACTTCGCTTTGCTGCCGAGCCGTGGATATTTGTACACTCGTTTGCGAATATCGAGAAACTTCTGCTTCAGCCCTTGGAAATCGGTGTCCGGGTATTCGTAGAACAGCCACATCGCCTTCGCCGCGTCCATCGGGGAGCCGCCGCCAAGTGCGATGATGCAGTCAGGCTTGAACGCGTTCATCACTTCGGTGCCGCGTTCGACCGTATCGACCGAAGGGTCCGGCTCGACATCGGAGAAAATCTCGATCGCAACCGGCGTTGCCCGTTTGCGCAGCTGGTACTCCACCTTCGCCGCATAGCCGAGCTTCACCATCATCGGGTCCGTAATGATGAGAACGCGCGAGATGTCGGGCATTTTGGCCAAATACTGCGTAGCGCCTTTCTCAAAATAGAGCTTGGGCGGCAGCTTGAACCATTGCATGTTGACCGTCCGATACGCGACGCGCTTCAGGTTGAGCAGGTTCACGGCCGTCACGTTCGATGTCGTCGAGTTGTGACCGTAAGAGCCGCAGCCGAGCGTAAGCGAAGGGAGGTTCGTGTTGTAAATGTCGCCGATCGCGCCATGCGTGGACGGCGAGTTGACGATGACGCGTCCGGTCTGCAGCCGCGCGGAGAACGCGTCGATCACTTGCTGATCAGTCGAATGGATAACTGACGAGTGGCCCATGCCGCCGAAGGCAACGACCTGTGCGGCTATCTCGATGCCATGCGCAGGGTTGGCTGCTTTGTAGCAGGCGAGTACTGGACTCAGCTTCTCAGCGGATAGCGGATAAGCTTCACCTACGCCTTCCAGCTCGGCGACGAGTACCTTCGTGTCCACGGGAACCGTAATGCCTGCCATCTCTGCGATGCGAACGGCCGACTGGCCGACGATGACGGCGTTGACTGCACATTTTTCTGAATGAATGACGAGCTTGCTGACCGCTTCCGTCTCTTCCTTGCTGAGGAAGTAGCAGCCGAGGTAGTTCATCATCATTTTGACATGCTCATAGACAGGGGCTTCGATAATGACGGCTTGCTCGGATGCGCAAATCATGCCGTTGTCGAACGTCTTGGACAGGATCAGGTCGGTGACAGCCTGCTTCAGGTTAGCGGTCTTGTCGATGAAGCAAGGAACGTTGCCCGGGCCGACGCCAAGCGCTGGCTTGCCGGTGCTGTATGCGGATTTCACCATGGCGGAACCTCCGGTTGCGAGTACGAGTGCGACATCGGGATGGTTCATGAGCAGTTGAGTGGCTTCGATGGACGGCTGTTCGATCCAGCCGATACAGCCCTCCGGCGCACCCGCTTTTATCGCAGCTTCGTACAAGGTGCGGGCGGCTTCAACGCTGGCTTGCTGAGCGGAAGGGTGGAAGGCGAATATAATCGGATTGCGAGTCTTGATCGCAATGAGCGCTTTGAACATGGTGGTCGAGGTCGGATTCGTCACAGGCGTGACGCCGGCAATAATGCCGACGGGCTCGGCGATGACGCGGTAGCTTTCATGCGCATTGTCCTCGACGACGCCGACCGTCTTGGCATGCTTGATGCTGTGGTAAATATATTCCGTGGCAAAAATGTTCTTCGTCATTTTATCCTCGTACACACCACGTCCCGTCTCCGTAACGGCGAGCTTGGCAAGATGCATGTGCTGGTCGAGTCCTGCGAGCGCCATCGCTTTGACGATCTCATCGATCTCGTCCTGCGTGTAATTCATGAACAAGCCAAGCGCATGCTTCGCTCTCGTAACGATGGTGTCTATCCGTTCCTGTATTGAGAGCTGCTCGGTAATTTTCGTTTCCTTAACGGCCATACCGGATTCCCCCTACATCATTGGTTGGTCCAGCGGCCTGCGATGCAGCTGAACCATCATCCTTACAACATCATCATACGGCGCCGAGCACCGGGCACGAATCGGGGGATTTCCTGAAAAAGGACGCCCGTAATGCCTGATTATGGAGTGGGGGAGATTAGTGGGAGGGGACTAACTGCGCGGTTGGCGCTAGGATACAAAAAAGTACACTAACCTCCCTCATCCGTGGCTTAGTTGGCAATAGGACACTTATACCTATCCTATCGACGTATACTAGGCGTTGGACGCACAGGAGGTAGAGCATGCCCCAATAGCGTCCCGAAGGGACAAATAGTGCAGGTGCGCCAACCGTAAAGCGTGTCCCGCAGGGACGAAAGCGAGCATAACCCCGCAGTCACTCAGGAGCATCGAATTGTAGGCGCACGTGCGAACGTACCTAGTCACATGTAGCGTAAAGCGTGTCCCGCAGGGACGTAAGCGAGGATTCGCACTCACGTATCAAAGCCAGTCCTGCGGGTGTCCAGAGGTAAAGGTTTCCGTAAGGAAACCACATCGGAAGCATAAGCTTAGCCCTTGGGGCCCTCCCTTACGAGGGGAGGGTTTGGGTGGGGTGGGAGCTTGGTCCCGGAGGGGCAACCCGGGTTCCCGAAGGGCAGAGCCCTTGCAGCAGAGCCCTTGCAGCGGAGCCCTCGGTACCCTCTTAACGAGGGACAGGGAGTCCCTCTCTAAAATCAGGTGTTTCCCCGACATACAGAAGCCCCTCAAAGGTCTACAATAATAAAAAGGCAATCATTAAAAGAAAGAATGGGAACGCTTTCAATTGTGCGCATAAACAGCGAATGGCGCTCCAGACTAGGGAGGGACACAGACGGTGGACGGAGGCTACACGTTCGCAGCGTCGGACTTACAGGCAGACCGCTGGCGGGAGGAGACAGGCAGCGATTTTGCAGGCATTGCGCGGCTGGATGAGGAAGGGCGGCTGCGCTGGTCGGCGTTGTCTGGCAGCACAAGCACACGAACGGCACAGTTGACGTTCAAAGGTGCGAGAGGCGACGGATTTATTGCGACGGCGATTCGATCGGGCAGACCGACGGCGTACGATGCCCGAAGAGCAAGCTCGATGGCAGGTGCACGGAGCGAGCCATTGCTGCTGGCGGAGTCATTATTAGCAGCGCTTGCGCTGCCTTGCATGGAGCGAACGGGGCGGCTGGCAGGACTATTAATCTTCGGGCGCCGCAGCGAGGAGCCATACAGCGAGAACGAGATTGCAGGGGCACTCGCCGCATTTTGCCAAAATCGCCTATAATAAAAATACAAATGACATGGCTGGAGGTGACAGGTTGACTACGTTATTAATCGTGGACGACCATGCGGTCGTTCGTTCGGGACTGCGCATGCTGCTGGACGGGCGGCAGGGAATGACCGTGGTTGGTGAAGCGTCGGAGGGCAACGAAGCGATTCGGCTGGCACATGAGCTGAAACCAACCGTTGTGCTGATGGACCTTAGCATGCCGCATGGCAAGGACGGCCTGACGGCGATTGCGGAGCTCAAGAGCAGCCTGCCGGATCTCTATGTGCTCGTGCTGACGATGCATGATGACGATGAATATTTGTTCCGAGCGATTCACGCGGGTGCATCGGGTTATATTCTGAAGAACTCGCCGCACGAGGAACTGCTAACGGCTATCCAAACGGTTGCTGAAGGCAATGCGTACTTGCTGCCAACGGCGACGAAGCGGCTCATGAGCGACTATGTGCAGCGGCTTCGCGCAGGCGAACAGCCGGATGCTTATGAGCTTTTGTCGGAGCGGGAGAAAGAGGTTCTCGAGTGGATGGCGAAGGGCTACGCGAACAAAGATATTGCCGAGCAGCTCATCATTAGCGTGAAAACGGTAGAGACGCATCGAAGCCACGTTATGGAGAAGCTGGGGCTCAAGACGCGTCCAGAGCTGATCAAATACGCGGTGAAGAAGGGGCTGCTGCAATTTGACTGAGCATGATCTGAAGTCAGCATTACCAGAGAAACGATCCGAGTCGGGCATTGGCGACAACGTTGCTGGATTGCTAGAAGAGCTAGATTGCAAGCTGGATGACGAGGCGTTCCGCGCAGGACTGAAGCAGTCGCTTGCCCAGCTGTCCCGTATGCGTTTTGCATTGGACGAATCGTCTATCATTGCGGTTACGGACGCCAATGGTGTTATTCGCTATGTGAACGATATGTTTTGCCGCGTGTCGGGTTATTCTCGTGAGGAGCTGCTTGGTCAGACCCATCGGATTATTAATTCCGGCTACCATGACAAAGCGTATATGGCCGGGCTATGGGAGACAATCTCAGCGGGTCGCGTGTGGCAGGGCGAGCTGCGCAATCGGGCGAAGAGCGGGGCTTATTATTGGGTCAAAACAACAATCGTTCCGTTCCTCGATGAAGAGGGACGGCCGGTTCAGTACCTTGCGATTCGCAATGATGTGACGAAGCTGAAGGAGACCGAAGAGCAGCTGCTGCGCATGATGAACAAGGTCATGAACATTCAAGAGGAGGAGCGCCGACGCTTCTCCCGCGAGCTGCATGATGGGATCGGTCAAAGCCTGTTCACGCTGCTCATTCGCGTCGACCGGATGATTGCGGATCGGCAGGCTGAATCGGATGCTGAGCTCGGCGCGCTGCGGCGTGAAATCTCAAGCATGATGGAGGATGTTCGCTCGCTTGCTTGGGAGCTGCGCCCATCTGTGTTAGATGATCTCGGCGTCGTTCCGGCGATCCGCACTTATATCGATAATTACGCCGAGCATTATGGCATCAAAGTACACTTCTCCTGCAATCTGCTGGGCAGGCTCGATTCGGCGTGCGAGACGGTTATGTACCGCGTCATCCAAGAAGCGCTGACGAACGCTGCGCGCTATGCAGGCGTCGATGAACTGTCGGTGACGATCCAAGAGCTGTCAGAGACGGTAGAAGCGATCATCGTCGACAGCGGCCGCGGCTTCGCGGCGGATACGCCTTCGCAGGGCGTTGGTCTGTTCAGCATGGAAGAGCGTGCGCGCGGCATCGGCGCTACGCTGCTTATTCATTCGGAGCTGGGCTGTGGAACGCGGGTCGAGCTGGTGCTGCCGAAGCGCAGGCCTGGCGGGGTTGGGTTGTAAAATAGAAAGGCGCGAGTGGAGCGTTCCACCCGCGCCTTTCATTACGTTTGCTTTCGTTTGCGTCGTCTCATTCGCACGAACAGAATGATGGCAGCAATGAGTAGGATGAGCACCGCACCACCGACGATCGCAATATGCTTAACGTTCGGTACATGAACCTCGACTTGTATGTCATTCACCTTCGTGGCTGACAAATGCCATGTTAATGACTTGCCGCCATTCGTTACGACATCCGCGTTGTTGGAGGCGGCACGTATCGGCATCGTCAGCTTGAAGTCGAATCCGATCTGACGAAGCGCCAGCTCTCGAACGAGTGTAGATAGCGAGGAGAGCTTGTCGCTTATTTGATCCGGGACGAGCTCCATCAAATCCGCTTTGACGGATACGGCCTCAGTCGTATACCACCAGCTGCTGCGCTCGGTTGTATGGGTGACCTCGACACCAGGAATTTGCACAGGAACACTCTCTTTGAGATCGATGTCACGGGATGCCCGGAGCGTCTTGCTGCCGTTTACAGATTTCACAGGATCGACCTCGAAGCCGTGTTGTGTCAGCTCGTCGCTAATCGTGTCCCAGATTTGATCGCCGCTAATTGCCTGCAGCAGCGTGCTGTCGAGCGTCAGCGTTAAGTTCAGCTGAGCGGTTCCGTTCGCTCGGACACGAAGCTCGGCTTCTCCCTTGGCACAGCCTGTAATCGTGATCAGAAGGCTGAGTGCGAGCAGGACTAGCAGCATTTTTGTACGTGTAATAGATCGAATAGAGTTGATCATAGCGGTTCTCCCGTTCGTAGTTGCTCTTAGGTGGTACTTTACGCGATTCAGTCACTGTATTGCAAGCTGGGCGGCAGGCTGACCGAGAGGGTTTATGCTATAATACAGGGATGAATAACGGAAAAGAGCGTGAATAACGATGCATATATTGTCAGTTGAGCATTTGACCAAGACGTACGGAGAAAAGACGCTGTTCGAAGATATTTCATTCGGCGTTGCGGAAGGCGATAAGGTCGGCATTATCGGTGTGAACGGTACGGGCAAGTCGACGTTGTTGAAAGTCATTGCTGGGCTTGAGCCTGCGGACTCCGGCAACGTGACGATGCCAGGCCGAGTGATCGTTCGGATGCTGGCGCAGAACCCGGCCTACGATCCGGAAGAAACGATTCTTGAGCATGCCCTTGGCGGCGATTCGCCGCAGCTTGCTGCCGTCAGAGCGTACCATGCGGCACTGCAGGCGCTTGAATTGAATCCGTCGGATGAAGCGCAGCAGCAGAAGCTGGTTGCGGCGAATGGGAAGATGGACGAGCTGAATGCTTGGCAGCTGGAGAGCGATGCGAAGATGGCGTTGTCCAAGCTTGGCCTCCAAGATTTCAGCCTGCGGATGGGCGTCCTGTCGGGCGGTCAGCGGAAGCGGGCGGCGATGGCAGCAGCACTCGTGCAGCCTTCGGACCTGCTCATTCTCGACGAGCCTACCAACCATATCGATAACGAATCGGTCGCTTGGCTCGAATCGATGCTGCAGAAGCGCCGCGGCGCGCTGCTCATGATTACGCATGATCGCTACTTCTTGGATCGTGTGGCGAACCGCGTGCTGGAGCTGGATCGCGGGCGCGCATTCTTCTATGAAGCCAACTACAGCCGGTTCCTGGAATTGAAGCTGGAGCGCGAGGAGCGGGAGGCGGCCTCCGAAGCGAAACGGCAAAACCTGCTCCGCAATGAGCTCGCCTGGATTCGTCGTGGCGCGAAAGCCCGTACGACGAAGCAGAAGGCGCGGATCGACCGGTTCGAAGCGTTGAAGGATCAGGCACCTGCTCAAGCGGGCGGCAAAATGGACGTGTCGGTCGCATCGTCCCGACTCGGCCGCAAAATCGTCGAGTTCGACCAGGTCGGCCACAGCTTCAGCGGCCGTAAGCTGTTCCAGGACTTCACCTATAAGACGGTGCCCGAGGATCGCGTTGGTATCGTTGGCCGCAACGGCAGCGGCAAGTCGACGCTGCTCAAGATTATCGGCGGCCGTCTGCAGCCGGAGGAAGGCATTGCGGATATCGGGCCGACGGTAAAGATCGGCTGGTTTTCGCAGGAGCATGAAGAGATGGACGAATCGCTGCGCGTCATCGAATATATCCGCGAAGGTGCGGAGCAGGTGAAGACGGCAGATGGCACTAGCGTGTCGGCGACGCAAATGCTGGAGCGCTTCCTGTTCCCGCCTGCGATGCAATGGACGTATATTAGCCGTCTGTCGGGCGGCGAGAAGCGCCGGCTGCAGCTGCTGCGCGTATTGATGGAAGCACCAAACGTGCTGCTGCTCGACGAGCCTACGAACGATCTCGACATCGCTACGCTGTCGGTGCTCGAAGACTATCTCGAAGATTTTCCCGGCGTTGTATATATCGTCTCCCATGACCGGTATTTCCTTGATCGTACGGTTGATCGGTTGTTTGCCTTCGAGGGTGGCACAGAGATCGCTATTCACGCAGGCAACTACACGGAATACGAGGAGCGGACTGGCGGCACGCGTGACGGGGCGGGCAGTGATGCTGCTAGTAAGCAGTCGAGTGGTTCTGCGGCATCCGGTGGCAAACAAGCTGGAGGCAGCGCGGCTGCTGCGCCAAGCGCATCCAGTGATGCGGGCTCGGATAATGGACGCACGAAGTCGCTGCGCATGTCGTACAAGGATCAGAAGGACTTTGAATCGATTGATGGCTGGATCGAGGAGACGGAAACTGCGCTCGCAGCGGTCGCACGGCGAATGGACGAGTCGGGCAGCGATTCGGTACTCCTGCAGCAGCTAATCGCTGAGCAGCAGCAGCTGGAGGCAAAGCTCGAGGAGCTGATGGAGCGCTGGACGTATCTGGGCGAGCTCGCCGAGCAGATCGAGGCGCAAAAGCGGAAGTAGGGAAATGCGTTGCTGAGGCGATGCAACCCAGCCTAGCTGCAACGAGTCAGCAAGGATAGAGGCGGAAAACCGCCTAAATCTAGCCGGAAGAGCGCACGCATGTAGGCTAGGGGCGGAAAAACGCCTCTATCCAGCCGGAAGAGCGCACGTATGCAGGATAGAGGCGAAAAACCGCCTCTATCTAACCGGAAGAGCGTACGCATGCAGGCTAGGGGCGAAAACCGCCTCTATCCAGCCGGAAGAGCGCACGCATGCAGGCTAGAGGCGAGAAACCGCCTCTATCTAGCCGGAAGAGCGCACGCATGCAGGCTAGAGGCGAAAACCCGCCTCTATCTAGCCGGAAGAGCGCACGCATGCAGGCTAGAGGCGAAAAACCGCCTCTAGCCAACCAGAAGAGCGCACGCATGCAGGCTAGGGGCGAAAAACCGCCTCTATCCAACCAGAAGAGCGCACGCATGCAGGCTAGAGGCGGAAAACCGCCTCTATCTAGCCGGAAGAGCGCACGCATGCAGGCTAGAGGCGGAAAACCGCCTCTATCTAACCGGAAGAGCGTACGCATGCAGGCTAGAGGCGGAAAACCGCCTCTATCTAGCCGGAAGAGCGCACGTATGCAGGATAGAGGCGGAAAACCGCCTCTATCTAGCCGGAAGAGCGCACGCATGCAGGCTAGGGGCGGAAAACCGCCTCTATCCAGCCGGAAGAGCGCACGCATGCAGGCTAGAGGCGAGAAACCGCCTCTATCTGTCGGATGAGAGAACGCGAGCAGGCTAGAGGCGGAAAAATCACCTCTATCCAACCTAATGACCGTTTGTGAAACCATCAAACAAACAGAGCCCCCGCCAAGTCACATGGGTGACGATGGTGAGGGCTCCGTGCTTTTCCCGCCAATGGCGGAACTACCGTTTGCGCAGCTCGAATATCTCGCACTCGGCGCGCGAGTAGTAGGAGACGTCGCTGACGCTCGATTGGATGACGACGGTGTTGTCGTCGAACCGTACGAGCACGCCGCCGTTCTCGATCATATGATCGTCACGGAAGACGCGCAGCTTCAGCTGTTTATCAAGCGCCTCTTGAAAATCGTAGTCCGTCATTAAGCGACGATTAATCGACATCGAATCAAGCACTCCCAACGAATGATGAGTATGTTTCAGATCCCGCAGGGATCACTTCCGTAACGGTCTTAGATCCCGCAGGGATCCTTCCGTAGTGGTCTTAGATCCCGCAGGGATCGTGCCCTGTAGCAACTCAGATCCCGCAGGGATCACTTCCTATAGTGGTCTCGGATCCCGCAGGGATCACTTCCTATAGCGGTCTTAGATCCCACAGGGATCAATCTGCTGGAGCGCCTACAGTAGAGCGTGTCCCAAAGGGACGAAAGCGAGCAATAGCAGACACTGCCACAGGCGCATCGAATTGTATGCGAACGTTCCAACCATTCTATGCACCACTCATCAGCCCACATCCATAAAACGTACCTAGACCAGTCCTGCGGGTGTCCAGAGGGCAGCCGCCCTCGGGGCCCTCCCTCTTTGGAGAGGGAGGGTTTGGGAGGGTGTGGATCCCGAGAGTTTGGGTGGGAGTGGAAGGTGGGGTCCCGCCAGGGACAAAACTAATAACGCAGTGCGTAATCAACAATATTACGGTCAGGACGACCAGTCTCGATATAGCTCTTGAAATTGTGAATGAACAGGTCGGCGACACGCGCACTGTATTGGTCGGATTGGCCGCCAATGTGCGGTGTAATGATGACGTTGTCGAGCGACCACAGCGGATGACCTTCTGGCAATGGTTCAGGCTCGGTTACATCGATGCCGGCACCAGCGATGACGCCATCGCGAAGCGCTTGTACCAGATCATCGGTTACAACGGAAGGTCCGCGGCCGACGTTCACGAAGAAGGCAGAACGTTTCATCTTCGCGAATGCTGCGGCATTGAACAGACCATTCGTCTCATCCGTTAGCGGAAGCAGATTGACGACGTAGTCGCTCTCCGCGAGCACTTCATCCAGCCCGGACATATCATACATGCGATCGAACGGCTCTGCAAGCTTGCCGCTGCGGCGCACGCCGAGGATGGTCATACCGAACGCACGGCAAATGTTCGCCAGCTCAACACCGATTTCGCCAGCGCCGATAATGCCGATCGTCTTGCCATGCATCTCGCCGTAGCTGCCTTTCAGCTCCCAACGGCCCTCGACTTGATTGCGAATTGCATGATGTACATTGCGTGTAAAAGCAAGCATTAACGCCAGTGTCGTCTCGGACATTTGATTCGGGTGAACGCCGCTTGCATCGGTAAGCACGACGCCTCTGGCAGCCAGTTTATCGAGCGGCAGCTTATCGACACCTGCCGACCAGCCTTGAATCCAGCGGAGCTTGGACTCTGGCAGCAGGCTGTCCGTCTCAACTGCTGGGCTATAGCCGAGTACGATTTCAGCATCGCGGAACAAGCGATTGTCGAGCTCCTTAACCTTGCCGAAAATCACTTCCCAGCCCGGTGTTGCCTCTCGAATACGTGCTTGCTGCTCGGGTGTGTACCCGCCCATTGCTATGATTGTACGACTCATAATGATATCCCTCCATGCTTTAAGAAGTTGTTCAAGATATTCTAACTAGTATAACAGAAAACAAATTGCAGGAACGAAGGAGCGTGACCAATATGACTGTAACAGCAGAAGAAGTGGCGCAATGGATGCTGAATGAATTGAAGAATAAAGGAATTTTGCACCAAGAGGAAGCAACCCGCTATATCGCCAGCCATTATGGCGAAGCGTTCCTTTATGTGAATGACAACGGTAATCTGTCCATCGGCAAAGACGTGAAGAAAGCGTTCCGCAAGCTGCATAAGGGGCGGGCCGCTTGGGAGCGCGACGGATTTTTCTGGGGCTGGGTGTAGCCCGTCTGCCTGCTCCTATACAATCGTCAGTATGGAATGTTTACAAAAAAATAAAGGCAAAGGGGCTGTACCATCGGTAGATTCATATCCTCCCGAAGGTACGGCCCCTTGTCATGTTACCGTCACTGTCTATTACTCGTCCGGCGAACCGGTCCGATAATATATTCGATTACACTTGAGCAGCGCTGTGTGCATCCTCAAGGAAGCGTTCCGCTTCAAGCGCAGCCATGCAGCCGCTGCCTGCAGCCGTGATCGCTTGGCGGTATTTCGTATCCTGTACGTCGCCGCAAGCGAAGACGCCTGGAATGTTCGTTTCCGTTGTGCCCGGCTTCACGACGATGTAGCCATTCTCATCCGTCTCAATTTGGCCGCCGAGGAAGCCTGTGTTCGGCGTGTGGCCGATCGCAACGAATACGCCGTCTGCTGGAATGATTTCTTCTTGGCCGCTAACGTTGTTAACGACTTTCAGACCCGTTACGCCCATGCCGCTTGCGACAACCTCAACTGGCGTATTGTTAAGCGCCCAGCTGATTTTCTCGTTGGAACGAGCGCGGTCCTGCATGATCTTCGAAGCGCGAAGCTCTTCGCGGCGGTGTACAAGCGTGACATCCGTTGCGAAGCGAGTCAGGAAGTGCGCTTCTTCCATTGCGGAGTCGCCGCCGCCGATGACGATAATTTTTTTGCCGCGGAAGAAGAAACCGTCGCAGGTTGCGCATGTGCTGACGCCGCGTCCAACGTTCGTCTGCTCGCCTGGGATACCGAGGTATTTGGCCGAAGCGCCAGTCGAAATAATGATCGATTCCGCTTGGAACACTTTGCCGCCCTCGACGTTAATGGTGAAAGGACGCTCGCTGAAGTCAACGCTGTTGACCCAGCCTGTTGTGAACGTAGCGCCGAAACGCTGCGCCTGCTTGCGCATATTGGACATCAGCTCGGAGCCGAGTATGCCTTCTGGGAAGCCGGGGAAGTTCTCAACTTCCGTTGTTGTCGTCAGCTGTCCGCCTGGCTGCGGGCCTTCAATAACGAGCGGCGCCATGTTGGCGCGTGCCAGATAGATAGCAGCTGTAAGTCCGGCAGGTCCGGTACCGATAATAATAGTTTTGTGCATAAGGACATCCTCCTGAATGGAACTGTATCTGAATTGTGTACAGTTGAAGTTGTTTCTAGTTTAGATTTATTACAAAGCGTTGTCAATGGATTTTAAGCCTTCTCTAAGGACTGGTTGACAGCGCTATGCTATGATAGAGTCAGTGTTTCATTATTTGAACGGTCGGTCAACAGGAATGAAGGAGAGAGCTTAGTGGCTAAAATATTAGTAGTAGACGATGACGCGAACATCCGCACCTTATCGAGCGTCTTCCTGAAGCGGGAGGGCTTCGAAGTGCTGCAGGCAAACGATGGTGAGGATGCGCTGCAGCAGCTGGAATCAGTGCGCCCCGATATGGTTATTATGGACATTATGATGCCCCGAATGGACGGCTGGGCGTTGTGCGAGGCGCTTCGTGATACGTATGGACAGGATCTTCCGCTGCTCATGCTAACGGCAAAAGGTGAGACTGCGCACAAGGTGCGGGCGTTTGAACTCGGCGCAGACGACTATTTGGTGAAGCCATTTGATCCTATTGAGCTCGTCGTACGGGTCAAAGCGCTGCTGAAGCGGTACAAAATCGTCGCATCGCATCTCGTTGAGGTCGGACGAATTACACTAAGCCGTGTGGAATATGACGTCATGGCGCCGGAAGGGCGCGTCAAGCTGCCACCGAAGGAATTCGAGCTCCTGTTCAAAATGGCCAGCTACCCGAACAAAACATTCGCCCGCGAACAGCTCATCGAGCAGTTATGGGGTGTTGATTACGAAGGCGACGAGCGGACGGTCGACGTCCATGTAAAACGGCTGCGCGAACGGTTTCCAGAAGATACGTCGGGCTTTAGGATCACAACGATTCGCGGCCTTGGCTATCGGCTGGAGGTGACAGGGTGATCATCCGCAGTCTGTACGTTCGCCTGGTCGGCATGTTTCTCATTGTCGTCCTAGTCAGCATCGCGGCATCCTTTATTTATACGAGCCAAACGTTCAAGCGGGATATAAGAACCGAGGTGTCGGTGCAGCTGGGCAATACGATTGCCGACATTGAACGGTTATACAATGTGGCAGCGCCTCGTGCGCTGCTGCCATTCTTATCGGAGGCGGCTCGTTTGCAAAACGTGTCCATCGTTGGCGTCAGCGCCGATGGCCGCTGGTTCGGCTTCGGGCAGCATTTTCGCGCGATGGGCACCCAGATGACGGCGGAACAGGTTGAAGAGGTGTTCAGCGGACATATGGTCATCGGCTCGCTGAATCAGGATGATATGAAGGGCCAACTGCCAAGAATGACAGTCGGAAAAGTGGCGCACTTCGGTCAGCTGGAGCTCGCGATCTTCGTCAGTCCAGACCGTGTCCCGCAGGAGCGAAGCTTCATGCGGACGTCGAATATGCTGCTCCTGACCATGCTGATCGTCGGCAGCTTGCTGTTCCTCATTGCCGCGCACTACTTGGTGAGTCCGCTCAAGCAGCTAATGCGAGCAACGGCCCGTCTTGCGAAGGGGGATTTCTCGGTTCGTGTGAATATGAATCGAAAGGACGAGCTGGGCAAGCTCGCCGACAGCTTCAACCAAATGGCGGACAGCCTCAGCCGCATCGAGACGATGCGGTCGGAATTCGTCTCCAGCGTCTCCCATGAGCTGCAATCGCCGCTAACATCGATTGGCGGCTTCGCAGAGGCTCTCCGCAGTTCTGAGGTGACGGAGGAAGAACGCACTCATTATGTTGATATTATTAAGCAAGAGAGCGGCCGGTTGTCGCGGCTGAGCGACGGCTTGCTGCGGCTGGCTTCGCTCGATTCGCAGCATCATCCATTCCACCCGCAGCCCATTCAATTGGATCGCCAGCTGCGAGATGTTGTTTTAAGCTGCGAGCCGCAATGGGCGAGAAAATCGATCGAGCTGGAGCTTCATTTGCTCGAGACGACGGTGGATGCTGACGCGGATGGACTGAATCAGGTGTGGCATAACATTCTTAACAATGCGATTAAGTTTACGCCGGAGAGCGGGCGCATTACCATTTGGATGCAGGTGAGTGGAGGCGGAAAAGCCGTTACCGTAAGAGTAAGCGATTCAGGTCCGGGTATATCGGAGGAAGCGCGTTCTCGCGTATTCGAGCGCTTCTATAAGGCAGATCCTTCCCGCGATCGGAGCATCGGCGGCAACGGACTCGGATTATCCATTGTGAAGCAGATCGTTACGCTGCACGGCGGAACGGTTGAAGCAGAGGAGAATGGAGCGGAAGGCGGCGCAGTTATTGCGGTTACGCTGCCCGTCGCACCCCAAGCGATAGGCTGACGGGCCTCGCTAACGTTCGTTCGTATGTTAATCATTTTCATGCGGGATTCGGCATACGATTGCCAATATGGCGTCAAATGAGCGATTCGAGATGAAGAAAGGCGGATGCAGCGCTTATGACGGAGAGAAAACGTGTACGTAAAGCAATCATTCCTGCAGGCGGGCTGGGCACGAGATTTTTGCCGGCGACAAAAGCCCAGCCGAAGGAAATGCTTCCGCTAATCGATAAGCCTGCGATCCAGTACATCGTTGAAGAAGCCGTCGCATCGGGAATTGAGAGCATCATGATTGTGAGCGGCCGCAACAAGCGGGCGATTGAGGACCATTTTGACAAATCGGCGGAGCTGGAGATGGAGCTGGAGGAGCGGGGCAAGGAGGAGATGCTGGAGATGGTTCGCAGCATCTCGAAGCTTGCGAATATTTTCTATGTCCGCCAGCGGGAGCCGCTTGGGCTTGGCCACGCGGTGCTGAGTGCCAAAGCTTTTGCCGAGAATGAACCGATCGCTGTACTGCTTGGTGACGATATTCTGCTGTCGGAGCCGCCGTGCTTGAAGCAGATGATCGATGTTTATGAGCAGACGGGTTCTTCGGTCGTTGCCGTCATGGAAGTGCCGATGGATCAGACCCATAAGTATGGCATCGTAGATTTAGAGAGACCGGGCTATTCGAACCGTATACGCGGCATGGTGGAGAAACCAGCACCTGGCGAGGCGCCGTCCAACCTAGCGGTAGTCGGCCGCTATGTGCTTGATCCTGCTATATTCGGTTTGCTAGAGGATGCTAAACCGGGCAAGGGTGGCGAGATCCAACTGACAGACTCGCTCGTGGGGCTGAATCGATTCTCTCCGATTGAAGCTTTTCCTTTCGTGGGTGTTCGTCATGACATCGGCGATAAGCTTGGTTTCGTGCAAGCAACGATCGACATGGCGTTAAAGCGTCCGGATCTTGCGGATGCCGTACGTACCTATATGATTGAGCGTCTGTCCCCTTCACATACCTAGCGGGGGTATGTTAGAATGGTCGCAAATAGGTGCGAGGGGGCGGATCGGAATGAGTGAGGAAGTACGGACAGTGGCAAATGAACGGAAGGAAGAAGCTTGTGCTGGCACCGGAGTAGAATCACATCAGCATGAAGCATGCCATACGGCGGCTGATAATGCGGTACGGAAAAGCCATCATTCTGATAAGGTGAAGAGCAGCCTCGTCAGTCGGCTCAATCGCATTGAAGGACAGATTCGTGGATTAAAAGGTTTGATCGAGAAAGATACGTATTGCGATGATGTGCTCATTCAGATTGCTTCGGTGCAGTCTGCGCTTAATGGCGTCGGCAAGCTGCTGCTTGAGGAGCATATGCGCAGCTGTGTCGTGGAGCGCCTGCAAGAAGGCGACACCGATGTTATAGGCGAATTGCTGACGACGATGAATAAATTGATGAAGTAACCGATAATGCAGCCTCAGCTTGGTAATAATCGAGCTGAGGCTGTTTTTGCATATTGAGAGGTATATCTCCGTGCTGCATGACAGGATAAGCATGAACTAGCCATGCTCACCGCAGGGTGACACATTGGATGAACCCTAAGAGTGGCTCAACCGCACTTAATCGTTCAGAATTCCTTCGCAGCAGTAGATAAGTGTGGTCAAACTACGCCTACTGAGGTGTATAGCAGGTAATAGGGTGTTTATAAAACGGACAAGTGTAGTTTCGCCACCCTTAAATGCCCGGACGACACATGGGATGAATAATAAGCGTGGAGCTGCCACACTTACATCGTGAGGATGGACAAGTTTTCCATAAACTTGCGAAATCGCTTGACACAATATAGGGGGAGGGGGTATATATTAAAGTGTAAGGCAAAAGGATAGTGAGGTGATTGGCGATGCAAGCGAACAACCAACACGATATCGACCAGGCTGACGCAGCAATTGCGGCTACAGCTTCGGCTGATTTTAATCTAGAGGGTATGACCTGCGCGGCATGCGCGAACCGAATCGAGAAGGGACTTGGCAGGCTGCCCGGCGTTGCGAAGGCAACCGTTAACTTCGCGATGGAGACGGCGCACGTGGAGTATAATCCGTCGACCGTGTCGCCAACCGATATGGAACGCAAAGTAACGCAGCTTGGCTATACAGCTGTGGAGAAGCAGAAGTCGGCTTCGCAGTCTGGTGTGAAGGATCGGACGACGGCGCAGCGGAATCGGCTGCTCCTTTCGATTATCCTATCGCTGCCACTGCTGTGGACGATGGTATCGCACTTCGCTTGGCTCGATTGGATCTACCTGCCGGAATGGCTGGCGAATCCATGGACGCAGCTGGCGCTGGCGACGCCGGTGCAGTTCTATATTGGCGGACCGTTCTACATCGGTGCTTATAAGGCGCTGCGGAATAGAAGCGCGAATATGGATGTGCTTGTTGCGCTCGGTACGTCTGCCGCATACTTCTACAGCCTGTATGAGACGATCAAGTGGCAGAACAATGGCGGAGCAGCGATGCAAGGACACGGGATGATGGATGGGCCGCAGCTGTACTTCGAGACGAGTGCGATCCTCATTACGCTCGTCATTATGGGTAAGCTGTTCGAGGCCCGGGCCAAAGGACGGTCGTCCCAAGCGATTCAGTCGCTGATGAAGCTGCAAGCGAAGACGGCTGCCGTCCTTCGTGATGGCGAAGAGCATGTCGTGCCCGTTGATCGGGTAGTAGTCGGCGATGTCCTGCTTGTGAAACCAGGCGATGCGATCCCGGTCGATGGTGTCGTGCTGGAAGGCCGCTCTTCGGTAGATGAATCGATGCTGACGGGCGAGAGTATGCCAGTGGACAAAAATGCCGGCGATCGCGTCATCGGCGCCTCGCTTAATCGCAACGGCATGCTGAAGATCCAAGCCGAGAAGGTTGGAGCAGATACAGCGCTCGCGCAGATCATTAAGGTCGTCGAGGACGCGCAAAGCTCGAAGGCGCCGATTCAGCGGCTGGCTGATGTCATCTCTGGTGTATTCGTACCGATCGTCGTTGCCATTGCGGTAATCACCTCCGTCATCTGGTTCATCTGGATCGAGCCGGGCAACACGGCGCAGGCGCTCGAGATTGCCATTGCGGTACTCGTCATCGCTTGCCCTTGCGCCCTTGGCCTAGCGACTCCGACCTCCGTCATGGCAGGATCAGGGCGTGCCGCAGAGCTTGGCGTACTGTTCAAAGGCGGCGAGCATCTGGAGCAGACGCATCGGATTGATACGGTCGTGCTGGATAAAACAGGTACAGTCACCAACGGCAAACCACAGCTGACCGACGTTGTTGCAGAAGATCCGGATGTTGTGCTGCGGCTGGTCGGTGCAGCGGAACGCTTGTCCGAGCACCCGGTAGCGGAAGCCATTGCAGCAGGCGCGAAGGCTCGCGGACTGCTGCTGCCGGAAGCGGAGCAATTCGAGGCATACCCGGGCTTCGGCATCCGGGCTGTCGTGGAAGGACATAAGCTGCTCATTGGTGCACGTCGGCTGCTGGAATTCTCGGGTATCGACTTGTCTGCCTCAGATGCGGAAGCCGAGGTTTCGCTGGAAGCCGAAGGCAAGACGGTCATGCTTGCCGCAGTTGACGGCAAGTTCGCGGGATTCATCGCAGTCGCCGATACGGTGAAGGAATCGTCGCGTGAAGCGGTTTTACGGCTCCGTTCATTGGGCATACAGGTAAGGATGGCTACGGGTGATAATGAACGAACGGCAGCTGCGATCGCGAAGCAGGTAGGCATTGAGCATGTCATCGCGGGGGTGCTGCCGGAGCATAAAGCAGCCGAGATTCAGCGGCTGCAGCAGCAAGGGCACAAGGTCGCCATGGTCGGCGACGGCATCAATGATGCGCCTGCCCTTGCGGCAGCGGATGTCGGCATTGCAATCGGCACGGGCACGGACGTTGCGGTCGAGACGTCGGATGTGACGCTCATGCGCGGCGATCTGAACGGCATCGCGGATGCGATTGAGCTGAGCCGGGCAACGATGCGCAACATTCGGCAGAATTTGTTCTGGGCGCTTGCTTACAACGCAATCGGCATACCGATTGCCGCATCAGGCTTGCTGGCGCCTTGGGTTGCCGGTGCCGCGATGGCGTTAAGCTCTGTGTCGGTCGTTCTGAACGCGCTGCGTCTGCAGCGGCTCCGTCTTCGTCGGCCATCATGACGATAACAACCTGGAGCTGATAGAGATGATGAAACAAACGATAAAGCTGTTCGTGTTGGTTGTATTGGCGGGCAGCTTGAATGCATGCGACCGCGAGGATGAGACAGTAGCGACGAGCACGAACTCGGCAGATACGGTCGAGCATTCGACGCATGATGATATGAATATGGGAACAACGTCTCCGCATGCGCATGATGAGAGCGTGGCCGATTCGTCTGATGCAGCTATGAATGAAGATAGTACCGACGGTTCCGCGTCTGACTCCCATGCGTCACACGATGGGATGGAGATGGAAGCATCAGCAGACGACGAGGTTGGCGGTAACGTGCAAGCGGTGCTCGCGCCAGAGGCGGGGGACCTGCAGGTGGGGCAGGATGCGGAGCTGACGATCCGAATCCTTGGCGAAGACGGCAAGCCGATCACGAAATTTGCGCTCAGCCATGAGAAGCTGCTTCATCTGATTATCGTGAGCGAGGATTTGCAGCAGTTCCGGCATATTCATCCGGGCTACGATGGCGGAGGTGTCTTCCGCGTCATGACTCAGTTCGCAGCTGGCGGACGCTACAAGTGGTTCGCCGACTTCGTTCCCGATGGCGGACACAGCATCACGCGTGCCGGTTGGCTGACAGTCAACGGCAAACCCAACTACGATTCACCTGCTCCGCAGCCGGATAAGAGCCTTGTTCAGAAGGTAGACGGTATTGAAGTTGCACTTGCCGTTAGCCATGCAAAGGCGGGCGAGAATGCGACGCTCACCTACACCTTCCGCGATGAGAAAACGGGCAAAGAGCTGACGGATATGGAGAATTATTTGGGAGCGGCGGGGCATGTCGTTATTTTGTCCAGGGATATGGAGTCGTACCTCCACGTACATCCGCAGGAGCAGAACAACGGCGGTTCAACCGCATCGTTCACGACGGTATTTCCGGCAGAGGGCATCTATAAAGCATGGGGGCAATTCCAGCGGGAGGGCCGCGTTGTCACTGTGCCGTTCGTTATCGAAGTTGGCTGATATCACACGGCTAGAGGTTGGTTGTTACCGGATAAGAATTTGTTCTTTCTGCAGACTTGGAAGCCTATAGAGGTTGTTCAAAAAGTCCGCCTTTGATCACGAAGCAGCACGAGAAGCGTAATCGGCATCGAATCCTGGATGGAGCAGAGACTTCCGGTTCTCACGTAGCACATCACTACGCTCCGATCCTCATTCCCTGCTCTCATTCAACCTTCTCGGTGCTGGAACCCGAACTTTTTGAACACGCGCTTATAAATTCTTATGTGGGTGCTATAATGGGAGTAATCATGGAAGGGGAGATTGAAATGTCCGTTCAACAAACCGTATTGCAAGTATCCGGTATGTCTTGTGGTCATTGCGTCAAAGCCGTAGAGGATGCACTTCGTCCGCTCGGTGCCAAAGGTGAAGTTAGCTTGGCGGAGGGCACGGTTAACGTGACCTTCGAAGACAGCAGCGTAACGCTTGATCAGATCCGCGAAGCGATCGAAGAGCAGGGCTACGATGTAGCGAAGTCTTAACAGTTGTACGTATAATAAGCCTTAGCTGTGAGAGAGACTCTCTTGCGGCTAAGGCTTTATTTGTGTGAGTTTGTGTGAGTTGAAAGGAGACTAGCGATGAGAACGTATACGTGCAACAAGGTGCCGGATGCTATGTTTATTCGAAGCGATTCGACAAAGGTTCCTTGATAAAGGCTAATACGCATAGAAATGGCCCAGTATACCAAACGCCCGGATTACAATCGCCGTATCATGATCGGAGTAAATTTCTTGAACCTTTGTGTACAAAAGGGCGGACTCAACGTGCTGTGACTGCCAGTCGATTGTCATGCTGCCCTGCTTGCATAGGAATACGGAATCGTCCGGGCATGAGATATCGTACCTGTCGGCGAGCCATGTCTTGTAATCCTCCTCATCTGGATTTGTGATGTAGAGAACGAACAATAGCAGCCCGAGTCCAATGAGTGATACAAGTAGGATATGTTTCATGAATCCTCCTATTTATGGATTTTATATACATAATAATGGATGCCGATGCGAGTTGGCATCCATTTTATTACGACCAGGGAGTTCCAATCTGTTTGCGATGTACGTACAAGTTGAGCTTATGTTATACTGTTAGGCATACAACTTTACAAAGATGAGGTGTGTCGTGAAGGAACAACAGACGCCTAAATATATACAATTAAAGCAAGAGATATTGTCTTGGATTGTAACGGCGCAATTCAAGCCGCATGACCGGCTTCCTTCAGAGAACGAGATAGCACGGCGATTCGAGATGAGCCGGCAGACGGTAAGGCAGGCGCTTGGCGATCTGGAGCAGGAAGGCTGGCTCTATCGGACGCAGGGGAAAGGGACGTTCGTCGCAGAGTCGCAGACGGCAGCGGAACGCAAGCCATCGCCGGTTGGGATGACGATCGGCATGATTACGACGCATATCTCCGACTATATCTTCCCGACGATCGTCCGCGGAGTGGAGTCGACGCTGCGCGAGCGTGGAGCACGGCTGCTGCTGGCCAGCACAGACAATGAGAAGTCGAAGGAACGCGACAGCTTGGAATCGATGCTGCACGAGCCTCTTGCCGGCCTCATCATTGAGCCGACGAAGAGTGCGGAAGGCAACCCGAACTTTGATTTCTTCCTCGCCCTCGATGCCCGGCAAATTCCGTACGTCATGCTGAATGAACGGTATACGGATGTCGATGCGCCATGCTTGAAGGTCGATGATGAGCTTGGCGGCTATCGGGCGGCGGAATATTTGCTGCGGATGGGCCATGAGCGAATAGCGGGCTTCTTCAAGACGGATGATTATCAAGGGGTGCATCGGATGCGCGGCTTCCTGCGGGCATTCCGTGAGCGGAAGCAGCCTGTGGCGGCTGATTGGGTCGTTCGCTATTCGTCTGAAGAGAAGACAAGCCGTCCGCTCGAAGCGCTGGAACGTTTGTTAGAGCGGGAGACAGAGGAGCGGCCGACGGCGATCTTTTGCTACAATGATGAATTGGCGGTACGGATGCTCGACATCATTAGGCGGCGTGGGCTGACGGTGCCGGACGACCTGTCGATGATCGGCTTCGATGACTCGAATCTGGCGATCGCGACGGAAGTGAAGCTGACGACGATCGTACACCCGAAGACAAGCATGGGAGCGGACGCTGTCGAGCTGCTGATGAAGCTGATATCGCAGCGCTCACCACGCGCTTCGCTGAAGGATATCGTTTATGAACCAGCGCTTGTAGAACGGGAATCGGTGCAGGATTTGACGGAAAAAAACGCGTGACATACTTGTACGTACAACCTATAATAAATGCATGCAATTACAACGGGATGTCCGTATAAGTTGACGTCCAAGCTTAAGTAATAGATAGGCATGAGAGGAGTGCTTCATTCATGTTGGAATCGTTGAAAAAAGCCGTATGGGAAGCGAACATGGAGCTGCCGAAGTACGGTCTTGTTACGTTTACGTGGGGTAACGTTAGCGGCATCGATCGCGAGAGCGGTCTGGTCGTCATTAAGCCAAGCGGTGTACCTTATGAAGAAATGCGTCCTGAGCATATGGTCGTTGTTGATCTTGACGGCAACGTGGTAGAAGGCAATCTTCGCCCATCGTCGGACACGCCAACACACGTTGTGCTGTACAAAGCGTTCCCGACAATCGGCGGCGTTGTACACACGCACTCGCCATGGGCAACGAGCTGGTCACAAGCCGGCCGTTCCCTGCCAGCGCTCGGCACGACGCACGGCGACTACTTCTACGGTGAAGTACCTTGCACGCGTGCGATGACGGAAGCTGAGATCCAAGGCGCGTATGAGCTTGAAACGGGTAACGTGATCGTGGAAACGTTCGAAAAAGGCGGCATCGATCCTGCACAAGTGCCATCCGTATTCGTTTTCAGCCACGCACCATTCTGCTGGGGCAAGGACCCGCACAACGCAGTTCATAATGCCGTCGTACTCGAAGAGTGCGCGAAAATGGCTGTTCATACGTATGCGCTCAACCCGAACACACAGCCAATGGATCAAAACTTGCTGGATCGCCACTACCTGCGCAAGCATGGGGCTAACGCTTACTACGGACAAAAGTAATTGTCCGGCAGCATAAGCGTTCGCGGGCGAAGTCGTGTACCGTCTTTCGCACGATGATCTAATGCATAATGATGCAAGGCTAGCGGGGTGGCGTGCCCCGGCGGGCAGCGTGCCCGTGAAGCGCAATGGCTTATTGGGCGCGATCCTGCGGGATCGCGCCTCTTTTTTTCATTCTAGCTGTTTGTCCAATCGTAGGGGGGAACCCATGAGCACAGTCAATCGCGGAGTAAACATCGGTCCTCCTCGCTTCAAACTAGCGGTACATGCTTTAATATGGATCGCAAGTAACGGCGGCTTGTTGTCGAGTGCAACAATTGCCCGTCAAGTGGAATCCCATGCGACCTTCATGCGCAGAGTGATGCAATCGCTGGCTGCAGCGGGTATCGTCACGTCCAAGAGCGGCCGTGAAGGCGGTTATTTGCTAAGCAAGCAAGTGGAGTGTATTACGTTAGGTGAGGTTTATAAAGCCGTTTCTCTTAGGTCTGTAGGAGGACTGTTGGAAGGAAATGACGGCGAAGCAGTGGCACAGCTCGATCAAGAGCTGAATGGCATCCTACGGGAGGCCGAGAAGCGTGCAATCGATTATTTGCAGCAATATACGATCTCTGATGTGATGAATCGGATTGATTTTTTTAAACTGTAAATATTTATTGGGATATTGGGCTGTTCAGCCGTCTTTATGGGGATTATAATGTGTTTATTCTAGTTGCAATTAGTAGAATTCTGCACATTGTTGTCGCAAGATTAGCAGTCTCATGAATGGGATTTCGGTCTATCCGTTAGCTGTCGAGTGCGCTCGGCGGCTAATTTTTTTGAAATTGAACGGTGACAGTCGTTCCGCCTTGGGACTATCCTCACGTTGGATATGCCTATTAATTGTTTTACAATGAAGAGTGCTAGTTTTGTGAGAGATGGCGGATTCGTTCGAATCTTTCGATATAGGGGTGAAAATAACATCATGTATTGTGCCTACTGCGGCAGACAGAATCATCAGGAGGACGGACGATATTGCAGCTACTGCGGTAAATCGCTTGTTTCTGACCTCATGCCTGAAGAGGAAGGGGAACAGGAGGCAGCGGCAGCCGGTACCGGAACCGAGGAGTCTCTGCCGCATTTTGCCGAGCAGCTGGCAGCTTCCTTGTCGCATACCGTTCGAAGCGAGCCGGTATACGAGGAGCTCGATGGCATGGAGCCAACGTTGTTGGTATCCGATGAGACGGAGGAGCAAATAGAGGCGATGCGTCCAAGCAGAGGCGGAATTCGCATCTACACGTGGCTCGTACCGCTGCTGCTCGCATTGTTGGTCGCTGCAGGTGTCTATGGCTATTATTCGTTTGAGCTTTTGCAAAATGATCGCGTCGCCAGCTGGCAATCCGAGGCGAAGCGTCAGGCGATGCACGGGAGCTACGATCAAGCGGGACAGCTGCTCGACAGAGCAATATCGGCCCGTCCGAAGCTTACCGCGCTGCAATCCGATCGGGTGATTGTGCAGGTGGCAGCTGATCTTGCGCGTAAGCTGGCTAACGCCGAGAATCTGCTGACAGATAATAAGGTCGATGAGGCGGATCAATTGCTTGATGAGGTAAGTCAAACGCTCAATAAGCGGGAAGAAGAGCTGTTCGAACCGCTTCGAGGCAGTTTGAAGCAGCTGCAAGCGACGCTGACGGTTCAACAGATCAAGGCTGAGCTGAGCGGCATCGATTCTGTGAAGGAGCTTGTTTCGAAGCTGCGTGTTGCGGATGGGCTCGAAAGTGAAGAAGCAGCGACCGTACATGAGCAGATCGTGGCACGAATCGGGGAGCTTTCAATTGAAGAAGGCGAACGGCTGCTTCAGCGGAAAAGCTTCAATGATGCAGCGTCAGCAGTGGAGCTTGGGTTGGAATATGACAGCAGCAACGAGAAGCTCAAGGCGCTTAAGGAACAGATTGCCTCTGACAAGAAGTCGTATGAGGATGCGGAGCAGAAGCGGCTGAAGCTCGCACAGCAGAAGGCAGCAGAGGAAGATTTGAAGAATCGGACGGCGGCAATTGAGGTGGACGCGCTCACTTCAACGTTAGATGCGAACGGGGATATTCATATTCACGCGGAGCTGCGTAATACAGCAACGAAAACGATCTATTCGGTCTATGTGGATTACACACTGCTCGATGAGTCGGGGAATGTAATCAGCACGGGCACGGTTTATGCAACTCCGGATCAAGTGGAGCCAGGGGAAACGGCTGTCGTCGATGACATTTACTATAACGCTTATCAGAAAGCACAGGTCCGAATTGACCGTGCTGGCTGGTTTTTGGATTAAGTGAGGGGACAGCGCATGAATCGAAATGGGTGGATCTGCATCATCGCTAGTCTGCTAGTGCTTGTTGGTGGAACGATCGGTGTCGTTCAGATTCATAACGAGGTGCCGAAACGGCTAATCAACGCTCCGCTGCTGGCGCAGCCGACGGCAGATGAGTCCGAGACAGCAGGGGCGGATAAGACGCTGAAAGATATTATTTTTGCAACGCAGAAGCTGGTCGTTATGATCGAGACGGACAATGGGTTGATAGGCTCGGGCTTCCTCTATAATGATCAGGGCGACCTTATTACGAACGGACATGTCGTCATTGGCGCGCATGCGGTAAAGGTTAGAACAGCGGATGCAAGAGAGCTGGAAGGTACGGTCATCGGTATTGGAACGGATGTAGACGTCGCCGTTGTCCGAGTGCCGGAGCTGGCCGGCACGAAGCCGCTAGAGATGGAGACCGAGCATGTAGGCGAGATCGGGGACGAAGTGATCGCGATCGGCAGTCCGCTCGGCTATCAGAATACGGTCACGACAGGTATTATTAGCGGGGTCGGACGCGAGCTGAATATCGACCCTTATGTTTATAAGGATATGTATCAAATATCTGCGCCGATTGCTCATGGCAACAGCGGCGGTCCGCTCGTCGATCGCGAGACGGGAGCGGTTCTGGGCATTAACTCGGCCGGCGCGGAGCAAGGAGCGATCGGCTTCAGCATTCCTATCGGACAGGTGCTGTCGCTGGTCGAAGGCTGGTCGGCTTCACCGATGACGGAGCTGCCGAGTAACATCGCGATGGATTCGGACATTTTCCAAGAGGGCGCGGTTGGCGACGTTACGTTCGAGGATATGGCATCGTACCTCGTCACGCATTTCTATGATAGTCTCAATAGTGGTGACTACGTGTATGCCTACTCTTTAATCGGAAGTACATGGACGGCGTCGACATCGTACGAGAAATTCCGCGAGGGTTATATCGGAACCAAGAACATTACAATCGACGATATTAGCGTGCAGGTACAGGAAGATGAAACAGCAGTCGTCACCGCGCGCATCACGGCGCAGGAGCGGGTAGACGGCGCATTTACCGATACTCCATATAAAGTCGTCTATACGGTCGGCTACGAGAACGATCAACTGAAGCTGCTGAGCGGCAAAGGCCAGCGAATCGAGAATAAATAGCGAGAGGGCTGTCTCTGCGTGATTGCGCAGAAACAGCCCTTTTTGGTACGGCTATGCAATTAGAGAGAGCGGCGAGCGAGGTCAACGCGAAGCTCTTGAATCGTCTTGTCGAGACGCTCCTTCAGCTCATCGTTAAGGGCGAAGGCAATATCGTCACCTTGTCCAGTGCGTGTAACTTGCGAATCCGTTGCGTAAATGCTGCTGGTATAATGGCGAGCGCCAAGCGAAGCCAGTACAGGTTTGAGCGAATAGTCGATGGACAATAGGTGTGCAATAGTGCCGCCGATGAAGATAGGTGCTACGATTTTGTTATCGAGGCCTTTCTGAGGAAGCAGGTCGAGATACGTTTTCAGAATGCCGCTATAAGAGGCCTTATAGACAGGACTTGCAATGATAACCGCATCGGCAGCTTCAACGAGTGCGTTTGCCTTAGCAACTTCTGGACTATCGAAACGAGCGAAGATGAGATCCTCAGCTGGAATCGAAGTAACTTGCAGTGTCGTCAGCTCGTAGCCTTGTTCACGGAGCTGCTGTTCGACGTAGTTCGTTACACCAAGCAGGCGGGAGGATTGGTTCGGTGTAGCGATAATGGATACAATGTTAGCCATGTTCTTCGTCTCCTTAAGTCATTTATTTATATAGTCTAGTAATTCGATAGAGTTAATACCAATTATAGCATATAGAGAAAGACTCTGCTCGTCGTTCCATGAACGTCGGCGCAGAGTCTTTTGATACTTTAATAGAAATTTTCAATCGTACCGTTAGTCGACACCGTTCAAATCGTCTTCATCGATATAGTTCCGTTCTTCCTCGTATTGCACGCCGCTTAAATTCGCATATTCTTCATCGTCCCGTAAAGGCGGGCGATAGAAGAGCGCCAGCTCGAGAGAATCACCTGGCTGCAACGGTGCATTAAGCAGCGTCGACGGAATCGGACGGCCATTGAGTATCAGTGAGAAGGTGATGCCATCTGTGATTGGAATACCACCGACAGAGATAATCTGACCGTTGAATCCTATCACCACGACACCTGTGCTTTGCAGTGCTTGTGCGATCGTAATGCCCGGGAAGAAGGCAATTGCATAAGCCTGCGTAATGTTCGGGAATACGGCGCCTCCATTAATAAGAACTGTTATTTGATTCGGCGTCGGTAATGGTACCGGTATAGGCCCTGGCCCAGGAAAAATCGGTATTGGAATAGGGATCGGTATTGGGAACGGCGGTCTAGGCGGTGGAAACGGTCCTGGCGGGAACGGCGGTCTAGGCGGTGGAAACGGTCCTGGCGGGAATGGTGGTCTAGGTGGCGGAAACGGTCCTGGCGGGAACGGTGGTCTAGGTGGTGGGAATGGACCTGGTCCTGGTGGGAATGGCGGTCTAGGCGGCGGGAACGGTCCAGGCGGGAACGGCCCTGGTGGTCCTGGTGGGAACGGCCCTGGTGGTCCTGGCGGGAACGGTCCTGGTGGGAACGGTCCCGGTCCCGGCCCTGGTCCCGGCCCTGGTCCTGGCCCCGGCCCTGGTGGCCCCGGTGGTCCAGGCGGTCTCGGCGGCGGACCTGGCGGCCTTGGCGGAGGCCCACCGGGCATAAACCCACGCGGATCGTAATCATACACGGTATCGCCATTGGTTTGCGGAACTTGATATTCCGCAGCCTGCGCATATGGATCGTATCCCTGCCCATAGTAGCCATCATACCCGTATGGGTAGCCATAGGGGTATCCATAGCCGTAATAGTTCGGATACATCGGTTTCCGCCTCCTTTGTGCTAAGCGCCTATTTACTTGTTAAATGTATGCTTGGATAGCGTGTACTCTTGCCTAGGGAATTGAAACTGTCATTATAGATTTTGTATAGCGGCCAACACGAAAAACGCCGCATCCCCTATAGGATGCGGCGCAGATGCCCTTGAGGGGCTTGTCCAACTTATTTCGCTGCGGCTTCGTAGCGATCTGCAACAGCTGCCCAGTTTACAACGTTCCAGAACGCTGCAATGTAGTCAGGGCGTTTGTTTTGGTAGTTCAGGTAGTATGCATGCTCCCAAACGTCCAGACCAAGGAGCGGCGTGTCGCCTTCCATGATTGGGCTGTCTTGGTTAGGCAGGCTGTATACTTTCAGTTTGCCGTCTTGTCCAACAGCAAGCCAAGCCCAGCCGGAACCGAAGCGCGTAGCAGCAGCTTTCGCGAAGTCTTCTTTGAATTTATCAAAGCCGCCCAGTTCATTAGCGATAGCATCAGCCAATTTACCGGATGGAGCGCCACCGCCGTTAGGACCGATCGTTTCCCAGAAGAGGGAGTGGTTAGCATGGCCGCCGCCGTTGTTGCGAACTGCTGTACGGATTGCTTCCGGTACGCTGTTCAGGTCAGCGATCAGATCTTCGATCGATTTGCTTTGCAGCTCAGGAGCGGACTCCAGTGCAGCGTTAAGGTTCGTTACGTAAGCGTTGTGGTGACGATCGTGGTGAATCATCATCGTCGTTTCATCGATATGCGGTTCGAGCGCATTGTTAGCATAAGGCAAAGCAGGCAGTTGATGAGCCATTGAATATACCTCCCAAAATTAGGTGTTGATTCAGGTACAATTATCCCTTATTCGCTTGGATAAATCAACATTGTTGTTGCGAAAGTCGAATCATGCAGAACGGAAATAGGATAGGCGCAAATGGTGACGTTTATGTACGAATCAGGGCGTAAAGCACAGAAATCGTGGCGAAAGCTGATGAAAACGCTTAAATTTAAGCGCTTTCACGGTAAAATGGTCGATTTCTTTAAGTTTTTAAAGAATTTTTAAAGTTTTAGAAGGATTTTAATTAGATTTGTCGTATTTTATTCATAAAGGCTTGTAATATTTATGACATCGATCGAGGAGTTGTTTACCAACACATGTACGTTCGTTCCTTTCAACTGTCTGACTACGTTCCGGCTACCGAATTGCTCGGAACAGTGTTATCGGACGATTGCTACGAACAGACAATGTTAGCTTTCGGGCGGCAGTTGTCATGGGATAGCGATCTTGTACTTGTTGCTGTAGAACAGGATGACATTGTCGGCATGATTATCGGTACTATCGACAATAATAAAGGATATTATTATCGAGTGGCCGTTCTGCCGGAATATCAACGTCAAGGATTCGGTCAATCACTGATCCAAGGGCTGAAGCAGCGTTTTGAGCAGCGTAATGTGTCTAAGATTCTGATTACAGCCGATGAGCATAACGAGAAGGTATTGCCGCTGTATGAGAAACTTGGCTACGTGGCAACTGACTTTTTCCGCTCGTTCCAAAAGTTAAGCATCGTTGCTGGCTAAGACTGGCTGAGGCTTAGAAGGTAGGAATTATTCGAGATGGATGGTCTCGATCATTGAAAGCATATCCGACATGCCATTGCAATTGGCGGCTGGATATGCTTTTCTTATACTTATAGAATTGAAACAATGAACGCTAGTTAGGTGAACGCCATGAACAACTACATGCCTTGCATGATCAAAAGCTTTAAGCATAACGGTCGGTTGCATCGGTTCTGGCACCGCAACTGGCTCGTTCCGAAGGAACGGCTGGCCAAGGAGCATGCCGAGCAATCCATGAACGTGCTCATTAATCGGCAGACGCCGATTCAAGAGGCTGACGGTAAGCTGTGGACAAGCCGTGTTCCTGCGGTTTCTTTCTTCATACCGGGTGAATGGTTCAACGTAGTAGCGCTGCTGGAGGATAACGGCATTCGCTATTATTGCAATGTGGCTTCGCCAATGATGCAGAACGAAGACGTATTTACGTATATCGATTATGATCTGGACGTTATACGGACAGCAGACGGCGGCATTCATGTCGTCGATCGGGACGAATACGAACGGCATAAGCAAATGTATCACTATCCAGACATCGTGCTTGATAAGGTCGAACACGGGCTGCAAAGCCTGCTTCGGCGCGCGAGGTCGGCAAATGCGCCATTCGACGATAATTTGGTGTATCAATATTACGAAGATTGGCGGCGCGAAGCGGCGGAAGGCGATTTTACGGAGCTATAGTGTAAACGTTACGTTTAATAGAGCTAACTTTTGAAGAAGAAACACTTCAATCGTTAGCTCTACAAGGCAAACGATTCGGAATAATCTCCCTGAAGGTATTCAAGGGCCAAACCTTGAATATCTTAGGGTTATCTTTAGGCTGCAATTTATCGATATGTTTAACAGCTCAACGAAGGAAGTGCAAATCATGGCCGATCTGAAGTCTGAAGCGCGCGCGGAGATGGAGGAAGATGTGCGGCGGTTTTCGGTCGAGTGGATGGGTTGGATCAAAACGATCTCCATCGCTCTCACGATCGTGCTGCTGCTGCATGCGTTTGTGTTTCATCTGTCGAAGGTGGAAGGGCACTCGATGGAGCCGACGCTGCATGACCACGACTGGCTGTATGTGAACAAGTTCGTCTACTTAATCGGTGACCCGAAGGTAGGCGATGTCGTCATTCTAGAGGACCCATCGGATAGTCCGGATAAGAAGCTGCTAGTGAAGCGCGTTGTTGGCGTACCAGGTGACCGGATCGAAATACGAAATCGCGTCCTGTATCGCAATGGTGAGCGTGTGGATGAATCGTTGTATACGAACACCGACATTGAAGACTTGGATTTTGGACCGTATGAAGTGCCTGATGACTGTTATTTCGTAATGGGCGACAATCGGCACGCCAGAGCAAGCCGAGACAGTCGTTCATTCGGGCCAGTCATTCGTGACCGAATAAGCGGTCGAGTTGATTATATCGTGTGGCCGACAGGCGACCTCGGGTCGTTGTAGGAGCGGATTTCATGAAAGAGATTATGATTTATACGGACGGCGCCTGTTCAGGAAACCCGGGACCGGGCGGATGGGGCGCCGTTTTATTTTTTGGCCAACACAAGAAAGAGATTTCAGGCGGAGAGAAGTATACGACGAATAATCGGATGGAAATACAGGCGGTTATCGAAGCGCTGCAGATTCTCAAAGAGCCATGTAAGGCAGCTGTCTACAGCGACTCAGCGTATGTCGTGAACTGCTTTCAGAATAATTGGATTCGCGGATGGCTCCGCAATGGTTGGAAGAACAGTAAGGGTCATCCAGTAGAGAATCAAGATTTGTGGCAATCCTTATGGGGACTTATGCAAATTCATAAGGTAA
Organism: Paenibacillus cellulosilyticus; assembly: GCF_003182255.1. Classification (GTDB taxonomy): domain Bacteria; phylum Bacillota; class Bacilli; order Paenibacillales; family Paenibacillaceae; genus Paenibacillus_T; species Paenibacillus_T cellulosilyticus. Next base: position 44,166 of record NZ_QGTQ01000019.1, on the reverse strand, counting down.
CGTAACTCAAGGTCAAAGGGCATAGCGATAACGAATGGAATAACCGCTGTGATGAGCTGGCGCGAGCAGCGATTAAACAGCTATAGCGGCGCTGTGAGCAAATAGAGGTGAGTTAGGGATGGAGCATCCGCAGCAGGATGAAGCACAACAGCAGATGGATGTGGAAGAAGCAGCATGGACAGGCTTTGATTGGCATGTGCTTAAGGCTGAGTTAAAGGCGGCTGCTCCATCGCTTGGCATTGATGATATTGGGATAGCGTCGGCAGAACCGTTCACTGAACTGAAGGAACGTCTGCTCCGACATCGGGAGCTAGGTCGTGAGTCCGGCTTTGAAGAACCGGATATCGAGCTGCGCACGAATCCGTCGCTGCTGTTCGATCGACCAGTGTCGATCATTGCGATCGCAGTAGCGTATCCGTCGAAGCTTCCTGATCCTCCGAAGTCTGAGCCTGGAGCGCGGAGAGGTATTTTCGCACGGGCCTCATGGGGAATGGATTACCACAGCGTATTAAGGGACAGGCTGGCTCGGCTGGAGGCGTGGCTCGAAGAGCGGGTTCCAGGCGTACGTATGATGAGCATGGTCGATACAGGGGCACTGTCGGATCGGGCTGTAGCAGAACGTGCGGGTCTTGGCTGGAGTGCGAAGAACTGCTCGATTATTTCGCCTAAGCTTGGTTCCTGGATATACCTTGGCGAGACAATCACGAATCTGCCGCTCCCGCCGGATACGCCGCTTGAGGACCAGTGCGGAACATGCAATAAATGTATCGATGCTTGCCCGACAGGAGCTTTAGTAGGACCCGGCCAGCTCGACTCGAACAAGTGTATTTCGTTTCTAACTCAGACCAAGACGATGCTGTCCGATACGTATATGCGCAAAATCGGCAATCGGCTGTATGGCTGCGATACGTGTCAGATCGTCTGTCCGGCGAATAGAGGAAAGAACTGGACGCATCAACCGGAGCTGCAGCCTGATCCCGAAATTGCGAAGCCGCTCTTGCTGCCGCTGCTGACGATTGGCAATCGGGAATTCAAAGAGACGTTTGGCTCCGCATCCGGCTCATGGCGCGGGAAGAAGCCGATTCAGCGCAACGCGATTATAGCGCTCGGCAATTTTCGCGAACGCTCGGCAGTACCGGCGATCATCGACGTATTGCGGGTTGACCCGCGTCCTGAGCTGCGAGGAACGGCTGCATGGGCATTGGGCATGATCGGCGGGGAAGAGGCCGCGGAGGCACTTCGTATCGCGCACACGACCGAAACGAATGAAGAAGCATCATCGGCAATTGCCCGGGCAATGACCGCGCTTACATTAGCGTCGGAAACGGTAGAGGATCTGCAATAAATCGACTGAAATTGCAGGAAAAATCATCGTTTGCGCTCCCTAGGGGATCATGCTATCATTAGAGGCAATATGCCGATATATACGCGGCGGTGTCGTTCAAGAGGTTGATGTACGAGAGTCGCGTATCGTAAGAGCGAATTGGATAAGGACAGGTGACATTGACCATGTGGATTACAATTACAGCCATTGTGGCTTTGATTGTCGGCGCTGCCGGCGGCTTCTTTGCAGGCGTATTCTACCTGCGCAAACAGCTCGAGAAGATGCAAAGTGATCCTGAAATGCTGACCAAAATGGCGAAGCAAATGGGTTACAACTTGAATGGCCAGCAAATGAAAAAAGCACAACAGATGATGCGCAATCAGAAGTTTAAACGATAAGAAACGGTAGTTTCTGCGCGTCCGGAAGGAGGAAATCGGATGGCGGGCAAGAAAGATTACGTCAATTCTATGGTTTCGAGCAATCGCGACCAAATCGAATATCATGTACGTGAGATTCTGAAGCTAATCGGGGAAGATGTCGAACGCGAAGGTTTGCTGGAGACACCGGCTCGTGTAGCTCGCATGTACGAAGAGATTTTTGCAGGGTATGAGGTAGATCCTCGTGAGGTACTGGGTGTAACATTCGACGAGCAGCATGAAGAGCTGGTTATCGTCAAAGATATTGTGTACTACAGCCAATGCGAGCACCATATGGCGCCGTTCTTCGGCAAAGTGCATATCGGTTACATTCCAAGCGGCAAAATCGTAGGGCTCAGCAAGCTCGCTCGTCTCGTAGAGGCGGTCAGCCGCAAGCTGCAGGTGCAGGAGCGGATTACGTCGCAAATCGCCGACATTCTGATGGAAGAATTGAAGCCTCATGGCGTCATGGTCGTCGTCGAAGGCGAGCATTTGTGCATGTGCGCTCGTGGCGTGAAGAAGACAGGCAGCAAGACGGTTACGTCAGCTGTAAGGGGACAATTCCACGGCAATGCTGCAGCGCGGGCGGAATTTATGGCATTAATCAGGGATTAATAACGAGTATATTGTTACAGGAGCCTCCGGCTCGCTGCTATTGTTAGCGGCGTTGCGGGAGGCTTTTTTTACGTTAAAGAAGGGCAGATTAACAGCGGAGGACAAACCTTGACATTGGCAAAACGTATCGCTATGATACGTTTATGAAGATAATGATAATCATTATCAATATTAAAATGAGACATGAAGGCGATCCATGCATGTGAGTTTCTAATAAAAACCGCCAAAGCGGCGTCGGTGGTCGCTTTGACGGTAGTAGAGAAAAACAGGTGGAGGCAGCCTTGTTAGAACGGCTCCCAGATGAGCTTGCTCGCCTGCTCGAAGCGTTGATTAACGAACGGCCAGTTGACGACATTCCACCAGCTGTTGATGTAATTGATCCGGTTGTTCTGATGCTTCAAATAATACGCATGCTCCCATACGTCGAGCGGCAGAATCGGAACGACGTCCCATTGGGACAAGTTCTGATGCTTCTCCGCTGTGAGTATTTCGAGCCGTCTAGCACGTGGGCTCCAGACAAGAATCGCCCAGCCGCCGCCTTCGACTTTGTTCGCGGCTTCAGTGAACTGCTTCTTGAACGCTTCAAAGCTGCCGAAGTCCTGACGGATTTGATTAGCTAGGGAGCCTGAAGGCTGGCCGCCGGCTTGAGGAGCCATGACCGTCCAGAATAGGGTATGCAAATAATGGCCTGCACCATTGAACGCAAGTTCGCGCTCCCAGTGCTTCACGAGGTCGAACTGGCCGGACTGTCTTGCTTGCTGTAGTTCGCGCTCCGCTTTGTTCAAGCCATCGACATAGCTCTGATGATGCTTATCATGATGGATACGCATCGTCATCTCGTCGATATAAGGCTCGAGCGCGTTATACGCATAGGGCAACGGAGGGAGCCGGTGACCTCCGATTGGCACCTGTGTCACTGGAGCGCGTTCCTCGCTAACGAGGTCAGCCGCATCGTCAGTGGACGCTGTTGGCGCCGGTGAATCGGAGTGAGCGACAGCATGTGAGGCAGGCTCAGCAGCCTGTACGTGGCTGTTAGCAGGTGCTTGAGACGGAGCTGCTGCTGTGCTCTTGGCTGGGCGAGTCCTTGCAGTGCCCGGTCTGCCTGCTTTGCGTGCAATGTCGGAGTCTAGCGCTGTAAACGGATCATCGGGCCCACCGCGGCTTTCGAATAGCTCCTGCCGCGTATACCGATACGTGTCCTGCACGCCTAAGTAGCCGTTTGATTGGCGCACCGCATGCAGGACGAACGATTTGGCTGACGGATTGGCAGACAACGAAGGACTTTTCTCAAGCAGCTGCAGAAGATGCTCCACGAACCGCTGAGACTGATAAGCGGATGCTTGGAGCAGCAGCTCCGCGCGTGTAATCGTCTTTTCATCGCTTGGCTCAACATTGGCGCCACGTGTTAGTGCCTCGTTCAGGCACTTGTCTGCAACGCGCTCGGCCGCACGAAGCGGCTGTTCCCACTCGGAGAGCAGCCATACATATTCCTGCTCCAATCCTGGTGAGAATCGACGAATGACTGCGGCATGTTCGATTTCTTGCCTTTTCCAATCGCGGATTTCTTCCAGCAGTCGAAGAGGTGTCTGTGGTCCATATACAAAAAGCACGACATCAGCCTCCTTGTTCATGACTCTTGCGCGTCCCGGTTGTCCGTACTCCCATTGGAGAACAAACGTATACGCTTAAGATGTATTCATGACCATGCGGAGCTATGTCGTGCTTTTGAAACACATCACAATTTAAGAGTGTCACTAGAGAGCAACGGAGTTGGCGGGCGCTGTGTCATCCGTGCCGGTTGCCTTGTCGGCCGCATCCGCATGCTGCTGATGCACTTGGCCGAGGAACAGCGCTGCGCGCTGGATGTATTCCTTTGCGTGGACTTGGAATAACAGCTCATGCTTGCCGCCTTCGACGATCCATTCCTGCGACAGCGGATTCGTCTGATTGTGCGCGATTTGGTCCGCGATCTCGTAAGGCGCTTTCGTATCTTCGGTTCCATGCATGATGAACAGTGGAATCGGGTAGTCTTTCACCATAACTTCCTCCGCCGGAATACCACTGAACGAAGTGCCAGTGAAAGCTGGCAGCATCATCTCGATGAGCGGCAATGATGGGTATTTGGGCAGCGGAAGCACTTGGGTAACATTATGGAACAGCGTATCTGGGCTCGGCAGGAAGAGGCTGTCGAGCAGCATCGCGTCGATATCGTCGGTCTGGAGTCCAGCTTGCAGTGCTGTACCAGCTCCCATCGAGAAGCCCCAGACGATAATCTCGGATGCACCGCGTTCTTTGACATATTGAACGGCTGCCAGCAGCTGCTGTGATTCTTCGTAGCCGCCGGTTGCCGGCGCTTTATAGTCGGTGGATGCATAGCCATAGTCGAACATGAACACGTTGTAGTTCAGACGATGCAGCAATGCGGCAAGGTCATACATCGGGACCCATGTTTCTTCGCGGTTGGCGCCATAGCCATGGCTGAAAATAACGGTACGCTGCGACTCGCTCGCCTGCGTATGGTCGACTGCCGAAGTCTGGGCGACAGGCTGCGGACCATCGTTATCGCTAGCTGGGATGAACCAGCCGCCAACCGTTGTACGGCCGCTCATGCTGGAGAATGCAGCATCCTCGTACGGAAGACCTGCTGCTTCCATCGGATTCGAGTAGAGAGGGGCAACGTACGGGTGCGCGAGCATCCATGCGATATACCCATGGAATGCGACCACTGCAAGGACGCACAGCGCTGCGGCTGCGGACACGGCAGCAAACAATGCGTGTTTGCCGCTCTTGCGTCTGCTAACTACACGTGGCTGCGGTGTAGGCTGTACGATGGGTGCCGGTAGGCTGTTGACTGGCAATGGTGTTGGTAGAATCGTGCTGCTCATCCGGAACATCCCCTCTCATTGGAAGCGCTTTAGTCTGTTAGTACTACTATCGTATGACCGTTGTACAAGAGTGTCAATCGATGTCGATGAGATGTAAGCCGTTTGTAATATAGTTGAAATATAGTGAGTTTATCTTTACGTTAATCAACGTTTGAGTTATACTTAATGCAACGATGTTTCATTGTACGAAACAATAATAGACCAAATCTATTTGGAATTTAATAGACAGAGTAGATCGCAGAGGAGGGCGGAGTGACGATGGCAGAGGAAGGAAAATCGACCGTTAGAGCAGTCGAGCGGGCGCTTGATATTTTGCAATGCTTCACATTAGGAACAGATTTTGCAATGACGGAGATCGCAGAACGTGTCGGTCTGCATAAGAGCACGGTCCACCGCATGCTGTCGACGCTTGAAGATCGCGGCTTCGTGGAGCGTGATAGTGGAACAGAGCGCTATCGGCTTGGCTTCCGGGTATGGGAGCTTTCCGCGCATTTGACGTCTTCCGATGACCCTGCGGTTATTTGGCAGCCGGAGATGGAGCGGCTTCGCAATGCGGTGGGCGAGACGGTTAGTCTATACGTGCGGAGCGGCGGCGAACGGATTCGTATCCAAGCGGTGCAGAGCAATCAGGCGGTTCGCAGGGTTGCGACGGTTGGAGCGAGACTGCCGCTGTATGTTGGTGCCTCCAGCAAGGTACTGATTGCATTCGCAGATGAGCCGACGCAGCAGGAAATATTTACGGAGCTCGAAACGATCCAGCCGCCAGTCGTCAATCGGCATATGTTCGAATGCCAGATGATCGAAATCCGCCGCAACGGTTATGCGATGAGTATCGAGGAGCGCGAGCCGGGGGCTGCCGCTGTCTCGGCGCCGATATACGATCGCCATCAGCGGCTCATTGCTGCGTTGTCCGTCTCAGGGCCATCAAGCCGTCTGACGACGGAGCGGATGCGAGAGATCGCACCAGCTATCATCGAAGCCGCCAGCCGTATGGGCACGATGGCGCGATAATGAAGAAGCCTTTATCCTAGCTGATGAGTCAGCGTGGATAAAGGCTTTATTGTTTGGATTGAAATGCTGATACCAATCCTCACCGGCCGAAATGGAGCACTTCAGAGTTCGTTTGAAAGATTGAACTAAGCCGATAGAGGCGAAAAATCACCCCTATCGAGCTGGTGGTGAACAAGCCGCAAGGATAGAGGCAAAAAATCGCCTCTATCGAGCTGGTGGTGAACAAGCCGCAAGGATAGAGGCAAAAAATCGCCTCTATCGAGCTGGTGGTGAACAAGCCGCAAGGATAGAGGCGAAAAATCGCCCCTATCGAGCTGGTGGTGAGCAAGCAGCAAGGATAGAGGCGAAAAATCGCCCCTATCGAGCTGGTGGTGAACAAGCCGCAAGGATAGAGGCGAAAAATCGCCCCTATCGAGCTGGTGGTGAGCAAGCAGCAAGGATAGAGGCGAAAAATCGCCCCTATCGAGCTGGTGGTGAGCAAGCCGCAAGGATAGAGGCAAAAAATCGCCTCTATCGAGCTGGTGGTGAGCAAGCCGCAAGGATAGAGGCGAAAAATCGCCTCTACAAAAACCGTCCTATTTTCCTTTCGCCAACAGTTGCCCCAAATCCGTCTGCAGCCCAGCCGTGATCGGCATCATCGGCAAGCGCAAAGTATCGCTGGCTAGCACTCCTTGCTGCGCGAGCAGCCATTTCAGCGGTGCAGGGTTCGACTCTCGGAACAGCAGCTCGATGAGCGGAAGCAGGCAATTGAATGCGCTAAGCGATTCGCTATATCGTCCTTCAGCAGCCAATCGGTAAACGTCCAAGAATGCATCTGTCTCTACATGAGCAGAGGCGAGCATCCCGCCACTGGCGCCTTGACCTAACATGGCGTGAAACAGCCGATCTTCCCCGCACAATATAGGTTTATTATTCCCGCTGGCAGTTAGCGCCGAGACGAGGTCCGTACCTCCGGAGCTGTCTTTGAGCCCGATTACGCCATCAATGTCGAGTATTCTGCGCATCGTGTCCACATCTACACGTACACCGGTCCGGGCAGGAATCTCATAGGCGATAACAGGTACGCCGACCTGTGCAATTCGTTCATAATGCGCGACAATGCCCTCCTGCGATGGGCGGCTGTAATAGGGGGTTACGACGAGAACCGCATCTGCGCCCATATTGCCAGCCATCTCAGCGCGTCTAACGGAAGCTCTAGTGTCATTCGTGCCAACGCCAATAATGATTGGCACCGATCTTTGACTCGTTCCCCGTACAGACTCCTGTCCGAATCCCCTCCTCATATTTGCACCCATAGATTCCATGAGTGTACGCACTTCTTCCCAAGCAACCGTCGGCGATTCGCCTGTTGTACCGTTAAGCACAATACCATGAATATCGTGCGTCAGCAGTTGGCTGACCATCCGCTCGAATGATGCAAGATCAAGCTCTCCGCTTGGAAGAAACGGAGTAATGATAGGAATGAATATGCCTTTCAGTTGGTGTGCAGATAACATTGCCGCAGCCTCCTCATAATCGATTGGCTTAACTTTAACATGACAAGACCCATCACTGTTATCTATAATAATTGATATCTATCATCAATAATTTCGATACTGAGAACGGCTCAACAGCCAGAAGAAAGGGAGGACGAAGCATGGAGCTGACATACCTGCACACGTTCCGTGAAGTAGCCGTCCGCCAGAGCATAACCAAGGCAGCGGAAGCGCTTGGTTATGCGCAATCCAGCGTCACCACCCAGATTCAGAAGCTGGAGCGAGCCTACGATGTCCAGCTCTTTGAGCGCTTCGGCAAAGGGCTGCGACTGACGACGGCGGGCGAGGAGCTGCTTGTGATCGCAACCCAAATGCTCGACTTGTACCAGCAATCGAAGGAGAAGCTGGCTCAGCAGGGTGGAGGAACGTTGACGATTGGTACCATCGACTCGCTGGCGGCTTATTATTTGCCCCCTTTCATTCAGCGTATACGCGAGCTGCAGCCGGGGTTATCCATTCGTGTTCAACCCGAGAACGAGCCAGCTATCCTGAACAAAGTAAGAGAAGGCGAGCTTGACATCGGCTTGCTGCTGGATGAACATCATGAGCCAACTGCAAATGATCCATCACTGAAATGGATCAAGCTTAGGCCCGAGCCGCTTGTCATTGTCGCTCGTCCGGATCATGCGCTGGCGAACGCGGAGCAGCGCTCCCTCACACTTCCTGATCTAGCTGATCAGGAGTGGATGATGACAGAGGACAGCTGCAACTACCGGATTCTGCTTGAGAAAATGATGCGGTCGCAAAGTATCCCGTACCGCATTGGGCTGGAGCTTGGCAATCCAGAGGCGATCAAGCGCTGCGTTCGAGCGGGATCGGGCATTGCGATTTTGCCGCGCATGGCAGCAGAGGAGGAGCTGCGCCGCGGCGAGCTTGCCGCGCTGCCCGTGCAGCATCACGAGCTTAGCCTATCGCTGCTGCTCGTGTATCACCCGAAGAAGTGGATGTCACGTGCAACGCAGCAGTTTATCGAGCTGCTGCAATGAGCACCTAAACAAAATGGCCTGTAAGCCGAAGCGGTATTCACCGCTTTGCTTACAGGCCATTCTTATATCAGACTAGGCAGGATAGCTGCCTAGTCCTATACTACATGTTTGCGATCATTTGACGCAGAACCGTTTGCAGGATACCGCTGTTACGGTAGTAGTCAACGTCCACGAGGGAGTCGAGGCGAACGATAGCTTGGAAGTCGAACTTCGAGCCGTCTTCGCGCGTAGCCGTTACCGTAACCAGTTGACCTGGTTGAACGTCGTTGGAGAGACCTTGGATATCGAACGTTTCGCGGCCCGTGATACCGAGCGAAGACCAGCTTTGGCCTGCTTGGAATTGGAGCGGCAGAACGCCCATGCCCACGAGGTTGGAACGGTGAATACGTTCGAAGCTCTCTGCGATAACTGCTTTAACGCCGAGGAGGAACGTACCTTTAGCTGCCCAGTCACGGGAGCTGCCCGTACCGTACTCTTTGCCTGCGATAACGACGAGGTTTTTGCCTTCTGCTTGATATTTCATCGAAGCATCGTAGATCGACATCACTTCGTCCGTAGGCAGGTACTTCGTAACGCCGCCTTCCGTACCTGGAGCCACTTGGTTACGGATACGGATGTTAGCGAACGTACCGCGCATCATCACTTCGTGGTGACCGCGACGCGAGCCGTACGAGTTGAAGTCTTCGCGCTTAACGCCATGCTCGATCAGATATTTGCCGGCAGGGCTGTCAGCTTTGATGTTACCAGCTGGCGAGATATGGTCCGTCGTAACGGAGTCGCCGAGCAGGGCAAGAACGTTCGAGCCGTTGATGTCAGCGATGTCGCCAACTTCAGCGCCGAGGTTCGCGAAGAATGGTGGGTTCGCGATGTACGTCGAGCTTTCGTCCCACTCGTAGCTTTCGCCTTCTGGTACGTCGATTGCGTTCCAACGCTCGTTTTGCGTGAAGACGTTGGCATACTTGTCGCGGAAGATTTGCGGGCTCATCGCCGTGCTGATTGCTTCTTGGATCTCCGCTTTCGTTGGCCAGATGTCTTTCAGGTAAACCGGTTGGTTGTCTTGGTCGTAACCAATTGGATCGTTTGCCAGGTCGATGTTAACCGTACCAGCCAGTGCGTATGCAACGACGAGTGGCGGCGATGCCAGGTAGTTAGCCTTAACTTGCGCGTGAACGCGGCCTTCGAAGTTACGGTTACCGGACAGTACAGCCGCTACCGTCATGTCGTTGTCAGCGATCGCTTGACCAACTTCATCTGGCAGTGGACCGGAGTTACCGATGCAAGTTGCGCAGCCATAACCAGCAACGTGGAAGCCGATAGCTTCGAGCGGCTCGATCAGGCCAGCATTTTTCAGATATTCCGTAACAACCAGGGAACCTGGCGTCAGGGACGATTTCACGTAGCCTGGTTTCGTCAGACCGCGAGCGACCGCTTTCTTCGCTACGAGACCTGCGCCTACCATTACGCTAGGGTTAGACGTGTTCGTGCAGGATGTGATAGCTGCGATAACAACAGCGCCCGTACCCATCTTGCTAGCATCGCCGTTTGGATGCTTCACGTCAACCTTTTGCTCAATCTTCTCTTCGGACAGGCCGTAGCCGCCTTTGTCGATTGGCGTGCGGATGATGCTGTTGAACGCTTCTTTCATCGCTGTCAGTTCTACGCGGTCTTGTGGACGCTTAGGACCTGCGAGCGATGGAACAACCGTCGACATGTCGAGTTCGATAACGTCTGTGAAGATTGGATCAGCCAGATCGTCCGTACGGAACATGCCTTGCTCTTTGTAGTAAGCTTCAACGAGCTTCACTTGCTCTTCTTCGCGACCCGTCGAACGGAGGAACGCAAGCGTCTCGTCGTCGACTGGGAAGAAGCCGATCGTAGCGCCGTATTCAGGCGCCATGTTTGCAACCGTAGCACGGTCAGCAAGGCTGATGTTCGACAGACCGGAGCCGTAGAACTCAACGAATTTACCTACAACGCCCTTCTTACGGAGCATTTGCGTAACCGTCAGTGCAAGGTCAGTTGCCGTAGAGCCTTCTGGCAGGCTGCCCGTCAGTTTAAAGCCGATAACTTCCGGCATAACGAAGTAGAGTGGTTGACCGAGCATGCCAGCTTCTGCCTCGATGCCGCCAACGCCCCAGCCTACTACGCCAAGACCGTTGATCATCGTTGTATGGGAGTCCGTACCAACGAGCGAGTCCGGATATACGACTGTTTCGCCGTCAACCGTCTTCGTAGCCGCTACAGATGCAAGATATTCAAGGTTAACTTGGTGAACGATACCCGTTGCTGGTGGAACCGCACGGAAGTTATCGAACGCCGTTTGTGCCCAACGGAGGAACTTGTAACGCTCTGCGTTCCGTTGGAATTCATATTTCATGTTCGTCTCAAGCGCATCCGGGGAGCCGAATGCGTCAACCATGACGGAGTGGTCGATTACGAGGTCAACCGGTACGAGCGGGTTGATACGTTTAGGGTCGCCGCCGGCTTTCTTAACCGTGTCGCGCATTGCTGCAAGGTCAACGACAACTGGTACGCCAGTGAAGTCCTGCAGAACGATACGAGCTGGGATGAACGGAATTTCTTTGTCCGAACGAGCTTCAGCCCAAGTTGCGAGTTGTTTAACATGCTCTTCTGTGATGCCGCGGCCGTCGAATTGACGAATCGCTGCCTCGAGCAGCACTTTAATGGAGAATGGAAGTTTGGAGATGCTGCCGAGTCCTTGTTTCTCGAGTGCTGGCAGGTTGTAGTACGCATACGACTTGCCGCCGGATTCCAGCGACTGGCGTACGCCGTATTGGTCTTGCTTAGCCATGTACAATAACGCCTCCTTAAAGATAAATGCTATTGTCATCGCGTTTCACTAGATGAAACACGATTTCACAAAATGCTTCTGACTACAGTATATCGTGATTGATGGGGCTACGTAAAGCCTGTTTGCAAGGTTTTCGACTGCCAATTCTCATGAATGGGCTGGTGCCCACATACGATAGAAGAAGCGTCTTTTTACTGTTCGAAAAGAGCGATGCCTGCGAAGTAGCAATTCGCCTTACAGGGTAGTGACATCGAAATTGCTTTTAGGAGGGATCAACATGCCGCGTTCAGCGAGTCGTGTAGCTGGCAAACGCGGCGGTATAGCACCGCGGATACCGCAGCAGCGACAATTGCTGCAGTCTCCGCCACAGCCGCCGCCTGCAGCCGAAACCTGGAAAACAGGCGTACATGCGTACGTTAAGCTGTTCAACCAAGCAGAGGTCGATCAGCACCCGTCTGTTTTCGATGGCTTAATCGCTGATGAGGATCATCTGCTCCGGCTCGGCAGCCGTCTCGAACGGCTGCGAGAACGCGATCTGCTGCGCGGCGTGTTGTCCTCCCGCAGCGAGACGAAGGCGGAGATCATTCGGGTGAACGAGTCTGCCGCCGAAACCTCGGTCTTACTCAAGCTCCGTATAAAGCGAATTATGGAACAGAAAAGCCGAACCTATACAGAGGAGAGGCTCGAGCACGAACGACTATGGCTGGCGCGCGATGGCAAGAGCTGGACCATTACGCGTGTGGAGCCGGTCGTGTCCGAGCGCCGCCCCCGTTTTGGCGCGAACGAGCAGTCGCTGCTGCCCGAAGAAGGCGATATACTGTTCGGTGGTCAGCAGCGGCGAACTCGTCCGCCTTCGGCACCGTTCTTAAATTATGATATTTTGCCCGAATTCAAACAGCGTGCGAAGCAAAATTATCGAAGAGATCTTGTTGCTGCCTATGCTGACAGATGGTGGAATGAGGGCAATCCGGCCTATGAGCTGTTCGAGGTTAATTGCACGAACTATGTGTCCCAGTGCATCTTTGCAGGCCATGCGCCGATGCACTATACTGGTAAAAGAGATAGCGGCTGGTGGTATCAAGGGCGCAGTGGCGGCCGTGAGAATTGGAGTTATAGCTGGGCAGTTGCCAATGCGCTTCAATCGTTTCTGGCATCAGGCCGAAACGGCGGCATGCGGGGGACGATGGTCGAATCCGCGGACCAACTGCAGCTTGGAGATGTCATTCTCTATGATTGGAACGGGGATTATCGATACCAGCACAGCACGATTGTAACGGCGTTTGATGTCGACGGCATGCCGCTCGTTAACGCCAATACGGTTGCCAGCCGGCATCGTTACTGGGATTACAAAGATTCGTATGCCTGGACCGAGAAGACGAGATACCGATTATTTCATCTGGCCGATCAATTCTAAATGTTGGGGAGAGCCTCATTAGAATGGCCGCAATTACGAGCAACCGGAGGAAAAATGAAATGGGCGAGAAGGTTCGCGTAGGATTGATCTACGGGGGAAAATCTGGAGAGCATGAAGTATCGCTCCGCACTGCGCTTGCGGTGATGGGCGAATTTGACTATAACCGGTACGAGGTAAAGCCTTTCTACATTACGCAAGACGGCCAGTGGCGTTCAGGTGATGTGCTGCTGGCTCCGCCGAAGGATACTGGTGCACTGCGTCTAGAGGGCAGCGGCGGCGGAGATGGCGCTGCATTGGCGCCTGTATTCCAAGGTCTGCAGACAGGTGCGGCAGGCGGCGACAGCCGCACGATTGATGTTATTTTCCCGCTGCTGCACGGCACGTTCGGCGAAGACGGTACGATCCAAGGTCTGCTGGAGATGGCGAACATCCCCTATGTTGGCGCAGGTGTATTGGCGTCGGCAGTTGGCATGGACAAAGTCATGATGAAGAAAGTATTCGCTCATGAAGGACTCGCACAGTGCATGTTCCGTTACTTCAACCGTACGCAGTGGGAGAAGGATGCGAACTACCATATTAACGAGATCGAAATTTCGCTCGGCTATCCTTGCTTCATCAAGCCGGCTAACCTCGGCTCCAGCGTCGGCATCTCCAAGGCGAGAAATCGCGAAGAGCTGATTGCCGCAATCGATTTCGCATTCCGCTACGACCGTAAGGTCATCGTAGAGGAATTCGTTGATGCGCGCGAGATCGAAGTGAGCGTGCTTGGCAATGACGAGCCGCGGGCGTCCGTACCGGGCGAGATTCGGGCGTCGAATGATTTTTACGATTATAAAGCAAAGTATATTGATGGCACCTCTGTGATGGAGATTCCGGCGAACATTCCGCAAGAGACGTCTGACGCTGTACGCGAGCTGGCGCTTCGCGCTTATCAGGCGATCGACGGATCGGGCTTGTCCCGTGTCGACTTCTTCATGCGCAAGTCCGATGGAGAGCTGCTCATCAACGAAGTGAACACGATGCCTGGCTTTACGCCGTTCAGCATGTATCCGCTTATGTGGAAAGAAACAGGCGTACCTTACAGCGAACTGCTCGACACTTTGATCGCACTGGCGCTGCAGCGTCACGCTGATAAGCAGCGCATTGAATATGGCGGCGGTTCCCCTCTATAAGGGGCCGCTTCCTGCGCAGGACAAGCACTTTTCTTAGCAATTCATATTGGTATGGATTAGGGGGCAGCACAGATGGGTTTTCAAACTGAGTTCAATTCCGTATGCAAATTCAAGTCTGAGCAAGAATTGTACGAGCTGTTGGAGTATGGCCGTGGCAAAATGGTCAAAAAAGACTTCCGCGTATTCCCGACAGGCCAGAAGGTCATTGCTTATTCTCCAAGCAACCAAGCGATTGCGATCGTTCGCATCGTCGCTTCGATTGCGGAGATTAACTTCCAAGGCGAAGAAGTAACCCAAGTTGAGATGGAACTGGTTCGGAAGCTGACGGAGGAAGAAGCGCGCGTGCAAACGGCGCTTGCATACGAAATGTTCTTCGGAGAACAAGGCGCATGATTGTACGGTTCGGATTCGTTGCGATGAGCATGCTGCTGGAGTCGGCTTCGCCTTCACGGACGATGACCTATGCGAATTTCTCGAAGCTTGACGATCGCGAGGCTGCCCTGCGGAAGCTGGAGCGGCTGGCGGAGGAGAATTTGAACAATACGCTGCGATTGCTGCGTCATTGTCGGGGGAGCGGGATTCAAATGTACCGCTTCTCCTCCAAGCTCATACCGCTGGCGACGCATGACGCGGTGAAGGACTGGGATCCCTTCCCGGCGCTGGCCGACAAGTTCGCAGAGATCGGCGCCTTTGTGCGAGAGAGCGGCATGCGGGTATCGTTTCATCCGGACCATTTTTGCGTTTTTAGTACCCCAAGACCTGAAGTGCTCGCCAGCTCCCGCAATGACATGATCTATCATGTCCGGATGTTGGAGGCGATGGGGCTTGATGAATCGGCCAAAAATAATATTCACGTCGGCGGCGCCTACGGTGACAAGCAGGTGGCGGGTGAACGGTTCATTCGACAGTTCGGCGAGCTCGATGCGCGCCTGCGCAATCGCGTGACGCTGGAGAATGACGACAAGACGTTCAATGTCCGCGAGACGCTCGACATTGCAGAAGCGGTGCAGATACCGATGGTACTGGATATTCATCACCATGCGGTTAATGATGGCGGTGAAAGCGAGGAGTCGCTGATCGGCGATCTATGGCCGCGTATCGTCGGCACATGGCACCGTGAGAATGATCGGCTGTCGATGAATGCGGATGACGATGTTGTTGAGAAGCTCGGAGCAGCGGCACCGCTTGAAGCGGCTTCCGGCTCGGTAAAGGATTGGCCTGGCGGTGCGATGGTACTGCCGCCGAAGATCCATGCATCCAGTCCGAAGAGCGTTACCGACCCTCGCGGCCACGCCGACTACGTAGAGCCGGAGCAGCTGCTGCGGTTTCTGCAGTCGGTATCCGGCTCGGTGCCGATACTCGATTGCATGCTGGAGGCGAAACGAAAGGACGACGCCTTATTCCGTCTGATGGATGATTTTCGTGCCATGGAGGCGCGCGGCGAGCGCCTTCGTGTCGTCGGACCTTCGGCAATCGAGGTATAGCGGATAGTGGGCCGCCACCAAGCTTCGGTGGTGGCCTTCAGCTATGACTTGGAAGAGGGAGAATATCCATACCTATTTATACATAAGGAAGAAGGAACGAATTTGCTGGAGATTATTATGCTTGCCTTGCTGGGCCTTGTCTCCGCTGTGTTCGGCAGCATCGTTGGCCTTGGCGGCGGCATTATCATCGTACCGGCCTTAACGCTGCTAGGCGCCGAACTTACCGGCAGTACGATCGAGCACCCGACAGCGGTCGGCACTTCGCTGGCTGTGCTCATTGTCACAGCACTGGCATCGACGATGTCATATGCTAAGAAGCGCCGCGTCGACTGGCGGAGCGGATGGATGCTGTTTATTACAAGCGGGCCTGCAGCGATGGTGGGCTCTGCTTTGACCGGACATATAAAGGGTGGCGCGTTCCAGCTGTCATTCGGTATTTTCATGCTGTTGATGGCGGGACTGCTTGTTGCTCGCGATTATATGAAGCCCATTTCGAAGAAATGGCCTGTAACGCGTACATACACGGATGACAAAGGGGTTACGCACGAATACGGCTATTCCGTACTGCCCGCGCTCGCTGTCGGACTTCTTGTGGGTCTGATTTCAGGACTGTTCGGCATTGGCGGCGGCTCGCTGTTCGTGCCGGTCATGGTCCTCCTGTTCCGGTTCCCGCCGCATGTAGCGACGGCAACATCGATGTTCGTCATTTTCTTATCCTCGATTCTTGGAACAGGCGTACACGCATGGCTGGGGGAGACGAATTGGTGGATTGTGCTCATGCTCGTCCCGGGGGCATGGATTGGCGGTAAATTAGGTGCATACATCGCTTCCAAAATGACGGGTAAAGCGCTGCTGTGGCTGCTGCGGATTACTTTTGTCGTTATGGCGGCTCAATTGATCATTGAAGGTTTGTCAGAAATGTAGACGATTCGAAACAGGCGAAACTTTAAGGGGTTCCGAACGTATTGTAGTTAAATACGCGTTTTGTAATTTGGAAGGGGTGCGTAATCGTGAGCGAACAGGACACTCCCGTGATCGGGGGTAAAAGCTTTACAGCCGTAGCAATCAACTGCGCGGCCAAAGCAGGGGAATGGATTAAGACGAAGCTCGGGAAGCATACGAGTCTGTCATTGAAATATTCGGCACAAGACCTTGTTACGGAAGTGGACAAGGGCGCGGAGAAAATGATTCGTAATCTGATCATGATTCAATTTCCGCATCATTCGATTCTAGGTGAAGAAGGGGTTGAGCCTGGGCCAGAGGCATCAACGCAAGCGCTGCAAGATATGCAGGACGAAGAATATTTGTGGATCGTTGATCCGGTCGACGGTACGACGAACTTCGTACACGGCTTCCCGTTCTTCTCGGTTTCGATCGCACTGGCGCACAAGGGCGAAGTAATCGTCGGCGTCGTTTACGATCCGATGCGCGACGAGCTGTTCGTCGCAGAGAAGGGCAAAGGTGCCTATGTGCACGGCCAACGGATGAGCGTCTCCGAGGAAGGAACACTCCATGAAGGCCTTATTGCAACAGGCTTCCCGGCTAGCCCTGAGAATGCACGATTGAATATGCAAAGCCTGCAGGCAATCGCGCCACAGGTACGCAATATCCGTTCCGGCGGATCGGCTGCACTACATATGGCGTATGTTGCAGCGGGACGTCTGAGCGGCTTCTGGGAATACGGCCTTAATGCTTGGGATATCGCAGCGGGTTCGCTGCTCATCAAGGAGTCGGGCGGCATCGTTACCGATATCGCGGGTGAGCCATACCATCTTGGTGTACGCCATGTTGCGGCATCGAACGGCAAGCTGCATGACAGCTTCATTAGCGAGCTGAAGAAATCGGCTGCACATAGCTAATCTTTTATGTTTTACGAAGAGGAAGGGGCTGTACGACGTTGTTAATGCCGATTCTGCAGGTTGAATCTGAGGAAATTCCGGAGTACGCCCTCGTCTGCGGCGATCCTCGCCGTGCGGCAGCTATTGCGGAGAAGCTCGACAACGTTCGCGAGCTGGCCTTCGCCAGGGAATATCGGACATTCGTTGGCGAATACGGCGGCGTGAAGCTTGCGGTTGTCAGCCACGGTGTTGGCTGTCCTGGTGCAGCGGTGTGCTTCGAAGAGCTCATTCGCGCAGGCGTAAAGACGCTTATTCGTGTCGGTACAGCAGGTTCGTATTCTACGGATAACCCGGCTGGCTCTCTGGTCATTAGTACAGCAGCGATCCGGACGGACGGCTTAACGCGGCAGCTGGTGCCTGACGGCTTCCCCGCTGTCGCAGACAGCGACGTGGTCAATGCTCTGTACGCGGCAGCGCAGGAGATTAAGGGAGATACCGTTGTTCGTAAAGGGATGACGGTAACGCTCGATGTGTTCTATAACGGCATCGAGGAGTTCCCGCATAAAAAGTGGAAGGCGGCAGGCGCACTCGCTGTCGAGATGGAGATCTCGGCGCTGTACGTCATCGCCTCGCTGCGCAGTGTCCGCGCCGGTGCCATTGTGGCACTCGACGGCTATGCTGATGCCGACCTCGCGGCTGATTACGACCCGCATACCGACGTCGTAGGCCAAGCGGTCGAACGGGAGATACAGGCGGCGCTCAACGCACTCGTTAGATTATCTACTGAGGATTCTACCCACCTAAATCCTCCCTGCTAGGGAGGACCCCAGGGGACTCCTGTCCCCTGGACCCCGGAAGAGAAAACGTGGGATGAGCAGAGGCTAGCAGATTTACTACGTGCAAGGAACCGCGTGCCCCTGTGGGGCAAAGCTTACCGTTGCGCTTGAAGCTATTCCAGTGCAGGGTATTATATTAAAAGCCTCAAACCTTCGCTTGGCGAGGGTTTGAGGCTTTTTGCATAGCAGACAGGAACTAAGAAGCAAGTGATGCAGCTTCCAGCGGGAGGATAACGGAGGCTTTGAATAGATCGCCATCGGTTTCTAATATCAGGTGGCCTTCGTGTAGGTCGACGATTGACTTGGCAATCGCGAGTCCAAGGCCAGACCCTTCGGTATGGCGTGACGTATCTCCGCGTTTAAAACGTTCAAACAGCTCATCGGCGTTGTCGATGATTTCATATTTGGATACATTTTTGAACGTAATCGTAACCTCTTGCCGTTCTGATACTTGCATCGTGATATAGGCGCGAGTGTTGTTCAACGAATATTTAACCATGTTCCCGATGAGGTTGTCGAATGCACGCCATAGCTTCTGGCCATCTGCATGCGCATAGATGGATTCATCCGGCAAGGAGATACGGAATTGAACATCAGAGCTGTCCATTACGTCCTTGTACTCGGCTAGCGCTTGCTGCATGAGCTGAACGAGGTCTGTCTTCGCAAGGACCAGCTTCGCGTTGCCGCTTGCCATGGTTGATACTTCGAATAAATCGTCGATCATCGTCTTTAATCGCTTCGATTTCTGGTCGATAATCTCAACGTAGGCAGCTCGCTCTTCGGCGGTTGCATCCTCCGATTTCAGCAGCTCTGCGTAGGTAATAATGGAAGTAAGCGGCGTGCGCAGATCGTGACTGACGTTTGTAATGAGCTCTGTCTTCAATCGTTCGCTCTTCGCTTGCTCATTCTGCATAGTCTTGACGCCACGACGGAGCGCATTGATATTAGCTGCAAGTGCAGCGACAACGCTATTACCCGATATAGCCAGCTCGTGAGGCATTCGACCTGCGACTAGTTCATCCGCTGCTTTAGCGACTCGATTCAGATAGGCAAATTGCCGATTGAATAGAAGGAGCGCAGCGACAACGGCAATTGCGAAAATTGGGGTGATCAAGAAGATGGATGCGTCATCGTTCTGAATGAACAGAAATGCTGAGCCTCCCCAGATAAAGCCTGATCCGATCAAGATACAGGAGAAAACAAGCAGTCGTATTCCTGTGTTCCGATAAATAAAAGAGTCCTTCACCTGATTCACGACAAGCGTGAAATTTACTCTCGCACGGGTGACACCACGCATCAACAAGGAACGAGTCCATTCCTCTCTCACCATACTCCATTTGCGTAGTGGATTGGTCAACAGCTGGCCCTGAACAATGATTAGCATCATACCGATTGTTGCAGAAGCGAGGGTGAATAAAAGCTTTCCGCTATAAGCCGCAGGCACTTCTATGAAGGGTATGAGCTGGTTCGTTAAATGATCGATCAGGCTGATCGTCAGCAAGGATACTGCGGCAAGAAGCAGCATACGCACATCCATAGGAATCTGAAGATAGTAGCTTTTAAACCGATCCCTTTCTGTGTGAACGACCAAGAACTTTCTCATTCGTAACAGGCATACGACGAGTAAAGTTATACTTAACAGGCAATAGGTGAACAGGATGATTTGCTCTCGTCTGTACGTATCGGCAGCCTTTTTCATCGGGCTCGTTGCAGGAACGGCAATCCAGCCTCGATGGGGGACGTTTGAAGAAGCATCCAGCTCCTCGAATCCTTGAATCCAGCTATATAGGTAATTGTTTACATCCGTTCTGTATTCAGTGGTATAGCTGTAGCCGTCGCCGTTTAATTGATTTACAGCGGTGTACTCATTCTGAGTACTCAGACTCGTATATGCCTTGCCTGTGGAAATATCTCGAAAATAATAGTCGAATTGATCCCGAAGATAAGTGAATTCGGAGCGGGAATTTTCTTCGTATTCGTAATAGCTGTCGACCTGCTGCTCTTTCTCCTTGCGAATAAGCGCGGTAACATATTCGTCATCATCGTACAGCTTCATTAGATTCTGCTTCTCTAGTTCAAGCTTGTCCTTATAATAGTCAGCGACTTTATCGTTATTGTTGGCGGTTGCATCTTGAATGAGCAGATCATATTCGTCACGGAGCCTATTAAGTTGATCGTTAAGAGGGCCTTGTTGGTTACGATATACATTGATTTCGTCTTCCGTTATTGTAATGGATGATTTGGCCTGCTGTTTGGAGATCGGGTTTAGCTCGAACAGATTCAAATAGAAGGCAAATTGATCAAGCTGTTGTGTAAAATCTTGTGTCCGGTAGTAATCGCGATGCAGGTAACGGCTTCCTTGATCGAAGAAAGCGATCGGTCCGCTCAGGCCTATGACGAACATGAAAGCGAAGAGCGTGAATAAGGTTCTACTTTTCCATTTTGTATCCAATGCCCCATACCACCTTCAAATATCTCGGATTTTTTGGATCGAACTCGATCTTTTCACGAATTTTGCGAATGTGAACGGCAACCGTATTTTCCGCATTATAACCAGGCTCTCTCCAGACGCGTTCATAGATTTCTTGGATGGAGAGGACTCGTCCCGCATTGGTCATCAGCAGCTCCACAATCTTATACTCGATAGGCGTCAGCTTAACTGATTCGCCATTTACAGCTACTTCTTTGGCGTCTTGATTTAACGAAAGGCCGCGGATGTCGATCATTCGTTTGATGCCTTCATAAGAGCCGAACGTTACATATCTTCTCAGCAGCGATTTCACTCGGGCGATAAGCTCCATTGGATTAAAAGGTTTGGTGACATAGTCATCTGCTCCAACATGCAGTCCAAGAATTTTATCGCTGTCCTCGCTTTTGGCACTCAGGATGAGGATGGGGAGGTTGCGGCTTTCTCTGATCTTGAAGGTTGCCGTTATACCATCAACCCGGGGCATCATGAGATCCAGTATGATGAGATGTACTTCACTCGCCTCCAGCATTTCCAACGCTTCTAAGCCATCCTTCGCTTTCAGAACGATTACGCCTTCCTGCTTCAAGTAGATCTCAATGGCGTCGCGTATTTCTTTATCGTCGTCGACGACCAGCACGGTGCGCTGTTCCATCGGTTTCAACCCCTCCCGTTATGTTTCTTTAGCCCATTGTAAATGGAAAATCTTAATATTCGATCATCAAATTTATGAAGAAGTTCTTAATATTTATCGGTAGTCAGGACCTAATGAGTTGAATGAACGAAATGGCAACAGGGTTGCTGTTGTTTTATGAGGTAGGGGAGAGGTGGCGTTGAACCTCCATCGAGGGGATAAGTGTGGTAGATCCACACCTAATCTCTAAAAAGTAGCGCTACACGCACCATTAAGTGATGCAAAACCGCTCTTAATGCCGCACTCAGCAGGCAAAACAGCAGCTCCAAGTAAATTAAGCGATGATCTACCACACTTAATCACCCTAATAAGGCCCCGAAACTGAAATAAGCGCTGCTCAGCAGCGCTTAACTATCAGCACTAAACAAACTATCAAACACAAACAGAAAGCTTGCCCCATAGGGCACGCGACTCCCAACACACAGAAACTTATGCGGGCCTTTGGCTCGGCAATTGGTACCGACGGCTTCCCGGCTGACCTGCATACCGACGTTATAGCCAATGCTTTGGATAGCGAGATTCAGTCGGCGGTAAGTGCGATCGTGAAGTTGATGAAGCGGGTCGAAAGGACTAGTGAATATATATATAGTAATACATAAGTTTTAGGATGCTTATTGGATATTGTGACCGGTAGGCATTCTTTTCTCTTAATAAATGAATTGATAATATTGGAACGTGATTTACTTTA
Source organism: Paenibacillus cellulosilyticus (assembly GCF_003182255.1). GTDB lineage: Bacteria > Bacillota > Bacilli > Paenibacillales > Paenibacillaceae > Paenibacillus_T > Paenibacillus_T cellulosilyticus. The sequence goes on along the minus strand of NZ_QGTQ01000019.1, from coordinate 21,989 downwards.
CGAACTAAAAATATTCTAAAATTTAAACATAAAATAATTATTCGCCAATATACGACACACTTCAACAAATAACTTCTGATATACTTCTTTTGCGACAAAAGTAGCAAAAAAATTAAAACATAGGGGGCGGAAGAATGAATTTTTGTACACGGTGTGGACAAAAGATGGTCGAAGGGGAAGAGCATGTTTGTAATGAAGTTGCAGCGTCAAGTTCAGAGGGAGTGGTAAGTAACGGGAAATCTTGGGGGAACTCTGCTGCTGATTCCTTGAAAAAAGTGGATTATCAAGTGATTTATGCACTGCTCAAGAATCCTCAGCGAGCTGCAAGCTTGCAACCCGATAAGGATCTGGTTTATGGAATACTTGGTTTGGTTGCATCCATACTTGGATTTATGATTTGGGTTTGGATGGTTGGGAAGAAACTTAGTAGTCTTTTAAATGATCTATTTGGATTTAACGATATTAATAGCTTTTTTGAAACAGGAAGTGTATCTAATAAAATTAGCACCATGCTCACAGGTAAACTTTTTGGTCTGTCCATCGTATCCATAGTGGCTCTAGGTACGGCTTTGTGGTTGATTGGGATCTGGTTAGGTCGTAAGAAGTTGACGTTAAGTGATTTTATTACATACTTTGGCGGGATGCAATATAGCTTCGGTGCGGGCTTTATTATTGCGGGACTTGGAACAATTGTTGGACTAAGAATATCAATTATTTTAGTTATTATCAATTTGCTCGCATCACTTGTATTGAATCTGATGTTAGCTTCCGAAATATCCGAAGTGTCCAAGGATCGTAGATTGACCTTCGTTGCTAGCAGCATCGCAGCATACATTATTGTCAGTGCTGTACTCGCTGTTATCATTATCTAGAGAGAGGAGTAGTGGAGAGTGTTTTGTGCTAAGTGTGGAACTGAACTAACGGATAATTCTCGTTTTTGTGGGAATTGTGGTGAACCGAATCCATCAATAGTGAAGCCGGCTTCTAGTATCGTTCCAAAGATTCGAATGTCTAAGCGTACAAAATTAATTACCGCCGGGATTACGGGAGTGGTTGTAGTATTGGCAGTAGTTTATGCTATAGCTCATTATACATACGGGCCATCTTCGCCTGAGAAACTTGAAGCGACGCTTCAGGCAGCGGTAGATGAGCACAATGTAGATAAGCTTGCAGACTATTTGTCTGACGAAAATGCTGATTTAACCACTATTGAAAAATTGGATGCGTTCAAACAGGCATTTAATGATGACACTGCTGCGAACTATAAAAAAGGCTTTAAAGAAGCATTGCTGGCGGAACAGCAATTCAGCAAAATGAATGAGTTCGGAATAGACTGGGGCGACGAAGGAACAATTGTGTTTGTGAAGGAGTCAAACTGGCGCGGGACGAAGTGGTCTTATACGATCAAACCTTCTAGTGTCACCTTCGAACAACAGCCGGAGTGGACAGTTGTAACGTCGCTTGCAACACTACCAAGCAATACTGGAACGCTCAGCATTGTTTGGCCGGCTGTATACGAATACAAGTCGGAAGTGTCTAACAAGTACGGCGGTACACAGACGATTCAAGGCTCGGTTGATTTGTTTCATAACCAAGAAGCGACTGTGAGTCTTACAAGAGAAGTTCAAGCAGGAATAACATTCTTAATGCCTCAAATCGATGGGGTTGGCTTTACATTGAATGGTGTTGATTTCCCGGCACTAGAAGAAGGTCAGACTCGAGTTAGAATTGCACCTGTACCAGCTGAATTAAAGGTGGCTGCGAAAGGTACATTGCTCGGGAGAACCATTGATATAACTGAATCAGTGAATGGATCAGAGAATGAAGAGGTCAACCTCTCTACCCTTGTCAGTCAAGCGATCGCTGAAGATGTTGCTGAAGTAATTCTCAATGCGAATGTGTCGTGGACAAAAGCGAAAAATGCGGGGACCGCATCTCTATTGACTGATATTGATCCGAATAGTCCGATCATGAGTTCTTTCTCACAAGGCATGTATGAGGGAGGGACTGAAACAAAGGTTCATTTGGAACGAATTGCTATTGATCCAATGAGTATTGAGATTTACTCCGATCGGATTCAGGTTACCGCTGAAGAAGAGTATAGTTATCCCGGCAGTACGCTATCCAACAATATATCAAGCAACACTTACACCATAACAAAGCGGTCAGATACCAATGGATTATGGCTGACGGAAACGAGTCGCAATTATTTCTGGAGCAGCGATTTACTTGAACGTAATACGGCTATGATCAAGACGAACCCGGAGAAGCCTGTATTGGGGGATAGTACGGTAGGTTAATAAAAAACACAAGAAATCGTTCTTTTCCAGATCGGAGAACCATCTCCGTTTGGATTGAACGATTTCTTTATGTTTTAACACTTAGAAGCTGTCTACAATACCTTCTTGAGTGCCCGGTCTGCCGCCTCAATCGTCGCATCCACATCAGCGTCTGTGTGCGCCGTCGTCAAGAACCATGCCTCGTACTTCGACGGTGCGATGCAGATGCCTTCCTCCAGCAAGCCGCGGAAGAAGCGGGCGAACTGCTCGCTGTCGGTCTGCTGCGCTTCCTCGTAGTTCGTAATCGGGTGATCGCAGAAGTGGGTTGAGAAAGCACCGCGAATGCGGTTGATCGTCAGCGGTACGCCATGGCGTGAAGCCGCATCGTTGAAGCCGTCGACGAGACGGATCGCGAGTCGCTCCATCTCTTCATAGACGCCTGGTGCGCTCAGCACTTCCAGGCAAGCGATGCCGGCCGAGATCGAGGCCGGGTTGCCGGCCATCGTGCCGGCTTGGTAAGCAGGGCCAAGCGGAGCGACCTGCTCCATGATGGTTTTGCGTCCGCCATAGGCGCCGATCGGAAGGCCGCCGCCGATGATTTTGCCAAGCGCCGTCAGGTCTGGCTCTACGGCTGCCTGGTCAGGGAATACGTGGTACGTCTGCGTGCTGCCGTAGTGGAAACGGAATGCGCTAATGACCTCGTCGTAGATGACGAGCGCACCGAACTCACGAGTTACTTTGCACAGTGCTTCAAGGAAGCCTGGCTTCGGCATAACCATACCGAAGTTGCCGACGATCGGCTCGACCATGACCGCCGCCGTATCATCGCCCCATCGCTCAAGGGCAGCGCGAAGCGCATCGATGTCGTTGAAGGGAACGGTAATTACCTCATGCGCAATGCTCGTCGGAATACCTGCGCTGTCTGGAATGCCAAGCGTGGAAGGGCCGGAGCCTGCTGCAACGAGCACGAGGTCCGAGTGGCCGTGGTAGCAGCCTGCGAACTTGATGATTTTGCTCCGTTTCGTATAAGCGCGAGCAACGCGAATGGTGGACATGACCGCCTCCGTACCGGAGTTGACGAAGCGAACCTTGTCCATCGAAGGAATGGCTTCCTTCAGCATGCGGGCCAGCTTAATCTCCAGCTCCGTTGGCGTGCCGTATAATGTGCCGTTCGTCGCAGCACGGACGATCGCTTCCGTAATGTGCGGGTGAGCGTGACCTGTAATAATAGGGCCGTAAGCGGCCAAATAGTCGATGTAACGGTTGCCGTCCACATCCCAAAAATAAGCGCCGTTCGCGCGTTCCATGAATACCGGTGCGCCGCCGCCAACCGCTTTGAACGAGCGGGAGGGGCTGTTAACGCCGCCGACAATATGCTGTAATGCTTCTTCATACAATTGCGCAGAGCGCGTACGATTCATTGTCATGATTGAATAACCTCCGTTAGTGCAGTACAAACCTAATCGCTATTATACCATTAAGCCGCCAGCAATCGCTTCTCATCCGCATACGGTATAAATAAAAACCCCTTTCCGATTGAGGAGCGCGGCTCCATCTTCAGAAAGGGGTCACTTTATTAATTGCTGGACGAGCTCGATTCACTCGTGCTCGAGCTGCTGTCCGTCGAGCTATCCGTTGACGTACCCGTACCATCGGTCGATGTACCGTCAGCCGGAGCCTCCGTATCCTTCGCCAGCTCATCTTGTACGAATTGACGAAGCTTGTCCTCGTCCTTGATGCCGATAACGGCTGCGCCACCAGCGTTGTCCTCGCTGATCATATCCATTGGAGGCACTTGTTCCGTTCCTGCGACCGTAATGCCGAGTCCAAGCTGGCCAAGTTTGAGCATATCTTCGACCGTCAGGTTCGTCTCGATGTAAGGCGAGACGCTCTTGATGATGTCTGTGATATGAACAATGCTCCAACCGGACATGATTTTGCTCGCAACGGCTTGCATGAATTCCCGCTGACGCTCCGTACGCGTGAAGTCACTCATCGCATCGTGGCGGAACCGCACATATTGCAGAGCATGGTCGCCATCAAGATGCTGTTGGCCTTGCTTGAGATGGATATCGTAACGGTTGCCGTCGGCATTATCGACGTAGTTCATATCCTTCTCGACGTAGAAGTCGATGCCGCCGATGGCATCGATCAGCGATTTGAAGCCTTCAAACTCGGTATAAAGGTAATATTGAATATCAAGTCCTAGAAGATTGCCGATTGTTGTACGCGCCAGGCGCTCACCGCCAAGCGATACGGCTGTATTAATCCGTCCTTTGCCATGACCTTCGATATCAACATAAGTGTCGCGAAGAACGGAGAAGACATGCGCTTTTTTTGTTGCTGGATCGATCGATACGACCATCATCGTATCGGAGCGTGCGACCTGACTTTTCTCTAAGCCACGGCCATCGCCGCCCATGAGCAGGATGTTGACGCGCTCAGTGCCTTCCCACTTCGGTGGTTCAGCTGTTGTCGAATCTTGATCATTGAATTGCGTAAACTTGGACTCTTCATCGCTTTTATTTAAACCGTCTAAAGCGTTGTAGACGCCTACTCCGTAGACAGCAGCCCAGACGAAAAGACCAGCAACAACTATTAGCAAACCGAATAATGACCACATCCACCACGGTCTGCGTTTTCTTTTCTTACGCGCTTCCATTGAATGTCGCTCCTTTTTGGAGTATGCTTTCTTGTGCATCTGAAACAAATACAGATTACACATCCTAAAATTATAAAGCGCAGGGGCACAAGGAATCAAGTTTTATTGAATTACCAACAATGAGAAAACCTTCATGTAGGTCTTTTGGCGATAATCAGGTGCATTTAGATATAGGTTTTATCGAAAAATAAAACTTTATAAGCCCTCAACTTTAGATGAGTAAGGCAGAAAGGGGTTCAACATAGTGTCTAGGCTTGCAATTGATGTTCAAGATTTACGCAAACAGTTCAAGGTGCAGAATAACCGCGCCGGTCTCGGGGGCGCGTTGAAGGATTTGTTCAAACGCGAATACCGAGAAGTAACGGCGGTTAAAGATATTACGTTCCAAATCCCGCAAGGAGAAATTTGTGGCTACATCGGCGAGAACGGAGCAGGCAAGTCGACCACGATCAAAATGCTGACAGGCATTCTCGTACCGACCTCCGGCCAGCTGCGCGTGAACGGTTTCGTGCCGCATAAGGAACGGGAGAAATTCGTCAAAGAAATTGGCGTCGTCTTCGGACAGCGCTCGCAGCTTTGGTGGGACATCGGCGTTATCGAATCGTTCCAGCTGCTGCGCAAAGTATATCGGGTGCCAGAGGCGGATTTCCGCCGCAGGCTCGATGAATTGGTGGAGCGGCTGCAGCTTGGCGAACTGCTCAATCGTCCGGTTCGGAAGCTGAGCCTTGGCCAGCGGATGCGCTGCGAGCTTGTTGCTTCGCTGCTTCATAACCCGTCGATTCTGTTCTTGGACGAGCCGACGATCGGCCTAGATATTATCGTGAAAACCGAAATCCGCGAGTTTCTGAAGGGCATGAACAAGGAGCATGGTACGACCATTCTGCTAACCACTCATGATTTGCAGGATATTGAAGCGTTGTGCTCGCGCGTTATTATGCTGGACGATGGACGCATTATTTATGACGGCGGGCTGGAGGATTTGAAATCGCGTTGGAGCAAAGGTCGGGAGATCAAGTTCCAATTCGGCTCCGCGGTTACGACGGACCGTTTGCGGACATTAACGGAAGGGCTTACCGGTGTATCGTGGACGCTGGAGAACGGGGTAGAAGCGGCGATGTGGCTGCCTAACGAAATTAACGTATCCGATGCGCTTGCACGTGTTGTCGGCTCCTCTGTTGATATCCGCGATATTAAGATCATGGAGACGAATACCGACGAGATTGTCCGTGCGATTTATCAGTCGGGCAGCGCGGAGACGAAGGCAGCGGCAGCGGCTGCGCTTGAGGATGATACAGCGATTAGCGGGGCGGCACGGTCATGATGAGCGCTTATGTTGATTTTATCCGTATTCGCTTCCTCATGATGCTCGCTTATCGGGTGAACTACTACAGTGGCATCATCATCTATGCAATCAATATCGGCGCTTATTATTTCTTATGGCAGGCAATCTATGGTGACAAGCAGGTGCTGGCGGGCTTCACGGTAGCCCAGATGACGACGTATGTGGCCGTATCTTGGATGGCTCGGGCATTTTACTTCAACAATCTCGATCGGGAGATCGCCAATGAAATTCGAGATGGCAGCGTTGCGGTACAGCTGATCAGACCGTATTCTTACCTTGCGGTGAAGCTGATGCAGGGCTTCGGCGAAGGAATCTTCCGCCTGCTTCTGTTCATGGTTCCGGGCATGGTCATTGTGTGCCTGTTGTTCCCGGTATCACTCCCAACCGATCCGAAGGTATGGGCGATTTACCTCGTCATGCTGTTCTTCGCCTTTCTTATTAATACGCAGATCAATATGCTGACCGGCTTGTTCGCCTTCTTCGTTGAAAATAACGAGGGCATGATGCGCATGAAGCGGGTTATCGTCGACCTATTCTCGGGTGTAGTCGTACCGATCGCATTTTTCCCAGGCTGGCTGTCGGTCGCGATGAATTGGCTGCCGTTTCAGGCGATTACCTATCTGCCAACTGCAGTGTTCACAGGCCGAACGCCGCTCTCGGAAGCATGGGGTGTGCTGGGTGTGCAGGTCATTTGGTTCGTCGTGCTGCTCGTGCCGATTCTGCTGACATGGCGGGCGGCGCGGACGCGGCTGTTCGTGCAAGGGGGTTAACGATCGCGATGCTATATTTGTCTTTATTTTGGGAATACCTGAAGAACTACGCCAAGACTCGTCTTACTTACCGGGCTGACTTCTGGATCGAGGTGCTGTCGGATCTGTTGTTCCAGGGGGTCAACCTGATTTTCATTCTAATCGTCTTCCAACAGACCGAGTCGCTTGGCGGCTGGTCGGAGGCAGAGGTTGTATTCGTATACGGATTTTTCATGGTGCCGTTCGGTATCTTCGGGACGTTCTTTAATCTATGGAATTTCGCAGATCGATACATTGCGAAGGGCGAGATGGACCGTATCCTGACGCGTCCGGCACATAACCTGTTCCAAGTGACGCTGGAAAATATGGACCCCCCGTCGCTGTTTGGATCGTTCATCGGCATTCTGATCATGGCGATCAGCTGGGGACAGCTCGATCTCGTGTTCCATTGGTGGTACGTTCCGATGATGGCGCTGCTCACGCTTGGCGCAGTGCTCATTTATATGGGGCTGTACACGGCTTTGACCGCGATCTCGTTTTATTCGGACGCGCCGACAGGCATCCTGCCGCTCATGTACAACATTCAGAACTACGGGCGTTATCCCGTCAACATCTACAGCCGTATTATCCGATTCGTCCTTACGTGGGTGCTGCCATTCGCTTTCGTGGGCATCATTCCAGCGTCGTACTTCCTCGATGCGAAGCATGATGATATGGCGTCGCTTGCCTTGTACACGCCGCTCGTCGGTGTGATCGTGTTTGCGATCGGGCTGTTCGTATGGAATACTGGTGTGAAGCGGTACCGCGGAGCGGGATCATAGAGCGGTCGTTCAAAAAGTCCGCTTTCGATCACGAAGTATAACAATGTGATCCAACCTTCTCGGTGCTGAAAACCGAGCTTTTTGAACATTTACTACTAAGTAGAACAAGGAGCTGTCCACAGCCGGTTATCTTCGTCGATAACCGCTGGGATAGCTCCTTGTTCGTTCTATGGCAGTAACATTTACTCAGGCGTGACGCCGTTCCAGAACAGATCGATGATCGCCTTCGCCAGCTCCGGCACCGATTCGAACAAATCGGCAGGTTCCTGCCGATTGCCAAGCATCAGCATCGCGCTCAGCGTATGCGCCAACAGCAGCGGATTCGCTTGCCGCATATGGCCTTTGTCCATCGCAGCTTGAAAATGAATCGCGAGCACATCATGTAGATTATGCTCTGTCTCACGTATACGAGTCAGCTGCTCCTCGGTAAGGTTGCTCGACGACTCACGCATGATGGATTCGAAGTCCATGTGCTGGGTGGACATTTTGATAATGGCCAGCGTCTCGAGCCCGCTCTTCAAGTCACTGGCCTCATGCAGCAGCTTCTCCGTGCTCATGCGGGCACGAGTAAGCATCCAAATAAGTGACTCCGTGAACAACTCCGCCTTGTTGGCGAAGTGGTAGTAGAGAGAAGCCTTCGTCATGCCGCATTGCACCGCGATTTGATTCAAGGAAATCGGCTCATAGCCATTCTCCAAGAACAGACGGGAAGCGATCTGAATAATGGTATCGCGCGTCGGCGCATCCTGTTCACTGCGCTTCGGACGACCGAGCGCTTTTGTTGGACGTGCATTCTTCATATGTTAGACACCTTCATTTAACAAAAAATTCGAATACAGACATTGATTAATTAACCGTACGGTATATATAATTAAAAATAGCTCGATATCCATTATTATAGCATGAAGTATGAACGGAGGATGCAAGATGCCTATGTATGAACGTTTTTACTCCTCGGTGACGGGGAAAAAAGGGCGGTGGATTACACTTCTCGTCTGGCTGGTGCTGGCGGTCGTCCTAACGGTCACGCTGCCCGCAGTCGGTGATGAGGAAGCGAACAATGCGGCTAACCTGAGCGATACAAAGCCATCTGTGCAAGCCGCAGCAGTAGATGCAACAGAATTTCCGAGCGACAGTGGAACGCCTGCACTGCTCGTATTGCATCGCGAAGGCGGGTTAACCGCTGACGACCTAGCAGGTTTGCAGAAGCTGACCGCGCAATGGGAGGCAGCACCGCTGCCGGAGCAGGTTGGCGTACCACCGCTGCACAAGCTGCCAATGCCTGCGCTTCAGGCCGAGCTATCTGAAGATGGCAGTACAATTGTAGCGCCAGTTCTGTTCGCTGCAGGTGCTGATACGGAGACAATGAAGGAGAGCCTCGATCAGCTTCGTGAGGATGCGGCAGCGACGCTGGGCGGCGATCCGTTTAATACAGAGACAGATGCTGCAGATGCGCTCAGTGCCCGCATTACGGGTCCTGTCGGCATCCAAGTTGATGCGACTGGCTTGTTCAAGAACGCAGACGTGTCGCTGCTCTTGGGGACGGTACTGCTTGTCCTAATTATTTTGCTGCTTATCTATCGTTCGCCTGTGCTGGCATTCATACCGCTTATTGCGGTTGGATTCGCTTATATGGTAGTTGGACCAATCCTTGGTGCGATGGCGCGTGAGGGCTGGATTACAATCGACTCGCAGGGCATTTCCATTATGACAGTGCTGTTGTTTGGTGCAGGAACAGACTACTGCTTGTTCCTTATCTCGCAGTTCCGCCATCATCTAGGTGAAGTCGAGAGCAAGCGAGAAGCGCTGCTGAAGGCATTGACTGGCTCGGCAGGCGCTATTGCGATGAGCGGCTTGACGGTTGTACTGTCGTTGTCGGCGCTGCTGTTCGCGCAATACGGTGCTTACCACCGGTTCGCTGTACCATTCAGTTTATCGATTCTTATTATGGCAATCGCCAGTCTGACGCTTGTACCAGCGCTGCTTGCGATCTTTGGCCGCACATCGTTCTATCCATTCGTACCGCGTACGGCTGAGATGATTGCAGAACGTGCACGGAAGAAAGGGAAGCCAGTACCCGCTAAGAAGGCTGCTCGTGCTGGCCGAATTGGTCGTCTCGTCGTTCGCCGCCCATGGGCTGTCGTGCTCTCGACGGTTATCGTGCTTGGCGTATTAGCAGGCTTCTCATCGCAAATGAAAGTAACATTCGATATTCTGTCCTCGTTCCCGTCTGATATGGAATCCCGCGAAGGATTTAAGGTCATCGGTGAGCAGTTCTCAGAAGGCAGTCTTGCACCGGTACGTGTCATTGTTGATACGGAGGGAAGCGATGTAAAGGCTGTGTCTGAGCGTTTATCGAAGCTTCCTTACGTAGCGAGCGTATCGGAACCTGAGCAAGGACAGGTGAACACCAACATCGCTGCGATGGACATCAACTTAACGATGAATCCATACTCGCTGGAAGCGATGGAGCTCATTCCGCAGCTGCGTGAAGAAGCGGCTGCCGCATTGACTGCATCCAGCAGTGACAGTGCTGCTGATGATCGGGTATGGATCGGTGGTCAGACGGCGGAGCAGTATGATACGAAGGTAACAGGAGATCGCGATACGCGGATCATTATCCCGGTCGTCATCGGTCTCATTACGCTGCTGCTGCTCATCTATCTGCGTTCCGTCGTGGCGACGGCGTATTTGATCGGCACCGTTATTTTGTCCTATTTTGCCGCGCTGGGCCTCGGTTGGATTATTATTCACTATGTGCTGGGGGCGGATGCCATGTCTGGTTCCATCCCGCTGTACGCGTTCGTGTTCCTGGTTGCGCTCGGTGAGGACTACAACATCTTCATGATCTCAAGCATCTGGGAGAAAAGAAAGCGGATGCCGCTCAAGCAGGCAATCAGCGAAGGCGTCAGTGAGACGGGCTCCGTTATTACGTCAGCAGGCATCATTCTCGCAGGTACGTTCGCGGTACTCGCGTCGCTGCCGATTCAAGTGCTCGTTCACTTCGGTATCGTAACAGCGGTTGGCGTGCTGCTCGATACGTTCATCGTAAGGCCGTTCCTCGTGCCTGCCATAACGGCGCTGCTCGGCCGTGTAGCATTCTGGCCGGGCAAACACGAAGAAGTGAAGGAGCCGTCTTCTGCGGCGTCTCATTAATAGAAGGAACAGCACCCAATGCTGAGACATTTCGTATCCACGGCGTCCATCATGTATAATGAAGGAATCAACAGTTGGATGGACACAAGGTGGGGATGAAATGGGGAAAAAGCTTAAACCTGTAGAGCTAGGGCGCAAAGTTTCGGATTTTACACTTGAAGGCTCTGGCGGGGGAACGGTCTCGCTAAGCGACTATATAGGGAAGAAGGTCATCATTTTCTTCTACCCGAAGGATATGACGACAGCGTGTACGCAGGAGGCTTGCGATTTTCGGGATGCGACCGAGAAGCTGAGCGCACATAATACGGTTATCATCGGCATCAGCACCGATGATGTAGCACGGCATGAACGGTTCATCGCCAAGTATGATCTGCCGTACGTACTACTGGCCGATCCGAACAATCAAGTGTGCGAGCAGTTCGGCGTCTGGCAGCTGAAGAAGCTCTACGGCCGCGAATATATGGGCATCGTCCGTTCGACTTTCCTCATTAATGAGAAGGGCGTGCTCATTGAAGAGTGGCGCAACATCCGAGTCAAAGGCCATGTCGACACGGTCCTCGCGGCAATCGAAGCCGCCGCCAAGCCCAAGTCGAAGAAATAAGTACCATTATAATGAAGGAAAGCTGCCTCTATCCGATGCACAAACAGCGGATAGAGGCAGCTTTTTTGTTTGTTTCGTTCATTATTTTCGTTTAATGCTTTCGATTTGAATTTTCGTTCTTAGCACTCTAACGAGCACCAACCAAAAGCTATGACCCAAAGGGTCACGCGACCCCCAGCACGCAGCATCTCACCAACGTCTCTGTCCCGCCACCATCCCCTTCCGGGGTCCAGGGGACGGGAGTCCCATGGGGCCCTCCCTAGCAGGGAGGGTTTGGGTGGGTAGAAGTCTCGAGGGTTTGGGTGGGTAGAAATCTTGGGGTTCAGGTGGGTGGAGATTATTCAGTTTCGGATTAAATAAAGGGGGGTCAAGGGGCAACGCCCCTAAACCTTCAGAGGCTGGTGCAGCCCTTCAAACTTTTCAATTTGCAAGGTAGCATGCGTCAGCCCGAATTGCGATTCCAGCTTCGCTAGCGCCTCCCGCAGGATTTGCTGACAGTCGATGTCCTCCTGCACAAGCAAGTGACCGCTAATGGCCGGAAGCCCTGAAGTAATCGTCCAGATGTGCAGATCGTGAATGTCGCGGACGCCTTCAATGCTGAGCAGCGTCTCGCGGACCTCCTCGGAATCGACGTCTGCTGGAGCGCCTTCCATTAATATGTGGATGACGGACTTCAGAATGCCCCATGCGCTGCGCAGAATGAGCAGGGCGACGAGAACACTGACGACGGGGTCTGCCCAGTTCCAGCCGAACAGCGTGACAAGCAGCGCGGCGACGATGGCGCCGACGGAACCAAGGGCATCGCCTAGAATATGCAGATAGGCAGAGCGAACATTTAGGTTATGTTCGATGTCGCCCTTGCGAATAAGCGCCCAGGCGCTGAGCAGGTTGGCTAGAAGACCAACGGCGGCGATCGCCATCATTGGCAGGCCGGCTACTTCCGGTGGTTCACTCAATCGATGGTAAGCTTCGACACCAATAATGCCGGCGATGACGAACAGCGTCAGCGCATTGAAGAGGGCGGCTAATATTTCGAAGCGATGGTAGCCGTACGTATTCGCTGCTGTTGCTGGTTTCGCTGCGAACCAGAAAGCGAGGAGGCTGAGTGCAATCGCAGCGGTGTCGCTTAACATATGCCCTGAATCGCTGAGCAGGGCAAGCGAGTTTGTCAGCAGGCCGCCAACAAATTCAAGCACCATAATGCCGCCGGTAATGGAAAGCGCTACTGCAAGCCCTTGCCGATTGCCCGCGCCTCCATGAACGTGGCCGTGATGCGAGTGGCCATGGTGGCTGTGCCCATGATGGTGATGGGAATGGCTGTCGTGGGAATGAGCGTGCTTGTGGTCGCTTCCTTTAGCGTGACTGCACGTATCGCTGTGACTCGCATGATCATGCGTATGATTGTCGCTGGATTGGTCATGCTGAGACGTAGTGAGCTTATTGTCGTGTTTATGTTCCGTACATTTATGCTGCTCGTTGCTGTCGCGGCTGGTCATCCGCATCTCCCTCCAAACTAAACATATGAATGATTGCTCATATATTGATTAATCTCATCATACCAGTGGAAGAAGTTGTTCGCAACCCTAGATGTGCACAATAAGCCATATGACAACGAATACGTATTTCCATGTATAATAAGGGGCAGGTGGTGAGATTACGATGGACACGTTGGACAAATGCGAGCCAATATGTGAGGGCACAGGCCCAGAGACGGCAGATCGGGTCAGAAACGAGCTGTTGGATGATGAGGCAGCGTCAGCGATGGCTGAACTGTTCAAAGCGCTTGGCGACCCGACCCGAATTCGAATGATACATGCATTATCGATTCAAGAGCTATGCGTGCACGATTTGACCGAAGCGCTTGGCATGGGCCAGTCGGCAGTCTCGCACCAGCTGCGGTATTTGCGCAATCTACGTATCGTCAAGCGCCGTAAGGAAGGCAAGATGGTCTACTACTCGTTAGATGATACGCATATTGAGCAGCTGTTCGTACTGACCAGACAGCATCTTGCGCACGACTGATCTATATATCGTCGCCTGCAGCGAGTCATTGCATTCGCTGTAGGAGCATTCGTATGCGGTGCCTGCGGCTGTCGTGCATGACCCGAGAACCGATCGGCTCATGCCTACAGCGGATAAACAGGGGCGATAGGCAGGGCGATGTAACGATATAGGGATGAGTCCGCGAGTACCACTACATATGGACGAATGTGAAGCCCTAGGGACTACGAACGACTATCCATAGAAAAATTTATTTTTTGATCTGCCGTCTTGCCAAAATCATAGGTAAAATTCGACGTACATCACCAGCACATAGCAGCCGATTATCGAGCAGCAGAAGCTGCGACAATGACTCATACAGCATGAAACAGCTCGAAGCTGTAATATTGAATGCATTCTATATAGAAGAAATAGATTCAACTATGGAAGCGGTCTCCTGTTGCTGGGAGGCCGCTTTGTTATTTTATCGAGCTGTTTGAGTGGTGTTTGTGGTGAAAAACAGACTGTTTTTCATTGCAAATTGTTTACCACAATTATGAAAAACACCCTCGTTTTTCACATGTATTGCCTTCCCTACGAATCGACAAACGCTGTCAGACCCCCTCCTTTGGATACAGAAAAGTCAGACAAAACCGCAATCCCTTACCCCACTTGGGCTCTCCGATTGTCAAGCACTTTTTGTTGGCATTTGGGGGCGCCGAACCATTGACACGCACAATATATAGATATATCATTGTCTCAGTCATCCTACATATTGATTTTAGTAGAGATGGTAGCCAAGAGAGGCTGCTATATATGGAGGGTATAAAAACATGCTAGTTGTGTATGATTCGAGGACAGGGAATGTCCGCCGCTTTGTCGAAAAACTGAATATGAAGTCGGTCTCGCTGGACGACGGAGAAACAGCAGACATAACGGTGGACGAGCCCTTCGTACTCGTAACGTTCACGACTGGATTCGGACAAGTGCCGGACCGTGTCGAGAAATTTCTGCGCCGTAACAGCTCCAAGCTAAGAGGCGTGTCAGCGAGCGGCAATCGCAACTGGGGAGAATCGTTCGCCAAGAGCGCAGATGATATTTCGAAACGATACAATGTTCCGGTCATTCATAAATTCGAGCTGTCGGGTACAGGACGCGACGTCGATCAATTTCGGCAGGGAGTGAATAAACTTGCGGCATATTGAGCTTAATAACGAGCTGATGCAGCGTAATGAGGAAGGCTTCTTCCGTCTGGAGAAGGATCAAGAAGCGGTGGCTGCCTTCATGGAAGAAGTTGCAGCGAAGAGCATGCGCTTCAACAGCTTTACTGAGCAAGTCCAATATATGATTGATAACGACTTCTATGAAGATGTATATAAGCAGTACACGAAGGAGCAGGTTGAAGAGGTATTCAGCAAGACCCACGGCTTCAACTTCCAATTTGCTTCGTACATGGCTGCATCGAAGTTCTACACAGACTATGCGATGAAGAGCGACGACCGCTCGCAGTACATGGAGCAATATCCGGACCGCGTAGCAACGGTTGCGCTTCATCTGGGCGAAGGCGACTTCGACAAAGCGATGCGCTTAGCGGAAGCAATGATGGAGCAGCGTTTCCAACCAGCGACGCCAACATTCCTCAATGCCGGCAAAAGCCGCCGTGGTGAGATGGTATCGTGCTTCCTGCTTGAAATGGATGATTCGCTTAACTCGATCAACTACGTGCTCGGCACGTGCATGCAGCTGTCGAAGATCGGCGGCGGCGTAGCTGTTAATCTGTCCAAGCTTCGTGGACGCGGCGAGGCTATCAAAGGTGTAGAGGGCGCTGCAAAAGGCGTTATGCCCGTACTGAAGCTAATGGAGGACGCGTTCTCCTATGCCGACCAGATGGGTCAGCGCAAAGGTTCAGGTGCAGGCTACTACAACATTTTCGGCTGGGACGTTATGGAGTTCCTCGACAGCAAGAAGATTAACGCAGACGAGAAGACACGCCTGAAGACGTTGTCGATCGGTCTGATCGTACCGAACAAGTTCTACGAGCTGGCAGCACAGAACAAGCCGCTTATCGTATTCGGACCACATTCGGTGCATAAGGCTTATGGCGTTCACATGGACGACATGGATCTTGACGAAATGTATGATACGCTGCTCGTAGACAGTCGTGTGAAGAAGAAGACGGTCATGAGCGCGCGCGACATGCTTGTGAAGATTGCAATGATTCAGCTCGAATCGGGCTATCCCTATATTATGAACCGCACGAATGCGAACAAAGATCATGCGCTGAAGGGCATTGGACCGATCAAAATGTCGAACCTTTGCACGGAGATTTTCCAGCTGCAGGAGACGTCCGAGATTAACGACTATGGTCAAGAGGACATCATTCGCCGCGACATCAGCTGCAACCTTGCATCGCTTAACATCGTGAACGTCATGGACCTTGGCAAAATCAAAGAGTCCGTGCACGAGGGCATCGAGGGATTGACGTCGGTCAGCGACATGGCGAAGATCGCTAATGCACCAGGTGTTCGCAAAGCGAACGAAGAGCTTCACTCGGTAGGCCTCGGCGCAATGAACCTGAACGGCTACCTTGCGAAGAACAAGATCGCTTATGAAAGTGAAGAAGCGCGTGACTTTGCACGTACGTTCTTCATGATGATGAACTACTACTCGCTCGAGAAGAGCATGATGATCGCCCGCGACCGTGGTGTGACCTTCCATGGCTTCGAGCAATCCGAATATGCGAACGGCAACTACTTCGACCGCTACCTGGCGACGGACTATCGTCCGCAAACAGAGCGCGCGAGCAAGCTGTTCGGCGAGATGCATATCCCATCTCCTGAGGACTGGGCTGAGCTGAAGGCACTCGTTATGAAGCATGGCGTTTACCATGCGTACCGTCTTGCGATTGCTCCAACGCAAAGTATTTCCTATGTGCAAAATGCGACGTCGAGCGTTATGCCGGTCGTTGAGCATATCGAGACGCGTACGTACGCGAACTCGACGACGTATTATCCGATGCCTTACCTGGCGCAGGATAACTACTTCTTCTACAAATCGGCTTATCAGATGGACCAATTGAAGGTCATCGATATGATCGCCGAGATCTCGCAGCACATCGATCAAGGCATTTCGACTGTACTGCATGTTAATAGTGACGTAACGACACGGGAGCTGTCCCGCTACTATATCTACGCGGCGAAGAAGGGCCTCAAGTCGCTCTACTACACGCGTACGAACAGACTAAGCGTTGAGGAGTGCATTAGCTGCGCCGTCTAATGACGGCACAGCTAGTTACTTTTATATAGATTCGAGAGGAACGGTTGAGCGATGGCATTGGAAGCTGTTAACTGGAACAGACCGGACGACGACTTTACGTTGACGTTCTGGAACCAGAACATTATGCAATTTTGGACGGATGAAGAGATCCCGCTGTCTGACGACAAAATGTCGTGGATCGAGCTGAGCGAACAACAACGCGCGCTGTACATGAAGGTACTGGGCGGTCTGACGCTGCTCGACACGATTCAAGGCGGCGTCGGCATTCCGAAGATCGTCGAGCACGTTGACGGACTGCAGCGCAAAGCCGTGCTGTCGTTCATGGGCATGATGGAGCAGATCCATGCCAAATCGTACAGCAGTATCTTCACAACGCTGGCTTCGACGGAAGAGATCGACGGTGTCTTTGCATGGGTGAAGAACCATCCGAAGCTTCAGAACAAGGCGGAGTGGATCTCGGTCTACTACAATAACATCAAGACGCCTAAGAGCTTGTACCTGGCGCTGTCCGCGTCGGTTCTGCTTGAGAGCTACTTGTTCTACAGCGGCTTCTTCTATCCGCTTTTCCTTGCTGGTCAAGGCAAGATGACGAGCAGCGGCGAGATTATTGACCTTATTCTGCGCGACGAGAGCATCCATGGCTTGTACGTTGGCGTGCTCGCGCAAGAGATTTACCGCGGCCTGACGCCGGAAGAGCGTCAAGAAGCGCTCGATGAGCTGAACGCGCTTATCGACAAGCTGCATGCGAACGAAGAGGCGTACACGAACGAGCTGTACACGGAAGTCGGCTTGGCTGACGATGTGCAAGCATACGTGCGCTACAACTGCAACAAAGCACTCATGAATCTCGGCCTTGATCCGCGCTTCCCAGAGGAAGACATCAACCCGATCGTTTTCAACGGTATTAACACGCGGACGAAGCAGCACGACTTCTTCTCCAAGAAGGGCAACGGCTATGTCCGTACGCTTAATGTCGAGACGCTGCGCGATGAGGACTTTGATTTTTAGAGGTCGTTCAAAAAGTCCGCTTTTGATCACGAAACCGAACTTTGAGAACAAGTAATTTTAATAGAATAGATGAACGGATCAGCCACCATCTGCGAATAGCGGATGGTGGTTTTTTGTCTATCTGTTATGAAGATTAACGTTAGGCGAAGACAATTTCTCGGTCGTTCTTGAAACTTTTTCTACGATACTTACGTCTTTAACAGTAATAGAAGCAGAAGATGGAACTTCGAGACGAGTAATTTGACAACGCTTACAATTTCTTATGAATAGCGTTGACGAAGGGAGGTAGGTTGTTCTCTGGACACTAGGCAAATCGGGCTACCCGTTTCTGCTTTTATATTTATTATACTAGTCATTTGCTAGACTCTCGTCTCATATAATCTATCAACCAGGCCGGGAAGGCCGGAAACGTTGAGCGAGGTGGACGGATATGATTCGTCGTCGAATCGTAAGAGCCGTAATTGCAATAGTATTCGCTGTCAGTGCGGCAGCGTGGAGTGGATGGTTTGTCGATCGTGGAGAAGCGGCGGAGGAAGCAAGTGTGGACGAGCAGGTGTGGCTTGAGTCGTCACCGGCGGCTGCTGATGTGGCTGGACAAGCGGCTGTGGAAGCAGGATCGACTGTCGATATAGAAGGAGAAGCTAGAGTGGTACAGGCGGACGCAGATGCTGATAAAGAGACGACAACGGGCAATCAACCGGTCATTATAAAAGCCGGCTCGAGCGGCTATGTACCGGATAGCGGTAGTGCGCCTAGCAAGGACAACAGTACGAAGACATTGCCGGACAAGCCTGCTGGCAAGACCGTTTATCTGACCTTCGATGATGGACCAAGCAAATTGACGCCACAGGTTCTCGATATCCTGAAGAAGGAAGGCATTAAGGCGACATTCTTCGTCCTTGGCGAGCATGTGAACGAGCATCCAGACTTGCTGAAGCGGATTGTAGAGGAAGGGCATACGGTAGGCAATCACACGTATGATCATCAATATAAGGAGCTGTATAACAGCTTTGGTGAATTTGCTAGACAGATTGTGAAGACCGAAGAGGCGCTTCAAGCGGCGGCGGGCATTCGGACCAAATTGGTTCGTGCGCCAGGCGGGACGTACGGCAACTTTGATCAGTCGTATTTTGATGCGATGACGAAAGCGGGCTATACGATGTTCGACTGGAATGTCGATAGCGGCGATTCTGTACGGGTTGGGGTTCCAGCGGCGGAAATCATCAAGAACATCCACAATTCGAAGCTATCGGATGAGACGGTTGTGCTGCTGCATGACAGCTCGATTCATGGGGAATCCGTGAAGGCGTTGCCTGAAATCATTCGCTATTACAAAGAAAAAGGCTATACGTTTGCTCCATTGACGGAAGCGGTGAAGCCGGTCACGTTCCGTCTGGCAGACAAGCTGAAGTGGAGCCGGCCAAAGGCGACGTCAGCGGAGGAAACCTCTGTACGTGAAGGGCTGGAGGCGAAAGGGGCAAGCCCATTCGTGTTCTCTGGTGAGCTGGAAGCAAGTGCTGGTAAGGCGGCGTCGGCGGAGACTGGATCAACGACAGCTGCAGCTCAAGACGGTCAAGAGCTGGTTGTGTATGCAGCGGACCGAACGCTCATTTTTGAGCCAGGCGCTTATTGGGCACACGGAGAGGGTGATTGGCTTATTCCACTTCGCGATATGATTGAAGCGCTGAACGGTAAGCTGAGTTGGAGCGCGTCAGATCGGAAGGTACGTATTGTTTTACCGAGCGGTACTAGCTTTGATCTGAAGACAGGCGATGGGCAGCCGGGTATCGTTCAGCAGGGCAAGGTGTATGCATCGCTGCGTGAGGTGCTGCTTCAGATCGAGGGTAAGCCTGTAGAGGCGGTACAGAACGGGAATCAGATCGTTTTCGGTAATGGAGGCAATGCTTCAACAACGTCAACAGCATCGGCAGCGGCGTAACTCCATTTCCGGTCGTACAATTCTGTTGTTGCACAAACTAGCGATTAAGGGATATACTGGTGATACTAAATTCAAGGAGGCTGATGTGCTATGAGAACAATGACGATGATTGTACAACGACATGGACATCGGTCTCTACGGAAGCTTGAACATATAGATCTTCATTAATCGTTCGCGATCTATATGAAACAACAGACACCGTGCATTTCGCGCGGCGTCTGTAAGCTGAACCGGGAGAGACCGTAGGATGGTCTCCCGGTTTTTGCTTTGTCGCTTGACGTATAGATGGCGCATGCTCCTGCTTTGAGCTGCCGTCTAACGTCAGCGCGAGCATGGAAACCTGCCGGGAGACCGCGCAGGTTTTTTGTTTTGAACAGCGGCATTGGCTGCTAACGAGAACGGACTTAACATTAGAGGAGCTAAACATTTGGATCATAATACACCTAATCAAGCTTTTAACACGACGCATTTACAGGCATATGGATGGAATGAGCATTGGGAAGCACAAGCGCAAGCGGTGAATGCGGCGAATAACACCCATCGAACACTCGTACCCGCGAGAATAACAGCCCAATTCTCTCACGTCTATCGGGTGATAACGAACGAAGGAGAACGTCTGGGCACGGTCGCCGGACGTTATCAATATGAGGCGTCAGGCAAAGGTGACTATCCGGCAGTTGGGGACTGGGTAATGGCAGAGCTTGCTCCGGGTGACGAACGTGTCGTCATTCATGCACTGCTGCCGCGTAAGTCCGCAGTATCCCGCAAAGTAGCTGGCAGTCAGCCGGAGGAGCAGGTCATCGGTGCGAACATCGATTTCATTCTGCTCGTCAACGCGTTGAATCAAGACTTCAATCTGCGCCGTATCGAGCGGTATTTGACCGCTGCGATGGGCAGTGGGGCGCAGCCTGTTATCGTGTTAACAAAGGCAGATCTGTGTGCAGACCCGGAGTCTATGGCGGAGCAAACACGTGCTTTTATCCCCGACAGCGTACCTGTAGTAGTCGTCAGTGCCGCCCGCGGCGAAGGACGGGAGCGGCTTGCGCCTTACCTAGGCCAAGGCATGACAGTTGCGGTTGCAGGCTCGTCCGGTGCAGGCAAATCTACGCTGCTGAACTGGCTGTCCGAAGCGGATCGGATGCGCGTGCAGGATATACGTGAGGACGATGCGAAGGGGAGACATACGACGACCCATCGCGAGCTGTTCCCGATTGAAGGCGGTGCATTGCTCATGGACACGCCGGGTATGCGTGAGCTGCAGCTGTGGCATGCCGATGAAGGGCATGAGGAAGCATTCAGCGATATTGCGGCACTCGCATCGCAATGTCGTTTCCGCGATTGCCGTCATGAACGGGAGGAAGGCTGCGCGGTACTTGCGGCATTAGACAGCGGCGAGCTCGATCGTCGGCGTTATAACAACTATGTGAAGACGGGCAAGGAGATTGCGCATCAAGCGCGTAAGGAACGTATCGATCAGCGCAGCAAAGAGCGTCGCAGTGGTACGACAGCCGGCAGACCGCGTCCAACGGCGAAGCAGATGCGGAGCTGGGAAGAGGAATAACTCCGACAGGCGTTAACGGATACGGTCCTTTTGAGCTAAGGGCAGGTTAACAATCGTTAACGCAAGGGTTAGCACCAGTCGCATTCGCATAAGCTCTGTTGAGTTAACGTACGGAGTAACACTAGTCAAAATGCCAGTCAGGAGCTGTCGGAATGCTGCCGATAGCCCTAGACTGGCATTTATTGTGTCACTAAAAACGGCTACCTGTGAAGGGCCCGTCAAGGGGGCCGTTTCAAGCTGTTCGGTTGATGCTAAGATCGCGGTTGGAGTGTCCATTGGACGCCGCGGGGCGCTTGAACTGGAACGACGAATCGCTAACGGTTGCACCGGCGCTTATTTGACTGTTTTTGCACCATTACAACTTCTATTGGATGCCACAGCGCTTAATTGATCATTCCTAGTCGAAAACACGTCTTGGAGCGCAAATAGCTCCTGCCACAACCGTCCCTCGTATTTAAGGGTTTCTCTCACGAATGCTCAACCATTCGCAGGATTTCAACTATTAAGATGTCGGATGAAGCGATGGAATTAGGGCTGACAGTTGTTGATGACACAGTCGGGGTATGCAGGAACAGAAGTTGCGTTGATGCGCACTTCTCTTTAAGTTCTACTGCA